>CBDCFT010000082.1:0-54532 GCA_965216365.1 Arenicellales bacterium | reverse complement strand
TACTATTTTGCGGGAATGGTCTACGTTTAGTAACCGGGTTATCGATGCAAGCGTGCTTTGTTTTGCACTCTTGCTTTTAACGCTGGGCCTGCGCGCCGTAATTGCTGTTACAGGTTCTTAACATGCGCAAATCACTACTAAGTCCGCACAGAACGCACAAGAGTTATTTGCGTTTCTTGGTCATCGATTGTCGAGCATCGCATTAGCGCTTTTTTTGCCTGCGCATTTTTTTCTTCTGGGTACCGCTTTGGGCGGCGCGCAAAATCTAGACAAGTACCTCGTGTTAGCGGACCTTGCCGTTTTTAATTCGCCGAGTGGGGTTTAGTGGTATTACTCGCAATTCATTTCTTTTTCGGAGTTCGCATCTTGGTGCTGGAGTTCACTGAATGGCCGACACGCACCGATGCCCGCACGGGTTGGGTAATTCCTGGCGCCGTTGCCGCTTTTGTAATCGGCGTCGTTTTTCTTTTGCAGATTTAACTCATGCACATCGAACGGTATAAAACGGATATTCTGATTTTAGGTTCAGGTGGTGCTGGACTGTTTGCCGCTTTGCACGCAAAGCAATCGAATCCTGGCCTTGACGTTACTATCGCAGTCAAGGGTTTACTCGGAAAATGTGGTTGTACGCGCATGGTACAAGGCGGTTACAACGTCGCGGTTGCCAGCGGTGATTCGATAGAACGGCATTTTATGGACACCATCATCGGTGGTAAATGGCTGCCGCGCCAGGACCTTGCCTGGAATCTATGTGTCAGATCAGTCGAACGTATTCAGGAACTGGAAAACGAATTGGGATGTTTTTTTGACCGCAACGCCGATGGCTCGCTACATCAAAAAGCATTCGCTGGCCAAAGTTTTGACCGCACAGTCCATAAAGGTGACCTGACAGGTATTGAAATTATCAATCGTTTGATGGAGCAGGTGTGGGCGCTGGATGTAAACAAACTTGAAGAACACCGCGCGATAGAACTCATCCCCGCGAAGGATGGGTCGGGTATCGCCGGCGTATTATTTATCGATATGCGCACAGGCGGTTATCGTCTCGTGCAGGCGAAAGCGGTTTTGCTGGCGACCGGCGCCGGGCCAAGCATGTATCTTTATCACACACCATCTGGCGATAAAACCTGCGATGGTTTGTCTATGGCATTGCGTTACGGCTTGAAACTGCGCGACATGGAAATGGTACAGTTTCACCCGACCGGATTACTCGGCGGGCCGGATACGCGCATGACCGGCACTGTACTCGAAGAAGGTTTGCGCGGAGCCGGCGGATATTTGTTAAACGGCAAGCAAGAACGATTTATGAGTCAATATGACGAACAAGGCGAACGCGCGACGCGCGATATTGTTTCGCGTGCCATCTACTCGGAGATGCGCGCAGGTAACACAACGCCCATGGGTGGCGTGTACATTTCCATGGCACATCTTGGGTCTGACAATATTGCGCAAAAATTCCCCGGCATGGTGAAACGTTGCCGGGACTGTGGTTTCGATCTCGCCAGGGGCCTGGTCGAAGTCGTGCCTACCGCGCATTACATGATGGGCGGCGTGGAGTTTGAAATCGATTGTTCGACTGCATCACCCGGATTGTTTGCAGCAGGCGAAGACTGTGGTGGTGTACATGGCGCCAACCGACTCGGTGGCAACGGCGTGGCGAACTCAACCGTTTACGGTGCGATTGCGGGTGACTCGATGGCAAGCTTTGTCCGCGAAAATATACACTGGCGTGACCCCGACGAGGCGATGATAGATGCCGGAATCACACGAGCCGAGTATCCTTTCTCCCTGGCCCCTGGCGATTTACACGGACTACGCGATCAGTTGGGGCAAGACATGTGGGATGATGTTGGCATATCACGAACCGCAGAGGGAATTGAAAACGGCATCACCAAAATTGATCAACACCGCGCGAGTTTGTACTCAATGGGTGTTGCCGACGGTGACCGCGCATTCAATCTCACTTGGCACGATTGGCTCAACTTGCAAAGTTTGCTCGACATCAGCACGGTTATCGCCAAAGCAGCGTTGGCCCGGCAGGACTCGCGCGGCGCACATTTTCGTGAAGACTTTCCCGATGCGGGCGACTTGGAATCGAGCACTTATACAAGTGTTTCAGGCCAGGTGGATAATCTAACTATTGAGGCGATTCCGGTGACGTTTGATATGGTGAAACCTGGTGAATCTTTACTGGATGATACAAATACACAACTGTCTGTAGTCTGTTGAAGAATACAAATTTTTTGCAGGAAACAACATGATTAAAAATTCAACAATCGAGTCGGCGGCTTATGAAATCATGAAAAAAGCCGCCATTGATATTCCCGAGGATTATCTTGAAGGGATAAAAAACGCCCATGCACAGGAAAAAAAATCAATTGTCCGCTTACGTTCTCAAATCAATGCTGGATAACTACGAGGCTGCAACCGAGGATCGTCGTCCCATGTGCGCGGACACTGGGTTACCACGTTACTACGTCAAGATCGGCGACAAGGCGCAATTCAATGGCGGCTTCACCGGTATCGAACGCGCATTGCGCAGTGCGACGGCACGCGCGACTATCGATGTTCCATTAAGACCCAACCGCGTACATCCGTTGTGGCGCACGGAACACAATAATAATGTCGGCATCAACGCACCGGAAATCGAATGGACATTTGAACCCGATACCGATTGGATAGACATTAACCACCGTGCATAAAGGCGGATTATTCGGCACCGACTATCGCATGTTGTTTCCAGGCGATGGTATCGATGGCATCAAACGATTTTTTCTCGATACCTTGATCGCATTCGGTAAACGTGGTTTGTGTTGCCAACCCGCCATCGTCGGTGTCGGTGTCGGCGGCTCTAAAGACACCTGCATGCAGCTCGGCAAACAAGCAGCATGTTTACGCAGCGTTGGTGACCGACACCCCGACCCCAAAATCGCCGCGTTGGAATCGGAGTTGAAAGAAATAGGGAATAACATTGGCATGGGGCCAATGGGTTTTGTCGGCTCGTCTATGGTGGTGGATTGCCATATCGAAGTCGGGTACACCCATACCGGCGGCATGCCGGTCAGCGTGCATACGTTTTGTTTATCGTCACGTCGCTCGACTGCGCGTATCGGCGCCGATGATCACATCGAATTCCCGCACCGACCCGCAATGGTTCACACCTTATACACGCAGGGAGACAGTCGAATGGCCGGTGCATTGAACGAATCTCACATAAACCTGCCTGCAACGGCCAAAGACATTGCCAACGCTGGAGATAGGTACGATTGTTTATCTTACGGGTGTTGTCTATACCGCGCGCGAAGGCGTATACGACAAAGTGATGCAGCAAGGCGAACCCTTGTCTGAAAATTTATCCGCCATCAGCAATGTCAATTTTCATTGTTCACCGGCTGCGTCGCGGGGCGATGACGGACACTATTCTATCGGCGGTGTGACGGCGACGGCGAGTTTCCCGGTTTTCAAAATACATGGCCGAATGGCTGGATTTAACCGGAACAAAAATAATCATCGGCAAAGGTGGAATGCCAAAAAACGATTACAAAAATATATTGGCACCACGCGGTGCAATTTACTTGACAACCGTCGGTTATGGCACAGGTGCATTACTTGGGCGAGGTGTGAAAAAAGTTAAAGATGTGTTCTGGCTGGATGAACTCGGTATTGCACAAGCCATGTGGCTGTTCGAAGTCGAAAACTTCGGTCCATTTATCGTTGACAGCGACCTCGAAGGCAACTCATTGTTCGCTCAACAAGGCGATCTCGTTAATCAAAACATCGAATCCCTGTATGACGGACTCAAACAACCCGCCCTGCATCGCTACGGCGAAACCGATAATCGTAAAGATGAGTTGATGTGATTCAGGAAACGAAATAAGTGCGATAGATACTGAATGGTAAATTTTTGAGCGCCTTGTAGTGATCAACGATCTACAGTGACAAAGCGGACTCGACTCTGATAGAAATTGGACATCTTCTGTAGGTCTTGAATATGACAACGTGGTCCATTATCAACTTCATTGATAGAGGATTTCTATTGGTCAAATGACTTTAGCTTTGTTCCTAGTTCTTGAACGGGAAGAAAGGAGAAGGCGCGCCCAACTTTTGTTTTGTCAAGCAGTCCTAATTCGACCAACTTTAGTAGGTCAGTTCTAGCAGTGTCGTAAGTGATATTGTGCGAACCCCTATGGCTAGCCACTGTAAACATTGCATCGGAATGTTTTAAAGCTCTATTTAGAATTGCTATCTGCCTATGATTTAATGTCTGTTGCAGACTTGTCGATTTCCGAATTAGATTTTCGAGTTCATTGCGCTCTTCTGATTTATTTCGCAAATAGTCTAAGAGTTCTCCAATTGCTCTAACTATTACTTTCAATTGATGCAAAATGAAGTAAGTTACATCGTTGTCATCGGTCTCGGTATATAAATGTGAGCGAGTGTACTGTGCAGGAGCATTCTTCAGAATTCGAGAAATTGAGATAAATTCCATTGTCCAATATCCTTGACGAAGCATCGACCAATAGAATAGCGCGCGCGCAGTGCGACCATTTCCATCTTCGAAAGGATGATCGTATGCTAACAGGAAATGTAAGATTGTTGCTCTGATTACTGGATGTAAAAACTCCTTGGTGTTGGAACCATTTGCGAAATCGCAAATGCTTTCTATCCTTTTAGGAATCTCTCTATGACTTGGAGGAATGTGGATAACTGTAGCGTCTCTTTCGTCGCTCACATAGACGTCATCTGTCGTCCTCCAGTTACCTTCGGCAGTCGCGTTGTCGAGTGTGTTGATAGTTAGTATTCGTTGCAGCTCAAGAATCAAACTGGGTGTTAGATCTTCGTTGGCAATGTCATTGATATGCTCCATGGCGAAATAGTTATTCACAATCATACGTTCAGAGCGATTCTGTGGTTTTCGTTTTTGTCGCAACATTTCTTTTGCGACTTTTCTTGTCGTCGCTGCGCCTTCGAGTTGACTTGAAGTAATTGCTTCTTCGATTAGAGAATTTATAAGGTAGGTGTCCCTGGTGTTGGGATTGGCCACTTGTGCACTTGCTTTTAGTTCCCCGCCACCATGTATGTCTATTTCATGTAGCAACCTGTGCATGTTCTTTGGCTCACCGAAAACGAATAAAGTGCCTTCTTTGTCTTTGTGTGGTATCTGTTGATAGAGGGCCTTTCTGGCCGACTTTACGCCGAACCACCACTCGCGGTGGTTCAGTCCGCTTGGAGGTGATTTCAGATGCCTTAACTTATCCCAGTGGTAGTACGTCCCTCCGGGATCAGGGGGGATTCCTATCGCAAGTATCTCCGCAATTTTAAGAGGATTTTCCTGAACTATCTCAGTCACTAAGTCAGTGTAGCTGGGGGGACTTAATGGAATATGCATTCTTGACTACCAAATATTTGAATATTGGTACTTAGTTTAACATCACCACTCCTAAATACCAAATTGGTAGAAATTGGTAATTAATTGGTAGTTCGTTATAGAGGTTTAACTACCAATATTGGTATATATTGGTAGTTCATTGGTAATTCCGAAGATAACCAACCAATTGATTAATTGGGAGAAACCGACAACCGAGTCAAACCAAGAAGTAACAGCATCCCAAGCCTGTGCAAGGTTCTCGCGCCCACCGACGACATACATAACGAGCTTGCGGATATCTTCAAGTCGGAAGTTATGATATTTCAAAAGAATATGGAAATTTTCCAAACACTGTCTGGCCTGGGCATTGGGATCATCAGCGCCCACCAAACGCGATTGCGCATCGAGCGGAACTTGTCCGGCCACAAACAGTTGGTTCCCGATCCAGGCGTAGGCACCAGGCCTGAAGCTTCTTCGCCCTCATTCACAGTGCTAACCTCTTTTTTTTGAGTCGCTATTGTAAATCATGGTGGGGTCTAGCGACCGGATACAAACCCGAATCCATTTTACTTCACTCAGGCTACGTTAAATGTTCCACTTATTCCGCGATCATATAGAATTTTTTCAGTGTTTCGGTGATGTGCCAGGTGCATTTCGTGCCTTTGGCAACGAAGAACGTGTCTCCCGGTGTAAATGTTTCCGATTGACCTTCCGCGTTTGTAAGTGTTACCGAGCCTGACAGCACGGTCATCATCTCGTGTACCGGATAGCTTTCGATCTTTTCCCGGCACGGCGCGCATTCCCACACTCCCAACAGGATTTTCTCATCGTCAGTCTGAAAGAAAGTGTGATTAACCTCCGTTTTATCGTTCGTTGTAAATGCGTCAGGATCGGTGAAGTTCGACGGCTGCATGCCGTCAACGGAATCTCCTTGCGGTAATAATCGATAAAATCTATTTCCCATAGTGAATTCCTCTTCTTAGTTTCAGGTACTTTTTTATTTGCGCCAGATTTAAAGCGATGCAGGCAAAGTCCCATCCGCAGCCGCTTTTAAGTAATCGCGATGATAACGCGTATAACCTTGTTGGGTAACCACCAGATAGTCTTTGGTTAGTTGATGAAAAGCTGAAAGCTGGTGAAAGGGTACCGTGGGCAGCGTGTGGTGTTCGGCATGATAAGGCATGTTCCAGGTAATAAAACGCACGACGCTGTTGGTAAAAGTAGTACGCGTGTTTTCAAACATATTGGTGACATGCGGACAACGCGTGTGCTCGGTCAGCAGGTACATGCGCATGAAAGGCTGCCCGAGCAACAAGGGTATTAACCAGATCCAGATTAACAGGGTTGACTGCATAACAAGGTAAATTAACAATACAAACATATACGCGAGCAAAAAAATTCGCGCTTCACGCATGATTTGCTTTTTGCCGCCAGCGGGTACGAAGGCGTCCTTGTTGGGATAAATAGCATTCTTAAATAATCCGCGAAAACGGTAAATCCACTCCGGTATACCCGACACATAGACAAGGTATTCCCAGGGTGTTTTTGGTTTGGCCTTGGTCAGCTCCGGATCGTTATCCGGATCGTGGGTATGCCGGTGATGCGCATAGTGAAAGTAGCGAAAGTTTGTTGGTGGCAGGAAAATCAGAAAACCGCTTATGTTTGCGACCAGGCTGTTCAACCATTTGCTGCGAAACGCCGTCCAATGGATGCATTCGTGCATGACAGTAAAAGTAAAAATAGTGAGAATGCCTTGTATCAATAAAACCGCCTGCCATAGTGGTGCTTTAAACGCGATATACGCACCGGCGATAAGTATTAACCCCCAATGCCCTGCTAGATGTTGCAGTCCCTTTACATCTGAACGCGCCAACAGTCGCTGCTTTTGTTCATCTGTCAGGGTTGCAACGAATTCTTTGTGGTTAATCACTTAACACCCAACCTTCGATCGATTCGTTCCAACATTAACCGAATCAACTTTAAACATGCGTTTTTGTCAGCTCTTAGCTAAACGGTAACGCTCGCGGCTTTCTTCCGGCCATTGTTCACGTGGATTGTAGTATTCGGCGAACGTTGGTTTATTGGATGGCAATATGACCCAATCTCTTTTCGTTGACGTATATATATGTATATCTGGTGGCATAAGATCAGGATTATCGAGTGTGCCGACTCGCAGGAAATGAATTGCATCGCCTGCACCACTATATTTGCTCCACAATGCAACACGGCAATCGGGACATCGAAAGATTTGTTGTCCTTTACCGCTGTTTGATGGTGTAGCGACTGTTTGCGGCTCGCCTCGTACTAACTCGACACGATCTGCTTCGATCACGGCATTGACGGCAAACGCCGATCCAGTCTCCCGCTGGCACCAGGTGCAATGACAACAATGCACGATGATCGGTTTACTGGTCAATCGATAACGCACGCCACCACATGCGCAACCACCCTGTATTGATTCGTCCGGTTCTGCACTCATCGATCCACTCCTATACTTCGTTTACGATTCGACATAGTTTACTCCTATAGAAAGTACATCTGTCACTCGAACGAAACGCCACTTGATCGGTCAAATAAAGCGTATGGATTGCCATGTAAAAATTCTGGAGGTGTAGCATGCGAATAATGCAACGACTTGGGATAGTTTTGTTTGCCGCAGTCACTGTGACTGCATGCCAGAGTTATTCACCACCATCGCTTGACTCATGGCTGGCGCGCCCGCAGGTTGGCTCGACATTGGTGTTGCATCAGGATCTCGAAGTCCCGTTAGGGCGAAGCCGCGTTTACTTGCAACTGGGGCAAGTGAAACCACGTAAAGATGTAAATGAATACAAACCTTATTGCTATTTTTATTTGCGCCGCCCGCGCGAAGAACTGGACAACCCCATGGTTATAACAGCGGACGAATTCATCATCGAGGAAGTGTACCGGCGTCGCAATGTTGTGCAGTATCAACCTCAGCAGTTTGCCTTTTTGCTAACCGGTGTGTTCGATGCAGGCAACAGTCAACACACCATGGCAACCTACAGCGAGATTCGTTCACCCAAACAACCGCAGGTCACACGCCTGGTGTGTGCCGTTTGGGACGATCCCATGGAATACAACCATGTCAGTCTGGCGGAGACGATCAAGGCCCTGGGCGGTATCGCCATCATCAGCGAGCATAAATAACTACCTGCGTCCAGGAAAATTGCGCTAGTTTATGGCGCAAACTCGGTATAGCATACGACTGTCCAATCCTAAATAAAATATTACCAAGCAAGTACCGAGGGTAATCCTATGAACGAAGCTGCCACTGCGACCGCCACCGAGACACACGCGCCCGAATGGAAACCGTTTCCATGCACGTTGGTTGATTCGCCTAACAAATATTCCATCGGTTTAATTGCACTTGCCAATGACTTAAGCAGCGAACCGGAGATTTCGCAGTTTCTGTCCGGCACGGGTGCGGTGATGTATGTCAGTCGCGTACCCATGTCACCGCAGTGCAATGTCGAAACATTACGCGACATGGAAAGCCATATCGGTACCGCAACATCGGTATTGATGCCAAACGATCACCTGGATGTGATTGCCTATGGTTGCACCTCGGGAACCATGGCAATTGGCGCCGATCAAGTTGCGGCGCGTATTCGCGAAAGCCGCGCCGGGGTAGCGGTAACCAACCCAATCTCATCCAGTCTTAAAGGTTTGAAACAGCTCGGCTGTCAACGTATTGCATTGCTTACTCCTTATGTGGATGAAGTCAACCGGGTCGTCGAAGATTATATTTGCGCACAGGGATTCGATATCACGTTTAAAGGCAGTTTCGAACAAGTGGGCGATCCACAAATCTGCCGCGTGCCGGCAGAGGATATTTACAAAGCCGGTGTGAAATTGGGCAGCAACGACGTCGATGCTTTGTTTATTTCCTGCACCGGCTTGCGAGTTGCGTCAATCCTACAAAAACTGGAAGACAACATTGGCAAACCCGTTGTCACCAGTAACCAGGCCATGACCTGGGATGCATTGCGTTTGGCAGGCCACGAAGAGCCGGTGCAGGGTTTTGGCCGGTTAATGACCATCTAATCCGAACTACAACAAATTTTGGGAGAAAATTAATGAGCGACAAAATTGTCATGCGCATAGGCGAAGCATTGGTTGCAGGCGGCCCTCCGGGTACCGCCGCCGAGCCTGAAGTTGCGATCGGAGAAATGGATGGTCCCATGGGCGTCGCGTTCGGCACTTTGATGGGCGATCAGGTCAAAGGCCATACCAAAGTCCTGGCTATTATGAATACCGATGTCATGGTGCGGCCCGCCACTATCATGGTTAGCAAGGTGACCGTAAACAAGGAACGTTATACCAATATCTTAATGGGTACGGTGCAGGGCGCGATTGCCAACGGCGTGCTGGACTCGGTGCGCAACGGCGATATTCCCAAAGATAAGGTCGATGATATCGGCATTGTTGTTTCCGTTTGGCTGAATCCCATGGTGGCCGATTTGGACGACCTGGATCATCAAGTCTTGTTCGATATTCATCGCGAGGCCACAGCCAAAGCGATTCACAAAGCCATGAGTAACGAACCCACCATCGACTGGTTGTTAGAAAATCAGGAAAAACTGGTACACAAGTATTATCAGATGGGCCTAGACGGAAAGATATAACGGCAAGATTTAAAGTAACCCAGGTCACGATTAGTTGACATCCCTGGGTAGACCGGATGCAATACCAAGACGTTTTATAAATAATCTGAACCAGAGGATAGAGTTATGCGCTTACGTGGTGTTTACACGCCTATCGTTACCCCATTCGATAGCAATGACAATGTTGACTACGCCGTTCTGGAACAAGTCATCGATCATGTAATAGACGGTGGCGTAGCCGGCGTCATTCCGTGTGGAACAACCGGTGAATACTATGCACTGAACACAAAAGAGCGCAGCGACGTGATGAAATTCGTGCAAAAAGCGGTCGGTGACCGCGCCGAACTCATTGCCGGAACCAACAGCACCGCTACACGCGATATCATCGCGTTCAATCAAATGGCTAAAGACCTCGGCTACAAAGCCGTCATGTTGGCGCCGCCGTTTTACAGCCTGCCGACGCAAGACGAACTACACCAACACTTTAATATGCTGCTGGATGCGGTGGATATTCCCATCGTGTTATATAACTTCCCCGCCCGCGCCGGCGTTGAAATCGGCATGGATGTATTGCTGCAACTGGCCGCCCATGAAAACGTTATCGGTGTTAAAGAAAGCAGCGGTGATTTCGCGCGCTTTTTACAAATGATCTCGGACATCACCGATCATTCACAAATCGTCGCCGGCAGCGACGATCAGGCATTCGATTATTTTGCCTGGGGTGTGCAAAGCTGGATAGCAGGCGCCTCGTCAGTCGCTCCGCGTCAACATGTGGATGTGTTGGAAGCGGCGTTAAACGGCGATCTGATTCAATCCCGTGAATGCATGCGCAAAATTTTGCCATTGTTGCAAAATATGGAAAGCGGTAAATACAATCAAAAAGCAAAATACGGATGCGAACTGGCGGGTATTGCTGTCGGTACTACGCGCGCGCCGCTGATGCCACTGAGCGATGATGAAAAACAGGAGTTTGCGAAGGTGTATGACATCGCAGTTGCCGCAAACGCAGAGCAGATTAAAAAAGCCTCGTAGTTACATAAGACGAACTTGGTCACGCGCCTGGCAAAACTGTGCCGACAGGCGTCAAAAACTGTAACAAGGGCTTTGACCAAGCCCATGAAAATACGATTCCGGATACCGTAACGCGTGGTTGCTTAAATCCAATATCCTGATCGCCCGCGTTTATCCAGATCATATCGTTGGTTATTTCCATCACGGTTCCGCGCTTGCTTGGAATCTGTTTGGCGTGCCGGGTATATGCGAATGAGACGACCATACGGCAAGACCTGTTAATGCTAAAGTTAGCTTGACACCAGGGCATCACTGCACGAATTTGACGATTTATGTGCGACGCATTTTTGTTCCAGCCGATTAACGCGTCTTCTTGTGTCACTTGGCGGGAGTAGCTTGGCGCTCCCAACTCCTTCTGCGGCGTCAATTCCATTGTTTCCGGATCAATGAGCTTGTCGACGAGTTCATCAATCATACTCGCCGCCAGCTCAGAACAACGTTGGCGCAGGCTGTATCCGCTATCGGTTTCGTCAACGATCAAATTCTTTTGCAGTATCAGCGGGCCGGTATCGTAGTCGTTATCGATCAAATGAAAACTCACACCGGATTCGGCATCACCAGCGAGAATAGTTGTGAAATAAGGATTTGCACCACGATGTTTTGGCAGCAATGATGGATGGCAGTTCACAAACAACGTGTTTTCCGTAGCGAGAACGGAGTTTAATTTTTCGCCCCAGCTTCCAACCAAAACACAGTCAACATTCAATTCATGTAGACGTTTTTGAAACTCCGGATCATTGATGCCGTTACAACGGATCACGCCAACACCCGCTTTGCGCACTAATCGCCGTGATGCATGATCGTATCGTTTCGCCGCGACCGATGCCTGGGTTCGGTTGGACCATAAAAACACGCCCACTACGTCACATCTTGTATTGATTAACAACGCCTGTAACAAAGCATGGGTCAGAACACCGTGGCCTGCTAACAATATTCGCACCGTTAAGCTTCCCGTTACGGTTTTCATTGCTTAAACTTGTCATATCTCAATTTAGCGTTTTCGCCATGCTAGACTAACTATAAATATTCGCAAGCGAGAATCTCAGCGAGATGAGAATAACGAAAATTTCTGTTTTCCAGGTTGATTTGCCTATCCACGAGGGAAGTTACAAATGGTCAGGCGGGAAATCGGTAAACGTGTTCGACAGCACCGTGGTAAGTATTGAAACAGACGCAGGCATTACCGGTCACGGCGAAGTCTGCCCTCTAGGACCGGTTTATTTACCCTCATACGCGAATGGTGCAAGGACGGGTATTGCGGAGCTGACGCCACAATTACTCGGCCAGGATCCGACCGCATTGGAAAAAATAAACCGGCATATGGATACAGCTTTGAAAGGCCACCCCTACGTGAAGTCCGCTATCGATATTGCTTGCTGGGACATACTTGGACAGGCTAGCGGAATGCCGGTATGTCAATTGCTTGGTGGGCGTTATGGCGACGACTTTGTCCTATACCGCGCAATATCCCAGGAATCGCCTGAGCAAATGGCGAGCAATGTCGCGGGCTACCGGGCGCAAGGTTATCGCCGTTTTCAACTCAAAGTGGGTGGCGACGCCGATACCGACATTGAACGCATTCACGCTGTGTCCAAACAATTGCAAACAGGTGATGTGCTGGTAGCGGATGCCAACACTGGTTGGCTCATGCACGACGCTGCACGAGTCGTGCGCGCGGTGCGCGATGTCGATGTGTACATCGAACAGCCCTGTCTGTCTTACGAGGAATGTCTGTCCATACGCCGACGCACCGAACACCCTTTTGTCATGGATGAATCCATCAATGGCATCGACGTGTTAATGCGCGGACATCAGGAAGACGCCATGGATGTGGTCAATATCAAAATTAATAAATTCGGTGGGCTAACCCGTGCTAAACAAGCACGCGATCTATGCGTGTCACTGGGCATTGCCATGACGCTGGAAGACTCTTGGGGCGGCGATATTGTGACCGCCGCCATTTCACACCTCGCACACAGTACGCCTACTGAGTTGTTGTTTACATCGACTGACTTCAATAGCTACGTCACAAAAAGTATCGCCGACGGCGCACCACAACGCGTGAACGGACGCATGGCCGCGCCCACCACACCGGGTTTGGGTGTTTCCCCAAAAATGGACGTGCTGGGTGAACCGGTATTTGAGGTTTCATAGCGATGAGATAATAGAGGCTTAACGCGATCTGCAACGTCAGATATATACTCAGTGGACGAAATCACCAGTTCAATAAAATAGCATGGCAATTCAAGGTAATGAGTATTCAATACTCGATATAGATGCTCAGTCTCTTAGCGACCATTCGCTGTTTATTAAATGATTGCGTGTCGCCGACCCAAACCAAGCCACTCACAATGAAAGTATGTTAACTGTCACCTTGATATCTGGATACGCTGAGAGATTCGGATCAGTTTAGGTCGGCATGTAGTCTTTTGACCAAGACTCACTGACGGTTCCTGCTTCGAGTAGGCGTTCGATCTCCATCGATTGATAGCCAAGCTCCGTCAGGACTGAGCGAGTATTTGTCCCATACTTCGGTGCGGGTGTTCCATGCTGAATAGGTAGGGTATCGGATCGAATTCCCGCCCAATCAACCAGTGTTACAGTGCGATCGCTGGGGTGAGATTTATGACGAACGAATCGGAACGTCTGGTCAGGCGCCTCGTCATCTGCAAAATCCCGCACATATTTGACTCTCAATTCCTCCAGGGAACCCAATGCAATTGCACAGCCGCCAAGCGCGGCCATGTCGGTGTGCCAGGAAGATCGTGTCTTCCCGGCAATAACATTTGCCAGGCGTTGCGTCTGAATTTCTTCTGGTAGTGTCGTGATATCCTCAAGCCCGGTTATACCCTCAAGAGACTCGACGCACGTTTCTGGGATCGCGAGAAACAGCCACCCATCGGACGCCTGGTAGCAACGATAAAATGGGCCGTCGCCTAATATACTTCTTCCACTGGGTTCCCAAAATCCAGCGCGACCAGCATGATCATACATAAATGGGCACTGAAGGAGTTGCCCGGCTGCTGCCAAAGATGTTTTCACAAATCGAAAAGAACCGCCACGCTTCTGCTGCAGCAGCGCGATAGCCGCAGCAAACGATCCGGCAATACCGCCGAGGACGTCGATGGTCCCCATGTGGGCATGCTCTTCAGGAGTTTCAGGGCCACCGAAGCGGGACATGATTCCTGTCGATGCCTGGGTTGTATCGTCATAGCCAGGATGATGACTGCGTGGTCCCGTCCTCGTGCCGCCATAACAGTCGAGTTTGCAAAGAATTAAATCAGGATTGATCTCTAGCAGACGCTCTGGATCCAGGCCCAATTTCTGCAGTTGTCGATCAGGACCATTATAGGTCACGATATTGACCTCACGCAGCAATGCATCGAGAATCTCACGACCCTCCGGATCAGTAATATTGACCAATGCACTGCGCTTGCCCTGATTAACCTGGAGTCCATAGATCACAGTATTCCATGGATCCATCGTCGAGTGTATGGGTCCCAATGCAATAACGTCAGCACCAAAGCGAACGAGAGTCGACGATATCTGTGGTCCAGCCAGGACATTACATAAATCAAGAATTTTAATGCCATCTAGGGCTGATTTCCTGTTTTCGTCTTTTCGTATACTGGCTTTGATGGATTTGGCCGGACGATCTTCAAGTTCGGCAATGATAGCCGCACGATCCTCGTCCTCGTTCCGAATTCGGCAGCCATCGACAGAGTCCTCTCCATGAAACCATGCCAATGGGCCAATGCCTAACAAGTCCCCAAGATCGTCATCCTTCAATCTGACTATCAGGCCAGATTGCCTTGCATGTTCCGACTGCAGCCATTCCTGTGTAGTCCGCACAGCGGCACCGGGAGCGAGGTTATTACCGAAAACCTCTTCCCACTCAATTGCTGTCTTGGTCTTGAACGCCTCAGCCATTCTTATGGACAGGCAGTCCGCCCAGTGCTTGGGACAGGGGTAGTTGCTGAGCGAAAACTCAGGTTTTTCAGGCCAATCTACTGTATTCAAGAATGCATCAAAGATACCAAGGTCATCTTTGAATTCCTCCCATATGCCTAGCAACTGAAGGATGCGTGGTGAATGAGTCGTGTGCGATCCGGCGACTGGGTAAAAGAATCGGCCGTCGGCGCAGCGATAAACTCGATAAAATGGATCACAGAATTCCTGGCATTCCTTATATGATAAATTCATCGGCTCTCCTGCCGCAATCCGGCGATCTCGTTCGCGTTCGCGTAGCGATTTATAGCGCTGCGGATAGTCTTCGATATGCATGGCGTTATAGGCCAAACCTTCCAGAAGACAGGCCGCAATCGGGGTTTCGATCCAGTCACCAAGGCCAGTCGTTTCCCTCGCATAAAGTGCCGCCGCAACGCCTGTAGCACCAAAAGTCGCCGCATAGGACGAGGCAAGAGTGATTGGAGAGAACGAGGGATTGATACCCATCAAGATTCTATTCAAACCCATATCAGTAAATTGCCCTGCCGTCGCTGCGATTACACCTTCCCATGCTTGCACATTTTTAAACTCAGAATCGGTGGAGGAAAAACCGGGTAGTGAGAGATAAACTAGTGAAGGATTTAGTCCACGCGCCCAATCCGGACCAAGTCCTAACCGATTCATCACCCCTGGTCGGAAATTTTCGATCACCACATCAGCTGACAGAACTAGCGCGCGCGCAATTTCGAGATCTTCCGGCACTTTCAAATCGAGACAAATACGTCGCTTACCACGATTGAGGACTTTCGCGGCGGGCGATTTCCACATCGTTCCACCAGGTGGATCAATACGAATGACTTCCGCCCCAAGATCAGCGAACATCATTGCGACGGCCGGCCCCGCTACGTACTGGCCAAAATCTATTACTCGAATATCACTTAATGCCGTCAGCACATCGCACTCGCTGGTTGGAATAATACATTTATCTGGCTTGTGGGCCATAGCGTATTAGAAGTCTGTATTCCGTATTTAAAAACGACCTGATCAGCAACTGGGACGACCGCTATGAAAACCATAGCGCATATTTGTGAAACGATTTGCGCGAGAAAAAATAATGCGACGATGACCCATATGCTGACAGCGCCCGGGTATTTTCTATGTTCATAGCCGATGACGGCTGTTTCGGCCCTGATCTGGAAGACGATATGGCCTGAAAAATCGATCTATCTAAATTGCGCATTTGGATTCTTGAAAATCCCTCGAAAAATTCTGGGGTTCCACTACTTGTCGATCTTTTGTCCTCAGTTTCAACATTAGATATCCATATGAAAATAAGGACAAATTCTAGCCCGTGAGGAATCGGGTCAACACATTTTTGGTGACGCGCTCGACCTGTGCGTCTCTGCGCAGTAATCCTGCCACCCACTCGACGCTACCAGCATGGAACACTTCGCCCCGACCTTTTTTAAATGACACGATCATCCCTGAACCACGCCCTGCGAGCGCGATTGTCTCAGGCGTCACTTCGTCGTAAAGAATCTGAGCGTGCAGTTCGCAATCCTCGGAGCCAAGAAATAATGTCTCTGGTTTAACGCCACGAGCGACTTCCAGGTTGGAAGCCAGACCCAGAGCCAGGATTTCGAGGCCATCCGGCACGCGCTCTCCGGCTGCCGGGTATGGCAATCCGTTCCTTATTTCGTAATCGAGACCGTCAACCTCATAAGCAAAAATTCGGCTTTTTGCACCGAGTACATCGCCATAACCCAGACCGGTGCCCTCAAAAGCCCAGTGTTCCGGCCGATATATCGGAAAGCCTCCGGCACCAAAAGCGGCACATCCGCCCCAGCCCGCGTATACGCCGCGGATCGAGTTCAAACCAAAAGTCAGCGCACCCGGTCGATCAATCTGCGGCACTTCCCAGATCGTAGTGATACGTTGGCTGTTGCGCTGCGGATCTTCAACCATGGCGCGGAATTTGTAGCATACCTGTCTGCGACCTTCGTCTTCGAGCCGGGCTTGCCACATGAAATTGCCGGCAAAACGCGCGACTCTGCCCCCAGCCTCAATATAGGCATCGACACTGTCGCGCATTTCCCAGGACCAGTACTCGTCGTGGCCGATAAAGACCAAGCAAGGATAATCCTCGATAACCTCGGGGTGTAGCTGCAAGTCGTATTGGGAGGTGATATCGACTTCGAAACCGGCCGCCTCGGCCCATTTAATGAAGTGAGACTCGTACGTTGCCCAGCCAGCCGATGCATATTTCTTACAATAACCGTTGGCGTAGGCCCATTCCATGTGAGGGTAGGATACGGGTTCATCGTGATCCGGGATCGTCGCCAGGGCTGCACGCGGAGCATCTTGCGGCAACACCACGAAACCTCGTGGCAATGGACGCTCAAGCGACAATATCGGCGAATAGTCCCGGCCCTCGGAACCGGTTTTGCCTTCATAGTGATTCGAACCACCCCAGTTATTGTAGGCGCACCAGGTACCTGTCGCGGAAATCAGCAGCAGGCGATTACTGCGGTTCGCAGCCTGCGAACGCAATAAGATCAGGTGATGTTGCTCCTTCACGCCGGACTCGGTTTCGATCCAGCAGGTGACTCGATAGCCCCCGGAACGCCAGTGGTGGGGCACCGTAAATTCGAAACTGACCGGCCAACCACAACCGACCACCGAAGCATCCGCCGGGGTATCATGTCGGTTTCCGGGCAAGTCATCCCGCCGAAACAGAACTTCGAATTCGAGTGAATCTCGCGCAATCTCGAGGCCATAACATGTAGCAGTCGTCGAGACGTAAAAAGCGATGGTCTCACCCGGGGAATAACAAGGACGGTTGCTGTAACACCAGAGTTCATCGCCAACCGGTTCGGCGGCGGGACCTTCATAGTAGTGGCTCAGTACCGCAGGATTCGTAGTGTCTACTAGCGTCCGTTGCGACATGGCGTTAATACTCCTGCATCGGGATCTTTACTGTCGACTCCGTGCAAACATTTTAAATGTGGAAAAGCGCTCAAGTGAAATTGATAATCTAAAATGATCTAAAAAGCTATCGCTTAAATTGATCTATTAGTTAGATAGAATTCGCCAGTTAAGGTGAAAGTTAACGTAAGTTGATCATCATGGCGAGTTAATCCCTACATTTTTTATTAGCGAAACTCCGGGGGCACAACACTTAATTCAACTACATACCGGAAAGAAAGTTGGAAAGGATACAAAGCCAAGGATAAACGGGTCAGCATCCTTCCTTTACTGCCAAAGTCGGCTGCCGGCGCGCCGTCAATACAGTCTGTTTTTACGTGTCTAACCAAGCTATTCGGTCACGTAGCAAAGGGTCCATAAATAGCCGCACTGAGATGTTTAACAACGAATGGTCAAGACTGATCCAATTCTACCGAGTTAGCGGAGCTTGAGAAACGATTGGTGAAGCGCTAAAGAAAGATAGAACAGTTTACTTGTCAAAGCCATATGCATAATCGCCTTACGTCCGGTGATACCCAGATTCATTTCGATTGCCCCTTTTTGATTGAATACCAGATGTTTCGCCAAATCATGCAATTTCAGATTTGCCCATATGCGCAAGGTAGGTCTGATGGAAATGCCGCACCATAATTTCGGAAATTTCCTCATTTTCCGGGTCAATCATGTACCAGCCAGATTCGAAGCAGCGTTGTGACATACCTTGATGCACTGATTCAATAAAGGCCATGTCTTCCGGTTGAAGTACATCGCGAGCCCAGACAGTCCGCTGCTCGCGTCGTTCCAGCATGCCCGGATCAGTCGGCTCGGCTATATCGAGTTGCACAATTTTTCGGTAGGCGCGATTCGGCCCTATGGGCAACCATTGCGATATGGATAGGTTTCCCGGTCCGGCGAACTGAGCTAAACCCATATTAGGAAACAGATGCCAGAAATGCAGATCCATGTCGTCGTGTTCGGGATCCAGCGGATAGGCTTTGTTGTCGATCTTGCCAGAGGATGGAATAAACACGTAGCTATAGTTTTTGTATAAAGTCTGCTTTTGATTCGCGACATCGAGCATGTCGGAGAACGATTCGTGACCAATACGGCAGTGGTAACACTCGAGAAAGTTGTCGACGCGCAATTTCCAGTTTGCCTGCAAATCCACGGGATGAAGTGCTGAGACCTTGTCACTGAGGGTATAGGTTTTCACCTCGGGGTTGGTGGCAAGCACCTGCTTCTCGAGGCCGGGCCAGAATTGTTCGATGGGTTTTGCGTCCCGATCGAGATTGATGAATACAAAATCCAGCAAACGATCCACCCGCACAGCGTTCAAACAAATTTGAGTTTTGTCCGGTGTTTCGCTAGTCGGCGTGCTGCGATTGTGCCGTAGTTTTCCATCCAGTGAGTAGCTCCATTGGTGGTAGGGGCACACGATCAACTTCTTTCGACCCTTGCCTTCCACCAGCTTGTGTCCGCGATGCGGGCAGACATTGTAAAAGGCCTTTAATTCGCCGTCTTCATCGCGAATGACAAAGATGTTTTGTCCCAAAACCTCAGTCGCCACGTAGGCACCTGGTGATTCGAGTTCACTGATGTGGCAGGCGTATTGCCAGGTTTTGAAGAAAAGCTGCTCTTTTTCCCGGGTCAGCACTTTCTCATCGGTATAGTATCGAGCAGGTAACGCTCGCAGCCGGTCGATCTGGAGTTTGGCAACACAGGCTGCCTGCTCTACGGGTACTTGAGACGGCATGCTGAACACCTCGTTAGGTTGTTTTACATTTGACCACGCTTGGCTGATTAGAAGAGACCCGGACAAGACGGTGGAATTACCACGCTCGGACCGTTTACGTCAGTTGGGCGCTTGACATGCCGAAAATGATGTCATAAGGGATAAAAATAAGAGGTGCAGAAATAGCCAAATTAGATGCAGAATCAGACACAAGTAAGATGTGATTCCAAACCCTGCGAGATCGCTATTCTCGTGGTTCCGAGATACTCTCAACTGACCTTGGCGGCACTGATCGAGCCGCTGCGTATGGCAAACACCGTGGCGGATCGGCAGCTTTACCGTTGGCGGGTATGCAGTGACGGTCGCAAGAAAGTCATGTCCAGCAGCGGCTTTACGCTCACGATAGACGACGACATTTCTGAGATTAGAAAATTTGACGCGCTCTTTGTCGTTGCGAGTTATGAGGTGATGAAATTTACATCATCGAAAATTACCGCCTTCCTGAGAAAGTCCGCACGTGGCGGAGCGATAATCGGTGGCTTCGATGCCGCGCCCTATATGTTGGCCGCGGCCGGTCTGCTTGATGGTTACCGAGCCACAACGCACTGGGACGATTTCGAGGATTTTCGTGATCGTTATCCGCGAATTGACGTTGTATCGGAACGTTACGTCATTGATCGAAAACGAATCACAACCAGTGGATCGTTGCCTTCATTTGATTTCGTGCTTGATTTCATTCGTCAGCACAATGGTTTGATGCTGGCCATGAACGTATCGGGGAATTTTCTCTATGATCAAGCGCGGCCGGGTTCCGACTCCCAATACATGATCGCCGCGTCGCTGACTAATGCGCGTCATCCGAAGATTGCAAAAGTGATAAAGCTCATGGAACGGACATTGCGAGCGCCGTTGAGCATGGCCGAACTCGCGGCATCCGTGGGCTTGAGTGAGCGATCGCTATTGCGGCGCTTTCGCTCGACGCTCAATATTGGTCCGCACCAATACTACAGGACACTTCGGCTCGATGCTGGCAGGAGATTGCTTGATAACAGCGATCTCAGTGTAACCGAAGTGGCCATCGCATGCGGTTTCGACTCGCGAAGCGCATTTACGCGCGCGTTCAAGGAGGCTTTCGGAACACCCCCATCGAGGCATCGCGCCTCGGCAACGTTGTGACGAGCAAGAATCAAGTTACTAAGTCGTAGGTGTCCGAAAGCGATGACTAGCATTGTCGGCGCTGAGAAGCGTAACAGTGACTAAGTGGCGCTGCTCCAATTAAATTTTCTACTAAACGGTTAAGTAAATGTCCAAGTTTGAGTAATGAGCGGTTATTCTTAGTATTTCTAGACGACGAAAACCCGCAGAAAATACATACATTGAATCATTCAACGGCAAGTTTTGTGATGAATCCTTGTATGAACCTTGGTACTTACCCTTATCCGATGCAAAGCGCACCATCGAGGCAAGGCGTCGATTTATTAACCGTATAGGAGCTCGTCACTACAACCTGTAAGTTGTTCGATGCTACCTTTGGTCATAGTTGCTGCGCTTGTCGCCGTTGTTTTATGGGGAGTGTCCCCAGTTGCGGCAAAGATTGCCGTGAATGAACTACCGACCTTAACCGTTGCAGTGTTGCGTACCGTCATCGGCGGATTGGCGGCATTGCCTATAGTAATTTTATTTCGGGCACCTTGGCCGAAAAATACAGATCAACAGCTCTTGTTGATCCTATCGGGGTTTTGCGGTTTTGTTGGATTTCTTGTGCTATTTACCATTGGTGTGAAATGGACATCGGCCAATCATGCGTCGATGATACTCGCTTGTTTACCCATTTTTACCGGTGCCATCGCCATGATCTGGGATCGAACATTGCCCCACAACGCGTGAGCGGACGCATGGCCGCGCCCACCGCACCGGGTTTGGGTATTTCCCAAAAATGGACGTGCTGGGTGAACCGGTATTTGAGGTTTCATAGGGATACGCTAAACGACACACCGGCTTTCGCAGCTCAGATGGGATAAAACGGAATTCGGGGTTTGAATTTCCCCGATTGCGCTGCGCTTTATGAGGCTTCAATAACTGGCCTTTCCCTCCCCCTAACCCCCTCCCACAAGGGGAGGGGGAATGCTTCAAGGTGGAGCACGATCTTGATTCCTTCCCCCTCGATGGGGGAAGGCTAGGATGGGGGTAATTAGCACGCACAGTCCGGCGTAAATGAAATCCGGTTATCAATCTGTTTACCGAATTTCATTTCATAATATCCAGGCTACCTCGGATCGCAGTAAAACCATGATTCAGTCATCTTCCATTAAAATTAAATCCGAGTCACCGCGAATAACCGATACCCCAACTTGCTTCATGTTGTGCATGGCTTGGTTCAATGAGCCATCCAGATCAATCGCACGGCAAGCGTCCTCAATTACAAAAGTCTCAAAACCCTCGCGCCGGGCATCGACCGCGGAATACGCGACGCAATAGTCGGTCGCCAAACCTGCGAGAAACACGCGACTGAATCCGCGCGTTCGCAAATAACCACTCAATCCGGTTAGTGTCGTGTGATCGTTTTCGTAAAACGCTGAATAGGAGTCGATGTTTTTACGAAAGCCCTTGCGAATAATCATTTCCGCATCGTTGGTGTTTAAATCCAGATGAAATTCGGCGCCGCTTGAACCCTGCACACAATGATCCGGCCACAACACCTGTGTACCATAGTCCAGTTCGATAGTTTCAAACGGTTGCTTTTCTGCATGGCTGCCGGCGAAAGAGGAGTGACCCGCAGGATGCCAGTCCTGCGTTAACACAACATGTTCGAATTGAGTTGTAAGTTCGTTAATGAGTGGCACGACTTCATCACCACGCTCAACAGCCAATGCACCACCGGGGCAAAAGTCGTTTTGCACATCGATGATAATGAGTATGTCGCTATTTTGGTTAATTATTTTTCGGGTTACTGAGAAAGAATTTTTGAGCATAAGATAGTAGCGATTTTCTGCACGGTTTGTGAATTAATTCACAGACTGTATACCGGTATCAGCGTATGTTTTGCTCATACAAAGGACGCAAGTCCAGTATACACAATATGTTTTCAAGGGTTTTGGATGGAGAAAGAGTCATGGACCAACGTTTTACCGATGTTTTTTTGATTTTGTTTATCGTCATCATGATAGGGTTTTTGTTAGTACCCGATTTGGTATTCTTTTGATACGAAAAGCTTCCGGCAGGAAAGGGAGACGCAAAAAGCGCTATGCCACGGTGGCGGCTCGATCGGCTTTTTGCTTTTTCTTTTGTAAAACCTGCTGACGTAACCAGCCGCCTTTTTGCCGTTTGGTCAGAGCTTTGAGTTCGGTGACCGCGCGCTCGTTGCTAATGCGTTCCGCCGCCAGATCTTTGTAAATAAGGTTTGCCTTTTTGCGGCGCTTTACCGCGTCCCCGGCATCCAGAAAAGCCTCTATCGAATCCAGCAGACCCCCTACAAACCCACCCTGCGGTCCGCCGCTGCTACTTTTTAGCTGCGCATCGATTTTAGTCATTGCCACATCGAGGTTTGTCTCAATCGATTGCAATTCAGCCTGAAATAGTTCGCTTTGCGCCGTGTCCCCGGAGCGGGCTTTTTGCAGAACACCCCGCGTATACTCTTCGCTGAGTACGCCAAATTCCTGAAATTGAGATAATATCTCAAGGCCGCGTTTCGCTTCCGCGACGTCATCGCTCAACAATAGTTGACCGCCATCGTAACAACGCTCCCAGGCCTGCCAGCGATATACGAAATCGAGACCGGTGCCTTTTATATTCTGTAACCCCATGACCCGATTGTAAATTCCCGGTGGTGTTTCGCGACAAACATGATCGACGACTTGTTCACCAGTCGCGTGAGAATCCTCCACCACGGATATTTTTCGCTCCAGCCATTGCCAAAGCTGATCGCGAAACTGTTTATCAAGTTCATCCGACGCGCCGGCGGCAGATTCGATTTTTTGTTTCAGACTAGCGTATTCTTGAAGTGCTTGTTTGTTTTGCTCGATGTGATAAACGATGTCACTGATGATATCGTCATCGCTACCGGACAAAGATTGTCGCAAATTATCGATATCGTTCCAGGATGCGGATAAAACCTTCGCATCATCCCGGCCAATGCCTTGTAACATCGCCTGCAAACGTGCCGCGACATCCTCGTCCGACAACGGCACCCGCATAAAACGCGACATCTTGTCGAGTTCGTCAACCGGATCAGCCTTGTGACTTTCGTCACCACTCACCCGGGGCCACAACGTCAACCCGCTGGTATATTCGTTCCAGGATTCGCGAATATAACCCTGCAAACCGGTCAGATTGGTGCCGATTAAGAAATGCCGGTCGGCCGACAACGTGTCGACCAGTAGCTGGGCAAACACACGGGATCGTGGCACGCGATCCGCGCGGTTATTCACCACCGTGGTAATCCAGATACCCGGTTCCTGGTAAATATCCTGGGTGTCAAAATTCATACGTCGCCAGTTATTGATGCAACCAAAACGCTCATTAGCGGAACAACCGTTGATGAATTCAAGGCGACGGGTCTTGACCGGCGCCGGTGGATGAGTTTTTAACACACCGAGATCGGCAACCACGTAGTCCGCCATGGATTTAACGGAAAACTCTTCTGTTACACCCAGCTCATGACCCATGGCAATGACCAGGGCAATGTTATAAGGGTGTTCCTCATACGGAAAACGCGCCAGCACATCCGGTGTTAACAAACCGGCTTCTTTCCAGCCCACGCTTTTTATCCTGGTATTGCGCGAAGCCGCAATGTCGCGCAGGGTCGGATACATGACTTCTTCGGTCGTCAATAAATTTCCGTTCGGCGGAATAAATGTCGCAATCGTATCCGTGACATCGACGCCTGCCGGACCTTGTAGGTCTTCGTGATCAGGATAGGTATTGGTGATTGTCGATATATCGTCTTTGGTCCACTGCCGTTGCAACACGTCCACGTAACTCGGCGTCAAACCCATGCACTCCCACAAGAACACTTCGGCACCCAGCTTTTCGGCTAAACGCATGATATTGGTTTGCTCCCATATCGTCGCCTTGTCATAGGGCCGGAACAAAAACATTTCGCGCAACGTGCCATAGGTGTAAGCATTCAAAAACATCGCTTCACAACCCGTGGTCTTGGAAATGATGGAAAACCCCATCGCGTTTATCAGCCCGGCCTTTATGCGTTCCGTGCCGGACTTGCCACGCGTACCCCAACCGCCTAACACCAACGGAATGCTCTGCCGCGCCCGGTGCATACGCTTGTTGAGGTAATAGTGCCGGCCCAGAAACAATGCGGACAAAACAATAACGAAAATGGTTAAGTCTTGCAGCGAGTTGGTATAAGCCGAGAAAAAATAATCGGTCAGTTGTTCCCACTGAAAAGAAAACGACCAGTTCATGCGGTGTTGAAAAAACGCTCTACGGTTGGATCGACTTCGCGTGCCTGCTCGCCATCGACATGAGCCAGAAAACGTATATTAAAACCCAGTGCATTGATTGCCTGTATGTATGCACCCGGGTCGGACTGACTGCCTTCACGCCAATTGCGCATTGTTGCGAAACGCGGGAAATGCAAGGTCAAGCGAATGCGCGCCCACAACCGATGCAGAAAATAACGCGGCGGGCTGATTTCGGTCACCCCTTCACTGGTAAAAATTCGCACCGGTCGCGAACCTTGATCGATAGCGGATATTAATTCATCCACTAATGGCACGTAGGGCCGCCAACCGTTTTCCGTATCGAATGTCAAAGGCTCGCCGGGTACTTTTGTTTCCGCTAACTCCGCCAGAATACTCGAAGGTGCGCGCACGTTGCCGCGAAACACGCGGCCAATAGTATGCCGAAACGCCTGACGTTTATCCGTGCTGGAATTCATCAACTCATGGATAAAACGCCAGGTACGGAATCGGCGCACGTGACCGCGTGTGATGTTCCAACCCCAGGGCCGTTGTTCCAGATCCAGACCATGATCGTCCACGCTCACCGCGGCCAGAATACGGCCGAGGGTCTGCTGATCCAGACCCTTCGCCTCTTGCGCCTTGACCCGCACGGTGCGCCCTCTTTCAACCCGCCGCACCTCATGCTTAACCCTTTCAAACAAGGCCAAACGAACCGGCGACGCCTGTACCCATAAGCGTTCCATCGCGTGCGCTGCCCAGCGCCGAACCGACAACGTCGCGGCATTCAAGTGCAGGGTTTTTATCCCGGCCATTAACTCGTCGTACCATATTTGCGCTACACCGGCGTCGTTTTCCACCAGCACCCGGTGACAACGACCGATGGCATCCAGCGCCATGTGCGTGACGAACGTATCCGTTTCGTTGGCGAGCGAGTAATTCAATGCCTGCAGTGATTTTTCAAATAAGGTGGCGTTCGCAACAAGCTGATCCAACTCGTTTAACGCCGCCGCACGCACCGACGGTTCTTCGTCGTCCTGGATTAACGGTGCCAGCAAGATGGATGCGGTAACCGGTGACAATGCGACCAGACCCTGGGCCAGTGCTTGTCTTACATAAGGATCGGGGTCTTCTAATGTTGCCGGCAATAAATCCGCCAACAACGGATCGCATCGCACGGATTGCGTCAACAGATAAACGCAACGCCGGCGAACAAACAGGTCGTCGTCTTCGCCGCGATTCTGTAAACGATAACGTATGACGGTAGAAAGCGAATCCTGTGACAAGTGTTGCATCAAATCTAACGCTTCACATTGGATCCACACGTCCTGGCGGTGATCCATGGCTGACCGATAAACGTAACGCAGGGTCGAGTCCGTCACCACACGCTCCCGGCCACGTGATTGAATGCCGGCCAGCGCCCGAGCAAGACAACGAAACGCTGCGACGCGTACACGACTATCGCCGTCATAAGTAAGGTAAGGCTCGACCAACACTTCCATGCCCAAACCCGGCCAGTTATCCAGGCCGTGTTCAATATCGCGTTGCAACACGTCCGCAGCGATCACACCGATTCGTTCCAGCGTGAACGACAACATGCGCTCACCTTTAGCATAACGGCGCATGTATCGCTCGGACACGACATCGTGACCAAACCATCGTCTGAATGCGCGTTTATCGCCAAACAATTGTCGCCTTGACGCACCCATGTCACGGGCGAACAGCAAAATAGCGTGCTGTTTCTGAGCGTCGCTAACCGCAGTGCGATAGTGATTATTGTACTCGGCATAACGCGTGCGCAACGCATCTTGCGTTTCTTGCTGGTTACGCAAAAAAGCAGACAAAAATCGAATCAAGCACGAACTGGATTGATCCGGTGTCGGTCCGGAAGATCCTGCATCATCGCGCCAGTCCGAATACGCCTGTTCCACCTGCTTAAGCAAGGGCGCGTACATGCGCAAGTCCAATACGGACATGCCCAAACGAAGACGTTCACCAACTTCGTTCTTCATTACAAAACCTTATTGATACAACTGGCGGTAACGCTCTTCACGCAAACGCCGGAAACGCGTTTCGCCCAATCGAAAATCCCTGAACCCGCGATTCGCACTAAACGCCCGGCCTAATTCCAAACGAATGGAATTATCCTGCGATTCAAAGTCGCGGTTAAACAAAAATGACAATTGCCAGCGGCTTTGATCGAGGCGCCACTTTTCCAAATCCAGTTTTAAGCGCAGATTGGGCCGGGTCGTTGACTCCAATCTGTCATCGTCGTCCAAATAACGGCGCACACGGAATTCACTATCCAACACGCCAGGGCCGATCAATTGACGCCAACCGGCACGCAGTTGATAGTAATCGATATCCGTCGGATTCAAGCCTTCATTAGTACTCACGCCCGCCCCGGCGAACCATTGCGCATCCTCCCACGGACGGCGTAAATATAATCCGCTCAAACTTAACCCCGATTCGTGATCGGCTTTGTAATCGGTAAACACATCTTGATCGATCTGCTCGGAGGTATCAGGTTCTTCGTCCAGACTGAGAGAGCGCCAAAAGACCCGCAACCTGGGAACGACATCACTTTCGGGACTAATTCGAAATAGTCGCGATGCACTGGCGCTGAGGTTGATGGAATGTTCGAACGACGAAGAATCCGATTCGATATCCTGCCCAAACACGCTGGCATTGAATTGTAACCGGTACGGCCAGATACCGTTGTCGAGTACGATGCGGTGACCCACACCCAACGTGGCGCCGCCGTCACTGCGTTGACGGCCTAACAATATGGATTTGTTGTGGCGTGTTTCATCTTCGTTAAACCACCGATACTCACCACGCGCCTCAAAAAAATCATCCTTATCATCCGCTTCGGCCAGGTCTTCATCAAAATTGCGGCGGCTGTTTATATGAACCGAACCCACTCCAGGTTCCCTTTTTCACCGATTCAGTACTTTCCGCCACATCCAACACCGGTTCGCCACTGGTTGAAACCAACTCGAGCGGCGCCTGTGGAATTTCCTCTAGTTCTTCTTGCGTTATAACCGGTACGGTCGTGTGTACACCACCCGGTACGCGCTGATGTAGGCGATACAAAGACTCCGCTTTACCGGCGGACGGTTTTAACACCATGCGTTGCCAACCCGGTTGCACGAATGCGTAACGATAAATCGTAGTGGCCAGAGCGGTTCTCGTCAATACGCAGCCATGCCGGACCTTTAACCGAAAACTGCACCGGTGTTTCATGGGTAGCGACGTGATACAAGCGGCTGGACGGCTCCGCCAACACCTGACCTTGTTGTCTTACACCCACTTTTACATACTGATTAGCATAGGGTTGTTCGATGCCAACACGAAGATTGTGCGAACCACCGGGTATGGTGACCTTGACATCACGTTTGGAATCTTGAGGCGATAACCGTGCGCTGTTTTTTGCGCTATCCCCCACTCCGTAGTTAATCGTCATCGGATAACGCGGCAAAAAAGCTATGTCCATACTGGTCAATGACAAATTCAACGCGGTGGCACCCGTGTTAATAAAAGATAGACCCAGTTGCTTGCCACCGGTTACCACACGCTCCTCATCCCACACCGGTCCCATCAATGCCTTGCGCACGCGTAAGCTCGGCGATTCCGGTTGCCAACCGGGAATGTCGGCAATATGTACGCCTGCGTCCTGCTCGATGTTGGTCAGGGTATGCCACTGCGCAGCGGTCAACCGGCGCAAACGGCTGATGAGCGGATTTAATTCCTTGATTGTCAGATTTTGTTGAAATAACTGTTCACCCAAAGCCAGGTAATCAGACCAACGCTCCTCGTTTTGTTCAGCCTGCCAGACGATGTCATTGAGTTGTCTAACGGCGTCTCGTTCCGGCGTGTTGTGCGACCACAATGAGACACCGCGTGGCGCCGCTAACCATTGGCTTACTTGCTCACGACTTTGCGCCAGGTCCGTATTCGCCTGGTATCTACGGGACAAATCCTTTGCATCTACCAGTGCACAATTTTGAATAAATTGCACCCGTTCGAATTCACCAGCTGAAATCGTTTTGCGATTTTCTGTAAACGAGTCCATCGCAGCGGCTGTAATAGGCGGCAACACGTTCAGCGGTAACTCGGGACGCCACACCCGCACGTCGAACCATAATGGCGTGTTAAGCGCCGACACCCGTATCTCATGTTCGCCCGGCCCGACATTGAGTTCGAACGCAGTCAAACGCCCCAGCTTGAACTCATCCGCACTGACCACGCGTAGTCCGTTAACGGGTAAATCGCGATTTATCGCAACCCGCTGAAGCTCGTTGTTAACCCGAACCAACAACCAATCGTCAGTGAAGTCCGATACCTGGCCTGAATACGCTAAACGCGCATTGATGCGTAAACGCGCCGGCCCGTAGACTTTGATGACACCCGGCTGTTGTGGTGTGCCGTGGTACATGCGTCCGTACGCATCGCTTTCAATGGCGTAAGTCATCACCGCACCCGCGCTACGGGTTATCAGGGTGTCGTCACGCACCCAGCGGTGATGACCGGGATGCTCTGTCTGCCAGCGCTGCCATGCATCGAGCGATTCTTTATCCAGACCCAAAGTGTCATGAATCGCAATGCCTTTGCGCAGGAATTCGGTGAGTCGAGCACCGCGTTGACCTGCCTTGGCCCAGTGTTGTAAGGCAATATCGTATTCGCCGTGATATTGCGCCTGATAACCACGCCAATAGGAAACGGTTTCGGAATCGGTTGCCAAAGACAGCAAATAATCCATAATGCGCCAGTTTTGTTGAACATAGGCGGCGCGTGACAATAATTCCAGTGGGCGTTGTGGCGCTGGAATAACCACGCCAAGATCAAGTGCCGCCTGGTAGTGGCCGTTTTCGATCAACGCTTCTATCAATTGAACCAACAGGTTCGCATCGGGCTGGCGAATCGCTGCTGCCGCCAGCAGGTTGAGTTTTGACGAAGCGCCCTGCGTCCGTTCAAGCAACAATTCAAATGCCTGCTCTTGATTGGACGCATCGTCCTCATGATAAAACGCTGAGCGCAATAATCGCTCGGACAAAAAAGTTTCGCCCAGGGCCTCCAGCGCCAAAGCCTGACCAATCAGTGCCTGGTAACGATTTGGTTTATCGTCACTATTACGTGCACTCGCCCAGTGTTCCAACGCACTTAGCCAGTCGTTATTCACTTCCGCATTACGTGCGCGCTTCGCGGCACTAGCGAAATCCTGTGGGGGTTTGCCTGAACGAATAAATTTTTCCCAGTCCGGTGCGTCGGCAATCGTCTGGTGGAAGCGTCGGGCGCCAGCGTGCAACAAGCGTCGCAACGGTGTCCAATGATTTTGTAACCGGGTCTTATCTTCGTTTTGTGCGCCATCCGGTTTTATAGGCGTATCGACGATAAAAGTCGAGAAAGCTGTCGTAAAGTTCCTGCTCACCCAGTCTCTGTAGAATAGCGATTTGTTCCTGATCCGTCAGCCGATAGGTTTTGCTGGCACGATACTGCACAGATACATCTATTTCGGCACTGGCGTCGAAAACAGTCACCCGATCGATATTGGGCGGTAAATCCATTTCTATCGCGGCTCCATCGACAACCCCGCCACTGCGATTGCGATAAACGAAATAGTCCGGACTCGGACCGGATATGGTACTGGCGCTGTTGTAACCGGGCGCCCATCACACCCGCATAAGACCGTGAGGTCAGGTACCGGGTGGAGGGTGGCAATGGCGCCGGTGACACGCGTATCTCCCGAGCATCTTCGGTACCCAATTGAACACGGAATTTTGTTTCCTTTTCAATATCCTCCAGTTTGACCAGCAAACGTAATGTCGTTGGATACTGTCGTTGCGGCAGTCTGTAATCATTGACGGATTTGCTGCGTATCCGCGTGAATTGAGTCAGCGAAAGATTGCTTAGCATTGCCGGCAGAAGTTCAGCATCCACCACAACAGGACTGCCTTCGTGTTCGATGTCAAGCAGGCGTTTTGTTTTTGGCCAGGCAAGGGAAATTTCTTGATCTGAAATATTGCGCGGTACAATATTATGGTAAACGGTGTAGCGGCCCTCCAAGTAACGACCCAGCGAGACCAGTTCATCGTTACCCGGATTTCGCGCTGTAATTTCACGCGCTTTCGCCGCAGCCGCTAAACCACTATCGCGATATGAGTTATCCCGCGCAATCAAGTCGCTATCACGCACCAGTTCTTGTTGCGCTTCTTTACCCAAGAACCCCGCGTCGCCGTCCTCCAGCGGAATCGATAGTCGATTTAATGCTGGAAACAAAAAGTCATTGTGTTGCGACAAACTAACTCGCGCATAAACCGGAAACTCGGGCACGAATGAAACAACATGGTTGCCTTGTGGCACATCAAAAATATGTCCTCGCAGGCTTCCCGTCACCTCGGCGCAACCATTGACAGTTATGCTCTGCCGCTCCACGCCCATAACATAAGGTACACTCTCTACCGACTGACCATCGAGAAGCGTTTCGATAGTCATCAAACGACGCAGTTGTTCGACACCCGCCGTGTAACGCAACCTGCTTTGCAGATACAGGCGAGCCGGGCCTTCCACGTCCAAACTAATCGCCTGCCCGCCATCAACCAGCCAAAAGGATTGCCCTTTTGTTTCGTCGTCGCGTTTGAGTTCGACCAACCGGCCATTGATATCAAGCGGTTCGCGACGACCATATGGTGCATCGTCAGTGACATCAATTGACAGGAACAAAACGAAATGCAGCGGTTTATCCGCGTACACCGGCCGTTCAATTTGTAATAAACGTTCGCCTTTTTCCGCGCGTAACACTAGTGACCGACTGTCACTGGACTCATACCATTGCGTGTCGATATACAGAGCATCGCCATTGGAAACGAATGCCTTGAGATCATTGGCGCTGATGTGACCGTCACGGCTGCTTATGCGTAGTGCCGACCCGCTTGGCACTTGCAAAATGAGGTTTTTGCCAGGTGACAATTTTACTTCGTGAAACCCGGAGTCCTTGTCCAGTTGTGGTTGCGGATCGTCGCTGATCCACAGCGAACCCCCGCGTAGATTTTCCCAACGGACCGAATCAACTGCGTTTTTCGCGGAAGTTGAATCCTGCGCACAGACAACGATACTAAACAGCATCGCCAGAATAAAACCGGCCAGTCGTCCCACGTGCGGCATGTTTACTCTAAACAGTTTACTAAGTGTGATCTAAGTTTGCGTTTTCTCCGTAACTCGTCCCTCAACCCCTTACTTAATTCTAAATGGATAAAGCCAAGCGAATGGTATTGTCGCAGAATTTCACCGCTAATGTTTAATGTTCCACCCAATTCATTGACATCACGTGGAAATAACAACACATTCTTTCCCAGTTGCCGGCGTAAGCAAACGTGGTATGCATCAGTATGTGATTTTGATTGCTTAACACCGGGACTGACAATTGCGTCGGCATTGGCGCCTGATTCCGTCATTCGATTCTGATTGGAAAAGCCGTGCAGTTGCAGCGTGGTAATGTCTTTTCGTTCAGCCCCAAGTGCTTCGGTAAATGCGGCGAAATAACTGTTCGAGCGTTTTCCCATGTCGGCATTTAGGGCTATGCCGTTTTCTTCATAACGACGCGGTGCGGTGTTCCACGCACCCGCAACAATCCGATGTTCCGTCATCAATTTTGCGGCGAGCCTGCCGGTATGCAGATCTGACTTGCCATGGGGTGCTTGAATGACCAGTGAACTACCCACATCGTCACCGGAAAAAACAAAAAACCCACGGCCTTCGCGTCTGTTTTCATTTTCCCGCAATAAAACAAACTCTCGGTCATTTGTTTTCCACGGCATCAGGTCATAGCCCAACTCGCTCCACTCCGCCTGCAAGATCGAAATATCTTCGCCCGAAAAATGGCGCCTGAAAAGTTTTTTCGCTTTTCTGATTTCCGAGCGTGGCGGTTCTGTGTAGCGTGGCACAAAACTGTCACGCCATAATGAATTTAAACTGTCGTCCGCAATCACGGTATTTGCACTTGTTAGAACGATGGTTACCAACAACAGATGAAGCTTATACACCGTCTAAAACACTCTCGGTAAAAAAGCTGTATTCGCTGTATGCTCCCGGCATGATTCGATATAAAGTCATGTAAGATGCCGGGCCTTTCAGCTTTTCTATCTCAATCCGGTAACGGCCCGGCGCAAAGTCATCACCAATAGGAACGAATAGTGTCGCGCTCTGGTGCAATGTCTCGTTCCGGGTTCCGAGTACGATGGTGGATTCTGTCACGTCCGGGGTGATTGCAAACTCTCGCTCGGTCAGTGTCCAGGCCTGAAAAGGGCCGCCGGGTCGCCGTTCACCGTAAATTTTGACCCGCAATCGCAGTGCTGAAAGCAACGCGTCGTCACCGGTTTGAATCTGAACTGACAACACCTCCGATTCCGCTTTTTGTTTTTCATAAATAAATTGCAACGACTTATTATTGATTTGATGAGCCAAACGCAGATTATAAGAACGCAAACCCGCACCCGCATAATTGATTAACCATTGCCCCCCCTCAGACGCACTCAAAGATACGTTGTGCTTGCCCACCTTCAACGGTGGTAGCCTGATTAATCCACGGGTACCGGTCACAGTATCGCTATAAACCGTTCTCCCGTCGATGCGTAAACTAATTTTTTGCGGCGAGTTTTGCTCGCGGACATAAAGCAGGCTTGGTGCCACCTGCCGGTCACCCGGACGACCACGCATGTCCAGTTCAATCGCTTTCCCCGGCGTCAGGTTTCTGTATGTCACGCCACGCGCCTGCTCACGCACTGCGGATAACTGGTCACGAGAATTTAATAAGTACCGGCCACGCCACAAACCATCCGGGCGATAGCTTTCCCACTTATACCGTCCGGCGACAATTTCCGGATTAACTTGTGGTGGCCGCGGCTGCACACCGAGAAGAAATGAACGAAAAGATTTTCTTAGTTGATCATGCTGTAATGGCCGCAAAACAAACCACGTTGGTTGCCGGTTTTCATTCGGTACACCGGTCCGGTAGTCACCTGGAAAGTGAATTCGATGAGGGAGGTCGTCAGGCCGGGTGTACGCCGCGGCCAACACCGGCGACGTGGAAGTCAAATGAATCCGGTGTACTGACGCCTCGACATTAAAATAGTACCGGGATGGTTCCGAAATATCACTTGGCGGTTGATAGTTGCGCAACCAGTCGTACGCGGATGGTTGTGGCTGCACGGCGAGCCTGCCCGACTCAACAATGCTGCCGGATTCATTCAGCATGGTGTAGTCCACATGCGCGGTTTCAACACCCTCAATCAACGGCAGACGCAGGTCAAGACGAAAAGGTGTTGGCTGTTGTGCAACATGGCTGAGCGGAAATTCGACAGGTTGTCCAGCATTGACAGTGTACAGCCGTAACGAATTGGGTGAAGGTGTAATTTCAACCAGGCCGTCGCCGAAATCCAGATACGCACGCACCACAACCGGAGTATATGACCGGATTTGCAATACGCCGGGGCGCACCTGTGCACTCATGGAATCGCTATCGACAGGAAAACTTAAAGTCCGTTGTTCGTTCTGACTGCGACCAAACCACTGTACAAAAATATTGCGTCCACTCGCGACCGCGGCATCCGCATTGGCCACCTCCAATATCAACCTTCCACCGGGATCGGGTATGCCGATGACACCATTCACCTGACTGGACACGTAGAGTCCGTTAGGCACAATAAAATCGTCGACCGGTGCACCTACGCGCTGTTCCAGCGAATATATTCGTCGACGCTGATAATCAATATCCTGAATACCGACCGGCCCTTGCGGACGCCAGCGGCGTTTCAACAGATTGTTTATTTCCGTCCTGCGTAACAGTCCGGAACCATAAATACTGGCCTTGCCAATGGATGCGCGCTGCCGGCGCGACAATCGCTTCCATTCGTGACGCAACGCTTCCCTGGAAATAGGCTGGTATTGATGCAGACGGGCGATAATGGAATGAATCGTCGGGTCGCTGTACTTGGCCCGCAGTCTAATGCGCTCAACACTTTGCATACCTTTCAAATTCAGCCGCAGTACACGACCCGCTGTGGGTACTTGATCCTGATCCAGGTAAAACGTTGAGGTATAACGCCGCCTTTGATCGTCTTCGAGTACCGACAAGCGTGCGCGGTGATGATAATCCTTTTCTTCAAGCACGCGATTGTTAGTATCAACTATCTGGTAACGCAGCGCATACTGCCAAAGGGTATCCGGCGATTCCATGTAATCGGGTGACACATTAACGTTACTGATGATACGCAATACGCCATCGTATCCCGCGACGGAAAATTCCAGCCATTCATCCGTGGGCACAATATAGGCCACGCTCGGAATCGACCCGGCAATTCTTGCGTCCAGTTTACCGTCGCGCCATGCATCCCAGATTTTGCTGTGCAGGGGCAACGCGATCGCCGTCAGACACGCGGCTACTATAAGAAATACAATTAAACGCCCTAGTATTCTCATATCGCGCGCTCAAATTTCAGCCAACCAGCGCGGCTGTCGATAAAGCGTCTGACGCTTTCATCGTCCGGGGGGAATGAGGCCATCACGGTTTGTTGCGGTTGACGCGGTGACAAATTAGCCACTAAAACGACATCGTCCTGCGCGTCGTTTAACAGTAAAAAATACTGCCGGGTGTCCCGGTCCAGTATGCGTTGCATGCGGAATTGTGGCCATTCACGCTGCACCCGACGCAATGCTATGACATCGAGATACTGCATATAGGAAGCGATGCTGCGAATCAGGTCGTCGGGAATATCGCCACTGACTTGAGAAATGCTACGGGTTGATAAGTGTTCAAATAAATCCGCCGTATCGGTCTCCAGACCCAGCGCATCAAAGCTCGCTGTCGCCATGCGGCTCTCGGTCTGTTGTTGATAACCAGCGCGTGCTTCACGCGATAACCAAAGACCGACAAACTCCTTGTTATTGACCGCATCCAGATAACCGACCTGGGGAATACTGCTGATCTCGTAACCGGATGTGGCCGCGGAACCGTCAATAACGCGATAACTCAAACCGTCCTGTTCCAGTACGTGCATCAAGCTTTGCACCAAAGGGCTTAATTGCGCTTCCCGGTAGGCGCCATCGTGGATGGACAACATAACATCCGTACCGGGTGAGGGTGCATTCATACGCTCGCCAAATGCACGGCTTTGCACCGCCAACAATGGTTCATCTCCGGCCTCGCGCATCAGTACCTGATTGAGCAATGAAAACATGCTCCTTTTATTACGGGTTTGTACAATATCCGCGCTGCCATCGGTATTGGCATTCGGGTGGGCGCCACCTACCAGCAATGCTTTGCCCTTGGTGCGCGCAAACAAAGCGACCCCGTATTCGAAACTGTTGACCTCGAACAAAGGCCGCGGGATCTGAACGGAATAAGGATTCGACAAACCCAGGCGAAACACGTAAGTGCCCCAGTACCGTTGCTGCCGGGCATCCTGTGTCTCGGCGAGTATCAGGTAATTTTCATTTGTCGATGTATGACGGTAACGAATAATGCGGTAACCGATAGCCGCGGCGGCGGTATCCAGAATGTTGAGTGTTTCAAGACCCGCCTGGGTCCACTCGTTTCCCTGATACTCGTTTTCTATCGCACTTAATAACGGCGTCACCACTTCTTCGTCGATATACAACAACTCGACTAGCCGCGGCGGTTTATATAAGTTCGTACCGCGGCCGGCGATACTGTCTTTATTCACCAGTATCCACTCCTGCAAAAAACCATCGATGCGCAAATCGCTGACCTCGACGGATAACTCTCGTTGCGCCGTTAACGATTGCGAGAGCAAGGAACGCTGGGAATCCGGATTGACGAACAATTCCGCAAAACCCCTGCGGCTGGTTTCACGTTGAATATTTCGCCCCGGGAGATGAGTCCAGTTGATATCGATTCCATTTAACAAGGGTTTGAGATTAGCCAGCACCAGACCACCGGGTAATCGCTCGTTGACCCACAGGACGTTACGCACATCGCTGGAAAGTGCCGCCAGAGACTCCTGACGCGATGCACCCAAGGCGCGTCTTATGTCCGGCGAATCGCCCCGCACCTGCAGAACATCGCCGTTACTGAGGGTGCGGTGAAACGCCTGAAAAAAAGTATGCCGGTACTGTAAAACATCGGCTGAACCGTCGGCATTAGACTTACGACGGCTTCCAGCCACCGCGAGCGCCCGAGCATCGAGTCGTGGAAACAAAGCAGTCGCTGCTTCCAGGGTGCCCCTCTCGTCCAGGGCGCGTGGCACCTCCAACACCAATCCTTGCGGACGTTGCGCATCGATGACATACATTCCCCAGCCACGGGCAGGTTGTTTCTCAGTCAAGTAGAGATAACGCCCTTCCAATAGATGCAAGCGGTAACGCACCCGGTCAAAAGTAAACGATGCTTGTTCGAGGTCTTGCGGGTTTTTAGTTTTGACGTACTTTAGTGCCTGCTCCAGACCGGCTTGGAACAACTCGATTTCGCGCGGAACCGGTTCCGGGATTTCCAACAGGGTTAGTGCTTGTTTTAACAACACCCGGTCTTCGTGCAGTCGTGGCAAAAACGCGGTTTCCTGTTCCTCCACCAGCGGTATTTGAACACTGTTACGCTCGTTTGCGGAACGCGCGAAATAGTCAGGTAACAGGAATAACGCAAAACCAACGACACTGGCGGTTGCAACTGCGGACAAGGAAGTCTGCAATGTCGCCCTGGTCACCCGGCCAACAATGTCCTTGTCATGCATACGCATAGCCAACAGGGTCGCTAACAAGTACCCAAATCCGAAACCGTCGGTGACTTTTACCGACGGCAACAGTACCGGCAGCAGGAAACCGAGTGCTACTCTATAGAGGAACGAAATATTGAAGAACAACAACAGTTGGCGGGCGCCTTCCATATTTACACGGGTAAATAATGGCGTGCGCAAAATCAGCTTGCCGATTATCAAGATGACAAATGCCTCGACAAACGATGTCAGAATTTTTGACGGCTGATACCACTGCAAGGCGAGCAGGGACGGCAGCAAAATACCATTGTAGTCCCAACCGTATTTGAGATTCATGCGCGAGGCCACAAACGCAGTGGTCAACAAAATGATGTATGCCTTGGGACTGGCCAATACAGATGCGGCGATATCTTCATACATAAAATCCAGATTGCTGACGGTAAAGTTGGTAAACACCAGCAAACCAAAACGGACGATGACAAAGGTGATTGCAGTGGTAACAATCAGGCAATACACGCCACGGACAATGCCGGTTTTCCACATCTGGTTCGCAATCAGGCAAATAATAACCAGCCCAAAACTGCGTAAATTGCTGCGATAATCAAACTGCCAGTTGTAGGTTTCGGTTAACCAGGCACCGACTGCGGGCAACAGCACGACATCGAACAACAGACGCACGAGTATGCTGACTAGAATAAGAGCGAAAAACCGGTCACGACCAAATAAACTGGACCAGCTTCCCCTGCTCGATATTTTTTCCGATAGAAACACCACTATTGTGTAGGTGACTATGGACTCGACCAGAATAACCAAAGTCACCCAGGGCTTAACCAGCAACAACGGTACCAGGTATCCCGGCACCACAAGGCCGGATAACACCCAACCAAAACGCAGGTTAAAAAACGCCACAACAATGACACCAACCCATACTGTCGTGACGACGGAACTGGCCAGCCCTCCAACAGGAAGAATATCGAGAGTCGGTATCGTCATGGTGTATTACGCAGGACGATAAGCTGCGCAAGACTCGCGTAGGGAAAAAGCGAAACGGATTGAACCTTCAAACCGCGGCGTAATAAATGTTATTGAGTTATCTGAGTATCAGATGGTGACGTAACAGTCGTTCTTGGCAAAATGCAGTCGCAGTCAACTCAGTCATGGAAAGTAAGACGGTGCAACTTCGCAGCGTAATCTTCTTCGCGTTTTAAAAACCGGGATCAGTCTTGTTAACGCAATTATGAAGGCTGACTAACCCATGTGCTCTCGAACCACTTTTAAAAGTTTATGAACAGGAACCGGTTTTATCAGAATACTCGATACACCCACTGAACTCAGTTGATCGATTTTCTGATCGCCGTCGAAAGCGGTCATCACGATGACGGGAATATTTGATTTTTGCTCTTCGCGCAGCCATTTTAAAAACTCGAGTCCGTCCATCACCGGCATCATCATATCCAGGATGATCAGGTTGGGTTTGCGGCGTGACAATACTTCCTGCGCATTCATGCCGTGCTCGGCAAGAAACACATCAAAATCCTGGTCTTCCAGCGTAATTGCCATCAGCTCCCGCAAATACGGGTCATCATCGACAACCAGAATTTCTTTTTTCTCTACATCTAAAGCTAAATCAAATTCCATAATATTTTAAAAATCGACGTAAGTTTAATTCGAATTTCATACCTGTCCCCACCGCGCTTTCGGCCTGTACGTCTCCATTCCAGGACCGCACCCGAGGGATGCATTCTCTCACTTTTCGCATCTCACCGGTAACGGTATCGTCGGAGCCGAAAAGATACTCCTGTAAACGCTCATTTGGAACACCAAAACCCGTGTTAATCAATGAAATCGTTACACTTTCCGGGTGATTTTTCACAATAACCCGGATTGTACTATCTTCAACAGCATCAGCCACCTGCAATTCCAGTATCGCAATCATCACGTCCATGACTGCCAGCGGGTCACAAACCGCATAAAAACTGAACTCCGGCGAACGGGATTGCAGTTTGATTTTACGCCGGTTCGCCCTGGTTTCCACCTCACTGATCGCTGCATTCACCAATGGTTTGAGGTCAACCGGGTAGCTCTCAATCTGATTGGCATAAGTATCCACCTGCATGTACTGGCGGCTCTCATCGAGCATATCTTTCAATTCTGTTACTTTTTTCTTGGTTACATCGATCAATCGGCCCTGTTGTTCCGGGTTCTTTTTCGTATCGGTCAACAAGTTGATTGCCATCAATAGGCTCGCGCAGTTGTTTCTCAGCTCGGTACTAACATGTGATACCAACTGACTTTTCAATGCAAAACGCTTATCTACCTGGGAAACGTCGATCAATTCAAACAGTAACCCACCGACCTCAAACGGCATTGGATTGGCAGGCGTCAGACGTTTATTGCTGTCCATTTGTAATGTTTGCATTTTGAATAAGTAGGTTCGATTCTCTACGCCAAGTTGCAAACGTATGGGAAACTCGAACTTCGATTTCTCCATGTACATGTGTTGCAGCAACTGCCGACAATGACCTTCGTCCGTTCCGATGGTATTTTGTATAAACCGCAACGCGGGTGTTTTAAACACCTGTAAACCGGATTGTTGCGCCAACGCACTCATCGTGTCATTTACATACAACACACGGCCGAAGGGGTCATACACCACCGCGGCAGATTCAAGACCGTTTAAAACCGATTCAAGGCTATCGACACGCCAACCGATTTTATCCAGAGTGCCCTTAAGGTTGCGGGTCAAGGCCTGACTGCCGCCAGTGCCGGGTTTCAATGCAGACTTCCCGGTTGCTTTTTCGTTTTCCTGCCAGCTACGCCAATGATAAATCAGGCTGGATAACTCACCGGCCAGCGCCCTTACCGTCGTTAGGGTTAATAAAGACTGTTCGGTCTCGGATTGAACGCCGAAAATCCAGTAACCCTGTAACTCTTTTTCATACTCCAGACGCACCATGTATTGAGTTTCTTTTTGTTCCTGCATGCCATCAATCGCCTGTTTCATGGTCGTGATGGGTACCGGAACATTAGGATGTTTTGCCTCATTGAACGGTGCTTCGTTCGCTTTCAGATTACGCGCGACGAAGTCTTCGGTCTCACATCCGGAAACAGTGGCAATTTCGAGGTGATTCCTGCCTTTCGCATTCAAAAATACCATGCGGTCTGTATTCACCACCTGATGCGCTAACTCCACCAGTTGCGGCCATAAATCCGGGTTGGTGTAGATACTTTCCGGTATGATTTTGTCCTGCAACTGACGCGTTGCTTCCGCCAACAAATGCGAAACATTATGTTCCTGAGTAATCGCCTTGCGCACAAACAGATATGCCATACAGGCAAACTGCGCCCCCAACAACGCCATCAGCGGTAACCAGATTCGCAAGTAACCAAGTGTCAGGCCCGCTGCAATGGGTAACGCGACCATCATGGACACGGTAAATACAACCCCGCCGCGTAAGGTGCTTTTTGTATAGACGACTATGTTAAGCAGGGTTAAACCGGTCAGAACCAACAACACAAGCAACGGGTTTAACATATCGATCTGTGCTTTGTTGGTCAGCGTGTTCAATGCTATTCCCTGAAACCGCAATAACGGCGTGGCGCCGGAGCGGCCGGCCACGGGGGTTACTAATCCGGGTGTGAGAACATCTCTTGAACCGCCGATTACCACGGTGTGATCCTTGATCAGTTCGCTTATCAATTCATCATCTAAAACCTGCTGTAATGAAACCGAGGGTAAATCAGCAACCGGCTTAGAAAAATTGACCCGGTACCGGTTGTCCTTTAAATCAGGCCATGTACCCGTGTGACTGTTCGCGGCAACGACTTCCAGTGATTGATAAATCGACCCGTCGATTGTGAGCTGCGCTTCGTGATGACGGTGCACGCCTTTCTCGCTGTGCGGAATAAAAACCAGGCCTTGTTTCAGTTGCTCGGCCGCAACCGGCCAGTCCTCAAGATACATGTTCCGTGCGTTTTCGGAATCGGAAGTCACCGCTCGACCAACGACAACATTTCCCGCCTCCATAGCTTTGTTGATAAACGCCGTAGCGGGTCCCTCCGGCAGCCGTGTGAATACCACTTGCTTCGCGCCAAGTGCGTTAAGTTTTGACAACGCCTGACCCCATAAGTAGGCCTCGGGAACCGTGCGATCTTTGCGCGAGCGCACCAAAACTACGTTCTTGGAAGCAGGTGCCGCCGGCGCAAGTTGCGTCAAACGGTCATATAAAACGCCGTCGATGGCAACGAACGCGCCCATGTAATGCAAGGCCCAACCGATACCGGCCAAGCTCAGGGCGATAACGAGCGCACGCCACGGAACCGCTGTCAGCGTCAATCGATTCAATCCCAATATGGCGGTGGCCATTAGTATTTGTATCTGGTAGCAAACCCCTGTGCTTCGGGGATACTGAGGCCAGATTAGATCACCTCATCAACTCTATCCTAAGGTGCTAAATTCTCTCAGTTTTCGTCGGGTTGGGGGAGCGAAATTTGTAAATGATTGTTACAGCCATACCGATCACGGCTACCACTTATCGGTAATAAATGTTCTTTTATGCCCTATACGACACTCACTCTCACGAGATGGATGACATGATCCTTTGATTTCAGTCGTGTCAGTTCCCCCGTGCGACTGAGCATAGAAATGAGGACCCATTACGCTGTCCCACCACAACGCAACTACCCACACGGTGTTGACTCCGTCGGCTCTCAATCTGAAAGTGTGATTTTTCGCACGGGCGTAGCGCGAATCAAGAATGTAACGCGTATCAGTTAGCCAGCGTTTCCCTGACTTTACCGACGAATTCGCCCACGTTTACCGGCTTAGCGAACACACCACTGACGCCGTTCTGGAATAACTCGTCGTTTTCATCGTTCGGCGGACCGTACGCGGTTACAACAAACACCGGGACATCGGACTTACGCTCCTGACGCAACCACTTCAGGAACTGGCGGCCATCCATAATCGGCATCATCAGGTCGAGAACAACCAGATCGACCTCGTTCTCATCCATCAGTTCCGTCGCTTGCAGGCCATGTTCGGCTTGCGTGACATTGTATTTTTGTTGTTTTAGCGTCATCGCCATCAAGCCGCGCAATGACGGATCGTCATCGACAACCAGGATATTTGGCGTTGCTGTTGTTTGAGTTGTCCCCATAGTTTCGGTACCCCTACCGATTAAAATCCGCTTGAAAGTTTATCAAATGTGGTGTCACGGGTCTATCGACCACGGCACACCCCCAATGATTGAATTTACAGCATTCTCTTTGTAAATGAAGAGTTGAATTGTTAATTAATGTTAACTGTTTGAAAACTATAGATTTAACCCAAGACGCCTTCCTTCATAAGTCGCTGCGGGAGTTTGCCGTGGCGACACGCAATCGCCGATTGTGTGAATCTCTAATCCACTATCTCGCAACTCATGTTCGAGTTCGTTCATGGACTCGTTTACGGTTGCCAAAACCAGGTTATCGAACTCCAATCGTTGCTGCGTACCATCCAGCAAATCGACGATAGTCGCGCCATCGCCGTGCCATTCCTGTACCGCTGATTCAGTCATGAACCGGCTGCCTAGCCGTTTAAGTGTCTCGCGCAGCTTGAAATCGGCCGCGGTGCGAACAATCTCCCGGCCAACCACCGCATCCGCCGTAACAATAGTGACTTCGTGTTCGCGTTCCGCCAGATACCAGGCCGTACCACCACCCTTCCATGTGCCGACGTCGTCTAGCAACAACACGCGTTTGCCCAGTCTTACCGAACGACTCATGACATCCTGCGCCGAACATACATTCGCGCCATCGACGCCAGGCAAGCGGTCACGGGTGGGCAACCCACGTTGCCATCCGCTGTCCGACGGCAGTGAGCCTGTCGCTAGCACAACAACGTCGGCGCCGGAATGACGCACGTCTTCTGCATCCATATAAGCGTTATATTGAATATCGACACCGAGTTTTTCGAGTTGACGTTGAAACCAGTCGATGTAATCCGTAATTTGCGCACGGCGCGGTTGCAACCCGGCTAAACGAAATTGCCCGCCCAATCGATCCGACGCTTCGGCCAGAGTTACTTTGTGACCGCGCTCCGCCGCAACCCGCGCAGCTTCACAACCCGCTGGGCCACCGCCCACAACTAAAACGTTGCGCGACGTTGCGGTCTGGACAAATCGATCCCCACCGGTTTCAAACTCCCGGCCCGCGGTAGGATTGATGAGACAACTTATCCAGTAATCTTTGTGCCGCCGCCCCCAACACATTTGATTACACGACAAACAGGGACGGATGTCTTCAGCACGCCCTTGTTGTGCTTTTGTCACCCAGTGCGGGTCGGCGATCTGACCACGCACAATACTGACCATGTCCGCTTGCCCGGAAGCGATAACATAATCTGCGTTGTCCGGTGTGCGTATATGACTCTCTGCCTGCACCTTCGCGTGCTTAACCACCTGTTTGATCGCTTCGGAATACGGCGGGCCATATTTATCTTCATAAAACACCGAAGGAATAATCTGGCCAAAGCTGTAATAGCTTCCCGTACCAATGGTGACATAGTCCATGAGTTCGCGTTCGTCATGATAAGCGGCTATGGCCTGCATTTCTTCCACCGGTAACACGTCCGGCACTTCCGGGTCAAAGCTGGTGCAATAACCGATAATAAAATCGTCGCCGGTCGCGTCACGAATAGCGGATAACATCTCGACTGAAAAACGCATGCGTTTTTCAAAGTCGCCGCCGTATTTATCATCGCGCCGGTTAGTTGCAGGCGACCAAAATTGTTCGATATTGGCGTTGTAGGCAGCCATCAACTCGCATCCGTCAAAACCGGCTTGCTTTGCACGGCGCGCAGCCTGTGCGAACGCATCGATCACCTCGGCAATCTCGTTTTCCGTCATGGCATGACTGCCATCGTGATCGTGCATGGACGGCAAACCCGATGGCGACCAGTTGGGTTCGAATGAATTGTCCCAATCGCCGTGTTGACCAACATTGTACAACTGCTGAATCATGACCGCGCCGTGCTCATGACAGGCATCGGTTATTTTGCGAAAGTGTGGAATCACACTGTCGTCGTCGTTGCGAAAATTACCCCGCGTCAAAACACCCGTACGATGTACCGGCATGGGTTCCACCACGATCATGGCGGCACCGCCGATAGCGCGCTCCAGGTAATAACCGAGGTGGCGCTTGCCCGGCAGACCGTCCACCGCCATATTGGTCGTGTGCGCGCCAAAATTCAGCCGGTGCTTTAGAGTCTTGTGCCGCAGTGTCAGCGGCTTGAATATGTGGGGAAATGGGGTCGTCATTGTTGCGAACAATAGTTACGAATAGTGATTACTCGATTGTCTGATCAGCTTTTTTAAGTTTATCTACACCTTGCTGCAAGGCTTCATTAACCTCTTGCTCGACCTGCTGCGGTAATGCCTGGGGATTCACTTTCTCCGGATCGTCCGACTGACCGTACTGCTGGTTCAAAAAATACACGGCGGCGGCAACAATCACGACAATTGTCAGTATTGACTGCATGGCGTTTTGACTATCATTAAACGATGAGCGGACATTATGTCATTGAACTGCGACTCGAAGACAAGGTGGCTGATGAAATTCGTCAATTGTGGGTCGCGCTGAAGCAAGCCGGTGTCTCTACATCGATGCTCGATTCCGGCGCACGCCCGCATGTTTCATTGCTGGTATGTCGAACACTCAACATACAGGCGGCAAAAGAAAATCTGGGACAACTGTCGCTATACTCGAACATGGAAATCAAGTTTTCTCACCTGGGATTTTTTCCAACTAATAATTCCACAAACGACTACGTTGGTTACATCGGTGTCACGCCAACAAAACAGTTAGTAGCACTGCATCACTCGGTATTTGCAAGCCTGCAAAACGAATTTGAATTTATCGAGCCACACTACACGCCTGAAGAAATGATTTTTCATTGCACGTTGGCGCTTGATCTACGAAAAGACGATATCAAACATTTTTTTGAAATCGTGCAGTCATTCAAGTTAGCAAAATACTGTGCGTGCGATGCCATCGATATTGTTGAATATTTTCCGGCCCAGTATAAATCGAGCATCGTATTGAACGATCATAAATAAATTAAAGTATAAATTTCGCGTATGCGATCAACTCAATAATTCCTCTTCGAACGGATAGGGTGTCAGCAATTTATAACCGTTGTCGGTAATCAAAATCTGCTGCTCCAGTTTTACACCTTCGCAACCACCATCCTCGCCGACATAACTTTCAACACAAAGCGTCATGCCGGTTTCTAGCACACCGTCGTAACCCGCTTCGGCATAGTCCTGTGGATACAAAATGGCTGGCCATTCGTCCGACATGCCGATACCGTGAGCAATCACCGGATAGCGTGTCGGAATAAATTGATCGGGTTGGCGGAATGATTTTTCTGTAATTTCTTTAAACGACATGCCCGGTTGCATCAATTCGAAATTATGATGTATTTCGTCGTAGGCACGCTGGTACAGTTCTTTCTGGTAGGGCGTTGGTTTCGTGCCACAAAGATAGGTGCGCGAAATATCCGCCGAATAACCGAACGGCCCAATCAAATCCGTATCGAACGCAACCAGTTCTCCGGGCCGAATCAAGCGGCCGCTCGCTTCCTGCAACCAGGGGTTTGCACGATCACCCGCACTCAGTAAACGGCATTCAAGCCAGTCGCCGCCGTACTCGATGTTGGCCTGCCAGAGCAGGCTCCACAATTCAATTTCGCTCATGCCCGGTTGCAACGCTTCGCGCATACGCCACATGCCGGTTTCCGCGACAGCAATCGCGTGATTCATACACATGATTTCCTCGGGACTTTTGATATTGCGCGCAGCTTCAATCACATCCATGGCATCGAGCACTTCAACGTTTAATCCGTCAAATGCACGGGGGGCGCGGGTGCCAAACCGCTCAATACCCAATCTTCTATTACCACCGCCGTGCTGATCGACCAGGTCGGCCAATTCTTTCGCCCACTCGCTCATCCATTCGTCAATACGCGAGCCACCGAAAAAATAACTCAACGGAAATCCCGTACGGCATTCGTCTATAGTTTCCAACTCATTACCGCGGCGCTGGCCTGACTCATGGTCGAACAGGATAACCGGACCCTGCGCCGGAACGAATAGATAAGCTGCCATAATGTGCGTGCTGTACAAGGGGCAATTACGCGCACCGCTGGCATAACGAATCGACAGCGGACTGGACAATACCACTGCCGCCATATCCTGTTTAACAATCTGCTCGCGCAAACGTTGCAGCCGATACTCACGCAGTCGCCGCATGTCGATCTGCGCTTCGGTATCCGTGAGGAGTGTGACCGGCGTGGTATCCGCCGCCTGTTCCAGCGTGAGTGAGTTCATACTTTTTATTCTCTCGTTTGCTTTAGCGCATCCGTCATTAGACGTGCGTAGTGTTGAATAGCGCCATCCCAAAAAGGCGACAATACGCCGCCTTCAAAACCCGGTGATATGCGACCCTGTTGCATGCGTTCGATGATCGCAATGTCTTCATTGTTTAATTCGTTCCAGGTCGCAAAGACCTGTTCGCGTGCTTGCGCATATTCATCGCTAAACGCAGCATCGCCAATCAAAAATATATGAATGCGTTCCAGGGTTCGCTGCGGTGACAAGGGAACCAATTCCCATACCGCCATTTGATCGGGGAATATTTCCAGCGTTAACGACGGAAACAAATGAAACCATATCGCCTGGCGTTCAAGCCTTCCCGTCAATCCCGGGAAATAGGGTAGCCCTAATCCGCGACCCTGTTCGGGTTGAGGAAACTGGTAATCGTTATAAAAACAGTGCTCTTCGAACTCCGACGCGCGTCGCCCACTCATCGGGCCGAACTTGAGCAAGCCCGGATGAACAGCGAATACATGGTAAGGTTCAATGAAATTTTCGTTCACCAGTTTCCAGTTACAATTGAGTTCCCATTCCAACACACCGGCTGGTTTCAATCTCGTTAAATCGTAATCGGCAATACGCTCGGTTAATGGTTGTAAGTAATCTTCCAGCGCTTGTGCACCACCATCAAGATTGACAAACACAAGGTTGTTCCATACACCGCTGCGCACTTCTTTTAAACCTTCCGGGCCTTCACCCTGCGCATGAGTATCGTGTTTTTCGGGGCCAAAAAAATGCGGCCGGTTTCTGACCCGACCATCCAACCCATAGGACCAGTGGTGATTTGGGCAACGCAAAAACTTTAACCCGCTACAGGGCGAATCGATTAAACGTGCACCACGATGACGGCACACGTTATGAAACACACGAATCTGGTCTTGTTCGTCATGCACAAGAACCAAGGGTTTGTCTGCGACCGTAACCGGCACGACATCGCCCGCCGCGGGAACCTGATGTGAAAAACCGGCTAATACCCAGGAGCGAGGTATCACGCACTCGTTCTCCCAGCGCAAAAATTCCGGTTCGGTGTATGCCGCGTTAGGTAAACCGGTAGATTCAGCCAATGATCGGTTGAGTTTGTTCAACCAATCACCAGTAAACCATTCGTTCAGCCTATCGAACCGTGCGATTCGCGACACTGTCATACCCTCTTAAAACTATTGTACAGCGCAGTATTTGTACGGATAGTATTCGAATACTTTCAATTCGTGCAATAATTTTTACAACCGGCCACATCGACAACGCCTTGTTTTTATGAACGCATTTCCTAACCTCTTTTCGTCTCTCAATGTGGGTGGGCTGACATTAAAGAACCGCGTTGTGTTCGGTCCCCATGGCACCACCCTGGGACACGATGGCAAGGTGACCGATGCCCTGATTGCCTATCACGAGGCGAGAGCAAAAGGTGGCGCCGGTTTGATTATTCTGGAAAGCGCGACGGTACATAAAACCTACGCCTATCCCGAGCAGTTTATTTATCTGGGTACTGACGATTGCATTCCAGGTTTGCGAAAACTCGCGCGAACTTGTCATCAGCATGACTGCAAGGTCTTCGGTCAGTTGTTTCATGCCGGGCGCGCGGTGCGCATATCGGTCGATGGCAGTCAATCAGTAGCTTATGCACCATCGGAAATTCCGGATGAACGTTATCGCATCGTGCCGCGGCCGATGGAGACCGCGCTGGTGTACGACATTATCGAATCTTATGCCGATGCCGCGTTGCGTTTAAAACGGGCGGGTTGTGATGGCGTGGAAGTACTTGCCAGCATGGGTTATTTAGTCGCACAGTTCTTAAACCCCAACACCAATCAACGCAACGACGAGTTTGGTGGTTCGCTTGAAAATCGCACGCGCTTCCTGCGAACGATTCTTGTTCGTACCCGTGAAAAAGTAGGTGATGATTTTGTCATCGGTATTCGTGTATCCGGTGACGAACTGGATGGATTTGGTCTGGATGCCAAAGACATGCTCGCTGTATGCGAAATGATCGATCAGGAAAATCTGGTTGACTATTACAATGTGATTGCCGGTTCGTCCGCCAGTCCCTATGGCTGGATTCGGGTATTTCCGCCTATGGCTATCGACCAGGGCTACGCAGCGAACTACGCCGCGAAAATACGACAGCGGGTTAACAAACCTGTCATTGTCGGCGGTCGTGTCAATCAACCACACATGGCCGAGCAGTTAATCACTGATGGCAGTGCGGACTTATGCGCAATGGTGCGACCCATGATTGCCGACCCTGAGTTCACCGTTAAAGCAATGTCCGATCGCACTAACGATATTCGTGCCTGTGTTGCCTGCAACCAGGCCTGTGTCGGTCATCGACTGGCACATCATTCGGTATCGTGTATTCAGTATCCGGAGAGTGGGCGTGAGTTGAGTTACGCTAACATTCCCGTTGCAACGACAAAGAAAAAGGTAATGGTAATCGGTGCAGGACCGGCTGGAATGAAAGCGGCTGTTGTCGCGGCTGGCCGTGGACATGTCGTCGAATTATTCGAACAAAATAGTCAACTGGGCGGACAGGTTCTGTTAGCGCAACAACTGCCGGGACGTGCCGAGTTTGGCGGTGTTATTACCAATCTTGCGCGGGAGCTGGAACTGAGTGGGGTTGACGTGCGCTGCGGAATAACTGTTACACATGACCTCATACGAGAAATCGCATCCGACGTTATCATCATGGCGACCGGCGCTTTACCGCGAATGGCCGATATCGAGTTAGACGATGACTTGCAGGTTGTCTACGCCCACGAGATTTTAAAGAGCAATACTAAAGTCGGACAATCTGTCGTCGTAGCCGACTGGCGTTGTGACTGGATTGGTCTGGGCGTGGCGGAAAAACTGGTGCGTGACGGTTGTCATGTGCGACTTGCCGTCAACGGCATTGTTGCTGGAGAAAACATTCAATCCATTGTGCGTGACGCCTGGATTGGAGAGTTGCATAAACTCGGCGTCGAGATTATTCCCTATGCGCGAGTATTTGGCACGGATGAATCATTGGTTTATTTTCAACACATCACGAGCCATGAACCCATTGTATTGGATAACGTTGACACCTTGGTTGTCGCACACGGCTATCAAGGCAACACCGCACTCGCTGATTCTTTGCACGATTTCACCGGCCGGATAGAACACATCGGCGACTGTGTTCAGCCGCGTTCGGTAGAAGAAGCCGTACTGGACGGTCTGAAAGTTGCTACCCGTATCTAGTCCGGCTTCTTCGTATCGATAGTCTATTGAACTCCGGTTTAATCATCTTTATGCTATGCCGCGAGGTCGATGTTCGGTGAGTTTGCCCTGTGATCGGTTGCAGGTTCTTTCCTATCTTCGGATCTGGCCGACTCGAAAGAATATACTTTGCAACTGCGTTTGCCGAGGTTTGCTATCTGACTGCGTCGCGCATTGATTTCTGATGCGCTGATAGTTCCGTTTGCCAATGATTCAACGTCGCCACGCGTCAGGCCAATATCCATGAGCATATGGTCATTCAGCGCGATCAGTTCTTTCATGCCCCGGCGATGCTGATTCCAGTCTTTAAAATGCCGAAATAGAGAAGCAATGCCCTGAGTTGTTCGTCCTGCCACCCACTTAAAACTATTTCGAATCGCAGATGCTCTCAGCCGCCGCCCACGCGCAACATGATGTGCTATGAGTTTGTGATCGATGTCTTTAGGACTGACGGGAAAATGGGGTTGCCCTATTGCGGCACTGAGAAAACCAAGACGCGCTGAAAACTCATCATCCGCTCGGCGAAGTTTGTCTTTTCTTTCGATAGATTGTGCTATAGTCATTTTAGAATATCTCCTATTAAAATAAATCTGATTTAACTTATAATTACGATAATGTCTATTTTTTGCAAAGATAACAATCGATTTAATTTGACTAACGATTTAGATAATCTAAATTGAGAAAACTACCCCCACTCAATGCATTAAGGGCGTTTGAAGCCGCAGGTCGTCATTTAAGCCTGACCAAGGCGGCGGACGAACTGCACGTGACCACGGGCGCGGTCAGTCAACAAATCAAAACGCTGGAGGATTATCTCGGAGTTGCTTTATTCCGCCGCCTTAACCGGCGGTTGTTGCTTACCGACGCTGGACAAATGTGCCTGCCCCTGCTGACCGACGGCCTCGATCAACTCCTCGCCGCTGTAGAGTCCGTGCAGGAGAAGGATTCACAAACCCCGTTAACGGTCAGTGTAGCGCCTTCTTTCGGTTCGAAATGGTTGGTACCGCGCCTTGGTCGGTTTAAAAACGAATTCTCCAATATCGATATTCGTATCGACGCGTCCGCTCAGTTAGTCGACCTCAAACATGACGACATCGATATCGGTATTCGATTCGGTCGTGGCGAATACCCTGGCATGCAAGTCGATTGTTTATTCACTCAGGAAGTGCTGCCCGTTTGCAGCCCGAAGTTGCTGGAAGGCGAGCATCCGTTGTTACAACTCGAAGACCTGCGTTGGCATGCACTGCTGCACAATGACACACCTGTACCTGATCCCACCTGGCCGGACTGGCAAATGTGGCTAACCGCAGCCGGAGTGACGGATGTCGACCCGCATCGTGGTCTGCGATTTATTCAACAGGACTTATTGGCGCAGGCGGTACTGGAAGGACAAGGTGTCGCATTACTAGGCAGTATTACGGTTGCCGATGATCTCGCTGCCGGGCGATTGATTATGCCATTTGATCTGAGTTTTCCCACCAGTTTTTCATATTACGTAGCCACGACCGAAGCAAAAGCCAAACGTCCACGTGTTAACGCATTTCGGAAATGGCTCTTGAAAGAGGCTTCGCTTACCGAAGTCTCACCCGGCACAGTCCCGTGTGGAAAACCTGACTAGAATTGTTGTCCGCACTGACACCACAGCTATAAAGTCATCTGTATTTCTGTGAAATCTGCCACACATTTTGTATGAGTCAGTGCCTATTTTATTGCTTCGACAAGCGGCAGTCTGACTTAATAACAAGTAGAACTAATAACGCACGGGATTAAAAAATCTGTGATAAACCACATGAGTCAGAATCACTAACCGCCGGCATTTGTACCGGCGATGTTAAGAGCGAATCAGTAACTGACGGCAGGCTTAAGCTTTTTAGCCTGTTTCACCCAACCGTCTACTACTTTCGTTCCGGGTACTATCTTGCAAACGCTTTTTTTCGCGTTGACTTCTTTCATTTTTGCAGCAAGATTCTCCGCATTCCGGTTGCGCAATTCCTTCACCGTGTCGACACCTGCCGCTTCCAGTAATTCCGCATACTGACTGGCGACTCCTTTGATACGGAAAAGGTCGGCCATATTGACACAGCGCAGAACTATTGAAGGGCTGATACCGGTAGTTTTGGCAATTTCTTTGCGGCCTTTTGCAGTCGCGCCATCACGCAACAGACTCGCCGGACTCGAACATCCGGCTTTACGTAATTTCGCGCCGTAAGCCGGACCAATTCCCTCAATGGCTTCTATTGATTTTGACATTCTATTCTCCCGTATTTGATGACATTGAATTTGGTTGAATGTTATACCATCACACTTCAACAACGATAATTGAAAAAACAACATAATATAAAATTTTTACCTGACGGAAAAACCGCTACAAACGCAATAACGAGTGCAGTTCATCCATGCGCTCAAAAACATGGGCGCCTGTCTTGCCAAGCGATGCGGCATCCGTTAAGCCGGCATAGGCAAATACCGCCATCCCGGCTGCGACCCCGGCTTTTGCACCATTCACGCTGTCTTCGATCACCGCACACCGATGGGGCTGAACGTTAAGTTGCGCAGCCGCATGAAGATAAACATCGGGATGAGGCTTTCCGCGTTCCACGTCTTCAACACTGTAGATACAACCGTTGAATCGATGATAAAGATCTACCAGGCCCAGAGTAAATTCTAACTCTCGATGTCCGCTACCGGAGGCGACAGCGATTGGGCACTGCAAAGCGTCGATAACCGATTCAACGTCTTCAATACAAACGAGTTCCGATTCGAACGCCGCGAACGATCTTGTTATGTAATCGTCCACAAGAGTCGTGGGTAAAGTCGTTCCGTATTCCTCCTCTATCTGCTTGATGCAATACGATAATTTATGCCCTATATAACGATCGAGACATTCCTGTGTTGTCAAAGGCACGCCGTTCTCCGTCAACAATTCAGCAAATACACGGTTATAGACAGGTTCGCTATCGATGAGTACGCCGTCGCAATCGAAAATTACCGCGTCAAAACGCCTCTTGTTTACATTCATTAACATCACCATTTAGTGGAAATGCCCCCGCTGGGTTAAAATGCCGGGTTCGATCCGGGGGACATAGTAGTGGAACAAACCGCCCAATCCAGACTTAATATTACATCAGCCAGCTCAGTTCCGATCTCGCTGCAAATCGCGGGCGTCGGCAGCCGCAGCTATGCGTTTGTCATCGACTGGCATATTCGTTTCCTGCTGGCGGCGGCGTGGTTTGTCATGGTTTGGTTAATCAGTCTGGCCATCGAAAACGTGTCCTTTTTATCGCTGTTGCGAAGCGGCAAGTGGATACCCTGGGTCATTTTTATTCCACCGTCAATCATTTACTTTTTGTATCACCCGATTCTTGAAATCCTGATGCACGGACGCACCCCCGGAAAACGCATGACGGGTATTCGTCTGGTCAACGCCGCGGGAGAAACGCCAACCACCGGTGCGATTATTATTCGCAACGTTTTTCGCCTGATTGACAGCCTGCCAGCGCTGTATGCGTTGGGTTTCTGTTTCGCCATGTTTACCAAAAACCATGTGCGCATCGGCGATCTGGCGGCAGGTACATTGCTGGTGTTTGATAATAAACCCAAAACCAGCACCGCAAAATACGCACGCCGATTGGTAACGGATTCGACTATGTCGCTGCAAGACCAGGAATTGCTGGTCGAATTACTGGAGCGCTGGAAACAACTCAATTCAAAAACCCGCGTGTCGTTGGCCCATAAATTCCTTCGCCGCATCGGTGTTGAGTTTAACCAACAGGATAAAGACAAAGTCTTATATCAGCAACTTCGCGAGTTAGCCGGACAATGAGTATTACCGGCCGCTCGGATCGGGCACTCGCGCAATGGTTGCAGGGCCGTATTGACCGTTGGGAGCGCCTGGAAAAAAACTTAAAACAGACTTCCGATAAAAAATCCTATGATGTCGACCAAACCAATGAGTTGATCGAAGGTGTTCGCGGCGCTGCCCACGACCTCGCGCTGGCACGCCAGGTGTTACCGCAAAGCCGTATCACGCAA
>CBDCFT010000081.1:0-180112 GCA_965216365.1 Arenicellales bacterium | reverse complement strand
ATAGCATCTTGCGGGCAGGCTTTTACGCAGGAGTAACACTCCCAGCACATATTGGGTTCGATATTGAGAGCACGGCGGTAAGTCTTGTCGATATGCATAATGTCCGACGGGCATATATCAACGCAATGTCCGCAACCATCGCAGCGGGTCATGTATACAAATGTAGGCATGTTAATTTCTACTCTTAAGTAATCGGGTTATTTGAGTAATCCGTTTGAAAAGCGATCAATAGTGGCGCGGCAACTCGCGCTTGATACCGAGACCGAATTGGGCTGGCGCATCGGCCGGCGCTGGGAGATTGCTTCTGGTGCCGTTGGCTTCGGAAACGCGTTTTTCAAAAGCGGCTGCAGGTTTGAAGAACATGTGGGAAAACTTCGACCACGGCACGCCACCGAAAAGCACAATAGTCGCGACAACGAACAACATGAAGAAAAACATCGCGAGGCTAGAAGCGCCAACAGCTTGAAAGAAAGACCAGAGTATTGCTAACGCAGCCATCGCGACCAGCGATAGCACGAACAAATCCGCGCGCATTAAACGAAATACCGATTGGCCTTCGGCCGCAACGTCTGCGCGAATGCCAAACCAGAACCAACCACCGCCTGCGCAAATCATCAGCGCACCGACATGCCACAGAAATGCGGTGAAGCCACCTGATGTGTCTTCCGGTAGAGAAAAAATGAGACAGTAAGTTGCGATGACGAAAATGATGAAGCCATACATGCCAAGGAGATGAGCGATACGCCGATTTTGACTGCAGAATTCACCCGACGCTGCAACATCGTGTATGGCGGTTTTAACCGCTATGGATGCTAATTCACCGCCACCGACCTGCTTGCCTTTGGTCTTGGAGTCGTTCAGGTTCTTGAAAAAATACTTAGCACTTTTCTTATGAATAACGTCGAAAATCGTGCCACCTACGACCAGCAATATCATGATCCAGATAAATGTCTGCATGACACCGGGCGATATGACTGTCGACATCTCGGCGAAGGGATTGTTGGTTATCATCTAGTAGAAATGCCCCAGGTTAACTGTGTCTCGGGCTGCCGATTGTGGTCGAATCTTACTTGTGATTCAACCAAGAAGGTTCTTGGGCACGTATAACATGAACTAATAATGTTGATTCGAAATAATTATCCGTGCGTAGCGCGGAAAGTTTACGAATTTATCGCTAATTACAGCCAGCCTTAGCGGGTTCATCAGCAATACGGTGGAACTCTAACTCCCAGTTTGTTGCGCTGGCGGACAATATGACGCATGACGGCCCACCCTGGGTACGGGTTTTTCCGGCAGCGCCCGGATTGATAACCCAGGGCGTTTTGTCCTTGTCCCAGACGGCTTCATGGGTATGCCCGTAAACAATCATTCGCGCTTCGGGATATGTTGCACGCAAAGACGAGTGGCAGGGCTTGTGCATGCCGTGGCGATGCCCGTGTTCAACGGCAACATCGCCACCAGGTAGATTTACAGTCACAACTTCAGGTAAAGCATTAACAACCGCATGCTGATCTTTTGGCCACACCCGTTCATGATCGTTGTTACCGGTTACTGCAATAACCCGCTCGCACACCTCTTTCAATTGGTCCAGTACGGCGCCATCGCAGATATCGCCGGCGTGGATGACGGCGTCACAATGCTGTATTTGATGCAAAATACCCGGATCCATATAGGCGTGGGTGTCTGAAACGATGCCCAGTGTGACAGTGGTTCCGTTTTCTACCAGGTTAAAATTCATGTTTGCGGTGTCGTGGTTATCAGGAAGGTTTTGAGTTCGCGGGAAAATTTGCGCCGCAACACTAATGAATCCGCGTCGACAAGCCAAATTGGGATGCTTGTTGCGACTATAAGCCGAGTTTATCCATCGATCTAAAATCAGTTATGGCGTTAGTTTGCGGGAACTTCGTTTTTTCTACCCGTAATCTGTTTCGTATCAGCCTGCTTTATAGGCGGATAAACCGTCGCAGCTAGCCGATGGCTAAAAGATCGGCCACAATCCGCGCAATAACCGGTGTCAATAATAACTCCAGGAGCTAATACATGATGAAGCCTCACGGGTCTGATTCCCTCAATCCTTTGTACGTGTCTGACAAGGCATTGCGCGACAAGTTGGCGAACGAGGGCAAAGACCTGCCATCGCTTTTACTGTCTTCCCCGACGGCGGCAAATGCCGTTATGTTAGGTGCGGGTTACTTTAATCCTTTGACGGGTTATATGAATAAGGCGGATGCACTGAGCGTTGCTGAAAAAATGCACAACACCAACGGTTTATTCTGGCCAGTGCCTATTTTGAATCTAACCAACGATGCCAGTGGCATCGAAGGACACGCGCGCATCGCCTTGCGCGATCCGAATGTTGACGGGCATCCGGTGCTTGCCGTCATGGATGTTGAAGGCGTAGAAGAATTCAGCGATGACGAGTTAGCTACCATCATACAAAAAGTGTACGGCACAACGGATGCGGAACACCCCGGTGTGGCGGAGTTCAAGGCGCAAGGTCGCTACGCAGTGTCGGGACCAATTCAAGTTTTGAACTATTCCTATTTTGAAATGGAGTTTCCTGAAACGTTTCGCACGGCGGTGCAAATCAGGGACGAGATTCAAAATCACGGCTGGGATAAAGTCGTTGCGTTTCAAACCCGTAACCCCATGCATCGTGCGCATGAGGAATTATGCAAAATGGCCACGCAGGATTTAAACGCTGATGGCGTCGTCATCCACATGTTGCTGGGCAAACTGAAACCTGGCGATATTCCCGCGCCGGTTCGTGACGCGGCGATTCGTAAAATGGTGGACGTGTATTTTCCGCCGAATACGGTGATGATTACGGGTTATGGTTTTGACATGCTATACGCCGGGCCTCGGGAAGCGGTTTTGCACGCCATTTTTCGTCAAAACATGGGTGCGACGCATATGATTGTCGGACGCGATCATGCCGGGGTGGGCGATTACTACGGTGCGTTCGACGCGCAGACTATTTTTGATGACGAAGTGCCCAAGGGCGCATTGCAAATTGAAATCTACCGTGCCGATCATACAGCGTATTCGAAAAAATTAAACAAAGTTGTCATGATGCGCGACGCACCGGATCACTCAAAAGAAGATTTTGTTTTACTCTCTGGAACCAAGGTACGTGAAATGTTGGGGCAGGGTATCGCACCGCCACCCGAATTCTCCCGCCCGGAGGTGGCAAAAATACTAATGGACTACTATCAGAGTTTGGACGCTGCTTGATTCTCGGCAACCGTAGGAGCCAGCTTGCTGGCGAATATTTCTCGAGGTTGTGTTGTTCGCGAGCAAGCTCGCTCCTACGAAAAAACTTAGAGTCAAATGTTACCGAGCAAGCGAGCGTAGCCTGGATGGAGTGTAAAGGAATCCGGGATAAATAATGTATGGGGTAACTAAATATCGGGATAAACACTATTGGTTAGCTATCGCCGAAATAAAATCACTGGTGGGATATATTTCTTTACCGTTAACTCGCGTGATCGGCAATCCGAGCTACTTATCGACCATATTGATCTGTTGCGAAAGGCCACCAACAACGTCCGCAAAGCCCGGTACTTCCAAATCGACGCGGTTGTGATATTACCGGATCATCTTCATACCATTTGGACTCTTCCACCCGAAGTTATTGACTATTCAGGAAGGTGGCGTTCAATAAAAGCAACATTTACTCGTGCACTAAGAAAATCCGGAAAACAGCTTAATCAGAATAACAAAGGTGAATACGACGTGTGGCAACGGCGTTATTGGGAACACACCATTCGAAATTCTTCGGATTTCCAAAAACACGTCGATTACATTCATTACAACCCCGTTAAACATGGCTATGTTGATCATGTCTCACGGTGGTCTTATTCTTCATTTCATCGATGCGTTAAGCGTGGCCTATTGCCCGGCAACTGGACAAGTGCCCCTAATCCGGAAGAGAAAGGCTTTGGTGAGTAATTTCCCGGATTCCGTTACACTCCATCCGGGCTACGGGCTGATATCTATGCTAAGCATAAAATATCAATAAGCTGGAGTTGCCGAATAGATCTGATTTCACTCTGTAATCTCGATCAGTCGAATTTCCTGTTTACAAAAGCGGTTTATTGCGGCTTACTTCTCGCATTGAGTTCCACCAAATTTGGATGATATGGCGATGAACATTGATCCGCCCCGCAAGATAACCTTAGAAGAAATTCAAACTTACCATCGTGACGGTGTGATCTTGCTGCCGGAAATGTTCGACGCCGACTGGATCGAGCTGCTGAAAACAGGCCTGCTTGCCAATTGTGAGAGTCCGACGGATCGTTCACGGGTATGGGACCGGGACACTGAGGGACGCACCATGTTTTGGGACAGCCAGGCGTGGCAAGGTATTGAGCAGTATCGCAGGTTCATTTTCGACTCCCCAGCCGCCCGGATCGCCGGCGAATTGATGGGTTCGGCACATAGCAACTTTTTCTTCGATGCGGTTTTTGTGCGCTCTGCCGGAAGCCAATTCGCCACACCCTGGCACCAGGATGAACCCTATTGGTCGGTGGAGGGTTACGATACCTGCACCCTCTGGATGCCGTTAGTACAGGTTAAACGGGAAAACGCACTGGCCTATGTACCAGGTTCGCATCGACACAATTCAGTTTTCTACCAGTACAATTTCGGAAACCTTAATCCGGATGGAAAAACGGATGTTGACCAGGTCGATTTCTCCGACGTTGCCGAGGAGATGTTTCCTGACATCGACGCCGACCCGGAAAGTTTCGGTGTGGTGAGCTGGGATATGCAACCGGGTGACTGTGTGGCCTTCAACAGCAGAATCATCCACGGTGGCTCGGGCAAACTGGACGAAGATTGCGAGTTGCGGGTGTTTACCACCAAGTGGCTGGGTGACGACGTACGCATCAAGTTTCGTGAATGCGGAATGGATCCGGACCACAGCGCTATTATGACCGAGCATGGATTAAGACCTGGTGATCGTCTCGGTACGGATCTGTATCCGCGGATTTGGTCGCGGACCTAGGATTGCTAATTGGTTTTGACGTAGCCGGCAAACTGAACAACAAGAACGGATGTTTTGGGTAAACTTAGCGCTGCTGCCGGTAGAGCGTGACGTGTCGCGCTAAATGGAATCGAGCAAATAAATTAGTAAGGTAGATTGCGGCTAAAGCCTATTCACGCTACGTTGTACGTCATTCTGACCGAGCGAAGCGAGTGAAGGCAAGGATTGTTCCCGACGATCCTATTGCATTTCCACCTTCCCTGGCGGTCAATCCAGAAATTGATAAGCGAAGGCTGGATTCTTCGCTGTGCTCAGAATGACGCCCGAGCCAGGATAAAGATTTCAAACATCACCGAGAATTTTCATGAATTCGTCGGAGTCTCGATAGCCATAGAGTCTTAAGTCTGGTATTTCCTGTCCGTTGCTGTCGAAAAACAAAATGGCAGGCGGGCCGAATACGTTGTAGCGTTGTTTGATCGCGCGTGTGGCTTCGTCCTTCGGGTCGGTAACGTCAACCTGAATCAACACGAAACGATTTTTTAACTCACGATTAACACCGGGTTCTTCGAAGGTGTTTTTCTCCATGCGTTTGCAGTCCACGCACCAGTCGGCGTAGTAGTCAAGCATGACTGGTTTGCCGGCATTTTGTGCGGCGATAAGTTCACGGTCCAGTTCTTCAAGCGAGGCGACACGTGTAAATAAATCGTGGCTTGCGGTTGTTTCCGCGGATGAGTTGGTTGATGCGTTTCCGGCAAAGAGCGATAGTGGAACCGGATTCAATAAATCGCGACTACCTGCGAAGCCGCCAAATAAAGAGAAGATTCCCCAAATCAATAGTACCGTGCCGACACCTTTGCCGAGGTAACGCCAACCGCCGACGCCATCGGGTAGCGACTGTGTTGCGCCAAGGTAAACAGCGAGGACAACGAATAATATTCCCCAGAGCAGTAGTACAGGCACTTCGGGAATAGCACCCAGAATATAAATCGCAACCGCGATGAGCATAACCCCAAAAACCTGGTTGACGTGTTTCATCCAGTTCCCGGCTTTGGGCAAGATAATTCCGGCGCCAAAGCCTATCGCAATCAGCACGACGCCCATGCCAAGCGCCATGAAAAACATGATAGCCGCACCGAGCACGGGGTCTGCCTTGGCGATGGCAATGCCAAGCATTGAAATGAGTAAGGGTGATACGCATGCGCCAACAATAAGCGCAGATACCAAACCCAGAATAAAAACCATTCCGATTGAGCCGCCGTGCAGGCGTTGAGTGCCGCTTTGCAAACGCGATTGGATCGCAGACGGCATTTGTATCTCAAACAACCCAAACATCGACAACGCCATCATCACCAGTACGAGACTGACAAACCCTATGGCCCAGATATTTTGAAAATAAGCTTGCAGTTGATCGCCTGTTGCACCGGCCACCGCACCGATGGCGGCGTAGGTCACGCCCGTACCCAGAACATAGGCTATGGCTAACAAGCCGCCTTTGGTTTTTGTGATGCTGGTTCCCTGTCCGGCAATAACGCTGGACAGGATTGGAATCATAGGCAACACGCAGGGGGTGAAGGTCAATAGAAAACCCGTTCCGAAGGCTAACGCCAGGGTAAGCAATAAATGATTTGTCACCGGTTATGGGGGTTGTCGTGCTGGAGCCAGAAGGTGGTGGCGTGGTCTCGGCCGCATTCGCGCTGGCGATGAGCTGTGGTAATGCGAAGGTGATTTCTTTTTCGATGGGTGGATAACAAATACCTTTTTCCGCACAACCCTGATAAGTCGCCTTTACTTTCGCTTCGCCTGGTTTATCGGATGAACGTTGTAACGGCAACCAGACATCCAGCGTGTTGTAATACACAATGGTGTTGCCAAAATATTCATCGTATTTCGATTTGCCTTCCGGAAACTCATAGGTGCCTATGCGAGCATCGCCTTCGATGGCGTCGAAAGCGGTTTTGTCGCGGTACTGGTAATAACCATCGGCAATATCGAAATGCGCTAACACCGCATCGCCGGATTCGTTTGGTGTGATGGTGAGCCGAAAGGCGTCGTCGGGGTGCAGAAACTCATCCTGTCCTTCGGACTCGCCAAGCAAGCTGCGCAATTCAAGCACTGGGGACGAAGCTTCACCCGGTGAATTCGGATTGGAAGTATCATTCGATTGGGCGACGGATTGCGTGGGAAAAATCCCGGCTGCCACCGGTGGAAGCGTGACATCAATCGTATGCGAGACCGGTGCATAACAAACACCAACGGGTTCGTTGCATCCCTGACCGTGCGCGACTAACGAAACCGTATTTGACGAAGCGTCGGCGCGTTCGACGGGCACCGTGATTTGTACTTTGCCGGTGAAAGTCTCGATCTCGCCGAAGAATTCATCCTGCTTGATTTTTCCAGTGGGATATTCAGGCTCACCTAACCGGACATCTTCACTGCTTGATTCGAAGCCGTATTTGTCGCGATACATGTAATAGTCATCGGCAATTTTCCAGGTTGCGATGATGTTTCCGCTTTCGTTGGCCTGTGCTTCAAATGCGAAAGCGATTTCAGGCTCTAATAACTCGTCTTCATCGGCGAATACGCTACCGACAACTAAACCAGCCCATATGACGAGCAAGGAAGAGAGTATTAATTTCGACTTGTTCATATTGTCTGATTATAGCAAGTGATATGCTGGAATTCCCGCTGCCCCTGGTGTTGGGCTATAGACGATTGTTACGAATAGGACTAAATATTTTTATTATCGTTCAAGACCAAGCTGCAAAATTTTCATTGCCCGTAGATTGTTAATATTCGGTAATAAATGTTATTCGAAGTAGGGCAGGAGTAACGCGCGTTCTACCATTTCGTGAATGACAACGTCGGGTTTGATTTGATCGACGATGTTCATGGCAATCGTAGGCGCTGCTTTTTGCACAAAAACCGCTCGAGAAAACGACTCCGCAATGAGAAAAGAAAAAATGCCGACACCGAAAGAGTCGTGAAAGACAAGCACCGTCCCCAGGGATTGATCATCCTGCTCAAATGCCCGTACACGTTGGCGAATATTCAGCAATGGGTTTTTCAATCTCCCGTGTTTTCGCGTCGGCAAGCTGGATGGCTTGGTAAGGTTCGGCGACGTGACGTTCCATTCCTGTCATTAGTGCAAGGTCGCCACCTTGCTGCTGCCGGTCAACGAATGCGAGCTGGCTTGAAATATCTCTAAGTCGCAGGCGCCCATCCAACCTGTCAATAATATTGTTATAAGCAATGGCTACACCGTTGTTGTTCCAGTGAGTATCGCGTTTGAAATACAAAGGTTTTTCAACGCTTTCAGAAAACGCTATTCGTAAATCGATTATAGGATAGTTCGTAATTTTGGTCAGTTGATTGATCAGTTGATCCAGGCGGGTTATCACATCAGAGCATTCACCGTATTTGGGTAAGTGTTCCTGATAAATACGGTGTTTATTTGGAACGGGTAAATACAGGTATTCAATACCGCGTTCCGTTAAAGAAAACCAGTTAGTAAGCAGGGTATTGCGCCAACCGGTCAGCTCGTTTTCGCTGAATGGCGCTTCACCGCACAGGTCTTTGATGATGGGAATTGGATATTTGAGGTCGGAGCGAACACCTTGTTTTAAAAACAACCAGTCATCGGCGCCAAATACTACGCCGTTCGCGGTTTTAAAAATAGAATAGTGCATACGGTTGTATCCGGCGAGCAGTAATTTTCTAAAACCGAAATGATCGTTGAAGTACGGTTCGAATTGTTTGCGAAAACGTTTGAAGCGAAATTTTTCCTGTGTCTCGGGCTTTGGTGCGAGATTACGGTTTTCGCGCAGTTGAATGTTTGGCGCTATTTCGAACAGATGATCGAATAAGGGCGCGAAAACGACGAGTAGAAAAACGCCCAAGAATAGTCCGTTTATAAACCAGGATGCCCGCATGAGTTAGAAACGAAAGTAGATGAACGGGTTGTAGGTATCGCCCGACACTGCAATGATGCCTTAATATCAGTAGGCCGATACATGCGGTGTTTGCAACGATCAAGGAAGGATAGCTTAACGCGCTGTTAATGGAATCTTTGAACATTGTTTTGATCTGTTGATAAATCGGGGTCGACAAAACAAGTCCTGCTGCCAACGCGAGCAGCACTTTATTGTTCAGATAAAAAGATAACGACGCCGCCAAGCCGCTGGTCGATGAGCTGCCAAACATAACACCGATATAAGCCAGCGCTTGTTCCAACGTATCGGCGCGAAAAAATACCCAGGACAACAGGATGACAACGATAAGATAACAGTGTCGGATAATGGCAGGCCAGCGCGAGAGCAGGTTGCCCAAACCCAATCGCTCGAATACCAGAAACACACCATGAAACAAACCCCAGATAACGAAAGTCCAACTCGCGCCATGCCACAAACCACAGAGAAAAAACACGATGATCAGATTCAAATATGTTCTGGCTGCCGATTTTCGATTTCCACCTAAAGGAATGTATAAATAATCGCGGAACCAGCTCGAAGCGAGATATGCCAGCGTCGCCAGAATTCCTGAATGGATTGAGAAATATAGGGGTAGTTAAAGTTTTCCGGAAACTTGAAACCAAACACCCGGCCTAATCCGATCGCCATATCCGAGTATCCGGAGAAGTCAAAATAGATTTGCAAGGCATAACACAGCACGCCCAGCCAAGCCACGGCCATTCCGATTTCACTGGTCGGTGTGGCGAAAATCTGATCGGCGACTTGTCCCAGAACATTGGCGATCAACATCTTTTTTGCCAGGCCCATGATAAAGCGGCGTATTCCCGCAGCCGAGTTATCCAGGGTGACTTTTCGGTTAGTGATTTGCGCGGCAATGTGCCCATAACGAACGATGGGGCCGGCAATCAGTTGTGGAAATAACGAGATATAAACGGCGACTTCAAGAAATCTTTTTTGTGCGGGCGCTACACGCCGGTATATATCAACGACGTACGAAATGGCCTGGAACGTAAAAAATGAAATACCGATGGGTAAATGCACCGTATCGTATTCAATAGAATTTGCGCCCGACCAACCGAGCAGGGCATTAAAGTTATCGGTCAGAAAGTTCGCGTACTTGTAGTAACTCAGGAGAATTAAATTAGCAGCAACGGCGAGAAATAAATAAACCTTACGTCTGTTATCTTCGTGTTTGGCGATTTTTAAACCCAAAAAATAATTGAAAGAAATTGAGACTAAAAGAACAACGACGTAACCCGCTTCACCCCAGCTATAAAATATAAGACTAGCTATGAGTAAAAAAATATTGCGCAGCACAATGCCACGGCAAACAAAATAGCCGACCAACGTGAGCGGCAGGAACAAGAAAAGGAAAATAGTGCTACTGAATACCATCGTGGATGGTGATTATTTTTGTGCGGTTTACTTCGCGAAAGAAACTATTACAACGTCTCGGGTTTGGCGACGGGCGCCATTGTAACCGACAGAGACTGTTGAACCGCACACAGCGGCGCATCGAGCGCGCTTTCATTCGGGGGATAGTCGCCTAAGTTAATAAACCCCGGTTTGACAGGGTATGGATGAGTAGTTTGCGACCCATGCCGAAATCGAGAGCGCTATGCGAACGCTGTAGCGACGAGCTATTGCAATTCTTGAGTTGTATTGCTCAGCGATTAAATCGCGTTCGTCGCCGGGGAACCTGATGGCGCCATAAAGGCGCCATCCCTGGCCGTCGAAGCCCGATATCGGTACACCTATCTGCTTGCCTCGACACTCCCGTAATCTTTCGCCAGTGCTAATAGCAGGTGCCGTGCCAACATTAAAAAAGGGGCGGAAAAGCACATAAAAACAAATAGATAACTCCAAATTACAATGAAAGATAGAGATCCGTGGTTGACAAATCCAGTCGTTTTCATCGTTGAATTGACAAATTTTGTTATGTGAATAATAAACAATAAATATTTTGTTGAATATTCACTCATTGTAATTTATAAAGGCAGCATGGATGACAGACAGGTTAAGTTGGAACACTCGGAGGATGCGCGCGAGCGGATTCTCCAGGCAGCGGACACACGCTTTCAACAGTATGGCTATAACAAGACCACCATGGCGGAGATTGCCGGCGATTGCAAAATGTCAGCCGCAAATCTTTATCGCTACTTCGCAAGTAAGCTCGATATAGGCGCTGCGCTGGCGGGATGTTGCTTGCGAGAGGAGGAAGAAAAACTTACCCACATCGTCGCGCAAAACAAAATTTCAGCGAGCGAGCGTTTAGAACAGTATATTTTAGAAACGCTTCGTTATACGCATCACCACTGGTCTACTTTGCCCCGCATCGATGAAATGGTTGGCGATATTTGCAAGTCGCGACCGGAAATGGTGCAACAACATCTCGATGGCAAACGCAATCAGTTAAAAACACTCATCAATGACGGTAACGCAACGGGCGAATTTAGTGTTGAACATGTCGGCAAAGCGGCTGACGCTATTCTTGCAGCGACAACGGTGTTCGATGTGCCGCATTTTATGCACATGCATTCTCTTGAGGAATATGAATCTATGGCGCATAGTTTGAGCGAGTTACTGTTGAAGGGATTATGTACGCGCTAACGAATTCATATGTGTTTCATATGCTAACAATCAGACTTAGCGGTTGACACGAGTTGCCAATACATTGAGTGACAGAGGCCAAAATGGATAACGCAACAACTAAAAACGGAGAAATAGGAGTTGTAGTCGGTAAATGGGTTACCCGGCATCCGTGGTGGGTGATCGTTTTATCGATCATTCTAATCATACTGGCGGGCAGCGGCGGCCGTTTTCTGGTTTTCGATACGGATTATCGGGCATTTTTCAGTAAAGAAAACCCGCAAATGCTGGCGTTTGAAGAGTTGCAGGACACTTATACGAAGAATGACAACGTCATGTTCGTATTGGCGCCAAAAGATGGCAAGGTGTTTACCCCTGAAACACTGGAAGCCGTCGCCTGGGTAACGGAGCAGGGTTGGCAGCTACCTTATTCAATTCGTGTCGACTCGATAACGAATTTTCAACACACACGCGGCGAGGACGATGACTTGATCGTTGAAGATTTGGTTATCGACCCGCTTTCTTTAACTGCTGAAGACTTGGTGCGGATTGAACAGATTGCTCTCAGCGAGCCGCGTTTATTGAATCGGTTGATCTCAGAGCGATCGCATGTCACTGGGGTAAATGTAACCGTGCAAATTCCCGGCGAGGACGCAACCAGCGAAGTGCCGCAGGTCGCGAATTTTGCGCGCGATGTTACCACGCAACTACGTGAGCGTTTTCCGCATTTGGATGTGTATTTAAGTGGTCAGGTGATGATGAATATTTCATTTCCGGAAGGCAGTCAGAAAGATTTAAGTACTTTAATTCCAGCGATGTTGCTCATTATTCTTATCGCGCTGGGAATATTGCTGCGTGGATTGAGCGGTGTGTTTAGCACGTTAGTACTGTTGTTGTTATCGATTATTGCCGCTATGGGTTTGGCAGGATGGGCGCGTATCGGATTAACCGGGCCATCGGCGACAGCGCCCGTCATTATTTTGACTTTAGCCGTTGCGGATAGTGTGCACTTTCTCTCAACCATGCTTCATGAGATGCGGGTGAATGGGCGTGCAAAAATTGAAGCGATAGTTGAAAGTCTGCGGGTTAATTTTCAACCCATATTTCTTACCAGCCTGACTACCGCGATTGGTTTCTTGACCATGAATTTTGGTGAGGTACCGCCGTTCGCACATCTGGGCAACATTGTCGCTGCAGGTGTAATGATTGCATTCGTTTTGTCTGTGACCTTTCTGCCGGCCATGATGTCACTGCTACCGGTTCGCGCTAAACAAGATCATAAAGACAAGGTGTTACTGGCGGATTGCATCGCTGATTTTGTTATCGAAAAACGGCGCGGGTTGTTCTGGGGTATGGGTGTAATTATTGTTTTTCTGATCGCGTTCATACCACGTAATGAACTTAACGATGTGTTTGTCGAATATTTTGACGAAACCTTTGCTTTTCGACGTGCAACGGATTTCATGAGCGACAATCTAACAGGGATCTATGACCTCCATTACTCACTGGGTGCAGGTGAAGATGAGGGTATTAGCGACCCGGTGTTTTTACAAAAAGTTGAGGACTTTGCTAACTGGTATCGACAGCAACCCAGGGTGGTACACGTAAGCGTCATTACCGATACGTTTAAACGACTTAATAGAAACCTGCATGCGGACGATGACGAGTTTCACCGATTACCCGAAGACCGGCAGTTAGCTGCGCAATATTTATTGTTGTACGAAATGTCCTTGCCTTATGGGTTGGATTTAAACAATGAGATAAATGTTGGGCGTTCTGCAACGAAGATGAGTGTGGTCACGGAAACTTTGTCTACTAACGAGATACTCAAGTTAACTCGCGATGCGCGTTTGTGGTTAAAGGATAACGGGTTGCCGTCGATGCAGGTTGAAGGTTCGAGCTCGACCGTTATGTTTGCTCATATCGGGTCACGCAACATCAAGGCAATGCTGATCGCAGCAGCGGGCGCAATGGTGTTGATTTCGCTGATTCTTGTAGTGGCATTACGGTCGGTAAAATTTGGTTTACTAAGCCTGATCCCTAACCTGGTGCCCGCCGCGATGGGTTTTGGGCTTTGGGGATTAATAAACGGGCAGGTGGGGCTTGCGTTGTCAGTGGTTGCCAGTATTACATTGGGAGTCATTGTCGATGACACCATACATTTTATGAGCAAGTATTTACGCGCACGTCGTGAAAGAGGTGTCACCGGCCCGGAGGCGGTTCGTTATGCGTTTCATACGGTGGGCACGGCCTTGCTTGTAACAACGGTTGTATTAACTGCCGGGTTTTTGGTTTTGGCCCAGTCGCATTTCAAGGTCAATTCGGACATGGGTTTGATGACTGCGATCACCATTGTGATTGCTTTGGTGGTCGATTTTCTATTTCTTCCGCCGTTATTGATGAAGCTTGAGGAGAACAAAAATGAGATTACCGATACTGCTGCTGACGCTCGCGCTACCGTTTAGTGTTTTCGCACAAACGGCGGAGGAGAAAGGACTCGAGATTGCAATCGAGGCGGATAAGCGCGACATTGGCTGGGGCGATTTTCAGGCTAATCTGAAAATGATCTTGCGTAATCGCAAAGGCGACGAAAGCACGCGTGAGATTCGCAGCAAGACTCTGGAAGTGGAAGGTGATGGTGACAAGAGTCTGACGATTTTCGACCACCCGGCGGATGTCAAAGGCACGGCTTTCCTGAGTTATACCCACGCCATCAAACCGGACGATCAATGGCTTTACCTGCCCGCATTAAAACGGGTAAAGCGCATTTCGTCGGCAAACAAGTCCGGTCCGTTTATGGGCAGTGAATTCGCTTATGAGGATATCGCATCACAGGAAGTCGAGAAATACACTTACAAATACTTGCGTGACGAGACGATAAATGGTCAGGATGCATTCGTCATCGAACGTTACCCCGAGTACGAAAAGTCAGGTTACACCAAACAGGTGGTGTGGCTGGATAAGCAACATTATCGACCGCAAAAAATAGAGTTCTATGATCGTAAAGATGCGTTGTTAAAGACTCTGGTCATGGAAGAGTATCAACAATATCTCGGCAAGTATTGGCGCGCCGATGTCATGAAAATGGAGAATCATCTCACCGGTAAAAGTACGGATCTTTTGTGGACGGATTACAAATTCGGCACCGGGCTTTCTGATCGCGATTTCGATCAAAACAGCTTAAAGCGCGCTAAGTAGAATAAATTAGATGGACTAAGTAAACTTTTGTCACTGCGAGCGGAGTGAAGAATCCAATGTTTGTTTGTCATTGCGAGGCAGGATGCCGAAGCAATCTTTAGTTAGGGCGACCACAATTTCTAAAGCGAACTCGCATCGTGTCCTCATTCCTTGCGATGCCAAAGTCAATTATCGGGGCGGACGGTTATGCCGAACAATTCGATTCTGTACTTTTGCCTTTGCAATTGCGATTACAATTACGAACGCCAAAGCAGAATGGTCGGGTGATTTCGCTGGCGAATTTCGCAGCTTCTTTGATGGTCCCGTCAATGAACGACAGCACGGCGACAACGTTTCGATTTCTTTTGAACCCGAATACTATCGCGACTGGAACGACAGGCGCGATAGTCTGACGTTTATTCCATTTTTGCGTTGGGACGAGAACGACGACGAGCGTTCACATGCCGATGTTCGCGAACTCATCTGGACACACGCTGCCGATGAATGGGAATTACGGGCAGGTATCGGGAAAGTATTCTGGGGTGTGACCGAGTCTCAACATCTGGTCGATATCATTAACCAGGCGGATCTGGTCGAGAACCTCGATGGTGAAGACAAACTGGGTCAACCCATGATTGACCTGACTCTGATTCGCGACTGGGGGGTTGTGGATCTGTTTCTTTTGCCCGGATTTCGAGAACGAACCTTTCCCGGTATTGACGGTCGATTACGCACGATGCCACATGTTGATGAGGATCAGGCTGAATTTGAATCGTCAAACGAAGAACAGCATATTGATTTTGCAGCACGCTGGTCGCATACCCTGGGCGATTGGGATTTAGGTGTCTCTCATTTTCGCGGCACCAGTCGCGATCCCCGATTTGATCTCGGTATGAATGATGGTGAGCCAGTTTTGATTCCCGTGTATGACATCATCGATCAAACCGGTATCGACGTTCAGATGACGCGTGGCAGTTGGCTATGGAAGTTTGAAGGAATTTATCGTTCGGGTCAGGGGTTGTCTTTCAATGCCGCCACGGCAGGCTTTGAGTATACGTTTTTTGATGTGCGCAGTTCCGGTATCGACGTCGGTGTGCTTGCCGAGTATTTGTACGATGATCGCGACGACGATGCGACGACGCCTTTTCAGGATGATTTATTCGTAGGCTCGCGATTAGTGTTTAACGATGTTCAAGATACGCAAATATTGTTCGGCGTGATAGGCGATCTGGATGCCGATACACGATTCTGGAATCTCGAAGCATCACGCCGGTTTCGCGATAACTGGGTGATTAGTATTGAAGGTCGGTTGATGCGCGACCCTGATGAGAGCGATCCGCTCTTTTCGTTGCGTAATGACGATCATTTGCAACTGGAAGTGGCTTATTACTTCTGATCGTTAGTTATCGCCGCTCCGATAAATACGCATGCCACAGTATGCGCGCTGCCACGGAACGCCAGGGTGACCACGCGCCAGCAATTTTGCGCAGCTTTCTTCACGTCAGGACGTTTACGCAGACGTTTTATTTGCCGAGCGGATTCTGCTAAGGCAAGATCGCCATCCGGCCATATGTCTGGGTGACGTAAAACCATTAGTAAATAGATATCCGCTGTCCACGGGCCGATGCCGCGTATGTTAAGTAGTGTGTCGCGCGCAGTGTGTTCGTCACAACGCGATAGTTTTTTCAGGTCGAATTGATTGGCGACAATGAGTTCAGCCAGACCATGACAATACTGGGCTTTTTGTCCGGTAAAACCCAGCTCGCGTAATCCATCGACTTTGAGTTTTCTAATGGCTTCGGGTGTTACACCGTTAGTTGCCGTTTTAAGTTTTTCGAAAACTGCTTTGGCAGATGCGAGCGAGACTTGTTGCTCAAGAATAATATGAACCAAAGTTGCATAACCTGGTTTGCGCGCCCACAATGGTGGCGGGCCGAATGATTCCACAACTCTCGCCAGATCATCGTCCGCTTCGCACAACTCGTCAACCGCGTTATGCAACAGTGTCTTTGTTAAACGACTTGGTTTACTCACCCGTTCTCGTTAAGTTCAAGGCGAATGACGTTATCAGATAAAAATCGATAATTCGGAATCACCAGGTTCTTCGGCGCCGGGACATTTTTAACCACACGTCCGGCTAAGTCGTACTTAGCGCCATGACAGGGGCAGAAGAACAATCCATTATCGTCATCGTGTCCAAAATCTGTGTTTTCACCTGGTGGATGATAGGCAACGGAACATCCCAAATGTGTACAAAGTCCGTCTGCTACAAAAATATCAGGGCGTAAAGAGCGCAGGGTTGTTTTCATCGCTTTTGGTTGCGATGAATCGTTGTTGGAATAGGGGTCTAGAAGATCATTGTTTGGCGTCAATAAATCGTCCAGCATTGTCTGGGTTCTTTTTAGTATGTAAATTGGTCTGTCCATCCCTGTGACCGACAACATTTGTCCGGGTTCAAGTTTGGTGATGTCGACGTCTTTGTATATTTGCTTTGTCCGATGCTCCGGCTTTTTGAGGGAAGCGATGAAAGGAATACTCGCGAGCATTGCGCCAGCACCGATGACTGCACTGGTTAAATGGGTGAGAATTTTTCTTCTACTATTAGTCTCCATGACTACGCTTGTGAATATCTAACATCAATGGCTACTATGTCTTAAAGATTCTTTTCCAGACCCATCCTAAAGCATCGGTGGATTTGATAGGTGCGATAAATCCCAAAAGTAAAAATATTCCGGTAAAAATCAATATAAAAAATGGCGTTAGAATTTCATTCCCATCAGAGTAGCGAACAGTTCTTAGATTTAGCACTAGCCATAAAAGAACGCTTGTAAATCCCGCTGCGATGAGCATGACAAAAGCGCCGATAATGCGATCTCCTAAAGCTGGCGGATTATTCATTTGGATGAATAATCCAAATATTTTTCAATCGCAACAACCGCAAACCGATCATGGAAATGTAATCGGTCACGACTAATCCACTGATGCTCCCGGAGGACGAATAAATCGCCTGGCGTAAGCCAAGCGTCACTCCGTTGGAAATGGCCTATAGTATCGCGGGACCGAGACTGATGATCGCCAGCCCGGCCACCGCGCTGTAAATAAGCCAGGTCGATAATTCCATTTGCTACGATACCGTTATTCATGATGTGAGTGATCTTAGCATTCGCGGACATCGCCTGATGCCCTGTTAACAATGTTTATGTTTTCTATGGTCTTCACACAGGTTTTCGCAGCCTCGATTCCTTTCTCTTTCATGTGCAGAAAAAAGAATTTGTGATGTTCTTCGTGCTCGTGAAAGTGATGTGGCGTCAGTACCATGGAGATAATCGGGATATGAGTTTCCAACTGCACTTGCATTAGCGCTGATATGACGGTTTGTGACACAAATTCATGTCGGTAAATGCCGCCGTCGGTAATTAAACCCGCTGCGACAATAATAGAATAGTGGCCTGTTTGTGCCAATAATTTTGGCTTGTAGCGGAATTTCAAGACTCCCCGGTACTTCGAAAACGTCGATCTGGTTTTCGTCAAAACCCTGGTTGACCAATTCATCTTTGAACGATTGTCGCCCCTGATCGACGATGTCTTTGTTCCAACAGGCGTGAATAAACGCAATGCGTTGATTTGCATATGCGTGTCTATGCGTATGAGTTGGCGTGGATTGTGTAGCAGTTTGAATCTGATTCATGGTTTGATCCTCGAATTTAAGTTACCAGAATCAGGGCGTGCGGGCAGGCAAGGGCAGCAGTTTGCACTGCCACAACAAAGACTTCCCGTTCTCTTCCATCCGGACTGTAACCGTCGGCTTCGGATTTGTACCGAATCTGCTGACCTCACCGTCGTCGGCGAGCGCTCGCGGGCTGATGCACGTAAGTGCAATCACCGCCGGTGGGGAGTTTCACCCCGCCCCGAGAACATGTATGACTTGAACGTTATCAAGCCATTTGCAAAGTATAATTTTGTGCAGTGTGGTTTGCAAATTGTGGACTGGAAGTAGCTGTCAGCCAACAATTGTAGGAGCGAGCAGCGACCGCCAGGGAAGGCGGAAGTGCTGGTACTGCAGGAGCAATTGGCAGTCTCGCGAATTTCTTCGAGATTGCTTTGTTCGCGAGCAAGCTCGCTCCTACCCGAAACAATGTCATTGCGAGCGCAGCGAAGCAATCTCGCCTTTCTATCTTTCGTGAAGAAAGTACGCCCTCGCGGCAAAAAATATGAGCTGGATGGCAAAAGAGTCCGCGTCGTTGCTCCATCTCGCGCAGTAACAAAAATATGTCATCCTGAGTCCATTCGACTTCGCGCACGGCAGGTCCCGTAAAGCATCCAGTTAAATTAATTCACGGCAAAAGCCGCTCCGCCTCGCGTGGTGTTCATACTTATTCGCAGAAGGTTGACAGCCGAATGCTGATAAAAAACAGAGATTGCTTCGTCGTTTCACTCCTCGCAATGACAGAGCACACGATGAAAGACAGAATCATTTTTATTCCAATGATTCATCCCAAAACGTAGCTTCGATTTTATGACCGTCCGGGTCACGCACAAAACAACCGTAATAGGGTTCGCCATACTCCGGTCGCGGGCCGGGTGCTCCATCGTCTGAACCGCCTGCCTGGACCGCTGCGTCATGAAATGCGCGCACCATTTCTTTATTGTCAGCAACGAATCCAATATGTGTTCCGTTGCCGGTGTTGGCCGGGTTTTCATCAAGCGGCGTACATACCCAGAATTCGGGATACAGCTTGCCGTATGCTACGGCATCAGGATGTTCGACGATGCGTTTGCAACCGACGATAGAGAGGACTGTATCGTAAAACTTCGTGGCACGATCATGGTCATTTACACCAATAGATACGTGCGAAATGATACTGGGGTTTTCAGTCGGCATTGTTATTGTCTCCTGATTTGATAGTTAAACTTAATCCAGCCGGTAAAAATAATCAGTTCATGCGTTTCAATGTTGCAAGAACGTCGGTAATGACACCGTCAACGCCGATGGCGGAATAATATTTTATTCTCGAAATATCATTGATTGTCCAGACGAAAAAGCAAATTCCACGCTTACGAAATTCATCGACAAACCGGTGATCGATAAAGCTGCGTCCTTTGGCGGCGATATGATCGATATCGTACTGTTTGAGAGAGTTTGCAATGTCGGCGGGATTATTATTGTTAATCACACCTATGTTTCGTTTGAGTCCGGTTAAAAAAGAATATTTTGCGCTGGGTATCGCCTCTCTGATTGAGACCAACAAGTCTACGTCATGGCTTTGAACAACGAGTTTGTTCGCTGGAAACCGGGTCTGTTTTATAACCTCTACCAGCGCGTTCTTCATCTGTTCATGGTGGTCTTTCAAGTCTAGGATATAAAAACCGGATGGAAATCCCAGATTGAACACCGACGCCAGTGTGGGTATTTCGGTATCGAAAAGCGTTGCGTTCAACTGAGCGTATTCAAATTCATTAACATAACCTGCATCGATTTCGTCGTCGTGGAATAAATACACAATGCCATCAACAGAGAGTCGCAGGTCGATTTCAACCGCATCCGCCCCGAGCTTCCAGGATTCTTCTATCGCAGCGAGCGTGTTCTCCTGAAAGCCCGGTGTTATACCGCGATGAGCGATGAGTTCAGTCCCGTTTACGTTAACGGAACAGATAAGTACTAAAAACAGGAGATATTTTCTCATGGCACATTCCGGAAACAATTTTCGTAATCCCGAAAACGCCGGTTTAGCCGGACTCACCGTGCCCAGGCCATCACGATAACCGGCTGACACACAGATACTGGCCAGGGTGCGTTCTTGTTCATAAGGCCAGGCGCAGCCACGATGCATGGTCGCGCGTTCGTCCCAGACTAAAACGTCGCCTTGACGCCATTGATGACAGTACACGTATTCATCCTGCGTTGCCCATGCCGTTAACTCTGCAATCAGATTTTGTCCCTCGACAGCGGACATGCCTTCTACTGCGTACGCATGGGAGGCAATGTAAAGCGATTCCGTGCCGTTTGTAGGGTTACGCCATACAGCGCGCCAAGCTCTGGTCAGGCCAGGACGCGAATATTGCATCACTCGCCAGCTCCTTCGAGATTTTCGCACGCGAATGTCCGTAGCGATGCCAAACAATTGCACCGCGGGCTTGAGTTCTCAGCTTCATCGGCATGTCTTGCCAGGCGATGCGTGTCGATACGAACTCGGTTTCACCGCCCGTTGTCGGTAAGACGCGCGCAGCGATGACATTAGCTAGCGCCGGAACCGGCAAAAAGGTGCTATCGGTATGCCATAATTGGTTCGCTCTTAAGTGTTGAGTATGTTTTTCGTTCTCCGATGTGATTCTTGTCCCGCCCACTACGTTTGAAACCGGCGACATACGTGCTGAGGGACCGTTGACACCGCGTGACCGGTCTTCGATTGGACCGAAAAGACCGGCAAATGAAAGGTGGCTTTTCTCGTTCAGATTTTGATTTCTGAACAATAGAACTGAATGTTTTTCAAATGCCTTTCGAATCGCGGAGTATCCGGAGTTTGCAGTCACGTTACGCAAATCGATGTTGTGTATTTCAACGCCGAAGCGATTATGTAGGGGTGTTATTTGCATTTCCTCTAGGCGGAGAAAGAAGACATCGAGAGTAAATTCACTCACATGATCGAAATATTACTCTGTTGACGCCTTGCTTGGAACGGCGCTACTACTCTTTTCAAATCTAGGCAAATTATCGTTAATTTCAAACCAACTTATCTTGCTACGTGTCCAAACATGATCTTGTGGCGATATATCGTGTGGATTATCAAGGCTTCCGATAGCGATTTGGACTCGATCTTCCAGCACTTCCTCATGCATGGACACGGTACTACCGCATTGCGTGCAAAAGCCTCTTTCTGCATAACGCGATGAACGGTATCGACGAGGCTCTTTTGTAAGCCACGTAAAAGATTTTTTTGGAAAGTGAACAAAACTTAAGCAAGGGGCGCCGGAATGCTTTCGACAATCTTCGCAATGACAAATCATGCATCGTGTTGGTGCTTCTTCGGAGTGATATCGTATTGCGCCACATAAACAACCACCTTCATAAGTACCAGTACTCATTTTTTCCCTCCTTTAAATCCAAACGTCATTTTCGGCAGTCAATTCGCTTTCAGCATCTCTCGTGTTAACAACGCCTCTGGGTTCAATCAGTAAGATATTGCATTCGTTTTCTGCAACAGGCTTATGTTCAACTCCTTTTGGTACGACAAACATTTCTCCCGATTCAAGTGACACTTTTCCATCGCGAAATTCGATGTTTAGCTTCCCATCCAGAACAACGAAAACTTCATCGGTATCGGGATGATCGTGCCAGACGAATTCCCCTTGTACTTTTACCAGTTTAAACTGGTAGTCATTCATCTCCGCGATGACTTTGGGTGACCAATGGTCGTTGAATTTGGAAAATTTGTCTTCAAAGTTTATGGGTGCGAGTTTCATCGTTTTATTACCATAAAAAAGCCGAGGTTCGTTTCCCTATCACGTTTTGATTGAATACAAGTTTAGCCGCAGGTGTTTCGACCCAGGCTGCGCCGTAGCAAACGTGCAGTGGCAATAGATGTTCCTCTCTGGGATGACAATAGCGAGCGTGTGGTGCGTCCTCCCATTCGATAAGCAGTTTTTCACGTTCTACAGAAGAAAGCTTGGGATTTGTGCATACATTTATTAACCATTGGTCAAACGCCTTGTCCCTGTTTTCCGCGTCCACCGAGCCGAATGCTCGCATATTATGAAAAGACAGTCCCGAGCCGACAATCAGCACATTTTTCCTGCGTAAATCCGCCAACGTTTTACCAAGCGTGATATGTTTTCCTGCATCTAAATTCTTGAGTAGTGATAATTGTATGCACGGGATGTTTGCTTGCGGATATACAAGTTTAAGTGGAATAAACAAACCGTGGTCGAATCCACGTTTACCATCCAGTTTCGCAGGAGTTCCACCGGCCCGGATTAGATCGAAAATCTCCTTTGCCAGATCCGGATTGCCTGGAGCAGGGTACTGAATTTCATAGGATTCAGGTGGAAACCCGTAGTAGTCGTATACGAGTTCTGGGTGGTGTCCGCTGGTTATTGTCGGCGTATCTTCTTCCCAGTGCGCGCTGATAACCAATATTGCCGAAGGTTTGCCTAGCGTGTTGCCAATTTGTTTAAGGAAAGCGACTAAATCCGTATGGCCTTCATCTCCAAGAATTGGCAACGGTCCACCGCCGTGAGGGAGGTATAACACCGGGGCCAACTCTCCTGTGAAATTATCGGTCATTTTGTCTGTCCAGGTTACGTAACTGATGGTCGTGTAGTGAACTCAAAAATACCAGGGCCAGTATCGCCCCCAGCAGTGCGAGCGCCATGTCGGTTTGTGTATCCCACACGTAGCCTTGTGCGCCAAGAAATGCTTCGGCAGCTTCTCCACTGACGAGTGCGGCTACCCATTCGATTAATTCATAAAACGCGCTGAACGCCAGACATATCGAAACAATAATAAAATTACTCCATGCGGCTGAGTTAATGACGCTTTTTCGAATAAGAATTTCTCTTGCAATGATGGCGGGGACAAAACCCTGGACAAAGTGTCCGGCTTTATCGTAGTTGTTACGCTCGAAACCAAATGTTGTTTTGAAATAATCGAACAGCGGAACTTCGGCGTAGGTGTAGCGACCGCCGATCATCAGGATGATGCAATGTATTAATATAAGTACGTAAAGCAGGTTGGTCAGTCGAAAGGATTGATATGTTGCGGCCAGAATGACGAATCCGATTACGGCAGGAGCGACTTCCAATACCCAGGTTAAGTAGTCCTTTGGCGAGATCGCCGACCATACAAAAACAGCGAGGAATACGATGACCCAAGTGACCCTCATTTCCAAACATTTGCATTAACTTCGAAATCAGATCGAACCGGGCCGATAACACAAAAACGTTGTTTACTCGGTGCTTCCATGATCACCCATGACTCCTTGCGTTCGACGATGGTCGGACCCAGGGCTTCGAGTCTTTCTACTTCCGCGTCAATGTTGTCGGTTTCGATATCTAAGTGAACCCGGCTGGTATGGTCAACTTTTTGCAAAATTACCTGAGCTTCACCAGGTTGACCGTAAAGACGAATATACTTTTCGCTAATCGGTTTGTCCTGTGCTTCGGGAGTGGAGCCTAGTGCCTTCGACCAAAACTCGGTTTCCTTGTATAAATCTTCTGTTTGACAATCTACAACCAAAGCACCCAAGCGACTTTTATGCATTTCTTTGTATCCTTAAAGTAGTTTCCCAGTCTTTAGAAATGTCTTCCATAAACGAATTATCAAGTCATATCAGCTTAATACGAAACCGCCGTGACGGCGGCCTACGGTCAGAAAATGACACGGCCACATGCGTGACTTTACCCATGATTTGGTCTTCTTCCACAAACCCCCAGTATCGAGAATCGACGCTGTTGTTGCGGTGGTCACCCATTACAAAGTAGCGTTTGTCTGGCACGACAATAGTGTCATTGTTTTGCGGCAAGCGAATGTTTCCGCTGAGTTGAATGAGATGCTCGACATTGTCGATTGTTTCCTGGCCGATGATGGGAAGTTTGGATGTGTTTGAAATTCTCAAATCCAATTTTTGCTCATTGATAAATACATTAGAACCCTGAAAACGAATGCTGTCGCCGGGGACGCCGATAATACGTTTGACGAATAAGTCATCCGTGTGTGGCGGTACAAACGTGACGATGTCCCCGCGATTGGGTTTGCCGAATGATCCGAGCCTTAAATTGAGTAGCGGAATGGATGGGCCGTAGTCAGTCTTGTCTATCCAGACGTAATCGCCTTCGTATAAAGTCGGCTCCATCGAACCGCTCGGAACATAAGACCAATCGGCAACTGCGGTGCGAAAAAACAGAACTCCAAAAACAACGAAGAAGATAGAAAGGTTGTTTTTAATAATGCGTTTAACACGATTGGGCATACTCATTTCAAACACTCCGTAAAATGCGCTGAGGATATTTGAAATACTACGCCTTTATTCGTTATCGAAACATTACATTACGTTAAGTTCATAAGCACTCGAAGACTAAGAAGCAGGGCACTGTTCGATTTTCAGCACATGATCCACCCATTTATTGGTAAGGAATTCCGATAGTCGATTTTGTCCCTGGCGTGCCATTAGGTTTTCCACATCAATCCACATCAGCGGTTGATCCTGCATGGAACAGGAAAATACCGCCCGGGTGCGTTCACCGGTTTCGGGGTCGATCTGCCATTGCAAACATTGTGCGCACACACCTTTGAGCATGCATTGCATGGGGCTGCCGACGGTGCCGGTCAGTTCGACGTCAGGATTGAACAGTTCCCGTAACTCATTCTTATAAGCGTTTTGGAAATCTTTTAACAAGCCTGTCCAGCCCATGACTAACACTTCGTCGACGTCTTCCAGTTTTATCGACGGCTTGCCGTTTTGTCCATCGATGTTTCCGGCATAATATTGTTTTATTAAATCAATGATGTCGGTGCTGGCGGCACTCAGATCCTGATCACGTGACGCCGCAATAGGCGCGCCACTGGCGACATTCCAGATAATTTCATCCGCCGTGTTTTCAAGTTCTTCCTTGTAATACAGCTCTTTTTCGTTTGCATAGGTAGCGACATATAGAACGCGGCAACCCGCGGCCCTCAGTGCCGGACCGAGTCCGAGCATAACCGCTGCACCCCAACTACTGGCGACAATCAGAATGGTTTTATTGGTTTCGATGGGCGTTGGTGCGCCGGTCGGTCCCATTAATACGATCTTGTCGCCGGAATTTAATCGAGAGACTAATTTGGCATTGAAACCCCAGCGCAGTAACACCAGGCGAACCATGTCGCCATCGACGCCTGCGCCACTGATGGTTTGTAACGGAACCTGCAAACGTGTTCCGTTCACGACGGGCGACAGGCTTTCGTACATTTGCAAACGGAAAAATTGTCCCGGTCTGAAATTCTTCGCGGCCAATGGCGCCTTGACCAAAAGCTCCACCACCATCGGGTGATCGGTATTGACTTCGGCGATTTCGGCGGTGAATTGTTCGGCGATTGTGTTTTGAAATGTGTCAAGCAAGCTATTGTCGCCCTGAATCGCCGGGTGTGCGCCGACCGCTTCCATTACTTCCGGATAACTGCGTAATGCGGAAGCAATCGCTTTAACCACGCTGCCGTTGAATACAGGATGGGTGTCGCCGAGAAAACTGACCCGGCGGTTATCCAGATCAAACGACGTTAACGGTCCGAATTGTGGTGACTTGCAATGATCCGCGACACGCACGGGTTGCAGGCCTTGACGTTGTGAAACATGAGGCAGGAAATGATCGTGTTCCATGGTAAACGTGCCGGGATATTCCGATTCGTAAATGGCATTGGGGAAGGTGCCGGCGGCGACAAAAACCGATCGTGCCCGGACATTCGTTTCTTCGTTTGTCGCCAGCCATCGTCCATCCTCTTGCCGTAGCTTGCGGCAAACCAACGATGAGACATGACCGTATTCGTCCAGTTCGCAACGCACGGGATCGACACCTTCGATATAGTAGATGCCTTCTTCCATCGCCTTGATCACTTCTTCGTGATTGCGCTGATAAGCGGGAGATTCGTTCAAGCCACGCCGGTAAACAATAGTGACGCCTCCCCATTTGCGCAACAGAGAAATGAAATCGGGTTCCTGGTTTGCTGCATCGGCGCGCCGGCGTTCCTTGCGTACTTCACGACCATGATCTAAAAACTCATCTAAAATTTGCAAATTCTCTTTATTCAAACCTTTACAAATGCTTGCTTCATCTTCGCTAGCTACCAATTCTTCGTAGCGCCGCAAAACTTTTTCAACTTGCTTAATGTAGTAGGCCTGTACTTCAGTGGCCGTGTCGATGGCGGTGAGACCGCCGCCGACAACGGCAGCAGGCATGCGCACCTGCAGATTTGCGAGGCTGTCGCTTTTAGCCGCACCGGTGAGTTGCAATGCCATTAGGAAGTCGTTTGCCTGACGCATACCGCGCGCGAGGCTGTTGCCGATGGAAATGACCCGGGGCAGGCCGGCGCCATTGGCAATACACACGTGATCAAAGCCGAGTTCCCAGGCGTCGTCGAGCGTGATTGTGCCACCTAAGCGCGCGCCGCCATAGACTTGAAATGTCCGGCGCCGGGCCAGCGTCATGTAGATCAAGGTTAAAAAGTTCTTGTCCCAACGTACGGTAATACCGTACTCCGCGACGCCACCGAATCCGGCCAGAATACGTTCGCCTAAATGGTGCTGCAGTGTGGAAAAATCCCGCACGGGTTGGGTTAATAGCTTTTCTTCCAACGGTTCGATTTTTAAACCATCGATACCGACAACCGCGCAACCTTCCATCGTTAAATGATGGGCCATGGTAAAACCGGCCGGCCCCATGCCGGAAATCAACACATTACGACCATTGTAGGGCCGCATTAAATATTGTTTGGGTCTTAACGGGTTCCAGCGTGTGAGTAAGTCGTAAATCTCCACACCCCAGGGCAAATCCAGAACATCGGTCAACACACGGGTTTCAATTTGCGGAATATTGACCGGATCTTTTTTCTGATAAATACAACCCTTCATGCAGTCATTACAAATGCGATGCCCGGTCGCGGGAATCATGGGGTTGTCAATCATGGCGACAGCGAGCGCGGCGATCGTGCGCCCGTCGCGTTTGAGCAAATGCATTTCCGAAATTTTTTCTTCCAGCGGACAACCGGTCAGCGTGACTCCCAGCGGATTCACTTTTAAACCGAGTTCCGGTTTCTTTTTGTTTTCCGGAAAACCTTTGGAGCAAAAGTCGCCGTCGTGATCGTGGCAATAAACGCAATACTCGACTTCGGACAGCGTTTCGCGCAACGACATGCGATTGTCGGTTAAACCAAAACCGTCGCGTTGCCGAAAGTTATCCGGATTACTTTGTTGTCGCCCGGTCTTATCGTTTTTTAACTGTTCGAGAGTTACCAGATGAGCGGGGTCTACCGATTGAGGAATCTTGAAACTACTCCAATCTTTGAGGGTGGTCTCGCCTTTTCGCCCCAGGTAACACCAGGCAGTGAGACGGTCAATCTTGTCTGCATTGGATTCCTCATCGTTGAGTAGATCCATTGCGAAACAAGCGGTGGATAATTCGCGGTCAAGGTCCGAGTATTCCGACTTTGCCAGCTCATCATCCAGCCATTCATCGAGTACTGCGAAGCTATCGGTATTTTTGCCGCGATAGCGTTTTGCCCGGCGCATAACGAATTCCTGTCTAAATTCGGCTACGCGGTGTTCGAGCAAGATATGTTCACGAGCAGTTTTCAGTTCGTCGCCGATTTCAAATAATTCAGCCAAATAATTTTCGACATGGGGAGCGATTTTGAGGATAAATTCACTCAACTCGACGGGGGATGGTTGAAACTCCCCGGCCCGGTATGCAGCCAGTTGACTGTGCAAATCAGTATCCAATTGGCTTAGCTTTTGCAGAAATTTACCATCCAGTTCGCCCAAACGTTCTACGTCGTGAATGGCATTAAAATCAATGTGTTGTGAAATGTTATTGTTACTCGTCATTAAGAATTTTCAGGCCAATATGAATGTTGTCACAAGTGCGGATTACCGCGACTTAGTGCGCTATTTTTGCTTCGGTTGGGGTAAGCGATAAATTAAGGAATGGTTTACTATACTTGTGCGCGCCTTGCCTGAACAGACACGCGTACGCCGACACTTTTCGATAGCTGCAAACTGGAGTTTCATACAATGAGCTACACCGCCCCCACTAAAGATATGGAATTTGTATTGAATGAACTGGCTGACCTAAGCGGGGTCGCCGCATTGCCGGGCTACGGTGATGCGACACCAGATCTGGTCAGTGCGGTGTTGGAGGAGGCGGGCAAACTGGCGTCCGAAGTGCTTGCCCCATTGAATCGTATTGGCGATGAGCAAGGCTCGCGACTGGAAGGCGATGTCGTAAAAACCCCCGACGGTTGGAAGGAAGCTTACGAACAATTTATCGCAGGCGGATGGAACGGCCTTGCCTTTTCGCCCGAACTAGGTGGACAAGGCTTGCCATGGTTGGTTTCAACTGCGGTTCAGGAAATGTGGCACGCGGCGAACATGTCGTTCGGTTTATGTCCGTTGCTAACGCAAGGTGCGATTGAGGCGATTGAATTGCATGGCTCGGATGCAATGAAGGCGGCTTATCTTGAAAAAATGGTATCCGGGGAATGGACCGGGACGATGAATCTCACCGAACCGCAAGCCGGTTCCGATTTAAGCGCGGTTCGAGCGAAAGCGGAACCGAATGGCGATCATTATTTAATTTCCGGGCAAAAGATTTTCATTACCTATGGTGATCACGAGTTAACGGAAAATATTATTCATCTGGTATTGGCGCGCACACCGGATGCACCGGAAGGTACCAAAGGCATTTCGTTGTTCATTGTGCCGAAGTACATGCTCAATACCGACGGAACACCGGGCGAACGCAACGATGTGCGTACGGTGTCGCTGGAACACAAGCTCGGAATTCACGCGAGTCCGACCGCGGTATTGTCTTACGGTGATAATGGCGGTGCGGTGGGCTATCTGGTCGGCGAAGAAAATCGTGGTCTGGTGTATATGTTCACTATGATGAATCTTGCGCGTCATGCTGTCGGTGTGGAAGGCATCGCCATTGCCGAACGCGCCTATCAACAAGCGCTGAATTTTTCCAAGGAACGCGTGCAGGGCAGGGCGCTGGATGGCAGCGCAGAGCGGGTGACGATTATTCATCACCCCGACGTGCAACGTATGCTCATGACCATGCGATCGCAGATTGAAGCCACACGCTCGGTTGCCTATCTATCCGCATCGGCGTTTGACAAAGCGTTGCATCATCCTGATGAAGAAGAACGCAAACGCCAGCAAGGTTTGATGGAATTGCTTACGCCGATAGTCAAAGGCTGGTCAACCGAGGTGGGTAATGAGGTAACATATCTGGGTGTGCAGATACATGGTGGCATGGGATTTATCGAAGAAACCGGTGCGGCCCAACATTACCGCGACGCGCGTATCACGACAATTTATGAAGGTACTACGGGAATTCAGGCGGGTGATCTGGTCGGGAGAAAAGTGTTACGTGACGGTGGAGCGGTAGCACGTGCGGTAATGGCACAGATGCGGGCGGATTGTGAAGAATTATCAAGTATAAATGGCCTGAAATCGATTAAGCATTCATTGGAGCAGGGGATAAACGCTTTGGAGAAATCGACGGAGTGGGTTTTACAATCGGTTTCCAAAGACCCGGAGCTATCCGCTGCGGCAGCCAGTCCTTATTTGCTTTTGTGGGGAACTGTCGTCGGTGGATGGCAGCTGGCGCGGGCAGCTACGGTTGCGAGTGAAAAGATGGGTTTGGGCGGCGACGATAATTTTTACCAGGACAAAATCAATTCAGCGAAGTTTTACGCTGCAAATATTTTACCCCAGGCTTCTGCTTTCGAGATCGCTATAACCGAAGGCTCTCAAACTGTATTGGAGTTTGAAGCGACTTAAACAACTCTATGGGGTAGGAGCGAGCTTGTTCGCGAATGTTTATTTCCAACTCTGCCGTTCGCCAGCAAGCTGGTTCTTACGTTTCGATTATTCAGCATGACAAGATTACGCAGGCTCAATTAGGCCAGCTTCAAAACATTCTCCACCCGCCGTTCCGGTTGGGCCGGCTATTGTAGGGTGGAACTTGTTCCGTCTCACGGCATCAATGCAAAGATTCGTGCTTGTGCTTGGGAGCCGCCACTAACCGGTAGTACGCCGATAATTGCAGTCGCGCCGGTGGCGGGCAAAGCATCAAGATTTGCCATGTTTTCAATTTGATACTTATTCGCTTTAAGCATGATGACATGGGTCGCGAAATCCTTTGACGGGCCGTAGTCAAGACTCAGTGTATCAATACCAATGCCGGCAATATCGCGCTCGACCAAAAGTTCAGCGGCATCGGGGGCAAAACCCGGAAAATGCATAACGTCCGAATCGTCCATGTTGATGTATTGTTCAGGATTACCGAACCGTTTGTGCCAGCCGCTGTTCAGAACAACCAGGCTTGAAGCGGGTATTTTTCCATTCTCCGATTCCCAAGCAGTGATATCCTCTGTAGTGAGTTGGTAATCATCGTTACCCGCCACTTTTTCCTGTATATCGATAGTGACGATGGGAACGATGAGTTTCTCCGGTGGAATTTCATCGATAGCTAAATTGCCCTCGATGAAATGTGCGGGCGCATCGATATGCGTCCCCGTGTTTTCACCCATGGTAAATTTATGTAGCAGATAACCCTGCTCGTAGCCCACTAGTTGTTCTTTGTTAAACGGAACACCGCCCGGCCAAAACGGCATGTCGTTGTGCATCTTGTGCGTCAGGTCGATCACTTTTGTTGCGTTTAGGGGTTCGGTGAGTTGTTCCGCGCTTGCAACGAAAGGAATAAAAACGAGCGCTAATGCAGTTCTAATCAATTTCTTCATGGTTGCACCTCCGTTAATTTACCTAAGCCAGTTTCAAGCCATTTTCCACCTGTCGCTCCGGTTGCGCAAGTACGACGCTGCCATCTTCCTGTGGGAATCCCGTTAGCAGGAATTCGGACCGTACCGGTCCGATTTGTTTGGCCGGAAAATTAACCACACCGACAATTTGTTTTCCCAACAATTCTTCCTTGGAATAAAGATCGGTCACCTGGGCGCAGGATGTTTTATGCCAATGTCATCTTCTAAGCGATAAAATTTGGGCGCTTAACATTTCAACATTCACTAGATGTGAGTCCCTCACGAATAGCGTATTTCGTAAGACCTGCAATGTTGTGAATATCGAGCTTGGCCATCAGGTGTTCACGGTGAGTTCCAACCGTCTTCAAACTCAATCCCAAGCGTGTGGCAACTTCTTTGGTGGTAAAACCCTCCGCTAACAGTTGCAAGACCTCACGTTCACGATCCGTCAACAACGAGAACACCGATGACTTTTCCGTATCGCGGGTTTTGTATCCATCAAGAGCAGTTCGCGCAATTGCGGGACTTAAATATAGCTGACCCGATTTAACGGTGCGTAGAGCTCTCAGTAGTTCCTCGGAAGCACAATCCTTTAGAAGATAACCGGAAGCGCCCGCTTCTAATGCCGCTAGTACGAATCGATTTTCGGAGTGCATCGACAAACACAAAACTTTTACGTCCTCTACCTCATCGCAAATTCGCCGTATTGCCTCCATGCCATTCATTCCGGGCATTGTTAAATCCATTATCACGATGTCGGGGTAGTGTTGGCGAGCGCTTTTGAACGCAGCTAGCCCATCCTGAACTTCGTCCACTATTTCAACGCAGGGTTGTTTTTCCAGTAGTGCCCGTAAACCGTCGAGTACGATTTGATGGTCGTCGGCGAGTATTACGCGGGTTCTGACGTCGATCATGTGGTTGCCACTGGTCATCGTAAATCAGAATTCTGTATTATCGCGGCGAAGAAATAGGTGCGCGAATCGTCGCTCGCGTGCCACTCCCCGGATTAGAATGAATTTCAAATTGCGCATTAATATGGCATAGCCGTTCAGTGACATTAAATAACCCATAGCCACCGCTTCCATTAAATTCACCGGAAAGTGATTCTGCATCGAAACCCACTCCATTGTCCGATGTCTGGATTTCAATATCGTCATTGACGCGTTTTATTGTCACCATGGCATTGTCCGCACGCGAATGTTTCGCAATATTGAATATGAGTTCCGAACTGGCTTGATACAGAATCAGTCGCTCGTCTTCACCCAACGGTTTCGCTTCTTCATCGGTATCAAATTCAAAATGGATGCCGTAATGTTCTTGGATATACTCGCTTAACTGATGTAGTGCTTCCTCGAGTCCTAATTCGTACAACAGCGATGAACTCAATTCGAACGTGAGCGATCGCGTGGAATCTATCGCTCCGTTTAACAGGTTTCGAATGTACTTTATGGAATTTTGGGTCTCATCATCAATACTTGTCTCCAGTAACTGTCCAAGTTTTACTTTTATCATCGCCAGACTCTGACCAACTTGATCGTGCAGACCGGTTGCGATACGGCGGCGTTCGTGTTGCTCGGCTAAGGCCAGCTTTGACGCGAGTGCGCGTAGTTGTTCCTGGTACTCTATTAACTGCCGTTCCACACGCTTTTTTTCTGTCAAATCGATTACGATCCCTACCCACTCGATATCCGACCCGGGTAACCGGACAACACCGACCATGATCGGAACGTGATGACCTTGCTTATGCCAATATTCCTTTTCCCACATAACGGCCTGGCCGGTTGTCACGAATTCCTCGATTTTTGTCTCATCCATCGGACGCCACTGCGGTGGCGTCATCTTATCCCAGCGTAATGGCAGATCGATGCGCTTGTAACCCACCATTCTTAGAAAGGTTCGATTAGCGTCGGTGATGTTGCCTTCAATATCGCCAACTATCATTCCAGCGATATGAGATTCGAACAGGGTGCGAAATCTTTCCGTACCTAAGGCACTAAGGTTTGGCGATGGGCCTGAAGTTTGGAGTGCTATGATTCACCTCCTGTTGCGGTTTTAGAACACGAGTAGTCAAATAATAGCCACCGCAACTCTAATTTTGCTCTTATTGTATCGTTGAATCCACCGTTTTTTATTAGTGCAGCGAAAATAATGCGATATCCGACTAAGACTTCTTTTGTCTTTGCTGCAGACTAATCCCACTAAGCTGGCCTATGATCACTCACACACAAATTGAATGATACGATCTTCGCTACAACGTTTGGCGCGTTCTGTTTTAGTTATACGATTGAAAAAACCACCAGGCACAGAAAAAATATGCCAACGACTATCCAGCCACTGGCAATCTGAGTTGGGTGGTTAGTGAAGTCCCGAGGGTTGTAATTCGTCATGTCTTGATCCTCCGAAAATCCCGTCAACAAATGTGACCGTGGACGTTACTTCTATCGTATCGGTGAAAATTAATCTGTGAAGTTTTTCACAATTTGGTGCTAAATTTGTGTTTAGGCTCATTGCCTAAATCTTAAGTCCAATTTGCACTAGTAGTTGTATAGATGTTAGCTTGACGACAATGTACTGAGCTAGTTGGGGGGTGCATCAGTGTGTCACAAAAGGTCGCCAAGCCAGCAACACTTTCCATATGGTGTTTGGCGGTACGGTGGCCCCAACAAAAAAATCACCAAGCACAACCGTTGAAGGACATTCTGTTTGATTCGTTCCCCCCGTTACTCGGAATCAGGGTTGTGCTTAGCGATGCCACAAGCTTACCTGGTCTATCGCATACCGCAATCGGGAAATGCCTGATATCTGGCTTCAATTTTCCCTAGTTCAGTTCCCCAATTTGCTGATACCAATGGTTTGCGTACACATGTATTGTTAGCACAAAAAGAAAGAAACATCGATTTCATAACCAATACCAAATGGAGCGCGCATTATTGATAATTAATGTTTGGTAAACTGTTAGAAGTTCGGAGGTGAACAATGGCTAAATATCTTTTTGAAGCATCCTATACGAATGTTGGTGCAAAAGGACTTATGAGTGAGGGTGGCAGCAGCCGCAGGCAACAAATTCAAAGTATGCTTGGTACCATGGGCGGTAAGCTGGAGGCAATGTATTACGCATTTGGTGACAATGACGTCTATGCGATTGTTGATGTCCCGGATAATGTTACCGCGGTCGCCGTCAGTATGGCCGTAAATGCGAGTGGGGCGGTAACCGCCAAAATCATTGTGCTTATAACACCAGAGGAATTGGACGAGGCATCTAAAAAATCAGTGTCATATCGACCGCCCGGCTCGTAACCGATAGTCAATTTCTGTTTTAAAACAATTAATAGCAGGTAGGGCAACCTCGCTTGAACAAGAGGTGCAGCTTGTTCGTGTCAAACGGATCATTTTGACGAACTAAACGGCCATTGGAAACGAAGTGAACGACATTCGCACCTGGCTCGAGAAGCACCAGTTTGGCAAATACTCAAAAGTGTTTGCGCACAATGAAATCAAAGTCACCGACCTCAAAGATTTGACGGAGGATGATCTGCGTGAATTGGGTTTGCCTATGGGGCCGCGTAAGCGACTCCTGAACATTATCGCGGATTTGACCCCGAGTACTGCAGATGCAAAAGATTCAACTAAGTCCATCCCGGGTGAATCCGATTTCATAGCTCCATTTGGTGAGGCTGAACGGCGACAGCTGACCGTCATGTTCTGCGATTTAGTCGGCTCTACTGCATTGTCAACACGTTTCGACCCGGAAGACTACCGAGAAATCATTATCGACTATCAGGGTGCGGTAAGTAAATTTGTCCGTAAATACGATGGGTACATTGCACGTTATCTAGGTGATGGAATACTTATCTATTTCGGCTATCCCCAAGCACATGAAGATGATGCAGAACGTGCCGTGAGATCCGGTCTTGCCATTACCGACGGAATGGCTGCGGTAAAACCGCGTCCGGATCTCAATCTTCAGGTTCGAATTGGCATCGCCACCGGAATAGTTGTAGTTGGTGATTTGATCGGTGAAGGGGCATCAGAAGAACGCGCAGTTGTCGGAGAGACCCCTAACCTCGCGGCGCGTCTACAAGGCCTCGCCGAACCAAACACGATTATCGTTTCGCAAGCTACCTATGCTTTACTAGAAGACAAGTTTGACTGGCGAGGTCTTAGCGCCTGCATTGTCGAGGGATTCGATCAACCGATACGGTCTTGGCAATTGACAGGGCAACCAGACAAGGTGCGGATTCCGACTAATGCCTCTGATGTGAATAGACCCATATTTGGACGTGACAAGGAACTTGGGTTATTACTCGAGCAGTGGAACCAAGTCCGCGATACGACAGGACGGGTGATGCTCATAAACGCTGAACCTGGCATCGGCAAGTCTAGGCTCGTACGTGAGTTCTATCATCGCATACAAGATGACGATCCTACCGTCGTTTTGCTTTTGGGATCGCCCTATTTTGTAAATAGTGTTCTTCACCCAGTAACTGAACATGTTATGCGTATGTTGGGATACGGTCTAAACGAGCCAGCAGACAGCAAGCTTGAAAAGCTGGGGAACCTACTCAACGAACTCGATTTAGATTCAACAAGTTTAGTTCCGATTCTTGCTACAGCGCTAGGAGTTGACCTCGAATCACAGCAACGCTATGAAGTACCGACTCTGACACCCAATGAACTTCGGCGCCGCACCCTCGAAGCCTTAGCTGATTTGTATCAACAGATGTCAATGCAAGCTCCCTTGCTTCTTGTCGTGGAAGATTTGCACTGGGTGGATCCATCCACTATCGAGCTGCTTGATAAATTAATCGAACGCATCGCTTCGACAAAAATTTTTGCGCTGCTGACTTTTAGATCCGAATTTACACCGCCTTGGGCAACGGCACCGAGGTTCACAACGTTGACACTCGAACCGCTGACTGAGCAACATTGCCACGAATTGGTAACAAATATTTTCGGTGATACGCCTTTATCCGAAGAAGTAGTTGACCAGCTAATTGCTCGTACTGATGGTGTGCCTTTATTCCTGGAAGAACTTTCCAGAACATTGCTCGACACAAGTGTCGAGCAAGCAAACGCCGGTATGGTGAGCGGTGTGCATGAATCCGACATTCCCGCGACCCTTCGAGACGCGCTGATGGGTCGTCTTGATCGGCTTAATACGGTAAAAGAAATCGCTCAGCTCGCCTCAGTCATCGGTCGTACGTTTTCTTTTGATCTTTTGTTAGCCGAGTCATCACTGGAAGGTGACGATCTCCAACATGCATTGGATACTCTGATAGACGCGGGAATTGTCACTCACACTCGGTCTAGTAATGGCCAAGTGAACTATGAGTTTAAGCATGCGCTCATTCGTGACGCGGCGTATGACTCACTACTCAGGCGTAAACGTCAGCACTTGCATAAACGCGTCGCAGTAGCCCTAACCGAAAGTGAAATCGCCACCGTACAACCTGAACTGCTGGGCCATCATTACACCGAGGCTCAGGAGCATGAGATTGCGATTGACTATTGGTTGCTCGCAGGTCAGACCGCTTTAGCGCGATCAGCCAATCAGGAAGCCATCGGGCATTTGGGCCGTGGGCTTGCAGAATTAGAGTTTATTGTAGAAGTTGAGAAACGGGAGCAACGAGAACTTGCACTGCGTACAACTATCGGTCCCGCGTTAATCGCATCTACGGGATTTGCCTCCGCAGCGGTCGGCAAAGAGTACTCTCGTGCTCGGGAGTTGTGCCAAAAGTACCGTGGTTCTCCACAGCTTTTCCCCGCGTTGTGGGGGTCCTGGGTATTCTCATTGGTACGTGGTGAGCTTGATTCGTCAAGATCCATTGCAGAGGAAATGCTTGCGCTTGGCGAACAAACCGATGAGTCAGCGATGTTGGTCGAAGCACATTGGACATTGGGCAACTCTTTGTATTGGTTGGGTGAACTTAGCAAATCATTTGAGCATCTAGATCAGTCGTCGCAAATTTATAATTCTGAAATTCACCAAAAGAATGCGTTGATTTACGGCCAGGATCCCGGTGTAGCGGCGAAATGCTATTTAGCTTACTGTCAATGGCAACTGGGTTTCCCGGATCGCGCTGTTAACGCCCTTGACCAAGCATGGGAGTTGGCGCAAGCCCGAGATCATGCATTCACAAGGGGTTGGGCACTGGCGTTTCGATTTGTAATCTACGCATTTCGTCGTGATCCGGTTGCCGCACAATCCGCTGCCGAGCGCGTAATTGAGTATTGCACCAGCCAATCATATCCTTTTTGGCTATCAGCAGCGATTATCGTTAGAGGATGGGCGCGTGCTAAAAGCGGTGAATCCTCAGTTGGCATAGAGGAGATGCGCAAAGGCATTGTGATGTATGACCAAATCGGGTGTGGGGTGGTTCAGCCAACCTGGTTTGGTTTGCTGGCTGAAATACTTCTCGAAAACAATGAAAAAGACGACGCAGCCCGCGCACTCGAGAGAGGATTTGCAATTGCAAAGCAAAATCACGAACTAATTTCCGAGATTGATTTGTGGCGCATTAAGGGTGAACTTCTGGCAAGCGATGAAAATAACGATTTCAAAATCGCCTATGAAGCGTTTAACCATGCCCTCAACTTAGCACATCAATGCGGTGCCCGCTCACTAGAGTTACGTGCTGCGTGCAGTATACATAGACTACTCAGGCGATCTGGATATACGCGCAAAAATAGCCCGTTGCCTGAGCTGTTTACGGCCTTCGAAGAAGGTTTCGATACACGCGATCTTATTGAGGCAAACGATTTGCTCGGTAATCCCCAACCGCAAGGAAATCTAACCAAAACGGAGATGACGTCAGTATGAACAATCCACTACCAAAGTATATTCAACGCGGTGGCGAGCAAGTATATGCGGCACCATTTGCAGCTGAAGGGGTTGAGTTATTCAGTTTTCCGGTGAAGGGCAATATCGATACTATTCAGCGTAACATTTGTGATCGTTATTTGAACGAACCGCTAGGGGTCACGAATCGTTTCGTTCCCCTTACTGATTATGTGATGTTTGTATTCAATACGATTGAATCTCTAGTTTCCGTGCTTCCGCCCTTTAATACGATGGGGTCCTTCCCCGAGAAAGAAGGCGCAGTATGGACCGCTTTGGTTGACCGGGAGCGTGAGCAACTATTTTGGTTTCATCCCTATATGGTTGTCGATCTGTCTTACGCCATGGCGATGGGGCGCGAAATCTATGGTTTTCCGAAGACTATTGGCTGGTTCGATATTCCTCGGGGTCCGGCAGCACCGGAGTCTTTAAGTGTAGAGACAATTGTTGTAGACAAGTTTTCGCTGTCATCCAAAGGACAGCGTGCAAAGCTCATCGGTGTAACGCGTAACGATACTTCGAAGTCCCAAGGGTCGGTGAGCTTAAAAACAATACGGGAATTGGCTGAAGAACTGGTCCGGATACTCAACATTGAGCATAGACTCATCGGCGATATCAAGTTGGGATTGCATCTTATCGAAGACCTCGTTGAGTTACGAATGCCCATGACGTTTTTAAAGCAGTTTCGCGATGGTGTTGAGCCGACACGGGCATGTTATCAAGCGATTCAAGAAGTGAATTCAAGGATGACACGTTTTGAAGGGGCGCGCATTTACCACGAGGGCTACGAAGTCGATTTCGAAAATTTCGAGAGTCATCCTATTCGCGCCGATGTGGGTTTGCCCGACGGTCCGCTCTCCGTTGAGGCTCCCTTCTGGGTGCGATTCGATTTCGAAATCGATGATTGCACGTTGGTGACGGGAGTACACTCATGAACAGCCCTAACCAAAAGCGGAAGAAAGTAGCAATCCTCGGCAGCGGTGTCGGGTCGATGACAACCGCTTTTGAGCTAACTAATGATCCCGATTGGCGCGAACACTTTGAGAGCATTACCGTCTATCAACTGGGTTGGCGTCTTGGTGGTAAGGGTGCGAGTGGCAGGCAAAGTAGGACATGTGCGATTGAGGAGCACGGGTTGCATGTCTGGCTTGGATTTTATGAGAACGCCTTCAAGATGATTCGTGCTGCTTATGCCGAGCTTGATCGGCCCAAAAACGCTCCCTTATCGACATGGGAGGACGCGTTTAAACCTCATAGTTATGTAGGCGTTGACGAGCATATCGACGGAGACTGGAGTCCATGGATGTTTGATTTTCCTACTAATGATAGTTTGCCCGGCGAGGGCGGTGAATTGCCAACGCTTTGGGATTACTTTGAGATGCTGTCGGGGTGGTTAGTCGAGTTGGTACACAAGTCGAGGCCAGTCTACAAGCGCACACAGCCAAACGATCATCATGACATCTTGCATTGGTTGAAGGGCATTGTTGAGGAGCTGGAACTGGATGCAGGTCTGGTAGCGCACGATGTAGATGTGGCGCTGATAAGTACCTTGGGACACGCCATCAAGAAATTGCACGCTGGCGATAAACATCATGATACCGCCGGGCTAAAGCTACTACTTGCGATTTTGGAACGTATCGAACACTGGTTGGGGCGGGAACTGGCTAAACTGACCGAAAATGACATCGACATACGCCGTCAATTGTTACTGATCGATATGGGGACAACGATTATGCGAGGTCTCATACGAGCGCGCATATGGGATAAACCGGGGGGATTGGATACCCTCGATATGGATTTCGCATGGTGGTTGCAATCTAATGGGGCGTTGGAGATAACCGCGGATCTCAAGTGCAATCCAATACTGCGAGGTTTGTACGACTTTGTATTTGCCTATGAAAACGGTGAAATCGACAAACCGAATTTTGCCGCGGGTCCCGCCCTTCGAACGATTTTCCGAATGTGTTTCACCTATAAGGGCGCGATATTCTGGAAGATGCAAGCAGGAATGGGTGACACCATTTTCGCCCCGCTGTACGACGTTTTGAAAGCTCGAGGCGTCACCTTCAAATTTTTTCAGCGCGTACGCAACCTCGGCCTTTCGCCAGACAAGTCATTTATTCAGACAATCTCCATAGGTCGTCAGGTAACGCTCAAGAATGAAAACTACGATCCATTGGTGAGCTGCGTTGACTTGCCGTGCTGGCCGAGTAATCCAATCTACAATCAAATCGTTGAAGGGGATCAACTGCAGCGAGAAGGCATTAATCTGGAATCGTTCTGGACACCCTGGAAGGACGTCGAGAACTATGACCTTCATTACGAAAAAGACTTTGACATCGTCGTTTTTGGAATTTCACTAGGAAGCATTCCTTTTCTGTGCCCCGAGCTAGTTAATCACAACGAGCGCTGGCGATCGATGGTGGACAAGGTTGGTACCGTTCGAACTCTAGCCTTACAGTTATGGCTTACCCTTGACCTTAAGGGTCTTGGTTGGGAATCGTATTTGCCGATTACCGACAACTCCCCGGAACAACGCTTGCCAATCATGGATAGTTATGTGGAACCACTTAACACTTGGGCGGACATGTCAAACTTACTGGTTCGCGAATGTTGGGGAGACGAACGAGTCCCGCAAAGCATCAATTATTTCTGTGGCGCCATGCAAGGCGGAATTGACAATCCGCTGAACCACTCGGCACCAGGGCAGGCATATGCAAAACTGGATGCCATCATCGAAAAGTTTCTAACTCACGACATTCGCGCGCTCTGGCCGAAAGCTTCAGCATCGGACAGCAACGGACTCGACGAAAGATCAATGGTGGGACAGTTCAGGCGAGCCAATATTGATCCGTCCGAGCGCTACGTGATGTCACTGGCGGGATCGACTCAATATCGGCTTAGAGCAAACGAATCGGGTTTTGCTAACCTGTTTCTTACCGGTGACTGGATCAGAAATGATTTTAACGCAGGATGCGTAGAAGCAGCAGTGATGGGCGGGATGCAGTGTGCGAACGCTATCCTCGGAAAGCCGCTGAACGACCGGATTGTTGGTTGAAAGCATCTCTCTGTCGTATGGTTATCGAGCTTAAACGTACGACTCAAATAGCGCCGACAAAAAACTAAATTTAGCGGTATGGTAAGTGTGACCAGGCAACTATTATTCCGTGCAACAGTAATAATTTGTTCAGTGTTTTTTATAAGCGCGTTGCCAGGATTGGCTTATGGCGCCTTTTTTCAGATTAGCGAAAACAGTGTTTGGCGATTAGGCAATGCGTTTGCCGGTGGCGCAGCAGTTTACGAAGATGCCAGCACGATCTGGTATAACCCTGCAGCGCTCACACAATTGGAAGCTTCACACTCGAGTCTGGCAGGTCACCTAATCTCAATATCCAGCAATTTCAATCGGTCCTCAGTGCCAGCTACGTCACCGTTATTAGGCGGCATGCCTATCGGTGGTGGTGATGGGGGTAACTTGGGAAAAACCGCATTAGTTCCTAACGCCTACTGTACTCGTCCGGTTAACTCGCGTTTAAGTATTGGCTTGGGTCTCAATGCACCTTTTGGGCTAGCGAGTGACTATAAGCGTGGCTGGGCCGGTCGCTATCATGCAGATAACTCGGAGATACTGTCCCTTAACATCAATCCGGCATTTGGTTGGAGGGTCTCAGATCGGTTATCGGTAGGGGCTGGTGTTAACGCACAATTTTTTGATGTGAATATCACGCAAAACATCGATACGGGTTCTTTGGGTCACGCAGTTGGTCTTAGACCGACTAGAGATGATAGTCGAAATGAACTGATTGGAGACGACTGGAGTTTGGGATACAACATGGGTTTATTATGGAAACATCGGAATAATACACGCTTCGGTATCGCATTCAGATCAGAAATAGATCACGTGATAGAGGGTAAGTCTCGGATCACCACCAGCCCTGATGCGAGTAGCGAATCGGTATCGCCTGGCGCTGTCGCAGAATTTCGGGAAACTGCAGCGGCGGCTGGTCTTTTACCACCGGATGCGGATGATATTCGTGTCGACGTTACGGTCCCGGCGACAATTTCGGTGAGCACCTATCACCAATTAAATCCGAAGTGGGCCATTATGTGGGACATTACGCACACTCGATGGAGCAAATTGGACGAGTTACGCATCGAGTTCGACAGTGGTGTGGACGACTCAGTGTTAACACTCGGTCTGAAAAACACCTGGCGCTACTCATTTGGGGTGACCTTTTTTCATAATAATCATTGGTCCTACCGATTTGGGATGGCGTTCGATCAAACACCAACACCGAGCGCGGAACTCAGGACGCCACGGTTACCGGATGAAGACCGCACATGGTATACATTCGGTTTCAATTATAAAAAAAGTAATAAGACGAGTATCGACTTTGGCTATGCTTATATTGATGCGAAAAACGCGAAGATCCTAAAAATCACGGGCGCATCGGGTAGCGAGAATTTCGCGAGCGGGAGTTTGGTTGGGATATACCGAAACGCGGATATTAATATTATCAGCATACAATTCAACCGTAAGTTTGGAGGCAAATAGAATTTACCGAGGAACGTTGGATCAGTCCGGCCGGTAGGCCCATCTAAGCCAGCTTCAAGCCATTTTCCACCTGTCGCTCCGGTTGCGCAAGTACGACGCTGCCATCTTCCTGTGGGAATCCCGTTAGCAGGAATTCAGACCGTACCGGTCCGATTTGTTTTGCCGGAAAATTAACTACCCCGATAATTTGTTTTCCCAACAATTCTTCCTTGGAATAAAGATCGGTCACCTGGGCGCTGGATTTTTTTACACCGATATCGCCGCCGAAGTCCGCTTGTATTTTGTAGGCCGGTTTGCGCGCTTCCGGGAATTCCTGTACATCGATTACCGTTCCCACACGTAGTTCTACTTTTTCAAAATCGTCCCAGCTTATTTCCTGCATTTCAACCCTCTGCGTTTTTCACCAATATGTGTTGGCGTGAATTATAGTTTAGCGTGACCTGGGTCAACACCGAACTGTTTTTGGTTAAGCTATAATCGTACTTATTTTCAAATCGTGACGACATCAATGACTGATACTGAATTACGTAAACTGCTCGTGGAGCTCAACGACGAGATTGATTCTCTTGAGCCGGATAACGAAAAGGCCAAGGAGAAACTGGGTCAATTGGTCAAGGATTTAGAACAACGGTTAGATAACCCGGATGAGGCACAGGATCATGCTACGGTCGTGGCGAACGTACAGGATACGATTCTTCAGTTGGAAGTGGAGCATCCCAGGGCTACGGGCATACTGAACAATATCATGATGACACTTTCTAACATGGGGATTTAGACTAATATAGGAACTTAGTATCGGAATTTACAAACTGGTTAGTCTTTAGCCGCTCGTGTCGTCACCACGCCACAGCGACGGCATTCCACTTTTTCCACCGAATCACCGCTGCCAAAACCAAACGTCACATCGACTACACGAAAATCATGTAGCCCGATCATGCACAGTAAGCGACCAAGAAAGGGCGGCAGTTGTTGGTGTTTATCGCTCATAAAATAACGATGCACCTGGAGTTAAGCGTCTGGGGTTAAGCCGACGCAAGGCTGAAACGGATCCCGTATCCGCTTCGGCTACCTTAACATAAAACCCCTTAATTTGCGGGTCACAAACCTACATGTTCGGGTAGTTCGGTCCGCCGGCGCCTTCTGGCGTTACCCAGGTTATATTCTGACTCGGGTCTTTAATGTCACAGGTTTTGCAATGCACGCAGTTTTGCGCATTAATCTGAAATCGCAGTGTACCGCCGTCTTCCAGTACCTCGTAAACACCCGCCGGACAGTAACGCTGGGCCGGCTCATCCCATTGCGCTAAATTCGTGTTGAGTGGAATGTCGGCATCGCTCAGTTGCAGATGCACCGGTTGGTCTTCTTCGTGATTGGTGCTGGATAAAAATACCGATGAGGATTTATCAAAACTGATTTCGTTATCCGGTTTTGGATAATCGATTTTCGCGCAGTCGCTCGCCGGCCGTAATGTCGTGTGATCGGCGATGTCATCTTTTAGAGTAACCGGGATGCGACCGCCAAACCAGTTCTGATCGATGTAATTGAATCCAGCACCGGCATAAGTGCCAAATTTATGCAGCGCGGGGCCGAAGTTGCGTGACGCATACAGTTCTTTGTATGCCCAGGAGTTCTCGAGTGCGTCTTTGTACTGGGTCAGCTCTGTTGCGCCCGGATTACCGGAGCTTAGTACCTTAAAAATCGTTTCCGCCGCCACCATGCCGGATTTCATGGCGGTATGCGTGCCTTTGATCTTGGAGAAATTCAACGTTCCCGCATCACAACCGACTAACAACGCGCCGGGCATGGTCATCTTAGGTAATGAGTTCAACCCGCCTTTGGTAATGGCGCGCGCGCCGTACGCGATGCGTTTTCCACCCGCGAGATATTTTTTAACCGTCGGATGCTGTTTGTAACGTTGAAACTCATCGAATGTACTCAAATGGGGATTGCTGTAATTCAAGTCAATAATCAACCCGACTGCGACCTGGTTGTCTTCAAGGTGATACAAAAAACTACCACCGGTCGACTTGCTTTCGGACAACGGCCAGCCGGTTCCGTGTACCACCAGACCGGGTTTGTGTTTTGCCGGGTCAATTTCCCACAACTCTTTCAGACCGATACCATAATGTTGCGGTGACTTGTCGGTATCTAAACTAAATTGTTTAATCAGTTGTTTGCCTAAATGACCCCTACAACCTTCTGCGAACACCGTGTATTTGGCGTGTAGTTCCATGCCGGGTTCGAAGCTGTCTTTGTGCTCGCCGCTGGCGGAGATACCCATATCACCGGTAACAACGCCTTTGACGCTACCGTCGTCGTTGTACAGGATTTGCGCTGCTGGGAAGCCGGGAAAAATTTCCACACCCAGCGCCTCGGCTTGCTCGCCTAACCAACGCACGATGTTGCCCAGACTCACAACGTAGTTACCGTCGTTGTGCATGGGTTTGGGAATCATAAAGCCGGGTACTTTGACAGCCTTTTCTGGGCCGGTATAAAAGTACACCTCATCTTCACTGACCGGTGTGTTCAGTGGTGCACCTTTATCCTTCCAATCGGGAAATAATTCGTCCAGAGCGGTGGATTCGATTACTGCACCGGATAGAATATGCGCACCGATTTCGGAGCCTTTTTCCAACACGACGACGCTGATTTCCTGTTCGGACTCCTGTGCCAGTTGCATCAAACGGCAGGCCGCCGACAACCCGGACGGGCCACCACCGACAATAACCACATCAAACTCCATCGATTCACGTTCCACGGATGACACCTCGATAAATTGTCAGAACTGGGTGAAAGCTGCACACGCGAAGGCGCTGCGTCTGTAACTATTTGCTGTACACGATTTTGGTAGTATAGCCATCCATATTCCCAAGAGATAGTAGGTAGCGAGATGCAAATTGCAGGCATTACAGCAGTAGTGACCGGAGCGGGTTCCGGCATGGGCGAAGCGACGGCGCGTTACCTGGTACAGCAGGGTGCCAGGGTCGCATTGTTTGACTTGAATGAAGACGCGGCGCGACAAGTTGCCGATGATATTGACGGCAAGGCATTCGCCTGTGATGTAGCTGATGCCACCAGCGCGGAACAAGCTGTCGCGGGTGCAGTGAGTAGTATGGGTATACCGCGCTTGCTGGTTAACTGCGCTGGTATTGCGACCGGTCAGCGCACGGTTGGGCGCGACGGCCCCATGCCGCTGGACGATTTCAAACGGGTGATCGACATTAACCTCGTCGGTACATTCAATATGATTCGGCTGGTTGCGGCCAGAATGTATGAACTGGAAGCGACCGGCGACAGCGGTGAACGCGGGGTTATTGTGAATACCGCATCGGTAGCGGCATTCGAAGGTCAAATCGGTCAGGCAGCGTATAGCGCTTCAAAAGGCGGGGTGGTAGCGCTGACCATTCAAAGCGCCCGCGAGTTCGCCAGTCAGGGAATTCGCGTCATGACTATCGCGCCGGGTTTGATCGACACGCCGATGTTGCGCGGCATGTCTGATGAAATACGCGAAAGTTTATCGAGTCAGGTGCCGTTTCCGAAACGTTTCGGCCAGCCTGAAGAATATGCCCGTTTAGTGGGCCACATTGTTGAAAACGAAATGTTAAACGGCGATGTCATCCGTTTGGACGGAGCGATACGATTACAGCCGCGTTAGTGCAAGGTTTTTTTCTATCGCCGCCGTTCCTGGCCAATAGGTATGGTTTCGGCGCGGCGCATCGACTCGTTGTCGAACAGGTCGGGGTTTTGCAAATAGTCCAGTAAAAAATCCAATGAATCCGCTCCCCAAAAATTTCTGCCATTGACACGTAAAGTCGGCACACCAAAGATGTTGTTTGCAATAGCATCTTGCGTATTTTGCCGTAATTGATCTTTTACCGATTGCAGATGGGTTTTCTCCATTGCATTGGCATCGCCCAACGATGCCGCCAGTTCAGTCATGACGTCCGGATCGTCTGCCGGTTGGTCCTGTGTCCAGATATATCTGAAAATAGCCTTCACCGTTTCTAAATCGCTGTCCAGTGCGATGGCGAGCCGCAGCGCAGGCAAGGGATTGAATGGATGAGCCGGGGGAAGTTTAAAGTCGATATTCTTTTGTTGTGCTTCCCAGGCGATGTGTTGAAACATAAACACGCGTTTTGGTGCGACTTCCGCGGGACCGAGTTGTCCCCAGTGTTTAAGTAATCCGGCAAACAGAACCGGTTTAGCAGTTAGTTTTGTTTGTGCCTGCAGTTTGTCCAGCTGTTCGCATTGCAGATACGCATAGGGAGAGATGAAATCGAAGTACCAGGTGATGTGGGGCACGGTTTGCATGTTGCGTACTTTAATGCAAACACGGTTAATTTAAGCAACAAGAATTCAGACAACAAAAAACCTCCGGCATTTACCGGATTAAGAATCGCCGAAACCGGGCAACTTCAGTTGTCCGGCATCGACGATCTACGCCGTCCTTACGTTACTGCTGTTGATCGGTTTGTGTTCCCTCGCTACTCATGCCGGATTGCTGATCGGCCGCTCCCGCATCCGTGCCTTCCATATTCTGCGGTGCTTGTGTGTCACAAGCTGTCAGACCGAGGCTGAATAAAAGGGCGATTAAAGTGGGTAACACTGATTTTCGAGTCAACATTTTCACAGTCTCCTTTGAGTTAACTAGCAGTTTGATGGCAGCAACTTTTGTGCCAGCACTGCAAGACCCCGGTATTTATTAGCTTTCCGCATGTGATGATGAGATGTTTTGTCGTGATGATGTCACGTACAGCATAAGTAGTTTGAAGAGGCTTAATTTAGAGTACTTTCCGCGTCGCTGTTTTGTGACAGTTTTAATTATTCTCAGTCTATGTGAACAGCTATACTATGCAGGGGTGTGAGCAAATCCAATACGCGAAAGCGTCAATACATTGAGTAACCAGGCATTTTTAGAGCATGATTAACCTGTTGAGTAATGGTCAGGTCGGGCTGTTTGCGATCATTCTGTTTGCAATCATTTTTTCGCTGACATTCCACGAGTTTGGGCATGCCGCCGCGGCCAAGTATTTTGGCGACGATACCGCGGAACAGATGGGCCGGTTGAATTTAAACCCGCTGGCCCACATCGATCCGATGGGGTTGTTAATGGTGGTGATGGTGGGTTTCGGGTACGCCAAACCCGTGCCGGTTAATCCGCGCAAAATGCGCCATCCCTGGGCCAGCGCCGCCGTGGCATTTGCCGGGCCGTTTATGAATCTTGTTCTGGCGGTGATAGCGATAAATCTATTTACATGGGGGTATTACTTTAGCGGCTTGGAGTTCTTTCAGGGAAAGGGTCAAATCACGCTTCTGATTTACCTGGCTCAAATCAATATTTTGCTAATGTTGTTTAACCTGATTCCTCTCGGCCCCTTGGATGGGCACTACATTCTGCCGTATTTTCTGCCCGGCAATCTGGGTTATCGTTATCACCAACTGAACGCACAATACGGTGCATTCGCATTAATGGGCTTGATATTGTTGAGTATCGCCGGTTTGCCGGTATTCAGTACGTTGATGAATTTTAGTAAGAGTGTGCTGCCATTTATTACGTTTGTGGGTTAAGCGTCGGTTTCGTCTTTTCGGTTCTTGATGACTTTTGCCGGAATACCCAGGGCAATCGAGAATGCGGGAATATCTTCGGCTACCACAGCATGAGCCCCGATAATGCTGTCATTTTCGATGTTAACGCCATCCATTACAGTCACTTTAGCGCCCAGCCAACTGCCGTCGCCGATTGTGACTCCGCCTTTTGAATAATTGGGCTGATCGATAATCGGGGTATCCGTTCGTGTGCTTTCATGGTCGGCGCCCACAATATAAACATACGCGGCTAAGAGAACTTTTTTACCGATGCGTGTATGGGTCATCGCGCCGATACGGCAATATGTGCCGATGCTGGTGCCATCGTCGATTTCGATGGTGCCTTCGAGCATGGAGAACAATGTACCTTTGCCGATGAATACACCGTTGCCCAGTCGAATACCGTCGCCTTGTTCTCCTTTAGCGTCCAGCGTTACATCGTCACCGATAACCGAGTTGTCGCCGATAGAAATTCGCTGTGGGTGTCGCAGAATCACATTGCGGCCAAATACGACATTTTTTCCACAATAACGAAATAAGGAGGGATAGAAAGTTTTGCGTAACCACAATCCGAGCGCACCGGGGAATCCAATGAGTACGCTGGTAAGCAGTTCAAACTTGATAAAATACAGCCAGCCCGTTTGGCCGGTATAGACGGCGCGATATTTTGCGATAGCCCCCAAGGATTGATCGGAGACTACTCCTTTAGCGCCGCTTTGCTGCAACTTACTGGTTGATTTCACGATCTAACTGGCTTTATCCGGATTTATTATTGCATGATTAAAACCCCGTATGCCTGGAGTTTAACCTCCGCTGCCTGCTACCACCAACACCATGCGAAACAGGTTTATGAATATTTTTCCTGTCGCGAAGAGTAAGACGATGATTACTCGAGCGAGTTTTATAGTTTATGTACTGGTCTTAGTAGGCTCGATCTCCTTTGTCTGGGCGCGGCAAGTACCGCCTGTTTCACTGGGTACGGTTGACGAATTGTCCCAACGCATGCGGGCTGCGGTTGTTTATCAGCGCGCTGATGGAATTTATAAAACGAACATCGGCCGTTCAAAAGCTAAGCTGATTGCAAAAGGCGGTGCTTACCCGCGATGGTCGCCGGACGGGCGATACATTGCTTTTATAAAAGATAACAAAATTGTACGGGTAAAACCCGATGGCAGTAACCTGGAGCTATTGGCCAAGGCAGGAAAGCCGCGTGCAGTCGCTTACCACCCCAATGGTAAAGAGGTTTTGTTTATCGATGGTACGGCAATTTTTTCGGTATCGATTCAATCCCGGGATGTTCGCACGGTGATCGAGGGCTATCGCTTTCAGGAGCTGGACATTGTTGAAGACGGTACGCGACTCGCGGTGACGATCAAAGAACTTTTCGGCGGGTTTGGCGTTTACGGTTTTGATTTGAATAGTGGCAGGAAACAACACCTTGCAGACGGATGTTCCGCCGGTATGCCGCCCAGCGGTAAGTGGGTTTCCAATCTTCAGGGTGGCCATAAGAAACTTGATTTGATTGATTGGATAACAGGCGAGAAACGTTTCAGCATTAGCGCACCGCCGGGCGAGAAGTTTGACAATCAGGCCTGGTCAAATAAGGAAGACTGGTTGGTCAGCGAATCGGAAGTGAACGGACACAATATTTACGTGCACGAGATTTCCGTTAATCGCGCTACACGTGTTACCAGCGGCGGTAATGACCAGCGGCCAGACTTGTATATTCATCGGTTGTTTTAAGCGCGGTAAAATAACTCAACTCAGCGCTTAAGCGGTTGAATATCACTCAAATAGGGTATCGACAGTCATTGCCCAACGCGATTAAACTTGTTGGACTCGTATATAGAAAAATCAATATTCATTTAAATAGGAGACTGGTGATGGAGACTAAATCAAGATTTGTACCCGTATCGTTAGGTGTTTTTATGTTAGCGGCTGGTTTGAATAGTGGGACGGCGAGCGCCGAAACACCGGTCGCCAACGCCTGTCCGGCAGACGGATGCACTATACAGATTACCAATGTGGCGCCATCCGGCAGCGAACTGGAGATTACCTGGGAAGCCAATTTTTTACCTGACGTGTCGCGTAATCATATTCATGTTTACTGGGACACATATACCGCGGAGCAGGTGAGCAGTGACGCCGAAGCAAAAGGTTTTACCCAAGGCGACTGGGTACCGACAGATATTTATCCGGTGTATGTGTCGGACGGTGCGTTATCTGTGGAGAATCGCGGTGAATCAACCACAATATGCGTGACCGCAGCGGATCGCGATCATGCTGTACTCGACGCATCCGCCGTTCAATGTGTGGATGTCAGCGCGCACCTGTAAACGCTCTATCGGGGGGTAGTGTGTTAGCTGGAAAATCTACAATGTAGCGCTGGTTTTTGGTTTGCAAACAATCCGGACTCGGAACTCGCAGGCGCGTTCTCGCAACTGCAATAAAGTCTGTGGTTTGCAAACCTCGCTAATGCAGTGAGTTCTGAGTTACCCGGCCAAATAGGACGCTACCGTACTGGTAGCATCCTTGGGGAAGGCGGGTTCGGTGTCGTTGTTCGTGCTGAAGACGAAGCGCTCGGCGATTCCGTCGCGATCAAAATTCTGGATTCCAGTTGGGCAGCCGATGCCGACATAAGACAACGATTCGTCGAAGAAGCGCGCTTGCTGCGTCGTGTACGTTGCGATCATTTGATAACCGTGCATGATATTGGTGAACTGGATGACGGTCGGCCCTTTTTCGTAATGGATCTGGCCGAACGCGGAACCCTCGCTGATCGTATTGAAGCGCGTGTCAGCACTGGTGTAGATAACGTCAGCCTGCAGGCGATAGTCGATGCGCTGGCTGATTCCTTGTCGGCATTGCATATGGTGGGCGTCGTTCATCGCGATGTAAAACCGCGCAATTTATTGATCGAAACGATCAGTTCCGGTAGTGCAAATGTGCGTGGCGATGTTGTGACCGCCATGCGTTCCGGATTGATTGCGCATGACGAGCGAATTCTGCTGGGCGATCTTGGCTTGGCGAAAGACGTTGAATTTTCCAAGGCCGAGCATACGATAGCAGCAGGCACGCCGCGCTTTCGTGCACCCGAACAATTGGATCCGCGTGCCGAAATCGGACCGGCTACCGACGTATACGGTGCCACCGCTGTGTTGTACGCCGTGATGACCGGTGAGCCGCCGACCGAAACAACACAACCCGAACGCATGCTGGGATCGCTTGACGATCGCTGGGCGCCGGTCATGCAACGCGGCCTGGCGCGCGATATGCATGATCGTTTTGCCGACATTCGCGAGTGGCACGCTGCGGTAAACAAGGCAATAGGAACAAGCGATCAGGACTCGAGTCGAGCGGGCTTGCGTTACGGCGCGGATCTTTGCCCGTACCAGGGGCTGGCCGCTTTTCAACCGGGTGATGCCGGGCGTTTTTACGGGCGCGACAACATGGTGCGCGATCTGGTGTCGCGTTTGCAAACCAATCGCGTGTTGGTAATCGGCGGTGCTTCCGGTAGCGGCAAGTCGTCGCTCATTCGTGCTGGATTGATTCCCGCCATCAAAGGTGGTGCCTACCCGGACAGTGATCGCTGGCCAGTGGTTTTGTTTACACCTGGCAGTGATCCCATAAAGGAGATGGATTACCAACTTGCGCAGGGACTCGATTCGATTCGCGGTGTTTCCAGCAGCGGCGGCTACAGCTCCGCGGACGATTCGCGTTGGCGGCGCATGACCGACCAGATGAGTGATGCCACTGGTGGCGTACTCATTTGCATCGATCAATTCGAGGAGTTGTTTACCTTTAATCATTCACAAGAGGTTCGCGACAAGTTTCTTGATTTGTTGGCATCAATTGTCGATCCTGCCGCAAGCCGTGTTCGCCTCATACTGATTATTCGCGCTGATTTCTACGGTGCGTCGTCGCGTTTCCCCTGGTTGGCAAAAAAGATCACCGATAATCAGGTTTTGGTTGGACCCATGAGCCGTGCGGAGTTGCGCGAAGCGATCATGGAACCGGCGCGGCGTGCCGGATTGCAACTCGATGACGAGTTAATCGAAGCTGTTTTGGCGGAAGGCGGTACGACGGCGGGTGCGTTACCGTTGGTGTCCCATGCGATGGCGGAAACCTGGCGCCGGCGCAGCGGTACGCGATTGTCGGTTGAGACCTATCATGCGGCCGGTGGGGTCGCCGGAGCTATCGGGAAAAGCGCGGAATCACTGTTGACCGATCGTTTTGATAATAATGAACGCGACGCCGCAAAGCGTTTGTTGCTGAGAATGATTAGCCCGGGTGACGGTGTGCCGGATACGCGCCGACCGATTGCAGTATCGGAAATTCAGGCCGATATAGAGCCCGATGTTATGCAGGGTGTGGCAGATGCATTGGTTGAAGCGCGCTTGTTGACTATTGATGGCAATGTTATTCAATTGGCCCATGAGGCAATTATCGCCAGCTGGCCACGTTTACAGGAATGGATCAGTCAATCGCGTGACGAACTACGTGCGCATCAACGCATTGAACGGGCAGCGGCGGAATGGGAGGAAGGCGAGCGCAACCCGGATTTGCTCTATCGTGGCACCACCCTCGCAGCATCGATGGAGTGGGCGCAAAACCACAAGCAACATTTGAATCGCACAGAGTTGGAATTTTTGGAGGCGGGAGAGCGAACTGAAAAAGCGACGACCAAACGCAGTAAACGAAATCGACGGCTTGCGTTTGCGGCGCTGAGTAGTCTTACCATCGCTGCGGTGATTTCCACCGTTATTGCTTATTCGTCGCTACAGCGCGCGCGTGAAAACGAGCAAGCCGCCACGCACAGACTGTCCCAATCCCTTGCAACCCAGGCGTCGGATTTGGTTGACGAGAACCCGCGTTTAGCTTTGGCGCTGGCGGCGGAAGTCATAGCCAGATCGGACAGAGCACCGTTGGAAGCACGCATGGCGTTGGTCGATGCGACGGCTGGGTTGGTCGGAGCGCCTTACACACCGATCTCGTCACCGCATGTTGTGGGCGATGCGCTGACTGTCGCCGTTCATCCGAGTGAGGATATAGTTATTACGGGGAATCGCGACGGCACCATGCAAATGTGGGATGCGAACGGCTCACCGTTGGGCAGCGCTATCAAAGCACATAACGGCGCAATCGAAGAAATGACATTTTCTACGGACGGCAAACAGCTATTGTCAGCGGGATTGGATGGCACGGTAATGGACTGGGATTTTTCGGAGCCGTCATTTATTTCCCCGCCCAGGTTGCTGACAGACTTGAAGGGTATTCTGTGGAGTGTGGCTATCTCGCCGGATCAAAATATGTTTGCCACGGCGACTGAAGACGGCGCGGTGCGGCTGTTCGACATAAATCGACCGGATACGCCGAAAGTGTTGTTCGAAAGTGTGTTGGATCTTCTTGCAGTTAAGTTTAGTCCCGACGGAAAAATTCTGTTAGCGAGCGATGGCCGCGGCCATATCATGGGTTGGAAAGTTCCGGATGGCGAAGTTCTGATACCACAATACAATGCGCACCAAAGTGATGTTTGGGAGATTGAATTTTATTCAGATGGTTCGATGTTCGTCACGGCCAGTAGTGATGGACGTATACGTCTGTGGGATGCAAAAACAGGTAAAAAGCTGGACGAACCATTTCATGGTGTTGCTTCAGACTTGCGTGGCGTGCAGATTGATGCGGACGGACTGTTGATTGCCGGAGACGAACAGGGGCGCCTGCATTTTTGGGATGTCGCGCAGCAAAAATTGTTGGCTTCGTCACTGACCCAGCATAGCGCTCAAATTGCTGACGGCGCGGTGGCAAACCAAAGGCACGTTGTTTGCGTCCCTGGGTCAGGACCAGGTGATACGGACGTGGCGTAAAACTGACGACAAGCTGTTTCGTGAGTTATTGCAACTACAAGCGGGTGCATACGGTCTGGCTGTGAGTCCCAATGGCAAATTAATCGCCGTCGGTGACGGAGAGGGTAAAGTCAATGTGGTTGATGCCGATACGCGTAAAGCGCCATTTGCTGCGCTGGAATTGTCGTCGAATCGTATATGGGCGGTAGATTTTGCGCCCGATAGCTCATTTCTCGCTGCGGCCGATGAGAAGGGAACAATTGGTGTTTGGGATACAAACGGAAATGAACTTATACGACGCGACAATATTCACGATGGTGCAATTACTTCGCTGGTTTTTCATCCGGATAAAAATATTATTTTCACCGGTGGCTCCGATGGCCTGGTGAGACGATGGGATGTTAATGCAGATACAAAGTCGCTGGATTCAAATGGTTCGGCAATGGGGCCGCACAAAGGCGGCGTGACCAAATTAAAATTATCATCGGATGGTGCACTACTGGCGGTGACGGATCGTATCGGCGCGGTAAAAATTTGGGACAGCACCGGTGGAGAATTAAAAAATGAATGGGTCGCCGATGACAATACGATTTGGAGCCTGGCCTGGTCAGCAGATAGAAAATTGCTGGCTACAGCGCATGCGGATGAGGTGTTAAAAATATGGAATGTGGAGTCCGGTGAAGTATTGAAAGAGATGACGCCACAACCTGGCGGCGCGACAGACGTTGCTTTTCTGCACGACGATATGACCCTGGTGAGTACCAGTCGAAATGGTACGGTGCGTTTGTGGGACAGAGAATTGGGCGTGCAGTTGGGAACGGCACTGGGAACGAAAGGCGCAGCGCAATGGCAGGTTGCAACGGGTGAAAATGCGGGCTGGTTTGTCACCACACAGGCAGACGGTTCGGTAAAACTGTGGGACTTGTTAGACCAGGCTTCTATATGTCGGCGCGCAGCCTGGGACAAAGACGCGCAACGACGTTATCTCGGTGAAGGCGAAAACCCTGTAGCATGTTAGAAATAAATGACGCACCTATAGTTTTGATTCGCGAACCCGGTCGTACGCCACTGTATATTGCATTGGTCGAGCCGCTGGTCATTGGTCGTAGCGGTTCCGGGTTATTAGTCGACGATCCGCAGGTTTCGCGCCAGCATGTTGAGTTGAAAGCAGTACGAGGTGGCGTGACGATACGCGATCTAGGCAGCACGCATGGCACGACCATCGATGGGCGCGTCCTTGATGGTAGCGACGTGTTAACACTCGGTGCCGTGGTCAAGCTGGGAAACACGACAGTCGAACTGGTCGAGTCCGGCCGCATTGCGAAAAAACCACCAACACCGATACCAGCGCGTTCGTCAATCGAACGGGTGGCCGATTCAATTTCTCATGGCGCCGCGGTGAAAGTGGCGAAACGAAGCCCGGATCGTACCTTGACCATTGTGTTTTCCGATATCGAAAGTTCGACGGAAAAAGCACTGGCGCTGGGTGACGCGCGCTGGTTCGAAGTGCTGTCCGCACACAATCAGGTCTTGCGTCATGCGGTGGATAAATTCGGCGGCACGGAAATCAAATCCCAGGGCGATGGATTCATGTTGACATTCGAATCGGCACGTAACGCCATAGATGCGCTGATCGAAATTCAACGTCGCCTTGATGCAGCCAGGGCGCCGGAAGCTTTGGCCGACATTCGCGTGCGCGCCGGCGCTCATGTAGGTGAAGCTATTGTTGATGACGATGGGGATTTATTTGGGCGCCATGTCAATATCGCCGCTCGGGTGGCCGCCCAGGCCGCCGGTGGAGAAATACTGGTATCGCCCATCGTGCGCGAGATTGTCGAAGCGCGTGGCGATTTACGATTCGGCGAACCACGTTCGGTTTCATTGAAGGGGATATCGGAGGCCTATCTCGTCCATCCGATTAAATGGCGTTAGTTGAATTGGTTGAGATGAAATCGTACACAGAAAACTCAAATCAATTTGGTCAATCAAATCAAAATCAATCGAGTCAGACGCACTGCTGTCCCACAATCAATCATATTGATCCAATGATTATTCATGGTGCATCTCACCCTCGTTCGACGCAATTCATGGTGCCCTCCGAGTTCTGACAACAACCGAACAGTACCCAACATGAAAGCACATATTGTTTTAGCACACCCTGAGAGCAAGTCCTTTAATGGTCAATTGGCGAACATTACCCATTCGAATTTAAAGGCCGCGGGGTGGGAAGTCACATACTCTGATCTATACGCAGACAACTTCGACCCACGTGAAGGACCAATGCACTATGGAAACCTATCAGACAGTGAACGATTTCATGCTCAGACTGAACAACGATTTAATGCAGAGAACGGAACGACACCTCACGATGTAGCAGTAGAACGAGACAAAATGCTTCAGTCGGATTTACTTGTCGTGCATTTTCCTTTGTGGTGGTTTGGTATGCCCGCGATACTCAAGGGTTGGATAGATCGTGTTTTCGTTTATGGATCTGTCTATCGTAGTCAGATGCGATACGACACGGGGATTTGCAAAGGAAAGAAAATGCTGGCCTGTATAACTACAGGCGCAAACCGAATATTCATGTTCGTTTAACGGACGTGAAGGTGATTCAAGACTCCATGCCTGGCCACTTCCTGTTCGCTTTTCGATATATTGGTTTTGATGTGCTGGAACCCGTTATTTTTCATGGTGTAGGAGGCGTTGCTTTCATAGAAGCGACATGACGAGCGGTCTCAGCGAGCATTGATCGGTACATCGAATCAATGGCGCGATGCGCTCGATAATCTCGAAAAACCGAAGGGCCACACCTTTTAACCGGGATACTGATTTCGATGAGAGCAAACGACTTGTACCCAATGCGCCTGTTTATTCCCCTTTTATTTCTCATGAATCAAATACACCATGGGATTAATTCGAACTGCATATCGTCAAACGAGAGTTAGTAAATGTCTGACTAAAAAACCAAATCAACGGGGTCATGCATTTAAGCTATTCTGCTCCAGATCGGAATAGAGGAAGAATTGCGGCACATGAAGAATTGGGCGATTTGTAAGTCAACCCTCCAATAACGAAAAAACTCAGTTAAGTAACACGCCATTCTGAACAGACCACGTTTTAATGAGACGGGGAGATTTACGCTTAGGCGAACCGCGTTTGGTTTCGTTAAAGGGGATATCGGAGGCCTATCTCGTCCATCCGGTTAAATGGCGTTAGTTCTTTAAACTTTCTATAAGTCGTTTGCAGTCTCGCGTAGCTTGAATTTCTGCACCTTGCCGGTTGAGGTTTTAGGCAGCGGACCGAAAATGACTGTCTTTGGCGCTTTGAAACGCGCCATGTTTTCCCGGCAGAACTCGATAATATCCTGTTCGCTCACGTTACCGTCACTGTCTTTTAAAAGTGACAAAGGCGCAAGGTGTTTCGCCCCATTTCTCGTCCGGGCGCGCCACCACCGCGGCTTCCAAAATCTCCGGGTGACGATACAAAACGTCTTCGACTTCGATAGATGAGATATTCTCTCCGCCGGAAATAATAATATCCTTGGAGCGGTCTTTGAGTTGTATGTATTGATCGTCGTGCAACACACCGAGATCGCCGGAATGAAACCAGCCGCCGGCGAACGCTTCTTGTGTGGCCTGCGGATTTTTTAAATAACCTTTCATAACGATATTGCCGCGAAACATGACTTCGCCCATGCTTTCACCATTGGCTGGTTGAATCTGCATGTTTTCCGGATCCATGACCGTCAAATCTTCCAGCACGTGATAGGGGCACACCTTGGCGGGATTTTTTCGCGGATTTTTCATCGCGCGGCAGTTCATCCCATTCGTCGTGCCATTCGCAAATAACGGCCGGACCATAAGTTTCGGTTAAACCGTAAACATGTGTCATGTGAAAACCGTTTTCCTCCATCGCAGCGAGCACTGAGGCCGGAGGCGGCGCTGCTGCAGTCATTACTTCAACGGTATGATTGAATTCCCGTCGTTCTTCCGGTTTTGCGTTAATGACAAAGTTAAGCACGATCGGCGCGCCACAAAAATGCGTTACGCCCTCTGGTCGGCGATAGCATTAAAAATCGCACCGGCCTCCACTTTACGCAAACAAACACTGGTGCCGACCACGGCGGCCAGGGTCCAGGGGAAACACCAGCCGTTGCAATGAAACATGGGTAGTGTCCACAAATACACGGGGTGTCGCTGCATGCCCCAGCCGATAGCGTTACTCATGGCATTCAGATAGGCGCCGCGATGGTGGTAGACCACGCCTTTTGGATTGCCTGTAGTGCCGGATGTGTAGTTGAGCGAGATGGCGTCCCATTCATTCGTGGTTGTTTCCCATGCAAAATCCGGATCGCCATTTGCGATGAACGATTCATAGTCGGTTTCACCCAGGCAAGGACCATTGGGTATCGCGGCATCGGTAATATCGATAACCACGGGTTTATTCTCTAGCCGGGCTAATGCGGGTTCGATTACGTTTGCGAATTCGGTATCGGTCAACAACACTTTGGCTTCGCCGTGTTGCAGAATAAATGCGACGGTGTCCGCATCCAGGCGTGTGTTTATCGTATTTAGAACAGCGCCACACATGGGTACGCCAAAGTGCGCTTCGTAAATAGCGGGAACGTTAGGCGCCATCACGGCAACGGTGTCGCCTTTGCCAATACCATTATGGGCTAAAGCTGAAGCGAGTTGCCGGCAACGCGTATAAGTTTCTTTCCAACTGTAGCGCAGCTTTCCGTGGATTACTGAAGTTCGGTCTGGAAACACACGCGCCGCACGCACGAGGAAGGAAACAGGTGACAGCGGCACGTAGTTAGCCGCACACTTGTCCAATCCGTCGTTAAATGGATGATCGTTGCTAGTCGATGTCATCAAGGTTTATTTTCGTATAATCGCTCAGGGTTTAATGATTTTAATGGGTGTCGTCAGGCACTGCCAATCGATTCTTTAGCGGAGTTACCGAATGGATGAACTGCATGGCTATTATTTTGAAGATTTGCATACCAGCATGACTGCTGTGTTCAGTAAAACAATCACTGACGCGGACATACTTTTGTTTGGCGGTGTTTCGGGGGACACCAATCCCGTGCATTTAGACGAGGAGTTCGCACAAACCACCGCATTCGGCGGCCGGGTCGCCCACGGCTTGCTGACCGCCAGCCTGATTTCGACACTGGTGGGGACAAAACTGCCTTGCCCGGGATGCATGTATATGAGTCAAACACTTGAGATTTCTTGCCCCGGTTCGGGCGGGCGATACGGTATTTGCCCGTGTGACCGTGTGTGAATTACTACCGGATAAGAGCCGGGTAATAATGGAAACTACCTGCAATGTGGGCGAAAAGCGGGTGATTGAAGGACAGGCCTTGCTCAAAGTGCCGCGCCGTGAGCCACAAACGGTGCTGGTTTAGGCGTTTTTTGTGACCAAACTGATTGTTTTATAACGTCAATTCAGGTAAATTATGTTGCACTGCAACATAACAAATCATCCTTATGACTGATACAAACAAAGCGGTTAACGACTTGAATGAACTAACCAAAACCATGGCCGGTGTCGCCGAGCGCACGCAACGCATGGCCAAGGAGTTTCTTGAACATCAAGGCGGCAATGGGAACGTGAATCTCGATCCACTGGGTTTGGTCGAGACCTTCTCTAAAGCCATGTCCGAAATGAAATTAGATCCGGTTGCGATAACCCAGGCGCAATTGCAGTTTTGGCAGGATTCCATGAAGTTGTGGCATAACGCTACGCAACAGATGCTTGGAGTCAAAACGGGGTCCGTCATCGAACCGGCGAGTGACGATCGGCGATTTAAAAGCGATGCCTGGCAGGACAATGCGGTTTTTGATTATATCAAGCAATCGTATTTGCTCGCCTCACGTTATATTTTAACTTCGTTGGAATCCACTAACGGGCTTGACGAGCAGTCTGCACAGAAGGTGAGTTTTTATACTCGTCAATTTATCGATGCTCTGTCGCCGACCAACTTTGCCGCAACCAATCCGGAAGTGTTGCGTGAAACTATCGATACCCACGGTGAAAATCTGGTGAATGGATTTCACAATATGTTGGATGACATGGAGCGCGGCAAGGGCAAGTTGCAGGTCAAGATGACGGACACGGATGCGTTTGAATTGGGTGTAAATGTTGCCACGACACCCGGCAAGGTGGTGTATTCAAAATGAGATGATGCAGTTGCTGCAATATACACCCACTACCGACAAAGTGCATAAAACCCCTTTGTTAATCATTCCGCCTTGGATTAACAAGTTTTACATTCTTGACCTGCGCCCGAAAAACTCGTTTATCAAGTGGGCAGTCGATCAGGGTCATACCGTGTTTGTCATTTCATGGGTTAATCCCGATGCGGAATTGTCTGAAAAGAGCTTCGAAGACTACATGTTGGAAGGACCGTTGACTGCCTTGGATGCCATTGAAGCGGCGATCGGTGAAAAAGAATGCAACGTTATCGGCTATTGTCTGGGTGGCACACTGCTCGCAGCCATGCTGGCGTATCTCGCCGCGAAAAACCAAAAACGCATAAAAAGTGCGACCTTTTTTACTAGCATGATCGATTTTTCCGAGCCGGGTGAACTCGGTGTTTTTATCGATGAAGCGCAGATCGCCGGTCTGGAAAAACAAATGGAAGAAAAGGGCTATCTCGAGGGATCGAGCATGGCAACGACATTTAACATGTTGCGCGCTAACGATTTGATCTGGTCGTTCGTGATTAACAATTACTTGATGGGCAAGGAGCCATTGGCGTTCGATCTGTTATATTGGAATTCGGATTCCACGCGTATGCCGGCAACAATGCACAGCTATTACCTGCGCGAGATGTATATGGATAATAAGCTGGTGCAGCCGGGTGGATTGGTGCTCGATGGTGTTCCCATCGATGTGAGTGCGATAAAAACACCGAGTTATTTTCTATCCACGCGCGAAGATCACATCGCACCCTGGCGATCGACATTCATTGGTGCGAAATGTCTATCTGGTCCGGTGCGTTTCGTACTCGGCGGGTCAGGTCATATCGCTGGTGTGGTGAATCCGCCCGCATCCAATAAATACGGTTACTGGACCAATACCAAGAAGCCCGCAACGGTGGGCGACGCGACGGCATGGTTGGAAAGCGCGAGCGAGCAAGCCGGATCCTGGTGGGTGGATTGGGATAGATGGGTAGCCAAGTACAGCGGTACCTCAATCAATGCGCGTGTTCCCGGAAAAGGCAAGCTCAAAGTGCTGGAAGATGCACCGGGTTCGTATGTTCGCGTGCGCGCCGTTAGCGATTAGGTTCGCACCGGCCAAGTATCAATGACGACACCTGTATTTCACATGATCGATGCCGCGCCGACACCGGTTGCGCCATTCAGTCATGCAGTGGAAACGGACGGTTGGATATTGGTTACCGGGCAAATGCCGACATATCCCGATGACGATGACAAACCTCTGCCGCAAGGTATTGTTAATCAAACTAAACGTGTGATGGACAACTTGATTATCGTTCTTAAAGGGTTGGCATTAAGCTTGGAGCATGTTGTCCAGGCGCGTGTTTATTTAACCAAATTCAAACGCGACTATGCGGCGATGAATGAAACCTACGCATCTTATTTTCCTGCTGATCGGCTACCCGCACGAACCTGTATCGGTGTTACGGCGCTGGCCCGTGACGCTTTGGTGGAAATTGATTTGTTGGTGAGGCACACTAAAGACGTGTAGGAGCCAGCTTGCTGGCGAATAAGGCCATAACAAAATCTATTCGCGAGCAAGCTCGCTCCTACATTTAATAACTAATCATGTATAACAATGCTCCGGTGCCGGGAAGGAGCCGTCTTTCACGGCTTTAACATAAGCGCGAATCGCGCCTTGAATTCCGTCATCGCTGTCGGTTAAAAAGTTTTTTACAAATTTCGCCGGTTTACTCGGGTACATTCCCAACATGTCTTGAATCACCATGATCTGGCCGTCGGTATGCGGGCCTGCGCCAATGCCGATAACAGGAACATCCAGTTTTTCAGTGATGCGTTGACCGAGTTCGACGGGAATACACTCCAGTAAAATAATGCTGGCGCCGGCGTCTTGTAGAATCAGTGCCTCATCAATCATTGTCTGGGCCTTTTCCGGGTCACGGCCTTGTACCCGATAGCCACCCAAATGATTAACGGATTGCGGCGTTAATCCCATGTGCGCGCAAACGGGGATACCGCGCTCGGACAACAAACGCGTCGACTCCGCCAACCATGCGCCACCCTCGAGCTTTACCATGTGCGCGCCATCGCGCATGAGCACGGCGGCGTTTTCCAGGGTTTTCATTTCCGAGTAATAACTCATAAACGGAAGATCCGCCATCAATAGGGCGCCTTGATTGCCGCGCCGCACACAACGCACGTGATAGGCGACGTCTTCAATGGTTACTGGCAGACTGCTGTCATGGCCTTGTATGACCATGCCGAGAGAATCGCCGATTAAAATCACTTCCACGCCGTTACTGCTTTGTGCGAATGCTTCGCAATAGTCATAGGCGGTGAGGCTGGCGAATTTTTCACCTGCCTTTTTCAGTTCACTTAAGGTGTTGAGTGTGACTTTTTTGGTTTTGTTAGAAACGGACATGAAAGCGTATTCCTGTATGAAACGTTGTAGTCCCGATTATCGCGCAATCGGTTATGCGATGTCGCGCCTGGTTGTCGTATTAAACACAGCCTGTGCGGCGCGTTACCTGGCGATGAATGCCAACTATGTGTTATTTATTGGTACAAGATTTACTTCGTAAGATGCGGACAGGGTGAACGGCGTGTCGAGGTTATGCCAGACACGGCTTAATTCATCCAAAGTTAACGGCTCTTGCCGAATCGAAACACCCGCACTTTTCCCCTGGAGTTCACCGCGCAGCTGCTCCCCGACGATAACCTGATTTCCATGCAGCGCCTGCATGACTGAACTTAACAGATGTTGTTCAAGAATTGGACCGTTACCGCTTGTATCATGCTCGACAATAGGTGTAATCAGATAGTGTATAGCCAACATGGTTGATGCGATATTGCCCGACACCAGCGTCGGCGAGCGACGTGTTTGCGTGCTGGGATTGACCCTGTAAAGCCATACCGAAATACCTTGTTGACGACCGCGCATAGCCTGGGGCGTTTCCGGTGATGCGACCAGTTCACCGGATTGAAATCTGGCTCCAACTGCCGTGTCATTGCTTAAGTGTTCGCCGAGAAAATCGACCAGCGTTTTTGTTGTTGCATTCAATAGAACAGGCATTGGATTATTTTTCTCCAGATTACTTTTGTGTCTTTACGCCGGCTAATCCTCGTGCAAAGAATAACACGGCATGCGAACGTCTTGTCACGGGAATTGATCCCTGAGTACAAGCATCCGACAAGTTGTAACCTAAGGTGAGCAGTTGTTGTGTGTGAAATGCGATTCGGCGTATAAGATTTATTCTGGTTGACAATACCTGGGTAGCTCATAAAATGGTTTACGTGGCGGTGCGAATAAGATAGCCCGGGTATTTCCTTACACACCACGTCGTAAAAGCAATAAGAACTACGCACCGCCAATTTAGGCGCCGTCCGGAACTGATTAAATTCGAGTCAAGCCGGGAAAAAATTAAAATTACGAGGTTCACTATACATGACAGATGTTGAGGCCTATGTCTCCCGCCCAGGCCGGGATGAACAGATCAAGCAGGTGCGGGCAAAGATCGATGAGTTAAACATCGACTACGTTTATTACCAATATATTTCCATCACCGGTCGCATAATGGGTAAAGCCGTACCGGCACGGCATTGGGAGGATGTTGCAAGCGATGGTATTCAATGCTGGTATGGCGGTATTACCAATGTTTTTGCCGATCGTTCCGGCGCGCTGATTGGTTTTCCGCCAAACGCGTCCGAATTGCTCAGCATCCCTGATCCGGAAACGTTTTGTCAGTTGCCCTGGAACAAACGCATGGGCAGGGTATTGTGCACGGTATTCCGTAATCGTGAGGAAGCGGAAAACCCCGGGGCGTTCCTGGATGACGATTGTCGCGGCAACTTGCGTCGCATACACAATCAATTTAAACAAGATCACGATGGCTTGCATCTGCGTGTCGGTTGCGAGCCTGAAATGCTGTGGTTAAAACCCGGAGACGATAACGAGCCTTACAAAGGCACGACCAAACCCTATGCTTATCACATTGATCAGTTCGAGCAATTATCTGAAGTGTGGTTGCGGGTTTACGACTACTGCCATCGCTATGGGCCTGGACATTATCCAGGGCGATCACGAAGACGCGCCGGGCCAGGTCGAGTTGAACTTCCAAGTTTGACGATAGCTATGCGCACTTGTGACCGTTTAACAACATACCGTCAAATTTGCGCTCAAGTAGCGCGCGAATTTGGCCTGATTGCGGTGTTTATGTCCAAGCCGTATATGTCCATGCCTGCAAACGGTTGTCATCACAATGTTTCATTATGGCGTGGTGGCGAAGATAAAGTGCAGCAGTTGGTGGGTGATCCATTGCCAGGTATGAACGATGTATTTACATATACCCAGGGCGGTACCAATGAGCTTGTGAATCCCGACCACACCTGGATGCCGGCGGATACCGGGCGCTATTGTCTGGGCGGAATGTTGAAACATTTAAATGCACTCACCGCGATTGGGTCATCGACGGTCAATTCCTATCGTCGTTTGATGGATGAAGGTCTTATGGGCGCCGGTGCGGGCAAACTGGGGTTTGCAGAATCGTTCAAGCGCGATTCGGGTTTCCAGTCCCGAGCGCTTTGAATTTCGCATCGCGGATTCAATGGTTAACCCCTATTTGATGCAAGCGGCATTACTGAAAGCGATCGACCATGGTCTTCGCGATAAAATTGATCCTGGTGAACCGGAAGAGAAAACAGATACCGGATCGGATGAAGCGGCAGATCGTATTCCCACCAACCTGGGCGCGGCGTTGGACGCGCTGGCAAATGACGAAGTTATTAAGTCAGCTTTACCTGGCCATTTGTACGCGATTTACGAGTGGTATAAACGCGATGAATGGAACAAGTTCTGTGGCCAGGTTTCCGATTGGGACGTGAAAACCTATCTGGATTGTTTGCCATAAGAATCAGATTTAGAATTTAGTGTAATGATTAAACTCGCTAAAGAACAAATTGCGCAGTTCAACGAAGACGGATTTCTAATTGTCGATAAATTAATTGACGATGACTCAGTGCAACAAGTCGCAAAGCGCTACGAACCCATGTTTCGCGGTGAGTTTACAACCGGCATACTGCCTGATGAAGTGAACTGGCAGGAGGGTAGAGACTCTCCGGAATTTACTCGTCAGATCTGCAACGGATGGAAAGGTGACAAAGTGATTGCCAATGTTGTGTTACGCGAAGACATCGGTCGTGCTTGTGCGACGCTGGCAGGTTGGCCTGGTACGCGTGTGATGGTGGACAATGTGTTGTGGAAGCCACCGGGCGCGCGACCGCTCGGATTTCATCAGGATAACTCCTATCTTGAATGGTTATCGCCGCAAGAGTTATTGAGTTGCTGGATCGCGTTGGACGACACGACGGCAGAAGGCGGCACCATGGAAGTGGTCAAAGGCTCGCATCGTTGGGGTCGTTTCCCACCGGCAACTGAATTCCATGGGCCGGAACATTATCGAAAAGAAATGGAAGCTGCCGCCGCAAAAATTGGAAAAACACCGGAAATCGTCCCTATCGTTGTGCCACGGGGCGGGGGTTCGTTTCATCATGGCTGGACCTGGCACGGCTCGGGCTTCAATAGCAGTAAAAATGCCCGCCGTTCTCTCGTGGTACATTGCATGTCATCCGAAACCCAATATGTACCCGAACATCTCGGACAAGGTACCGGAAAAATCTATGGCCGCTACAGACGCATGGGCGACAACGCAATGGACGAAAGCTATTTTCCTATCACCTGGACAAAAGACGGTCGCCGTACCGCGGAGTTGGCGAATTATTTGAAATAAGTGCTAATTTGGAGGGCGCAACGCGTTGCGCCGGATAAATGATTATCAAACTTAGGATTCATAATCATAATAATATGAAATTTGGGATGGAATACTACATTCCGGATTGCGCTTCGCTGCATCCAGGCTACAGTTATTGTAATTAATAGGAGAAGCTGACAATGAAGCTTAACCAGCCAGTACCTGAACTACCTGTAGCCAATGTGGGAGCTGCACAGAAATATTATCGAGATGTGTTGGGTTGTAAAATTGAATGGAATCATTCGGGCGAGATCGGTGCGGTTTCGAATGGGGAGACTGCGATATTTTTTAGAAAAAGGAGTGACGCGTTTGAACCAGCAATCCATTGGATTTTTGCAGACGATGTAGATGCTACATATAAGAAGCTCGTGGAAATGGGTGCCAACATCGTTGAGGATATCGAAAACAAACCGTGGGGACTCAGACAATTTACGATCAAGGATTTGGATGGAAATATTTTCTACATCCAGCATGACTTGTAGTCATTATGGCATGGGTGCAATGAAACGGAATCCGATATGGAATAGAACTTTCTGGATTGTGCTGCGATTTATGAGGTTGCAGTAACCGGCCTTCTCCCTCCCCCTAACCCCCTCCCGTTGGGAGGGGGAATGCTTTGGGGTGGAGCACGATCTTGATTCCTTCCCCCTTTATGGGGGAAGGCTAGGATGGGGGTGAATCAGCATGCACAGTCCGGAGTAAATGAAATTCGGATAACAATCTGTTTCCCGAATTTTATTTCATGACATCGGATTGCGGTTGCTGAGTTGCGTCTAGACAATGATAATTACCGCTAATTAATTGTATAGAAAAGAATGACAAATAACATTGCCTGGCTGGAAGGCCGAATAAAAGGTCACGGCGCGCCGGTCATTATTGATGGCGGTATGGGTACGCATCTTGAAAAATCCGGTGTGCCGATGGATGACAAGGTATGGAGCAGCAGGGCGATTTTGACGCATCCTGATGCCGTGCGGCAGGCGCATGAAGATTTTATTAACGCTGGTGCCGAGGTGATTATCACTAACACGTTTTCCGCCGCACGACACATGTTGGAACCGGGTGGTCTCGGTGACCAAGTTAAGGAAGTTAATTTTAGCGCCGTAGAGTTAGCGCGGCAGGCACAAGAAAATGTGGCAGATAAGCCGGTTGCTATTGCAGGCTCCGTGTGTGAATGGACTTCATCTGACGATCTTAATTGGCATACACCTACGGTCGTCGGAGAATCTACACGAGAGCAGGTGGAGCTGCTGGCCGCGGCCGGCGTAGACTTGATCGCACTGGAGATGTGCGAACAAATCGAATTTTCAATCGCGGCGACGAAAGCAGCGTTTGAATTTGATTTGCCTATTTGGATTGGTGTGAGCGCACGTATGCACAAGGGGCATGATTCCCTGTCAGTTTTTAGTTATGAAGACATGGATTTTGAAAATGTGGTTAAGCAACTGAGCCAATATCCGGCAATGATCATGAATGTCATGCACACTGCCGTGCCTGATGTGGAAAAAGCGCTGGACGTGGTTCGAAAATACTGGGAAGGCCCGCTCGGTGTTTATCCTGAAGCAGGGTATTTCAACATGCCCAACTGGCAGTTTGTCGATGTAATAGAACCTGACGAATTGGCGAAGGCAGCGCAAACGTGGATTGATAACGGCGCGCGTCTGGTCGGTGGTTGCTGTGGTTTAGGTCCCGAGCATATTGCCGCGATAAGGCAGGCGGTGGACTGACGTTACTGCGCAGTGTTGCAGTGAGTTATGTTTATCGCATCCGTTTTGGAATAAATCGGCAAAAATAACCTGCAACAAACATCCAGACTGCCGCACTGGAAAACACTACGGGTAGTGTTAAAAAAGCGAGTAATACTGAATACAGACCGGGTGTCGCTAACTGACCAAAATCACGGTACGAGACAAACACGGCGGTCATCTCCGCACGTTCCCGCGCACGCACGGCGCGGTAGAACAATACGTTTCCGGCGCCATCGAGCATGGTCGCGCCTAACGCACTGATGACTAATAATACGGAAGCAATTTGCGGAAAACCAGCGTAAACATAGATCAGTGTGCTCAAGAGACCGGAGAGAATAAAGCCAGTACGCAATAAGAAACGGACGCCATAGCGTCTGCCAACCCAGCCCCAAAAGGGTACTGACAGCGTCCAGGCAGAACCGATAGAAACCAGTGCTGCGCCCATTAACTCACCCAGACCGGATCGTTCGGCGTAGATGGGCGTGTAGATGACAAACATCGTCCACCAACAGGATCGGGCCAGCGCAAGGCTGTAGGCAAGACTAAGACGTGGTTGGCTGAAAAATCGTCCAAGATAACGCACCGGGTTAACAGTTCTCGATTTGGATTGAGCAATTTCTATGCGATGTAAACCCAGCAGACGAAAATAAATAGTGGACAGGCAAACAAAAGCAGCACTCACTATAAAAGGCAACAAGTGAAAAAATGCATTTTGAAAATACACACCCAGAAAGGGGCCGATGCATAACGCGAGTACCGTACTGAATACACGCCACGGTTCAAACTGGGTCAACTTACGGCGAGACACTTTGGTCAGCACATACAGAGTCAGCGTGATTTCGGTTGCGGCAATGGAAAAAACATGGCAAAACAATCCGGTCGAGAAGAACAATATGTTTTCCGAAGCTAACAAAGCAACGGAAATAACCATCAGCGCACACCCGAGCAGGTAGGTCAGATGATTCCCGATTCGTTGAATGATTAGGGGCGTCGCCAGCGCCGCCAGGATGCCGCCTACACTGACTGCAAATAACAACATACTGGTTCGTTGCGCGTCACCGCTTAACTCCAGAGCCTGCAGCGGAATAACCGAGAGTAAAATCCCACGCGAGAAAGTTTGAACGAAGAACAGTCCGGCCAGACGAAGATGGTCAGAGTTCAGCAAGATTCGACACTTTTGTAAGGTGCTTACAGTATGTTTTAGTTAAAACACTAAAGCATGGGGTTTTTAATCGTTTGGAGGTTGATTCTATTAATAGCAACCAGTCGCGTTAGTTGTCGAACCTGACTGGCTCCAGGCTGGAATAAAACCAGGAAATAAATGTATAAGGATCGTAGACAGGCAGGCCCAGTTCACGGCGCAAGTCGGCACTGTAAGGTGGCATGTTTGCGCATTCGATAACGATGGCGCCCACCGCAGGATAGTCGTTGATCAGTTTTTTACCTGCATCAATGACATCCAGCTTTGCCTGAGTAGTATCAATCTTGTCGTGTCCTTTGATGATCATTCGATAAAATGCACTGTCTTTGGATAAACCCTGGCGCGGTGTGTTTGCAGGTGCGCCAACACTTTCGAAGTGGCTCTCGGTCAACAAGTCGGATGAAAAGGTAATGACGCCAGCGCGTTTGCCGGGTGGCAATAGTGCGTTGATACTGGGAATTTGTAACAGGCTCGACGTGGCGACAGGTACGGTACAACTTTTTGGCCAGCGGTTCCTGCAGCCACCCCAGAAATCCGCATGTCGTAGTAATGCCATCCACGCCTTTGTCTACTAATTCATCGGCAGCTTCGCTAAACGCATCCAGTAATGACGCGATTTCTGGCCCCGTAACTTTACTCGGCGACGCGCCTTGCACTGTTTTCAATCGTCACTGGAAACGGCCATGTTTTCGGATTGCCGACGTCGCCAATAATGCGCGGAAATGTGGTATCTAATACCAAAATACCAAGTCTGGCTTTATGGTTTGTTGCCGCTGACACGAATCAAAGAATATCTAATGGTTGCGCTGAACCCGGCGGTGGGAATGCACGATCCAGTTCCGCCAGAGTTTCTGTATCCATTTTAATATTCAGCGCTGCGTGATTTTGTTCGACGTGTTTGAGGTTGGACGATTTTGGGATAACGATAATATTGTCCCGATGCAGCACCCAGGCCAGAGCAATCTGCATGGGAGTGGCGTCGTATTCCGTGGCGATTTTCTTTAACGCAGGGTGGTTGTTCAATGCGCCCCTGATCGAGTGGTGAATAAGCCATAACAGGAATGTTTGTTTCAGTGCACCAGGGCAGCAAATCCCATTCGATACCGCGCCGGTTGAGATTGTAAATCACTTGATTGGATGCAGTTTCATCACCTCCGTTTAGTGAACACCATTCGTTCATATCGTCCGTGTCGAAATTGCTGACACCAAAGTAGCGAATCTTCCCGCAGTCCACAAGTTTTTGGAATCCTTGCAGGGTTTCACTCACAGGTACTTGCCCGCGCCAGTGTAACAGGTACAAATCGATATGATCGGTATGCAGGCGTTTTAAAGATCGTTCGCACGCTTTAATTACACCCGCACGTGAGGCGTTGTGTGGATAAACCTTGCTGACCAGAAAAACATCGTCACGGTGACCCTCGATAGCCTCGGCAATGACTTCCTCCGCACCGCCTTCGCCATACATCTCGGCAGTGTCGATCAGATTCATACCCAGATCAAGACCTGTTTGCAGCGCCTTGACTTCCAGTGTGCGCGAGCTTGCGTTTTCGCCCATGCGCCATGTGCCGAGGCCAAGATTAGGCACGGTTTCGCCGGATGGAAGTGTGATGAGTTTTTGCATACTTGCCTGGTTAATTCATTGAAGATTCGATGCGACCATACCAAAACCCCAGTGTCACTGCACGCAGGATCATAAACACCATAAGCGACAGCCAAAGGCCGTGGTTGTGCCACCAAGCGACGAACAACCAGGTGCAAACCAGGTAAACCACGGTGGAAACAATCATGCCATCGCGCATTTCACGGGTATGGGTCGTACCGATAAAAATCCCGTCGAGTTGAAAACTCCACACGGAAATCACAGGCAACACAATCACCCACGGCAGGTACTGATTTGCAGTCGTTTTTACATCTTCGATGTTGGTGATTAAGGCGACAATGTCATCGCCCCAAAAAAAATAGGTTGCAGTAAACAAGAGTCCCGTAATTAATGCCCAAAGGGTCGATGTCCTGACAGCCAGCCGGAAACTGTGGCGGTTTCGTTTACCGTATTCGCTGCCGACTAGGGCCTCCGCGGCGTGTGCGAATCCGTCCAGGCCATGTGCCATCAGGCTGTTTAAATGAAGCAACACCGCATTTGCCGCCAGCACAATATTACCCAGTTTAGTGCTGAGTGCAGTGAAATAGGAGAATGCAAAGATGATAAAAATAGTACGAACAAAAATATTGAAGTTAACCTTTAGAAGAACCTTGATTTTTGAGAAAGTGAGAGTCTGTTTTATATCGACGGCGCCTTTGACGCGAGAATCAAATAGCAACCACAGTCCAACCGCCATGGCCAGATACTCACTGATCAATGTTGCCCAGGCGACACCGGCGACGTTCCAGTGAAAAACAGTGACGAATATAATATCCAGAACAATATTGGTACCATTTAGTATTAATTGTAAAACGAGTATTGCACGGGCATTGTGCATGCCGATCAAGGCACCGAGGATGACATAAGTGGCGAGTGCCGCCGGTGCACCCCAAACGCGAATCTTGAAGTACTCTGATGCATATGCTTCCACTTCGGCTGTTCCTTCCAGCAGCCGGAATGCAATACCGTTAATCGGTAGCTGCAATAAAACAATGACTAAACCGAGAATGGTCGATAGAAAAAAGGCACGACAAAGCAGATTGCGGATTTCCGCGAAGTCGTCCCGCCCAAAGTATTGCGCAATAAAACCGGTCGTACCCATACGCAGAAAGCCGAATCCCCAATACACAAAGCTGAAAATAATCGCACCTAACGCCACCGCACCAATATATTCCGGGTTCGGCAAATGTCCGACCACGGCGGTATCGACAATGCCTACCAGTGGCACAGATAGATTGGAAATAATGATTGGTCCCGCCATACGCCAGACCTTCCGATTCCATTCGCTGGGATTCCATTCGGTAGCGGGCGGCATGTTAGGATTGGTTTTAGAGACACGCGTTTTGAGGTTAGTGCTTTATAGCACTTTGCGTATGAGTAGAGAGAAAAATGTTGGAGTTAAATAGTTGAATCGGACACCCCGGCGGGTTGCGGTCGTGGGAGGTTCGCGTATTCCGTTTTGCCGTGCGAATACGGTGTATGCGCAAACTGGTAATCAGGAAATGATGACGGCCGCGGTCGATGGTTTGATTGATCGATTCGGTTTGTACGGTCGACAGTTGGGAGAGGTTGCTGTCGGTGCCGTGATCAAACATTCGGCTGACTGGAACCTCGCGCGGGAAGTGGTGCTGGGGGCAGAGTTATCGCCTAAGACACCGGGTATAACACTGCAACGCGCCTGTGCCACCAGTCTGGATGCAACCATCCTGATAGCAAACAAGATCGCCATGGGTCAGATTGAATGTGGAATTGCCGGCGGCGCGGACACCACGAGCGATGTACCCATTGTTTATGGCAAGCGGTTGACACAACGACTACTGGCAACGCGGCGCACCCGCAATATGGCAGCCAGGTTGAAAGCCTGGAAAGGATTTCGACCACGTGAACTCAAACCCTGGTTTCCGCAAGTGGCCGAGCCACGCACTGGACTGTCTATGGGGGAGCATACTGAGCAAATGGTGAAAATGTGGAACATCACGCGGCTCGAACAGGATGAGCTGGCTCTGGCCAGTCATCACAAAGCCGCAAAGGCTTACCAGGATGGATTTTATGCCGACATCGTTACCGAGTTTTGCGGTGTATCGCAAGACAACAATATTCGCCCTGAAACCAGTTTGGAAAAATTGACGCAGTTACTACCGGTATTCGACAAATCCATGCACGGTTCGCTCACGGCTGGCAACAGTTCGCCGCTTACCGACGGTGCGAGTTGTGTGTTGTTGGCGAGTGAAGAATGGGCGCAGCAAAACAATCTCCCGGTTCAGGCGTACTTTGGCGATTCGCGTTCGGCCGCGGTCGATTTTATCGGTGGCCTGGAAGGTTTGTTGATGGCGCCCGCAGCGGCAGTATCCAACCTGTTAGCCGCGCTGAACATGGAAATACAGGATTTCGATTTCTATGAAATTCACGAAGCCTTTGCCGCGCAGGTGTTATGCACATTAAAAGCTTGGGAGAATGAAGCCTATTGCAAAGATGTTTTGGGTCGTGACAAGCCCATGGGCAGCATTGACAGGGCACGCCTGAATACAGTCGGAAGCAGCATCGCCGTCGGTCATCCGTTTGCCGCTACCGGAACACGAATTGTTTCTACTCTGGCAAAGCTACTCGAGCAGAAGGGGGCGGGCAGGGGCTTGATATCGGTTTGCACTGCGGGTGGCATGGGCGTCGCGGCGGTGTTGGAAAGACCGTAACAAACAATGATTTTTGTTGACGCGAGCTTTATGAAACACAACCGCTGTTCTATCTTTTATCCTTTGCGTTGGAGCAAACCAACGACTGCGTATGTAGAGAAGGAGTAAATCGCTTGTAGGAGCGGCTTTAGCCGCGAAGGACACTGACGTTAGGATTGTTGAGTCATGATGACAGTGTCACGCGTGTTTTCATATTGCTGAGCGAAGTGGACATAACGGATAAAACGATTCGCGAGACTGCCAATTGCTCCTGCAGTGCCAGCACTTCCGCCTTCCCTGGCGGTCGCCACTCGCTCCAACTTGCCATGGAATTCTGACTTATTCGTTCAAATTTATAAACTAATAAACTGAAAACAAATATCCGGTGCCTAAACCACGTATCCTAATTTTTTGTCAACAATATTCATTAGCCTTTCGCCTGATTGATAACGTCTAAAGTTCTCAACAAATACTCTTGCCAGTTCTTCCAGGTGTCCGCGAAAATCCCCGGACATGTGGGGTGAGACAATGACATTTGGCATGGCCCACAAAGGACTGTTTTCAGGCAACGGTTCGGTTTCAAAAACGTCCAGTGCGGCGCCCGCAATTTCGTTTTTAGCTAACGCCTCAATCAATGCTTTTTCATTAACGGAGGCACCACGACCAACATTAATAAAGTGTGCGGTGGCTTTCATCGCCTTAAACTGCGGAGCGCCAAACAAGTGCGTAGTCTTTTGCGTTAGCGGAACGATATTGATGACATAGTCGGCATCGGGAAGCAAAGAATTCAGGTCATCAATACCGGCGATCGCACCAAAGTCCGCGTCGTTATCGCGCGCCCTGGTACCCACGCCATACACATTCATTCCGGCGGCAGTTAACAATCGAGCAATAGAGCGGCCAATACTGCCGACACCGACGAGTAACACTCTGCGACCGGTGATGTTTTCCGTCAGTCGGTGCCGCCATTGGCATCGACGCTGAAACGCCAGGGTTTGTGGAAATTGCTTGGTCAATGCAATAATCAATCCGAGTACATATTCGGCCATGGCCTGATCGAATATGCCGCGGGAATTGGTCAGCACTACATCGCTATTGCGCAATTCCGGGAACAACACGGCATCAACGCCTGCACCGCACCAGTGAATCCAGTGCAATTTTTTTGCACTACTCCATGCATCGCGCAGACTGCCGGCCTTAAAATCCCATCCGAGTAATATTTCTCCGTCGCTTAAGGCATCGCGCAATTGCTCGGTGTCATTGGCACATATTAACTCGGCACGATTGGCGATTGTCTCAATGCCCGGTACTTCAGAGATGGAAGCCGCCCCCTGGATGATTATTTTTTTACTCATCCACTTGTCGCGTCTAGCTTGCTTCGATAAACAACACCATGCGTATCAAATGCGCGAGCGAGCGGGCCTGCATTTTTCTCATAACGTTTGATCGATGTACTTCCACCGTTCGTGGACTTAAGTCAAGATCAATTGCAATCGCTTTGTTTGCCTGTCCTTCGACAATTCGGCTCATGATATCGCGTTCGCGTTCACTGAGTTCTTGCAAACGCTGACGTACGGTTTGTTTCTCGGCCTGGTCCGATAGTGTTTCGAACGCCTTGTCGCACAGTTTGCTAACATGATCGATCAAATCCTGGTCTCGAAACGGTTTTTGCAGAAATTCAGCGGCGCCGTGTTTCATGGCCTGAACCGCCATCGGGATGTCACCATGACCCGTGATAAATACAATCTTCAGTTGTGATCCCAGTGCATTTAATTTTTCCTGCAGTTCCAACCCACTCATGCCCGGCATGCGAATATCGAGAATCAGGCAACCGCTCCAGTCAGGGCTGAAAGCATCGAGAAACTCGTCGCCCGAACCGTATGTCTCAGCCGGTCTGCCCACTGATTTCATTAGCAGCTTTATGGAATCACGTACGGCTTTATCGTCGTCGACGATAAATACTATTGGTTCACTGGTCATTCGGTGTTAAAGCACAGGGCAGAGATACATAAAACGAACTACCTTTGTCAGGCTCCGATTCAAACCAAAGTTTACCACCATGGGCGGTCACAATGGATTGCGATATGGACAAGCCGATACCCATGCCTTTTTCTTTGGTGGTAAAAAATGGATTAAACAAATCATGCTGGATATCTGGGGGGATGCCGACGCCGTTATCAGTGACGATTATAACTATTTTTTCATCGTCCCCAAGTTCGGTCTTTACGATGACACATTGCTCCCCTGCCGGATGATCGGATAACGCATCGACGGCATTGCGAATAAGGTTAAGTATGACTTGCTGAATCTGTATAGCATCTATCTCGACTTGTGGCAGGTCATCCTGCAAGTCAAGTCGCATGTCAAGGCCGGATGTTCGCGTGTCCAGTTTTGCCAGGCGAAACGCATCCCCTATCAGCTTGTTTATATCGTGTGGTTTTCGCTGTGAATCGGTGCGTTTAACCATGTTGCGCAGGCGGCGAATGACTTCGCCGGCCCGCTCAGCCTGTTGACTTATGGTTTCCAGCGCCTCACTCACTTCCTGCTTGTCGTCCTGGTCCGATTCTATAAGACGCCGGCAGGCCTGAGCATAGGTCGCGATCGCGGTCAGTGGTTGGTTAATTTCGTGAGCGATACCCGCAGCGAATTCACCCATCATATCGACCCGATCATAATGGGCGAGATGCTCGGCATGTTGTCGCAACGCTGTTTCCATTTCCTTGCGTTCGGTGATATCACGTAATACGCCGGCGAAACTACGTTTACCATCCACATTGACTTCTGAGACAGATAAGTCCAGCGGAAAAATTTGCCCGTCTTTCCGTTTACCCATCACCTCCCGGCCAATGCCGATAATCCGTTTCTTGCCAGTATCAAGATAATGGCTTAAAAACCTGTTGTGTTGATCATCATGGGGTTCCGGCATGAGCATGTTGACGTTTTGTCCTATCACTTCACGCGCGTCGTAACCAAACATCACTTCCGCGGCCGGGTTAAATAAACGCACGATGCCATCAAGGTCGATAGTGACGATGCCTTCCACGGCCGTTTCCAGGATAGCAATAACCTCTTCGGTAGAGATAGTAAAATGCTTGTTGTTGACCTTTTGTTGCGGTTTCCCCATAGACGAGGTGTTGAACTATGCTCGTTGTTTGTGGCGGATATTCTATCGATTAGTGATTGCTAAGTCATGGCTGACGACCGAGTACGGTTTATCGCAGCACATGACAACCGGTACAGCTTCCAGACAGGCGTCCAACCAGATAAAAGTTAGGTGGCTCCGATTCAACTGAACGCCGCGCGCTAATGACGTCGGATTTGAACTGATCGATATGTTGATCGAGCAGCAGATGATTGGTCACTTGTGTGCCGGCACCGAGATTATTCGCGATTGACTCCATGTTGTTTAACTGGCTAATGACGCGCTCGCGTTCGGGCGCCGATACGTCGTCGCCCATTTCCCGCAGCACGCTGTCCAGTTTTTCGATACTGACCGCAAGTTGATGCATGGACGAGGTGACTGTCTTCTTTTCCAGATAAGTGAAATTGGGCGGATAGGTAACTTTGCGAATGGCGGCGCAGCCACTGAAAACCAGAACACTAATGACAAATAGAACGGTAAACCGTGAGGCGAACAAGAATGATTTCAAAGTATTGTTCCTGGGTTGGTTTTTAGTGAGACATGAACACGGGTATTTTCAAGTCTATGAGCAAGTCCCTGGTGACGCCGCCGAATACGATCTCGCGTATGCGCCGATGCGCATAGGCTCCGATGACGATGAGATCGGTCATTTGCTCGTCCGCGAGTTCCAATAATTTCTTTCCCGCATCATGGGTACGATCCAGAATATGATTTTCCGAAACCGCTTCCAGCCCGTGTTTAGCCAGATGAGCGCAGCATCTGGCAGCCTGATCGGCATCAACGTTTTGCGGCGTATGAATCGATGTTACTCGAATTTGCTCGGCCGTTTTGATGAAAGGTATCGCATCGTGCACGGCCCGGGCTGCTTCACGGCTGCCATTCCAACCGATAAGCACATGTCGCCCAGGTACGGTGCTGACGCCGTTGGGCAGCGCGAGTACCGGCCCGCCGGTATTCAAGACTATCGAGTCGGTAATGCCGGTTTCATCGGGGTTTGTGCTCGGCGGCCCGATTATTAACAGGTCCGAGTAGCGTGCCTGGTTTTCTAATTCGTCATTACGTGGCCCGTCGAGTACGCGCCATTCCGTAACGACTTCAGGGGATGCGCTTTTTACCGTGTCGCTGAACCGGGATGAAGCGGCGACTTCCAGTTCATTGATCATGGTTTGCTGGGCTTCAATCAAACCCGTGCCGCTTTCGATTTGCGTTACCGTTGGAATCTGCAGGCTGCGGCGCACGTACAGTCCGTTAACATGCGCTCCGAACCGTTGTGCAATAGCCAGTGCAACCCGGATTCTGTCAACACAATCGTCGTGGTCGTCCACGTAAACCGAAATGGTTTTAAATGTCATGTTCGTATCGTCATGTCAACGGACGTTGTTCATTATAGACAGCCTATTCAATGAAAGTATGATCGGGATCAACGTTTTTCGATGTGGCGATTATACGATACCAGGAGTGTTATTCGGTTTGACACAGTAGAACGACCGCCTGGTCGCGGTCGTTCCAATACCGGATTGCAGCTGGTCAGAAAATCATTGAATCTGAATATCGACTTTCTTGGGCTTTGCTTCTTCTACTTTGGGTAGTTCAAGCTCTAATATGCCATCTTTGTAACTCGCCTTGATGGCGGATTCGTCTACGACGCCTCCCAACTGCATGCTGCGCACATACTTCCCAAACCGGCGTTCGCGGCGAATAATTCGACCTTCTTTATCCTTTTCTTCTTCTTCAATACGGGTTTCACCGTTGATGGTGAGAACGCCGTTGTTGATGGAAACATCAATGTCTTCTTTTTTTACACCGGGCAGTTCCGCTTTCACGGTGTACTTCGTTTCGTTTTCGAGCACATCGACTGCCGGGACAAAACTGCCGTCGCTCTCCTCTGTCATCCGGCGCATCGGACGAAAAAAACCTTCGAACATATTGTCGAGGTCATCACTAAAAACACCCCATTTTGGTTGGGACTCTTTTGATCGTACTAACTCTGCCATTTCTATCTCCTTACATGAAAAGATCAATGTTGATATTCTGTATTAAGTCCGAAGTGCAGGTTTTGATTTGAGTCAAAAATCCTGGAATCAGTTGGCCCAGACTACCCATAGGAAATGAAATATCTCGCTGCGAGTCCGCTATTGACTGCCAAACAAGAACAAAGCTTAAACACACAAAAACTGGTTGCTGCGTTGTCCGAACCCGGTCAATTTGGGCATGCGGTATCGCACATTGAAGTTATCGAAACGCACATCTCCTATGTTTTGTTGACCGGTCTATTCGTCTACAAGATCAAGAAACCGGTTGACCTGGGTTTCGTTGATTTCAGTACGCTGGAAAAACGAAAATTTTATTGCAACGAAGAAGTTCGTTTGAATAAACGCACGGCATCCGATCTCTATCTGGGGGTTGTCTCAATAACTGGAAGCTGTGATCGGCCCGAACTGGACGGCAAGGGCGAAGCGATCGAATACGCAGTCAAGATGCGGCAATTCGATCAGAATCACCAGCTTGACCGCTATCTTAAGCAACGGGAGTTATCATCGGCTCAAATAGATGAATTTGCTGCCGATATTGCCGATTTTCATGCAAGTCTGGTACCCGCTGGATGGGACAGTGAATTTGCTACATACGAATCTGTTACACAGCAGGTATTGGATAACTTTGCCTTCTGCGCGCCGTGCACCAAATCAATCGGGTTGCGAGATGCCCTGCAAGCGATTGAAGGATGGACGCAAGAGTCATTGCGGAATAACCAAGCCCGCTTCGAACAACGCAAGCGTGACGGTTTCGTGCGCGAATGCCACGGAGACTTGCACCTCGGTAATTTGACCCTGTTGAATAACCGGATAGTCGCTTTCGACTGCCTGGAATTTAATGCCGATTTGCGTTGGATCGATACTATCAGTGAAATTGCCTTCTTTCTTATGGATCTCGCCTATCATCAGCGTAGTCGTCAAGGGCGTCTGTTTCTAAACAAATATCTCGAAGCTTCGGGCGATTATGCAGGGTTGTATTTGCTAAGACACTATCTCACCTATCGTGCGATGGTGCGGGCAAAAGTCGCATGTATCAAGTTGCAACAAATCAGCGACAGTAAACATTCGATGAAAACTGTTCAAGCCGGGTTTGAACGTCATGTTGCCCTGGCGAAACACTATACAAAACCCGCCGGTAACACGCCGATCATTATCACCCACGGTTTATCCGGTTGTGGCAAGACCTTTATCAGTGAGCGGCTATTGCAGTCTGCGGACATGATTCGTGTACGCTCCGATATCGAACGCAAACGTCTTGCGGGGTTATCCGGTCAGGCGGACAGTCATAGCGAAACCGGAGAAGGGTTGTACTCCAAAGATATCAATCGAGCCGTGTACGGCCGGTTGCTGGTACTTGCCCGAAAAATCGTTGCGGCAGGTTACCCCGTTCTGGTTGATGCAACGTTTTTACAATCAGGTGACCGGCAGATGTTTCGCAAGCTGGCCGAGGAATTGAACACGTCCTACGTCATACTGAACATTCAGGCTTCGCCGGAAACGTTGCGGCGGCGGATCAAACAACGGCTTGAATCAAAATCGGATGCTTCCGAGGCGACGCTCGATGTTTTGAAATATCAGCAGGAATATGCAGAGCCGTTATCGATGGAAGAACGTCACCATTGCGTTCCCATTGATTCGGAAGGTGCGTTCGATCCTGATTCGATTTGGAAGAATATTCAGGCGATTCGCCTCTAATTACGAATTCGCTTATAAGCTCGGTGTTGCATCCTTTTCATCAAACGTGCGTTCGCTTTTTTCCTGACAGTCGATGCATCGGTATACCGCGGGATCTGCAAGCAGGCGTTTTTCGCCGATTGACTGGTCACAGTCGATACATATGCCGTAGGTTCCTTGTTTTATGCGCTCCAGCGCTTCAATGACGGCGTGTAATTGTTCGGAGTGCCGGCTCGCCGCCGCAAGTCCGAGGTGCGACACCTGATCCGTCATGGCAATATCGCCGGAGTCGCCGGTGCCATCGCTGGTTTGGGCGTGTATTTCCCGATGAGTTTCTTCAAGGTCGTCATCAACTTGCTCCGTCAGCTCGGCGCGCAGGGTTACTAGCCTTTTTTTGTATTCAGTAACGTCTTTTTCATGCATGGTCTTGATATCTGTCAAAGTATAGTGTTCAAATTCACACTGTACGGTTTGTTAATCGTCAATTATTGACTTACATCAAGTCAACACGCAGCAATCCGTGAAATTGTTAACGTAAATTCAACCGGGAATCTAGCATGGAACTGGTACAACAACTGGAAACAGATCATCGCAATTTCGCGCGTATTTTGAAATTCATGGAATCGCAGATCGACAAAATTGAAAACGAGGAAGAAGTGAATTTCGCAGTGATTTCCGAAGCAATGAAGTATGTCACCGACTACCAGGATGTGGTGCATCACCCCAAGGAAGATGTTTTATTTGACTTGTTAGCTGAGCGCGACGCATCCAAGAAAAAAATAATCGATAAACTGGAATCGGAGCATAAGCAACTGGCGCTCGATGGGCTGCAGCTTCAAGCGCTATTCGAAGCAATTATTCAGGATGAACCTGTTGCACGGGAATCGATCATCAATCAGGGGCGAAAATACATTGCTGACATTTTTAGTCACATGCGCCTTGAGGAAACCGAAATATTGCCAACGGCGGCGGGTAGTCTGAGCAAATCGGACTGGCAGAAAATCGAATACGCTACCGACTGGAAAGGTGACCCTGTATTTGGCGATGAGGTGGAAGAAGACTACCAGCAACTACGCGACAGTATCATGGAACTGACCAGGAATGCGTGAGTGGGTTACGGAGTGTTTGATTTGTGTTTCTTCCATCTGAAACGCATGGTTGCCGTGCCCGGGCATGGATGGCCCGACAAACATGAATAGCCCAAATGCAATAATGATGGCTCCCGCGGCGTGTCGAACAACCGGCACCGATCGTATCTGAAGCAGACGATCAGCGGTTGTGCCAACCAGTAGTAATGTAGGCAATGTTCCCAAACCAAACGTCAGCATTAATAATGCACCGTTTAACGCGCCACCCACTGTAAGTGACCAGGCGAGGTTGGCATAAACCAAACCGCAGGGCAGCCAACCCCATACGGCGCCCACAGCCACAGCTTGGGGCCAGTGTTTTACGGGTAAGAAGCGGCGACTCAACGGTTCGATGGTTTTCCACACGCGTTGTCCGCCGCGTTCCAGCACGGCGAGACCGCGCCACCAACCGGCGATATAAAATCCCAGCGCAATCATAAATCCACCGGCAATTGTCGCACCGATTGAACGCGCGTGTTCTGGGGTAAAGAATGCCAGCGAGCGATGACCAATGTATCCCGCAATCGCGCCGGCTATCGAGTAACTCATGATTCGGCCGATGTTGTACGCCAGTTGGTACAAGATGCGACGTCTTTGATTACCCTGTTTTAAACCCGCATTTAACAGGCCGGCGATGCCGCTGCACATGCCGATGCAGTGCACCGAACCGAACAATCCAGCGGCAAACGCAGCCATGAGCAGTGTCGTCGTCATATTGTTCAGTTACCGATCCTGTCCGATGATAGAGGCCGCATAGTAAACCCGGTGGGTTGTTGAATATTCACATTGGTTACCAGGCGCCATAGCGGTGTACCGATTTGTACAATCCAGCGCCCCACAGGAAGATGTGAAATGTCCGCGCGGTATTGTCCGGGGCCGTATTGACCTGCGCGCAAGCGGAAATCCTTGCCGGATTGAGTGGGATGTAAAAACTGTATTTCAATTTCAGACCCGAGGGCGTAAGTGTCATTTGATTCCACGTCGACAATCAGGTTGTCCGGATTCAGCCGCACCTTGGCTTTAATGTTGTTCTTTCCGGCATACAGGTCTCTTTCCAGTACGCGATTAATTTCCTTGCCGCGTTTGTAATAGTCGTCCACGACGAGTCCGTCGTAAGATTGAATCGAGAGTGTCAACATGACGATACCGACGACGACACTGGATAGTGGTATGCCGATAATGAACCAGACCATGGGCTGCCGGTACCAAGGTGCTGGTGGTGTTGGCAGACTATCAGTCATCATTATCCATGTCAGTTGTCATTGATTGCTAAGGGCCAAGAAACCGGGCCTCTTCACTAGTTTGTATTTTCTCGTCGGTCAGCGAGCGTATGGTAAAAAACACATCACTGCGCCGGCTGTACAAATCGACCGGATCGGCTTGCAAACGCGCAGGCACATCCATCACCTGACCGGATGGGACGCGAATTTCCGATTTATCAAGCAGTACGTTCAGGTGCTCAATTCCGCTGGCGGAAATTTCAAATTCATGCTCTTGATGGCTTTTATTCAATATTTTTAACGTATAAACATTTTCAATCAGGCCTTCATCTGTTTCGCGATATAATGAATTGCGATCGCGAATCACATCTAACCCTACCGGAGTACGGGTAGCAATGCCAAACGCTACCGCGCTCAACACGGCTAACAATATGAACCCGTACAGTATGACGCGTGGCCGCAGAACTTTTGCTTTATTACCCTCGACCGTGTTTTCCGTGGTGTATTTGATAAGGCCTTTGGGATAGCCGATTTTGTCCATCACGTTATCGCAGGCGTCGATGCAGGCGGCGCAACCTATGCACTGGTATTGCAAACCGTCGCGAATATCGATTCCGGTAGGACATACCTGTACGCACAGCGTGCAATCGATACAGTCGCCGAGACCAATCGACTTTGGATCAACACTGCGTTTGCGCGAGCCGCGTGGCTCTCCGCGTTTCGGATCATAGGAAATGATAAGTGTGTTCTTGTCGAACATCGCGCTTTGAAAACGTGCGTAGGGGCACATGTAAATACACACTTGTTCGCGTAACCAACCGGCATTGCCGTAAGTGGCGAAACCGTAGAATAAAATCCAGAATGTTTCCCAGGGACCGGTGCTCAGGCTGACTATTTTCTGACCCAGTTCGAGAATCGGTGTGAAATAACCGACGAAAGTAAAGCCCGTCCACAGCGCGAACACAATCCAGATAAAATGCTTGGTCGCCTTGATTGAAAACTTGTGTGCGCTGAACGGCGCTTTATCCAGTTTTATCTGTTTGTTTCGGTCGCCCTCGATCTTGCGTTCTATCCACAGGAATGCCTCGGTCCAGACCGTTTGCGGACAGGCGTAACCACACCACAAGCGACCGGCAAGTGCCGTGAAGAAGAATAATGACAGGGCCGCGACGATTAGCAGTGCAGACAGGTAGAAGAAATCCTGCGGCCAGAAGGTCAGACCGAATATATAAAATTTACGCGCGGGCAGGTCGAACAGAACGGCCTGGTGACCGTCCCAGCGCAGCCAGGCTACACCGTAAAATAGTCCAAGTAAAATAATAACCGCACTGGTACGCAAGCGGGCAAAGATGCCGTGAACCAGGCGGGGATATATTTTTTGACGCGTTTCGTAAAGCTGTTGCTCGAAATCGTCCTGTTTATTCTTGTCCTGTTGTTTCGGTTTATGAGGTGCGTTCATCTAACGCATCCCTGACCCTGGGTAAGGGTCGCAAAAAGTACAGAGTCAGTAATGACGAAAGCGTGGTTAACACCCACAAACAAAGAAACACGATACTGTAAACCGCGATACGGCTCAGTTCAGGAAAGCCTGATATTTCGGCCAGGTCGAAAGGATCAAGTACAGCAAAGCATAGGATCGTAGCCAACCCTGCAATCAAAAACGAAGGCCATAGTACAGCGATAACTTTTTGCATATAGAGGAGCGGGTTGCCGCACTAAAATCTATTCCGCCGCTTCCTGCGACAAGCTATAGACATAAGCCGCCAGCAAGTGGGATTTTTCTTTGCCCAGAAATTCGCCATGTGCGGGCATGATACCGTTACGTCCTTGTTCGACGGATTGAATGATGGCCCGCTGGGAGCCGCCATACAACCAAACATCGTCAGTCAGATTGGGTGCTCCGAGTTGTACGTTACCTGCACCGTCCGGCCCGTGACACGATGCACATAGACTATTGTAGTGTTGCTCGCCTTTCGTGGCGACACCCGAATCCACTTCCTTGCCGGCAAGTGAGCGCACGTACTCAGCCACTTCAATTAACTGATTTTCTTCTTTCAGGACAGCACCCCAGGGTGGCATGACACCATTTCGTCCCTGCAGAATAGATGTTTCGATTTGATCCGGTTCACCACCGTATAACCAATCCGCATCACGCAAATTCGGAAAGCCTCTCGCACCGCGCGCATCCGAGCCGTGGCATGTTGTGCAATAGGTTGAAAACAAACGTGCACCGGTTTTCATTGCATCCGGATTTTTGATCAATTCTTTCGCGTCGGTTGCGGCGTACTGCGCATATAACGGGCCGAACTCATCGTTGGCGGCCTGTACTTCCGCTTCGTAACGATTCAGTTCCGTCCAGCCCAGCAAACCCTTAAACGCGCCTAATCCGGGATAAAGAATCAGATATATCGCGCCAAAAATCAGCGTAATGACGAACATGTTTAGCCACCAGCGTGGCAGGGGATTATTGTATTCGCGCAGGTCTCCATCCCAGACATGATCTGTCGTTTCTTCCGTTACCGCTTTACCTCCGTTGTTACCCAGTATCAGCCAAAGACAACCGATCAATCCCAAAACAACGGGAATGGCAATGAACCAGCTCCAGAACCCGCTTGTAAAATCAGGCATGATTTGTCTCCGTGTTTGTACGACTCGAAACACCGCTGTCGTCGAGCGGAAGATCGTCTGTCAACGGCAGTTGCGCTGCCTCATCAAAATCGCGTTTTTTGCGACTGCTCCAGGCCCACAAGAAAATGCCGAGAAAAATTACAAACAGCGCAATGGTCCAGATTATGTGAAATGTGCTCACGACATTACCTCCGAATTTTTATTAATGTGCCCAGGTTTTGCAGGTAGGCGATCAAGGCATCCATTTCTGTTTTTCCTTCCAGCTCTTTTGCTGCACCGGCGATTTGTTCGTCTGTATATGGGTGACCTAGTTTTCTGAGGGTTCGCATTTTTGCCTCGATGCTTGAACTATCGAGCATTGCCGTTTCCAGCCAGGGATAACCTGGCATGATGGACTCAGGCACGACGTCACGTGGATTGATCATGTGAACACGGTGCCAGTCATCGCTGTAACGACCACCGACTCGCGCAAGATCGGGGCCGGTTCGTTTTGAACCCCATTGAAACGGGCGGTCATAAACGAATTCGCCGGCGACGGAGTAATGACCGTATCGCTCGGTCTCGGCGCGAAACGGCCTTATCATTTGTGAATGACATGACATGCACGATTCACGGATATAAATATCCCGGCCGGCCAATTGGAGCGGCGGGTAGGGTTCGAGTCCCTGTACCGGCTCGGTGAGGGACTTTTGAAAAAACAATGGTACGATCTCTACTATCCCACCGACGCTGACGACTAACAGCACCAGCCCGATCAGCCATGCGGAGTTTTGTTCGGCTTTTGCTTGTAATGACATTTGTGATCTCCTAGTGCGCCGGTACGGGTAAGGCGGTTTCGCTAATGGCCTTGCCCTGGGCAATAGTGCGCGCAATGTTGTAAGCCATAATCAACATACCGCCGAGATATAAAATCCCACCCAGCAGGCGAATTAGGTAATAGGGGTGCATTGCCTGAACGCTTTCTACAAAACTGTAGGTCAACGTGCCATCGGTATTAACCGCACGCCACATCAATCCCTGCATAATGCCTGAGATCCACATCGCGGTGATGTACAACACGATGCCGATTGTTGCAACCCAGAAATGCGTTTCAATGAGCTTCTTGCTGTAGATTTCACATCCGAATAAACGGGGCACGAGATAGTAAATCGCGCCGATGGACACGAAACCGACCCAACCGAGTGCGCCGGAGTGGACATGACCGATAGTCCAGTCGGTAAAGTGGGACAACGCATTAACCGTCTTTATCGACATCATCGGGCCTTCAAAAGTTGACATGCCGTAGAACGATACGGAAACGATAAGAAACTTGAGTATCGGATCGCTGCGCAGCTTCTCCCAGGCGCCGGACAAAGTCATGATACCGTTAATCATGCCGCCCCAGCTTGGTGCGAGTAATACCAGTGAAAAGACCATGCCCACTGACTGCGCCCAGTCCGGTAATGCGGTGTAGTGCAGGTGATGCGGTCCCGCCCAGATGTAGGTGAAAATCAACGCCCAGAAGTGTACGACGGACAATCGATAGGAATACACAGGCCGGTTCGCCTGCTTAGGGATAAAGTAGTACATGATGCCGAGGAAACCGGCGGTGAGGAAAAACCCCACTGCGTTGTGACCGTACCACCACTGCACCATGGCATCCTGCACACCTGCATAAGCGGAATAGGATTTAAACAAACTGACCGGCAGGGCGGCGCTGTTGAACACGTGCAGCACCGCGACGGTAAGAATAAATGCGGCAAAGAACCAATTGGCAACATAAATATGTTTAATTTTGCGTTTCGCGATTGTGCCAAAGAACACCACTGCATAGGCAACCCACACAACGGTAATCAAAATATCGATAGGCCATTCAAGCTCGGCGTACTCTTTTGTGGTGGTGATTCCTAATGGCAGGGTAATGGCCGCTGCGACAATAACCAGGTTCCAGCCCCAAAAGGTGAAGGCTGCTAATTTGTCGGAAAACAAACGCACATGGCAGGTGCGTTGTACGACATAATACGATGTTGCGAACAATGCGCTGCCGCCAAAGGCAAAAACCACTGCGTTGGTGTGCAGCGGTCGCAACCGGCCAAACGTGAGCCAGGGAATGTCGAAATTCAAAGCAGGCCAGGCAAGTTGTGCCGCGATAAACACGCCGACTAACATACCCACTATGCCCCAAACCACGGTCATAATGGCAAATTGCCGGACTACGGTGTAGTTATAAGTTTCAGCTGTACTATTCATTGGTTTTATTCGAAATGGTTAACCGAAGTAATTGGAAAAACTAACCGGTAAATCGTGGCCCGATACCGACACCCCATAAGCCCGCGGTGATGGCCAGTAAGCCCACCAGTGTCACAAGACCCACCGCCAGGATAGAGCTGGAAAACAAGAATCCGCGTTCCTTGGGGATTTGCATCATGATGGGAACCCCGGTGTACAACAGATAGACGCTGTAAGCCAAAGCTGGCAATCCAACAATAAAATTTAGCCACAGTGTTGGAATGAGCTGAACGACGCCGACCAGAAAAAGGGGCAGGGCGGTAAATCCGGCGAGCGCTACACAGGTGGACAGTGATTGTTCCGAGCCATAGGTCTCCGACATCCAGTGAATCAGTTTGCCTATGGTAAATGTTGCCACCAGTATGGCGATATAAAACGCGACGGACATTTTCAGTGCGCTGCCGAAGGTCAGCTTGACCGGGTCGCCGATCCCGATACTCCAACCGATAGTCGTCGTCCCGATCAACGCGCAAACCGGTGCAATGGCGGCGGCGACAAGCAGGAATTCCGTGTAAAGCTGGGCTACGCTCAAATTTCTGTCACGTATCGCAGCCCATTCAATATTGGGGTTGGTGAGCAAACCCTTAATGTGTTGGACTAACATTATTCTTGTGAACTCGTTATTAATTTCAAGTGAATTTTCCAGGTCGTTGCGGCGTCTATTCTTGACCTGGGTCAATTACCACGCGTTTTGCCGATATTCTAACAAAGATGAGGGGGTGTTGTGTCTCCCCCTCGCAATAGACGGTTTATATTTCGAGTTGTGTTAGAACCGCTTACCTACTCCAAGCATGAAGACGTCAGGGTCGATGTCAACATCCACTTCGAGGCGCCCCGCACCCTGAGTTCTTAACGTTGCTTCGGTGTCTATGTTGAGACGCCAGTAAGCAGCGTTTAGAAACCAATCGTTATTTAATTGAACATCGATACCTGCCTGTACCGCCAATCCAAGTGAATCGTCGAGTTTGATTTTTGTTTCACCGAGTGCACCTTCAAGAGACGACGATGCCTCCTCGCTGAAGAAGGTCGTATAATTAAGTCCTATACCCACATAAGGTTGTGCTTTCGCCTGCGGTGAAAAGTGGTATTGAACCAGCAATGAAGGCGGCAAATGTTCGACTGAACCGATCCGGTCCAACGCTGCCAATCCCTCAGCACCTTTTAAATCATGTTTAAAAGGCGTGGCTGCCAGTAATTCCAGGCCAATATTATCGCGTAGCATGTATGTTGCGGTAAGTCCAACGGCGGTACCGGAATCGACTTCGACCGGTGAACCCGGAACAACCACATTGCCAGCCCGGTCTTCGATGGCGCCGCTGTCATCGTTCGGAGCGACGTGGGCTACGCCAGCTCGAAACAACCACTCACCCTCATCGTAGGCCAAAGCAGCGGGACCTGTGGACAACGAAGTGATTGTCAATAGTGCACTTACCGTTAAAGCGCTGTTATGGTGCATGGCTAACTCCTGAATAGAATGAAAAATTTGGTGGCGTATTTATAGAGGAGATAAAAAAGAAATGTGTTGACTCAAATCAAGTTAGTATTAAAAAGGCGCAAGGTTTTTGAATGCGAAAAGTAATATTTTGTATTGCTTTAGTTAATACCAGTCCGTGCGTAGCAATATGAATAAGAAATCCGTTTGTTAACAATGCGACATTGGGCATTGTTAACACACGAAATTTCATAACAACCTCAATTCTTTTTATTTGGCCTTCGTGGTGGATGTTGTGGGTACTGAATGAACTCCAGTACAAGTCGATCGGATATAGAATTATTACGAAGCAGTTGCGTTCTTGCAGGTCTTGATGCCGAATATCGAATAAGCCGGACACCAGCCGATGAGTGCTGTGACTAACGGGACGATTCCAATCCAGCCCCATGGCGTTTGTGGGCCGATAAAGACCAAGGAAATAAGGACAAGACCGAAAATAATGCGGGCGACACGGTCAATTGTTCCAACATTGGTTTTCATTGTGACATACTCTTGAAAATAGATTGAAGGTTACAAAAAGATATGATCGTTTATTGTGATCAGGGGCAGTTGACCTGGATCAACAATGGTTATGCAATACAAGTCCAGACTCAACGAGAACCTAATATCAATGTCTAGTTTATGGCGGTAGCCTCCGTTTCGTCCCTGAATCTCGATTGTTTTCATTGCGGGTTACCGGTACCCGCAAGCGAGTCAGTGAGGCAGCCGCTGGGCCAACAAACGCAGAGTTTTTGCTGCCCGGGTTGTGCCGCGGTTGCCGCAGCCATTCATGGCGCCGGTCTCGAAAACTACTACAGTTTGCGTTCTGAAAAGGGTTTGAAGGCGAACACGGATGTGCGACAGGAAGATTACGCAATTTACGATCATCCGACGGTGCAACAAAGTTTCGTGCGTGAGCTGGATGATGGGTTAAAGGAAGCTGCCCTGGTATTGGAAGGCATCACCTGTGCGGCCTGCGTCTGGCTGAACGAAAAACATCTTTCCAGTCTCGAAGGTGTCGAAGGCGCCGAGGTGAACTACAGCAATCACCAAGCCCTGGTGCGTTGGGACGAAACCCGAATCAAGCTCAGCGCCGTGCTGTACGAAATTACCCGCATCGGTTATTCGGCCCATCCCTACGATCCAAACCGCCGGCAGGCTTTGTTGAATCACGAGCGTAAACAATCCTTACGCCGCATCGGTGTGGCGGCGGCGCTGGGCATGCAAGTCATGATTCTGTCTGTCGCGTTGTACGCCGGTGACTGGTGGGGTATGGAAAGCGATTTTCGCCAGTTTTTTCAACGCATCAGTTTATTGCTCACCGCCGGTGTGCTGGTCTACTCCGGCCAGACTTTTTTTCGTGGCGCATGGAAAGACTTCACACTTCGCCGCCTCGGTATGGACGTGCCCATTGCCCTGGGTCTAAGCATCGCATTCGGCGCCAGTACCTGGGCCACACTGAGTGGCAGCGGCAAAGTGTACTTCGACTCGGTTGTCATGTTTGTCTTGCTGGTGTTGGGCGCACGCTATGTGGAACTCAACAATCGAACACGAGCGGCCGGTATCGTCGATCGCAAGTTACCCCTGCTTCCCGGTAGCGCAACGCGCATAGACTTTCATGCAAACGCGGAGCGCTATTCCACCATTCCCTGCGTTGAACTACGTCCAGGTGATCACGTGCTGGTCAAACCCGGCGAGATAGTTACTGTCGACGGGACTGTCATCGATGGGAGCGCCAGTATCGATGAATCCATCCTGACAGGTGAAAGTCTGCCGGTAACGCGTCGCAAGGGTGAAAAAGTCATTGCGGGTTCTATCAACATAGATAGTCCAATTAAGGTGAAAGTAACCAGCGTAGGACGGGATACCGTCTTGTCCGGCATCGAGCGATTGTTACAACGCGCACAGAGCGGCAAGTCAATTTTCACACAATTGACAGATCGTATTGCAAGCTACTTTGTCGTTACGGTATTGAGTATTGCCGGACTCGTCGCCGGTTATTGGTTGTGGCAGGGCAGTGATATCTGGTTGCAAGCGACTATTGCTGTTTTGATCGTCAGTTGTCCATGTGCTTTATCGCTGGCAACCCCGGCAGCCATGTCTGCCGCGACCAGTCGTGCGCTGAAAAACGGTATCCTGATTACGCGGGAACACGCGCTGGAAGCGTTGCATGCGGCAACGCACTTTATTTTCGATAAGACCGGAACCTTAACCAAAGGCAACATCGTGCTGGATCGCATCGAGCCGTTGAGCGATCTGTCGCAGCGACGTTGCCTGGAGATTGCAGCGGCCCTTGAGCGGCAATCGGAACATCCACTCGCGCAGGCAATCGTTGCGCGCACGGGTAAGGATGCGTATGGTTTAAGGGCGACGCATATTGCGAATACTCCTGGCGAAGGCATGACCGGCGAGATAGACGGCTGTGTTTATTCTATCGGTAAGCCGTCGTTTGTTTTAAGTACATTGGGTCGGATTGATGAGGAAAACGCGTATTTACAGCATGAAACGACGACGGTGATGTTGGCCGCCAAAAATGAACCGCTGTGTTTGTTTCGCTTTCAAGACGAGATACGGGCGGACGCTAAGGATGTTATTCAGGTATTGAAGCGCAAGGGTAAAAACATTGCGATGTTGACCGGTGATCGCAAAGCTGTTGCTCAAAATGCGGCGAACAGTATCGGAATAGACAATGTGTATGCGGATAAAACGCCCGCCCAGAAGCTGGCGGTGATAAATGATATGAATAACCGAGGCGTAAAGACGGCAATGATTGGCGATGGTGTAAACGATGCACCGGTGATGGGTGCTGCGGGGGTATCCATTGCCATGAGCGAGACGGCGAACATCACCAGTGCTAACGCCGATATATTGCTTGTGAACAAAGATCTGTCGTCGCTGGTGAAAGCATTCGGTCTGGCCGGCGAAACACATAAAATTATTCGGCAGAATATCGCCTGGGCGATTGCATACAATATTATTGCTATTCCACTGGCGGCGATGGGTTATGTTCCACCATGGGTGGCTGCTATTGGCATGGCGGCAAGTTCCGTGCTGGTCATTCTGAATTCGTCCCGGTTAATACGCGAGCGGTCATTCTAAATGGAAGTCGTCTACTTGCTCATACCTGTTGCATTATTGCTGATTGCCGTCATTATAATCGGCTTCTTTTGGGCAATACGCTCGGGTCAGTTTGATGACCTTGCCGGCCCCGCGCATTCGATTTTGATGGACGACGAAGAGGATGAAACAATAATTCAGAATAAAAACGTGCAACGATGAAACAGCATTCCGCGACGCTTATTAATGATGGTACGGTTTTCGAGCACGCACGAAACTGCATGTTGTTTAAAGATTTATCGGAATCCCAACTCGATCCTATATTGCAATCAATGCATGTTATTCAACTACACGAAGGTGACCGTTTATTCAGCCAGGAACAAAAAGCGCATCATTTCTTTCAGCTTATCGAAGGTCAGATAAAACTGACCCGGCTTTCAGGCGCCGGTCGTGAAAAAGTGATCGATATTATTTCGCCATCCCAAACATTTGCCGAGGCGGTGATGTTTCTCAAATCCCACACCTATCCGGTCAATGCTGAAGCAGTCGCTGCAAGCACGGTAATTCAATATGAAGCACAACAATATCTGAATGCGTTGCACTCATCACGCGACGCCTGTATGGCGCTACTGGGACGCATGAGTCAGCGATTGCACTGGCAGGTACAGGAGATTGACCGGTTAACCCTGCACAGCGCAACGTCGCGCTTAATCAGTTATCTGCTGGAACAGGTGCCATCGGATAGCCTGCATAAAACCGAGATAAGACTGCATGCGCCAAAGCACGTTATCGCGTCCCGTCTATCGATTAAACCAGAGACATTGTCGCGCATCTTCTCCCGTCTGACGGTTAACAAACTTATTGAAGTCGAGGACAATCATATCGTTCTGAACGATGTCAGCCAGGTCAGATCGCATATGCTTGAATCTGATTTATAGAGCAGGTATCGATTATGTCGGTTGTTACCAATACAAGGTCGGCGAACGCGTTAACGCAACCAGTACGATATAGATAAATACCAGCTGTCCGAGGACCCAAGCGGTGAGTTTTACAGCTTGCGATTGGGCGAAACGAAAAGCAGTCATTCCCAACAGTATATAAACCACTAGCGCAATGATTTTTGCGTTTAACCAAGTGTGAACGCCGGGATACTGATGTGTAATAACCACTAAACTTATCGCACTGACCAACAACACGGTGTCGATAGCATGGGGCGCGATCAACATCCATTTCGGTCGTTTTAGCTCAGGATTTTTGAGCAACCACACGCCGCGCCAAATAAACAGAGTAAAAGTTGTCAGCGCGCATAATTGGTGAACAGTCTTTAACGATGTATAGGTAAGTGACATCGTGACAGAGATCCCCCTGCGGTCTGCTCGCTATCTCAGCCCTTTCTCCCGAAAAAACTCACGATATCTAAAATCCTCCTCATTAATGTGATGGATGAGCCAGTCCCATAACATGCTGCCGAATTTATCTTTAAAAGCGATTTTCCTGTTGTTGATCTTGGACTGAATTTTAATCAAGTCATTCACAAAATTATCGTGCAGTTTTTTATGCGGCTCGAAATACGGGTAACCATGTTCTTGCATTAACTCTTCTTCTTCGCGGAAATGAGTTTGCACGTAGCGTGTAACGCGGGTAAACAAGGCGTCGATTCTATGCCAGTCACCGTTAGTCGGTTCTTTCTTCGAAAGCTCTTCGATAATCTGATTGAATTCAACGGCGTAACTCGCCAGACGCAGATGTTGCCGGTTAATGGAGTTGACGCCCACATCCTTCAGCAGACAATGGGATGCGTTTTTTTGCCTTGTGTTTTTTGAGCTAAACATACTTTTACCTGTGCGGAAAGTTAGGGTTTTTAAAAATATTCTTTAAGATCAGTAAAACTGTAATCAGTCGTTCGCGGGTGGGTCCGGTACAAGATCGTATGCCGTTACGTGGTCTCTGACGAGACCTTTCTCAACGATGTTCATGCCTTCGTCAACGAACTCAATCCTGCACGGAACCGCGACACCGCAGTCAAAATAATAAATACCGTCGATCAGTCGAATCGTATCCAGATGCGCAACGATTTTTTCCTCCAGCAGACCAAAAGTATCCGATATATACGCACTTCCCAGGGTCATACTCGCTGCGCTGTCGAATACCTTTCGTATGGTGTCGGCATTTAAAGTCGTGGAGTAAGGATACGGGACGATCAATCTTACAACACGGTTTTCCGGATAAAATCGAATATAGTGACTCTTCCTTGAGGATTGTGCTAACTCGCCGTCATTTTGCTCTCTGGAATAGTATCCGGAATAGATGTCCGCGCTGGTGTTGGTCGAATCGGAATAGGTCACAGCGGGTGCTGCCAAGATGATCGTCAAAACGATTACATGCCGTAACCACGCCCCGTTGGTTCTGTTCACAAATACGCTCGCTCGGTTAGATATGTTGATAGAATATCATTGATTCAATCGTTTTTAATCACGTGTGCCTACGGAACATCGTTTGCTTGAAACTGCCTAATAAAACCAATTCCGCCGCGTCTCGTCCTCAAACCGCACTATTGATTTATCTTTTTCTGATCTGCGTGGGACTTTGCAATGGCGTTTTTGCGCAAAGTAGTTCCGGTACCGGCCAGACTCAAGGTGCGGATGTGAAATCGACCGTGTCGAATGAAGTCCTTCAATCCAATACAGGCATACGGTCTGATGACGAGTCTCGTGAACTGTCTGCGTTTTTCATGATTGGAATCGCCATCAATGTTGTCGTACTGTTGTTGTTCGCTGTCTGGTTTGTCAGCCAGTGGAAGAAGCAAAACAAAAGAAGCCGTGAAACGCTAGAATGAAAAAAAATTTCCCAGTTGGGACAACGATCCTGTTCGCGGTGTTCGTAATCATTGTAGTTGTGGTTATCATATTGATGGGTAAAATCACGCCCAAAGTTCCACAGGAACTGATAGGGGTACTCCGCCCTGTATCCAGGCCGCTACAACCATTTGTTTTCAAGGACCAGACAGGCGAACCGTATACTCAGGCGAATCTCGATGGAAAATGGACATTCTTGTTCTTTGGTTATACCTATTGTCCGGACATCTGCCCGACCACCCTCACCGTGCTGTCTTCGCTCATGGACGACCTGGGAGTGCAGATTGATACGGCCGGGGATGTGCAGGTCATATTGGTTTCCGTCGACCCGCAACGCGACCAACCCGAACAGTTGGCGCAATACTTGTCTTATTTCAACCAGGACTTTATCGGTATTACCGCAGGGCAAGACGAAACCCTCGCGCTTGCCGAGCAGTTCGGCGCTATGTTTTTTAGAGAAGAAGGCACAGATTCCGAAAATTATTTAATGGCTCACACCGGCTCCATCTTTCTTGTCAATCCGGAGACCGAGTTTGTCGCAAGCTTTTCGCCACCGCACGATCACCAAACCATCGCAACACAATTTGAGACTATACGGGGTTTGAATTGACGACCGGTTTACCTGTCCCCGTATAGATTTTGTTTAACAATCTGCATGGATCTCATTCCCGTAATTCCGCCGTTACTGGCGATACTAAACGCCACCGCCGCGACGTTTCTAGTCACCGGCTATATTTTCGTTCGCAAGGGAAATCGATCCGCGCATCGAATCTGCATGGTGAGCGCTTTAGTTGTATCGACGATATTCATGGTGTTTTATCTTTATTACCATTCAAAAATAGGTAATATTCCATTCGCGGGCAGTGGCGGTATCCGGCCGGTCTATTTTTCCATTCTCGCGTCTCATGTGATTCTTGCGGCAGTTTTATTTCCGATGGCGCTTATTACCGCAGGCCTCGCAATAAGGGGAAACATTTCCCGGCACCGGCGAATTGCAAGGTGGACGCTGCCGATTTGGCTGTACGTTTCCGTAACCGGCATCGTTGTCTATCTAATGGCATTTCACATTTATATCGGTTAAACCGACGCTTGCCGCCGGAGTCCGATTTATGGAAATGATTTACTTTACCATTGCCGCAATCGTGCTTTATGTGGTGTCGGACAAAATAGTGAATCTGATTGAAATAAAACGTGGCGAGCGTCTGGAGAATCGGTCTATACTATTTTTTGTCATCATCCTTACGCTATCGCTCATTACATTCAACACGATTCAATTTTTCAGAGGAGTTGAATCGGAAGATAGCCAGGCTCCGGCACCCGCGACCATGCAGACGAACGATTCGTAGTAGGCCGGTTTTGACGTATCAACTTCGACTCCACATCGATCGAAACACAACAATCAGAAACAAAACGCCCCCGATAACGGCGATAAGACCGCCCAAACCCATCAATCCCATACCGGCGATTTGGCCTAAGCCGTCCAGGCCCTGAGATTCGCCTGCAGTTTTCCTCTGCACACCGTAGCCACCTGACCAGGCTAAGCCGATTACGTGCAACAATTGGCCGGTTCCGTAGAACCACGGTTGCATGACCACCATTTTGCCCACAGGCCGTCTAAACCCAAGCAACGGCAGGATGTGATAAGTCACACCCATGTAGGCCAGCGTAACGGCAACGATGGACCCGTGGTAGTGGGCAGGCACTGTTACATTGCTGCCCTGAATCATAAACCCAATAACACCGCCGACACCGAACAGAATCATGGATGACAACAACGAGGACCGTTCCACGTTTAATCCCTGCTCTTTGCGAAATGTGTTGACCAGATTGAAAAGAATGATCAGACCAATCGGCAACGCGGCGAGACCACCGCCATATTGCATCAACCAGGTCATCGTTTGGATATGATCTCCTGAATCGACATCGAAATTTATATAAGCCAGTGGTGTCAACAGAACCGGGATCAATCCGATGATGAATAGAAACAAGACGATTCGCGGCGTTAATCGGGAAGTGATGCCGGATACTGTTGCCAACCATAGCCACGACACCAGCATGAGTTGAATATGGACGAACTGTAAAGTGTGGCCGCCTCCCCAGAACAGGAGTTCGAAGTAGCGTTCACCTTGAATAGAATCCGGCATGCCAAGGAAGGACGCAGCCAGTGCTCCGATAGACACGACTGCCGCGATCAATGCCGAATACAACCCGAATCGCAGCGCACCTTGCCCGGTCACCAACATCCCAATTGACCGGGAATAGAATAGTCCGCGCAACACCAGGACCACGAAACCCATCCCGAACAGCATCAGCCCCGCGAAAAATATTGGATCCGCCAATACCGGAATGTAGTTCGTCATCAACGCGTTTCCGGCCCCCAGAAAGGGTGACAAGGCGATGATGGCGGAGCCGATGACGCACAAGATCAATGCAACCCAGCCGCATCGAAAACAACCGGTCTTGCTATTGATAGTCCAGAATACCCCGGCCATGGACAAAAACCACACCAGTACCGTCATATCGACATGAACTACGAGGGCGGTGTGGAACAGATCCAGCCATGGGAAAACATTCTGGATAAAAGGCGTACGCGACAGCACGATGACGATGGTCAATAAGCCGCCGACCACGAGTGAACCCAGGGCAAGGCACAGCCAGCCGATGCTCAGACGGCGAAGCCGCTCCGTGGGTTCGTCCAGAACATATGCATTGAGAAATGCATTCTCGAAATCGCGATTCATGGAAAAAACGGGGTTTTTACAGCGTCATTCGAATCAGTAAAGCTTAATCCCTGCTTACTTGATTACAAACGTTTTCGTCATAGCGTCGAACGAAACGACCAAACGCTGGGCGGGAAGCAAATTTACGGGTTGCTCCAGTCGGTGAGTAGGTCCATCCACATTAACATCGTCGTTCATCCATACCGATAACATGTGCTTGCCGCTGGCAATTCTGACGTTGCGATACACGTCAATACTCTGGTCCTGATAAAAACCGGGTGGATGGAAGACGTCCTTGATTGCCGGTTGATTATCCAGCGCGAGTTCGATTGTGATCGGTGAACGTTCCCGCGGACAATCCATGGTTTTACGCATATTCGGGGCGAGTTCTTCAAGTTCCTGCTGGCTGAGTTCCTTGCATTCGGATATCCGTTCTCCGGCGTGTCCAAATGCTAATGTCACCACCGATTCATCGTCTGCGAGATGCCAATAGGGTGGGTTAAATGAAAAATACCAAACCATGCCCATAAACACGGTGTAGTTCAACGCCTGCAACAGAAACCATTTTGGTTTAAGCGCGCTCATCGACGCTCTCTTTGTTTTCCTGTGAAGCCGACTTATGCGGTTTTTGCTCGCTAATCTCATCAATCGTTTTTTGAAACTCGGACAACGCTCGATTTATCTTGGAACCGTCCATTTCAGCACCGCGAAAAACCAAAATTCGCCTGCGATCCGCACGGGCGCGCAAGCGCGGTTTGCGGCTGCCTTCGAATCGTTTGTCCAGCCAGACATTGCCGTAACGAAAGTAACAATCTCCAGTTCGACACCCAGTAACGAACACTCCATCCGCACCTTTTGCTAGAGCGTATTCCACCAGAGTGGACGGCAACATGCCGACACAAAAAACCTCGACCACAGCGGTGTTTGGTGACTCCAGGGTAGAAATATCGAATGCGTTTTCGCAACCGAATACCAGGATTTTATTATCTGTAATCAGTTTGGAAATGGCGGCATCGGTACGCTCGCGCAATTCGTTCACCGGGAATTGCGGCATATCGATACCGGTCTCCAACACTTGATTCTTTTGGCTAAAGGGATTCGATGAATGGCAGGATCCGACACAAATACCACAGGCCGCACATTGATTCGGCTGGACTACGACTTCGTGCGCCCAGCGTGCGCCATCGGTCCGCGCCTGCACGTTGATCGCGTCGAAGGGGCAATCGTCGGCGCATTGCCCACAGCCATTGCAGTGATCGAGATGCACTTCGGCTGCCGGGCCGGTTTTTTTAGGTGGCAGCCAGGGCAGGATCATTAGTGCAAAGGTCGTACTCAGAGTAAATATCCAAATCTGCCCCGCAGTCCAGAAATTGAACAATGGGTAAACATTGAGGTAAAACCAATCCAGGTTGAGTACATCCGGTACTTTCGAAAGATCGGCTGGTCTGTGACTTTGCACCGGTGCCACCAACGACAATACGAGTAAAGCGATAAAGCTACCGATGGCGAGTCCCCGGGGTGCACTTATCTGCACATGGGACATGCGTTTGACGTGAATCCAGATCACGACCACCAGCAGAACCGGTTGTCCCAGCAGGTGCAAAAATCCCATCAAGGTGAAAAAGCGATCGGTTAGTTGTCCTTCCAGAAAATTTCGCGCCATTGATCCGGACATGATGGGTAGTGCATCGGCTAACTCCGACGAGCGTATTGCAACATACAGGGCCAACTCGTCCCACACCAACCAATACCCCGTGATTCCGAGGGTTATTACAAACCACAATGTCGGTACACCGGTAAACCAGGAAAACCATCGAAAGCCCCGATAGCGATCCAGGGAAAACTCTCTGAACATATGCAACAGTATGGTTATGACAGCGGCATCGGAGGCGTAACGGTGCAGGCTGCGCATGACCCCGGCCATATACCATTGTTCATGGGTAATGTATTCGACCGATGCGTAAGCACCTGCAATACTGGTATCGAAAAAGATGAATAAATAAAGTCCGCTGACCAACACCACCCAGAAAAAGAAGAAAGACAACGTCCCGAGGTGGTAAAGGGGATTCCATGAAGGACCGAACGAGAGGTTGAACCAGGCCTCAATCATACGGTACCCCATTTTGATGGGGTTGGATTTAGTCAAGCGTAGAATTGTCTATGGAGTGAGAAAACGAGTGTTCAACAAAATAATAGTCGAATGATATCTTTTCTTTCCGGCTCAGTGGACATTGTTATCTGCTCAGTGGATTACGCCTTGCCCTGCCAGATTTCGCGCCCAATGAATGCGATACCTAAAAAAATGATAACACCACCAATGACCATACCGACAAACAAAGAATAATCAAAACGGTAGGCATCGCTTGCAGGATCATAGGTAGTACAAAAAAAACGGACTTTATCGACAATGTCGCCAATCAATGACTGGTCCGGTTTTGGGCGTCCAAGCACCAGGTCCATCAATGGGCCAATTAACAATGGCGTATCAAAAGTTTCACCGTACACCTGTCTGTATATGCGCCGTCAGAATCGATGATGGAAGCCTGTACGATATGATCGAAGCCATTGGGGGAGGCGAAAAACTCGAACCCCAGTTGTTGGCCGAGAGTATCCATGGTGTCCTGGTCGGTACTCAACACATGCCACTGCGCATCGTCGACGCCTTGTTTTCTGGCAAACTGTTTCATCGCCTGGGGCGTATCGAAGCGGGTATCGAAGCCCAGCATTGCCACCGAGAAACTATCTTCTCCCAGCGTTTCCCTGGCTTTGTCTATGACCTTGTCAAGGTGTCGAATGGTGGTCGGGCAGATCGCGTAACAACTGGTATAGACCAGGCTCAACACCAACGGTTTACCGCGAAAATCGGCCATTGAAAGGGCTATGCCGGCGGAGTTGGTCAATGGCAGGTCAGTGACTACGCCGCCGATAGCGTCCTGGCTTTTGCTCAGGGCGGATTTGTAGCGAAACGTCTCAATCGAATCCTCAGAATTATCGGGGGCTTCGTCAGTTTGTGCGCTGGCCCCGGTCGCGTAGATCAACCCTAACACCGATGTCACTATAATGATTGACCAACATCGGCGCACGGTCTTTATGTTCACTAACTCTCAACCTTCGACTGATGTTCTAGAGAATCAGAACATCGAGCACGGCAAACAATAGCAGCGTAACGAGTTGAATCAACGAAGCGAAAAAGCTTTTCATCGCCGTTTGGCGGGACGGTGTGTGCGCCAGTTGCGCGGCGCGGTAAACGAAATAGCCACCCCCTGTGGCCGCGCCAAACAGGTATATCCAGCCGAGACCGAAGAAAAAGGGCAGCAGTGAACATACAACCAATGCGCTGGAATTCCAAAGTACAGCGTTCGCCGCGCTTTGTTCGCCAACCACTACCGGCAGCATCGGTATACCGGCTCCGGCATAATCGTCCCGGCGGGCAATGGCAAGGCTCCAAAAATGGGGTGGTGTCCACAGAAACAGCACTATGGCAAGCAGTATCGGGATCGGCCCGAGGGTTGGATCAACGACGGCGGCGCCCGCCAACACCGCAAAACTACCTGCGGCACCGCCGATGACGATATTCAGCCAGGTACGGCGCTTGAGCCAGATCGTGTACACCACCGCATAGAAGAACGCACCCAGAAATACATACAACGCCGCTATGTTATTCAGTAAAAGGGCGGCACCGCCGACACCGATAACAAGCAGTAGCGTGATCGGTAATAACCACCAGCTATTATGTACGAATGCGCCCGTCACGAACGGCCGGTTTTGGGTGCGGCGCATACGCGCGTCGAGGTCGCGCTCAAAATACTGGTTGAATGCACCGGCACTGCTTGACGCGAGTAAAACTGACAGAGACAGAATGAGAATCTCCCATGCATGTACCGCTCGTCCAGGCGTTACCATCAGCGCAACCACGGCGGTGATAGACATCAGTATACCGATGCGGACTTTAAACAGGTCGACAAGCAGCTTAACCATTCAGGTATAGCCTTTGATCAAAGACTGTTTTCTTTTGTCTACAAACATCCCGGTATGGTACAGATGCGTGCAAGCAAATCCCATAGTTAAACTTTGGCTGCTGTTGAATTCCCGGCCGGAAGAAGGCCGGACGAACGGCGCATGACCGTCCGTCCCGAATTTCCAGCTTAGCCCAGCGGCCAGACAGAAGCGAGATACTTCCAGTTAATGAAGTAGTAAACAACGAATGAGACCAGCAGCAGCATGGCCAGTGCGAATGTACCGGGTGCCTCGAACCCGCCCGAACCGTGCTCTTCGACACTCAGCTTTGGCGCCATAGGTAATGTTTTCGGCAGGCTGGTATCGTAAACGGAAGGCGCCAGGTATTTGCCAAGAAAGCTTTCCAGAAAACCCGCCGACGCTTCCAGCTTCTTGCCAAACAGTAGCGACCCAACGGTTACCAGCAAAAAGATCGCCCCACCGACTATGGCGAGAAGACCACCAATGGCGGCCACTGCCATCAAGGTGTAGGCCATACCGGGGTATTCAAAGCCCAACGCAGCGCCGGTGAAATCCATGTCCCAATGCCGTCGTGAGACACCGAGCGTGCCCGCACCCAGCATGAACAGGATCAGAACAGTCATACCGCCGCCGAAAATATAGGGTTGCCACTTGGCCAGCTTAGGCAGAATCATCTCGCGCCGGAACAACACCGGGATGAGCAAGTAGGTTAACGACATGAAAGTCAGCGTGGTACCAACCGCCACGGTCGCGTGGAAGTGGGCAGGCACGTAGATAGTGTTATGAATGATCAGATTGATCTGCTCGGTACCCATGACGACGCCGGTGATACCGCCGAGAAACCCGAACACCAGCAATGAGATGAACATGCCGGAAAATACCGGGTTACCCCACGGGGCCTTGCGCAACCATTCGAACATGCCATTGGTCAGCCCCTTGTTTCGCTGAGCGACTTCGATGGAACCCGGCACGGTCAGGCCGTGAACCATACTGGCTAATACCGCGAGGTACATCGCGTAACTGGTGTTGAAGATCTTCCACTCGGTACCGACGCCGGGATCCACCAGGATATGGTGCGCACAGGCCAATTGCAGAAACAGGATGTATAACAAAAAGGCGGTGCGGCTGACCTTTTCGGACATCGGCCGCGCGCCAAACAGGACGCCGGCGAGCAAGTACCAGATCGCGACATGGGCGGCGACGTTAATTTGCTGGGAAGAATGCCCCATTCCCCACCAGACAATACGATACATCTCGGCATCGATGTGGCTGATATAACCGATTGACCACAAAAAGGTAGGAATCAAAATGATCGCGCCCGAAGCGATGGTAAATACCGCGATGATTGCTGCGGTGATTGCGCCAAAGGTGACCAACGGAACGGAACCTTCGTAGGTTTTCTCCTGATTGGCTACGACCAAGGTGCCAAAGAACACGAACACCTGGATCAAGGCACCGACCGCGAACAGGATTAAACCCAGATAAAAATGCGGTGCCGCCTGCATCGGTGCATAAGACGTCATCATCACGCTGGAGTTGCCCTGGAAGACGGCAACATTGTTCATGACGGCACCGATTAACATCAAAATGACACCCGACCAGGCCCATGCCGGTGTTGCCAGACGACAACGTAGCAGCGTCGACGCGGCAAAGTGCAGAACCGCCATCTCGAAGAATATGATCCAGAAGATGAGCGCGTTTATGCCATGTGCCGTCAGACCCAGATAAAAGGCCTCCGGCGACAACAGATGCACTCCCTGCCAGCGCGTCAAGACAACACCAATTGCCAGGATGCCGGCCACCAGCAGGGAAACGACACCAAGCACTGCATTCACTTTCATCAGACTTTCCGCGGATTTATGAAAATAAAAACCGGAATCCGGACAAACACGAAATTCAGCCATTGTTCTACTCCCCGACGTAAATTCGGCCTACCATTTGATGGTGGCCGATACCACAGTATTCGTTGCAAACCACACCATATTCTCCCGCTTGATCGGGCGTAATCTCCAACACCATTTCATACCCCGGCACGATCTGTAAATTGACATTAATCGGCTGCAGGGAGAATCCGTGCTGCCAATCCAAAGAAGACAAATGCAACCTATAACTTTTGTCCTTTTCCAATTCCAAAATGGGATACCACTGCCACAGTCTGCCAAGCATATAAATATCGCTACCGGCAGGAGGCTTCACAACCGGCATGCCCGCTTCTTCGCGCACCTGATGCGCGTCGATCATCTCTTGAACCCTTGCCCCGAACTTAGCCGGGGTGGTTTGATAAGCCTCGGTGGACAAATTCTGTTTTCCGTAAACATGCCAATACGGCATCATTAAAAACATGATCACACACCAGACCAGGGATATGGCGATCCACACGAGTTCCTGTTTGCCAACCGGCATTTTCCACCATATCCGGTCAGCGGGGGGCATATATGAAGTCATTACAAATCTCCCAATTTAGAGTCTGATTTATGGAGCGACGGGTAAGGTGACGATTTCCATGATTCCCCAAACGATGTAAAAAACCGTGGGCATCGCAACGCCAATAAATAGCAGTAAAAAGGGGTTATCCAATAATGACTGCATCCCCGGGATGCGCTCATTTTCGTCGGAAGGGTTGCTCGAATTAGAACTTGAGGACTGGTTCTCGTTGTCTGGCATTATCGTTCCTCCTGTCAAGACACAATGCTCGATTCTGAGTGGATGCGACAAATTGCCGCACGGCAGCATTAGAGCAAACTAACAATCTGGTCGCCTTGATTTGGGTCAACTGCTCTTCGGGGGGGGGCGGGGACGCCGCAACCGGGGCAGCAAAAAAACAGACTAAAGTGGAGCTGATTTAATACGGAATCTTGCTAAGAGGCATAAAACTGTTAGCACCGGTTAGTGACTGGTGCCTTCTTCTTTGCTTATTTTATTGAAAACATTGTATTTCCCCGATGGTTTCGCCATGGGTATGCGTTTGATTTCTTGTAATGTTTTGGCATCGTAAACAATGAGCGCGCCGTCCATGTCCCATATACTTAACAATGCATAGCGGCCATCGCGTGTGAACTCGACATGGGCGGCGGTCTTGCCCGGTTGTGGGCGCAGGGTTTTTACAATTTCCAGTGTGTTTTTATCAATCACATGCACGGCGTCCTTGTTCGGCCCGAAGAATACGTCTACCCATGCATAGTCAGTATTTTTATGACTGCGCATGAAGAAACCCGGCCCCAAAGTTTCGATTTTCTTAATGGTCCGCCAGTTATTCGTGTCGATTACGGTCACGGCAGCTTCTTTCAGATGCGGTGTCGCCAACACGGTGGTATCGTTGTGTTGCCAGGTAATACCCGAACCCAGGTGGGGTAACCCGGCGAGATCGATATCCGCAATCTTGCGCCCGACAAGCAAGTTCACGACCTGGCCATTTTTGGCATTGCGACCGGCACCCACCAGATTGTTGTAATCCTGATCAAAGAAAAAGTCATCCAGGTAGTCGTCTAGTTTTATTCTACGAACCGGAAACTTACCTAAATTCTCCGGTGGGCCTTCATAACGGTAGTCATGCACCTTGCCGTAATAGGGCGGATCATCTTCATAGGGTATTTCCCAAACCTCGGTGAGATCTTTTAACGCGGCGATAAAACTGTTGCGTGGACCTGCGTCGTACACGGCGGAGACCCTGGAGCTATTACCGTTGCCATCGTCCACGGCGATGACTTTCAACGGTCTGAGATCGACCGCATCCAGGATGACAATGTTATGCGGTAGGTAATTGCCGACCATGACATAGCGGTTATCGCTTGACACCGCGAGATTTCGTGTATTAATACCGGCGCGAATTTCGGCAACGATTTTCAGCGTGTAAAGATCGAACTTGGATATCCAGCCGTCACGCGAGGCGAAGTAAACAAAGCGGCCATCGTTGGTAAATTTAGGGCCGCCGTGCAATGCGCGGCGGGATTTGAATCGATGTATGGGTTCAAATTTATCGCCATCCAGTATAGTTACGTGGTGATCGCCGGTTTCAACGACTACAAACAGGTTAAGCGGATCGGCGTCGAACACGGGTTGTGCTGCATTGCCAGCGGTCGAATCTGTAAGCACATAACTTGCTCCGATCTGTTCTATTCCCCATTGCGGAATTTCATCCAGGGGCTGATAAATATATTCGACCAGAGCTTCGATATTGGCCGTGGTCAACTTGTCCTTGAAGGACGGCATCTGCGTCGCCGCAGCGCCGTTGGTAATCACGTCGATAGCGGCGTCTGCCTTCAGACGATGCAGATTTTGCGGCAACAGGGCAGGGCCGGTAACACCCAGACGATCCGCGCCATGACAAACAGCGCAGTGCTGTTGGTATAAATCAATCGCACTTGTATCCGTATCCGCCGCTAGGCCGATGGGATAAGTCAGACAACAGAAGATAACCAGCCGAATACAGCGATGCATTTCTCAAGCTCTATTGGGCAAAACGCACCTGTTGTGGTGGTGTGCTAAGAGGCACTGGTTTGTCGTGCGCGTATTGCTCAACGGATATACCTAGTTCACCGTCAGTCAAATAACAAGCCGGGTCTTCAGCCCAGGGATCACCGGTAGTTTGAAACGCACGTACTCTCGTATTGCCACCACAGACATTTTGAAAACTACATACACGGCAACGCCCGCGTAATGGGCGTGGTTTGGATTTCAGTCCGGCCATGATGGGGTCGGACACGTCCGGCCATATCTGCGAGAATGGTCGTTGCTTTACATTGCCCAGATTGTAATTCCACCAAAAGGTATCGGGATGCACATTACCGACATTGTCGATATTGGCAATGTTCACGCCGGAAGAGTTGCCGCCCCATTGTTTTAGTTTTTCGTGTAAATGATCATAACGATGCGGGAAGCGGCGTTTCACCCACTGCAACAGATAGACGCCATCGGCATCGTTATTACCGGTAACAAATTCCCGTTTGCGGCCAGACTCGATATCCTGCCAACAGGTCTCAAATAACAATTCCATCGTACGCCGCGCAATCTGATGTTCGACATCATTCTTGCGATGTTTTCCGCCACGTCCACCGTAATTCAGATGAGAAAGATAGAATTTATCGACACCTTCTTGTTCCATTAAGTCGAGCATGAACGGCAGTTCCGGTGCATTATCTTTGGTGATCGAAAAACGCATCCCGACTTTTATGCCGCGATCATGGCACAAGCGAATGCCGTTTAAGGATGCATCATACGAACCTTGCTTTTGCCGAAAACAATCATGAGTCGCACGGGTTCCATCCAGACTCACGCCGACATAGTTATAACCGACGTCTGCTATTTGTTCGATATTACGCTGGTCAATGAGTGTGCCGTTAGTTGACAGACCAACGTAAAAACCCATTTCTTTGGCGCGGTATGAAATGTCAAAAATATCGGGTCTTAACAACGGTTCACCACCGGACAAAATCAACACTGGCACGCCGAATGCTTTGAGGTCATCCATTACCGAGTAGATCTGTTTCATATTGAGTTCACCCGGGAAATCGATATCCGCGGAGATCGAATAACAATGTTTACAGGTGAGATTGCAACGCCGGATTAAATTCCAGATGACAACCGGTCCGGAAGGAGAGCGTGCCTTGCCCAAGGGAGTGGGCGAGTGTAGTTCACGCATGTATTGAGAAATACGAAACATTAAGTTTTCTCCGTTATCGTTGGCGGCCCGCCTTTGTCGGGTTGATGCGTAACCCGGTTTTTTTCAGGATGCGCGTGCTGAACAGAATGTCCTGTTGCCGGCAGTCTTCGCCCAGTATTTCAGTGATTAAATCGGCTTTATCAAGCACCTCTTCGCGTGTTCGACCGTGCACCATGGCGAACAGGTTGTATGGCCACACCGGCAGATGGCGTGGCCGTTGGTAGGCGTGGCTGACAAAATCCAATTCACCGACACGCCGCCCCAGTTCGTTTATTTTATCGTCATCGACATCCCACACCGACATGCCGTTACTTCGAACTCCCAATCGATAGTGATTCGGTACAGCGGCAATACGCCGTATCACCCCCGCTGCTAACATGTGTCGAAGACGTTGTTGAATCAGATCGGCTTGCACGCCTAATTGTTTTGCAAGTGCATGATAGGGTTGCGGCACTAACGGCAAACCCTCCTGGGTGGCGACGATAATGGCACGATCAATATCGGCCAGGTCAGCGCTGGTTTTTATTTCCTGGTTCTCGACTTGAGCCGGGCTAAACATCGAAGCGCAATCCAACATAGAACTCATCGAGTTTTGGGAAGTTGTATACCGGATAATGTGTGATCGTCTCGATCTCTTGTATCGTATCCGCGATCTCCTGTTCGGTCTCGGTTCCAAGCACGAACCACATATTGAGTTCGTGATCCCGTTCGTAGTTATGCGCAACTTGCGCAAGAGAATTTACTTGTTCGGCAACGGTATCAAATTCCGCGCTCGGAATACTCATTGCGCACAGTGTAAACGCGCCACCCATTTTTTCCGCGTTGAACATCGGACCAAACCGCGACAAACGGCCATCGTCCAACATGGCTTGCAAGCGCGATAATAATTCGGTTTCGTCTATGCCCATATCCTGCGCGGCCTGCTGGTAGGGGCGATCGCAAACGGGAAAACCGTTCTGCAGGTGGTTAACAATGTTTCGATCTATGTTATCCATAGGCCGCATTCAACGTGGTTTTCGGTGTCGTGTGCTGGCGATAGTAGGCGCCGCGTTGTTTGAAACGGCGGCCGCTGAACAAGACGGCGTGCGGCAAATCGCCGAGTTGGTGTTGTTGAATGATGCGGTCTATATGTTTCAGTACCGTTTCGCGGCTCTTGCCGTGAATCATGCAAAAAAGATTATAACGCCACTGCGGTAATCGGCGTGACCGTTGATAACACAGTGTCACATGCGATGATTGAGCCAGTCGTTTGCCCAATGTTTCCACTAAAGTGTCGGGTACGTCCCACACACACATCGCATTGGCGCGATAACCCAGCTCATGGTGGCGCACGACGACGCCGAAACGCTTGATAGTCGATCGCTCGATCATGTCTTGTATGCGATTGATGACTGTATCTTCGCTTAAACAGGAATGTTGTGCGAGGACTGAATAAGGTCTTTCGCTAATAGTTAAACCTTTCTGAATCACGGATACGAAATCAGATTCACTCGTACCGTTCTTTTTCGAACGCATTACTCTTTCGGTGTTGTTTAGACGACAGGGCAACGTTGGCAAGTCAGCAAAGTCAATTTTGAATCCCAGATCGATATGATAGTCACGTACTAACGGCAACGAGATGACGGAAATACCGGTTTCTCTTTCAATATCCGCGATTATTGCGTCGCGTTGTTCGGCCGAATCGGCGTTGACCACAAACCATAAATTCAGCGAATGTTTGCGTTCATAGTTGTGATTGACTTGCGGGTAGGCACTGACAATATCGGCGACGAACTGCAATGATGAAGACGGTACGGACATGGCCGCCAGGGTGCTGGCCCCGACAGTATTTGGACGAAACACCGGGCCGATACGGCTGATGTAGCCATCGTGTTTTAATCTTTCCAACGATCCCATCACAATATTGGCATCGGTTTCCAATTGCTCGGCAATGACGTGAAACGGTCGCGGCGTCAGCGGAAAGTCGCGCTGATAGTCGTTCAGCAATGCCTGTTGTAGATGATCTAATGTCATAAGCCGATGCGGTGCGCGCGTGCGCTAAAAAAGATACCGCTGGGTTTGTCGACAGTCAGTTGCGAGATTTCTTTGAAGGTTTCCGTATCGATGACCTTGACCTGATCCTGGTCGCGCACGGAAACCCAGACATGTTCGCCACGGGGTGTAAATTCCATGTGCAGCACTGCCGGACCCGGTGTCAACGTCTCCACGATTTGCATTGACTCGGTGTCGATGACTTGCAAGGTGTCGTTGTTTGGCATAGCAAAGTTCGCCCAAACCCTGCGCCCATCCGGTTGTGCCATAACAAAAATGGGTTGACCATGTACGGGAATACGTGTTTTTTCTGTCCAATTGTTTGTGTCTATGACTAACACCTCATGGCGTCCGACTGCTGGAACAAAAGCCAGATCGCCGGCAATGGCCCATCCTTCGAGATGCGGCATTTTGTAGACTGGCAACGGCTCTTCGCCGCGACCATAATTCGACAGTATGCGTTTGACACCGTGCTCCGGATGCCAAAGATCGAGCAGCGTGAGGCCGTCTTCGCCAAACAAGCCGGCGATGTAGTAGCGTCCATCGGGCGTTAACAAGGCGTCGTAGGGGAGACTGCCGATATTCGCGAAGCGGGTAATGTCGGGTTGTGTTGCATTGCTCATGTCTGCCACCCAGATTTCTCCAAGGTCGTACAGACTGAATACAAAACGGTCGCCCGGCGCATCCACCAGGCCGACAACTTTCGATCGTTCGCCATTGTCGTTAACTGCCGGGATGTCGGCGATCAACTCAAGTGTATCCGTCTCGAATACGCGCACACCGCCTGGTTCGTAATTCGATACTGCCACCATACGGCCGTCCTGCGATACCGCACCACCGATACTATTGCCTGCCTGCAGGACGCGTTTAACGATGTGTCCTTTGAGTAAATCAACTTTGGTTAAACCGCCATCACGACCGAACACGAATGCGTAACGCGCGTCACGTGAGTAGACCGCGGATGCATGGGATAAATCGCCCAGACCATCGATCAGCGACAACCGGGTATTGTTCGTATGCTCGACAATTTGAACCCGGCCCAGCTCGCGTTCGATAATCAAACCCATATCGCCGGTACCTCGTGGCGTAGTACACCCAGATAACGAAAAGGGCAGGGCGGTGACAATCGAAAAAATGGTCATTCTTTTTTTATTCATTGTAGGCTCCCGCCCTTAAGTCCTCGATTAACCAATCGATTTCCTCAGAGGTTAACAGATTCGCAAACGGTGGCATGGGAGTTCCACGGCGGCCATGCAGAATTGTCTGGCGTAAGAGTTCGTCCGGTTTCTCGCGCAGTGCTGCCGACGTTAGCGCCGGCCCCAGACCGCCGGTTAAACGCATGCCGTGACACGAGCCACAATCGTGTTTTAGTAAATGACGAAGTTCTTGCTGGCGTTCACTGTCCGGTTCGTCTGCGTGCGCCAATCCGGGTATGACGGCAAACAAGAGGACAAGAATTACAAAGTTATACCCCTTCACTGACAGTTTTTTGACCGTCTGTCGCTGACTGTTCAGGAATGAACCAATCAAGCACCGACGCCAGCCGTACTACCTCGCCAATCACTATCATAGTCGGTGGCTCGAGAGAAGCCGCGACCGCGTCAGTATAAGCTTGGGCGGCGCTCGTCAGAACACGATGTTGCGCGGTTGTGGTGCCCCTTTCGATGAGTGCGACCGGCATGGTATCCGGCATACCGCTGTCAATGAGCGCCTGAAATATTTTTTGTAAACGCCCGAGGCCCATATAAATCACGATTGTTGAGTCTTTATTAGCGTGATACTCGTCGACAATGCGTTGTTCCATATCGCATCCCGCCTGACCATGACCGGTAATGAAAACCACACCATGAGCCAGGTCGCGATGGGTAAGCGGAATACCGGCATAGGCCGCACAAGCGGTTGCTGCGGTCACGCCCGGTACGATTTCAAAGTCGATGCCATGCTGACGCATGTACTCGGCTTCTTCGCCACCACGGCCGAATAAAAACGGGTCGCCACCTTTTAGCCGAACGATCTTGCGCCGGCCACGTGCAAGACGAACCAGTAATTCGTTGATCTCGTCTTGCGGAGTTGAGTGACTGCCCGTTTTTTTGCCGACAAAGATGCGCGATACACCAGGCGGAACGAGTTGCATGACCTCGTTCGACACCAGCCGGTCATACACCACGACATCCGCCCGGTTAATCAGGCACAGCGCTTTTACTGTCAGCAGTCCCGGATCGCCGGGGCCTGCGCCAACCAGGTAGACGCAGGCCTCCTTGACCGGGAATCCGCACGACATGGCATCGGACCCGCGCATTGTATGCGGTCGCTTCTAAGGTTTAAACCGCACGCGCTAATAGACGTCGTGCACCGTGTTGTAGACGTTAAACTTGCCCGTCGGCGTTATCAAACTCGCATCCTTGATAACGTGTTTCAATTCCCGGGTCTTGTCATCAACGATGACCAGCGCGGAGTTTTGCTCTTTGCCGTTCCACACCGAAAACCACACTTCATCGCCGGCTTTGTTGTATTCCGGTTGCACCACCCGTTTTGGGCCTTCGCCTAGGTCCGCCCATTCGGCTATCGGCAAAACTTCAAATCCGGCGTCGGGATCGTCAACATTAAACACCGCTATAGACTGACTGATTTTCTCGTCTGGATTCAGCGGTGTGTCCACCCACAGATTTTTGGAATTCGGGTGGGTTTTGACAAATAACGATCCGCCACCTTGTCCTGCGAGCACACGAACTACTTTCCAGGCATTATCCGGATGACCTTCGGGATCGGTGCCGATATAGGTGATTTTCTCGTTACCCAGTGCGCTGGTAACCCAGACCGGACCATGTTCCGGGTCGATGAGATTTGCGCCACGTCCGGGGTGCGGGATCTTGTCCACATCGACCAGTTTTTCCAAACGCTGCTCCTTGGCGTCGACAATGGCGATCTTGTCGGACTTGTTGGCCGCGGTCAGGAAATAGCGTTTGGTTGCATCCCATCCACCGTCATGTAGGAAACGAGCGGCGTTAATGGTGGTAACTTGCATGTTCTCGATGTCTTCATAATTGACCAGCAGAATTTTGCCGGTTTCCTTGACGTTGACAATAAACTCGGGGTGCTCATGCGAAGCCACGATGGCGGCAACCCGTGGTTCAGGATGATATTCTTGCGTGTCCACCGTCATGCCGCGGGTGGATACAATGTTCAACGGCTCCAGGGTGTCACCGTCCATAATCACATATTGCGGTGGCCAGTAAGTTCCGGCAATGGCGTACTTGTCTTCAAAACCCTTGTATTTGGACGTCTCAACCGATCGTGCTTCCAGACCGATCTTGATTTGCGCCACGGTATCCGGTTTTTCCATCCACAAATCGATCTGGTTAATCAAGGCGTCACGTCCGATGGTGTAAACATAACGCCCGGATGCGGACAAGCGGGAGATATGCACGGCATAACCTGTGTCGACGATACTGGCAATCTCTTTTGTATCACCGTCGATTAGCGCTACTTGACCGGAGTCACGCAAGGTAACCGAGAATATGTTTTCAATATCGATATCGTTCATTTTTTCGGTCGGACGTTCTTCCGGCGGCACCAGTACTTTCCAGCTCTCGCGCATTTCCGCCATGCCCCATTCGGGCGGTAACGGCGGTTCGTGCTGCAGATAGCGTGCAATCATGTCCACTTCTTCAGGTGTCATTTCACCCGACGAACCCCAGTTCGGCATGCCGGCGGGGGAGCCATAAGTAATAAACACTTTCAGGTAATCCAAACCTTTCTCGCGCGTAATATCGGTTGTCAACGGTTTCCCGGTGGCGCCCTTGCGTAACACGCCGTGACAACCGGCGCAGCGTTCAAAAAAGATTTTCTTGCTGTGGGTGAATTCTTCGGTTGTCATGGGCGGTCCTTCCGAATCGACCATGTCCTTGGTCGCCTCTGGGTCAATACCGGAGGGTGCGCCCTCGTAGCGTAATTCTTCCTCGCCGACTTTCTTTTCGCCAGTCGACTGAGATTGGGCAATCGAGCTACCGATTGATAGTAGTAGTGAAGTTAAAACAACAAAAGCCGTTTTATGGATAGGTATGTCGCGATTCCACATTGTCATTCCTCTAGCCTGTTGATGGATTTTTGAGGATTGGATTATGCGACTCCTTGGAGCGGCGCCGCCTTGATCTGCATCAAGATTGCGGCCCTGTGATAACTTTCCTCGCATATTGACACAGACGTATTGACCTGAGCACATTGATCTAGATCAATGTGGAAATATTTTGCCGGTTCTAGCATCCGGGTTAAAATTGACGTGCTGGAAGTTAACCCCAATATTCAAAACCGGAGAATACCTTAATGAATGTTAAACAAGCCGCTAAACTAACCCTGCTGTCTGCTGCGTTGGTCACAACATCTTTTGCAACAGCCAATGAGGAACTGGCCGGTAAGAGTAATTGCCTCGCCTGCCATAACATCGATAAGAAAGTGCTTGGCCCCTCTTTTCAGGATATCGCGGCAAAATACAAAGACGACGATTCAGCCGCGGAAATGCTGGTAGATAAAGTAAAAAATGGCGGTAAGGGCAACTGGGGCGAAGTACCCATGCCGCCCAATCCCATGTTGAGCGATGAAGATGCTGCCACGTTGGTTGAGTGGGTTCTTTCGTTGTAACTCAGCTTTAAAAACAGGTTTAACGAAGTGATCGATCAATCGGCCCGGTCACGTTGCATCGAGTCGCTCGGTTATGTTCGTTATCTTGTCGAGGGGCGACTGGATTCGGGTGAGTGCCCGCAGCACGGGCACTACTCACCACTTAGCGGTGTTTGTCAGCAATGTTCGGAGCAATATGAATGCGAGTGGCTGTTCAAGACCGATCCGATGGCAGACTTTGAACACAAATCCGATGCCGCACTGGCGAAAGCTCTGGAATTCGCGGTCCACTATATTAGCGGCCAAACTACAGCAGTTGGCCACGATCAGGCTGAATGTCAGTGCGAGAGTTGTGTCTGGCTGCGTAAAAACGAGCTTGAGTTAAAAAGAATGCAGCGGTGACCTAAGCTTTTATTATATTGCTTTTGAATAGTTTTCCGGTACAGTCTGACCGGCATAGCGGTCAAACACCATGCAAATATTTCTCACTAACAAGCGTCCTTTGGGTAAAGCCTTGATGTCTTGCTCATCCACGACAAGTAAATCGTCGTCTTGCATTTGCTCGAGTAAACTTAACTCGGGAAGAAAATACTGATCAAAGTCGATCCCGTATTTCCGTTCGATATCGGCTTTTCGTAATTGAAAGTTACAGATCAGTTGTTCGATTACCGTACGCCGTACTCGATCGTCGAATGTCAGCTCAATCCCTTTGGATACAGGAAGGCGGTTGGACTGAATGGCGTTTTCGTAGCTGTCCAGGGTTTTGGTGTTCTGGCTGTAACTGTCGCCGATTTTACCGATAGCGCTGACACCCATGCCGACAAGATCACAATCCGGACGGGTAGAGTAGCCCTGGAAATTTCGATGTAGTCTGTTTTGTTTTTGCGCGAGTGCGAGTTCGTCATCCGGCTTGGCGAAATGATCCATGCCGATGTAAACGTAACCCGCGTCTAACAGCGTTTCGATAGCGAGCTGCATAATGCTGAGCTTTGCTGCGGGCGTTGGCAGATCAACCTGTTTGATTCTACGTTGCGGTTTGAAACGCTGTGGCAGGTGCGCGTAGTTGAATACTGAAATCCGGTCCGGCGACAATTGTAAAATCGAATGCAGGGTCTGGGCGAACGATTCACGGGTTTGCAGGGGTAACCCATAAATGAGATCGGTGTTGATGGATTTAATTCCCGATTGCCGTGCCGCACGGATCACGGCGGCGGTTTGTTCAAAACTCTGAATACGATTCACCGCTTTTTGTACTGCCGGGTCAAAGTCTTGTATACCAATGCTTATGCGGTTGAAACCCAGGGCGCGGATACCATTGACTATATCTTCGTTTACTTCGCGGGGGTCGATTTCGATTGAGTAGTCGCCCTGGTCGTCGTCGCGCAGGTGAAAATTCTGCCGGGTTTTGTTCATCAAGCCCGTCATGAGTTCAAGGCTTAAAAAATTCGGGCTGCCACCACCCCAGTGCAATTGGTCGATGGTACGTCCCGGGTCGAACAGGGCCGACTGTAATTCTATTTCGCAATGCAGTTGTCGCAGATAGGGTTCAGCGCGCCAACGGTGTTTTGGTGACGACTTTGTTGCAGGCGCAGTAGAAACAGACGGTCGCGCAGAAGGGCAAATGAAAATAGAGTGATAGCGGTGACTTTTTGTCATGTTTTTTTTCGCCGGGCGTCTGGGATTCGCGGACAAAGGACTCATAAGTCGATTGGTCAAATTGATCGTGAAACTGCAATGCCGTAGGATACGATGTATAGCGTGGACCCGGGCGATCGTATCGTTCGATCAGTTGCTGATCGAAAATCAAATTTTGACCGATTGTTAATTCATCCGGTTTATTGGATTGTGGTTTATTCGATTGTTCCGGCGATGACAACTCCATCGATATCTAGTGTCCGGGTCCAAAACCGTAAGGCGCGGGAACGAGGTCGGTTAGTGTCTTGTATAAATTGCCAAATTCATTTCTGGGCTGGTCGCCGAACAAGGGATCGTCGTTATCGTTAAAAGCCTCGTCAATGATCAACCAATCTTTTGGTGTCAGGCATTTTTCCGCTAAAGGCAGAATCTCACATTCTTCGGTGTATGCGTGATTCCGTTCGAACTCGACGTAGCGAATTACCGTATCACGAAACGCCTCGAAGCCCGGCGCGCCCAGGAACTCGTAGGCCGACAGTTTTTTAAGCACGTCATTGAGCATCCGTTCACCGTCGATGTGTTGTTGCTCCAGTTTGTCTAGGACCGGTGCAGCTTCGGTGGAGTTGGTTCTGACGACAGGAAATAAGTACTGGGTTTCTTTTGGATGGTGATAACGATCCAGGAATGAATCGATATAGTAGAAGATGCCATGAAATACTTTCAGGTCGACGGCAGCACCCGGTTTTTCGGCTTCCTGCACCAATTGTTCCAGCGTAAACAGTATGGCACCGAGATTACGGTGTTCGTTCTTGATGATGGAAATCGCCCGCATCAGTGCTGTATTTGAAAGATTATTGCGAATGAGGCCTAAGTCACACGACCAGTAAAGCCACGATGAGAACGGCAATGGCGATCAAAGGCCATTCTATGTGTTGGGCGAAGCCCATTCGCTGGTCGTGGCAGCTATAAGCGTAAGCGCACCGTGCGCACCATTCACTATTCTCACAAGCGGGCGGATTGACCTGGTTGATAATGTTACGTGACAGCATGTTTTCACCATTTTGAAGAACTCGATGCTTAACTTTATAGGCATCGTTGCAGTCTTTCGCATTGACTTGAATCAATTCATGGTCGCAAAGCCTGACCACAAGCGCATTTGAGGCAGATTAGGGTTTTGACCTATCCAGATAGGGATACGGTAATGCAGTGAATTATTTGATTAAAATCAAAACTTATTCACATTGCACAGTCTAAGGTGCAGTAATTCTCGTCTGAGAGAACGAAAACCGCAGCAGGAGTTATATGTTATGTCCGAGAAAAAATTAGCCATTATCGCAACCAAGGGAACGCTCGACTGGGCGTATCCGCCTTTTATTCTTTCGTCTACTGCCGCTGCGTTGGGCTATGACGTGACCATGTTTTTTACGTTCTACGGATTACAGCTTATTCGCAAGGACACATCGTTGAAAGTCAGCCCATTGGGTAATCCGGGCATGCCCATGCCGATGAATATGGATAAGTGGTTTCCGGTAGCGGGAACGGCGCTTCCTGGTATGGAAGGCATTATGACCGCCATGATGAAAGATAAAATCAAAAAAAAGGGCGTGGCGAGCATTGAAGAGTTGCGCTCCATGTGTATTGAAGCCGACGTCAAGATGATCGGTTGCCAGATGACCATTGATTTATTTGACATCAAGCGTGAAGACTTGATCGATGAGATAGATTTGGGTGGTGCCGCGACGTTCTTTGAATTCGCTGGCGAAGCAGATGTCAGTTTGTTTATCTAACTCGCTGATTCAGTAATGGAAAAACCGGTCATTGACCGGTTTTTTTGGACGTTGGATTTATCGTGTTAGCGGCTCCTGGATTTAATTTTCGGGGTAGGACAGAACGTCCGGTACAGGAATGCGACTAATTTGCTGACATCCTTATTTTTAATCGAATAGAAGATTGTTTGCGCCTCGCGGCGGCTTTGTACCATGCCCGTATTACGCAACATGGCAAGTTGTTGTGACACAGTGACTTGATTTAACTCCAGTTGGTCGGCCAGGTCACCCACACACATTTCACCATCTGTTAACTGACATAGAATCATCAATCGATTGCGATTGGAGAGCAGTTTTAGTGTGTCACAAACTTCGTCTGCGGCACTTTGCATGTTGTCTAAATCCATAAGTCGTAATATTTTTATATCAAAATAATAATAGGTAATCGAATTATTATATAAGTTAATCTATTGAAAAGACATGAAAATTAATCGCCTTGTTACCGGGGGAACGCTCAGAACGGGGTTTGTCGGTGTGCTGGCTTTTTACGCATGTTGAAAGCCATCCATGGATGCACACCCCAAAGTAGGTATTTGTACAGCAATGCCGACTGGGTATTGTTGCTTAACCTGATGCAGGTCAAGGGTTGTGTAAAAAATAGTTAGACAATTTGCAGCCTTGCGCAAGGGTGTCATGCAAGGCAATTACGCTTCCGCTGACATTCGATTAATCGACAATAGAAATTTTATACGAGGACCTCAAGATGAAAAACTCGAATCGCGTAACCACGTTTATATGGGCGTTTTCCGGAGCATTGCTTGCGGGTTGGTCATCGACCCACGCTCGCAACTAACGGTTACTTCCAGCACGGTTACGGAGCAAAGAGCAGCGCCCTAGCCGGAGCGGGAATTGCGTTTGCCCAGGATGCCATGGACGCGGCCATCAATCCCGCCAATATGGTAATGGTCGGTGATGATCGCGAATTGGGCCTGACGCTGTTCAGTCCAATGCGAGACTACACTGTCACCGGCGCACCGACAGGATTCCCCGGAACCTTTGGTTTGTTTCCCGGCACGGTCGAAAGCGACAAAGAGTTATTTCTGATTCCCAATTTTGGTCGTAACTGGATGCTGTCCAGCGACAGTTCAATCGGCCTGACGATTTACGGTAATGGCGGCATGAATACCGAGTGGAAAGCCGACGACGTCGATCCTTTTGGTTTTGGAACCTTTGGCGCCGGAACGTCAGGTGTGGATCTTTCGCAATTGTTTATCAATACAACGTATGCGCGTAAGATTAACCCAACCGCGTCCTGGGGTGTGAGTGGTATCGTGGCTTACCAGATATTCGAGGGTAAAGGTGTTTCCAGTTTTTCCGGCGTGTCCAATGACCCTGCAAATCTGAGTAACAACGGTCATGACGATGCGTTTGGGTTTGGCGTCAAGGCAGGTATCACCGGCGAGCTGGCTCCCAATTTTTCCCTCGGGGCGAGTTACCAGTCAGAAATTAAAATGAGCGAGTTTGATGACTATGCCGGTTTGTTCGCTGAAGAAGGCGATTTTGATATCCCGTCCACGTACAGTGTTGGGCTGGCTTTTAAGAACACAGCTAATTCCGCCGTGTTGTTCGATATTCAACGGATCAATTACAGCGATATTAAAGCCATTAACAATCCGATGTTGCCTAATTTTGGAATCTGCGCGACGCGCACGACGCCGACCAGCCCGAGTTGCCTGGGTGGCAGCGATGGTATTGGGTTCGGTTGGGAAGACGTGACCGTGTACCGAATCGCTTATCAATGGACAACCGGCAGCGACTGGACCTGGCGTATCGGATTCAGCACACTCGATCAACCTATTCCGGAAAGCGAAGTATTGTTTAACATACTTGCGCCGGGTGTCGTGGAAGATCATTTTACCGGCGGATTCTCCAAAGAGCTTGCTAACAATTCCGCGCTGGATGTCGCCTTCATGTACGCGCCCAGTGTCAAGGTGTCAGGGCCAAACGCACTCGAAGCACCAGGCGCCCAGAAAATCGAACTGGAAATGAAGCAATTCGCTTTGTCGGTTAAACTGGAGTAAACGTTTCTAATGGGAATCAACGTGAAACGATCAACTAAAATAGTATCTTCTAGTGTAGTCGTACTGCTGGGTTTTAGTCTGCCGGCATTAGCGCAGGACGTCCCAGCGCTAATGTCAGGCGAGTGGGGCGCTAAAGCGTGTGACGCCTGGAACGCCGAACCGATTTTGACCGACAAATTGGTAGAATCGGAGTGGATAAATAACGACGCTGATCGTGGTTATAAAATCCTGCACGTATACCGCACAGATTGCGGCGACGAACCAACCGCCGAGTTACGTATTGTCGAAAAAGACGGTAAGGCCATGTGCGAATACGGTGGTCCGATTCAAAATGCCGAGCTAAATTCGAAGGTGGACTACGTCATGCACGCGAAGACGGAACGCTGGCAGGAAATGGGTTCGGGCGAATACGGGCCGATGAAGGCCATGATGCTGCGTCGCTTGAAATTCTCCGGCCCCAAGTGGGAAGCGATGAAAAACATGGACCCGTTCAAATCATTCTTACTGTTAGCGGGCAAGGTGTCCTCGACGACGGAATCCTGTCCATAGGCATTCCTTCGGCGGGCACGCGAATATGTAAAAGCTTGGGCTAGAAATTTCTAAACGGCGTTTAGCATTTAGTCAAGCCCATATATTTTTTTCGGTTTGGTTACTCTGACTGCAGCGCGAATACCGCCTGTGGTTCGGCAAAGCCTTTCATGTGATGTTCACCAAAGGACTGCAGCGGCTCGTCGATGTGTTCGGCAAATTCTTTTGAGAAAAGGATATGCTTGCCGAACTCTTTGGTAGATGATTCGAGGCGGGCAGTGCGGTTCACCCGCCGGCCCCATGACAGTGAAATCGAGACGGTCGGGTGCACCGACGTTGCCATAAATGACTTCCCCAACATTGAGTCCGACACCAAATTCGATTTCAGGTTGACCTTGGCGACGTCGACGATGGTTCAGAGCGGCGAGCGTACTCTGCGCATCGATGGCGGAATCGATAGCAGCTTTGCAGGCAGTTTGTGTATCCATTTTGTCGTCAATCGGAAAAACAATCAGCATTGCATCGCCAATAAAGCGCAGTATCTCACCGCCCCGCGCCGTTACCGAAGCTGCTACAAACTCGAAATACGTATTGAGCATTTCAAGGATTTTATCCGCCGGCAAGACCTCCGTCAGTTGCGTGAAGTTGCGCAAGTCACTGAACCACAAGGCAGCGTTAATCAGGTCGGCGTCACCGCGCTTGATCATCCCCGCCAGGACTTTCTCCCCTGTACGCTGACCGACATAAGTGTTCAGTAGTGATTTTGACAGGTGCCTTAGCGAGTGCACCTCAAAAATTGGAACAAGGTAATCCCGGATCACACGAAATTGCTCAATATCTTGATTGCTGAATCCGCCCGCCTTCATGGTAGCTATAATGAACGCTGCAATCGTGCCGTCTGCGGTTACGACGGGAAAGCCCAAATAGTCTGTAAAGCCATCGCCAGCTAAGTCCGTATAAGTCCGATGCGCATTATCCGGTAGCTGGTCTAGCCGCTGACGAACCGGGTTTTCGGTATCAAAAAGCTGCTGTAACGGGCTGCCGATGTATTGATCGGACTCGCGGACACGATGTTCCGCCTCGACTCGTTGGATAATGTCGGTTGACTTAAGCCAGCGAATGGTTGTTCCGACAATCCTTGGATTCAAGGTCCGTATCGTTATGTTCAAACGATCCACTGGGGCACCGCAGACGTTCAATTGGTGCGCGAGTTCGTACACAAACTTAGTGTCATCTTTTATTATGCAACCTTGCGAAAATAACCAGTCAGCCACCGGTTGTGGTGACCATTCAGAATCTGGGTTCAAGCCCTGGATCGACATTTGTTATCAAGTGTTGGTTGAGACCACCGAATGTGAGTGAATCGAACCTATAGCGAGAGAAAATTGAGTATCTGGCTTGTTAAATTATATGCTTATATTCAATAGGCGAATGGTAAACGTCGCCACAATTCAATGTTCTATCTGCTCCACAATTTGTAGTGCTTCTGGCACTTCTTTCTTGATCTGATTGCGTAACGCATGTTTTATGATCCATTTTCGGTTAGGTGTTGGATTTTTGCTCCATTTTTTGAGGACTTTCATAGCAATTTCATAGTTATCTTTCAAGATATCATTGAAACTGTTGGCGACGGATTTTTGAACGTATTTTGAATCGTCATCTTTTAAATTTTCGAGAATGACAAACAATGGTTTGGGATTCTCGATAAATTGATTGAGTTTCTTCGCCCAGGGCAGTCGTGGTCTCGAACCTTCGCTGGCTAACCGCCGGACATGAACATTGGAATCCCTCGACCACTTCTCCAGCATCCTCATAGATTTTTCCGGATAGGCCTCAATAAATGGGCGAATACTGTATTCGCCGGTGTTTCTCTTAGTAATCTCCCGGATAAGACGCATGGATTTCTGAAAATGTTTGGTGCCATACTTCTCGACGAAGGTCGCAATTGGCATAATCCAATAGCCTTCGGTGAACATGCCTGTTTCCTTTTTATTTTCCGGCCCTAGTGACGCGATTAGAACATCCGCAGCCTCTGGATAGTCTTGTGGAAGAAAACGTTTCAACTCATCTGCAATCACTGCCAAGCGGTCTTTCAATTCGAGATTTTTCACGCTCTTAGTTACATTTTTTACGAATGCACTTTCGTCAAAGGAGGGGTAATTCGGTTTGATCTTTTCCGACAGCAGAATTGCCAGATCCTTATCGAACCAGTCTTTATTTTTCTTTTCTGCCATGTCTGTTCAACTGTTGCTTGCTGGACACCTTAGATTAAATGTACCAAATACTCTAGGCTGGCGATACAGGATTGGGTCTGCACCCGGTCAGCGAAAGTTGGGGATAAGGGGTTACTGAACAAGAGGTCTGACTTATCTACACAGGGACGATATTTTCACAGCTATCCTGCGAGTCCGCGTATGTGCGTTTGAAATTGAACCATTTTGCTTAAATTTCGTACTCATAACTTAGACCTTTTCCGCTAACCCACCGAGGATTGATATGGATGCTTACTGCGAAGCAGCCTGTTTGGATACACTTGCAAAACAACCCGCTCTCGAAGACACACTGAAAGTACGTAATCCTTATAACAACGCTCTTATCAGCACCATTGTCAAGGACAACGCGCTTAGTGTTAGCCGTGCAATCGAACGAGGGGTCGCTTACGATTATGGACTCACCGCTTGGCAACGCTATGAGATGTTACATAAATTTTGTGAGCTGTTATTGCATCATGCTGATGAAATAGTTCACACAATCAGCTTGGAGTCAGGCAAAACAATAAAAGATGCACGCGCCGAACTCAAACGTGCGCATCAGGCGTTTTTAATATCCGCTGAAGAAGCCAAACGTATCAGTGGCGAAATGGTGCCGGTTGACGCTGCGGCGGGAACGCCCGCCGGCATGGCAATGGTGCTGCGGGAGCCACTCGGTCTGGTTGCGGCGATAACACCGTTTAATTTTCCGCTCAATATGATTGCGCACAAAGTCGGCCCTGCACTGGCAGCGAATAATCCTGTAGTTGTTAAACCAGCTGAATCAACACCGCTTACGGCACTCAAGATTGAAGAATTGTTACTGCAAGCCGGTGTTCCATCCGAAATGATTCAAGTGGTTGTCGGTAATCCGGTTGAAATGGTTGATCAGCTGGTCAGCGATCCGCGCATACAAAAAATCAGTTTCACCGGTAGCGTCGCCGTTGGAAAAGCGATTTGCCAAAAAGCCGGTATGAAAGCTGTTTGCATGGAGCTTGGCGGCAATGACCCGATGATTGTGCTTGAAGATGCCGATCTAGATCTGGCATTAAACGCTGGAATCGACGGTGCGTTCGGTCATAACGGTCAGCGTTGCACGGCGGTTAAACGTTTTATTGTGCATAACAAGATCGCCGACGAATTTATCGAACGTTTTATTACTGCGTCAAAAGAACTACGCGTTGGTGACCAAATGAACGAAAACACCGATATAGGCCCGTTGATCCATTCTGATGCCGCTATCGCTATCGAACAGCGCGTTAAGAAGTCTGTAGCTGCAGGTGCAAAACTGCTCTACGGCGGACACCGTAATAACGCGTTGTTATATCCCACCGTTTTGGATCACGTCGACATGCGCAACCCTATTGTTAAAGATGAAACCTTTGGGCCGGTTGCACCGTTTATACGCGTTAGCGATTTTGATGAAGCCATTCAAGTCGCGAACGATACACATTTCGGCTTGCAGTCGGGTGTTTTTACAAAAGACTTGGACAAGGCGATGCAAGCGATCAAACGGATACAAGCAGGCGCGGTGATGATTAACAAACCACCCGGCTTTCGAGCCGAACACTTGCCCTTTGGCGGTATTAAAGACAGCGGCATCGGCCGCGAGGGGATTAAATATGCTGTTGAATCGATGACGCACCTCAAGACCGCCGTGATCTAAACCATAACGAAAGAACATGGAGTTCGCCTTACAAACAACGGACGTTGTCTTAGTGCTGGTGTGCCTGGCCGTATCGATTGTGAGTCCGGCTATTGGCACGTCGGGAGGCGTTACGTTCGCAGCAATGGCAACCGTTATGCCACCTGCCGCGGTGGTTCCCGTTCACGGTTTTATCGAAGGCGTCGCCAGCGCAATGCGATGGACACTGTTGCGCGAGTTTGTCCACTATCGCTTTGTACTGCTGTTCACACTGGGTACCGTGGCTGGATTGGTAGCTGGATGGCCGTTGATTGGTTTGTTTCCGGACGACGTGCTACGGATGCTTTTGGGCACTTTCTTCTTATTTACTGCCTGGGCGCCGCTGACCTGGATTCGAACGTCGCCAGCGCTGGGCGGACTATCAACGTCCTGCTTGTCTGTAATTGTAGGTGCAACCGGCCCACTCGTTGCCGCACTAATCGCGCGTCGCGAACGTGACCACAGAGTCGTGATTGCAACGCAAGGCGCCTGTACGGTGTTCCAGCACTTTGGCAAAGCGCTGTTGTTCAGCTTATGGGGTTTCTCATTCGCAAATTATGCCGGACTGATTATTGCTATGATTGTCGTGACCATCATCGGCACATACATCGGCAAACGTATTTTATTGAAATCGTCCCAACAAACATTACGTCTTGCGCTTAACGCAATCGTAACTGTGCTCGGTGTGCAATTATTGTTGGAAGGGTTGAACGTACATCTGAGCAACGTGCCCATTGGTTCATGGTTTGGCAGCGTACTTATTTTGTCTGCATTGACTGTCAGTTGTTACTACGCATACCTCTTGGGGGCGAGCAAGGTGAAAGAGGAAGGATTCAAGGATGCATTACTTGAGTTGAGAAAAAAGTGTAATGAAGGTTGCGACGATGCGCCGGAATTCGAACGCGTTATTGAGAATGGTTGCGTTGGATCGAAGACAACAACTTCGCCAACACCGACCTCATCGACGCGGCTATTGACGTCATTTAAACACGGACTTCGGTCCGACTATGTGCCGTCACCCTACCGTCTGGTCACTGTGGGTACGTGTGTTGCAGCACTAACCGGTGTTGTTATAGCGTTTAATCTCACCGGTGCGCTCTACAGTAGGGAAAAGATTCTAGTTACGCCGACAACGACCTCGGCCACCGCGTTCGTACCCAAGATGGCGCATTTAGACACCTTACCACTGACTTCCGAGGCGCAGCCAATGATCGAAGCCGGCTCGACACAGTCAAAGCTGACAACAACGTCCTTTTCCCTACCATCAATTCCTAGCGCGATAGACGCATCGCGTTCGAATACCAGCAACGATTTAAGCCTGTTACTTGAGCGCGCACAGGCAGATCTCGCGGCATTGCGTTTGACAACGCCGCCAGGGAACAACGCCTGGGATCGGTTCAAGGCAGTGCTAACTCTCGACCCCAATAACAGTGCTGCCCGTAATGGGCTGAACGACATAGTGTCTCGTTATCTTGAACTTGCAAAGCGTTCGACTGAAGCGGGTGAAGTTGGCCTTGCGGCCATCTACCTGGACAGGGCACGAACCGTGATATTTGGGGGCTAGTTTTGAAATTCTCGACGACTAACAACCAACTCCTTACTAACCCTTGCTACTATTCTTATCATTCGTTTTTTCCAGACGTCTTTTCCAACGAAAGTAATCGTGTATTCATATTTCTATTTTGACGAAGAATAACTGGCTTGCCCTGACCCGCCCCTCTTGAACGGACCCAATATTGCTTTTGAAGGGGCGTATGGACTCAGGGAGTTTGTCAGAGATCATGCCTCAAATAGCCTCACTGCGGCCAATTACAGAAGATTTTGACGACACGAAAAGACATCTGCTTAAGGTTGTATTGCAGTATTACTAGGCGCTTCGCGTTATTAACAGGAGCGTATTTGACCGGTCTAAGGAACGCTTGATGTACTCCTTTCGTTATTTCACTCTTTTTACGTGCGTAATGCCCGGACCGTGATCTAGCGACTCCCACGCCATCACATCGCCGTCATGTTCGAGGATCTTTAACCGACCCGGTTTACTGCCTTTCATATAGATGATGTCTCCCTCACAATCGTAATCAGCTGATACATCAATCTCAGGTGTCGTTTTCATAAATCGAACTGTGCCGTTTTCCATGAACTCCCACGATTGGCTGTCATCATCGATCTTGTTTCCTTCAAATTCTACTTGTATTTGTTGCCACTTACCGACGATATCTTCGGCACACTGAGCATATACGGTGTTTGCAAGCAAGTGATTAAATACCATTGCCATGCATAAGCCTGGTAATTTCATCGTTTTCACCATCGCAACATCTCCTCGTTAGTATTTTATGAACTCAATTATCATACCGTGTTCCATTAATTCAGGTGTAGAAAAAACAAAACCACTTTTTCCTACAAACGGGGTTTGTGAAATGGCATTCTCAGCGTCACCTGATGTTGATCGAGATCGGTACGTTCGCTCTTAGTTGTTGCATAACGCACGAACTCGGATAACGATACTTCGTTCAGCTAATGCCTCACATTCTTAATCATCTCAGTGTGACCAAATTCAGAAGTTATTTTATACAGACAACACAGTCGCTTATCGAATCAAGCACGGACTAATCTTCTATTATTAACGCGTCACATCAGCAGCGATCAAAGCGCGTAGAGACTTGATCGCCTGACTGCATGTACTGGTTAGGCGATTCATTGGGATTCTTTTTCTTTCGACTTAAATTGCTTTCTTCAAAAAGACTTTAGTCTCATCTCTGCCAGTTTCCTCCCATCCGAGATGCCGGTACAAGGATATATTTTCGTTTAGTAATACATGCGTAGTCAGGTGCAATTCAGTAAAGTTTCTCTCTCTTGCTTTTGATTCAGCAAACTTCATTAGCTCACTACCAATGCCTTGCCCTTGAAACTTAGGGTCGATAGCAATATTTGCTATCGAGGCTTGATCATTTTCGAACACCATAATTAGCCCACCCAGTATGCATCTTCGTGAGTCGACAACCCAGGTCGGGTAGTTCTTAATTTCAGATGCGTAATCTACATCCATAGGTAGAAGGCGTACTCCGCCCATTCGATCTTGATACGAAGCATAGGCTGACTCCATGCATTGTTTGAGACGCTTGGAATCGTCGGGAGTTGCTTCTCTTACGTGCCAGGTAGCTTCCATTGCTCCTCCAAATTTTATGTTCGTCTAATATTGACCAAACATCATCAGGTTGATAGTTACGTAATTTAGCAATGCACGTGGCGATTTGAAATACTGGGATGGCAGCTTGGCCCCAACCGCTCTATGAATCATCTCAGTGCGGCCATGACCAGACTCTTTGCTACGTGACTAATTAGGTCTCTTAGGCGTTCCAAAACAGACTGTTTTGACTGCACTTTTCCCATTACGGGCGTTATATCATCCTTCCGATTTAGCACTAAACAGCACTTGAGATCACCGTTGAGAAGGAAAGGCGATCATTCAAGGGGCTACAAAATTTAGTGAGATGGTTGTGGATAGAATGTTTTAGATACCTTACCCAACATTTACGAACTAACCGATTTTATCGGCTCCCCAGATATACCGGTTGATTTTTGCGCATTGACATCTACTGGGACCTCGCCATTCAATGTGACCCTGTAAAACTCCCTGTCAAAGTCAGAATCGTAGACATCTCTTACTGCTAGATGCTGTGTTGATCGATTATCCCAAAAGGCAATACTACCGGCTTCCCATCGAAATCGAACTGTAAACTCGGCTCGAATGCAGTGCTCCCACAAATACTCCAGTAGCAAGTCACTTTCTCGTTTACTAAGACCTACGATTTCTTTCGTAAATTCTTGATTGACGTACAAGGCGCGTTCTCCGGTTTCCGGATGGACGGTAACGAGTGGGTGTTCGGAAATTAGCGCCTTGTCTTCAACCAATTTATTATAAGCATCAGCATTGCCACCTGCCTCCGCCAATTTGAATCGATGTATGGCGCGCAAGTTGGAAATAAATTCCTGCATAGTGGGTGAAAGCGCTTTGTATGCGGCTACCATACTCGTCCATTGGGTATCGCCACCGTATGGAGGAACCACAACACCTCGAAGGATTGAGGCAAACGGCGGATTAATCGCTGCCGTTACGTCAGAGTGCCAATCGGTCCACGCACGCATGCTTGAAGGCCTTGCTGCAAATGCGGTTCGATTTTTAGTGACCGGATAGATCTCCGGATGCGCTGAGTCGTTACCAAAAACCACATGTCCAGATGTGGGTTCACCAAATTGCCGGGCGAATGCTATATGTTGTGTATGGTCAAGATGCTGGTCGCGAAAAAAAATAACTTTCCAATCCAGTAAAGCCTGCCTAATTACTCGCGTTTCGTCATTGGTCAGAGGCTGTGTTAGATCGACGCCTTCAATTTCAGCGCCGATGTGCACAGCCATGGGCTTAACATTCACTGTGTTCATTGAGATTCTTTTTAATACAGTTGCGTCGGGAAGCTACTCATAGGTTTTTATGGGTTCGCCGATAACAGACAGCCGTGGCGTGGCACCTATATCAACTACCTATGGTGCAATTGCAGAACCGTCTCCATAGACCGGACCGCCATCGATAGTGTCAAATTTCATACCAATTCTGTTGAAAAACTCGCTGCTTCGAAAAGACATACCCAAATCGTAAAAATTTTAGTCCGTACAGTAGCCTGAAATCGTTTTTCTCGTGTCAAATCCCAAAGCACGACGCTCTACGTCTCGTCATAGTCGTGAAGATCTCTACGAATTTCTAATCTTTGAGTTTTTCAACAGAATAATACCCATAGCGGACATATTTAGAAATGGTGATACTCCTTCTACTCCGGTCTTTCTTCGAATTGTGGAACATCGTCGGTGATTTCATGACATGGGTCAAGTTTTGCCAAGTATTATGCTGAGATATTCTGCCGATCAACAAAATAGAAAAAGATAAATCATGTGTGAGCTGGTGGATCGTCTGTGTGCTGATCATAAGAATATGATCATCGTGCTCGATTTCATCAGCGATGGGTTAGACAAATCGGGGTATACCAGGCGGCCAGTCTTTGGGCTGTTATCAGAGGCCATGCGCTATATTGTTGAGTATGCCGACGATGTACATCACCCTCAGGAAGAAATCCTGTTTCACCAGCTTTGCACAATCACATCGCAACTCGATGACGTCGTCGTGACATTGGCAGAGGAGCATGATCACCTGTATGAGTGCGGAAATAAACTTCGGGATGATATTGACGCTTTAGAAAATGGACGACACCCCATCACGGATCAACAAGTACGCTTTAGCCGAGATTACACCTTTCTGCAAAGGCGGCACATGCAATTAGAAGAGGACAGTATTTTCCCCGCAGCCGAAAACCTTTTCGCGACGCAAGATTGGGAATCAATACACAGTTCATATTTGATGCAAGACGATCCCTTGTTCGGCGAACAGGTCGAGGTGGAGTATCTATCCCTTCGAAATCATTTAGATGGTGCCACACCGAATGGTTCAAATGCGGTAAACTGAATCCGAAAGGCAATTTTTATTCACAGACTACCACTGTCGCCAACTGTACTCAGTATGAATTATTGAAAACGCGGTGCAGTGAGTACAACCGGCTTCCGTGTTTTATCGGCTAGGAACGGACAATTATCGAGTGTAACCAATCAGTCCGCTTTATGGCACAGACCAGTCTTAAAATAATTCGAGACAAAAGCATTTAAGCAAGAATTTTGACTTTTCTGATTCACACCAAGATTTCTATATCAGAGATCGGGCGTGGTTCAAATTCGGTCAGCACGACGATAAACATCACCTCACTCAAAGATTATTGGCCTACTCGTCTTCATGCACAATTGAAATTGATACGCCCTCACGCTTGTAGCACATCGCTTTCTCAAGTTTTGTACGTTAGCGGCAAGGTATCTTCAGTACACAGTGGCGAGTGACTAAAGTCATGCTGCTATTTTGCGGCCATTTCCCGCTATTTGGCTGTGCCCACGCGGCCGCCGATTCGATCATCCCCACGATGCACCAACGAATACACCACCGGCACCAGGATCAGACTAGCGGCGAATAACGCGACTGAAAGAAACACGATTGTCCACGGCATACGTACCGCTCTGCGCAAAAAAATTCCGATAGCCTTTGGCCGTGAACGGCGAATGCTAAAGGATCGACCAGGGAAGATCGCCCCAGACTGGCTGTCCCTCAGTTTTCGAACTGGCGTCGGGCGCGAATCACCTTAGAGCGATGCGCGTGCCACCAGTCAGTAAGGCTCACAAAGACAGGAAGGATCGAATGACCCAGCTTGGTGAGTTCGTATTCAACACGAGCTGGAACCTCAGCGTAATAATGTCGAGCCACAATGCCATCGTGTTCAAGCTCACGTAGCTGACGGGTCAGCATTCGTTGAGAGATGCCCGGGACATTTCTGCGCAATTCATTGAAACGCATTGTTGATTGAGACAGAACATGGATGATACAGGGCTTCCACTTGCCGGAAACCACATCCCACGCCTGCTGCGCTGGACATACTTCGTACAATTCTTGCTCGGCCATTGACGGTATACTTTTTGTGCCTAGTTGATTGTTTATTCTAAGTACATATACTATTACATATCAACTAAGAGGCCGTGACAATGAAAAAAGCTATCGCAGGACAAGCAGCAATGGTCCTCATCGATCACCAGGTGGGCACCATGAATTGGATTGGATCGATTGATAAATCAGTCGTCGAAGCGAACACAAGAGCATTAGCCAAGGTCGCCATGGCGCTCAACATGCCCATCGTCTTTACCAGTAGCCAAGAAGACCAAATGCAAGGGCCACTTATGCCCGACTTGGAGGGTATTGCGCCTGATGCGTTCGCGGCACGCATCAAACGCCCCGGGGTGGTGAACTGCTGGGATGACCCGGCTTTTGCAGATGCTTGCCGCAACACCGATCGGAAACAACTCATCATGGCGGGTGTGACCACAGAAGTATGCCTGGCGCCGCCGGCCATCAGTGCGATTGAAGAGGGGTTTGAAGTGTTCTGCGTGGTCGATGCGTCTGGTTCTCCCACTGCCTTGACCGATGAAATGGCCTTTCGCCGTATGGAACGTGCCAGCATTGAACTCACGACGACAACCGCTTTAATTGCTGAATTGGCGGTTAACTGGGCAAGCGAAGACGGCAGCAAACTCATTCAAATATTGGGCGAAGAGATTCTGGGTGGTGGACATTGAGGGCGATTACTCGTATCAATCACGTTGGCCTCCGCGTTCGGGATATGGCAACATCGAGGACGTTCTATGAAAAGCTAGGGTTTGAGTTTATCGTTGGACCTGTGGGTCCCGAACCCGTAGCTGTGATGGAGCACCCGACGGGGATCAACATCAATTTCATTCTGAACGCATCGAGCGATGCTAACGAGAAGAACATCCTCTCGGATATTCCCACAAAACATACGGGCTTTACGCACATCGCGCTTGAGATCAGCGATCGACAGGCCGTCGAAAAGCACTTGGCCAAACAGAACATCTCGATCACTGAGACGGTGGAGTTACCTGACGGTACCGTGTTTTTCTTCATTCGCGATCCTGACGGCAACGTCATTGAGTTCCATCTCCCGAAGGCGTTCTAGTACTTTCGACCAACAGTGTCAGCAAGAAATTTAGACGCTAGTCAGCCCTTAACTATTAGACCTCTGTTTGTACCGCAATTTCCAGGGCATCGTCGGCCATCACGCCGAGGGAGCTGACAACATTGCTGCCCTGCGGATCTATTCGTAACAACAACTCCCTTCGTTACTAGCCCGTTTCTCACCCACCGAATCCGATGGGTTTGCTATTTCAAAATACTGTATTTTAGGGATTAAGAGATTCAGTTTTGTATACAACTTATCAGCGCAGTGCCTGCTAAGAATCTTCAATGAAATCTCCAGACTGGCTGTTATGCAACACAAAACAGACTCTTATTCATGGCTCGGAAACAGTCTCTTAGTGGCCGGGTTCTCCCCGTTCGAGGCTGTCCCAAAAAAAATTGCAGCGGTGGCGCGAAAGCTGAAAGCTCACTCACGACCCAGGTTGTGTCAAGTTAACGATGTACAAAGTATAAATGGCCCATCATTGGGCAGTAATTCATTGGTTGTTGGTTGTCGAAATGGCCTTCAGCAACCGAAACGTAGGCAGATTTTGCTCAACTTGACTGAACCATTTGGGCGAGCGGTTTAGATTGCCAATCTCCATATTTAGGCCACCACCCGAGTGTGAACTAGACAAATCTACGTGAAGCTCAGCATTGATTCAGACTATACTGTAGCCCCTTGCATTGGAGCCGAGCTAAATGAATGTGAAAGAGATGAACTACCGGCTCGCTGACCTTGGTAAGCGGAAACGGTCATTGGTACTGGGTGCTGGCACCGGGTTAATTTGGATTGTGTTAGTCGCGGCACTGACAATAGTACCGAGCCGATCATCCATGGCCTCCGAGGCTATAGTGAGCATCGCCGTTTTTGAGTTTGAACTCGTAGATGGGAGTGCTGGCAACGATGTGGTTAACCTTGATCCTGTCGATGTCGAGAACCTTAGGAAATCGACGGAACAGGCACGCCAGATGCTTTCGGCGTCAGACCACTACAACATTGTGGATACGAGCAGCGTAGCCGACGAGGTGGTTGATGCGGGAGGTGTAAAGCATTGCCAGGGATGCGAAGCCTCGCTCGCTAGGTCGCTTGGTGCCGAGCAATCTATGGTTGGTGTCATCTCGCGTGTGAGTCGGACTGAGTACACTGTTCATCTGCGCGTCCGAAATGCCCAAACCGGCGCAATCGTGACCGAAGCATCTACGGGTCTCAGGATGGGTGCCAACTACTCCTGGCCCCGCGGAGTAAAGTCGCTGCTACGAGACAGCTTACTGTCTGCCCAGGATACAAAGTAACGGCCTACTTGGTTCTAGCAGGTTTTGTTGCAAAAATCACAATCAAGGATCAGAGCAATGGGGTCAGGGGTCAGCCTCGATGCTGTCCCACAAACTTTTTCCGCCATACCGGAATCGCCGCAGGCGATATCCGGTATCCAGTAAATGCTTGTTTTTTCTGGATACTGGATAAGCGCTGCGCGCTTTCTTAAGGACTAAAAAAGGAAAGCCAATCGCTCGAGAGCGGTATGCGCCACATTAAGGGCACCTTGTTACCGTTCGAACCCATTACTGAACTGGACCAGGCCGCTTAATTCGGTGTTTGGCGCTTACTAAATTTCTATATAAATCAAATAATTATCAATAAACTTCGTTTTTGTGTTCTGTTCAATTTCAAACGCTGATTCGATATAAAAACTGTTCAGATATGCTCGCTGTTTAACAGTTATAAATATGTTACCCAGCTTATAAATGAATTATGTATTTCCGAGGAATAGGGGTTTAATGAGCAACAATCGAACATAGTTTGGTGCTTAGATAAAGTGCAACCATCGGATACGTTGTTGAGGACGGCAGTCACATAGAACCGGTAAGTTCGGTACTTTTGCGAAGGGAGTTCCTTATTCTCGCCACACGTTTTTGATAACTGTCATTGCCGCTTGGATAGGTGGTTCGTTACTCCGGTCAGGGAGGCAAACAAAACACATTTCAGCGTCGACGGACACGGCGTCGGCAATTACTACGCCAGTGGTGTGAGCTGCCTGAAGCGCAAGGCTGTGACGGGCCAGCGCCATACCCACACCCGATTGCACCAAATCCATCATCGAAGGCTCCAGATCAACCAACGCTACCACTTTTTGTTCTACTCCCTCGGCGGCAAAAATACGTGATAGCAATCTGTTATGCACAGAATCTGGTGGTGTTCCGATCCATGGCAAAGCTGCCAGATCCCGCCACCCTTTCCCACGTACCTGCCCAGCCCAGCCAGGGGGTACGACTACGCGATAAGAAAACACGGTCAAACTGGCAACATGAAACCGATCACACAGCTCACTCAAACCTGGCTGTCCAAGGGTATAGGCCACATCCAGCTGACCATCTTCCACCAGCCTAGCGACAGTTCCCGACATACCGTGTTTCAGCTCAAACGATAACGCTGGATGCTGTTCTGCGAGCGCACTCAGGAAGCGCCCAAGACGCAAGAATTCGGGATCGAGAATGGTACCCAAACGCAAACGCCCAATTACGGTGTCTTTAAGCCTGGCGGCCGCGGCGGTAAATTCTGCTGTCACTCTCAGTGATCGTTCGGCTGCCGGCAGCAATCTTTGTCCGGCCTCGGTCAACCGCATACCGCGAGGTGTTCGTTCGAACAAGATTAAGTTCAATTGGCTTTGTAATTTTTTAATCTGCAGGCTTAACGCGGGCTGAGATAGGAATAGTCGTTTGGCGGCTCGGGTGAGATTTCCCTCGCGGGCCACAGTGACGAAAGCTCGAAGATTAGCGAAGTCCATAAGTTAATTTCGATATAAGTATTTCAAATAAAGGATACAAGGATAAATCATTAGACTTGCTAATTCTGCATGTATTTAATAGGTATTAGGATAACTTGCGCTGAGGCGTGGCGGAGTTAGGTATGAGTTTTGCTTACATCAATGTCCGAATTCAGTTGGTAACACCTATGGTAGGCAATAAGGACAATACCGCCCACGTCACCCACTGAGTAGATGGTTTTTCAGCTTCGTACTGGTTGGAAACTTGCGTGAAGGACGCAGGTGAATTCGATTACATCATTGCTGGTGGCGGCGCGGCAGGGTGCGTTTTGGCGAACCGTTTGTCAGCCAACCCCGAAGTGTCAGTACTGTTACTCGAAGCAGGCGCCGATGAAAATTGGATTTGGACCAAAATCCCGGTCGGCTATCTGTATTGTATTAATAACCCTCGCACTGATTGGTGCTACAAAACCGAGCCTGAAGCAGGTCTCAATGGACGCTCTATTATATATGCGCGTGGTAAAGGCCTGGGTGGTAGTACGCTAATTAACGCGATGCTCTATCTACGTGGACAAAAACGGGACTACGACAATTGGGCTCGACTAACTGGCGACAATAGCTGGTCATGGTCTGAAGTTCTTCCCGTTTTTAAAGAAGTGGAAGACTATTGGAAAGGTCCCAGCAAAAACCACGGTATGGGTGGGGAATGGCGAGTAGAACGACAACGTCTTGCATGGGATATTCTCGATCGCTTCACGCAAGCCGCTACCCAAGCGGGGATTCCTACGACACCAGACTTTAATGGTGGCGACAACTTCGGAGTCAGTCATTTCGAAGTCAACCAAAAGCGTGGTACTCGGTGGAGTTCGGCACGTGGCTTCCTGGACCCCATACGTTCGCGGACAAATCTGAACATTGTTACTGGTGCTCTCTCCGACAGACTAATCCTCTCGAACAGGAAAGTACAAGGTATCGAATTCCTGCGAGGTAACGAACGGTACTACGCCCGTGCCAGAATCGAAATCGTGCTTGCCGCGGGGTCGATTGGTTCTCCTGCCATTCTTCAACGCTCCGGTATAGGCGACCCGCGGCTATTGGCACATTTGGATATCGCTGTCGCACACGCGTTGCCCGGTGTTGGTCAAAATCTCCAAGACCATTTACAACTGCGTAGTGTTTATAAAGTCCAAGGTACTAAAACCCTAAATCAAACCGCCAATAGCTTGTGGGGCAAAACGATGATGGGATTGGAGTACGTCTTTTTCAGGCGCGGTCCTTTGACAATGGCTCCAAGCCAACTCGGTCTGTTTGCGTACTCCGACGAGGATGTTCAGGACCCGGACCTGGAGTACCACGTACAACCGTTGTCGTTGGACAAATTCGGTGACCCGCTACATGCCTTCGCGGCCTTTACTGCGAGCGTATGTGATTTATGCCCAAAGTCGCGTGGCTATATCGCCATTCGCGACCACCAACCAAACACAGCGCCGAAGATCGTACCGAACTACTTGAGCCACGAAACCGATCGTATAAAAGCCGCTAAGGCATTGCGATTGACCCGTCGAATCGTTGCGCAACCCGCGTTAGCATCGTTCAAACCGGTTGAATACTTGCCAGGGCCGGATTTCAATACCGATGAAGACCTCGCGTTCGCAGCAGGAAACGTTGGCACGACTATTTATCATCCTGTGGGCACTTGCAAAATGGGTCATGCAACTGATCCCAATGCCGTGACTGATAGCCGGCTAAGAGTTTTAGGACTGACCGGTTTACGTATCGTGGACGCGTCGATCATGCCAATCATCACTTCAGGCAACACGAGTTCACCCACAATCATGATCGCCACACGTGGTGCTCAGATGATCCACGAGGACCGCAAAGCGACTCGCAACTAATCATGTCTGAATGATAAGAGCGCAATTGAGATAAACCGTTTTTTAAAAGGAGGAAATCGAGAATGACGTGACTCACCAACGACAATGAATACCAACTTTATCTGTCAATCACTAACTATTTATCGAGGAGAACATCGTGAAAATTGTCAAATCCATATTTTTGCTCGCTACCATACTGACCGCTGCTATTGTCTCGGTTAGTACCGCACAAGCCGAAAACTTGCGCTGGAAAATGCCCATCGCTTTTTCTACCAAACTACCGGGATTGGGTTCACCAGCGGCTTGGGTGGCTGAACAACTAACCACAGCCAGTGATGGCTCCATCCAAGTAAAAGTTTTCGAACCTAAAACGCTTGTTCCACCATTCGAAATTCTTCAATCAGTGTCAGATGGTAAAGTGAGTGCTGGTTATACTTGGATTGGTTATGATCAAGGTAAGGTTCCGGCGCTCCCACTGTTTGCCGCAGTTCCCTTCGGCCTTAAACCCCCAGCGTTTGCAGGATGGTACTACTTTGGTGGCGGACATGAGATGCTGCAAGAAATTTATTCCAACAAAGGTTTTGACATTCACGCACAACTTTGTGGAATTATTGGTCCGGAAACAGCGGGTTGGTATAAAACACCAATTACAAGCCTAAAAGACTATGATGGGATGAAAATTCGTTTCGCCGGATTAGGTGGTAAGGTACTTGAAAAATTGGGTGCTTCTGTGACAATGATGCCAGGTGGTGAATTGTTTCAAGCGCTTGAGAAAGGAACTATCGACGCAACCGAGTTTTCTATGCCTGCAATCGATGAGATTCTGGGCTTTAACCAGATTGTTAAAAATAATTTGTTTCCCGGATGGCACCAGCCATTTACTGCGCAGTACATGTTGGTCAACGGTAATGAGTGGAAAGCAACCACCGACGCACAAAAGGCTTTAGTCGAATCCGTCTGCACAGCAGGTGTAATTCGCGGGCTTGCGGAAGGTGAATACAAAAATGGTGCGGTGCTAACCAAGCTAGCTGCGGAGGGCATTAATATTGGTCAGATACCCACTCCGATTTTGCAAGAGTTAAAGGAAATTACTAATCAAGTATTGGAAGAGCAGTCGGCAGCGGACGAGGACTTTAAACGCGTCCTGGAGTCCCAGCAAGAATTCCAAAAGGGCTACGTTTTGTGGGACGAAAGAGCGTACTTACCTACTGAGTTGATGAAGTAAAATTATCGACTGTGAAATAGCTGCGATGTGCGGGGGGCTAGTATTGATATGGTGACATCTTGAGTACAAGCGAAAAATTCAGTAAACCAGATACTCATGAGCTAGATATAACGCATCTGGACAATAAGCTGACCGACCATACCAAGCTCCCCCACACAACCATTTCGAATTTTTTGGATGCGATTGTAGACCGTTGCGGCGTCATCGCTTCGTGGTTGTGGGTTGTAACCGTCGGTGTCATTCTGTATTCGGTTATCTCTAGATACATTTTTTCCCAAGGCTCCGTCATGTTAGAGGAGGTTCAATGGCACCTTGCCGGCGCAGCCTGGTTAGTGGGCTTATCCTATACATTTGTTCACGATGGACATGTTCGTGCAGATGTGTTACACGAGCGTCTTTCTACTAAGTCGCAAGCCTGGATCGAATTCCTTGGAATCTTGTTGCTCCTGATCCCATTTCTTGTACTGACTTTAGTTGAAGTAATACCTTACGCAATAAGTTCTTTCCAACAAGGTGAACGTTCCCAAGCACCAAACGGTTTACCTTGGCGTTGGATTTTGAAATCGTTTCTTCCACTTTCTATCGTTTTATTGGTTCTGGCGACACTTTCTAGATTAGCGAAAACAACTGCCTTGTTGTTTAGCCTCCCGCGCCCAATTTCAGACAACACAAAAACACCTAAAAGTCAGGAATAGACGATGGAAATTGAAACGATCTTTGTCATTGGTATGTTTTGTACTTTCGGTTTGCTGCTGCTCACGGGATTCCCCGTGGCTTGGGTACTGGCTGGGACATCAGTGGTTTGGACATTGGTTGGCATCGGTGCGGTTGAGTACTTTGGAGTTGATCTATGGTTTGACTGGGGAAGTTCGCTTGGTTTGATACCGGAGAGATTGTGGGCGCTGGTTGGTAGTGAAACCTTAGTTGCTTTACCCATGTTTGTGTTTATGGGGATTATGTTAGATCAATCCGGTGTTGCTGAGCGGCTTATGGAAAACATGGTCAAGTTGTTCGGTGGCGTTCGTGGTGGATACGCTGTGACAGTTATTGTGATCGGTTTGCTATTAGCGGCAACTACTGGAATCATCGGGGCGTCCGTCGTTTTGTTAGGAATGTTGTCGTTACCGGTTATGATGCGCAGTGGTTATTCCAAAGAGTTAGCGGTGGGAACATCTTGCGCAACCGGTACTTTAGGCATACTTATTCCACCATCTATTATGTTGGTATTGATGGCCGACAGACTATCCACGCCCGAAGCATCGGTTGGCGATTTATTTATGGGCGCGTTCTTTCCCGGTGTTCTTTTGGGCGGGATGTTTATCGCATACGTTTTGATATTGGCTGCATTAAAGCCGGACGTCGCCCCCGTTTCTGATAACCGACCTGAAATTGATCTGTCCGTTGTATGGGGAGTGATCAAGGCGGTCATACCGACAGCAGGCTTGATACTAGCGGTGCTTGGCTCGATCTTCGCGGGCATTGCTACACCAACGGAAGCGTCCGGGGTTGGCGCAGCCGGAGCTATGTTACTAGCAGCGACAAACAAACGTTTCAATATAGCCATGTTGAAAGATACAATTTTGCAAACAACGAAAACTACGTCTTTTATTTTTGCTATTTTTGTTGGTGCAACAGCGTTTTCGGTTGTGCTCCGCGGCTTAGGAGGGGATGAGGTAATTTCCAACGCCCTGACAGGATTGCCTTTCGGAGCCAACGGGATATTGATAACAATTCTTTTGGTTGTATTCCTACTCGGATTTTTCCTTGATTGGGTGGAGATCACTCTAATCATCCTGCCGCTTGTCGCACCGGTCGTGCAGGCTCTTGAGTTCAATCTGATTTGGTTCACCATCTTGTTCGCGGTATGCTTGCAAACATCTTTCCTGACGCCTCCTGTCGGTTTTGCATTGTTCTACATTAAAGGCGTATGTCCACCAGACATTAAAGTGACCGATATCTACCGCGGCGTAGCGCCGTTCATTGTATTGCAACTGATCGGTTTGGGGTTCATCTACTACTTCCCAAGTATCGCAACATGGCTACCCAGCGTGGCATATGGTTGACAGGTCAATTGGCTTTGCACTTGAATTATCAGAATAGATGTGACGTTTGTGTTTTCTGGTACCACCCTTAAAGTTTTTTTTACCAATCTTCTGTCCGCGTCACAATTTGTTCTTGAGCGGGGTTCTTGTCGAGATAGGTTATCAACTTCTTTGTATACAAAGTCCTATGAGGTTCAATGCGAGTCGCGCTAGGAACGATCATCATTAATTCCGTTGCCATCCCTTATGCGCTGCTAAGTGGAGGTACTAACTATATTCGTCTGCAATAGATTCGATACCAGACGCCGTGGCTGGTGACAAATTCTTCTGTTAAGAACCAAAGTGTTGGTCTAAAAGTGCAGCAGCTCAGGACAATGAGTGTTCTGTTAGTGCTTGAAGGGCCTGCCCTGAACAAGTGGACACCCTCGAAAGTCGTACGTGATGGACTGGCCGCCGACGTTGACTTTGCGTCTCAGAAAGTTATTCACGGTAGTTCGTTGCTTGGCGTAAATCGCCCTTTGCCACGTAAGTCTCGCTATTAGGTATGATGTCGGTGTTGTGGGCGGCTACAACCGTCCAGAGCGCGTCTCGATATTCTGTGACAAACGTCATAACGGCGAAGCGCTCATCCAATGATGTGCCGTCTCTGTCTAACTGTCCAGTTAATCTCCAGCGTACATGGATTATGGCGACGGAATCGCCAAGCAACCTCACTTCAACGCGACGGGCCGACAGATTACTTTGCTTAAAAAAAGTGGAAAGCCCATAGGCGTGAGCGCGCTCAATGTCTGTGCGATTGCGCCACCACAATCCAACGACATTGACGAAATCGGCATCATACGCGAATAGACCAGCAAGGGCGGTAGCGTCTCTAGCATTCCATGCGTCAGCAAATAATCTGGGGATGTCTTCGGGTGTCTTGGGCATTCTTGTTCTCATATAGGTAACGGAAACCACGGTAGTCGATGTTCTTTTTCATCCTAGTATTCTCACCAAATCTTGCTCAAGTTGACAGTGCCGTCGCTCATCCTTTCTGCCGATTGACGGATCGCCAACGGTAGACGTCGTATTCAGTGTATGAGGCGCTAGCAAAACAAGCACAATCGCAAACTGGTAAATAAGAAAATTAATATGGCCGATTACAGGGTTCTTAGCCTCACCGAAAGTCATTGACGCACACTTAAGCTATACGGCCACGGATCAGTATCTCGCGATCAACCACACCACGGGTGCGCTGGCCTCATTTCGTAAAAACGACCCGAACCAGGGTGAAGATGCCACGTGGTTTAAGTTTTTATACTTCTGTCGTTGACCTTGCCCCCATCAAGCTATGTAGTTGATCTCCCAGTCATTCATTTCCTATTGTTGACGCCCATCAGTAAGTAGGAAGCATCGAGATTAGTGGAAGTTGCATCACTTCCCACATCGCATTAGTGGTGATTATCATAACAATAACATGGATGTACAGTTGATTACTCTAATAGATGAGAGAATCGAGCAATTGTGGATATACTGCAATATGCATCGTAATTGAATAGCGATTCAACAGCAGGTCATGTGATTAGACGAGCGAATAACACCTCCAACGCTAACTGATAAAGTGACGTCAGTTGTACGTACTATTGCGGACGCCGTATGGGATTAACAAATGAGACTGTTATGGGTCGTTAGTACGCGTTTTTTTGCCTTCCAAGTCGATCCGTACTTAGGCTTAAGCAGTAATTTTGAGTTCGCCTCCTTCAGATGTAGATTTGCTTGATGATGAAAATGACCGCTAAGGGTTGCGTACTACCTTCGCGAAATAATTATTGAATAGGCGCTTCGAGTATACAACAGCCAGTGTCAGGTTAAATCGTATCTTGATTTTTCAAATGTATCTCCTCAGGCTTGAACATTTACATCTGAATAGCAGCGTATTTCTTATGCATGAATGCGTAGTAGAGGACGGGAATCACCAATAACGTCAGCAGGGTTGAAACCAGTATTCCGAAGATCAGGGATACCGCCAGACCGTTAAAGATAGGATCGTCGAGTATAAAAAACGCGCCCATCATTGCCGCCAATGCGGTCAGGACAATCGGTTTGGCTCGTACCGCGCCGGAGCGTATCACCGCTTCGCTAAACTCAACGCCTTCGCGCACCTGATGATTAACGAAATCAACCAGTAGAATAGAGTTGCGTACGATAATTCCCGCCAGCGCAATCATGCCAATCATCGATGTGGCGGTGAATTTCGCGCCTAATAACGCGTGCCCCGGCATCACCCCGATGACGGTTAGCGGAATCGGTGCCATAATGATCAGCGGCACCAGATAGGAACGAAATTGTCCAACGACCAAAAGATAAATTAATATCATACCGACTGCGTAAGCAATACCCATGTCACGAAAAGTCTCGTAGGTGATTTGCCATTCCCCATCCCACTTCAACGCGTAAGCAACGGGAACCTGCGGTGGTGCAATAAAATGTTGCGCTAACGGCGCACCGAGTTCGGTGGGTGTGTCCTTTAAATCGGAAACGATTTCAAACATGCCATATAATGGACTATCCAGTCGTCCCGCCATATCGCCGGTGACATAAACTACGGGCATTAAGTCCTTGTGATAGATCGAATGCTCACGGGTATCGCGCTGAATGCTTATGATCTCCGATAACGCCACCAGCTCGCCGGTTACCGCGCGCACTTTAAACGCTAACAACGCATCTACATTAGACTTATCGGATGCCGGTAATTCTACGCGCAGCGGTATTGCGTATTTTGCGTTGTCGGAATGCAGATAACTTACGTCCTCGCCTCCGACCAATGCACCGATAGCCGTGGCGACCACTTGTTGGGACACCCCCAGTCTCGCCGCACGTTGCCGGTCGACAGCGATGACAACACGTTCGCTCGGCACTTCCACCGAATCGTCGATATCCACAACTGCGTCGGCCTTTGCGAAATGTTCGCGCACATTTTTTGCCACGCGTATCTGGCCTGCGTAATCCAGACCGTAAATCTCGGCAACCAGTGGCGCGAGCACTGGCGGGCCGGGTGGCACTTCGACAACTTTGATATTCGCGTGCGGCTCGTCTATTTTTTCTTGTAATGTCGCTCGAATGTCGCGCGCGATTTCATGGCTGCTGCGTTCGCGCTCGTGCACATCAACCAGGTTGACCTGAATGTCGCCAAGAAATGATTGTTGCCGCAAATAGTATTGTCGTACCAGCCCGTTAAACCCAATAGGCGATGCCGTTCCGGTATACAACTGATAATCGGTGACTTCCGGAACCGTGTCGATAACATTGGCGATTTTTGATAACACGCGGGACGTTTCTTCAAGACTCACACCTTCGTCCATATCGACAACAATCTGAAACTCGGATTTATTGTCGAAGGGCAGCATTTTCAATACCACCCACTGCACACCGACCGTTGCCAGCGACAAACCAATCAGCAGCAAAATACCCAGTAACAACATAATGCGTTTTAAACGCGCTCGCTTGCCACGCAGAAAAGTTCCAACCAGGGCATTGAAGAATCGATAAAGCCAGTTGTTGGATTGATCGCTGTCTTCGCTGTGCGAATGAGTCTTTGTCATGCGTCTTGATAACCAGGGAGTGACGACAAAAGCCACTGCGAGTGAAATCAGCATGCCCATACTGGCGTTTATGGGAATCGGACTCATATACGGCCCCATTAAACCGGTGACAAATGCCATGGGAAGTAATGCGGCGATGACCGTGAAAGTTGCCAGGATGGTGGGGCCGCCAACTTCATCTACCGCCAGCGGAATCGCCTGCAACAGATTTTTTGCACCGAGTTGCACATGGCGATGAATATTTTCCACCACTACGATGGCGTCATCCACCAAAATGCCGATGGAAAAAATCAGTGCAAAAAGCGAAACGCGATTCAGGGTGAATCCGTACGCCCATGATGCAAACAAGGTTGCAGCTAACGTGATGACCACGGCGACACCCACGACCAGTGCTTCACGCCAGCCCATGGCCAACAACACTAACAGCACAACCGATGCGGTAGCGAATATTAATTTTTGAATCAGTTTTTTCGCTTTAGCATCGGCGGTTTCTCCATAGTCGCGGGTAATCGTCACCTCTACTCCCTGCGGAATAACGATACCTTTTAACTCTTCCAGTCGTTGAATCACTTTGCGGGAAATGTCCACCGCATTGGTGCTGGGTTTTTTCGCAACCGCCAGAGTCACTGCTGGAAAACGTCCACGCGATGATAAATGTTTTGATTCGGCGGCCTGCCCGGTACCGAAAGTGACATACGAGACAGGATCGCCCGGCCCGAGATAAACGTCCGCGACATCCGACAGATAAACGGGTTTACCGCCATGTAAGCCGACAATCAGGTCTTCGACTTCCTGGACCGTGGTTATCAACGTCCCGGCTTTAACCGGTATTTCCTGGTTATTACCGACCAGCGCTCCGGCATCCACGGACCAGTTTGCACCTTGCAGGGCGGCACGTAAATCGCCCAGACCGATATTGAAGCCCGCAAGACGTTGTGGATCGAGTAACACGCGTGCAACATTCTGCGGCCCACCCACCGTGCGAACATCGCGCGTGCCGGGAACGCGTTTCAATTCAGCTTCCAGCGCATGGGCTACTTGCAGTAATTCATAAGCGCCGCGTGTTTCATCCGTTGTCCACAAGGTCGCCGTGACAATCGGAACGTCATCGATACCGCGAGGTTTGATAATGGGTTGTCCAACGCCCAGATTTGGCGGTAACCAGTCCTGATTGGAGAAAACCTTATCGTATAAACGCACCACGGCGTCGGTGCGGTTTTCACCTACTTCGAAACGCACAGTAACGATTGACATGCCGGGCGTCGAAGTCGAGTAAACATGTTTGACACCGGAAATCTCGGATAAGACCTGCTCCGCCGGTGTGCTGACCAACTGCTCTACTTCACGAGCGCTCGCGCCGGGGAATGGGATATAAACATTTGCGAAGGTGACGTTTATCTGCGGTTCTTCTTCACGCGGCGTAATCAATACGGCAAATAAACCCAGTAGAAAACCGGTTAACGCCAGTAGCGGGGTGATTTCGGAATCGACGAACTGCCGGCAGATTCTCCCGGACAGCCCCAGTCTCTTTTCTGGGGTCATGAAGCGGTCGAATCTTGTTTTGTCGCGGCACTCGCCTGGATCGGATCGAGTGCGACGAGTTCTCCCTCCGCCAAACCGGCCAGCACCTCGATCATGCCGTCATCCGTTTCTGCTCCCGTGCGCACCTGTCTCAGTTGCACCTTGTTGGTCTTTTTATCGACCACGTAAACGCCCACCACTTCGCTGCGATAGACAACTGCCGACATTGGAATAATCAAGGTCGTTCGTTTGCCGGTGGTAAATGCCACCTTCACCAGCATCCCCGGAAATAAATCCGCCGTGCCTGCAGGAAGCTCGGTACGTACGGTAAACGTATTCGAACGTTCGCTGGCATAAGGAAAAATGGTGATATTTTCAGCGGGAATTGACGCTTGCCCGGGGTCAGGATGGATAATGCGAGCGGATTTTAACTCCCGTATGCTGTATATGACTCGTTGCGGAACATCGGCCCGTACGCGCAGTTTCTCCAGGGAAAAACCGGTCATTAGCGGTTGTCCCGGATTAACCGACTCTCCCGGTTCGACATGACGTGCCGTCACGATACCGTCATAAGGCGCGCGCACCACCGTGTAGTCGACTTGTTCCTGCGCCTGTTCGACTGCCGCCTGGGCTGCTTCAATCTGCGCTTTGCTGGTATCCATATTTGCGCGTGAAGCATCCAGATCAGCCTTGGAAATATTCTTGTTGGCATACAGGTTCTGCGCGCGTTTAAAATTTTTGCGCGCCTCATCAAAGCGCGCCTGCGCCGCGCGTACCTGGGCCTGGGCCTGGGCAAGACCCGCGCGTTGTTCGGTTTCGCGAAAACGGATCAGGATACTGTCTTTGGGTACAAAGTCATCGACATCGTAGTTGACCTCCGCGATTCGACCGGGACGTTTGTGCTGATACGGTTGCTTCGTTGACCGCTTCCACGACGGCATCCAGCACGCGTTCGCGTAATATTTCGCGGGATGTGACGGACGCTGTTTCAAGTTTGACATCCTGCGCACGCGTATTGATGCTGAATATTGTCGGTATCACAAAACATGAAATCGCCAGACAAACAAATCGTTGATGGAGTACAGATCGAATAGCCATAAGCCAAGGTTTGTATATAAAAGGTTAAGCGCCTATTTTTAATGATCTGTGCGGGCAGGAGTTTGATCAATATCAATTAAAGGGTAGGGCATGACTGGCATCATATATCCCAGGCAGTTTGACCGTTTCGCGGAGGCGGCTCGGGTTTTGATGGCGTGGAATCGATTAGAATCAGGACAAAATACTTACCCCGGATTAACATTATTAACATGAATAAGCTGACTATTGAATTAACTTGACGCGTATGAAACGGCGAAGTCGTTCGGTCTCCTTAGTATTGGGTAGTGGTGGTGCGCGTGGACTGGCGCATATCGGTGTCATCGATTGGCTGACGCAACGTGGATTTCGTATCGAATCCATTGCGGGTTCGTCCATGGGTGCATTAGTAGGAGGCATTTACGCGGCGGGTCAACTCGATGTTTACAAAAACTGGGTGACGGCGCTGGATAAAACCGATGTGTTGCGTTTGATGGATTTGTCTTTTAGTGGAGCCGGGTTGTTCAAGGGTGAACGAATAATCGACAGACTACGCAAGCTGGTTGGCGTTAGGGAAATCACAGACCTTACCATCGCTTACACGGCAGTTGCCACGGATGTGAAACGTCAAAAAGAGGTGTGGATAAACAAGGGGCCGTTGTTTGACGCAATTCGGGCCTCTATTGCTATCCGATGGTATTCACGCCGTTTGAGATTGATGGGCGGCGTCTGCTTGATGGCGGCATTATTAATCCATTACCCATCGCTCCGACATTGACCGATAACACCGACTTAACGATTGCGGTTCATTTAAGCGGCCACCCGGATGGCTTAATCGATCACAGAAAAGAATCATCCTCAGATTCAGGCAAAGAAGGAAATACCAGTTACAGCGAACGCATCAAGGCCTTTGTTCGTGATTTACAAAATCAATCAAAAGAAGAGTCTCAATCTGACTGGGATTTTCGTGAGATAATGTCGATGTCGTTTGATACTATGCAAAATACGATTGCAAGAATGAAACTGGCCGCATACACGCCAGATTACACCGTCATTATTCCACGTAACGCGGCGGGTGGTTTTGAGTATTATCGCGCGGCGGAGTTGATCGAACTGGGTTATCAAAAAGCCGAAGTTGCTTTAAAGTCGCTGATAGATAGCAGTGAGCAAAGATCAGCGAGAATCTGATTTATGTACGATACAACATTAACTACCTCAAATAAGGAGTAATAGAAATGGCAAACGAAGGTTATCATGAGCCTATCGACGAGCTGACGAGTGAAACCCGCGACATGCACCGCGCCATCACTTCGCTCATGGAGGAGTTAGAGGCCGTCGACTGGTATAACCAACGCGTGGATGCGTGTGCGGACGAAGAGCTAAAAGCGATTCTGGCGCACAATCGTGATGAAGAAAAAGAACACGCAGCAATGGTGTTGGAATGGATTCGCCGCCGCGACCCGGTCATGGATAAAGAGTTAAAAGATTTCCTGTTTACGGATAAACCCATAGCGCATAAATGAGGATAGAAAATTAGATTTGATATCACAACTTCTGAATTTACGTATTACTTATCCGTGATAACAGCTTAAGCGCTGCGAACAGGAGTAATGACAACCGCTGTCAGTATCATAGCCGCCGCGATGAGTTGTGGTGACCCGATAGTTTCTCCAAATGCCAACCAGCCGACCAAAAACATCGTAGGGAGTTCAGCACTGCCGGCCATGGCAGATTTTGCAGCACCAATTCGGGGTGCACTGACCACATAGAGAAGTTGAGGAATCAAGGCGGTGATGATCGCGATGCCGACAATCATCCACCAATCAATTGCTGATTCAGGCAACAGGTTGTCGAAACCAAGCGGTACAATGAGTGGTAACAGACCGAGGACGGCACCGAGCGCAACGCTCGCGATCCTTGATAGCGGTAGTATACCGGCAAGCTTAGTTACAAGAACATTAATAGCAAACCCAAAGGTAATCGGTGCCGTTAAAGCGATTAGAAATGCAAAACTCTCCTCAGCTCTCACGGCCACCGGTGTCGTCGCGATCACTGCGGCTACGATGACAATCACGGCTGCAAAAATCGACAGTAAACTCGGTGGTTGGCGAAACCAAACCCAAGCAATCAATACGGTAAAGATAGGATACGTCATATAAAGGACACCGACGGTTGAAACCGGGATGGTCTCAATAGCTTTGACGTAACCCGTCCAGCCAATACCCATCGCCGCGCCACAAAGAATTCCCCAAACGGTTGTTGACCAAGCACCCGGTCGAATCGAGAGAAACGGTAGTAGCACAATAGCCACAAGAACATATCTGTAAAAGGCAACTGCTTGCGCTGCCATGCCGCCATCAGTCAAGGTCTTTGCAAAAAACGGAACCATACCGAAACCGACTGCGGCCAGCGTCGCGGTAACGGTCGCTATCAAAGGACAACCGAGGAGAATTTGCGGAGCACGGCGTATCATCGGACAACAACCTCCACTTATTGACGACGATAATGCTGTAATAGAGTAGAAAATTTAGCTAACACTCACTCATAGATAACGCCGGGTTGTAAAATTTCAAAACCCTTTATTTCGAACTCGTACAAAGAGGTGCCATCCGGTTTTTCAGCTCGTGCTATTAGTTTTCCTTTGTCGTTTCGAAAAACCGCGTGCGTTGTATGTAAAGCTCGGTAGCAGTAAGTACCATCGGGATAAATGTATCTAATCACATTGCTTCTCCGCTGAATTTTGCTTATCAAGAGTTGTCGTTAGTCATCCAAACCCTTACACTGAGAGTGGTGTCAGTCATCCTTCTTCCAATCGCCTTCTTTGTTCCACGAGGTCCATCGGTGTGGGTTATCTTTGTCATCCAAACCCTTACACTGGCTACGCAGTACTTCGGTCGTAACGGTGATGACGAATGACTTCCGTTTTATAAACATTAATGGACTCGTAGTAACTATGCACATCGTAGATCGCCTCGATCACGGCGTCGAGAGTATCCGGGTCGCGTGGTAGAAAGAACCGCATTTCGTCAACAGCAAGACGTTGGCGTACATCATCTTCTGCCCCTGTCGGTGTTCCTTCACCATACGAGGTCGATAGCACTCAATCTCGTCAGTCGGGGTTGGGATCGATGTAGAGGAGAATCGAGAGGTATAAATCTGTAGAATTACGTCCCCCACCGCGTCCAAGCGTTATTGTCGTATGGGCGAGGAAAACAAAGCAGAACCGCGACGACTTAAATGACGGCGATTTGGAACTCAGCATTTTTAATCTTGTGGGCCGCACCGATTCTGTTTGCCATCGCAGTGTTGTTTGATAATGACCTGATAGGGCAACGCATTTATAAAACGCATGGGGACGGGCTGGTTGTCTCAGCTCTGGTTGGGGGGCTTCTGCCTCTGTTGGTTATCTTGCCTGGGTTCGATTTCTCGAGTCTCCTGGTTGTACCCTTTAAGACCGTACTGGTTTCTATTGTCGGCGCAGCACTTTATTTGGCACATCTCTACTACTATTTTGATGTGCTATTCACTAAAGATGAAGATGACAACCCAATCAATGATGGTTCCTCTTTGGAGTTGTTACTGAATCTCAATATCATTTTCATTCCATTATGTGCATGGATGTTGTTTGACCAATCACTGAGTACACAACAATGGCTGGGTGTTTTTATCATTTTATTTGCCGCATCAATGATGTCTGGTATTCGCGCATCTCGAAAAACAATGGGTCCAGGTTTGGTCTCGGCAATATTTCTGGCCGCGTATATTCTTTGCGAAGAGTTCGTTTATGAAACAATAGGAATCGAAACCGGGTTTTTTATCTTCTCCGCGACGCTATTGATGGTGGGTATCGTTATGTTAACGATAAAGCGAACGCGACCGCGTAAAAGTTTGTTTGATATAAAAAATCTGGCCCGCTTTGGATTAGCGGAGTCCGCCGGAATCCTCGCCATATTGTTTTCCCATCGGGCGCTTGAGTTGAATCCGGCGGTGCTTGTAGTGGCTGCGGAATGTTTTGTTCCAATTTTTGTCGCCATAATGAGTCTGGTTCCAACCGGGGCAATTCAACTGGTTCGAATAGGCATGCAATTCAACAACAAAGGCGACTCTCCTGGAGTTCTCCATGCGTTGAGCGTTTTTGCAGCGCAACGTGACAATTTTCTTCTCAAGTCTGTGAGTGCTCTCATCATGGCAATTGGCACCGTATTGTTACTCGATAAACTGGGGGTGTTTGTTGAACTCTGAGTTTCAGAAACGATAATCTCAAATCTGTTCCACAAGATTGTCCATATCACACTCTGCAGGAGTCTGCATATTTAGGGTGTGGTTAGTTCGAGAGTGGTGTCAGTCATCCTTCTTCCAATCGCCTTCTTTGTTCCACCATCGGTGTGGGTTATCTTTGTCATCCAAACCCTTACACTGGCTACGCAGCACTTCGGTAACGGTGATGACGGGTTCGTAGTAACTATGCACATCGTAGATCGCCTCGATCACGGCATCGAGAGTATCCGGGTCACGTGGTAGAAAGAACCGCATCTCGTCAACAGCGGGACGTTGGCGTACATCATCTTCTGCCCCTGTCGGTGTTCCTTCACGAGGTCGATAATATTCGACCCCTCCCGGCGCTCGATATCCATTACGGTCCGTGTTACCTTGAGCTAGCGGCGCGACCTCTGTAACGGCGTCGAAGATACGATCCACATCTTCGTCTGGTGCTTGAAACATGATTAGCCACATGGGTTGCATCTCAATCGGGCGTGTGTCGAACCCCTCTTGCAGAACGTTTGTATTCATTTGATCTCCTTTGTTATCGATTCAGGATTATCCAACTCGATTGGGTAGGCCACGACCGTTGTTCCACCACCGATTGGGGTTGTTACTTTTTGGATCGTAGTTAGCGCGACTCGCCCAGTCTTCGCGAAGAAAGATCACCGGTTCTTCGTAATGGTGAACGTACAAAATGGCGTTCATGACCTTTTCAAGTACCTGCAGATCACGTTCCACTGAGATTTTTAATTCAACCATCGGATAGGTTTCAGTTTCGCCGGCACTAAAGTCTTTGACATGCGTAGTAGTAGTTGAATGAGCTTCAGGTTGAGCAGTTTCCACGCCGGTTGCAGAAATGCTGGCGTTACGTTGATAGCGCCCATAACTCAATGGATACACATCCATAACGGCATCTAGGATTTTATCGGTGTCTTCTGGAACGGTTTGTATTTCCAGTGTCCACACGGGAGTGAATCGACCCGATTGCGCCTTGTATTGTGTTAAGTCACTCATAGAGTAAGGCTTCAATCAACTGCATCGCCGTGAAGTTGGTCTGCATCCGGCCGGTTCCAGTAGCGGTTGGGATTATCCTTGTCGTCGAGAAGTTTGGAACGGCTGCCCCAGACTTCTTCGACCCGAATGGTCGGTTCTTCATTGACGTGCACGGAAAAAATGACATCAAAAGCCTTGCCCAGCAGTTCGCGATCAGGGGGAAGCGAGAAGACGATCTGTGAGGCGGGCGTTTGTTGGATAGTTCCTTCCGCCCCGGCATGTGAACCCTCGAGTGCACGGAAGCGTTGATAACCACTCTCGCGTACAAACATGCAGTTATCGTAAGGGCCTTGCACGAGCGGCAATTCCTTACCGAGCGCATCCAGCACCGGCGGGACACCTCCTGTCGGCGTATCGACGGTGACGACCCATTCTCTTTCAAGGGTGGCTGGTTGCATGTCAAATCCATCGAGTTCGTGATTAGTAGTCATTGTTGTTCTCCTGCGTTTTGTTTCATGATCATTTAGCTATTCGTGTTTTAGTAGTATAGTTTTACCAGATATAATCCAGAAGCAATTTTTTTGTTACTAGATATACTTATATCGTATGACTAGTTTAATCCGTCGACTGCCACCTGTTGGCACGCTTGCCGTTTTTGAAGCGGCTTACCGTCATCAAAGTTTTACCCGTGCAGCGGATGAACTCGCGCTTACTCAAGCAAGTGTGAGTCGCCGTATTCGGCAGCTTGAAACCAATCTTGGCGTTCAGCTATTTGAGCGACAGCGTTATAACGTTATACCCACAGCGGACGGTGAAACCTTGGCGGCAACAGTTCGCTTGTCGCTGAGCGAGCTTGCAATTACGGCAGATCGTCTGCGTGCACGCGGCTCAGGAACTACCAGCTTTACAATCTATTCCGACATCTCAATGGCCGGAACACTCGTAGCGCCCTGTCTGGGTAAGTTTCAACGTCAATATCCCGACCTTCAGGTCAGGGTATTGTCATCGTACGAACCCATCGAGTCAGTCCGCGAAGATTTCGATATCGGATTACAAATCGGTCGTTGGGCTGAGGACAGATTTGAGATTGAACCGATCGCAGACGATGCTATCTTTCCGGTGTGTTCCCCGAACTTTGCCGCGCAACTGCCATCACCATTAGGCCCGGTGGAGATTGCCCAGCAACCATTACTGCACTTAGAAGATGTCGGGCGCGATTGGCCTGATTGGCGAAATTTTCTGGCATTCTTTCGTCTAAAAGAGCCTAAACCCATCGAACGACTCGTATTCAGTTCCTATCAAATCTGCCTGGATGTTGCGGAAAAAGGCGAAGGTATTGCTCTCGGATGGGCGCGAACGGTAAAGGCTCGATTAGATGCTGGAAAACTCGTGCGGATTCCGGGCATGACGATGCCACTTCCCGATAGTATTAACGTTTATCGTGTCAGACGTTCAAAACCAAATCCAATCGCAGATCAGTTTATTAAACTACTTCGCAGCAACATTGAGCCTGTGGATTGACATTGCACATATAATTCGAAGAGTTCGTTCCATCTATTACAAATTGAGATATCGCGCATAGCGCTACAATACCGGCGACAACAATCGTACGATGCGCACCGTAAGGTGATGGGCGAAATCTGTATTTAGCATTTGCGCGACCCCAACATTGATCTGTGTCAGTTACATGGACGCTGTTACGTGATAGGAATGAAAAATTAAACATCGAAAAAGGGGATAGATGCACTCATGTTAGCTTATCGCTATTTGGTATTTTGTGTATTAGTCGGATGCTCCTGTCTTTCGTTTTCCGCCCGTTCTGAATTAGAGATCGCGTCCACAGGCCAAGTCACCCCCGGCACCCGCTTAGGAGAGAATCAGGCCGAAGGATTTATCGATCTGCTCTTGCCGATTGCCAGTCATGAGTCGAACCTGTTTTTCCTCAATCCCCGTTTCACCCTGGGTGATGAAGGCGTCAATGAACTCAATCTTGGGCTGGGATACCGCCATGCGTTCAGCTCTGCCGTTGTAGGGGGCAACATCTATTTCGATACCGGCGAAACCCCCTTTGGTAATCGACGCAACCAAATGGGTTTGGGTCTGGAGCTATTGACGAACTGGTTCGATGCGCGTTTGAATTGGTACGCAGGTGACGACGCCGAAGAACTGATCAACGAGTACAACACCACAGCCGTTCGCACCGATATTGCCCAAAGTGCTTCCAGTATGACCAGCACCCGTTATGGCGACCCCTACGCTCAACACCACAGTATTTTACAAGACTATCAAATTACTACTACAACACAAATAACCACCACCACGACGAAAACCAGCACCACCCGATTCTTCGAACAATTCGAATCCGGCATGGAAGGATTCGACGCCGAGATTGGCGTTAAGCTGCCCGTCGGCAATAACGGTCCTGATATCCGATTGTTTGCTGGACGCTATGACTTTAACGACCCTTTCTCACCGGACGATATTAAAGGTTATAAGGGCCGAATCGAGGCGCGCTTTGGCCCATACCTTACATTCGATGCCGAAGTGTATGACGATGACAACCTAAAAGCATCGAACTACTTTGTTGGTGCCCGGGTACAACTGCCGTTCAAAGCCGGGCAATCCCTGTTCAAACAATGGAAGAAAGCGTTTCGCAACACCAAGCCGAAGACCTTGCCTGAACGTATGCGTCAGGAGATCGTGCTACGTGATCCGATACAGACGACCGAATCTGAGTTCTATGGAGAACGAAAAACGGCGCACCATAGATGTCGATAGAAAAACGGACGTACGCAGTCAAAGCAACACGACCAACGGCACCGCGACCGTTGCCAGCGATGTCACCTTTGTCGATGGGGACAATACAACGAACATCGAGAACGGTACGGCAGAGAACCCCTACGACACCATCCAGGAAGGGGTGGACAATGCGGTAGGCCATACTGTCTTTGTCGATGATATCGATAATAGCGGTAGCTACAATGAGGAAGTCGTCCTACGCCAAGGCCAAACCTTGACCAGTGAAATACAGGCATTCGGTGGACATTCTTATCGGACGGACACACCGCCCATAATTGATGCGGGACCCGCAAGGTGTAATGTAATCTTTCCCGACTGTGCCTTCGGTGTAACCTTGGCGAACAATACCACCGTTAATCGACTACATATTAGAAGAGGTGACCTGAGCATCTATACGCAAAATATATTTGATGGCGGGAAGCACGTAATTACAAATAATATTATCGACAGCGGCCTTTGGATTTTGGCGGACCAAGGAACGGTTGGCAACTACGAGGCCGTCATAGATGGGAACGTCATTAGCGGTTCTGATGATGGTGACTTTGAATTCTTAGTGAGTTTATCCGCTAACAACAGTAAGATTAACGTTCATAACAATGATATCGATGGAGGCGCGACACTACAGGCGATTGGTGATGGAAATAGCCTTCGCATTTCCGAAAACTATACAAAAGGAATAGGGGCGCGAATAATTGGAGCCAATAATCAACTCGACATTATTGGTAATATCGTCGAATTTGCTTGCCCCACTTGTGTTGCAGGGGGTATTAGCGCGAACGTGTTTGATGTGCAAGGTGGTAGTAATGACATCTCGATCAAAAATAACCGCGTAAAAATTACCGGCGCTGAAGTTATCGGCATCAGTGTACTTAGCAGCAACGCAGATGTCGAAATTGCCGGCAACGTCGTTGAGGTCCAATCAACTGATCATAGTGGCGATATCCCTAGAGGTATATGGGTAATAAATGACACCGGGACGCTAATTGTTGACAGAAACGCAATTGTCACGAGAACGACATCCGAGCCCATAGGAGGATTTGACAATGCAGGTATCCATGTTTCAGTCGATAACACTGATGTGGAAATCACCAACAACATTCTGATTTCGAATGAGGACATTCCCACGGGAATTAGTTTGAGCGGTAACGGATGTGCATCGGTCCGTGGTAATGCGTTATCAAATACAATCTCACTAAGAGGTCTTGATGGTGCTTTGCAAATAGCCCAAGCGAGTAATAAGAATGACGTGAGCGATGTGAATTCCGACGCTGATGTTGTAACTGATTCGGTAAGCTATTTAGGAGCTAACGGAGCGTGCCAATGAACTTTAGCAGCATTATTGGGAATGTCGTTGATGTGATCGGTTTCGGCAACATGACTGATCGTTCGCTTTTGACTGGAATTGATGCGGACGGGCACACGGGCCCGAGTTACATAATTAGCGGCAATTCTGTTTCCGTGACAGGGCCTGGACCCCATTCGGGAATCATTATTCGATCCCGAGAACCGTTTTCTGATAATTCGGCGAGTCCTTGTTATACCGTTCATAACAATCAAATCCAAGTCGAAGCAGGAAATCCAGGAATATTTATCGACCCAGATGCAGGCACAATGTCCTTAGCAGGGGTAGATTCTCCATCTGAACTTGCATTAACTAACGATGGTTTTGTTGAGATTTTAACAAGCGGTGGTGGAACTATTCAGTCGTTAGGTGCTGGTAGCGATTGTCCGTGATTGTTATTTATTAATTTTAACTTGAGAGTTGTTGTCTTTTGACTTGTAGACACTCTTGTGAATTCGAGAATTAGCCTTTACAACTCAAGATCTTGCTTACTGGCTTACAATACCGGCGACAACAATCGTACGATGCGCACCGTAATACGAAAGATCCAGGATCGATCTTCATATTCGAATACACTTACTTCACGACAACGAGAAAAATCTTCGATTAGCATCTGCGCAACATCCGATGCGAATTGCCGGTCTGTAAAAATCGCGGTAATTTCAAAGTTAAGTCGAAACGAGCGGTTATCGAGATTGGCCGTACCGACTGCTGCCAGTTCATCATCGATGAGCATGACTTTTTGATGTAAAAACCCTGCCTTATAGCGATAAAGTTTTACGCCGGTGTCGATAGTTTCTTTGAAATACGAAAATGCGGCCAGGTAAACCAGTTTATGGTCTGGTTTTTCCGGCAACATGACGCGCACATCGACCCCGCGCATAGCGGCGAGTTGCAGTGCTGCGACCACCGATTCATCCGGCACAAAGTACGGACTTACAATCCAGCAACGGGTGCGCGCCGAGTTGATCGCATAAACGAAGAACAGTCGGCAGGTTTCCAGTTCGTCGGCGGGGCCACTGGTTAGAATGAGCGTGCGCATGTTGTTCTCGGTGGCTGGGATGGGTCGCCAGTTCAATTCCGGTATGGTCTGTCGCGCCCAGTTCCAATCCTCGATAAACGCTAATTGAACATCGAGTGCGGCGGGGCCACAAATTTTGACGTGTGTATCACGCCAGGGGCTGAGCTTCGGATGCTTGCCCAGGTATTTTTCACCGACATTGTGTCCGCCCAGAAAAGCAGTATGCCCGTCAATAACGACAATTTTGCGATGGTTGCGAAAATTGATTTGAAACCGGCGTATATGACCGGCACTGCTGCGAAACGCTTCAACATGAACACCCGCCGCGCTGAGTGAATCAAGATAAGAGACCGGTAAACCGTGGCTGCCAATAAAATCATACAGAAAATAAACCTGCACACCTTGCCTGGCTTTTGCAGTCAACCTGGAATGGAGTTGTCGGCCCAGTTCATCATCGTCAACAATAAAAAACTGAATCAAAATATACTGGGTCGCCTGTTCAATTCCCGTAAAAATGGCATCGAAGGTTGTTTTGCCGTCGATGAGCAGGGATGCGTTGTTACATTGCGTGAATTTACTGTCGGCTAGCTGCTCCAGACCTTTGTAATTGCTGTCTTGAACTTCGTATTCCGCGGTGCAGTTAGTGAATTCCTGTTCCAGTGTGGTCGAACCGGATTGCAAAGTGGCATCAACCGCTTTGCGCGCTTTAACATAGCCGGCAAATTTCCCTCTACCGAAGATCAAAAACAACGGCAGGCTGATGAGCGGCATTGCTACCAGCGAAATGCTCCAGGCGATAGCGCCTTGCGAAGTCCGTGTCGTCATCAAGGCATATATCGCTGCCACAAACGCCAATAGCTGAATACATAGATAGGCGATACCAGCCGCGGATATGAGAAATTCGGTCGGCATCTTTAGTTTGGATGGTTTTTAGTCATGTTCTGTCTGGCACGCGAATAGTGTCCCGATTTCTGTCATACCCTATACCCTGGCTACGTTTTCTTTGATGCAAGTCAACAATAATTATCGTGATCTAAATTCTAATGTATCGCAACAGTTAAAATTAGCAGTCAATGTATCCAAGTACATCAAAACCGGACGTGTGTCGAATAGCCAGATTTAGTCACCGTAATGGTTTGCTCCTGTCGGGAATTCTATTGTTGGTCTGCATAGTAATATTGCCGGTTGTTCCTTATGTATGGGTATCTGTATTCGCCGGTGACGCGAATGCCGTTGAAACGGAGGAATTGAATCCAAGGGCGAATTTTTGGCGTGAAGTACGCAAGGGCGACGCCGGTTATTCGGCAATTGGTGGCCGGGAAAATGCCGTATTGATAAATAGCAGCGGGCAAAACTGGCGTCAGTATCGTATGAATATTCTGGCGCCGTATGGAAGTTATTTGATGGGCGGTGTGCTGATAGTCATCGCAGCGTTTTTCCTGTTTCGCGGCCCCGTGCGTCTTGATAAGGAGCTTTCCGGTCGCCTGTTGCCGCGTTTTTCCGTTTACCAGCGAGTCGTACACTGGTTCACTGCCATCTTGTTTTGGTTACTGGCATTAACCGGGTTGGTTCTGCTTTATGGCCGGTTCGTTCTGATTCCGCTGCTTGGAGCAAAAGGGTTTGCCATCACCGCGGCAGCGTGCAAGGAAGCCCATAATTTGTTTGGGCCACTGTTCCTGGTCGCCTTGATACTGTTGTTTGCTGCCTACGTGCGTGACAACTTTTACGCCAAAGGCGATTTTGCATGGCTGAAAAAAGGCGGTGGAATGTTCGGACAACATGCCAGTGCCGGTCGTTTTAACATGGGCGAAAAAATCTGGTTTTGGCTGGTTTGCATTTTGGGATTAACCGTCTCTGTCACCGGATTACTGCTTGACTTTGCAGTGCTCGGTCAAGGTCGCGGTGCACTAGCGTTATCCCATGTTTTACATGGTGCAGCCGCGATTGTTTTTATCGCTGTTTCATTCGGTCATATTTATCTGGGAACTATTGGCACCAAAGGCACGCTACGGGCAATGACCACCGGTTATGTCGACGCGACCTGGGCCGAACACCATCACGATCGCTGGGTGCCGGAGCCGGATGAATTCAACAACACACAAGCCCACGTGGCGGGTTTTGCCACCGCCGAATCGCAAAACTGAATCGATTATGATTGATTTTATTCAAGGGCCGCTGTGGATAATCGCCGTCGTTGTATTTGTCTGCGGAGTTATCTGGCGCATAGTGGAAATAGTCATTCGTGGTGTTAAAACCGATTTGGCCATCAGTCGCGGTTCAGCGGCAAGCGGCGGCGCTGGCACTGTATTGCGGCGTTTCTTTCCACGCGGGGAAACCGCAAAAGCAACGCGTTTTCAAATCGTCGCTGGCTATATGTTTCATCTGGGCCTGTTTGCCTTGCTTCTTTTCGCTGCACCTCATGTCAAATTTCTTGAGCAGCGCATACTAGGTTTTGGTTGGACGCCCATGCCGCATTGGGCATTCATTCTTTCGGCGGAGATTGCCTTTGCAGGTTTGCTCCTGCTTTGGCTGCGCCGTGTCATGCATCCGGTGACACGGTTGCTGTCCACGCTTGACGATCACCTGGCATCGGGGCTGACTTTTATTGCCATGTTGACCGGTTGCCTGGCTTTGTTCGAATCGTATACCGAGTTACGTGTTCTGCATTTGCTTACGGTAGAAGTGTTAATGATTTATTTTCCCTTTAGCAACTTGATGCATGCGTTTACTTTCATCATCAGCCGGGGTACCACAGGCGCGATTGGCGGGCATCGGGGTGTCAGTGTTTAGACAGATGATCAGTTGACGGAATATGTTGTGAATGACTCGAACATGAATACGGCGACTCATTTTCAAAACGGCGTCGAAAAACTAAAACAGCAGATCGATGGGCGCATCGCATCGTATTTTTCCAGCTGCGTCCATTGCGGTATTTGCGCGGAAGCGTGTTTGTTTTATACCGAAACAAAAGATCCGCGTTATACGCCAATCTATAAGCTCGAACCTATGAAAAAGCTTTGGCGTCAGGAATACACTTTTTTTGGCAAACTCGGCAAGGCACTGGGATTAAGCAAGCCGCTGGCAGAAGACGATTTCGCACAATGGGAGGAACTGGTGTACGACTCGTGCACGCTGTGCGGGCGTTGCAGTATGGTTTGCCCGGTGGGAAATGATATTACCTACATGATCCGTAAGGAACGGGAAGGATTTTCCGCCGCGGGTTATGCCCCGGATGGTTTGAAAGATGCCACCAAACGTACCCTGGAGATTGGCAGTCCCATGGGTGTCACCTGGAAAGCGCTTAAAGCACAAATCTCGCATATCGAAAAAGAGATCGGATTAACTATTCCGGTGGACAAGCAGGGTGCGGAATACCTGAGTCTGTTATCTTCGTTAGAGATTATGGGGTTTCCCGAATACATCGGCAGTATTGCGAAAATATTTGACCGGACGGGTGTGTCCTGGACTTTGAGTAGTGAGGCCTTTGAAGCGACGAACAGTGGTATTCAAATTGGTGATTCTAAAGTAGCGGCCGAATTGATCGAGCGTGTGGTCAGCGTCGCGACCAAACTTGGCGTGAACAACGTCATTAGTCCGGAGTGTGGTCATGCTTACACTGCTATTCGCTGGGAAGGCGCGAACTTGATTGGCCGGACGTTGCCATTTCGGGTGGTGCACATTCTCGAGTTGTTGGACGAGTTGCGGCGCGACGGGCGATTGTCGACCGGCAGCAAGACCGACACGCGGCTTACTTTCCACGACCCGTGTAACTTGGTGCGTAAAGGCGGTGTGGTCGATGAACCACGCCAGTTATTGAATAAAGTCGCCAATAATTTTGTCGAGATGAATGATCATGGCGTTATGAATTGGTGTTGCGGTGGTGGTGGCGGTGTCAGTGCTAATGAGCGCGCAAACGAATTGCGGTTGAAAGTTTTCAAGAAGAAAAAACAACAACTGGACGACATTAAAGTGGATACACTGGTCACGGCCTGCGCTAATTGCCGTAACATGTTGGAAGATGGACTCGAGCACTACGAAATGGATTTGGAGGTTGTTGGATTGACTGAGCTAATCGCCGAACATTTGCAAGACACGCCGGCTTGAATATCTGTATGTGCGAGCTGTTCGCCATGTCGGGCCGCGAACGTGCCACCGTTAATTTTTCACTTGAGGTACTAGCGGAACACGGTGGCAGGAGTGGTCCCCATGCGGACGGTTGGGGTATCGCGTTCTAAGGAAAACGACGTTCGCGTACTTCGCGACACGGTGTGCGCGAGTCAAAGCAAATGGGTTGAGTTCGTGGCCAGGCAACAATTGCGCAGTAGGCTTGTGTTGTCGCATATTCGTAAGGCCACGGACGGTGCAATAGCCATCAAAAACACACAACCGTTCAGTCGGTGGTCATGCATGTATTCGCACACAATGGACATCCGCAGATCAGGGATCATGATCGATTTCCGATGAGATCGTTTCGCCCTGTCGGCGATACCGATTCCGAGATTGCATTCTGTGCGTTGCTCGAACGTTCTATGAGGGAAACGACGTTCGCGTACTTCGCGATCGATTTTCAGGGGTGAATCGGCATTTTCTTTGTCCCAGGGCGAGCGATGTCCTGGCGTGATGCATCACGCCGTTGAAATGGAGATAACGGTCGATTATCCGGGTGCGAGTCGGTGGGCGACGAGGAAGAATAAATGCTGATAGGGATAACGACTCGATAACAGAAAACGGACACGGCGGGTATTGCGCAGGATCACCGCACCGATCTTGAGCAGTTTCAATCGTAATGTGCCGACATAGGCACGGGCCAGTTCGGTGCCCTTGAGTGCCAACCGTCGAATGGCCTCCAACAAGGTGTAGGCCATCGAGGAGAGCAGTAAGCGAAACTGGTTCGGCCACCACGCGGAACAACTGGTGCGATCGGCAAACATATCCAGTTGTTGCTCCTTGATCCGGTTCTCCATGTCACCACGGGCACAGTACAACTTGTCGTACAGGTGTTGGACATCGCCGTGGAGGTTGGTCACCACGTAACGCGGATTGACCCCGTCTGTGAGTACTCGATCTTGGCAATCACCCGCCTGCATGCATGTATTCGCACACAATGGACACGTTCCGCAGATCAGGGATCATGATCGATTTCCGATGAGGTCGTCGCCCACGCGTGCTTCGCCCCATCGATCTTGCTCGGACGCAGATAACTGACTAACAATTGATCGCCCTCGGCAAAAAACATACAACGAGATTGCTTTCTGTGCGTTGCTCGAACGCCTAAAGCCTCTTTGGTTCCACAATGATACGCCTCCTGGACATTCCGCTCGACTCGACATAGTTGCCGAATTGACGGCGCGGATCGCTCAGTACTTTACTCACCGCTTCGCTTAACCCCAACACCCGATCCACTTGACGCAACAACAACACCCCACCATCGCTGCTGATGGCCCCTCCCTCAAAATCCGCCTCCACACAGCGCCTTTTTAGCGACACTTGGGCAAATTCCTGGCTAACTTTCTTTACAGCGACGGGGAGTTGTTGTTTGCTCATGGACATCGGCGTAAGCAACCCGACGGTGAGTTCAAGTCGCCGGGTCTGCATGTTTTGCACCGGCAGTGCGCCATCGAAGACACGTATGCCGAAACTGCGGGCGTAGCCGTAACCTCGCCCAATCAAGATGTCATGCTTGTAGCCAGTGTTCCGTTGACTGTCGAGCAGTGGTTGCCGTTGAAACAGGGCGAAGTACTGATGATTTCTCGTGGCCATATTATGAACCGCATCAAACTGTAGCAGTTGGATTGATAACGGATTCTTTTTGACCCAGGTCAAGCGTTTTACGTGTTAACTATCGACAATAATACTATCGTAACAAACGCTGTATTCGCGAAGCGGTAAATCGATTGGAGAAGAAAACACAATTCAATACCTGGTATGTCATCCTCGCATTGCTGGGTGTGATGTTGTTGCAGAATATATGGACGACTGGCCACCAGGTTGAGTCTATACCCTACAGCCAGTTCGAGAATGAACTGGAACTTGGAATGATCGACAACATTGAGGTGGGCGATCGCTATATTACCGGCATTTATAAAACTGCAGGCGAGAGTGGAAAAATACGTTTCGTCACCACACGTGTCCCGCCTGATCTGGCGGAAAAACTGTCCGCCGCGAAAGTCGAATATACCGCCGTCGTAGAGAACACTTTGGTGCGTGACATCTTGTCCTGGGTGTTCCCGGTGTTGTTGTTTTTTGGCTTGTGGATGTTTGTCTTCCGCCGGGTCATGGACAAACAAGGTATGGGTGGGTTCATGTCGGTGGGTAAAAGTAAAGCCAAAGTTTATGTCGAAAAAGACACCAAAGTCACATTCAAAGATGTCGCCGGTGTTGATGAAGCCAAGGGCGAACTCGAAGAAATAGTCGAGTTTCTGAAAAATCCAAATGAATACGGCAAATTGGGCGCGACCATACCCAAGGGTATTTTGTTGGTGGGTCCGCCGGGAACCGGAAAAACATTGTTAGCCCGCGCCGTGGCTGGTGAAGCGGGTGTGCCGTTCTTTTCCATTAGCGGTTCGGAATTCGTGGAGATGTTTGTCGGGGTCGGAGCCGCAAGGGTTCGCGACTTGTTTGAACAAGCACGTAAGAATGCGCCGGCAATCATTTTTATCGATGAGCTGGATGCGCTTGGACGTGCGCGCGGTGCATTCAGTGGCATGGGTGGTCACGACGAACGTGAGCAAACACTCAATCAATTATTGTCTGAGTTAGATGGTTTTGATCCAAGTGTCGGTGTGGTGTTGCTGTCCGCAACCAACCGGCCTGAGATTCTTGATCCTGCGTTATTGCGTGCTGGCCGCTTTGATCGTCAGGTGCTGGTTGATCGTCCGGATAAAACCGGCCGGCAGTCCATCATTAATGTTCATATTAAAAAGATAAAACTGGCGGCGAACGTCGATCTCGAGCAAGTGGCTGAGTTGACCACCGGATTCAGTGGCGCCGATCTTGCCAACCTAATTAACGAAGCCGCACTCCTGGCGACGCGTCGTAAAGCGAGCGAGGTCACGCTGGATGATTTTACTAAGGCCATTGAACGTATTGTTGCGGGTCTGGAGAAAAAGAACCGCTTGTTGAATCCCCATGAACGCGAAGTGGTGGCGTATCATGAGATGGGGCATGCCCTAGTGTCTATGGCATTACCCGGGCAGGATAAAGTACACAAAGTTTCCATCATTCCTCGTGGTATCGGATCGCTGGGTTACACCATTCAACGTCCGACCGAAGACCGTTATCTCATGACACGCAGGGAACTCGAAAATAAAATTGCAGTTTTACTGGGCGGGCGCGCGGCGGAGAAATTGGTATTTGATCATTTGTCTACAGGCGCGGCGGACGATATGGCCAAGGCAACGGATATTGCTCGCAATATGGTTACACGCTATGGCATGGATGAGAACCTCGGTTATGTCACCTATGAATCACCACAAAACACTTATCTCGATCAACCGATGATGGGGCACGAACGTGAGTTCAGTGAAGAAACTGCACGGAAAATCGATGATTCGATTCGTGCGATCGTAAAACAGAGTTTCACAGCGGCTACTGAAATACTTAAACGTAATCGAGATACATTGAATTATTGTGCTGAACAGTTGTTGCAAAAAGAGACATTGACCGAAACGGAGTTCAAGGAACTCACTGCCAGTCTCTCGCCAGATACCGATAGCAGACTGGTATCGGTTGGGAAGTAAAAAGCCAAAAGATTCAATGCGTCGCACCGTTAAGCAACGAAATCGTGTCTTGATACATCCGAAATCCTGCCCTCTAAGCCACCTTATCAACGGTTAACGCACTACGTATAACTACGTAGGGCATTGTGGAAATACCGGATACCCCTTTGCTACGGGCAGGCGTAACGTTTGTTCTCAGTTGTTTGATAAAACCACCAACTATTGACCAACAGGAGATTGAGACCATGCTGAATCAAACCCGTACAGCGAATACGAGTCGAAGCGAATTGGCCCACCCTCCGTTAGCGCAAGTCTTGAGCGAAAGCATGATTCAGGACCGTTTCTCGGCTAACAATGGAAAGCGTACCCAGCTCTATCGCCGCGGCCAACATTTGTTCCGAATGGGCGACACAGTTAAAGACTTATACGTGATTCAGGCAGGCGCGGTAAAGACTTACACCATTTCTGAAACCGGTGATCAACAGATTATTGATTTCTATCTGGTGGGTGATGTGGTCGGATTTGACGCTATGGCTCGCGGCACCAGCCAGACCACCGCACAGGCATTGGACACAACGTCCGTGGTTGCAATACGTTTTGATGATTTATTCAAACACGGCGTGTTGGATGACAACGGTAAACGCGCTTTGCTTTATCGCTTGAGTGAGTTGCGCCAACGTGAGCAGGAATTAGTTTTCCAACTCGCCAACAAACCCGCCATGCAACGGTTTGCCTGGTTTATATCGCGACTTTCGCATCAATGTGAGGAGCAGGGATTCAGCGGTAACGAATTCACCATCCCCATGTCGCGTACCGATATGGCGAACTATCTTGGGTTGGCTGTAGAGACCGTGTGCCGTGTTATCTCCAAGTTACGTGAGCAACAAGTCATCGATGTTGAACGGCGCCAGGTACATATTCTTGATGCCGAAAGACTGGAGAATTTAGTACTGGAAGCGGCGACGGAGACAATCCACTAGTTGATTGCACTTTACGCGGTGCGGTTCAAGTAAGGCTGACAGGTCGCTATCGACAAATCCTGGATCAGATTAGTTATCGGGAATCTGATCCAGGTCAAGATTGCATCCACTCCAGTGAGAGACTATCTGCGGAGAAAATTCAAAGGGCAGTTTAGTGATGCAAGGGCGGTGACCATGGCATGGTAAAAGGGTCAAACAAAAATAAGAAACCGACAATCTACATTATCGAGGAAGATAGTATTGTCAGGGATGGTTTGGTGCGATTGTGTAGTCGTCTCGATGCCTCTATCAAGGCCTACGCATCTGTAAACGAGCTACTGGCAGCGGAACGGCTACAACCACCAGGCTGTGTTGTGGCTGAAGTGAATCTGCCGGAAAACGATGGTGCTTACCTGTTACAACGCATACACGACGGCGACGTATGCATTCCTGTTATCTTTTTAAGCTCCGGTTCGGATATTGAAACCGCTGTAGAGGTTATGCGTGAAGGCGCATTCGATTTTATTGAGAAACCTTTTCTTAGCCGAAAACTACTGCACCGTATTGACGAGGCGGTCAATGCGTCTGTCTGATGTATTATATGGGATTCCCTTTCCGATCAGGAGATAAAAATGGCAGATATAAAAACGACGATACGCAATACCCGCTTCTTCGAGGCCTTGTCAGACGAGGATGTTGAACTCATCGCGGGCTATGCTGAGGAAACGCATCTTAAACGCGGTGATATGCTGTTCAAGCAAGATGACCCTGCGCAATCCTTTTACGTTGTGTGCGCCGGCAAGGTGTCGGTGGAGATACCCGCACTGTATGGGCCGCCGCTCATTGTTCAGGAGTTGAGCGAAGGGCAGGTACTGGGCTGGTCATGGTTGATCAAACCATACAAATGGTCATTTTCCGCCCGCGCAGAAGTAGATACGGACATGATCACCTTCGATGGATCAAAAATATTACAGCATTGCGAAGAAGATCCGGCATTTGGCTACCACATACTGAAGCTGTTTACACAGCTCATGTCAGAGCGATTGGCTGCGGCACGAATGCAGATGATGGAATCCTGGGCGGCACCGGGTGCGGCATGACTTTTTCCGCAAAACTGGCCTTAATACGCAACAAAAGGAGCACGCAGTGGTAAAGCGATTTAAACCCAATAGGATGTTAGTTGTGGCTGGCTTGTTCCTTGTTTGGGGTAACGCATACAGCCAGGATCAATCCCCTTATCCCGCGATGCATAAAGCATTCGATGCATTATCGTATCTTTTGCCATTGAGTTTGGCGGGGCTGGATGGAGGCATGTCGACGGATTTCTCTATTCTTGAGGAGAAATTAAAACAGCTGGTCGAGTCATCGGATCGTCTTGATGAGCATGCCAAGGGCAGGGAGGCAGAGTTTAAATCCATAGCAAGATCATTTGATGCGACAGTAAAACAGGTCGATCAGGCCTTTCGTAATGAGAGACCCCAGGATGCTTTGTTCCTTTTAATGGACTTAACGCAAAACTGTGTGACCTGTCATTCAAGGTTGCCCAGTGCGGTGAATTTTCCGTTTGGACAACGATTGATGGCTAAAATTAATGTCGATGACATGGATAAACGTGATGTTGCACAACTTTATGTGGCGACACGTCAGTTTGACGGTGCTCTAAAAATTCTGGAAGAGGTGGTGGCCGACAACGACGTGACACCGATTGACCTCGACATCGACGGGACTTTAATCGACTACATCGATATCAGTATTTCGGTGCAGCAGGATTTTGCGCCGATTCGCAAAATGCTGGATAAGCTGCAGGCACGTCCGGACTTGCCCTACTATATGACATGGCACGCCGAGGCATGGCGAAAGAGCATGGATAGTTTGGAAGGAGAGTTGAATACACCACCCTCGGTGGCGCGGGCGCGGGAGTTGTTTAACATGGCCAGTCAGATGAGCGCTGCACCGGCGGGACGTGAACGCCTGATACATGATTTGCTCGCGGCCAGTATGTTGCGCCGGCTGGTTGACCAACAAGGAGGTGCATCTGACACTCCCAGCGAATTGCTGGCGGAAGCGTACTATCTTCTGTCCATCATTGAATTGCGTACGATTAACCCTAATCCGACCGTGCCGCAAATGGAGTTTTTGTTAGAGGCTGCTATTCGCAGCGACCCGGACGGTGTATTTGCCAAACGTGCTTACGCATTGCTGGAAGAATACAGCTACTTTAGTTATGAAGGCGTTCCGTGGTTTGGCTCAGATGAACCCATGATCAAGATGGGTGAGTTGCGCAGTCTGATTGGATTAGATCAGTAATATTTGTCTTGAGCGTTCGCGAAGATTTGCTACTCGTTGCGGCGTAGCCAGCGCAAAAAAACGGGTGCCAATATTGTTGTAACGACGGCCATCACGATGAGTCCGGAGAATAGATGCGTGGAAACCGGATGGACATGGCCGGCTTTTTCAAATAGTCCCGCGTTGTAAGCAATGCTCAGCACTACAAATCCGACCGCACCGCGTGTGCTCATGCCGATACCGACGGCAAGAGCGTCTTTGCGTGGCAGTCCAACCAGTAAAGCGGGAATGCCACAACCGATAATTTTTCCAAGAAATGCCAGCGTAATAAGCAGAACAAGAAAAAACGGAATGCTGATCAACGCGTTGGGATCGAAACGCAACCCGATTGATGCAAAAAACAACGGTGCCAGCATGCCACGCGTTACAGCCGTGAAGATCAACCTGACTTCACTATAAGATCGAACCCCAACGCGTGAGCGCTCGAAGAATAAACCCGCCATGAATGCACCGAGTATCCAGTGCATGCCCAGACTTTCCGCGAGTAAGCCATAGGCCAGACCCACTACTGCGAGCGCACTGAATTCCAGAGAGGTGGCTTGCATTGTGTTCAGACTACGGCTTACACGGGGATAGACATGCACACCGAGCAAAATAGTAATTACGAAGAAGGCAGACACCTTCGCCACTAGCAAGCCAAATGTTATCGCGTCAGGCACATGGCCTGTGTCTATGAGTGCTAACAAAATAGCGAGCAGGAACAATCCTATAACATCGTCGAACAGCGCTGCACCCATGATGACTTGTCCGAGACGCGTGTGCAGGAGATTGAGTTCCTGCAGTATCCTGGCAGTTGCAGGCATGGCGGTAACCGACATGACAATGCCCGACAACAAAGCAAGGGCTTGGCGATGTTCGGATTCGGGCAGGAACAGCCAGGTCAGCGTAAAACCGCCAATCAGCGGTACAACAATACCACCGGCGGCGACTGCAAGGGATTTTCCTGAATGTCTGGCGATTTCCTTGGGTTCCGTTTCAATGCCCGCCAGGAAGACTAGACAAAAAATACCGACATCAGCGGTGTAAATCAAAATGTTGCTGTTAACGAGTTCAACGGCAAATGGAATCACATCGCCAAAATTAAGCGCTATCAGGGCGAGTAATATACCAGCAAGAATTTCACCGGCGGATGCAGGTTGTCGCAATCGCTCGGCTATCTCACCCAACACACGGGTAAGGATTAACAACGCTAACAGGTCGATAAACACATCCATAAGGAATGATTAGCATATCCAAATAATGATTTCTTGTGCGAGATCAAGTTTCACCCCGTCTGGAATGAACCCGCGATTATCACGGCATGTGTAGTCGCCGTGGTCGAAATAATGAATCACCCCATTTTTGACCTAGATCAGCATTGCGCATGCCACGAGGCCGCATTCTCACGTTTGAGAGAATACTGTGAACTTGTGTGAGGCAATGTGATTTCGCAAAACCCGGGTATCAACAATAAGGTCAAGGTGAAAATCAAAACCGGCCTGGATATTAAGATTAGCGGTGCACCCGATGGCACAACGGTGAGTGAAAAATCGTGTGACAGCGCGGCGATACTGGGTCGAGATTTTCATGGCACACGCTTCGATGTTTTAGTTCAAGAAGGCGATCTGGTTAAGGCTGGCGAGACCGTGTTATGCGACCGGCGTGAACCCAAAATCAAGTTTAACGCTCCCGTAAGCGGAACGGTGACGGCCATTCGGCGAGGCGCGAGGCGCGCTTTAGTGTCCCTGAGTATTGCTAATGATGGCGCGAATGACGCCGTTGAGTTTGACATTCCCGACAAGTCTACTCGTGGCGATATTCGTCAATTGATGTTGGACTCAGGTCTATGGATAGCCATTCGAATGCGGCCATTCGAGCATGTTCCCCACCCGGATGCTGAACCAAAAGCGTTGCTGATTACTGCAATCGATACGCAACCGTTGGCGCCGGACCCTGCCATTGTTATCGCAAGTTTCTCGAATGAGTTTATCCATGGGGTTAATGCGCTAAACAGTCTGGTAGACGCGCCGGTATATTTATGTAAGTCAGCGAGTACTGAACTCAACTTTAACGGGTCGCATAACGCGTTAGTCGCCGAGTTCGATGGTCCGCATCCGGCCGGTCTTCCCGGCACCCATATTCACGCGTTGTGCCCGATAAGCTTTGACGAAAAAACAGTCTGGTACATCGGTTATCAAGATGTTATTTCGCTCGGACATTTGATGTTGACCGGGAAACCGTGGTTTGAACGGGTTGTGTCGCTGGTGGGTCCGGCGGTAAAGAATCCACGTTTACTGACGGTACCGCTCGGTGCCGCTATCGATGACGTGGTGGCGGACGAACTTGCCGATGAACCGGTGCGGGTTATTTCGGGTTCGCCTCTTTGCGGTCACACAGCTACAGGCAATGAATCTTATGTCGGGCAACGTCACAACCAGATAACCGCATTATTCGAAGCGCGCTCACAAAAGCAAAACGGAGTGCGAAAATCATTGTTCGATACTGCGCTCGGTGGTGAGCAGGGTCCGTTGATTCCGACCAGCATGCTTGACCGTGTCGCACCGCCAGGCATCCTTGCCGTGCCTTTGCTACGTGCATTATTAGTCGGTGATGTCGAACGCGCACGTGACCTGGGTGCGTTGGAGTTAGTGGAAGAGGATCTGGCTTTGCTCAGTTATGTTTGTCCTTCCAAAATGGATTACGGATTGTTGCTACGTAGTGTGCTCGATCAGTTGTATAAGGAGGGCGTATCATCACTGCACTCGTAACGAGCGTCGCTCCGCATGTTCGCGTAGCTAACAGCACGATGCGGATTCATGTATTGCGATTGCTCGCCATCATACCGGTAGTGATTGCGGCAATTGCGAATACAGGTTATCAGTATCTTGTTGCACTCGATGTTAGCAATGGGCAAGGCGCCGGTGATTGGCGTGACGGCGCCGTGCAATCGTTGGGTATCGATTATGTTGAACGAGGTGTTTACGACATTATTGCCGCAGGTCTGATTCATGTGTTGCCGGTATTCGTTATTGCGTTTCTTGCAGCGGGTGTTTGGGAACGCATCTTCGCAGCGGGACGCCAACGGCGTTTCGATTTCGGTATAGTTTACACGGCATTATTGTTTACGATGTTAATGCCGCCTGGCGTTACCTTTTTTCATATTATATTCGCAATGTCATTCGCTATCGTTTTTGCAAAGGCGATATTCGGCGGCGAAGGTAAGTCTTTTCTGAATCCGGCCTTAGTCGGTGCCGCGATATTGCAAGTGTCGTTTCCGACTGCGCTGACCGATCACCCCATCTGGTCCAGCATCAACGGATACGCAGGTACGCGAATGTTTACGAGTTACCATCAAGAAGGAGCGGGTGGTCTGGTTTGGGCCGGTGTCGATTGGTGGAGCGCGTTTGTCGGTAATGCACCAGGTTTGATAGGCACCACTTCGGTGTTGGCCGTGATCATCGGCGGCGTAGTGTTGATTTACGGCAGCATCGCTTCCTGGCGTCTTTTAGCCGGGCAGGTCATTGGCGTGGTGTTGGTGGCGACGCTGTGCAACATGATAGGCGGGGGAATCCTCGATTTGTCCTGGTATTGGCACGTGGTGTTAGGCGGCTTTGCTTTCGGTGCCGTGTTTATCGCCACCGATCCGGCTAGTTCGGCGGCAACCAATGTTGGTCGTTGGGTGCAAGGACTGTTGATTGGCGCATTGATCGTATTTTTGCGTGTCGTGAATCCATCACACCCCGACGGTGTCATTCCAATTTTATTGTTAGCCTCGATGTTGGCGCCGTTAATAGATCATGTCGTGATGTGGTTTAACATTCGGCGTAGAGCACGGGGTAATGCCGTAAGTCATGGTGTAGGTCGTGGCTGATAACGCGTTAATCGAAAGCCCAATTAGATCGCTACGCATCGTGCTAGGCGTGGCTTTAGTGTGTGCGCTTTTGGTGTCGCTCACCGCGGTTACCTTACGTCCGCACTATCTCGCAAATCTGGAAGCGGAGCGCATGGCAAGACTGGCGTCTATATTAGATGCATTGAAAAAAGTGACCGGCGACGTAACACCAGAGGATATCGAAGCACGCGTAGTCGAACTTGCGGGTGGGAGCTATGCGGATACTATTGATGCTGCAACCTATGATGCACGCAAAGCGGCGAGTGATCCAAAACAAAGTTTTACTATTCCTTCGGAGCACGATGTTGCCGGAATTAAACGCCGTGCCCAACATGCGGTCGTGTACCTCGTTCGTAAAACCGATGGTGGTATCGCCGTCGTTATTCTGCCTGTGTGGGGTGTTGGTTACCAGTCCGCGTTGTACGGTTATTTGGCATTAGCGGAAGATGCGAATGAAATCCTTGCACTCAAGTTCTATGAGCAAGGCGAGACTCCCGGGCTGGGTAGTCGGATTCAAGAACCCGAATGGGAAGCGCTGTGGCCAGGCAAACGGGCATTCGACGAAACTGGTGAAGTCAGTATTGCTGTGGGCGGCAGGGGTGGTGGCAGCTCTGATCGAGTCGCCGGTATTTCCGGCGCCACGCGTACGACTATTGGTGTGAATGGTTTGATTCGGTTCTGGTTGAGTGATTTTGGTTTCGGTCCGTATCTTCAACGTGTGCGGCAAGGTGAGGGTTAAATAATGGCCGCGAAACATTGGAAGGCGCTCAGTACGCCACTTGTCGATGAGAATCCCATTACTTTGCAGATTCTCGGTATTTGTTCCGCTCTGGCGGTAACTACATCGCTGGACACGGCTCTGGTCATGACGATCGCCGTTACCTGTGTGCTGGTGTTATCGGGTGCGGCAGTGAGTCTGCTGCGCAATCATTTACCGCACTCCACTCGTATTATTGTACAAATTACCATCATTGCTTCATTGGTCATCATCGTCGATCTCGTACTCAAGGCTTATATGTTTGAGATCGGCAAACGACTGTCGGTATTCGTCGGTCTCATCGTTACAAACTGTATTGTCCTGGGTCGTGCCGAAGGATTTGCCATGCGCAATGGCGTGTTCCCCAGCATGCTGGATGGTATTGGTAACGGGCTTGGTTATGGGTTGATCTTAATGATCGTAGGTGCCATACGCGAGTTCTTTGGCCGTGGCAGTTTATTCGGTGTACAGATTTTGATCCCAACTTCCCAAGGTGGTGGTTTCGAACCCTTGCACCTGATGCTGTTACCGCCGAGCGCGTTTTTTATTATTGCCGGAATTATCTGGTTCATCCGGCGTAAACGACCCGAGCAAGTAGAGAAACCGGCTTTTCAAATTCGTGTCGAGACCGAGGCTGAAAAAACATGACGGGTTTGTTCGATCTTTTCATGCGTTCGGTTTTTGTCGAGAATCTGGCGTTGTCATTTTTTCTCGGCATGTGTACTTTTCTGGCCGTATCAAAGCGGGTCGAGACGTCGTTTGGAGTAGGGATTGCTATGACGGCAGTGCAAACCGTGACCGTGCCGGTCAACAATCTGATTTATGTTTACCTGCTGGCACCGGGCGCGTTGGCCTGGGCGGGACTTGAACACATCGATCTTTCGTTTTTGAGTTTGATTGCCTTCATCGGTGTGATCGCGGCCATGGTGCAAGTCTTGGAGATGACACTTGAGTTCCATGTGCCGAAACTGCACCGCGCGATGGGCATCTTCTTGCCGTTGATTACAGTTAACTGCGCTATATTAGGTGGCAGTTTGTTTATGGTCGAACGGTCTTACACATTTACCGAAAGTGTTGTGTACGGATTCGGCACGGGCGTAGGCTGGGCGTTGGCTATCCTGATGCTGGCAGCGATTCGTGAACGCATAAAGTACGCAGACATCCCGGAGGGGTTGCAAGGATTGGGAATTACTTTTGTGATCGCCGGTTTGTTGTCTCTGGGGTTCATGGGTTTTTCCGGGTTGGGTTAAGGTATGACTGAAATCATCCTCGGCGTCGCCTCCTTTACCGTCATCGTTTTAGTGTTGACACTGTTTGTGCTCGGTGCGCGGCGTTTATTGGTTCCTTCCGGCGAATGTAGCATTGATGTCAACGGTCGAAAGTCGGTTACTGTACCCATTGGTCAGAAGCTACTCGACGTGCTCACGCGTGCAGATGTGCAATTGCCGAGTGCCTGTGGCGGAGCAGGTACCTGTGGTTTGTGTAAGGCGCGAGTCATCCAGGGCGGTGGCGATCCCGGTCCGCAAGAACTTGCCTTGTTGTCCAGAACTGAAGCCGCGAAAGGAGTACGACTTGCCTGTCAGGTACCGGTATTGACTTCAATGAATGTCGAAGTGGACGATATTTACTTTGGCGTAAAAACATGGCAATGCACGGTTGAAAGTGTGCGCAATGTCGCAACCTTGATCAGCGAAATCGTTCTTAAAGTGCCGGCGGGTGAAGAATTCGATTTTCGTGCCGGCAGTTTCGTGCAGGTAACGTGTCCGTCCTATCAACTCAGGTTTTCCGAGCTTGATATTGATAAAGCGTACAAGGACGTGTGGGATAAATCCAAATTGTGGTCGCTAAAAGCAGGCAGCGCTATACCCGTTACCCGCGCCTATTCCATGGCTAATCGGCCTGACGATAAGGGTGTCATTCGATTGAATGTTCGTATCGCATTGCCGCCGCCACGAAGCAGGGATGTTCCACCTGGGGTGGTGTCGAGTTGGTTGTTTTCTTTAAAAGCAGGCGACAAAGTTGAAGCAACGGGTCCATACGGACTTTTTCTCGTGGAACCGACACACAAGGAAGCAATTTTTGTCGGCGGCGGTGTCGGTATGGCGCCCTTATATGCGCAGATTCTGGATTTATTGATAACACAGAAGTCAAAACGCAAGATTAGCTATTGGTACGGCGCACGATCAAAACGTGAACTCTATTACGACGACAAATTCGAATCGCTGCAATCCGAGTATGAAAATTTTAGTTGGCATGTCGCTTTATCCGAACCTGAAGTGGGAGACAACTGGCAGGGCCAAACTGGATTTATTCACAAAGTTCTTTTTGACACTTATCTTGAGAAACATTCTGCGCCGGAAGACTGTGAATATTATTTGTGTGGGCCACCGCTAATGGTAAAAGCGGTGCTCGCGATGCTGGATGATCTTGGCGTTGATGCGGACGATATTCACTTTGACGACTTTGGCGGTGGATAGGTTATGAATGTAAATTTATCTAGACGAAGAATGTTGCAGGTAGCAGGCGTCTTGACGCTATCGCCCCTGTTATTTAAGTGGAGCAGGGCGGAGGTCCCAGCGCTCACCGGCCTGACCATGGGAACGCGTTACAAGGTGCATATTGATCACGCGCCTGATGGATTGTACTTGCCCAAACTTAAACGGCAGATCGAACAGGTGTTTGCAATCACCGAGTCCTTAATGTCGACTTATCGAAGTGCTAGCGAACTCTCTCTATTTAACGCTTCGACAAGCACCGATTGGCAACCGATATCAACTAACACTGCGCGCGTCGTCGAGACTGCATTAAAAGTGCAACAACAAAGTGACGGTGCATTTAATCCTGCCGCGGGATCGTTGGTCGTCTATTGGGGTTTTGGCGCCAAACCAAAGCCGCTTCCTGAGGTTTCCATGGCGCCGCCCACGCAAGTATTGGACAGCGTACAAAATGCCAATATCGAAATAGAATCGGGTCGCCTGCGAAAGAGTCATCCTCATGCGACATTGGACTTAAATGCCATTGCTAAAGGCGATGCAATTGATGGTGTGGCGAGGGTATTGGAGCAACATCGAATCTCAAATTATTTGATTGAAATCGGTGGTGAGATATTTGCCAGCGGCTCAGGCCCCGAAGGCGCGGGCTGGTGGGTCGGTTTGGAAGACCCGCTAAACGATATTCTTGTGACAATTCGACTAGATGGAAAAGCAGTAGCAACATCAGGTGATTACGTAAACTACTTCATGCACAATGGAAAGCGGTATTCGCATGTAATCGATCCACGCATAGGCAAACCGATTGAGCATAATCTCACCCTGGTGAGCGTCGTTGCCGGCAATGCCATGCAGGCTGATGCCTGGGCGACGGCCTTGTTGGTGATGGGATTGGAGCAAGGGTATCGGTACGCTTCGGAACAAGGCATTGCTGCGCTATTTTTACAAAGAGACGACAACGACAAGAATCGTCCAATTCTGACACCTGTTTTCGAGCAATCGGTTTTAAACGACGTGAGGTTCTCCGCATGACCACAATCTTGTTTACTGCGACGATTTTTTTGTTAGCGGTACTTGGACTTGCCATAGGAGTGATTTTTGGACGCTGCCCACTTAAAGGAAGCTGTGGCGGTAGTGCGAGTTGTTTTTGCAGGAGGAAAGAGTCATGAATAATATTCCGAAAATAGATGATTATATGGCGCGAGTGCTGTTTACATTTTCTCCGTCGGATGACATCCATTCGGCTGTAGAAACGTTGCTGAAAGAACGCATATCCGGTGCCCCTGTGGTAGACAGAAACGGAAATCTAGTTGGTGTAATATCGAAAAAAGATTGTTTAAAAGTAGTGTACGCCGCAAGCTATCATCAGGACTGGGGTGGAACGGTCGATGAGTACATGAGTAAAGACGTGCATACTATCGAATCCGGTACTGACATCATTGCAGCAGCCGATTTTTTCGTACAGTCCGTTTATCGACGGTTCCCGGTTTTGGAGAATGGCCGCATGATTGGCCAGATAAGCCGTTGCGACATCTTGCGCGCCTTGCACGACCAATGGACGGGCGAAAAGAAAAGTTAACGATATTTTATACGGCAGGTATCGTGGGTTGCACTAAGCGACCAAATTTCTACTTAGGGAATCGCTGGTGTATCGCAGTAAGCTTCAATTATTGAGGTATTCAGTCTGTTTAGTATTATTTTGTCACATCACCTCATGCACCTACCTGAAAAATTACTATAAACAATCAGGGTACTCACAAACACAAAAGACAAATCCGACTTAGCATAACTTGAAACACATGATCGATAGGCACACGTTTTTTGTCTATGGTCTGATTCTGGAAGATGCAGCAATTGATTCCAGCCCACCCTTTCTGGTGGTAGCGTATTCGAGTCGGTACAAAACAAATGAAGTGGTTGATTCAACCCTCGTTGCACACGCAGGCACTCACTACGGTTTGAACCTTCCGGCTGGTCGCCATGAATTGCTCGTATTCGCAGATCAAAACCAAAATAATGTTTTTGAGCGGTCGGAAGCGATGGGGCGGCGTCGTATTGAACTAAGCAATGAAGAATACTCGGACAAGGTAGTGGGCGACGTAGATATTTCGCTAACAGAGCAGGCCGTCGTCGATTGGATAGTCAATACACCTGTTCCGCAGACTCGGCAAGCACAAGAATCTTTGTTTTATCCGAAGGGCACCATCCGGAATTTGGATGACCCTTTATTTGATTCCAAGATCGCCAAGCTGGGTATGTATGAACCCGCGGCTTTTATTGAATTGGCGCCCACAATGTTTTATGCATTGGAAGAGGACTCTCACAAAATACCTGTCATTTTTGTACATGGTATCGGTGGCAGCGCGCGCGAGTTCGCACCCATCGTAGACAGACTGGATCGGCAAACGTTATCAGCCATGGTTTTTTCACTACCCGTCAGGTAATGATTTAGACCAGTTAGCGGAGATTTTTTACGACGTATTTCTATCGGGTAAAGTAAATATTCGCGGCGCAATGCCTATCGTTATCGTCGCCCATAGTATGGGAGGTTTAGTGGTAAGGGAGGCGCTGAACAAGTATCGTGACAGTAAACGTGAGAACCGGGTGGAACTACTTATTACTATCGCCAGTCCCCTGGGGTGGTCATCCGGGCGCCGCGACGGGCGAGAAACACGGGCCATTGGTTCTGCCTTCCTGGCGAGACCTGAATCCGAAAAATACTTTTATCAAACGCTTGTTCCGCAAACCGTTATCGTCGCAGATCAATCATCAGCTTTTGTATACCTATCTCAATCCAAAAAAACTAGCGCTGGGCAAGGGCGATGATGGTGTTGTACCCACTTCCAGTCAGTTGCGTCTTGAAGCGTTGCGTCAGTCCGCAGGACAATTCGGATTTAATAACACTCATACGGGTGTGTTGACGGATGAAGATGCCATTGAACACATCATTAAATCCATTGGTGAAGTTAAAAGCGTTTTTCCGCAGTCTCATCTTAAAGTGCTGACGAGTGGTGGATATGACGTTGATCTGGGCAATCACTATACCGAGAAAGAAAAATACTACATACGTATCATGGGAAAATACCTATATGGATTGGCGAGCGGCACGTTGAACACTTTAGGGAGTTCTGAGTTGGAACGATTTGTCGAGGTGGCGCAGGGTAAGGCTAAAGCTAAATCCGATCCGGAAACCGCTTGGTTAAAATTCGTTAAGGACTATCCGCAGTATCGGCGATAATCGAGCGTTTTACCACTAACCACAGCCCCAACACACCCCAAGCGGCAATCAAAAGACACACGATCCAATAGGCTCCTTCGTCAGCGATGTTCCATCCGCTTGCATCACGTGCGGCGACTAAAGCCGCAAGCGAAACGATGGGCCAATACACAGTGATTCCCAGCGCTGCCGCCAGGGTAATTCGGCCCCAGCGCGTGTTGCGCATGTGGCCGATCAATCCAACGCAAAGGACCGGGATATAGAACAACAGGTCAGCCAGTGCAAAGCCATACCAGAATGCCGCGCCGACTTCCGTTATGTTCTCAACGGATTCCTGAGTTCCCATGGACACGCCTAGTTCATAATTGAACGCGGAAATCCCCTGCGCGTAGACTAGATAAATGAGCAAAAGCCATCCGGGAATTTGTATCGCCCAAAAACCAATCCCGTGTTTATTTTCTGTAGTCATGTTCGGCGTCCCGTTTTCAATGCCTGCTTGATTTCGATAATCTCACCACGCCAATAGGTAAAAGTGCCTTCTTCCAATAACCACGCCACTTCGCCACGTTTCGGAATGCGATAGGCCCCGATCCGGGTGTAGTCGAAGAATTCTCCTTCCCACACCGTCGGTACCGAATCTTTGCCAACAGTTCGCGGGCGGTCGGGCGCATGAATTCGAACGATGTCACCGTGTTTATCGAAAAAGAGATCGACCGATGCGTTATCGATGTTCACAGTGACGGTATGGTCATCGATCATAGTAAATTGCAAGTGTGGGTTGTTGAAGATCGCAACGGGGTTCCACACCAGTTCCGCGATGTATCGCATCAATTCGCCCTGGTCGAGTTTGGCTCCGACTGCGCTGACCAGTGGAATAGAACCTAAAAGACGGGCAGTCAAATATCCGTCACCATTAACGTAACTGTCGGTAACGACAATGTTGATCAGTGGCGCAACTTTGACTTTGGCTAACCAGAAAAATCCCGGTTCATGCACGGAAAAGTATTGATCCGCAGTCAGTGTTTGCCATCGTGAGTCAGGTTTCATGCGTATTTCGCCATGCTGACGAATGTGCATGATTTCAGGTGTGTCTTGATATTCAGGTATTGCGCGTCTGGCATAACTACGCACTGGTTTCGGCAAGGTGTCGACGTCGACCGAAGCCACAGAAGAATTAGTTTTAAGACTTTGTATAGAATCGTTTACGCGTTTTTGAAACTGTGACAGATTCCAAAAGTGAAGTGTTACTAAAACGAATAAAGCAATGATCAAACCAGGCCAAAACATTTTCTTAGTCTTTCCCTTTACGGCGCCGGACAACGGCGAGTAATCCATATTTGCGTGATCGATAAAATCAAAGTGCCGAATAACAAAGCAATAGACACAGGTAAACGAAATTCGGGATGTCCGAGAGCAATAAAAAAGAAGTGAATGCAAAAAGCGAAAATTCCGGCAGCGGCCAGAAGATAGGAAAACATTTTTGCATGTGCTTCCCAGCGACAAACTTGCTGGAAACCGTACAACACAACGATTACCAATAAAAAATTTAAAACCAGGAAAAACTGTATTCCTCTTGGAATCCGAAATAACGTCCACTCATGCCAGTATGCCGAGTCCATCTCATGGGTTATTAAAACAGCGGTATTAAGCAAGTAAAGCCACAAAACGATTCTTTTATTATTTTCGAAACTCACGGCTGGCAAATAGTAACTGGAAAATAGTAATAGGTTTCGCGCTATATGCCGCTGCGGTCAGCAGATTCTGCTAAGCCACTAGGACAACGGGGCAGTGGATAGCTTCCAGTGTCTGGATATCGCAATCGTCTGGCGTGGCGTCGCTTTTAGGCATTACGAGCAGCCCGCATTCGCCGGCTGCGATTTTCTCTAAGCTCGCTTTTAAGTCGGAGTCGATAGTGTCGTAAAGAACTCGATGTCCATTACTCAAAATATCAGCGGATTCTTTTTTCAATGCTTCAGTAGCGTTGTTATCACTCGTAGGTAGCAGGACCAGCAGATCTGTTCCCAGGGTCTCGGCGAGATTGGAAGCGAGTAACAATGCCCGTTCGGACTGCGCACGTCCGGTGTAAGTGACATAGACCGGTGCGATATTCAGCAATGGTGCGCGTACGAGACCCGGTTTGTGTGATCTAAACGGGGCGCTTAGGGACACGCGCTTCGAAGTAAACAAAAACGAAACATCTGCTTTAGCTCGTATGGCTTCGGTGACGTAGTTACCACGTACCACACGCAGGTTGGTTTGCACCTGTTTTTGTTCGCCAAAGGCTTGCATTAGCTCGCGTAATCGTCGCGTTTGTGTCTGCAATGCAAAACTAAGGGTCGGTGTGTTTAGTGTGCGCGCCTCACCGCTCGTTCGGTCCAGCTCTTTGGCAAACGGCAGTCCTGCCAGATTCAACAAGTTCCTGTCTTCAACGAACAATGTTTCTAATTGTGCCTGCATGCGGGCAGCCAGGTTTACCGCCATTTCTAATGGTGCCAGGCTGCGCGGCGACGCATCCACCGCCACTAAAATTCGTTTTACTGAAAATTCATGTGTTGGATTCATTTTTTCCTGCCGCACTTCCCCTGGTTTCGTCGTCATCTTTTTGTCCAAAACGTTTACGGGTATTCGCAAGATCAATCATACTCTGTTCGACTTTCCCGTTAATGGAGTCTGCCGGGAAGTCGCCTTGCGTATCACGTTCACCCGCTGTGACGCCGGTTAATATCTCGATGGCCTGGTCAACCGTTTCCACGGCGTAAATACTAAACCGGCCTTTGCTTACTGCCTCAACAACATCTTTACGCAACATCAGATGTTTTACGTTGGATGCTGGTATCAGAACACCTTGTTCACCGCTAGGTTCATTTACGGAACAAACATCAAAAAACCCCTCAATCTTTTGGTTAACA
>CBDCFT010000080.1:0-9471 GCA_965216365.1 Arenicellales bacterium | reverse complement strand
GTATTGTTTGCAGTGGCGAACCCATAGAGCTGTCTAAGGCAATTTTGCAAATTCTGGAAGATATCCAATTGGCCAAGCGTTTATCCGAGAATGCTATAAAGGCGGCGCGTGATCATTTCTCATGGGAAGGGATAGGCCGAAAAATGGAGAATGAATACGTTGGAGTAACAAATAAAAGTGCCTTCAATGCTTGAGCGAATAACACCCGTTCTGCTGACCTACAATGAAGAACCCAATATCGCACGTACATTGTCACGATTAAGGTGGGCGCAGGAGATTGTTATTGTAGATAGTGGAAGCACTGATAATACGCAGGCAATCGTAGCTGAGTACACAAATGCCCGGTTAATTGAACGTCCATTCGATTCTCATGCTGAGCAATGGAATTTCGCGCTAAAAGAAACAGATATTGCAACTGACTGGGTATTAGCCCTGGATGCGGATTACCTGATTAGTGAAGAATTTATCGATGGACTAAAATCTGTCGATTTCGATGGTGATGTTGTTGGATATCGCGCGGCATTTCGATATTGCGTGCTTGGAAAAAAGTTGCGCGGCTCATTATATCCGCCGGTGGCGGTATTGTTTAAAAAATCTTTGGCTCATTATGAGCAAGAAGGGCACACCCAACGGGTGGCTCTAGACGGTCGAGTAGCAGATCTATCTTCAATGATAGACCACGATGATCGAAAACCGTTAAGTCATTGGTTGCAATCGCAAATTCGTTATATGGCATTAGAAGCGAAACATATTCAAACCAGCGATTGGAATCAACTTTGTTGGAATGACAAAATACGAAAACTCATTTTGCCAGCACCAGTTCTCGTTTTTTTTTATTGCTTGGTAATTCGTAAAGGCTTGCTAGATGGTCGTGCTGGTCTGTACTACGCGATGCAAAGAACTGTAGCCGAGACCATACTATCTTTACAATTGTTAGAACGCATGGGTGGTACTGATGCCGGATAAAGACACACGCATAGTGCCTCGTTTAAACGCTTGACTACTGAATACCAAGACTATGGTTATACCGCCGCGGGCAGTATTAACGGTCGTTCTGGAGTGCGTTTGGCGAATAAACTGATATCTATTATCTCTGAAATCCATGATGTAGAGCGAATATGTGAATTAGGTTGTGGAAATGGATATCTGTCAAATCGATTGGCCGAAGCGGGTTATCAAGTTGTCGGAGTCGATGCTTCGCACACCGGTATCGAAATCGCGACTAAAAATGGATCGGCAGAGTTTATACGTGCGTCGTTTGATGCTCTCAATAGTGAGAAATTTGTGCAACAGGCAGAATTTCATGTGGTGGTATCAAGTGAAGTTATTGAACACTTGTATCGTCCATCAGAGCTAGTGGAATTTGCCTATTCTTTGCTATGCCCTGGAGGTTCATTAATTATTACCACACCGTATCATGGTTACTTCAAGAATTTGGCTATCGCACTAGCAGGCCGAATGGACAAACACACCAATCCACTGTGGACTGGGGGTCACATAAAGTTTTTCAGCGTTCGGACTTTGTCGAAACTATTGTGTGACTATCGATTTATAAACCCAAGGTTTTATTATTTTGGGCGTGTTGCGGGTTTATGGAAAAGTATGATATGTGTTGTCATAAAGTGATACCTTAAACCGGTTTATACGACATATACTGCTCCAGCACCGTTGACAATTATGAATAAGAGTTTAGATGGGTGGCACATTCAATTTTCGAGTTTAGCCGAAATTATAAAAGAGTATTATCAACGTTCTCTTTCGCGTTACTAAATAACATCCGGATGTATTCTTTTCAGAAAAGTGAGTTATCGATATCGGCGGAATCGGTGGCTATGCTGGGTTTCGACGACGGTCGTGCAGGTTTTCTTTATCACTTTTTGCAGGGGGTTTGGCTGCGAGTAGTCGTGGACTGGAAAATTTGCAGAATCGATCCTACAAATTCACTAACAATGAATTGGATCAATTCAAGACGCAGATGTTAATGACGTCTTCTGGATCCGTAAGAGAAGTGTTTAATTTGCTGAAAGAGCGGGAAGGTGGCGCTATTGTCGACAGTAATTAATACTGGAAATACACTGATCAAGTCGACAGAGAGTCCGAGGCGGTTTGTGGCCAGAATTTGGCATGAGCGGCTCACATTTTTTAAATTTGTTATGTACGGACTCTCAGTAGCATGTCTTTTAGATAAGATAAGAAACCGCGCCGGGTGAAGCGTTTATACTTGCCCCGAATCAAGGCGTTCGACATTTGCAAGAAGAATTGAAAACGTCTAATTTTAGAGTTCCTTGACTCGTAAAAATCTAAATATTCGTTTAGCAAACCCAGTCTTTCGATCCAAATTGACCCCTCAACCAGTCGATGGTCCTGATTTGTTCGTATCAATTGACCAAGTAAATTTAATTTTTCAATTCTACCCGCTTTCCGTGGCTTTAGATGATCGGAAACCCCTAACTGCTTGTTTCCAATATGTTGTTTAGCATGCTGACGGTACAAAGTTAGTGCTTCTGGTATAAAAACTAACTTGCCGATGCTCATCGACGCAATAGCGATCTTCTCTTCAAACCAGAATTCGCGTATCGCAGACTTATCGATTGGTTTTAACTGTGATTTAACATGAGAACGAAATGCCAGTGTATGCGCATCCATCCGCACTCCCACCAAAAATTCCAAAAAATCGTTCTTATTTACTTTTTTACTGATGCGCGCAGATTTCGTGTTACCCCCTCTTAAGGTTGCACCGGTATCGTTGAGAAATTTATCTACGATTTTACTATCGGAAGAAATAATAGATACAGATGAATCCTCCCGGAATATTGTCGCTATTTCTTCAGTCTTATTAGCTAACCAGATATCATCGTGATCCGCGACAATTACCACATCGCCGGTTATGTTATCCAACGCATTGAAGTAGTTTGAGGAAATGCCTGATCTTCGGTGATCGATCAGGATCAGGTCAAAACTTGCTGATGTTGCGTAGTTCCGCACAAGCTCCCTGGTATTATCCGATGATTCATCCACTGAAACGATCACTTCATCGGGCACCCTGGTTTGCTCAGAAATACTCTGCAGCGTCGCAAGAATATACCGTGCACCACGGTAAGTGGGTAAGATAACGGATATCTTCAAATCGGCGTCGATATGTGAGGTTTTATAGGTGCTTATTGCGAAATAGACGATCTACTTATTCCTCTCAATCCTAAAGCAATATAGAAACTCCCAGGCTAATATCCCTGGAAACGCCTGCACAATAGCGTCATCTAGTGAGTTAACAATCTTTTCAGGTACTATTTTGCGAAGAGGTCCAAGCGGAGTATTACCTGTTACGGCACTCGACTCTGGGGCGAATCCGTGTTTTTTAAATAACTTTTCCAGTGTTAGTCTTGTGTACCAGCGCAGGTGTGTATAGTCCATGATGCCAAATTCTTTGTATTCTATTTTTCCAAGTAATAGTTTAATCCTGTTGTAGAGAAATAACATATTTGGAATCGCGCAAAGCACAATGCCATTCGGGTTTAGAACGTTTGAAACACCACGCATCAGTTTTTCCGGGTAGGCGACGTGTTCGAGGATATGACTCATAAAAATGACGTCGTACGTTCCAACAGCATCCGGTAATCCATCTTCCAGGTTATACGGCCATACGTTCCTATAAAATCGCGATGCACGGTGTGCTTCCACATCATTCGAGGTGATTCCATCAATCTCAATGCTCGAATCCAGCAATGATTCCCCAAGTCTTCCTGTGCCACAACCCAGGTCGAGAATTGTTCGGGGTTCTATCGACATCAGATTCAATAGCCGACTATTTTCGGCAGTCTTATAAAGTTTTAGCACTTTGCACTAAGTCTTATGTGTGTGGCAGGTCAGCAAGAGGATAGTTGCAAATTGTCGATACCCAGCCGGTGATTTAAGTTTTCAAAGCGTCGGCAGTATCAATATTTCAGTGTTACGAAGAAGCGTGAAATCGGGCATGGTTCGATTAAACAGTGAGGCAAGAACGTCTGTTCAATCTGCCGATTAATCAATCGTACCGGGATTTCGATCTCAACTTGAGAGGCGAATTTTACAATCGTCTTTTAGTTGAGAGATATTGCGCGATTGCGATTGAAAATGTACATCTGGTCATACTTAGCAATAGATTGGATTAAGTAAGAATCGAAATTATCGTTATTTTCCGAGTTCCAATACAATCAAATTCACTTTATCCCAGCGCATGCAACACTTTATCCACGCTCTCTTTCGCATCGCCAAACAACATGCGGGTGTTTTCTTTATAGAAAAGCGGGTTGTCGACACCTGCGTAGCCGGTGGCCATGCTGCGTTTTGAGACGATACAGGTTTTTGCTTTCCATACTTCCAGTACCGGCATACCGGCGATTGGGCTGTTGGGGTTTTCCAATGCCGATGGATTGACGATGTCATTTGCGCCAATGACCATGACCACATCGGTTTCAGGCAAGTCGTCGTTTATCTCGTCCATTTCTAAAACAATGTCGTAAGGCACTTTTGCTTCGGCCAATAAGACATTCATATGCCCTGGCATGCGGCCAGCGACAGGATGAATACCAAAACGCACGTTTACGCCCTTGGCGCGCAGTTTTTGCGTTAATTCGGAAATGGGGTGTTGTGCTTGCGCAACTGCCATGCCATAACCGGGGACAATAACCACGCTGTCAGAGTCTTTGAGTAGTTCTGCGGTTTCGTCCGCCGAAATTGCGGTAACCTCACCGCCTTCATCGTCTGAGCTAACATCGCCTCCGGTCGAACCAAATCCACCAAGAATGACGCTAAGAAACTTCCGGTTCATCGCACGGCACATGATGTAACTCAGGATTGCGCCGCTGCTTCCCACCAGCGCGCCGGTTACAATCAGCAGATCGTTGGAAAGCATGAACCCTGTCGCAGCCGCGGCCCATCCCGAATAACTGTTCAACATCGAGATAACAACCGGCATATCGGCGCCGCCAATAGCCATCACTAAATGCGCACCAAAGACGAATGCCAGCAAGGTCATGACTAAAAGCGCTGCAAGCGTTGCGCCGTCGCCGAGAAATACTTTGCCTAACCAGATACAGATAATGACAATACCGAGATTAAGCCAATGACGACCGGGCAGTGCCAGTGGCTTGCTACTGATTATACCCTGCAGTTTTCCAAATGCGATTACGGAGCCGGTAAAAGTTATCGCGCCAATAAATACGCCGAGAAAAATCTCGACTTCATGGATGGTTTTTTCGACCCCTTCAAAATGAACACCGGGATCGAGATAGTTGGCGATGCCGACCAGCACCGCTGCCATGCCGACAAAGCTGTGTAATATGGCAACCAACTGTGGCATCGCGGTCATTTGCACCCGCCTGGCTACTATCATACCCGCTGTTCCTCCAATTAACATCAGTATGATAATGAGTGGCACGCTGCCGACTCTGTCGCTGGCCAGGGTCGCGAGAATGGCAATCGCCATGCCGATGATGCCAAAGATGTTTCCGCGACGAGCGGTTTCCTGGTGACTTAAACCACCCAGACTGAGAATAAATAAGATGCCGGCCGAAATATATGCAGCCGTTACGAAACCCCCGCTCATTGGTTACTATCCTCCCGCGTAAACATCTTAAGCATGCGTTGGGTGACTAAAAACCCCCCCGCAATATTTGTGCTGGCAATAAGAACTGCCACGGCGGATAAAATTATTGCAATGACTGACGGCGATGCAATCTGTAACAAAGCGCCGATAACAATAATGCTGCTGATCGCATTGGTGACACTCATCAGCGGTGTATGCAGGGCAGGGGTGACATTCCAGATAACCTGCCAGCCGACAAAACAGGCCAGCACAAAAACTATCAAATGACCCATGAAGGCGGCAGGCGCAACACTACCAAGGCCTAAAATTGATAACACGGCAACCGCGACAACGCCGATGGTGGTCTGCGCCTTTCGTTTTTGAATGGCGCGCTCGTCCGGTTGGGCCACAACGGGTTGTGCTGCAGCGGGTTTGGCCGGAGCGACGGATAATTTGGGCGCGGGTGGTGGCCAGGTTATTTCTCCGTCCTTAATGACGGTCGCGCCTCGAATCACTTCGTCTTCCATATTGACGTTGATATTGCCGTCTTTTTCCGGCGTTAAATCTGTCAACAAATGGCGCAGGTTGGTTGCGTACAATTGACTGGATTGTGTGGCTAACCGGCTGGGTAAATCGGTATAACCTATGATGGTTACGTCGTGAACTTTCGCGACTTCACCAGGTTGCGTGAGTTCGCAGTTGCCGCCTTGTTCCGCCGCCATGTCGACGATGACACTGCCGGGACGCATGGATTCGACCATGTCAGTGGTGATCAATTTTGGTGCAGGTTTACCGGGAATAAGCGCGGTGGTGATGATGATATCGACTTCTTTCGCCTGCTCACGAAACAATGCCATTTCCGCATCGATGAATTCCTTGCTCATTACTTTGGCGTAGCCGCCTGATCCCGACCCTTCCTCTTCAAAATCCAGCTCAAGAAACACCGCACCCATGCTTTCCACTTGTTCTTTTACTTCCGGACGCGTGTCGAATGCGCGGACAATGGCACCCATGCCGCTGGCTGCGCCAATAGCGGCAAGACCGGCAACACCCGCGCCGATTATCATGATTTTTGCCGGCGGCACCTTACCCGCCGCAGTAATTTGCCCGGTAAAGAATCGTTCGAAGTGATTCGACGCCTCAACGACAGCGCGATAACCGCCAATATTCGCCATGGAACTCAGGGCATCCATCTTTTGCGCGCGGGAAATACGCGGAATGGAGTCCATCGCCAGCACGGTCGCTTTGCGCGCGGCGAGTGATTGCATCAGCTCTTCATTTTGTGCGGGCCAGATAAAGCTGATAAGCACGCCGCCTTCGCGCAGCAGCGCGACTTCTCTGGATTCCGGACCACGCACCTTCATGACAATATCCGACGATTCCCACAGCGTCTTTGTGTCTTTAACAATCTCGACACCCGCTGCCTCATAGGCGGCATCACTGAAATTGGCGGATTCCCCGGCACCTGATTCCAGCGCAACGGTAAAACCGAGTTTGTTAAGCTGCTGGGCGACATCAGGGGTAGTCGCGACGCGTCGTTCGTTTGGATAACTCTCGTTGGGTACGCCAATACGCATTGTTATACTGCCTTGTTTTTTAACGATGGAAAATTGAACTAAGCGATTTTGCAGTAGTGGATGAGGCTTTGCAATTCGTATGGGGGATATAAGTCAGAAATTACATATAACAAATTCGAATCCAGTCAATAATAAGATTCAATCTGGAATTCAAATTCATTCGGGAATGACTGCTCCCTTCGTCTACTCAGGTCAAAATGGCTTAAAACTTATATGTAACGCTATAGAATTTCCGGTATTCTTGCGCACCAAAATTGACTCACGAATTAATCTAAATGGAACAAGTTAATCCACTTGCCGAATCGCTTAAGAATGCGCGTGAGCGCGTCGATTCATTAAGGGGGTATCTTTGACTTCGATGGCAGGAAACAACGCCTGGAAGAGGTCGATCTGCAACTCGAACAACCCGATATCTGGAATAATCCGGACCAGGCCCAGGAACTCGGTCGTGAACGCGCACGATTGGATGATGTCGTATCGACCATCGAAGGTTTAACGTCATCAATCGAAGATTCTAGCGAATTGCTGGAACTGGCGCGCGAAGAGCAGGACGAAGAGGCTATTGAATCGATTGCATCAGAAGTCGCCGATATCGAATCTCAATTGGCGCAGCTTGAATTTCGCCGCATGTTCTCGGGTGAAATGGACATGGCCAATGGATTTATCGATATTCAGTCGGGTTCAGGCGGCACGGAAGCCCAGGATTGGGCGGAAATGCTGCTGCGCATGTATTTACGTTGGGCGGAGCGTCAGGGGTTTCAAGTCGAGTTAATCGAACGTTCCGAAGGTGAAGTGGCCGGTATCAAAAGTGCTACGGTCAAAGTCATGGGTGAATACGCCTACGGCTACTTGCGTACTGAAACCGGTGTACATCGCCTGGTGCGAAAATCGCCGTTTGATTCGGGCAACCGTCGTCATACATCGTTTGCATCTGTCTACGTTTACCCCGAAATTGACGATACAGTAGAGATTGAAGTCGATCCTTCCGATCTGCGCATCGACACATACCGTGCCAGTGGCGCAGGCGGTCAACACGTCAACCGGACCGATTCGGCAGTTCGTATCACGCATAATCCGACGGGTATTGTTGTGCAATGTCAAAACGACAGATCGCAACACCGGAACAAGGCGGAAGCCATGTCCATGTTTGCGCGCGCGTTTATACGAGTTGGAAAATGCAAAAGAGGCGTGAGGCGCAACAATCTACTGAGGACGCCAAAGCGGATATCGGCTGGGGTAGTCAGATACGTTCCTACGTATTGGATCAATCCCGAAATCAAGGACCTGAGAACGAATCACGAAACGGGAAATACCCAGGCTGTGTTGGACGGGGATCTGTCTGCTTTTATCGAGGCCAGCCTGAAAATGGGAATATAAAACACATTAAATAACCTTGTTATATTTTTGATATTATTGAATAAATGTCCGAAGAAAACGAACAAATAAAGCAACGCCGCGAGAAGCTTTCGCAATGGCGCGAAAAGGGCGGTGCCTACCCTAACGATTTTTCGCCGCGATGTGCTGGCCGCAGATTTGCATGAGCAATACGGTGAAAAAGATAAAGAAGCCGCTGGACGAGATAAGTGCCGAAGTGTCCGTAGCCGGGCGTTTTAATGTCCAAACGTGTGCAGGGTAAAGTGAGTTTTTGCCCACGTGGCAGGATATGAGCGGGCGCATTCAATTGTTTGTGCAACGCGACAATTTGCCGGAGGGTTTCTATAACGCGGAGTTTAAGAAATACGATATCGGTGACATCGTCGGTGCAACAGGGCAGGTATTCAAAACCAGAATCGGCGGAACTCAGTATTCGCGTCAGCCGGATTCGATTGTTGTCGAAATCCGTTCGACCTTTCCCCCGAGAAGTATCACGGGTTGTCCGACCAAGAAACACGTTACCGGCAACGTTATGTCGATCTAGTCGTTACCGAACATACTCGCGAAACCTTCCGCATACGTTCCCAGGCTATCGAATACATGCGCCCGGTTTTTTAATGACCGAGGGTATCTGGAGATCGAATCGCCGATGATGCTGTCCATCCCCGGTGGTGCTGCCGCGCGTCCGTTTATCACCTATCACAATGCTTTTGGCGCGGATTTATACCTGCGCATTGCCCAGGAATTGTTTTTAAAGCGGGTCATGGTAGGCGGATTTGAAAAAGTATTCGAGCTGAATCGGGTATTTCGTAACGAAGGTGTGTCCACGCGGCATAATCCCGAGTTCACCATGCTCGAATACAACGAAGCCTATGTGGACTACAACGACTATATGGGACTTGACTGAGGAGTTGCTGCGGGGCCTGGTATCGCATATCCACGGCAGCGCCAAATTGA
>CBDCFT010000079.1:0-83894 GCA_965216365.1 Arenicellales bacterium | reverse complement strand
CGCTGTGCCGAAGAAATGTCCCGCCGGTCCCACGTCCGCGATCGCATCAACGGCTAACTCGCTATTGTCAACGGCAACCGGCTTCAGAAACTCTGCCATACTTTGCAACATCTCTGCATCGATAATGTATTTCTCAAACGATGCACACAATCCACCCTCCAACCAGCCAAAAGCGTGCTTCAACAAATTGACATGTCCGAGCACCGCGCTCCAAATCGACGCTTGCGCTTCATAAACTGCTTGCGCATCCGGCGCGTTGGACACATTGCAGTTTGACGAACGATAGGGAATGCCGTAACGGCGCGCTAACTGTCCGCCGATGATGGTTGCCTTGGCATTCTCCGGCGTACCAAACGCAGGGGAACCTGTTTTCATATCCACATTGGATGTAAAACCGCCGTAAATGACGGGTGTTCCGGGATTAACAACTTGTAAAAACGCCAGTCCCGCCAATGCTTCGGCATTTTGCTGGGTTAACGCTCCCGCTACTGTTACCGGCGCCATCGCACCGGCCAGCGTGAACGGTGTTACGACAACCGGTTGCCTGCGTTGCGCCAGCTCGATCATGCCCCACAACATGGGTATGTCGAATTGCAACGGTGAGTTTGCGTTGACGTTTGTGATAATACTGGGTTCTTCCATTAGTTGTTGTTCGGAAATACCGCGTCCAATACGCGCCATCTCGATGGCATCCAGAATGCGCTGATGACCAAGCGAATATCCCGAGAAACATTTATCGGTCAGTTCAATGCGTGCTTTTGTCGAAACAAGGTGTCGTGTCGCCGGATCAATATCGATAGGTTCTACCGGATGACCGAAAGTCATATGCACAATGTTAAGACTCTGCGCCAAACGCAAAAAATCGGAATAGTCTTTAAAATTTCCTGTGCGTCGCCCACCTTCGATATCCGATGCATTAGGTGGACTACTGACCGAAGAAAAAACAATGTGCCGCTCACCAAAACGCAAATCGTGTTTTGGGTTTCGCGCATACAGGGTAAAGGACGATGGCGCATGTACGATCGACTCTTCAATCAAACTACGATCAAAACGTACGCGCATGCCGTCACTATCCACGTCAGCACCCGTACGCTTTAAAATCTCTCTCGCATCATCCAGCAAAAAGTTAACGCCGATATTCTCCAACACATCTAGCGATGCATTGTGAATAGCCTCCAACTGATCCGCTGAAATAATGTCCATTGGCGAGTATAAATTGCGCGGCTGTTGAAACTCGGGTTGACCTTGTAATACGCCAGCCTGTTTGGTGCGACGTGGTCGTCTTGCGGCTCGATCTCTCGACATAATTTTATTTAAATGACTGTTTTGTTTGTATTATCTATACTGCGTGTCAATTTTGACAGAACTATCGAACACATTCTTAACATACTGTGAGTGCCACGTAATGCACTGACCCCACAATTTGAAATGATAACGGCACGTGATTTAACCATCGTAATCAGCTTGCTTCTGTTGGTCGCAGGCCTCATGGTGCCGACAATTAGCTTGGGTCGTATTCCGGCAACCTACCTGTTGAAGTGGCGGGAAGCGCGGGCCTGGGAACCGGTTCCGGCGACAGTAACATATGCAAAATTGGCGGTCTTTGAAGATGACGATCGGACTACCCACAAGGCGGAAACTCGCTACACCTACCAGTGGCTCGAACAAACTTACCGTGGCAGGAATGTATCATTCTCAACTGGCAGTGACAGTGTCGGGGCATTTCAGCAACAAGCTTATCGTATTTTAAAGGAACATTTGGACTCTAAAACCTCAATTACAGTTTGGGTAAACCCGGACACGCCTGGTGAATCCGTTGTGTTTCGACAAATGCGATTAGACTGGTTTTCTAGAACAGCCGCTGTCGCGCTTGTTCCTTTTATCTTAGTTGCCGGGATATTAATTTTTTTATGTTGGTATCTAACAAGTAGAATCAAGAGCCAAAAACACAAGATGTAGTACGATCTTTAATCGTGGGCAAACTAACTGACATTAAGCAAGGCGTCGGCTGCCTCACCCTATTTGGCGGGTTATTTGCACTCTTCGGATTAGTGGCAGGGGTATTCGCTGTCAAAAATCTTTTGGGATGGTGGGACGCGAAAGATTGGGAGTCGGTATCGGCAACTGTTCTAGCGGCAAATCTGCATATCAGTGAGGGAGAGGATGGTCCGACTTATCGCGTCGATGGTGAATACCGTTACCAGTGGTCTACGGATACCTATCAGAATGACAAGATTTCTTTTTCATCCGGCAGCGATAATATTGGCTCGTTTCACCACGACGCCTACGACAAACTAAAACAACATCTCGAGTCGGGTCAGCCAATTAGGGCATGGGTTAATCCGGATGATCCAACCCAGTCCGTTGTATTTCGCAACATGCGCTGGGGTATGTTCGGGTTTATGGCCGTATTCGCACTGCTTTTTGGTGGCGTAGGTCTTGGAATAATCGTAGCTGGCTGGTGGGGCGGGAGTAAATTAAAAACCGAAAATACGCTAAAAGAACAACACCCCGGCCAACCGTGGATGTGGCGAGAAGAATGGTCACAAGGGGTACTCCGATCCGGCAACAAAGCGAAAATGTGGTTTGCTATTGTATTCGCCGCCATGTGGAACATCGTTTCGTCACCGTTACTCTTCATCCTGCCAAATGAAATATTCGAAAAACGGAACTACCCGGCATTGCTTGGGATTCTATTTCCGGTAGTCGGCATCGGCCTCATGGTTTGGGCGGTCAGCGCATACCGGCAATGGAAACGATTTGGTCTGGCAAAACTCGACCTGGATAGGGTGCCGGTAGCATTGGGAGGAATGTTAAGCGCAACATTAACCTGCCCATCAGAGATTCCACGCGGCAACGAAATCAATTTAACACTGAGTTGTATTCGCAAGCGTAAATCCGGCAGCGGAAAAAACCGGCGTTCGACAGAAAAGATTCTTTGGCAAGACGAGCAACGTCTGCCTATCACTATTAACGAATCCATGAATGGCTTGAGCCTGCCCATCCGGTTTCACATTCCAAAAGACCAGCAACAGTGCGACTGGTCAACCAGCGATGATTCCATCATCTGGCGATTGGATGCACACTCTGACATCCCCGGCGCTGATTTTACAGCCAGTTTTGAACTACCCGTATTTGATCGGGGTAAAAAATATCACATTGAGAAAACCGAAATACTCGAATCGGCAGTGCATGACCTGGGCGGCGACTGGCAGCGTTGTGGTGTCATTCATGAAATGACGGGGCAAGGAGATCGTTATTATTTTCCCCCAGCCCGGCATAAAATCGGCAGCTCGCTCATTACGTTGTTTGCTTTGATTATGTCAGGCCTGGGGTTCGTATTTTTATTTGAAGGATCACATTTTGAAGGCAAGTTAATTGGCATGGTTATTCTATTAGTTGGGATACTACTTTCGTGGTGGGCACTTTACTCGTGGATGTATCGAACCGAATTTATCGTACGTAGCGAAGCAATGGATTTTCGTAAAGGGATATTCTCGATGGGTGAAACCAAACGCCTGTACAACTACGAGTTTAGAGAAATTAAAGTAGAACACACTTCTACGGCACTTGGTAAACGCTTCTACAGTATTGTCGCCACACTTGTTGATGACCGGGAAATAAGACTCGCGAAATCGCTGCCGGGCAAACGTGACGTGCAAGCACTGATTGATAAGCTGAAGCAAACTTTAGATCTAAGGGACCGTTGATTTATTTAGAGTGTCGTTAACAATTGCCTGTTGCCCCCAATAGATCGTCGCGGCAATAATTTTATGCGACTCGTCCGAAGTCACGTTTCCCCGACACCACTGCGCATGCTCCAACAACAGGCTGCTTATGTAAATTCGCGCCAAAGAAAAGGAAAACTGCCGCGCACCCGCCTGCTGGATGTCGGGGCCATCCTCGATCGCCTTTTGTGCAGATAGCATCACTTGATTCAGCGCAGTATCAGTACGTTCTCGCGTTTCCGGCAGCAGGTCTTTTTGTAGATTGTGCAGACGTGCACGAACGTCGTTAACAAACACATCAAGCACTCCCGGTTTGACACAGACACGCAGGACATCAAGACTAAGCACATTAGTGGTTCCCTCCCATATCGGCAACACTTGAGCGTCCCGTAACAACCGTGGCAGCCCGGTATCTTCGATATAACCAGCACCGCCAAAACACTCAAGAATTTCACTGCACACCGCAACGACTTGTTTGCCGGTGTAAAGTTTTGCAACTGGCGTGAGCAGCCTCAGCAGTGCTTGCTCTTCTTGCGTGGCCCGTTGCATCTCGTCCTTGCCGAGTAGCAAGCCGAGATGAAACACCAAGTGAAATGCCCCCTGAAACTCCATTTGCAACTCATCTAATGTACGCGAGTGCAACGGAAGATCAATTAAACGCTGGCCGAACGCATGGCGTCGATGCGCATAGTCGTATGCCGACGCAAGTCCTCTGCGCATGGTTGCGACTGCGCACACCGCATTGTAGAGCCGTGTAATGTTTAACATGGTAGCGACGGTTTTGACCCCTTCGCCCTCACTACCAATCAAACACGCCGGTGTACCATGCAAACTTAGTTCGGCGGTAGGCATCGCACGCGTACCCAGTTTGTCTTTGAGTCGATGAACCTCGATTTGATTCAGCCGATCATTCTTGTCCCGCGTTTCCAGATAAAACAAGGAAAGTTGATTGGTGTTGGTCGTCTTGGCGAGGGCCAGTGCCATTTGTGAGGTGGTTGCAGAGGTAAACCATTTGCTCCCATATAATTTGTACTCATTATCAACCCAACGTGCTTCCGTCGTTGTACCGCTGACATCCGATCCGCCGGGACGCTCGGTCATCCACTGGCCGGAGGTCCAGAATCGATTGGGGTCGCGACCGGTAAGCCTGGCAAGTGCATTTTGTTTTAAATCGTCACTACCGAATTGATCTAAAACCCGTGCTGCACCATCTGTCATGGCCAGGGGACAACTCACTATTGCGGACGACGGATGAAATAAATACAGACGTACGAATTGATGTAATCGTGACCAAACACCTTGCTGCCGTTCGTAGGCGGTCGCTACAACGCCTTCTTGTGCGGCAACGTCATGTAACGAACGCCAACCCGATGCAACTTGAATATGATCGATTCGCCGGCCCCATGGATCAAACTGTATCAGTTGCGGTGGATGCGCTTCGGCATCCGCTGCCATATCGAAAATATCGGTAACCACGCGCTCACCGAATTCAGTTAACCCGGGAACAATCGCCGAATGAATATCGGGTGGTATGCGCCAGGCTAAATACAATCGCAGCGTGGCGTCGTCAGCAAACTGGTTTCGTAACTGCGGACCGTCTTGGAAAAATGAATCGGCTGTGTTGTTATTTTGCATTTCACACCGCTCAAAACCCGGTTACATATTTTCAGCGGAAGGTTAACATTGATCGCTCCCCACCAACTGCGCTAACGCACGGCACGCGTTCACAGGTCCACTTGGTAGAGAAATATCTCGCATTTTTTGTGATGTCGCCATGAGCAACCCACGCATATCATTCGGGGTCATGTGCGGTTTACGTTCCCGCAACAGCGCAACGACACCTGATACCTGCGCGGTCGACATGGAACTGCCGGAATAAAAATCATATTCACTATGGGGCCGCGCGCTGATAATTTTCTTCCCGGGCGCCATCAGAAGTTCTCCGATAAACTCTGTTTTGGTATCGGCAACGGCGATAACATGTTCAAGCGCTGTTGGAAACTGGTTCGGCTGTGAACCTATTGCGCCTACCACAATGATGCTTTTGTCTATTGCGTTTTTTACAAGTGCTTCCAGCAGTGGGTCGCGGGGGCCGCCCAGGCTGAGATTGATAATGTCGACGCCCTGGGAAACGGCGAAGTCAATGGATTTAGCCAGAGTGAACGAACTGCATACGGCTTTCGAAAATTCGGGTTCTTTCTGCCAACAGGCTTTCAACGCGACTAACCTGGATTCCGGTGAGACACCGACCAGGCCTATTCCGTTGTTGGCAGGCGCCGCGATGGCCGCGCCTATTGCCGTGCCGTGTAAATCGTTTTGAAAAGCGATTGAATTGGAATCAACAAAGTTGCGCGATAATTCGACGCGATCACGAACTTCGGGATGCGTTATATCCATACCGGTATCGACGACCGCGATCCTGATGCCCTTTCCTGTCGCCCACTGATGGGCCTGGCTGATTTGCATAGCCTGCAACCCGCTTTGCAAATCAAAGTAGGGGTCGTTGTAGGTCTCGCCCAGGGTCTGAAACATATTGAGCGGTTGAGCAATATCAATACGAGGATCCCGGGACAATGTGTCAACTATCCCAGCTCTCGACGTCTCGCCGGGAGTTTCGAATACAAGACATCGGGCGCCCAGGGATTCGAGCGGCCAATCCGCTACTCTTTCGAGTCCATATTGCAAAGACATCTCGTTTAGAAATGCTCTGTAAGCCGCCGGTATGACACCGTTTGAACCGGATATGCCTTTGGAAGGAAATTCGCGAATAGGCGCGCCTTTCGTTAGTCGATCATGCTCCTGCTGATTAAGCGTTAGAATAATTAAGGATTGTGCCTGGTCGGGAGTAACCGCGCTGACCGGCGCATCCACGGCGTTCATCATCTGGCTACCGATCGGATCCATTGCACCGGGTATCTTGACGGCACAACCGGTCAAACTAAAACCGGTCAGACTAAACGATAATGTAATCGCCCATATTACATCCTTATATCGTTGCATATTCCCTCCAAGACAAACTCTAGTCCGTTTTCAATTCCGCATAATCGATCGCAGCGTTCTCTTTTAGCCGTTCGAGCAAATACATGACTTTATCAGGCCCTGTATCCGCCGGCAATTCAACAAAGTAACCATCTCCCTTGGACGCATAAACACTGACAGGCGCATTGGTCAGGGGCGATATGATTTGTTGAAGAGCCATTATATCGGCACCATCGGATAATGTAATATGAATTTTCACAGCATCCTGATCCCCGGGCTGACCGTTTGTCAATGTTTGATATGCAGGTTCATGTATAGACGATGAATTCCACATCAGGGCAACCACGACCGCTAGCGCGATGGCCGGAACGGCTGTCATAACCCAACGTGATCGCAACCAATACCCCTCGAACAATTCGTGCATTCTTGCCCAAAGATTTTCCAACTGCGAAGGACGCCTTCTCTCCTGCACGTCAACTTCATCGATTCGTTGCAACAATTTGGCTAAACCGTTTTGCGGTATCGCATGCACATCCTGCCCACTGTTCGCCGCCTGTTCGACATGCGTTAGAAAATGGACTTCGTTTCGGCATGTTTCGCACTGTTCAATATGAGATGCGACCAGATTCTTTTCGACATCATCAAGCGTGTCGTTTACATACCACGGCACTAACAGGGCGACCTGTGCGTGTACGGATAAATTCTCGTTCATATCGGCAAACCACTCATGTTTAATGTTTCTGACTTTGACAAGAATGCTTTTAACTGCTTTCGGGCGTAAAACATTCGGGTTTTAACGGTATTCTCCGGACATTCCACAATCTCGCTAATCTCTTTGTAGGAATAACCTAGCGCCGTCAGTTCGACAACGCTTCTATGTTCAATACTGAGATCGTTAATTCCATTGTTTATCTGCTTTGAGTGTTCCTCGGATGCATACCATTCCTCCGGATTCGCCGTGGGCGCCGGGTCCTCCAGCATCAAAAGCGCTTCATCGGGAACCGGGTCGACCCATTTTTTCCGACGTTCCCGTCTTTTTAATGCCTTTCGATAAGCGATTCCCAGTATCCAGGTCGATACTTTGGATTGCCCTTTAAACGATCCTGCTTGTTGCCACACAACAAACATGACATCGTTCAATGATTCCTCGGTTTCCCCCGTATCCTTCAGAATTCGAAAGAGAAATTGAAACAGGCGCCGGTGATATTGGTGGTATAACCGTTCAAACGCCGATTTATCCTGATTGCTAACCAGATTTAGCAACTCTAAATCCGCATCCTCACTCTGAGCATTGCGCAATCCGTTCGTTTTTACTTGATATTTCATAGTTGCGTCACGTACCGTCTCCGTTTGATACTGGTGATTGATATGTTCCCTGTACAACTCAGATGGTTCATTATAAATTCAAAAAAAGCTTTGTTACCCGACAAATAACCATCAATTGAACCTTTTAAGACAATACTGGAACACAAACTATAAATACTGACTATTGGAGGCTTGTATGCAAACACCACTTAGGATTGCCGTAATTCTTATCTCGGTCGCTTTTTTTACCGGTTGCGCCCGGTCACTACCATTGATTTCCCACGCCCACATTGGTCATTCGTTAACCGCGTGGCGGGATACACCGAATGAGCAGGGTTTATTTGTAGTGGCGGAAAAAGAAACGAATGTTGCACTGGCTCAAGCAAAACTCGCGCACCAAATGAGCGATAATCCGGTGTTGTCCAGACAACATGTTGATAACGTTGTCAATGCACTCAACCCGGATATTAATGCGCAAGGCCCTAGGCTGGGTTATGGGGCGATACGGGCCTTACAAGGAAGCGTCGATCATATTCAATTCGCGGCGACAACTGAGGATGCCAGCGACAATATTGTTCAACACGCCGCCGTGTTTTCCGAGAGCGGAACCTCGTTATTGAGTCGTCTTCAGGTCGCCCTGGAAGTTGCACAACTCGCTCGGGAAGCTTCAGATTCCGAGTTACCCGGATTAAACGAAGAATTGCAACAACAACTTCAACAATGTGTTTCTGGCGATGATGTGGAAGTCGGACTCATTCAATTGCGGCAACAATTATCATCCATGATTGATAAAGAAAAAAATCCTCCCTATCACCCGCTAGGACGCAGATACTTACTTGGATTAGTCCGTTTGCCTAATGGTACATGGAAATACGACTTCAATAATCCGGACTCACGTTACGCTGGCGGCGCGGGTGGCGGAAGTGGTGGAGGCAGCGGCGGCTATTAACATAGTGCATTTTTGTTTAACGGTTTCAGTACCTCGCTAGCAACTCATCAGACTGGCTTAGTAAGTTCCGGAATCATTCTTTTTCGCAAATCCTCCTCCCCTTACAGCGCTATGCAAAATCTTTGTATAGCGCTGTTTTTTTATTCGTGACACATTAATTCCACAGATAAATTTGCTGTCGGGCAATTAATATAAAACGAAATCACCGCCTGGATACGACCCTGTCGTCGACCTAATTAAAAATAATCGGTATGCACCCAAGCACGTTGACTCCAATTTGAGAATTGTTTGAACCCTTATGCAGCCAAACGGAACTTACTAGTTGAACGGTCATGTGCATGAGAGCAAGTAACGAAGTTGAACACTTGCATCAAATCACAGCCGGTTCAATCCACAAACTAGTAAGGAGTTAATTATGCAAAAAACATCTCAATCTTTGCTACTAGCCCAGCGTCAGCTAGGTCAAGGCATGGCTGAGTACATCATTATCGTCGCATTGGTTGCCGTAGCCGGTATTGCCGTCTGGAGTTCCGTCGGCAGCGCTATTCAGCACCAAGCAGCCGCGGTCGCAACCGAGATTGCGGGCGGTGATGGTGCATCTGAAGTAGCAGCCGCTCAAGCGTCAGCGGCTACTGCTGGTGCCGAGTCAGCAGAGCAACAGCTCGACGACTACACCGGGCAAAACAACTAGCCCAGGCGCGCATGGACGTTATCAATTTAGAGGCAATGATATGCGATTCATGCGTTTAATTCACTTTCACCGCGGCCAAATACTACCCCTGACTTTATCGGGGGTAGTAGTGGCCGCAACCATCATGTTTTTAATGACTAATCTCGGTAACAAATTGTCAGAATAACCTTAAAAACGTTCGGTGATACCAAGGGGACTGATGAAAAGCTTGCATATCCGCAGATTTGTTGTCTGATTAGGCACTCCAAGGCAGGAGTAGCGCAATCTCAAACAAATGATCTGTGTGAGTGCTTACTTCGCAGTTGCATAAATTCTGAGTCAAATAACAATTCCACAGCATAAAGAACTAGGGTCTGTTGACAATCAGATGAGCCAGATGAAAGAAGCGACGATGGCGATGAACGATGAGAAGCGCACATCCAATTTATCATACCGTGTGGCGATACGTCTGAAGTGTTTGAGGCGACAGAAAAATCGCTCGATCACGTTACGGTCTTTATAGGTATGGATGTCGAACTCGCGGGCCACCAATCGGTTCCTTCTCGGTTTGATTACGGGGTAGATATCGTGTTCGATGAGAAACGCGATCAGTGGATCGGCATCATAGGCGCCATCGGCTACCAGATCACCGCCTTGGCGCTGTTCGAGCAAGCTTTCGGCCTGGGTGACATCATGGGTTTGTCCCGGTGTCAGGGTCCAGTTCGACAAACACCCCAGGCCTTCCACCAAAGCATGAATCTTGGTAGTCAACCCGCCGCGCGAGTGCCCGAGCGCTTGTGGGCCGTTTTTTTTGCCGCCCCGGCGCCATGTTGATGGACCCTAACAATGGTCGAATCGATAAACATCTGTTCAAAATCGGCATCCTTAGCGAGCTCCTTAAACACCTTGTGCCACACACCACTGTCGGACCAGCGGGCAAAGCGTTTGTATACACTGTTCCAAGGGCCAAACTCCGTCGGCAAGTCACGCCACGGCGAACCGGTACGGGCAATCCACAACACCGCTTCAACGAACTGGCGGTTATCGGCGCCCGAGCGACCCGGATCACTCACTTTGCCCGGTAATAATGACTCGATACGACACCATTGGTCATTGCGTAAACTCTTTCGTACCATTGATCCCACTCCATCTATAGGTTGGACCGGTAGTTTAACTCTAAATGTCAACAGACCCTAGATAAAATAAATTTTTACCCTGTTCGTGGAATGCACTACGGGTGAGATTCAGGAACTGCGAAAGAATGCGCATTTACAGCATGAAAACGGGTAAGCAGGCTACTGTTGAGATAAAAAATGTTTATCCAAACAATACTCAACCAGAACCTGTTTATCATGAAATCTAGTAGATTTGATATTCATCGTAATACCCACGTCCTGCTTATCCTTCGTTTTGAAAAAGCAGCAACTCACTTCTTTTTCTGATTTGGTGGTTTTCAAAAGTAATTTGATCATCTTACCTTTAGAGATCGGATACGCAGATGTTTCAAGCATCCCGGTGTCAGTCCTTTCTGTGGCCATGAAACATCTTACGTTTAATAGTTGCCCATCTTCTTTCCGACTACCGGGAGCTAAGTTGCCTTCGATACTACTACGATGATCCTCTCGTGCGTCACCTGCTAGGACTAAAATACCTTCCTGATGTTGACACCGCCAGTCGAATGTTATTCCAAAGATCCGATTGTCCGGATATTGTAGGAAGCGCAACGCGTGGGTAATGCGGCGCAGATTGTCCGTCGAGAAAATATCGGTGAATAGACACTTTGATAGGTGGAAACAGAAATACGGTGGTTTGCAGGTATCGGATGTACACCGTTTGCGTGAATTGGAAGATGAAAATCTCCGATTAAAGAAACTGGTAGCCGATCAAGCCCTAAACATCCAGATGCTTAAGGATGTGAATGCAAAAAAGTGGGTGGGCTGACGGCGAAACGATACATGGCCCATTATTTACAATCAGGTTATTCGATCAGTGAACGCCGTGCCTGCAAGGTCATTAAGGTCGATCGTGGGAGTTATCGTCGTCAGCCCAAACAGAACAAAGACAAAGCCCTACTATTAGCACTCTAACAATCATCGAATCGCTTTGCACCCTTTGGTTATCGCCAGATGCACATCAAATTGGTGCAGTCGGGGTTTACGGTATCACGCGAACGAACACGATTACTGCGACGCCAGGAGGGTTTAAGTTTAGCGCTTAAACGGCCTAAACGCCGCCGTGTGGGTGTCTCTCAAGGGATAGTTAACCAAGCACCGCACCCCAACCATGTGTGGACTTATGATTTCGTATCGGACCAGACCGAAGATGGACAGACATTGAAGTTCCTGACCGTTACCGATGAGCATACCCGAGCAGCCCGACGCATTTATTGTGCGCGTCCATTACTTCTGGCTCCGTGATGGAACAATTGGCGCTACTGATATCCATCCATGTTGCTCCGAACTATATTCGTTTCGACAACGGACTACCATCGGAGTCAAGGATAAAACACAATAAAAGGCCATGGTTTGTTTCAAACCGGTATGGCAGCCACGTGGGCTTATTGCAAGTAGCTTCAATACCATCAGGATTTACAAGAAGGATTGCTCACCATAATGACAGGGATCCAAACTGGTCCAACTGGACTTAACACAGCATGTATGTAAATGGGAGATGGTGTGGAGCATTATCTACAGGATCTCGATAGAGTCCTCACGGCCCGACTGAGACACATCCATCAACCAAACTCATAATAGGGCTGGTAGTTTCGCTGTTGTTTGATCAAAGCGTGTGCAACCCGCGCCATTTTGATAGCGGTCGCCGTATAGCCTTTACGTTTCAGATTGGCATTGTTAGGGTCTTTGCTGATATAGCGTCTGAATTTATGACTAAAAGAATTCTCTTTTTGTCTAATGGCGCTATTGGCCGCTAACCACCAGGCATAGCGTAATCGAGCATTGCCCCGCTTGGACAATTGCGGTTGTCCTTGGTAACGACCACTTTGAATACTGGACAGGTTAAACTCACAATAGGCAAGATATTGTCGATAATGAGCAAAGCGATTCAGATGGCCGCTCTCAGCGAGAATGATCATGGCGATAATCGGGCCGACACCGGGCAAAGATCGCAGGTAATGGTAGTCTGGCTCATCCTGTAAAACGTTGTCAGCCTGTTTTTCCAACACTTGGCGTTGCTCTGTTAATTCCAGATATCGCTGTAACTGAACAACAAACGATTTGACAGCCAAACCCTCAGTATTGACTGGCAACCCAATGGATTGGGATGCCATATCGTACCAGTGCTCCAGAAACTGTTGTTTGGCGACCTTGCGTCCAACAATATCCCAAGCACCTTGAATGAACCGTTGTTTTGATTGACGGGTGATCGAGCCAGGTGTGGGGTGCTGAATCATCAACCGGCACCACCACTGAGATCGTGAATTATGCAAATACTTTTCTGATTCAGGGAAGTACAGTGTCAGATAGTGATTAACAATACTGTGGTAGCATCGGGTCCTGGCCTGACTAATCTGATAGTAAGTATTAGATAACTCTTGTGTATCAAAATGTCCTGCCAACAAGGGATCATGAAAAGGTGTGGTCATTGCGTTTTGCAACAGATATAAAATAACCCGTGCGTCTTTGCGGTCATTTTTATCCCAGGTTTTGAATAACATCTCTCGGGCTCTGGCACAGGCCAGAGACGATGCCAAATGAATGCTCAAACCGGCATCATTTAACCAATAAGCAATGAGTCGGTGATAATCGGCGGTGGGTTCAATAGCTGCAATAACCGTATTTTCTGTGGGCAGAGTTAATTGCACAATCTGATCAAATCCTGAGCGATTGTTGGGAATTTTAAGTGCTTTGATTTTTCCATTTTTGAATCGAATCAGAACCTCATGGGTTTGTTTAGCAACATCGATAGCAACATAGGTTATGTTGTTGTTAGTATCATTTAACTTGGTCATTGAACGCTCCTATTGAATAATTGAGAGGTGTCCAATTATTGTGCAACCAATGACTGAGCTTTGTTATTCCGTTTGTACTATGGTCCTGAATTTGTGGCGCATGCGCTTCGACAGTGGTTAGACGAATATAATGGAGAGCGACCTCACGGAGGAATGGGAATCTCAACCCCGAGTCAGTTTGAGCAACGCTTTGATCATCAACACGCGTGTTGATGATGAACATAAACCAAATACTCCCTTTCAATCTGGTAGCAATATCAGAGACTGGTCACCTGATCTACCAATTGCTCTTTCAAGAGACGAGGCTGGGGCGGATCGGTGCAGTAATATACAGGCTGAGTCTGTCCAGACAATGTGCTGAGAAGGTTCACGAGAAATAGTGACTAAAGCAAGCAATGAAACACTTGCATTCTGGCAAAAGCCGAAGGCAACAGTTTTCTCACACCTACGAGCACTTTGAACTTGGGTCGTATTTAGCTAGCGACTAGCTAAACCTGTCGACCTTTTCAGTTGATGGGGAGGGCAAGCATATCTACTGGGAATCCAAGGTAGAGGAATCGGTATACAGAGAAAGAGAGGAGACTTAGGCCTGAAGCCCTTCTACCTGCATCAACCTCCGACGACAGTAAGCGTTTCTAAGTCAGATACAACCGGCACGAGCAGAGGGAGGGTCAGAGCGGACTTAAGTGATGGTGTGCAAGGCAACACAATTCTCCCTGTTCATGCGGCTGTGCTTTGGTTGTGCTTGTTCTGTAGAGAAGGACTTATGGGTACCGAGAGGCTAAGCACCCGCTAGACTCTGAGAGAGCTGATTATTTGTGACTAATTTGGGTAGTCACACATGTAGAAAAGGTTCAATTGTTGTCGTCAGGGAACTGTGCGAAACAGGATTGAACTTTGCCGACGATGTCGCTACAGGTTCGGCACAGTTTGCTGTTTCTGTTGCCCGTCGTGATGGACGCGGCGCATTGAGCACACGCCACCAGCGATTGATCCCCTACAAACGCGGAGGCCAAGCACCTGGCGAGCTTCGGATTTACTTTTGCTGGAAACTTGTCACTATCACAATAAGTGCGGGTCCGAATTTTCTCTAAAGTAGTAATCGCTCCACTCGTTTGGAAGGTGGATTGCATCCGCGCCGTTGCCGTTGCAATCACCGGCAACCGATTGTCAGCTAGCAATCTTTTCTCAAAGGGTTGGTTAAACTTCTTACTCTTTTCCAGAGCACGGGCGAATATTGGTCCGATAAGGGGAATCCGCAATGGCACGCCGTAGATCACATGGATCTTCAAAATATTTGCATCTTGAATGCTAATGTTGCCCACCCTTCCCGACGGTAATTGGGTATTATTACCCAATGTCGTCGGGAGTATATGAAGGTCTTCGTTAGGAATGAACGCTTCTGGAAACACGAAGACTTTGTGATCGAAAAACGTCTCCTCAGTCGGGTTAAGAATAACAAGACAAGCATTGAGCAATACGTCCTCGAACGCATCCTCACGTGCTGCATTGATGGCAGCAATGCTTGACGTGTTCGGCGAAAACAGTGGCATTATTCCGCGGGCCAGCCCGTCTAGCATCCGAAACTGGTCGCCGCGCGCAACCGAGCCTACACGTGCCGCTTGCAAGACAGCGTGATTGAGAGTTGCCTTCGCCTGAAAAACCAAACCCAGCTGAATCGCTGACCCGATAATCGCACCCAACACAGGCAACGCAATGATCGTTGCCGCCATTGCCGCACCACGCTGTAATCTCATCAGTTTTGTGACCACTAATGTAACATCCCAGTCGGAGTAGTCGCTGAGTTGGAACTCGACTCGCCACCAAAAAGATTGCGGCCTATACTAACATCGGGGTGTTCAGGGTTTGTATAGAGTTGCAGCTCACGGCTGAGTCCACGAAACTCACCTTCCAACACTTCCACTAGATTGGATCCGCTTTGACGAAATTCGAACAAATTCTGGATCAAGACGATGTCACCTGCCACCCAATCCACCTCGGCAAGATCAGACCGGTATAGAGATATAATTTCTGTATTTCCCAGGCAATAACGTTTCCTGAGTCCAATCGTGTGCTCACCAGTAATTCATTCACACCAACATCGACTTTTACTTTCTCATAACGAAAACCTAGTTCAGCACAGTAGCGGGTAACTGGGCATTCGACGTATTCGCTAGTCCCAAATGCTGTGTCAGCGCCTGAGGGAAGAACGAATATCATTAATCTGATTGTTAGCTTCATGGGTCTCACTTCCGCCTTCCATCTTCATCTTAAAATGGTAGTTGCAAAGCTTTCGAAAATTCATCGTTGTGCTCTACGATGAATTCAAGGATAGTATCCAAGGCTAAAAACACAATGATTAGCCCTAACATCACTGTTACGTATTCGGTAAGTACCGAGCCACGTGAACCAAGTTCACTCGTGATCATTTTGTATGAATGCACGTTCGGCTTCGTCGGGGATATCATTGGCGATGATTTCATTTAGCTCGTTTCTCTCCAAGTAACCAATCCAAGCGTGTGACCACGCCATTGTCGATCTGTGACAAGATAAACATGTACGGACTCACGATTTCTTCTAAACTCAAGAAAGAAACCTTGTTTTGCTCCCTTGAATCTGCGGTTCTTAACCAATGTCCATCCTTCAAACTCCAACGTCGCCACGACGGCAGCACGTTCGTAGCCCAAACCTTGTTTGCTCGAGAGCGTTATGGTTTCAGCATTGACGCCGCCGTCCACATAGGTTCGGTGACTGATAATGCCGAAGGATTGTGGAATTGGAATTCGTGTGACACCTGCGTAAGGATATTCCGCAGGATCACGCGATACCGAAATAAAGCCTGTCGATCCGTGGCCATCTTGTTTAACGCGCACGGATATGAAGCTGCCGTCGAGTTCTGTAGCAACGATCAGCCATTCAGCATCAGTTTCCACTAACGGTTTCGCACCGGCGTTGGCCCACTGCTGCCGATAGTACTCGACGACGTTTGCTGCCGAAACAGAGCCGCTAATCGCACGAATGGACATAGGAACGCCTTGTTGCGTCATCTCTTGCGCGATCCAAGTTGCCTCGAGCTTGCGCATTAGTTTTGGTATAGGTAACGAGGTTTTCTTCGTATCTTCGCTGCCACTGGCGCTATTCGGACTTGCGAAAGCCATCAAAGTGACTACGAGACAAAAAACAAGGTAATACTTCATGTAAACTCTCGGTCTCTCCCGGGACTAATTTTGTCAATCTAATATGTTTGGCGAACCAACGTTGGCGCCGCCAAACGCTTCTGGAGGAATAGTGATAAATCCAGGCGGCAAAACCGACGTACTCGATTCGAGTTTCGGATCAAATCCCGAATCGCCTTCCCTAAATAACGCGTTCGGATTCGGATCGAGCGTACCGAATAGAAACGTTCCCGGGTTAACAATGATCTGGAGCGGCTCGTCCAAGACGATTCCATCTAGGCGATCGATAAAGTTATCTTCACTCCCGGGAATCCATGCATCCGTAAGAATGGCAGCAGTTTGATTTATGGTCAGCGGCGCTTGCTCGACATCGGGAAGTTCGATGTCAACGGAAGCCCCCTTGGACTCGAAATCTGGTAGCGGTTTGAGTGGAACGCCGTACTCTCCGACCACAAATCCGTTCTCGTTGAGACCGAGTCCGATGTCAGTTGGTAAGTCTACGGGCGACGGCAGTAGATCGATAATCTTTGAAACCACGGAACTAATTGGATTATTGTCAAAGGGCACACCACCGAAAGCGACGAGCTCTGGTAACGTACCGTGGGATACGGGGGCCGCCTCCTCGTCAACACCGACTTGCGATACCCGTCTCGTGCCAGCAGCGGCATTCGCGGACTGCGGTGAGATCAAACTCGCGCCGACGTGGTCAGTCCAAAGCGGGTTATCGGTGAAGTTGTTAGCCCTAATGTTTTCGGTCGCGATGATCGCAGAGCGAGGATCGCCCAGAATTCGATGGTTAGCCTCCAACGCAATGTCCGTATCGGATTTGCTGTTCTCCCCCGCTTCCCAACTATTCTCTTCATCACCGAATACAGTTCGCTCCCAAGTGACGTAGCGACTGGCATTTACGACGTAATGTTTTACGTCGAGATACTTGCCGAGATAAGGAATCAAAATGAATAACGGAACGAATACCAACAACGTCAGCAGCGTTTCAGTAGTCGCCTGGCCATGCGACTTTGTGTGTAACCCACTATTTGGCGTCTTGTTTATCCGTGGTTTGTTTATCAACAATTTAATAGGAGATTTGTTTCGTGAGAGGTCATGTATCATCAGCGTAATCTCTCCCTGAGTTGTTCAGCAGTTATTTCGATCGCCTCGTCCAGCACGAGTTCGTCGACACCGACAAGACGTGGACTCCAAAATGGGTTGTACAAACTAGGTGCAGCCTCGTTCTCCTTGATGGGACCAACGTCTTGGAATCCCACCTGTGGGCGTCGATATCGCACAACTGCGATGGCAAGAGCGGCAACATCATCACCCGTAGACTTGAAACCAAATTCTTCTTCACCAAGTGTTTGTTGTGGAACGACGCTCTCTGTGGCCGTCTGCGACTGGTCTTTGGACGCATAAACGTTGATGAATAGACCAACGCGCTTAAACTGCTCGAAGGCAAGTCTGATATTCCTAGGCACACCGTCATAGTTACTATCGAATTCGCTGGATTCCGCTTCTCCGCTAGCTAAGGTCGTTTTCTTACCGAAACTCACGGCAACTAGGTCGTCCGATGCAGACCAACTTGCGTTATTTTCTGAAAGAGCGTGTTCGGTTTCGAATTCCTTGGCAACGCCGCTGCCGAAAAGCGTGTCGTCCCAACCTCTTTCGTTAAACCACTCGTCGGCCATATCTGTATATGTATTTTCAGTGAAGCCTTCGAGTTCATTATTCTGGTCTTCGGCGGCAAACTCCTTCACGAATGCGGGAAATGCAATTTTTTGAAACTCAACGGCCTGCCTGAGCCGACTCCCGAACCGCGGTTCCAATCTCTGTAGTTTGGCGAGCGCTTGTTGGTTGTTAACTTGTATAGCCGGGTCGTGTCGTCGGGCCGTCTCCTCGAGAATCTTATCGACTTCGGGCAACGCTAGATTGAGCCGACTCTCTAATTGAACAATTCGATAAAACCTGTTCAGCTCGTCCACCGCGGGCACGAACACTTTTCCGGCTTCGTCAGTCGCGTCGCGCAAAAACTCCGCGAATTCACGTAGTGCTTCGGTGACGGGTTTGATAATCGGAAAAAAGTTCGCGATGGTGTCAACGCGTTGAGCAACTTGCTCAACATATCGAATCCAGCTTGCATAGATAACGAAGTGGCCGACGCCGACATGGTTCGCAATCATCGCTCGATTGGTATACGCCATCATATTTAAGTGGCGAGCGACGAAAACGGCACCGCTATAGGCTGACGCATCCGCGGCGTTTGCTACAATTGATTTTTCTGTGATTTTGTTACCGGTATGGACCATTAAAAACATGATCGCCGCGGTCACCACCACCCCTGCTAATGCCAGTGGTAAAATTTGGCCCCGTTGTAAGCAGATTAAATGCATAGTCTTCGTGGTTCGATGCTGTCTGGGTGATTGAGCGAGTAGAATTGCTGTACCCCCCAGTGTAGTCTCAGAGCTTCCGCCCTATTGGCCCCTCCGCACCACTGTATTCACCTGAAACTTCAAGCGCGACCACGCGCCTGCTGATGAACGGTACTACCTGCCGCGTTCCAAGCGGTATTACCAGCGACGCACTCTAGTCGCACATTAATGATGTAATCCGAAGTTTCTTGACCATGCTGACGCCAAGTAAAAGAGAATAACCGTACGCTTTTTTTCATAACTGAACTCCTACTATTTAGTGAAACGAATCAGCCGGCGCACACTCATACCATCATGAAACTTTATAATGATGTGTCTTATGCGAATTGGCTATTTGCTTTCTATGTACCACGCCGACGGTAAAGGGTTCATCATCATGACTCTTTATGATTTGTTCTGACAGTTGCCGATTCCAAGAGAACGAGATTCGAGATAGAAAAAAATCTAACCCTCAGCTGAACCATCACAAAGCGGTTCGGTACTTACGGAATACGTCGTCGTAATGTTGGGATTAGTGGCGTTGTTCACAAGTCTCAGTGCATTACCGAATTTAATCAACGAGCACAATGAAGAATATTCCTGGGCACTACAACTTATTCACTGATGACTGAAACAAGGGACAATGAAATTTAAGCGATTAACGATTATTCTGGTAGTAATAGCATTAGTGACTGGCGGTGCCGCTGCCATCGGTGCCAAAAGTTATATTCAAAGTGCAGTAGCCCGTTATCGTGCTGAACTCGATTCTCGTTATCAAAAGGTTAAGGTAGCAGTAGCCGCACAAGACCTCCGAGTAGGCACGCCTTTAAATGCAGGTAACGTTGTTGCACGGGAAGTGCCTAAAGAGTTTCTACACAAAGATGCCATCACGATAAATCAATGGGACCGATATAGAGGGCGCGTATCACGAGCTAACCTTACCGGTGGCGCCCCAATATTAAAGTCTCAACTACTTGAAGTGCGCACTGACGGATTGGCGGATATTTTGGATCAAGGTAAACGAGCGCTAACCGTACCAGTCGACCAAATCTCGTCAATATCAGGATTGTTGTCCCCCGGGGATCAGATAGACGTTTTACTAACAGTCGACAAAGATGGAAAACCAATGACGTTTCCATTGATGAAAGATGTTCACGTACTAGCGACCGGCGTCCAGGTCAACGAGCCAGATCAAGATCTACGTGCATCTGAACCTGGGAGATTTAATACCGTGACAATGCTGGTCAGTCCCGAGCAGGCTGCCAAAATAGTCCACGCACGAGAGGTTGGATCGCTTACCGTGGTTTTACGCCCCGAGGGCGATACGACGGACGGTTGGCCGGAGCGAATCACACTTGCAAGCTTACTTGGCGAAACTGAAAGAGAAGCGACGCCGAAACGCATAGTCACACCACGACTAGTAGAAGTCATTCTCGGCGGACAAGGAGTAGTTAATCAATGATCAAATATAAAGTTAATTCCGTTTATCGCTTTGCGATTCTTGTAGTGCTTCTGATAGCGAGCAACACTTACGCGATCACGTCCCCTCCGCCGGAGGATGTATTAACAGTGGCGGAAGGCCAATCGCTGTTACTCGGTTACACAGGTGTTACCCGTGTAGCGGTCGGTGACGGCGAATTACTTGAAGTGAGAGTCTTAAAAGAAAACGATGAGGTGTTGTTGATCGCGCGTAAAGCCGGTGTCACCGACCTGCGTTTATGGACTAAAGGCGACGAGCCAATTCGTTATTTAGTGCAAGTCCACGGCGAAATCGAATACGTATCTGAGAAAGATATTAAAAAACTACTAGCAGGTATTGACGGTATCGACGTAAGTAGTTTGGGCAAAACGGTGGTCATCCAGGGACAAGCGGCAAAAGAACACGACATAGCACGAATTCAGGCCATTACAGATCGCTATCCAACCGTTTATTCATACGTTGAGTCACCTGTGTTCGAGCACAAACCGACTATCTTAATGCAAGCACGTTTGCTTGAAGTGCGCCGTACCGCACTAAAGGAACTGGGTATTTCATGGGACAACTTTATCAACGGCCCAATTTTCGGCTATCTCTCGGACTTCAAAACCAATCCGTTTTTCCGCATCACCGATTCGCCCGCTGGTGCCGCAGCTGAGCTACCGCTTAACGCGGGCACACAACAATTCTCCGGTATATCTACCAGCTTAGGGTCCACCATTAACTTGTTAGTGGAAAACGGTGACGCACGTTTGTTAGCAGAACCCACTCTGGCTTGCGTGAGTGGCGGCAATGCTGATTTTTTAGTCGGCGGTGAAGTACCCATTCCGGTACGTGACGATGACGGCACTACTACAGTCGAATTCAAAGAATTCGGCATTATTCTTAAATTTGCCCCTCTGGCGGATCGTGATCGATTCATTCGCACCGATTTAAACGTGGAAGTGAGCTCTGTCAATCCAGCCATTCAAGTACTGGGAATTCCGGGTTTTTCCACACGAAAAACCAACACGCAAATGAATGTGCCAGAAGGACAAACAATGGTGATCGCCGGATTAGTGAGTTCGGAAGACGCTAAAAACGTCGAGAAAGTACCCTTACTAGGCCAAATACCCATACTAGGTGAATTATTTAAGTCGCGTCAATTCCGTAATCAACAAACTGAGTTGGTAGTGTTGATCACACCCCAAATAATAGATAGCGACTCACCGCGGAATCAAGACTATCAAGAGAATTTTGATCGTCTTGCAACCGAGTCGGCGAAAGACGTTAAGTTTCATATTTTGGATTAATCCCATGCTTGATATTTCAGTTACGACGCCCAATAAAAAGCCGCAAAATTATCATTTGGATCTTGGTCGATATACGTTTGGACGCGGCTTCAGTTGCGATATTCGCGTGCCGGACAAATCGATTGCTCGTCATCATGCTACCTTTGAAATCACCCCTGATAAACAGGTATTACGGCCGATTAGCGTTGATCACGCTATCTATCTGGGTGATGTTCGCGTTGACATGCACGATCCGCTGCAACGGGGCGATGTGTTTCGCATTGGCAGCAGTATGGTGGAAATAACCGATTCTTTAATCGATCCAATTCAAAAAAAACAAATCAGAGAGGTCGGAGAAAATGATCGTACAGGTAAACACCCAACGGTCATCTCACAACTAACCAGGAAGCCCACGGCGATTATATCTGAAGATCCAGAAGAAGCGGTTCGATACGCTGAACTGACCCCAGTACGCAAAGAAATTCAGGAACAGGTTCAACTGCAACTCGATTTATATAAACGAAATGTAATCAGCGAAATGAACGCTAAAGAGTTGCGCGTTGAAACGCACCGTATGGCCGAACAAATTGTGCAAAAAGGGACGGTCAAAATTCCGGATGGCGTGGACACACGTAAGCTGGTTGATGAAGTCGTGGCTGAAGCCATTGGGCTGGGTCCTATTGAACCACTATTGGCAGACGACACAATAACCGAAGTAATGGTGAACGGCCCAGAAAACGTGTATGTCGAACGCGACGGCCGTCTTAAACAAGCCGCTGTCCGTTTTATCAATGATCGTTCGTTAATGAGCGCTATAGAACGTATTGTTACTCCGTTGGGGCGACGTATTGATGAGGGCGCGCCTATGGTCGACGCACGTCTTGCTGATGGCTCGCGCGTCAATGCCATTATTCCGCCACTTTCGCTGATTGGTCCGACCATTACAATCCGTAAGTTTGCAAAAAAGCGCTTTGACATGCAACGTTTGATCGAGATCGGCTCGCTAAGTCCGCAAATGGCGGAGTTTTTGCAAATTTGTGTCGCACAACGACGCAATATCGTGATCTCAGGTGGCACGGGTTCGGGTAAGACAACGTTTCTAAACGCACTATCAGACTTCATACCAGACGATGAACGTATTGTCTCTATAGAAGATGCTGCTGAACTTAAACTTAATCAGCAACACGTTATTTCGCTGGAAGCACGTCCAGCCAATGTCGAGGGTAAAGGCCAGGTAACGATCCGCGATTTAGTACGTAATGCACTGCGAATGCGACCTGATCGCATTATTGTAGGCGAGTGTCGTGGCGGCGAAGCACTGGATATGTTGCAGGCGATGAACACCGGCCATGATGGTTCGTTAACTACCGGACATGCAAACTCGGCCCGCGACTTGTTGTCGCGACTTGAAGTTATGGTGTTGATGTCCGGTATGGATTTACCCGTGCGGGCGATACGGGAACAAATGTCATCGGCAATCAATATCGTGGTACAACAATCCCGCTTCAAGGATGGAAAGCGCCGTGTAACCGATATTGTCGAAGTGGATGGTATGGAAGGTGACGTCATCCTGTTACAAAAATTATTTGAGTTTAGACAACGCGGTATTGGCCCCAATGGCGAGGTTCAAGGTGAATATCGGGGGCTTGAGTGCGCGCCACGTTTTTATACCGAACTGGAGCGTGCCGGCGTCACCATGGAACGCGACATATTTAACGGCGCGTGGAACCCTGCAAACACTGCGAGCAAGCAAGAGCTGTCGACACAATGCTCGGTCACTTAAAGCGCGCTCAACAAGGTGCGGCCATGGCTGCGACAATTATTGCATTACCGGTATTGGGAATCATAATTGGCGGCGCTATTCAACTCGGTTTGTTATTTGAGGCCAAAGCAACTCTTAATCATGTGATGTTGCAGGCAGCTCGCGCTGGAGCGATTTACGGTGCGGAACCTGGCGAAATTAGGTTGGGTCTCGTTAAAGGATTGTTGCCTATCTTTTCTCCACCAAAAAATCTCGATGAAGCAGAGTTAACTCTGGGTGACATGGCGTTCTCGGAAGTGTTGTCTAATTCCTGTGTTTCAATAATCAATCCGACTTCAGAAGCTTTTATCGATTTCGAGTTCCTTCTTAATAATGAATTTATGGAGAATCAAAACGATAAACTTCGTCGTTTCACGTAGGTAGTCGGGCAAAATAGCAGTACCAACATCCAGGATGCAAACTCGCTGAAACTCTATGTAACCTATCGTGTACCATTTAGAGTCCCTATTGTTGACTCCCTCATAACAAAAGGATTGCTGGCTGCGGAAAACTTCGATGATGAATTCCAAAAAACTTTGTTGGAAAAAAATCGGTTACCAGTCATCGCATCCGCCACGGTCAAAGCACAATCACCACTGCGAAATAGCTCTACGGTTCTCCCACATAAAGAGGCCGAAGAAGGCAGGCTATGTGAATGGCAGATTTCCCCGGGAGATGAAGAAACGGCAAGATGCTTATTAGAAGCTGAAAGAAAGAACATCAAATCAGCAAACACGTGCCGCAGATGCGCTTTTGCATTACTCTCAGGGAAAATTGTTGGACGACGAGGATCGGTACCAAACGGCCTAAAAGATCAAGCTTCCAATTGCAAAGCGTGTGGATCAGCTATAGTTGATTTTCTACAGTGCATGGGTCGACTTACGGCTTCTCCTATTTAAATGAACCTTTTTTATGAATTCGGATACACATAAGTATCTGTATCTCATCATTCGGCAATAGGAGGACAAAATGAACCATCCCCTTAAGAAATCGTGTATCGCTTTTGTCTTGATCACAAATAGTATAGGTCTGACCAACTTCAGTCAGGCAAGTGATACTTCACAGATATTTCATGAGGCGCCCGCTCCGGAGATTCTCTCACAACTGCTTTTTCCACCTCGCTACCGTGGTATTGATTCTCAAGGTTTAAACAATGAAGGACAGACAGGAATGTTTGGCATGATGATTAACTTCGCGTTTAACTCAACCGAAATCTTGCCCGAATCTGAACCCATGTTGGGATCGGTCGGTGAAATGATGGGTCTTGAAGCCGTGTCGGGAAAATCTATAGTTGTCGAGGGTCACACCGATGCCGTTGGTAGCGACGCTTACAATCAAGCGTTATCGGAAAAGCGCGCTCATGCCATCAAAAATTACTTAGTCGAACACTTCGGAATCGCACCGAAACGCCTACTCGCCGTTGGCAAAGGCGAGCGCGATTTATATGAAAAAGATAGTCCTGAAGCACCGATAAACCGACGAGCTATGTTCAGACCGCTACAAAAAGTCGTGCTCAAATAATCGCCTTCATTAAACATTACATTCCACGCATATGTTACGGTGACTGAGTCGAGGCTTGAATCTAGTGAGTTATTAGAGCAATGCAAACGACACTAATCATTGTAGTAATTTTCTTTGTGGCCGGTGCGCTGGGATGTATCGCCGGTGCTCGATTCATCTCGGAGTTTTTACACAACTACCGCGAATACTTTATTAAGCGAGTGGAGCCTGGGCTTAAACGGAGCTTCATCATCGCCGACCTGAAGATGTTATTTTTTATTAGTTTGGCGATTACTGTGGTATTGGCGACATTCGCTTTTTTTACCTTGGGTGTTGCCGGTGCGGTAGCGGGAATTATTACTGGTTTGTTTCTACCCAGTATCGCGTTGACGTGGATAAAAAAACGCCGCTCAGATCAGTTTATCTATCAATTACCGGATGCTTTACACGCACTTTCATCGACACTGCGTTCCGGCGTTAACTTACCAAAAGGTTTGGAGCAACTCGCGTCCTGGCAACCGGTACCGTTATCGCAGGAATTTAGTCTGGTATTAACCGAGTATCAAATCGGGCGCGAGCTGGGTGAGGCGCTGGATAATATGCAAGATCGCATAAATCGACCCGAACTTGAACTCATGAATGGCGCCATTAAAATCTCCCGTAGCGTGGGCGGTAACCTTGCCGACACACTGGAGTCACTGGCGATAACTTTAACGGAGAAACTGTCAGTAGAAGGCAAGATTCAAGCGTTGACAGCAATGGGCAAACTACAAGGTTGGGTAGTCTCCCTTGTGCCGGTACTCATGGGAGTCGCAATATATATACTAGAGCCAGAGAAAATTGAACCGCTGTTCACCGACATACACGGTTGGATCACATTAGGTGTCATCGCAATAATGATGACCATGGCTATTTTCATGATTCGCAAAATAGTAGACATCGATGTTTGATGACACCTTCTCACTGCTGATTATTGCCGCGGCAAGCATTGCCGCTGCTAGCGCAAGCTGTATACCACTTCTGATACCACGCATCCTGCCGGAAGCATCGCATGATGTTGACGAAAGCTGGCGCGATCAAGCGCCAAAACTGTTTCGTCTGTCCAGATGGGGACTCAAGCGGTTTACTAATTATGTCGATGAACGTATGACATCAAAGAAACATGAATCATTGACCGACCGCCTTAACGAAGCGGGGTTATCTTACGCCATTACACCAGCTGAGGTCGAAGTTGTTCGATGGTTAGTCGCGACACTAGCCGGATTGTTAGCTATCTATTTTGTACTGACTTACAGTTTGTACGATATTAAGTTTATATTGCCTCTTTTATGCCTGCCGCCGCTTGGTTATTTCTATCTCGATATCTGGCTACGTGACGCTGCAAAAAGGCGAAAGCAATCGATTGAAAAACATTTTCCGTTTTTTCTCGATGTTGTGGTGCTGAGTATGAAGGCCGGTCTTGCGTTTCCAGCGGCCATACAACAAGCAACCATGCGGCTACCGGACAGCGCGATTAAACAGGAGTTGGGGCGTTTTATTCGCGAAGTGCGTACCGGAGTCAGCCGCAGTGCCGGTCTCGAACGACTAGCCAAGCGTATACGTCTGGCCTCAGTCAGTAACTTCGTCGCGGTTGTCGCACAAGCTGACGAAAGCGGTGGTTCGTTAACAACCTCATTGAATGAGCAAGCTCGACAACGCCGGCGCGAGCGTTTTCAACGTGCCGAGAAACTCGCTAATCAGGCACCGGTTAAAATGCTGTTTCCTTTGGTGGCATTTCTGTTTCCAGTTACTTTTATGATTATCGGGTTCCCGATCTATGGTCAAATCGCCGACTCCGGCTTGTTTTAGTTTTCGTGCTACTGCGCTCAGGCCAATTGTTTACCCTGTTTCGCGTTGATGGCTTGGTGATATCCGACCGCATGGTAGGTGCGTTTTCTTTTCTACACCGAGCGCGTGGGTTGCTTGGTAAACGTAAATTGTCCGGCAGTCACGCCTTATGGTTTCGGCCTGGCGGAAGCGTACACACTTTTGGTATGCGCTTTCCAATCGACGTGTTGTTTTTGGATGAGAATTTAACTGTGCTTGCGCTTGCTGAAGAGGTCAAACCGTGGCGTGTCAAATGTGCGCCATCCGATACCTGTTCAACCGTTGAGTTCGCCGCTGGGCGTATCGCACAAATGGGGGTGCAGAAAGACGATGAATTGTTTATTCAACCGAGAGGATCAAGCAATGCCAACCATTAAACTAACCGCTATCCTTCGGGTGTTATCAATAACGCCATTGCTGATTGCTACAGGCTGTGCCACCACCGGTAACGCTTACAACACACAACGAGACGACTGGGAACCTATGACAAATTATTCCCGACAAACGCTGACTGCAGATTCAAAGAGTGTGAATATGGACGGGATTAAATCGCACACAGAAAATTTGGAAGACGTATTCCAACACGGGGCAACTGCTTACCGTGCGGGGAATCTTGATAGTGCAGAACAATATTTTCGACAGGTTTTACAGAAAAATCCCCGTCACAGTAGAGCTACTTACAATCTTTCGATGGTTTATTTGCAACGCGCCTATGAAGGTTTACAACATTTTACGCGCCTCGAGTCCTCAGACGATCAGCGACGTGTAGCACACAACCTGATTCAACAACTCGATGGTTTAAGCAATTAGACACGGAATTAAACTGTGACGGGAAACCTACTTGTACGCCCTCCCAAGTTTCATCCTGTTAGTATTGGCGTTGCCGCCGTTTTCGGTGGGTACAGCCGCGTACTTGTTTTTTCTCCCGCTGTTGTTTTGTCTGGAACACTTTCAGTCCAGACTCAAACTAGCCATGTTAGAAGCTGCGCTACTCGGGGCCGCGGTGGGTGCTTACGCCTATTTGGGAGCTTACGCCGAAGGTTGGCAGCTATATGCCCTGTGTATCGTCTTGTGCACATTTCTGTTCGCCGTATGTGGTTACGTAACCGCTCGACTTATGGCCGTGCGTGGTCACTTATGGGTTTTATTATGTCCGTTAATATGGGCCGCAGGCGAACAAACTGTCAATCATATAGGTTTACCGTTCGAGTTTGCACTTACTCTCGATGATTCATTAGTTCCACTACAGCTTGCGAGTTTAGGTGGCCCATGGCTGGTAACGACGTTTTTACTATTTGTACAAACGGCATTTTTTCTGTCCTTGCGTTTTACGCGCTTACGTCGGTGGTGTCTCGCGGTTGGATACGGACTCGTGTGTGCGATGGTAGGGTTGATCGTGTATGGATTTGGCGCGCATAGAATAAATGACCTTGAGGCGTCCACCGTCACGACAACGTCCGTTGCGGTGGCACAAACTAGTTTATCTCCGATACTGTTGCGTGACGCTGCTGATCCCGGGGGACTTGAAATCATAGTCGAGCAACACCGTGATCTACAGAAAAAACTCGAACAAATTCCCGCAAGAAATGATCTGATGGTGGTGTGGCCGGAATCGTCCAACCCCGCAATTCGCCTCGCGGTGGACAACGATACGCTATCACTTAAAAAGCAAGTTACCAACATTGTTCACACCTACGCCCTGTCTTCCCAAAATGATCTTACTAGCGAAACTCTTGTTCTGGGGAAACACGGTGAATCAATAAGCCATAGCCAGAAAACCCGCACTGTACCGTTCGCTGAACGCGACATCACTTCCAGTGATCGTCTGATCATACACAAAAACACCAAACCAGACGCGGCGCCGGCATTTGGCGCGTTAATATGTTATGAGTCGTCATTTCCAGATCTTGCCCGCTCCCTAGTTAAACAAGGCGCAAAATGGTTAACGGTGTTAACTAACGATGCATTTGAATGGCCATCGTATTTACATAGCACAAATCTTTCACTAGCCCGAATGCGCGCTATTGAAAACGGTGTTACCGTCGCCCGTTCGGCCAACGGTGGTATTTCCGCGATCATTACCCCGACCGGCGCAGTCCAGGCATCCGTACCATTGTTTGCAATACACGTTGCCTTAGGATCCATCCAAATACCGAACAAGCTCACTGTTTATACCCAATACGGGAATCAGATCGATATACTATTCGTTATAGCAGCGATAGGTTTGATGTTTGGTGCGCACTTGTTTTCAAGATCGCATTCCCCTGCTGTTTATAACACCACAAAACCGCATTCGTTCTATCACTCTATCACGGCTTGTATCGGCGTGTTACTTGTAGTCTTGATAGTTAATAAATGGCAATACGACGACATAGCCCAGCGTTACACAGCCGAATTTTCTACACAGTGGCGCCCAGCAGCTAATAACCACGAGGTAATTGGAACCGACGAACTCAGTGCCGCGCTTACCTATGTGCATCGTCGATATGGTTTCCTTCAGACCCGCGAACCGTTTCCGGTATCAGCGGAAGGTTTAAGAGTATGGGCTCAAGGCCACGGTCTTAAGCCGCAGACTGGAAATTTAGATGACGCTCGTCCGGCGTTACGTTATTCCATGACTGGTTTAATCAAACTGGCTGCTGGCGATATCGCAGTGGTTATTGCGCGCGACGATGACGATTTTCGACTTTATTTTCCCATTCGCCAGCGCTACCGATGGGTTCCGTTACAGCGTTTACGCCGTATGCAGATTGGCCCAATGGTTTGGCTACTACCAAGCGATCTAGTTAGTGACGTTGGCCAAAAAATTGTTCAATCCAAATGAACCAATTCGTGGTAATTGAGAACTCAAGTATTAATGAAAACACGTACAACCCCTTTTTTCACTGGATTGTGTCTGCTGATATCGACTACGTCTATTTTCGCTACAGATTCGGAAGATTTTCGACACACAGAACCAAACAATGAGTTCAATTCGGTATACACAAGTTGCATCAATGCGGACCCTCAAGAAACGATAGATATCTGCCGCTCTGTAGCACAAAAGAACAGACACAACATCCGGTTTTTACAAGACCTGGGTAATCAACTAGAAAAATCTAATCGCTACGAAGAGGCTGTTGCTGTTTATGATGAAGGTTTAACGGTAACTTCGAATCGTCGCAAGTTGACGCGCAAACATGCTCTAGCCTTAAGCATTCTTAAAGAGCAGGAGCAGACAGAACCTACGTTATATCGAAAAGACGAGCGTGTCACTGCAACAATGGATGCCATAAAATGCATGCGTCTGCAACCTAGTGCCGCGATTAGTGCCTGTAGACGTGCTATCGAAGTCGATCCCGGCAATACCCAACTTCAGATGCGCTTAGACGACGTGTTGTTACACGCTGGTCAGGATAGAACCGGAGAAAGAATCTATACTGCTAAACCAGCGTCGATTCAGGACGCTCCTTCCTCCGAGTTGCAAATTCTTGAAGCTGTGCACGAACAAAACACCAGTCAGCTCACCGCAAAACTTCAATTGCTGAGTGAATTACACGAAGATAACGTGATCTCAGTCAAAGAATATCGGCAACGAAAAAAATCATTGCTGAATAATGCGTTGAAAAGTGACAGCGACGATTCAGACTTGGTTACGGACGACAAACTAAATACAAAATCAGATCTGTTACGAGGAATTGACATTGGTCGATATCACGCGTTGGTAATTGGCTCTAATGAATATCATCAATTTCCACAATTGGAATCGGCGGTCAATGATGCGTCTGCTGTAGCAGCTATATTGCGTGACGAATACGGATTTGAAGTTCACTCATTAACTAATGCCACTCGATACGATATTTTGACCGAACTATCAAATTTACGTACATCGCTTTCTGAACAAGACAATCTGCTCATCTTCTACGCGGGTCACGGAGTGTTGGATAACGCAACTGCTCGCGGCTATTGGCTACCCGTGGATGCTGAAGAAAATAACTATGCAAACTGGTTGTCTACCAGTGATGTCACTGATGCGCTGAAAGGGATGCGTTCACGTCATGTTCTCGTAGTTTCTGATTCTTGTTACTCAGGTTCGCTTTCCCGGGGCCAAACCGCTACTCGCGACGTGGCTGACCGACGCTCCGTACTCAAGAACCTTGCGGCTAAACGATCACGCACAGTAATATCTTCAGGCGGATTAGAACCGGTTTTGGATTCGGGTGGTGGCGATCATTCGGTATTTACTGCAGCATTCTTACAAAGCCTGCGGGGCAACCTTGATGTAATTGAAGCAAGCGCCATTTTTTCTCAACTCCGAGAACAAGTGGTCGCAAACGCCGATCAAACGCCTGAATATAAGAAAATTCAAAAAGCTGGCCACGAAGGTGGAGATTTCGTTTTTGTTCGTGTTAGACAATGATAAAAACCGCACTTTATGTCTTCGCGTGTTGGCAGGACTAAGATAGGTTATTCATAGCTTCCTTAAAGCGGCGGTACGGTTCAAAGCTATGTTAGTTCACTAATTCATTCATTGGAGTCGAATTTGCCCACGTCACGGCTTGGTCACCCTTTCATACTCTACTCGCATACTCAAAGAGTTCGGGCATTTCCTTGTCAGCCTTATCGAGTGCAACCTCGAATATTGACATGCCTTTTCCATTGTTAGCACCGATATTTACTCCCTGACCAAGCAGAAATGTTGCTGATCCCAACTGACTATTAGCTATTGCAAACGCTAACGATGTCATCCAGTCCATATGGCACGGTTTTCTTGTTTGGTCGAATATCGAAAAATGCAATCTCTACTCTAAGAGAAGCGGATTCTCGGTCAATAATCGCTGGATACGATCCAGTTTGCCGCGCGCTACAGCGGTAAAAATATCCATTTCGTATTGTTCGAGAAATTTCGCTGCGCCGGATTGCTTGTAATGCAAAGCCCACCCGAAGGGTGGTGCGAAATATTGATGGTCACGCATGGTGAAAAAAACGCCGGCACCTCAACCGAGATGCCAGCGTTAGATTCATTTATCGATTATTGTTCCGTTACGAATACAGTGTCGGCGCACCCAGTTGCTGATGAATCTGATTCGCGGTTTGCTGGGAAATATTTAATCCTTGCGCCAACTGATGCAGGTACTGCGCTTCCGGGTTGGCATCTAGATCGATTGCCATCAGTGACATGGCGTAGATCTGGTTTTCCATGCCCTGGGGAATGCTGCGTGCAAAACCAGCCACATCCAATGGCTGTGCGATTTCGTTTTTAACAAAATCAATCTCATCCTGCGTAATGCTGCCCAATTTGCCAAGAATTTTTTCCTGTTCCTGTTTATCGACTCTACCGTCCGCTTTGGCGGCATTGATCATAGCGCGAATCATAAACGTCGCTTGTTCGCAGGCTTCGCTGTGCACCATACCGGGTGAATGTTCTTCGAAACGCTTGGGTTGCGAATGATTCTGTGCTGCTTGCTCGCTTTGACCAAACTGATTCAAGGCTGCACCGATCAGACTGCCAAGATCGGATCCGCCACGGGATCCTGCTTGCGCCGAAGAACCGCCACCGAGTACACCACCGAGTAAATCGCCTAATCCACCACCGCTTTGCGCTTGTGTTGTTTTACCGCCACCAAGAACGCTACCCAGCATACCGCCGAGACCACCGCCCGATCCGCCACCCGCACCTGACTTTGCACCGCCCAAAACGCTGCCGAGCAAATCGCCCAATCCACCACCGCCGGATTTCGAACCTCCACCCATAGCGGCGCCCAACACCGATCCTAAAACTGACGATCCCGAACCGGATGACATATTACCTCCACCCAACAATGCACCTAGAATTTTAACCGTATCTACCATTTATACTTACTCCTGAGTTAAGAAATATCGATAATCACAAGATTATCTGAAGCTGGTATAACTAAATTGGGGATAAACCTCAAGTTTTTCAAGTACTTTCCGTGTCAAATTACGTTATCATTTTCCTGCAATACTTTGATACAGTGTCGTAAATCGGAATTTGGAGAATTGATAATATGCTGCGAATCGGCTTGTTTCTTGGCACTAATCTGGCTGTTTTATTCGTATTGGGCGTGATTCTCAACATCCTGGGTATTAACCAGCCTGGAACGAGTTACGCTCCATTGTTAATAATGGCCGCGGTTATGGGAATGGCGGGGTCTTTTATTTCATTGATGATGTCGAAGTCGATGGCGAAGCGATCCGCGGGCGCGCAAGTCATCGAAAACCCCGGCAATGAGACCGAACGCTGGCTGGTCAACACGGTACACAAACAAGCAAACAAGGCCGGAATTGGCAATCCCGAGGTCGCCATATTCGATTCTTCCGCGCCGAATGCTTTTGCGACCGGCGCCAATAAAAACAATGCGCTGGTTGCAGTCAGTACAGGTTTATTGGATACGATGGAACAGGACGAGGTTGAAGCCGTGCTTGGTCACGAGGTCAGCCATGTTGCCAACGGAGATATGGTAACGTTATCGTTAATTCAAGGCGTCGTTAACACGTTCGTCATTGTATTTTCTCAAATCATTTCCGCATTGCTCGATCGTCGCCGAGGCGGAGGATACAATGAAACGGGTTATGGCTACGGACGTGGAATGGGTTATCGCTTCACCTACATGATCACGCAAACCATACTCGGATTTCTGGCGACCATCGTCGTGCGCTGGTTCAGTCGTTGGCGTGAATTTCGTGCCGACGCGGGCGGCGCGCAGTTGGCGGGTAAAGAGAAAATGATTAGCGCCCTCGAACGCCTGCAACAACTGCAACGACCGGCCCAACTGCCTGCGCACATGCAAGCCCTGGGAGTGAACGGCGGATTGCTCGGTGTGGCGGGCTTAAAGAAACTCACCATGACTCATCCGCCATTGGAAAAAAGAATCGAAGCACTGCGACTAGCGGGTTAAGCAAGAATGTCAAACCAGCACACCTGCCAGAAGTTAAAAAGTTGACGGATGTCAATTTTTCGATACCAGGTAAGGCATAGGCTAGGTAAAAATAACCAACACAACACGGGCTAATAAAATGTTAGACGTAAATCCTGAAACTGTCTGTCACCTCATTACGCTGGCGCGCGATTTTCAAACTCAGGATGTTCAAGACATTGACGAAAAAGGCATAGAACTGGACGAAAACATGCTGTCGAACGCATCCGACAACGAAGAGCATGATTATACCCAGTTAGAAATCAAATCACGCATTGAGGAGCTGGAGCCTGATCAACAGGTTAATCTAACCGCATTGATGTGGCTGGGGCGTGGCGATTTTAGTGTCGACGAATGGGATAAAGCGTTGGAGGAAGCAGGCGATAGCTGGAACGAACGGTCGGCGGAATATCTGATCGGCACGCCACTGGTCGCGGATTATTTGGAGGAAGGACTCAATCTTTTGGGATATTCCTGCGAGGACTAATCCATACACAAGACTATTTGATCGAACTATGCGGTCATTCTCAAATCGCTTTGTCGATTCAAGGTTTCCGACAATGCATTGATACATCGATCGATGTTTTCGCTGCGACCTCCATAACCCATCAAGCCGATACGCCATACCTGCCCTGCAAGATCGCCCAGCCCGCCACCGATCTCCAGACCATAGTCATCTAAAAGCGTTGCCCGAATCGACGTATCGTCCACACCGTCGGGAACGATAACCGAATTTAGTTGCGGCAAGCGGTGTTCGGGTGCCACGAAATACTCAATACCGAGTCCGGATAATCCTCGCTCCAATAGCGCCGCTTGTTCCGCGTGACGTTGCCATGCACTTTCCAGTCCTTCTTCTTTTAATACTTGGAGAGCAGCATACAATGCGAAAATACTATTCACCGGTGCAGTATGGTGATAAGCGCGCTTGGCGCCGCCGGACCAGTATCCCATGACCAGGTTCATGTCCATGAACCAACTTTGTACAGGCGTGGAACGATTTTTTATTGTTTCCACGGCCCGGTCGCTAAACGTCACCGGCGAAAGACCGGCGACACAGGACAAACACTTTTGACTACCGGAATAGACAGCATCCAATTGCCATTCATCCACCATCAACGGCGAGCCACCGAGCGATGTCACTGCATCCATTATAGTTAGGCAACCATAACGATGTGCAATTTCGGCCAGTTTTTTTGCATCGGACAATACGCCGGTTGACGTCTCCGCATGTACGAATGCAACCACTTTTGCGTCGTGGTGATTTTTTAGTGTCGTTTCTAACTTTTCCGCATCGACGGGTTCACCCCAGCGATCTTGTATCACAATCGGAGTCGCGCCCATGCGTTCGACAATCTCGCGCATGCGTCCGCCAAATACACCGTTTTGACAAACAATAACCTTGTCGCCCGGCTCAATCAGATTAACGAAACAAGTTTCCATGCCAACAGAACCCGGCCCAGACACCGGCAAGGTCAACTCATTTTTTGTTTGAAACGCGTATTGCAAAAGCGATTTGACCGATTCCATCAGTTCCACGAACGCAGGATCGAGATGACCAATGGTCGGTTGGGCCAACGCTTCGATAACTTTCGGGTGCAGCTCCGTAGGACCGGGACCGAGCAGGGTACGCGAGGGAATAGATGAAACCTGATTTTCCATGATGTCTTCGAATTGTTACTTATCAGCCCGAACCATAACGTCAGTCCGGCTGACACGCAGTCATAATTGCTTATGATACGAATAACAACTCGTTATAAGTTTGACCCGGTATCCGGGCTGGGGCGCGGAAAAGCCTCTTTTTTTCAGTGAGCGTCGGCAGGATTAGTGGAATGCGACTCCAATGCCAGCGTTTCTTCAAAACCCAGTCTTTCCACCAATTCGTTGTATTCGTCAACAATTGCCTGGGCTTGATCAACCAGTTTCGTCATATAGCCAACAGGGTTTCTTAATTCCCAGTGTTCCGGTGCCATGATTAACCGGCCTTCGGCCTGTTCCTTGCGCAGGTATCCCGGCGAGCACCAGATTTCTTCCCCGTCCGGCGCATGATGAAAAAACCACAAGCCGTTTTCCTGAGCTTCTTCGAACATTGGTTCCAGACTGGCGACAATGGCGTGATCTAGTATATGTACGCTCATATAATATTCCTCCGTAGGTCAGCTTGTTTACACTGAAGGTATAGAATAATCCTATTACAGTGGCGTCTCAAGCCGCCAAATTTTCAAAATTATTAATCACTACCACGCAGTGTCACCATTTACCCCGGGTAAAATGGAAAACGATCACAAAGTTCTTTGACTTGCTGGAGTATTCTCTGTTCTACCGGTTCATTGGACGTTGCACCCTGCGCAAGGCCATCCAGCACCTGACCGATCCAGACTCCAATCTGTTGGAATTCGTTCACCCCTAAACCGCGTGCTGTCCCCGCGTTGGTTGACAAACGCAGACCCGAGGCAATTTCGGCAGGTTGCGGGTCAAATGGAATCAGGTTTTTATTGCATGTCAGTCCGGCCGCTTCAAGACTATCGACTGCGATATCACCGGTAAGTCCCTTGGAAGTCAAATCAACTAACAACATGCCAGTGTCGGTGCCACCGGAGACCAAACCAACACCCGCCTCCAGCAAGGCTTTGGCTAAAGCCTGGGCATTGTCTATCACGGCCTGATTGTATTGCTCGAATTCCGGTTGCAATGCTTCGCCGAGACTCACGGCTTTCCCGGCGACACCATGCAAGATGACGGAACCCTGCACACCCGGAAACACCGCATTGTTTATTTTCTTACCTAACTTTTCATCATCCGCCAAAACCATACCGCCACGCGCACCACGAAGGCTTTTATATGTCGTTGTCGTAACAACATGCGCGTGGGGAAACGGACTCGGATGCAAACCTGTCGCCACCAAACCTGCGATGTGTGCAATGTCGGCCAAAAAATATGCATCTACTTTATCCGCGATAACACGCAAGCGTTCAAAATCGATAATTCGTGGATAAGCCGACCCGCCAGCGATGATCATTTTCGGTTTTTGTTTCGACGCCAATGTCTCAATGGAATCGTAATCGATCAATCCACTTTCACGCGTTACGCCATAAGGCACGATACGATAGTCGCGCCCGGTCAACGTAGCTGGATGGCCATGACTGATGTGCCCGCCGCTGGCGATGTCCATAGACAAAATAGTGTCGCCCTGCTCTAACAACGCCAGATACACCGCCTGGTTTGCATTGCTGCCGGAGTGCGGTTGTACATTGGCGTACGAACATTTAAATAAACGGCATGCGCGTTCTATCGCGAGGCTTTCGACTTTGTCCGCAAACTCCGCACCGCCGTAATATCGTTTTCCCCGGATAACCTTCTACCGTTTTATTGGTGAACACCGAACCCTGTGCTTCCAGCACGGCATTACTGACAAAATTTTCCGATGCAATCAACTCGATCTGATTGCATTGCCGATCGCGCTCGTTCGTAATTGCTTCGGCTATTTCCGGGTCAGCGTTACTTAAATGGCGAGAAAAATATTTTGAATAGTTCAATGCAAGTCGCGCGATTCGATAAAGTGAAATACCAAACTACTTAACAAAGGAGGCCTCCACGTCACTAAAGTACATTTTCTCGTCATGCTGAGCGAAGCGAAGCATCCAGTCAAATACATTCGCGACCAGAGGTCGCTCCTACACTTCCTGTATTTTCGCAAACCGCGCCTCCTGCAACAAACCGACAACGTCAGAACACATTTTTGTTTACATCTTCGACTTAATAAATTGCGGCCGCTTATTTTTTAGTAATTCGGCTTTTTCCAACGCGGCCGCCGCACGAAACACGCTCACGTCGTCGTAAGTCTTGCCGACGATCTGCACACCCGTCGGCACGCCGGTTGCGGCGAAGCCCGATGGCATAGACATAACCGGACACCGGCTCAACGTGTTGAATGGGTAAGTCATGCACCAGCCCAACACCGCCTCGATTTCCTTGCCATTGATAGTCACTTTTTTCTGTTGTGGGATCGAGATCAGCCTTGACCGATGCTTTTGCTAAAGTCGGACAGACAAACACGTTGTGTTTTTCTAACATTGGGCCAAATTCTTCATACATACGACCAGCAGTTTCCAATGAACTTAGATAATCGCTTGCCGATACTTTTTGCGCCTCCTCGGCAAACCTGCGCGCGTAGTCCGTCATCTTGTCTGCGTGTTCTTCAAGCAACTGACCAATCCATACGCCGAAAATATGCCCGAGATAATTCCATGCCGCTTGTTGGCATTCTGTTGTCCAGGATAAATCGACTTCTTCGCACACCGCGCCTTGATCACGCAACGCCTGAATCGCTTGCAACGCATTAGTACGAACATCGTCATCGACTTCGAAATAACCCAGATCAAGCGAGTATGCGATCTTCCAACTTTTGATACTTTCCAGTTTAACCGGAATCGTTTTCTTCGGACGCAACGAAGCAATGTCTTGCGGGTGCGGCCCCGCCATCACATTTTGAATCAGAGCACAATCTGCAACCGTGCGTGCTAACGGCCCAGCATGATTATAAAAATCGAGATTAAACGGATAACCTTCAGGGTTACGGCCGTAAGGCGGTTTGAATCCCACCAACCCACTGGCGGACGCCGGGATACGAATCGAACCGCCAATATCCGAACCACTGGCCAAAGTCGCCGTGCCCGCTGCCAGTGACGCCGCGGAACCACCCGACGATCCTCCCGGTGTGTAATAAAGATTCCACGGATTACGCGTCACGCCCCATAACTTTGAATGTGTGAACGATGCGCAGGAAAACTCCGGCGTCGTCGTACGCGCATGCACGATGGCACCAGCGCGCAGCAAACGTTCATTACAAAACGATGTCGACTGTGCGATCTCATCTTTCCAAATCAACGAACCATTGGTTAAGGGTTGACCCTTGATTTCTGACTCGTCTTTGATCGCAATGGGTAACCCCTCTAACGAACGTGTGCGTCCGCCGCGCATATAACGTTGCTCCGATTTTTTTGCGGCATCCATCGCCTGATCGAAAAACTCGAAAGCAAACGCGTTAATCTTAGGCTCGACTCGTTCCGCACGCTGAATCACCGCCTGCATCAATTCAACCGGCGATAAATCACGTGCTTTAAATTTCTGAATCGCATCGCTTGCGGAACGATAAAACAATTCATCTGTCACTTTGGCTTACTCCTTTGGGAAAACTGAAATCATATTGCGCGTATGCCCATTCCAATTTACTTTACGATGTAGTCACTGAGAAGTTTACAATATCCGACTGGTTAGTAGGATTTTATGAACGACCTCCGTGAAAATGAATACGTTGAAATGTCAAAACTAAAACTCGGGATATTCCAAGGCCAATGTCCGAACACGGGGAGCGAAGCGCGGCTCGTATTATTCGAACAGGCGACCAAGAAAGCGCAAGCGGAATCAGTGGCGTTACTGGTTTTTCCCGAGTTGTTTATGTCTGGCTATAACATCGGCGATGCCGTGCAAAAACTGGCAGAACCATCGGATGGTGAGTTCGCCACTGCGGTCGCTGCCATAGCAAAGTCGTACAGCGTAGCCGTGATTTATGGTTATCCCGAACGTGACGGAGACAGTATCTACAATTCTCTTATCGCCTTTGATGCAAACGGTATACGCTTGGCGAACTATCGTAAGATTCACCTTGCACCAGGCCATTATGAACGTCCAAACTTTAGGTGCGGTGATCAGTTTGCGATGTTCGAACTCGTTGGATTTCATATAGCGCCGCTGGTTTGTTATGACGTGGAATTCCCCGAAGCCGTGCGCACTTGTGTACTCAATGGTGCTGATTTGGTTATTGTTCCGACCGCCTTACGTGAACAATACAAACACGTTGCTACGCGTCTGATTCCAACCCGCGCGTTCGAAAACGGTGTGTATGTAGCGTACGCGAATCATTGCGGACAGGAAAACGAATGGAGCTACTGTGGACACAGTATTATAGCCGCACCAAACGGTGAAATACTTGTGCAAGCCGGTAATGGCGAGCAACTCATCATCGCAACTATTGAACGTAAGAATATTGAACAAGCTCGTTCAACCATTAATTACCTGGGCGACCGAAAAACAAACTTGTATAAAATTTGATACCGAACCGGAAAGGAGGTAAACCATGCATAAAAGCCGTTTGGGTGGATTGATTATTGACTGTAAGACAAACGATCTGGCTGACGCAGCGATGTTTTGGGGGGAAGCCTTGGGTTGTTCCATTAACAGTTACAAAGATGACGAAAAATACATAGGATTAGAACACTCAGACAAGAACGAACCGCACATTGAAGTACAAACCGTAGATCACGAAAGTCGTGTTCACATCGATATCGAGACCGATGATCTCGAAGCGGAAGCGGTACGGCTTGAAAAACTAGGAGCAAAACGCATCGCCACGATAAAAACGTGGGTAGTAATGGAGGCACCAACAGGCCAGCGATTTTGTCTAGTTTCCCCACAACGTAAAAACTTCGATCAGGAAGCAAATGAATGGAGCGACTAAATCGTCATTAGTCGTAGTCTCGCAGACTCGACCGTACAGTTGCAGGTCTATTGCACCTGATCTTGAATGCCCCCTAAAAATGGCGCCCGCTCATAAATCGGCGATAGAACACGAAAAACGCGCCCTCATTTTAATCTAACCCAATCGATACTATAGGTAAGAATGTCACTCTCAGACTTGACATAACGCCGTATGGTGTTATATTTAGTAACACCTTTTGGTGTTATATTGGATCAAATATGAAACTAACAAGAAAACGCGCTTTGGCCTTAACGGCGCTACCAGCGACCTATTTTGGCGCTTCAGCTTTGTCGGCCAGCGCAACGGAAATCGTCAATAAGCCACCCTCAGAATTCAACTGGGAAACTACCGCGGAGGGTGTTGGCTTTGCACCACGCACAGGCGAGCGCTACAACGAGGCTTACATGGCGATGGTTCCTTTGCTGACAGGGCTTGTCAGTCCCGCCCACATCAAGTCTTCAAATATGTTTGGTGTTGTGGTTGCGGGTGCGATGACACATCTTGCGGTTGGTGCCGATGCATCGACCGAAGTTTTATTAACCGAGGGATCTTTCTATAAAGTGCCTGCCGGGGTTGGTCACATCAGCAAGCGCGTGTCTGAAACTGATTGCATTACGTTTTTGTATCAGGACGGCATATTCGATTTCTTGCCGATCGACCAATGAATTCGGATTTACAGGGACCTTTCAGGGCGCTGGCAGACCCTACCCGGCGCCAGATTCTCATTAAGTTAAGTACCAGAGATATGACGATAGGCGAATTAGTTGATCAATTCGACATCACTCGTTCAGCGGTGAAAAAACACCTTACCATTCTCGAGGAAGGACAATTGATATCGGTGCATGCCAAAGGCCGGGAACGAATTAACCGACTTGAACCAGAGATGTTGAAAACGACGGCAGATTGGTTCAACTACTTCGACAAGTTCTGGGACAACAAGCTCGATAATCTCAAGAACGCAATTGAAAATAAAAATTAAATTAACGATAAAGGACTGAAAAAAATGACGAATTCCACAATCGATAAATCGATATTCTTAGCAGCAAGCAGAGAAACCGTGTGGTCTTATCTTACTGATAAGGAAAAGCTGGCAACGTGGTTTCACCCGGCTGATGCTGACCTTACCGAAGGCCAAGACTATGCGCTCATTCAACGGGCAGATGATGGAACCGAGACAAAAATATGTTGGGGTAATGTACTAAGGATGCAAAAACCATCAAGCCTGGTGTACACATTCAGTGTCAAACCACTAGATGGCGCGATGACAACCGTCACCTGGACACTCGAAGAAACAAGCGGCGGCACCAAACTCACTTTGAAGCATGAAGGAATTAGCGAAGCCGCAAAGGAAGCAGCGCTTGGACTACTTCTGGCCCTCGACAAGGGCTGGGACGAGCACCTGGCAAAATTGCGGTTGTCAGCAACCTAGCGATCAATTCGCCGGAACCGGTCGTGAGGTGAGTTTTCTCGCGAACTGAATGCCCCTTTTCATGCCGTTCAAATAAAATTTGTCGCTATCTGCAAGATCAATTACGAACCATCACAATCAGGACATGAATAAAGTGACTAGTGCTGTTCGTGCTATCTACGCGGATGGTATCGAACACGGGCATGAATCCTCGCAACATTTGGATGTTTTATGCGGTGCGATTGACGCGTTAGGGCGAGAGCAAAATGTAGAGACACATTCCTTCCCTGTCGTTGAGGACTACTATCAGGTTTCACTCACACAAACATCAAACAAACTCGCGCAATCACTGGGTGACGCGCTCGATTCTCTGCATGATCGATTTTTCTGGCAGCAACCTGACTACGGCGATGCGGAAGAGTTCAAGGTTTTACATGAAAACTATGCTTTCGCACTGATTGCCGGCCCGAAACAATGGTCGTGTTCAAACTATTACACTGAGGATGTGTTTTTTGGGATTTCACTACAGGCACCGCATACCTTGTATGCCGGGCATGCACACAAAGCGCCAGAGGTTTATTATGTGATTAGCGGGGAGTCAAAATGGAAACGCGGCGATGAAGACTGGGTGGATCGTTCTTCCGGTAGCTTGATTTTCCATGATAGATACGTCGCCCATGCCATGCAAACCTTTAACGAACCTTTGCTTTCCTTGTTCGCCTGGACAAGTGACCTCGACTGCGAGATTATGGCCGTTAACAACGATTGTTAACTTACAAGAAACTTACCGGTGAATTGCGAATCTTACATATAACAGATCAAACAAAGGAAAGAGCATGTTAAGCAGGAACCGCATAGCAATCTTGAGTTCGATCATGGCACTTGCGTTCGGTATTGTTATTGCCTGTCAGATATCCTTTATTGGAACTGATTCCGGTTTCCTGTCACTACCGGGACAAACACAAATTGACCATTCTCTGGTTACAGCCACTACCAGTCCCTCTGGGTTAGATACCCAGAACACACAACAATTGCCTCTTGAATTACCTGACCATCAAGACGAATTTTTGAACATGGTTGGTGGCGTTGTGCTCGACGCGGATTTTCGCTGGAAAGATTTGAGTAGACTCAACGCCCGTTGGGCGCATTTTTTAGCGGCTGATTTCAGTGGCGCGAGACTGCACGCATCAGATATGCGTTCCGCGATTCTTATCGGTGCCAATATGTCAGGCGCGCTTATTCAGGACTCGGATCTCAGTGGCAGCAACCTGACTGATGCACAACTGCAAAATGTTGATTTGAGCAGAACCAATCTGAAAGACGCAGAATTGTTACGGGCCAACCTACACAGCGCCCTGATGGCCAATACCAACATTGTTTCGGCAAATTTGGCGGCTGCGAATTTTGAAAACGCTAATCTATATCAAGCCGATCTGTCGGGTTCGCTGCTTCTAGACACCAATCTGCAAGGTGCCAACCTTGCTGAAACAAAACTTCAGTGGGCAAGATTCGACAGAACTAATTTCCATAATGCCGAATTGTTTGGCGCGGATTTGTCAAACGCCGATTTAACGCATGCGTTTATATCGAAGGACCAGTTACGACAGGCTTGCGGTAATGAGCAAACCAAGATACCTAAATTGTTTGAAAATTTTTCAATGCGGGTTTGCTGAACTACTGCCCCAATAAACCCGGCCAATTTTCGTTTGCAGCCTGGATGTTGGCCTCCAGGTTACTTTCCCATGTGCGTTTGATGCGTAAATCGTAGTTTAAGTAGAGCTTGTCGTTAATGATTCGCCAAGCGACAGGATCGGCGTCGGCGATATAGCCCTGACTGGCTGCATACGCGCAATGCCCACCGTACTGGGGTGTGTATTTTTCCGGGTTCGCTTGAAACAAGTCCCGGTTTGCCTCGCTGGCAAAAGCCCACGTCGCGTCTTTGTACTCCAGGGTAATCGATCTGTCGCCTTCAACCGGCTGGCCCTGAGAAAAATACGCAACAGGGTCATATCCATGAATGGCCAGTTTGTTGTAGCTGCCGACATTGATCTCGGGTTTTGCAGCTAACACCGTATGCTGTGTCGTGAAACTGACCAGCAATAAACATGTCGCCGCAACGCATTTTGTATTGATCATCGATTCGCTTGTTCCATTAGGTTATTAGCGTGTTTAGGGTCTTGCATATTGACTTACGACACCATTGCAGTATCGGACATTGCGTGATCCGAACCCTGCAATTCCACGACGCACTCGTTGATTATTTCACCGATTAAACGACAGTCTTCAACCGTGAAAGTCAAAGGAATACGCAAATCACACAGCATGCCAAGGATTCGATCAGACTCGGGCAAACTCTGTGGCTCTACATAATGCCAACTGTCATGCCGGCTGGTATAGCCTGTCGGCTGAGCCGTTCCAAACCATTTGATCTCCACACCACGCTCAAGACATTTACCGATCAAATCAGGAATCTCAACATCGCCAATATCATCCACCAAAAACTGGATTGAACTACCGACGTAATACTCTTTCTCAGGCCGTTTTATCACGCGCAAACCCGGTGTTGTAGCCAGTACGCTTTCTATCGTTTGATAACGCTCATTCCAACACCGGCAATTGTCATCAAGAATTTTTAGTTGTGGTCTGAGAATGGCTGCGCGCAGATTATCCATACGACCGCTGTAATTGGGATTTGCCAAACGAATCTGATCGAAGAATTCCGCCTCCGGCGCAGCGTCATGACGGTCGTACAACATGTATGATCCGGAATGTATAATCGCCCTTGCAATCAACTCCTTGTCGTCAGTCGTAATGAGTCCGCCTTCACCAGAATTAATGTGTTTGTAGGTTTGCGTACTAAAACAGGCCGCGATGCCGAAACTGCCACTCTTGCGACCATCCCAGGACGCACCCATGGTGTGCGCGCAGTCTTCGATTAACGCGACGTTGTATTTATTTAACAAAGCACACAACGCATCCATATCGACGATATGACCACGCATGTGCGACAACAACATGACACGCGCACCGCTTTGTTCGATCTTACGCTCAAGATCGTTTAAATCAGCGACTAAATCTTCCGTGGTTTCAACCAACACCGGTTTGCCGCCCGCGTTATGAATCGCACCCGGCACCGGCGACAGAGTAAAGGCATTGGTCAGCACAGGTTCACCGTGTTGCAAACCGAATGCTCGTAAGGCAATGTGCATGGCGTAACCACCGGACGCGCAGGCGAGACAATATTTGGCACCTTGATAGGCTGCGTACTCCTGTTCCAATAAAGACGTTTCGGAGATCTCGCCTTCAGCCACGTTGTACCGATGCAAGCGGCCAGACTTCAACACCGCTACCGCTTTTTCAATCGCGGCCTGCGGAATGGGTTCCTGCTGGGTGAAACTTTTATTAAACCTCTTCATTGGCTATCTATGCCAAATTCAATTCAACATCTAACGCAAAACCCAACGAGTAGTAATGCTCAATGCCGCTCAGTCTTGCGTTTGTAATGACCCTGAATAATGCGGTCAATGACCATGGCACAAAACAAGATTGCCAAACCGGCCAACATGCCCTGACCTTTCGCCGCATATTGCAGGGCCTCCAACACATTACGACCAAGACCTTCGGCGCCAATGAGCGATGCAATAACCACCATGGACAAACACATCAGAATGGTCTGATTGATTCCCGTCATGATGGACGGCATGGCCAGTGGAATCTCGACATCGCGCAGTAGCGTGCCTTTGGTGCAACCAAAGGCTAACGCCGCTTCCTTGGTTCCCTCGGGCACACCACGCATGCCCAAAGCGGTTAATCTAATGACCGGTGGCATGCCAAAAATAATGGTGGCCAAAACACCTGGCGGTTTGCCGGTGCCGAAAAACGCGATTATGGGAATAAGATAAACGAAGGCCGGCATGGTCTGCATAAAATCCAGCACCGGCAACGCCGCGTTGTAAGCGCGCTGGCTTTTGCCAAACCAGATGCCCAGTGGAATACCGATGACGATACACAGGAAGGCCGCTGCGCCCAGCAACGCGACCGTAATCATGCTAGTTTCCCACAACCCGAGAAAACCCAGGTACGCTAGCGACGCGCCAGTAAAAATCGCAACACGCGGCCCGGCCAGGCGCCAGGCGGTCACCAGAATAACGATCATGACAACCGGCCATGGCGTTTGTACGAACACGACTTCCAACCCGTCCAAAATACTCCGGATGCCGCTGATGATGCTATCGAAAACACCGCCGAAATTAGTCGACAACCAGTCGAACCCGCCTTCCATCCAGTTCGCAATCGGTGTGAACAACTGCTTATCCATCGGAAATTCGGTAATGAACTCATGTGGCTTGGTAACCGTGAATCTATACAGTGTTAACGGCACAATAGCGAGCCAAAGAACACCGGCAAATCCCGCCCAGGACCATTTAAAACCCGATGGCGTTGTCGGTTCCGCACGCCAGTGCAAATACTGTTTTTCGTAACGCAAATTGGCGTAGAATCCCTGAATAACTCGAAAAACGAGAAACAATATCAGTCCAATAACCAGGTACTTTGTAGCGCCCGCCGCCGCCTCCTGCGCCTCCATCATGACACGCTCCGCCGTGCGTTTTAAATTGCCGGCAGTGGTAATCAAACCCTGGGCATCCGGATCGCCCGCCTGCAATGCCTCCTGGCCACGCTGGTACAATTCGTTGTATCGAGTATTCAACTTCTCTGCCCGGGCAATCTGATCCGCGCCCAAATCACCCCACAGCCCGCGTCCGAGTTGTACCAGCGCTATGAGCTCAAGTACCAGGAAGGTCCAAAAATATCCCCATAGTCCACGTGCCGCTCCCCAGAACGGACCGGCGATGGCGGCCATGGAATTCCACGACCACGGGAACCGGGTCGCCGATTGAATCTTTTCGAATTCGCGATTGTAATATTGATCGTTGTGTTCGACGAATTCGCCAATGGAGCTGCCCAGTGATTTAGGCTGAGCTACTATGCCGCTTTCTTCCATTAGTCACCTCCTCTCTTGATGCCTTGCAAAAGCGTTTTTTTGTTTACAACGCCCACGTCTTTGCCGTCGTCCTGAATCACAATGGGTTGATCGGTAGTCGTTGAAATGTCAATCAGACCACTCAAATCCGTTTCATGGGAGACCCGTGGCGCCTTGGTCAGATCATCACCGTGTTCCGGCTGATATTCATCGAATTTTGTCATGATGGTGTGGGCGAAAATAAGTTTCAACGTAGAAATACCCTCGACAAAATCGCGCACGTAGTCGTCAATCGGATTGGTAACGATTTCTTCGGCAGTTCCGATCTGCACGATGACACCGTCTTTCATGATCGCGATACGGCTGCCAATGCGTATGGCTTCATCCAGATCGTGGGTAATAAAAACAGTAGTTTTGTGCAGATCCGCAGATAGCGCCATAAACTGCTCCTGCAACTGGCGACGAATGAGCGGATCGAGGGCTGAAAACGGCTCGTCCATCAACAACACTTCCGGATCGGATGCCAGAGCACGGGCGAGTCCAACCCGTTGTTGCATACCACCGGACAACTCGCTCGGGAACCGGTCTTCATAACCGTCTAGGTTTACCAGGTTCAGACATTTCTGCGACACTTCCCAGCGTTGCGCTTTTGGTTCGCCGCGCACCTGCAAGGGGAAAGCGACATTGTCACGCACCGTACGATGGGGAAATAACGCCATGTGTTGAAACACCATGCCGATGTGCACCGCTCGCATCTCACGCAACTCGTTCTCGCTGAGCGCCAGCACATCACGCCCCAACACGCTGATGCTACCGGCAGTGGGTTCAATCAACCGGTTCAAATGACGCACCATGGTGGACTTGCCGGAACCCGATAAACCCATGACACAAAAAATTTCGCCACGTTTTACGGTAAATGAACACTCGGCAATCCCAACAACACAGGCAAATTTCTGCAGCACTTCCGGTTTGGTTAATCCCTCGCTCTTAACGGCCGCCATGGCCTCTTGGTGACGATCGCCAAAAATTTTCCACACATCGTCCAGAACAATTACGTCTTCACTCACAACGCCGCCCTCGCACTTGTTATAAATTTGTAATGGGAATAAACACGAATGGCGCTGAAATCAGCGCCATTCGGTTTAATACATCTTGCAGGAAGGTTACAAACCCGGATTGGTTATTTGAGCCAACCCTCAACTACCGAGGCGTTGTCAGCAACCCACTTTTTGGCGAAGTCCGCCGGATCCTGCTTCTCCACCACGAGGGCATAAGTCATCGCGGAAACCGTATCGGTGTCCAGTTTTACTTTCGACAACAGGGTCGCGGCCTCGGGATGGGAAGACTCCAATGCGCTCGCGTAGTGAATATGTAAATAGGCCAGGTCCCATGCGACCGGTGCGGAGGATTTTTCCAGCCAGTCTGGGTCATCGGTCGGTTGAATAACGTTCCATTTTGAGGCGTCGTATTTCGGTTCTTCCAAAATCACCAGTTCATGCAGCGCAAACATGTGGTGTGGGGTATAGCAGAAAAATACAATGGGTTTTTCCTGGGTAACCGCGTTGTCTACCTCGGCCAGTGCCAGAGTTTCATCCATTTCTTTCAAATCCATGGTCTGGTCATAGCCATAACTCTTGGCGCGAATTTTTTCCACATTGGTCGATGCCCAACCCGATGCACCAATCCAGATCTCACCCTTGCCATTGCCATCGGTATCAAACAACGCAGCCATGTCAGGATCAGTCAGGTCGGATAATTTCGAAATGCCATGCTCGTCCGCGGTGTGTTTGGTAACACACATGCCCTGAAAGGCGGATACGCCATTCGAGTTCATTTTCACAGTACCGTTTTCTTTCACGTATTTGTCGTGCAGGTTACTCTGGTTAGGCAACCATACTTCCGGATGCACGTGCATGCTGCCACCATCCATGGCTTCGAACACGACGGGATTGGTACCGTTTTGCAGTTCCACTTCAAGCCCAAAATTGTCTTCAAGTACCACTTTTAATACATTGGCCGTTACATTAACCGACGGCCAATTCGGTACCCCGATCACAACATCGGCGGCTTGCGCAGTTGCGGTAACTGCCATTCCCGTGGCGAGGCCTAGACCCATCAATTGCTTGGAAAACTTCATAGTCTCTATATCCTCAGTGATAGTTAGTTTGATTAAGGAATAGCGAGTTTCGCACAGCCCGGATACTCTCCGCAAATATAGCTTAGGCCAAAACCAGGGTAAGTCTGGTGCCAAACGATGGTTTTTTCAGCCAAAGTATGTCAAAACGTAGACGTTACTTATCGGAGGTAAACCATGCTGAGACGACCCGACGTGGCGGCTATCGTGCTACTTATCGGGCTGAGTGGATTGGCCCACGCAGCCGAACCCATGACGCAAATTGAATTTCAGGAGCTAATTGCAGGAAATACCATGATCGGAGAATGGGCCGGAAAACCCTACAAGCAGTTTTTTGACATGAATCACACAATAATTTACCAGGAGGAAAACAGTCCGCCGACACAAGGTACCTGGCGTATCAACGAGCAGGGGCAATATTGTTCGGTTTGGCCGCCGGATCCGATGGAAGTCTGTTACGACATCACCCGTGACGGTGATAACCTTTTATGGGAAAGCGACGATGACATCTACCCGGCAACCGTCGTCCAGGGCAATCAGATGTAATCTGCGGGCAGTTGTTTCTCAACCGAAGTTACTGCGCACCCATATTCACTAAAGTCACGCGCCGGTTTAAAGCCCGGCCTTCATCGCTTTCGTTAGTCGCGACCGGTTTGGTTTCACCAAAACCATTGACCTGTAAACGGCTGGTCTGAATACCATACTGCTCGCTCAAAGCACGCATTACCGTAACCGCGCGGCGATAAGACAAATCAACATTGTAATCGCTCTTGCCGACATCATCGGTATGTCCTTCTATCATGATGCGGTGGCCCTTTAGTTCGGGTGATTTGAGGGCGTTGGCAATTTCAAGAACCTGCGCATGGCCCTGCGCTTTGATTTGATCGGAATCAAATTCGAAATTAACCGTCAAATCGACTCTGGCATTTTCACCGACCACCAACGCCTTAGTGATTTCCGCTGCCTCTGTCACTTCCGGGCGCGTGGTTGCTATCTGTGCGCCGTGCGGACAGATCTTCGGCCCTTCCCACACGACTATAGATAAATCGATGTCACCAAAATCATTTCCGACACGGCTGGACCCGGTAAAAACAGCGCCTGCCACACGCGCGTCGCTAAAGTCATTGCCGGTTAAGCGCGTTCGAATAAAACAAGCGTCCTGCAAATCCGAATTGGAAAAATCCGCCCCTTGAAAACGCGAACCGGTAAAGTTGACCCGCGTAAGGGTCGCACCGGAAAAATCGTCACCTTGAATTGAGACATTAACCAAAATTGCATCGCTTAAATCGGCATCAGTAAAATCGACACCTTGAAAAACTGCGCCAGTAAAGTTCGCACCACTTAAATTTGAACCATTAAAATTGACACCCAAAAATCGAGCGCCCGAATAATCACGACCACTTAGATCCGAACCACTGAAATCGTCGCCGCTAAACACTTGCCCGGATAATAATCCTGTTTGAGTCGTAGATTCCGTACTCGTCGGCTCACCGGCGGCTCCGGTATTGGCTTCGACCCCCGGCATTTTTACACCCCCCGGCGTTACGGTAATAACGCCACCACCTATTGAAACACCGTCGTCGTCCACTTGCACAGCACCGTCACCGACATTGACTTCGGCTGCAAGACTAATTTGCGCAAATAACATAACGCCCATTACGAACAAGGCGGCTTTTCCATTAATCATAATCTGGAACATCAAAGTAATAAAAATAAATCCTGGTAATATATTGATTTAGAAATTAACCAAGCCTGAATCGGCTATTCATAGAAACGCAACAGTTACTCATAATGCTGCCGCCAAACCCGCTCCACCGCGGGCCGCGCTTTCACCGTATCGCACAATAACTTCAGAGAAGAACAACGTTCGACCAACGCATCCACCTGCGGATGCCAGTACGCCAGCATGGTTAAGTAGATATCCAGAACCGTATACCTATCGCCCAATACAAACGGCCCCGCGTCAATTTCCCGATCCAGCATGTCGAAGTATTTGTCGAAATCGCGCAAGGCCGCAACCTTAACGCCTTCTGCTCCAGCTTCGTCTGTGGTGTAACGCTCAGAATAGTAATAACGCAAATCGGTTTCATAAAAATTAACCGCCATGAAAAACAGCCAGCGATAGACCTGCGCGCGCTTCGCATCGCCTGCGGGTGGAATCAAATTCGCGCGTGGAAATGCATCGGCAATATGCAGCATCATGGCAGCGGATTCGGTCATGACCGAACCGTCCGGCAACATCAAGGCTGGCACTTGTCCGCGTGGATTGAGCGCCAAAAAATCCGCGGATTGATGAGCACCTTCTTCGGTATTGGTGACTATCAACTCATATTCCGCGCCGGCTTCTTCCAATGCCGCCTGGGGCGCTAAAGCACCCGTTTCTTTTGACCAATACAGTTTATACATAGTTATTCACTTTAACTTTGCTGAAACATTTTTTCCGACACTATAAACTGAACCCGCAGGTTTACCCAATTTATTCGCAGTGATACTAAAACTATTACAAACTACCGTAGACGGATTCTACGCTACCTTACCTCGTCGAGCGGCACATACGCACGCCCTGCGCGAATGCAAGATTATCGGTCATCGCGGACAACACGACGGCAATCGCGCCGTAAAAGAAAATACCCTGGCTGCATTTCAAGCCTGTTTTGACGCTGGAGTCTGGGGCGTCGAAATGGATATTCAATGGACACGGGACGGCGAACCTGTGATTCTGCATGACAAACACGGTCTGCGTGTATTTAACGACGCTTCGATTCAACCCAGCAACATGACTCTTAGAGAACTACGAAGAAAATGCCCGGATATTCCGCCACTGGAGCAAGTGATCGAACAGTTTGGTGGGAAGATTCATCTGATGCTGGAACTGAAACCACATGGGTTTAAACCGGTACACACTAAACGACTGGAATCAATACTTCGCCAGCTACACGCTACACACGACTACCACTTGCTAAGTTTGTTTCCGGAATTCTTCGACCACATCGAGACACTGCCGCCACAATGTTTTTTACCCGTTGCCCAAACCAACACGATGAAATTATTTAACACCGTGTTAAAAAACAATTACGGTGGACTCACTGGACATTATTTCTTACTCAACCGCTCAATGCGCAGCCAACTGGCGCGACGTAATATGAAATGGGGAACCGGCTTTGTACGTTCTGCCAACGTCATGCACCGCGAAGCCAGCCTGGGCACGCATTGGGTATTCACCAACCACGCCGTCGTATTACAAACACGCGTTAATAACACATGCACTCGCCAGAGATAAACCATAAACCCAAGATCGTGATTATCGGCACGGGATTTGGCGGTCTGTATGCGGCTAAGTCGTTAGTTAAGTTAATTTAGAGACGATAATTGTAGTGCCCAACTGATTACGGGTTCCGAACATGCAGACTGAAACAATTGAAACAATTCCGGTTTTAAGTTGAAATCGTGTTGAAATAATTCGTTCGTAGACTGCGCGGCCGTGCGGTGATGCTTGATCAGAAAGCAACAATTACACGCAACTGTCGAAACTATACAAAGGAGAGTCAAATGTTAAAAGATGCGAGGAACGAACCCGTTTCCACTAACAATATGCGAGCGCTCGATTACTATGAGAAGGCGCTTACGCAGTTTCAAACTTATGTCGGCGATCCGGTCGAGACCATTGAATCCGCTCTGCTGGAAGACCCAGAAATTGTTTTAGGCCATGCGTTCCGGGCGACCATGCTGATGATGATGTCCGAGCGGCAGTATGTTACTGAAATCAGAAAAAGTGTCGAGACCGCTGAGGCGCTATCCGCCAAAGCGAATGAACGCGAACGCGGTTTAACACGCGCCGCGAGACAATGGCTGGAAGGTGATTGGCGTGGCGCCAGTGTAACCTGGGACAAGGTTTTGGCTGACTATCCGCGTGACGCGCTGGCGTTGCAGGCAGGACATCTGACCGATTTTTATTTAGGCGACGCATTGAACCTGCGCGATCGCGTGGCACGTGCCTTGCCTCATTGGGATGAATCCACGCCGGGTTATTCCTACGTTCTCGGTATGCATGCATTCGGATTAGAAGAATGTAATGACTACGCTAAAGCCGAGGAAACCGGCCGTCATGCATTGGAACTGGAAGCTAAAGACGGTTGGGCGATACACGCGATCGCCCATGTCATGGAAATGCAGGCACGTTATGACGAAGGCATCGAATTTTTGTCATCCCGTCAAGACGAGTGGGCGCCGGACAATGGTTTTGCGTTTCATAACTGGTGGCATTTGGCGCTTTATTATCTTGACCGCTGCGATTATGCACGTGCGCTGGAATTGTATGACAACCAGATTAATCCCGAACCCACCGGTATGTCATTGCAGATGCTAGACGCTTCGGCACTCTTGTGGCGACTTCAGCTACGTGATGTGGATACGGGTAACCGCTGGTCACAGATTGCGGACGAATGGGCTAAAAAGGTGCCGGAAGAAAATGGTTACTACCCGTTCAACGATGTTCACGCGGTGATGGCATTTATCTATTCCGGCCGTGACCAGGAGGCTCAGCAAGTTCTGAAGGATTTAGAACATACCGTCCAAACTAATGACGGTATCAACAGCATGATGTGCCGCGAAGTGGGGCTGCCAGCGGCGCGTGCATTTACCGCCTTTGCTCATGACAAATACGACGAGACCGTGGACGAGTTAATGCAAGTGCGAACGACGGCGAACCGTTTTGGCGGCAGTCATGCACAACGCGATATTCTGAGCCAGACTTTGATTGAAGCGGCCATACGTTCCAAACAACATGGTTTAGCACGCAACCTGGTCAACGAACGTCTGGCGTGGAAACCGCACAGCCCGCTAGCCTGGACTTTTAAAGCGAAGGCAAATCGCGCTGCCAACGATGTTTCGGGCGCCAAATTCGCTGAAGGCGAAGTTAACAAACTGTTGTACAAGCACAAGTACAAAGCTGCATGATTTATTTTATAAAGTAGTGAAATGCGGCGGGGAAATCACCCGCTGCATAAATCGCTTTTTCGGTATTCGCCGTAGTACCGCTTTGTGACCAACCTGCCCCTGCGCAGGCAGGAGTCGTTCCTACACACGATTCATCATTCTATCCAATATAGAAAGCGAGTAGGAGCCAGCTTGCTGGCGAACCAGATGTCGCAACCACTTGCCAGGAGGTGTGGTTATTTTGGTTGATCCGTAGAGGAGCCAGTCCAAAGGGAGCACACGTTTGGCAGGCTTAAGGATGGAATCCAGAAATATAAAATACTGGATTGATCGCCAGGGACGACGGAAATGAAACAGGATTGTCGGGAACAATTCTTGCCCTCGGTCGCTTTAACTCCTTCAGAATGCCACGAGTGCCCGGTCATATCAATTCGCGAGCAAGCTCACTCCTACATTGTCTCGTTTGTTCTAGTAATTCACAACACTTATGACTTATTCTTGAATCGACAATATTGCAATTTTACAGTAGCCTTTAAGTTGTAGCGGAGAAATGAAAAACACATGACAAGCAAACGTATCGGCTTTATCGGCGGCGGCAATATGGCGCGCAGTTTGATCGGCGGCCTGCTGGGCGCGGGTTACGACGCCACTCAGATTGCCGTGTCCGAACCCGACCCGCAACGTCGCGAGGCATTGATGAATGGGTTTGCCATAGAGTCTTTTTCCGACAATCTTTCCATCGCTGAAAAAGCCGATGTGCTGGTGCTGGCTGTCAAACCACAGGTCATGCAAAACGCTTTGAATTCGATGCAAAGTATTATTGCCGAACGAAAACCGTTGTTGATTTCCATCGCCGCCGGCGTGCGTCTGGACAGTATTGAACAATGGTCGACTCCCGGCATTCCCATTGTACGTGTCATGCCAAATACGCCTGCGCTGGTCGCATCGGGAGCATCAGGCTTGTTTGCCAATGCATCCGTAAGCGACGAACAACGCAATATCGCGGAATCAATCATGCGCGCAGTTGGTGTTACCGTTTGGTTAAACGACGAAGCACAACTCGATACCGTCACCGCAGTATCCGGTAGTGGCCCCGCCTATTTCTTTTATCTCATGGAAGCGATTCAACAAGCGGCCATCGAAAATGGTCTGGATGAAAAAACAGCAAACCTGTTAACGGTAGAAACCGCCCTCGGCGCGGCAAAACTCGCTTTGGAAAGCAACGAATCACCGGCTGAGTTGCGTCAAGCGGTGACATCACCCGGTGGCACAACCCAGGCTGCTTTAGACGTTATGGACAGTGCGTCCGTGCAAAAGATTATCAATAAAGCGGTCAACGCGGCGCAACAACGGTCACGCGAATTGGCCGACACGCTGGCTAAACAATAATCAGAATCGATGATTAGACAAGGAACTAACTGATGGGCGGTGGCTACGTTCTAAACGCGGTTGTATTTCTGGTCGATTTGGCGTTTACCCTGTTTATGATCGCGGTGTTGCTGCGCTTTCTGTTTCAGTTATTTCGCGCGGATTTTTTCAACCCTATTGCCCAGGCCCTGGTCAAGATCACCAATCCGGTATTGAAACCCCTGCGCAAAGTCGTCCCAGGTTTGTTTGGCATCGATTTATCGGCAATCGTTTTGCTGTTTGTTATCGCCATTGTAAAAACTTTTGTCGTCGCATTGATTAGTGGCATAGCACCAAAAGCCAGTGGTGTTTTGGTTCTGGCACTCGCCGATTGCATTCATCTGACCCTCAATGTTTTTATATTCGCGATCATTATTCGCGCTGTGGTGAGCTGGATTAACCCGCACGCGCATCATCCCGGTATTACATTATTAAATACCATCACCGATCCCATCATTCGCCCGGTGCGGCGTTTTGTTCCTGCAATGGGCAGCATCGATTTCTCGCCGTTTTTTGTCATTATCATTTTGATACTGTTATCCATGCTGGTGTATCAACCCATCAATGACATCGGGCGCATGATGTTGCGATAAAAAGTTAAGACGCGCTAACTCCAAGCCGACGCGAGGCAAACATCAACAAGACGAGACTCGGCGTTACCATTAAGGCGGTAATAATAAAGAACAACGACCAGTTTCCACCAAGCCCGTCCACCATGACACCGCTGAATGCCGCCAGCGTTGTGCGGCCAAGATTGCCCAACGAAGCCATCAAAGCATACTGGCTGGCAGTATAAGCGCGGCTGGTCAGGTGTGAGATAAAGGCTACGAAAGCCACTGTTGCTACCGCCGAGGTAAAATTATCGACGATCACTGTCGCTGCGAATAACTGCGGCACCGGCCCGGCGATGGCCATCCAGGAAAACATCAAATTAGTCGCAGCCATGGCAATGCCACCGATCATCAAACCACGCAACAATCCGAAACGGCTCGCGACGACACCGCCGATCAGCGAAAAAATAATGGTTACCCACCAACCGACGAGTTTTGAATAAACACCGATGTCGGTATTGCTGAATCCGATTTCTTTGTAAAAAACAATAGACATGCGGCCAAGAAACGCTTCACCGATTTTGAATAGAAATACAAACAACAATAATGTCAATGCGATTTGCCAGCCGTTGCGTTGAAAAAATTCCCTTATCGGCTGGACCAAGGTAACCAGCAACCAGACTTGCACTTTTTGCAAGACATTTAATACGCCATCAGCATTGAATTGCTTTGCAAAGAATGCTTCATCCTCGTGCTGTTTGGTCAGACGATTACTTTTTGGTTCCGGACTGATCAACACAACCACCATCAACACTAGCAGCACAGCGCTAAGTCCCAGATAAACATGTGACCAGGTCACGCCGGGAAAGTCTGCCGCAATAAACGCCGCCGCGCCCGGCAGACTATACCCTGTCCACCAACCGCTGGTCGCCATGGCCGCGCCACCGGAAATCTTGCTCTGTTCGTGTTCGCCGATAACCTCAATCCTGTAGGCGTCGATAGCGACATCCTGAGTCGCGGAACAGATCGCAATACTGAGCGCAACCAGACTGGTCCATAAAATACTTTTACCCGGGTCAGTTGTTGCCAGTAACACGACAAACACGAACATAAGAAGCTGCATGGCCAAAATCCATGAACGGCGTTGGCCCAACCCTCGACTCAAAACAGGCAACGATACGCGATCAAGTAACGGCGCCCAGGCGAAGTTGAATGCGTATACAACGAAAATCGAACCGAAAAATCCGATGGCAGAACGGCTTAAACCCGACTCCTGCAACCATGCGGTCATGACCGAGCCGATCAACACCCAGGGGAACCCGCTGGAGAAACCCAGTAAAAACACCACCAACAAGCGGCGATCTTTGTATAGCTTTACGGCCTCAACTGCAAAGCCATACCAACTTTGTGCAGAAAAATTCAAAAGAATTAGCGAATTGGGTTACGCTGAAATATCGAAATCGTAATCAATGATCAGTGGTGCATGATCGGAAAAACGTTCGTCTTTGTAGATACTGGCGGATTGAGCGGACTTTGCAATTTTTGGCGTAGCGACCTGCAGGTCCAGACGCCAACCCACATTTTTAGCCCAGGACTGCCCGCGATTCGACCACCAGGTGTATTGTTCTTCGCGATCGTCAACGGTGCGAAACACATCGACGTAACCTGCGTCGTCATATAACCAGTCAAGCCAGGCACGTTCTTCGGGCAGGAAGCCAGAATTTTTCTGATTCGAGCGCCAGTTCTTAAGATCAATGTTTTGATGCGCGATATTCCAGTCGCCACAAAAAATAAATTCACGCCGTTTTCGCCGACAACTTTTAAAGAAATCTTTCATGCGTTCAAGATAAGCGAGTTTTATATCCAAACGCTCCTGACTACTGGTGCCTGACGGGATATAAACCGACACCACGCTGAGCTTGCCAAAATCCGCCTGAATATACCGGCCTTCGGAATCGAAATCCGCCCAACCTATGCCTTCGGTCACTTTATCCGGCTCGTGCCGCGCATAAATACCCACGCCGCTATAGCCCCTTTTCTCGGCGGTATGCAAATATCTGAAATAACCTTTCGGATTAAATATCTCATCGGTGAGCTGGTCTTCCTGGGCCTTGAGTTCCTGCAAACATACAACATCCGCTTGCTGCTTTGGCAACCAGTCATAAAAACCTTTACGCGCCGCGGAGCGAATGCCGTTTAAATTAGCCGTTATAATACGCACGAGTAAGTTAACCTTTAGTGAATGGCGCCCTAGTGTACTCGACAAGACAGCGAATTCAGCATAGCAAAGCCACCATTTGAAAACATACCAACAAGAATTTCTGCAATTCGCCATTGACACCGACGTGTTACGCTTTGGCAAGTTCACATTGAAATCAGGCCGCAACAGCCCGTACTTCTATAATGCAGGTTTGTTCAACGACGGGAATTCACTGGCCCGGCTGGGACGCTACTACGCACAAACCCTGTTAGATAATGTATCCGGCGAATACATGTTGTTCGGCCCGGCCTACAAAGGCATTCCTCTGGTAGCTGCGAGTGCCATGGCCCTCGCGGAGCACTATTCAATAAATGTTCCCTACGCATTCAACCGAAAGGAAACCAAAGATCACGGCGAAGGCGGTGAGTTGGTTGGCGCACCATTGGCAGGCCGGGTGGTTATTATCGACGACGTTATTACCGCGGGATTGTCTGTAGGACAATCCGTCGACATTATTAAATCCGCCGGAGCAAAGCCCGCTGCTGTTCTTATCGCGCTGGATCGGCAGGAAAAAACCGTCGATGGTGAGTGGTCGGCGGTTGCCGAAGTCGAGCAAAAATTCGACATACCGGTTTACGCCATCGCGACTCTGGATACATTGATTGAATTCCTAAGCAACCATTCGGAATACAAAGACCAGCTTGCCGCCATGCAGGATTACCGCGAACAATATGGTGCATAACCCGTGAAGCGTGTTGAATTAATTTCAAGACTGTCGATAACTTTGTGCATCGCGACTGTCGGGTTTGTTCACATGGCCGAAATTCATGCAAACGAACGCCGGGACTATCTGGCAGCAAAGCGCGCGCTGACTAGCAATAGCGTCTCAACTTACCAATCTCACTTGCGAGGACTGCAACACTATTCGTTAAAACCGTTTCTTGAATACGAATACCTGCGCACCCGGCTCGACCAAACCGATGCGCAAACGATAAGAAATTTCATAGACAGTAATCCCGACGCGGTTGTCGCACGTTTGCTGCGCCACAAGTGGTTGGAAAAACTGGCGCAACGAGGGCAATGGAAGGCGTTTTTGCACGCCTACGATGACACCGGCGATACGGAACTCAAATGCCATCACCTGCGTTTGCAAATGTCCGGCCGCGGTATTGATCCGCAACTGGATAATCAAATCGAAACCATCTGGCTATATCCGAAAAGCCTGCCAGAATCCTGCGACCCCGTGTTCGCGGCGTGGAAACAGGCGGGTTTACTCACCGACGAACGCGTTTGGGCGCGTATTGAGTTGGCCATAGAAAAACGTCAGCTCGGCATGGCGCGTTATCTGGGCCGCTCTTACCTATCGCCAGCGGATCAACAATGGGTGACGCGCTGGACTCATGCGGCAGCGAATCCAACCAGCGCGTTATCGAATGTGTCTTACGCAACGGATTCGCAACGCGCACAAAAAATATTGTTACACGGCGTGTATCGCCTGGCGCGCGCTAACCCGGTATCCGCGTTTAGAAGCTGGAATACCTTAACCCAACGTCACTCTTTCTCGACTGATGTGATGCACCAGGGTTTCGGCCACGCAGGAACTTACGCCGCATTGGACCGGCTGCCGGCGGCTTATGACTGGTTCCCTCCGACCGCTGTAGAAACCCTGACACCGGTCATGCGTGAATGGCGAGTACGTGCGGCGTTGCGTAATCTGGACTGGAAAAGTTCATTGAATGCAATAAACCACATGACTGACGAAGAGCAGCAAGAACCCAACTGGCGTTACTGGAAAGCACGCGCCTTGGAGCAAACCGGCAAACAAACGGATGCACAAAACATTTATCGTGAGCTTGCAGCTATTCGAAATTACTATGGATTTTTAGCCGCAGACCGAATCAACGCAGACTATGCGATGACCCACCGACCGATGCCGGTCAACAATTCCGGGATCAGAGCACTGGCTAATGAACCCGGCATACAAATGGCCCTGGAACTATTTGCCGTTGGCGATGTTGAAATGGCACGACGACAATGGCGTTGGTATTTACTGGATGCGGACCATGCAACGTTACGACACGCGACGGTGTTGGCATTCGACGCCGGCTGGCACAGCCAGGCAATCATTTACGCAGCGAAATCAAAGTTTACCGATGATTTAAACATTCGTTTTCCCCTGCTATACAAAAACGATGTCACTGACAATGCACAACGCAACGGCATCGACCCCGGTTGGGTATACGGCGTCATTCGCCAGGAAAGTGCGTTTATCACTGACGCGCAATCCGGTGTTGGCGCATTGGGGTTGATGCAACTCATGCCGGCCACTGCAAGACGGGTCGGGCGCGAGTTGGGAATTAATATCAAGTCGCGCGCTTCAATGGTGGACACCACAAACAACATCAAGATAGGTACACGTTATTTGCGCTCGCTGATAAAACGCTACAACGGCAACCAGGCGCTGGCCAGCGCGGCATACAATGCGGGCGAACGACGCGCGGACCGATGGCGCCCACAACACGGCATGCTGGATGCGGATATCTGGGTGGAAACGATTCCATTCAATGAAACACGCAACTTTGTGAAAAATGTATTGGCTTACGCGACGGTTTACAATAATCGTCTAGGCGGTGATACCGTACGCATAAGCACACGCATGCCGACGATAACGGCACATTCATTAGCTCAGAATTAGACTTTACCTTATGTCAAATCAAAATATCTGTATTGTCGGTGGCACTGGTTTTGTTGGCAGTCATCTGACTCGCCGCCTGAACAAACTCGGCCATAAAATCACCGTTCCCAGCCGACACCGTGAACGGCATAAATCATTGTTAGTCCTGCCCGGTGTTTCTATTATCGATGGCGATGTATACGACAACAGTTTTCTCGAATCGTTGTTCAAAAGTTGTAACAGCGTCATCAATCTTGTCGGCATCCTTAATGAGAGTGGCCGCGACGGCAAAGGCTTCGAACGAGCACATGTAGAACTGACCAAGAAAATCATCGATGCATGCGCGAAAGCGGGTATCAAACGTTACCTGCACATGAGTTCGCTCAATGCTAATCCGGACGGGGTAAGTCATTATCTTCGAACCAAAGGCATTGCGGAAAATCTTGTACACGACACTAGAACGTTATCCGTTACCAGTTTTCGTCCTTCGGTCATTTTTGGCGCGGACGACAGTTTCACCAATCGTTTCGCCGATTTGCTAAAACAAGTCCCTTTGATGTTTCCGCTCGCCTGCCCTGACGCCCGGTTGCAACCGGTGTTTGTCGAAGACGTGGTGGCTGCCTTCGTCCATTCCACTACGGACCCCGCGACAGCCAACCAGCGTTATGATTTGTGCGGGCCGAAAGTTTATCACTTGCAAGAAATCGTCGAATATCTAATACGGTTGATGGGTATTCGGCGAAAAATTCTGCGGCTCAGCGATAACATGGCGCGGTTGCAGGCGCGCGCGATGGAATTTGCGCCGGGCAAGCCTTTTACCATGGACAACTATCACTCGCTGCAAATGGATTCGGTGTGTGACTGCCCGTTTCCACCGGTATTCGGCATTCATCCGAAATCCATGGAAGAAGTCGTTCCGGGATATCTATCGACCCATCAAGCGCAAGCGCTCGACACATTCAGACAGAAGGCATCGCGTTAGTTTTTAGCCACTGTGTGCCGGCTGTTCAATGAGAGCCAGTTGGGTCATTTGATCCAGTTTCTCGGTGCGTATATCGGCTTGCAGCCTTGCCAGTTTTTCAACTTCTTTATAGAACGTCGCCAGGTCGCCATTCGCTTTGTCTAACAATGCAGTAAACGCGGGTACCCAATCATAGTAAGCCGCGAACGGAATCATGGTAGCGTTGTTCCACGGTTTTGCAAACCAGCCATCAAATCGCGACGGTCCACTCCAATCAGCGCGTAGTTCCTGATAAGCCAGTTTTAATTCGGTAAAGATTTGCTTTTTTAGTTGCCGCTTTTCATCGTCGGTGATGCCGGATGCGTAAAGTGTTTTCAGGCGATCACGATAATCCAGAATCATGCCAATCACCCGCTCTTCGCGTCGTTGATCCTGCACATATAATTCGTAGGCCTGTTCATCGCCTTGTGCCTGCAACCAGCGGCGCATGCCTTCCAACTCTACCGCCGTCGCAAATGACTCATTAAAAGTGGTATCGCCTTTTACAAACACCACTTGATGGGCTAACTCATGAAAAATCAAGCCGGCAAGATTGACATCGGAGTACTTGATAACCGTATTGAGCAACGGATCGTTGAACCAGCCTAATGTCGAATAAGCCGGCACCCCACCCACGAATACATCGAAACCACCCTTCTCCAGTTTGGCGCCAAAAGTCTTAGCTTTGGCGTAACTAAAATAACCACGATAGGCAACACAACCGACTATGGGGAAACACCAACGCGCTGGCGTTACCGACAATTCGGAGGCGGCGAATACATTCCATACCACGTTATCGCGTTTGATATCAGCGTAACGCTTATAACTCCGGTTGTCGGGCAGACCCAGCTCTCGGCTGGCGAACGCCCGCATAGTTTGTACACGTAGGAGTTTTTGTTTTAACTCCGCGTCCGTACTATTATCGTTTACCAGTTTTTCAATGGATCGGCTTTTGCTGATCACATTCAATTGACCAACCGCCGATTGAAAATAGTAACAACCGGAAAGCATGCTGCCTGTTAATAACACCAATACAATACGCGCAAAGCGACGTATCCCACTATAAATCATGGCTGACCCCGCGGATAGCCTGGATTGTTATCTTGTCGGCGGAGCCGTTCGCGACCAATTGTTGGGACTCGATGCCACTGAGCGCGATTGGGTCGTTGTCGGCGCCACCCCCCGAACCATGATTGAACTCGGTTTTCAATCCGTTGGCAAGGATTTTCCGGTTTTTTTACATCCTTTAACAAATGAGGAATACGCCCTGGCGCGCACGGAACGCAAGACAGCGCGCGGTTATCGCGGGTTTGAGGTGGACAGCGCGCCACAAGTGACTCTGGAACAAGACCTGCTGCGCCGGGATTTGACCATTAACGCGATGGCACAGGATCGCGACGGACAACTAATCGATCCCCACGACGGTCAGGCTGATATCAGTAAACGCGTATTGCGTCATGTGTCTGACGCATTCACTGAGGATCCGGTGCGAATACTACGCGTTGCACGCTTTGCCGCGCGCTTTGCCTCGCTCGGGTTTCATGTGGCTGATGAAACGATAGCGTTAATGCAATCAATGGTCGATTCAGGTGAAGTAGATGCACTGGTTGCCGAACGGGTTTGGGTGGAGTTGCATCGGGCGCTTTTGACCAAAACACCAACACGTTTTATTGAAGTGTTACGCGAGTGCGGGGCATTGGCGCGGATCTTTCCTGAAATCGATGCGTTGTTTGGCGTACCGCAACCGGAACAACATCATCCTGAAATAGACTCGGGTATCCATACTTTAATGGTATTGGAGCAAGCGACGCGATTAAGTAACGACGCGCAAGTACGTTATGCCGCATTGGTGCATGATCTCGGCAAAGCGTTAACACCCGAAGATGAGTTACCGAAACACGTCGGTCATGAAAAAACGGGGCTGGAACCCATTCGAAAAATAAGCGAACGTCTGCGCGCACCAAAAGATTTTACCGCACTCGCACTTAAAGTTTGCCGATCACATTTAAAAATGCATCGTTTGTCGGAGTTAAAACCCGGCATCGTGCTAAAACTACTGGAAGAATTGGACGCTTTTCGCAATCGGAAAATTCTCAAACAATTTTCGCTGGCCTGCGAAGCTGATGCCCGCGGACGCAAAGGCCGATCGGATATCGATTACCCTTCAGCAACATTATTACATGCGTATTTTGCAGCGGCGAGTACGGTAGACATTAGCGATGTCGTCAAAGAAACAACTGACGGTGCAATCATCGGCGCCAAACTTCGCGAACGCCGATTGCAAGCAATCAGCAAAGTAAAGAAGAACGAGATTGCTTCGTCGTTGCACTCCTCGCAATGACAGAATTTGTCATCGCGAGTCCATTCGACTTCGCTCAGGACAGGCTCCGCGCAGTGATCTTGTTCTTTGAGTTTCTAAAATAAGGTTGTGTCGTCGATTTGCTTATTCGTAATAACCTAATCGTTACTGCAACACGCGATTGATTTTCTAAGCGATCAATTTTATCCACTAGAAAAACGCAACCAACAACACGATACCCAACACCACGCGATAAATCACAAACGGCAACAACGAAAAACGACGCAGGTATTTCAAAAACCAGTGGATACAGGCATAGGCGGTTATCATTGAGGCAACCAACCCAATAATCATTGCAATCCAATCGACTTGTTCTGCTGAACGCATAAGCTCCACCGTTTTCCAGCCCCCGGCCAGACAAATGACAGGCACAGCCATTAAAAATGAAAAGCGTGCTGCCGCTTCACGCGTCAGGCCTAAAATTAAACCTGTGGTAATAGTAATACCCGAGCGCGAGGTGCCGGGTATCAAGGCGATTGCCTGAGCACAACCGATTAACAAAGCATCGCGCCAATTCATATCCGATACTTCGCGAGTGCGTTGACTGGTGTGATCGGCCCACCACAAGACCAAACCAAAAAATATCAGCGCGATAGCGACACTGGTTGGATTGCGCAACGCCGTGCCGATAATATCGCCGAGTGTTAACGCAACAATGCCTGCCGGAATAGTCGCGACTGCCAACCAGGAAACCAGCCCTAAGTGTATACTCGACTCATCGAGATGCCGGTTATTGACCGCATGGAACAAGGCACGAAAGTCATCACGAAAGTAGCCCACTATTGCCAACATGCTGCCAACATGCACGGCAACGTCGAATGACAAACCTTGATCGGCCCAGCCCAATACATTCGGCGCTAAAACTAAATGCCCGGAACTGGAAATGGGTAAAAATTCCGTGATGCCTTGCACAAAAGCAAGGAAGACCGCGTGCCACCAATCCATTACAAACGTGCTCTACGATCGGACATGCTAAATCCCTGTAGCGAGTTTTCGATACCTTTTCCTAACGCCATGACTTTAAATAACTCACCCATTTCAGACGGCATGGTCAATTTCTTGATTTGATTGGTTTGTGTTAGATGATGCACCGTATCCTTTGATTCGGCGTCTACCGAATCCAAAATACCTAAGGACATTAAAAACGCAGCTTGCGTGGTATATCCTAAAACGTCCAGTCCCGAATCTACAGCCGTTTGCGCTAACGCCGTAAAATCGACGTGAGCGGTAATGTCCTGTAACCCAACATTAACAAATGGATTCTCATGTGCGCGATGCTTATAATGACACATCAATGTGCCTTGCGAGCGGTCAGGATGATAAAACTCGTTACGCGGAAACCCATAATCAATTAACAGTATCACACCTTTGTGTAAACATTGGGCAATGGAACTTAGCCAGGCATTGGCGTGATGATTGACCTCAGATTCGTATCCGGGTGCTAACTGCAATGAGTCAAACATATCCTTGTTAAACAAATTTTTTTCCTGCGCTGAAGAATCATAGCAACCGACGAAATCGTTTCCATCCGCGATCACTTTCATTTCTTTAAACCCCGCCTCGACCTTACGAAATCGTACAACCGGCATTGCATCCAAAACCTCATTGGCGACAACCACGCCGTTAAAATTTTCCGGCAACGAATCAATCCACGACACGCGATCGCGAAAATCGGGAATCTTTTTCGCGATGAGTTCTTGCTGACGTTGACGCAAATCGGGACTCACTTCCAGAATCAAATAACATTCGGGCAGACATCTGAGCCGGGTAAGCTCACTCAAGATTTGCGTCGCCAACGCACCGCTACCCGCGCCAATTTCCAGAATGTCACCGCCGGTGAGATTTAAAACCTGCTGGCACTGACGTGCGGTACAACGTCCAAATAAATCACCCATTTCCGGCGCGGTAATGAAATCCCCTTCCTGACCAAATTTTCGCGCACCGGACACGTAGTATCCCAGGCCGGGTTCATATAAGGCCATGCGCATAAACTCATCGAATCCGATTTGTCCGCCGCCGGTCTCGATGCGATTTTTGATTAGCGTGCACAGCCGTTGACTGTGCGCGCTCGCGGCCTTCTCCGGCACAGGCAGAGCACCGTGGGTGTGTAGTGAGTTGGTCGAAATCAAAACTGCTTATCAGGGGTATAATGGACGAATCAAAGAAAACAGGCGCTAAATCAGGGGGCGCAATGATGCCTTTTACGCGCACAAACGACAAGTCAAAACATGGCGACTGATCTGACTGGCAAAGTTGCCTTGGTCACTGGTGGCGCGCAACGTATTGGCGCCAGCATCGTGCGCATTTTGCATGCACAAGGCATGAAGGTAGTGATGCATTACCGCAGCTCGGCGGACGCCGCCCACCTTTTGCAACGCGAGTTAAATGAATCACGCCCCGATTCCATCATGCTGGTGCGCGGCGATTTAAATGACATCGCAAAAACGAAACACCTCGTGCGCGAGACCATCGAGCAATGCAAACGACTGGATGTGTTGGTGAATAACGCATCGATGTTCACCGAACAACCCGTTGAGAGCGCCACCGAAAACGACTGGGATCAGCTTTTTACCACCAATGCAAAAGTACCGTTTTTTCTGAGTCAGGCAGCAGCAGACTCACTGAAACAAAATAAAGGCTGCATCGTTAACATTACTGATATTTACGCAGAACGTCCGTTGGCGCACCACGCCATCTACTGCGCGACCAAAGCCGCATTGCAGTCGATGACACGTTCGCTGGCCATTGAGCTGGGACCGGAAGTGCGTGTTAATGCCGTGGCACCGGGTGCAATACTGTGGCCGGCATCAAACAATGACCAGGTCGCACAACAGCGTATTATTTCGCGCACGCCACTCAAACGCTCCGGCGCGGCGGATGATATTGCACGGGCAGTACTGTATCTTGTCAAAGATGCAACCTTTGTTAGCGGCGAGATGATTAGGATTGATGGAGGTCGTTCAGTCGTACCATGAAAATTATTAGTTGTTTATTGTTTATTTATTTTACTTTTAACAGCACGTCGGTGCTTGCCCAGGGTGTGTACAAGTGGGTTGACGACGATGGAACCATACATTATTCGGACCAACCCATCGAAGAAGATGCCGAAGCCCTGTCGATCCAGGTGTACTCATTGGAGACAGCGAGTGAGATTCAGAGTCAGGATACCGTTAGCGTCAGCGGTGGTGCAGTAAAAATATATACAGCGACCTGGTGTACCTGGTGCGAACGCGCGAAAACCTATATGCGCTCCAAAGGTATTGCGTTTAACGAATACGATGTCGAAAACAGCGTCGTCGGCCGCCAGGAATACAAACGCTTGAAAGGTAAAGGCGTGCCCATCATTCTTGTTGGCAATCAACGCATGAATGGATTTAATCCGGACAGGCTGGATCAGATGTTGGCGAATCGATAGGCGTTCTACAAATCGATGTGTAACTTAATTCGCAAATTTCTTCCGGCATTGTTGGCTACCGTTTGCTGGTCATTTTTGCACGCTGAAGAATTGCAATTCACACTGAGCAAAAATGTCGATTTGATGAGCGAAGATGACGCTGCGATATTTCACAGTATGGTGGAGCTTGCACTCGACAGCCAACCGGATGGCTATGTCTTAAGTTGGGAAAACCCGGAAAGTGGTGCCAATGGAACGCTGCAAATCGCGAACACCGACAACAGCGACGCTTATTGCCGCGAGGTCGCACTGGTGCGGCATGCCAAAGGCGTTACCGAGCAATCCTCGATGCGATTTTGTCGCCAGACAGACAATACCTGGACGAAGAAATCGCCCTAAGAAACTAGAACCTAACTCAAAATAGGCGAGCGATGCTAGACGAGACGAAAACGTTCGAAAAAGCGGAGCGGGTACGAAAATATACGAACATTTTGCGAGTGTTTTTAACGACGTATCAGCGAGGTGTAGATATTTTGAGATAGGTTCTAGAATACGTCTTCCAGTTGCGCCCGTAGCCAGCGATCTTCTTTATACTCCTCGATACGTCGCCACGCCGGTGCAATGCTGCGCTCGACGGTGTCTGAATTAGAAGGATCGGTAAGATCGGCGAGTTTTTCTGCCCACTCGTATACGTTGAATTCCTCAATATCTGAATAATTATCCGGTTCGGTTCGTCGTTTCCCCATAATTTTAAAACCTCATAATCAATCAACTACGGCCTCATCTAAACCCGCCGACAAAGTAATGCTTTGCTGACTCCTTTCGTCGTCACTCCCGGAGACGGCTGGTCAACCAGAACACTCATCGTTAGACGCGGAATTTGGGGTGAATATCGCTGATTTTCAAACGAAATTTTTTGTTGCTTATGACGAAAAAAATCGATAGATAAACGCTTTTCTCGGTAGCATTGACATGGACATAAATCAAGCCAGGACATTTTTGGAGGTGTTGGCGACGGGCAGTTTTGTCACCGCCGCCAAACGCCTGCACGTAACGCAGTCTACGGTGAGCGCGCGTATTCGCACGCTCGAGGAGGAACTGGGACAAACCCTGTTTATTCGCCGCAAAACGGGTGCTGAGCCAACCCCAATCGGCAATCAGTTCGAACGTTACGCGACAACCCTGGTACGCGCATGGCAACAGGCCCGGCACGACCTTGCCCACCCGGCCAGATATGCGACTGTGGTTTCCATTGGCGGCGAAACCAGCTTATGGGATCAATTGCTACTCGAGTGGTTATCATGGATGAAGAACAACGAACCCGAAATCGCGATACGTGCCCACCGTGGCACACCGGCACTACTTATCGATCAGGTATCTAACGGCACGCTCGATATTGCGGTCACGTACACGCCACAACAACGGCCCAACCTGATTGTGGAAAAGTTATTCGAAAGCGAATTGATACTGGTAGCCAATGAAAAATTGGCAACACAGATTTCCGCCAAAGATTATGTCTATGTGAACTGGGGCGCGGAGTTCGACACATTTCACCACGCCACGCATCCGGAACTATCGACACCTCACCTGTATGTCGATTCCAGTTTTATTGGACTGCAATATGTGTTGGAAAACGCAGGTGCGGGTTATTTCCCTGGACGCATCGTACGCGAGCCACTGGATGCCGGGGAACTTCAACGCATTTCCGGTACCGGATTTAATTTGAACGCTTTCGTGGTATACGCTAAAAACACTGAGAACGACGCGCTCAACGCGGCCGTCGCTGCATTAAAGTATCTGGGGAATCCGTAGCGACGTATACACTCGAAAGACAAATAAAGAACGAAAAAAATTGAATTTTTTAAAGTTAAAAATGTGTGACTAAAATGTTAATTAACACTAATACACCAACAACTACATAAACCAATGACCCCTGAAATCAGAAAATTCGTCAGCTATCACGAGGAAACCCACATCGAAGGCGGCAAGGCCGCACCATTCCCATTACATTTGTTTACTATTGCATCCTACCAACACTGAATGCCGAAATCCAAACCACGATAACATTTCCCCTCCGTAGGGGAGGGGAGAATGGATTTAGTCATGCGCGATGAGCTTTGATCACTCCCATCTTCCCCCGCAGGGGAAAGGCAAACTATTTGATCGCGACATAAGCCGCTTCTGCAAAGGCAAGAGATATCTCTAACCGCTAACCGCCATTAGCCAAAAGCTTAGCGCTAAATTTGCCGAATTCTAATTACATAGCGCAATCGACAAATATCAACCCGTACTTCCTCGCTCAATAATCACGCCGACATCGCCAGCGCCACGCACGGCACCGAATTTATTGATGCGCACGCGGCACCAGGGAATGCCGAATTCGTCGATTAGTTTTTCAGCAATTCGTTCGGCCAGGGTTTCGACTAACTGGAATTCAGATTGCTCAACGAAGGATTGCACCGTCTTGGCGACATCTTTATAGCTCAATGTGTCTTTTAGATCGTCCGTCGCCGCGGCTTTTCGAATGTCCGCCGCCATGTCCAGATCGACGGTGAGGGTTTGACGAATACGCCGCTCCCACTCCCACACACCGATCACGCAATCGACTTTCAGATCGTGCAAATAAATGATATCCACGGTTTACCCTGATATGCTTATTGGCCACGCAACTATAACGAATCGAAACGAACCTGTCTTGACTTCCAATCTCATAACAATAAAGACGTGACTTATTTACTACCCGTCATCGCATACTTTATCGGAGCCATCTCATCCGCGGTTATTGTCTCGCGCTTTATGGGTTTGCCCGATCCACGCACCACGGGATCCAAGAACCCCGGCGCTACTAATGTACTGCGTACGGGAAACAAACGGGCCGCCGCGTTAACTTTAATCGGCGATGTATTGAAAGGCGTGGCGGCTGTATTACTTGCGCGCACGCTCACCGATAACGAGTGGGTGATCGCCGCGTGTGGTTTATTTGCATTTCTCGGACATTTGTATCCCGTCTTTCTACGCTTTCGTGGTGGCAAAGGCGTAGCGACCGGACTGGGCGTTTATCTTGCACTGAGTCCATGGCTGGGATTACTCGGCGTACTTACCTGGATCGTGGTCGCTGCGGTATTTCGATTCTCATCCCTAGCGTCATTGCTGGCTGCTATCGCAATGCCTCTTTGTTCGTGGTTCTTTCTAAAGAGCGCGCCTGTGCTGGTGATGACGATCATCATGGCCGCGTTTGTGATCTGGCGCCACCGGGAAAATGTGAAACGCCTTGCCGCGGGTAACGAGTCGAAGATCAAGTTGTCCCGAGGTTAGTATTTATGTTGTTAGTAATTGGTCCTTAGCCAAAACTATTCGCGAGCGAGTTCCCACAACATGAAGCGAAAACTAAATACTTGCTATCGGTGGTAAATCCAACAACGACCAGCGAGGGTAGACATTGAAGCCCAAACCGTTAGAGACTTTTCCATGCAATCGAACCGAACCTGCGTAAGCAATCATCGCGCCGTTGTCAGTGCAAAATTCGGGGCGTGGGTAAAACACTTGGGCGCTTTGTTCTTCTCCCAACGTCAACAGATTTTTTCGTAATTGGGTATTCGCGCTGACACCACCTGAAACCACCAAAGTGTCTCGTCCAGCTTCTTGCAGCGCACGTCGGCATTTGATGGTTAACGTATCGACCACCGCCTGCTGAAACGCGGTCGCAATATCGGCCACCGTTTGTTCGTCCAGTTTTTCAAATTGTTGTATGGTGGTAATAACCGCTGTTTTTAATCCACTAAAACTAAAGTCCAGTCCGGGCCGATCCGTCATCGGTCGCGGCAACTTGAATCGCGTGGGATTACCTTTTTCCGCAACACAGGAAATAGCCGGACCACCCGGATAACCCAGACCCAAAGCCTTGGCAGTTTTATCAAACGCTTCGCCGACAGCGTCGTCCAGCGACTCACCCAACAAACGATATTGCCCGACACCCTCCACATCCACCAGCATGGTGTGTCCACCTGAAACCAGCAACGCGAGAAAGGGAAACTCGGGCGCCGGTGTTTCCAGCATGGGCGCGAGCAAATGCCCTTCCATGTGATGCACCCCGACCGCGGGAACGTTCCAGGCATAAGCGAGACTGCGTCCGATTGCTGCACCCACCAACAACGCACCCGCCAACCCAGGCCCGGCGGTATAGGCCACTGCGTCAATCTCATCTGCTTGAGTTTTGCTATCGGCCATCACTTTACGAATGAGTGGCAACACCGTGCGAATGTGATCGCGCGCCGCCAACTCCGGCACCACACCACCGTAGGGCTGATGCAATTTAACTTGAGACGCCAGGCGATGCGCCAGCAAACCCAATTGAGTGTCGAAAATCGCCACGCCGGTATCGTCACAAGAGGTTTCGACACCCAAAACGCGCTTATTCACAGGGGAATCCCACGAAAAATCGGTGTGAAAGTGTACATTGGAGCAGCTTGCCTATAGAATTGCGCCCCCGTTACTGGGTTACCCATATAGAATTCAAGTTTTTCAAGGAGTTACGTTTATATGCCGAGTGTCCGAATCCGTCAGGACGAACCATTTGATGTCATTTTAAGACGCTTTCGCCGTTCCTGCGAGAAAGCGGGCGTGTTCACGGAAGTTCGCCGACGGGAGTTTTACGAAAAACCCACCACCGTACGCAAGCGCAAAGGCGCTGCAGCGGAAAAACGCGAAGCCAAGCGTGTCTCGCGTCAACGCGCCCGCCGCCAAAGATTATATTAGCATTTAGCTTACAGCGGTCGGCTGTCAGCAGGACAAATCCTGCTTATACCGAATAATAAACCGACCGCTGAAAGCTGAGCGCTTAAAACTGTTATAAATTTCCGGCTACAAACGCTTTTCGCAAGACCTTGTCACTTAAAGACCAAATCCAGCAAGACATGAAAGACGCCATGCGCGCCAAGGACTCGGTGACACTGGAATCGATTCGCATGTTGCGCGCAGCGATTCAACGCAAGGAACTGGACGATAAGACCGAGCTGGACGACGACGGCGTGTTGCTCGTGATTGAAAAATCCATCAAACAATCGCGCGATGCTGCAGATCAGTTTGTAAAAGGCGAACGCCAGGATCTGGCGGACAAGGAAAATCAAAATATCGACGTTCTGAAAAAATACATGCCTGAAGCTCTGGATGGCCATGAGATCGCGCAGCTCATCGATGACGCCATGCGACAAACCGGCGCCAACAGCATGAAAGACATGGGCAAAGTCATGGGTCTGTTAAAGCCCCAAATCCAGGGACGAGCCGACATGGGTTTGGTTAGCAAGCTAGTCAAGGAGCGGCTGGGCTAGACTCGATTGAACGGTGCGGAATGTAAACGCCGCGCTGCTCCCCCTTTTTCGATAGGTTCCAGAACCTATACACTATCGGTATGGCCGGTAAGATCCCCCAACATTTCATCGACGAAGTACTCGCACGCGTTGATATTGTCGATGTCATCGACAGTCGCGTGCCGTTGTCGAAAATGGGTAAGGATTACAAATCCCGCTGTCCTTTTCACGATGAAAAAACGCCGTCGTTCACCGTTAGCCAGGCCAAACAGTTTTATCATTGCTTCGGGTGCGGACAGAGCGGAACCGCCATCACCTTCTTGATGGAATTCGGAAATTTATCCTTCCCCGAAGCTATCGAAGAACTAGCTGGCCAGGTTGGTTTGGAGGTACCGAGCGAAGAAAACAAACCCGGTGCTTCTAAAGCGCCGAATCAAGGTAAAGACTTGTTATCGGTTTTATCGGACGCGAAAAATTATTATCGACGGCAACTGCGTGAACACGCGCAGGCAAAAACGGCTATAGACTATCTCAAGCAACGCGGTTTAAGTGGAGAAATCGCCGCGTCCTTCGATTTGGGTTTCGCGCCCGACAGTTGGGATGGCGTTTTGAAAGCGGTTGGCACGTCAGATTCAAAACAAAAATCCATGGCCACTGCCGGGTTGTTAATCAGCAAAGACAACGGCGGTTACTATGATCGTTTTCGTGGGCGGATCATGTTTCCCATCGAGGATCACCGTGGCCGGATAGTCGGTTTTGGCGGGGCGCATCTTAGGCGACGGCGAACCCAAGTATCTTAACTCGCCAGAAACGCCGTTGTTTCACAAAGGCAGTGAGTTGTACGGACTTTACCGTGCGCGCAAGTCCATTCGTGATTTACAATACAGTGTTGTTGTCGGAAGGTTACATGGATGTCGTCGCTCTCGCTCAATCCGGCATTGACAATGCCGTCGCTACACTGGGCACGGCAACCACACGGCGCCGCACCTGGAAAGACTTTTCCGGCTCGCACCGGAAATCGTTTTTTGTTTCGATGGCGATCGCGCCGGGTCGTGACGCCGCCTGGCGAGCGCTGGAAGTCGCCCTACCCGTTTTGCGTGATGGCTTGCAAATTGGATTTTTATTTCTGCCTGACGGCGAAGACCCCGACTCCATAGTGCGGGCTGAAGGCGCTGATGCTTTCCGTGAACGAATCAAACAAGCAACGCCATTACCGGACTTTTTATTTGACAGCCTGATAGTGCAAACCAATCTGACACGGCTCGATGGACGCGCCCGTCTTGTCGAACTATGCAAACCATTGCTTGGCAAACTAAATGACGGTGTACTTAAAGAGTTGATGTTTGAAAGATTGTCCAGCTTATCGAGACTCGATACCGACAAACTCAGCCGAACCACGCCACAACCGACGCCCACGCAAAGGAATCCACACAAACCCGCTAAACCTGCGACTTTATCGCCCGTGGCGACGGCGATTGCCCTGCTACTCCAATATCCGGACAAAACTCATGGCCGAACAAACATTGAGAATCTCGCTGGACTTAACTTACCAGGCGTGGATTTACTGATCGAGCTGGTCGATCTCACGGATGCAGAACCGGAACTCAAGACGGCAAACTTGCTGGAGCGGTTTCGCCAAACAACGCACCATACCCACCTTGAAAAGCTGTCCGCCTGGGACCACTTAGTACTTGACGATAACGTGGTCGAGGTGTTTGACGAGACAGTGCGTACATTGGCAAAAAAGCGGTTGAGCCAGGAGATTGATGAATTACTGGCTGAATCCCGCGAGCGCGCCCTATCAGAGATAGAAAAGCAGCGGCTTTTGGAACTGACTCAACAGCACAAATCGAACTGAAATACGCGGAAAACTTGCCCTAAAGCGCTAGGGAAATTCCGAAAACCACGTTATAATTAATCGTTTTGCCCACTCAACCGTTTAACTACCTGAGATCACTGCATGGAATCCGAAACTAAACAGTCTGAACTCAAACGACTGATCCTCAAAGGCAAGGAACAGGGTTTTCTCACCTATCGTGAGATCAACGACCACTTGCCCGAGGATATGCACGACACCGACCAGATCGAAGCGGTGGTAAACATGATCAACGACATGGGTATCGAGGTGTACGACAAGCCACCCGATCCGGATAGCCTGTTACTGAAAACCGATAACCCCGACGATGAAGAGGTCGCCGATGAAGCGGAGGCCGTTTTTAAACCACGGCGGTAGAAAGCGAGTTTGGGCCGCACCACCGACCCGGTGCGCATGTACATGCGTGAGATGGGTACGGTTGATCTGTTAACGCGCAAAGACGAAATCGCACTGGCCAAGCGCATCGAAGACGGCATTCGTCAAAGCGTCGATGCTATTGCGACCTGTCCGTTAGCCATCCAGGAAATTATTACGCTGGCCGATAAAGTGGAAGCCGGCGACATGCGCTTGACCGATCTGTTAGTGGATTTCATCGATCCGGACGACGCCGAGGAAGAACCAATTCCGGTTTCTCCCGGTTTTTCCGCTGATGCCGACAAAAAGGGTGATGACAAAGCTGACGACGACGAGGAAGAAGAAGTCGTCGACACCGGTCCCGATCCGGAGGAAGCCGCCGCGCGTTTTGCACGCATTCGCAAAGGCTATGCGTCCTTAGGAAGAGCTATTGAAAAACATGGCATCGGCGCAAAACAAATCGCCAGGCACCAGAAAAAGCTGGCACGCGAATTCCTGGAAATCAAATTCGTGCCGCGTCAAATCGACCACTTGTCCTACATGGTGCGTGATGTCGTTGAACAGGTTCGCAAATGCGAAAAAAAGCATTGTTGATATCTGCATACACAAGGCACGCATGCCGCGCAAGGCCTTTATGCAAATTTTTATCGGCAGCGAAACCGATAAGGACTGGCCGCAAAAGCTGCTCAAGAACGGCGAAGGCGATACCGATTTGTTACAACAAAACCTGGAAGAACTGGAAACAGCGCGGCACAAGCTTTTGCAACTGGAAGCCAGGGTCGGCATGCCAATTTCCGAACTCAAGGAAATCAATCGACGCATGTCCATCGGTGAAGCCAAAGCACGGCGCGCCAAGAAGGAAATGGTTGAAGCCAACTTGCGATTGGTCATCTCCATCGCGAAAAAATACACCAACCGCGGATTGCAGTTTCTGGATTTAATCCAGGAAGGCAACATTGGTTTGATGAAAGCGGTAGACAAATTCGAGTATCGGCGTGGTTATAAGTTTTCCACCTATGCAACTTGGTGGATACGCCAGGCCATCACGCGTTCTATCGCTGATCAGGCACGCACCATTCGTATTCCGGTACACATGATAGAGACCATCAACAAACTTAATCGCGATCTCCCGACAGATGCTGCAAGAGAAAGGCCGAAGGGAGCCGACTGCCGGATGAATTGGCGGAACGCGTATGGAAATGCCGGAAGACAAAATTCGCAAAGTGCTTAAGATTGCGAAAGAACCGATCTCCATGGAAACACCGATTGGTGACGACGAGGATTCGCATCTGGGCGACTTTATTGAAGACAAAAACGTGGAAGCACCGTTGGATGCCGCAACCTCATCCGGTTTAAGCGGCGCAACCAAAGGCATTCATGGACACGTTAACACCCAAGCGAAGCGAAAGTATTGCAAATGCGTTTCGGTATCGGCATGAACACCGACCACACGCTGGAAGAAGTCGGTAAGCAATTCGACGTAACCCGGGAACGCATACGCCAGATCGAAGCTAAAGCGTTGCGGAAGCTTCGCCATCCGACACGTTCGGAACACTTGCGCAGTTTTCTCGAAAGTTAAAGCTGAAAAACCACAACGAAACTCCCCCGATCAAATCGATCGGGGGAACATAACTTCAAGAAACCCAGGCCAAGCTGCACCCGCCCGGCTTTCGGTCTGGTAAAATTTTCGCTCTCCGAGTGGAATCTTAGATCTTCTCTTGGGCCTGTAGCTCAGTTGGTTAGAGCAGTGGACTCATAATCCATTGGTCGTAGGTTCGAGTCCTACCGGGCCCACCATTTTCCTTCTATTTCAATAGGTTATGATGATTCGAATCCATTGAATCCGTTAGCGACAAATGGACTGATTATCCATTGCCTTATATAGTTTCCTCGATGTCTTTCAATACCCCAATAACGTCTTACGGCATTCAAAATTCAAGAACGAGCCGACTTTTAAGTTCACCCGAGTCAAGCCGCTGTAACGCAGTATTAATTTCTAAAAATGGCATCGCCTCTACCACACTTTCAACTCGTTTAGCATTGGCTATCTCCATCAGTTGCCGCAATTCCTGACGGGTTCCATCGGCGCTGCCCATGACAGTAAGTCCGCTCTCGATGATTTGTGGCGCTTCAAAGCGGAGCGGATCGGTCGGTAACGCAACGAGTACAATCCGTCCCCTTGGCGCACAACTCGATAACATTTGTTGCCATGTAGACGCAACGGGGGCGAAATTCAAGCAGGCATCGGCTCCTCCAATGGACAGAATCTTTTCTTCCGGGTTTTCGTCTGCCCGAAAAACATAATCTGCACCAATCTGGCTTGCCAACTCGAGCTTTTTGTCGTCGACATCAACAACGGCAACTCGAGCACCATTGAGTTTTGAATATTGTATTGCGTAGGTACCTAATCCGCCGATTCCAAAAATGACAACCAGCTCGCCAGGCTCAAGATGTGCTTTACGCATTGCGCTGTATGCCGCGACACCTGCGCAGAGCAAGGGAGCGGCATCGGTCACCGCCAGCGATTCGGGAACTCGGGTGGCCCAGTTTTGCCGCAGCACCATATACTCCGCGAAACAACCACTAACGTTTACGCCGGTACATGTGACATCTTTACAATGGGTTTCGTAACCGGTAAGGCATTCACGGCAATGACCGCAAGTATCAAAAACATATCCCACGCCGACCCGTTCCCCGATCTTCCAAGTAGAACCATTTGAACCGGTTTCAACAATACGACCGACTCCTTCATGACCCATGACTTGAGGTAGCGAACTCGGTAGTTCGTGCTCGCCTTTCCAGAAATGGACGTCCGTGTGGCAAACGCCACAGGCTTCTAGCTTCACCAATAATTCACCGGGTTTCGGCTCAGGAATTGGCACTTCAGAAATTTCTAAAGGTGCTGCGTACTTCGTCAGCAAGGCAGCCTTCATCGTTGATTTATCAGACATACTAGCGTCCTAGATAGTAGGTTAATCGTTTACTGTTGTATCGCTGCAATGACTTCATCATGCAGTAATTCCATAATTCGCTTCTTGCGACTGACGAAGTACTCACTCGTAATTAAGTCAATAGTTCGTTGATCGCTAATGTCCACGTCGATGGTCTCGATTATTCGACCAGGTCTTGCCGACATCACGTGTACTTTATCTCCCAACAGCAATGCTTCATCGATATCATGAGTCACAAACAACACTGTTTTCTGATCTTTATTCCAAATTTCAAGTAACAGCTCTTGCATCACTGTTCGCGTCTGACTATCCAGGGCCCCGAATGGTTCGTCCATCAACAGCACTTCAGGGTCATTGGCGAATGTACGAGCCAGCGCGACACGCTGACGCATACCACCCGACAGTTGATTCGGATAATGCTGCTCGAATCCTTCAAGTTGAACGTTACTGATGTACTCGCGTGCCTTGGCAGCTCTTTCACTCGGCGGCATTCCACGCAGTTGCGGTCCGAATTCAATATTTCTTTGCACAGTCAGCCAGGGGAACAAGGTGTACGACTGAAACACCATACCCCGGTCCGATCCGGGTCCGTCGATTAACTTTCCATCAATACGGCACTGGCCAGCAGTGGGTTCGTTAAGCCCAGCTAATAGATAAAGCAGGCTCGACTTGCCACAACCTGATGGCCCAACGATGACTGCAAACTGCCCGTCGGGAATTTCCATTGACAAACCATCGAGTGCGGTGACGTCCAATTGGTGTCGAGCACTGAACTTAAGACAAACGTTATTGATGGATAAGCTGGCCACGATACTTAATGTCAGTGAATATTCGCCCAGGGCAAATAATAGTTCCGCAGACATTTAAAGAACATATCGGTTAGCAACCCGAGTACACCAATGACCAATATGCCGACGAATATGACGTCAGGGTGAAAACCGCGCATTGCCTGAAGGATCATGTATCCTAATCCGGCATCGGCGGCCACGAGCTCGGCCACAACTAAAAATGTCCAGGCCCAACCCATGGTCACCCGCAAGGTATCCATGATTCCCGGCAAAGTGGCGGGAAACAAAACACGAGTCACCACCTGACTGCGAGTCGCGCCGAGTGTATAGGAAGCATCGAGTAAATCGCGTGGTACGCGTGCGGACACATCGGCGACCATCACCACCTGTTGAAAAAAAGTGCCGATAAAAATCACGGCGATTTTTTCTTCTAAGCCAATTCCGATCCAAAGTATCAACAATGGAATCATCGATGTTACTGGCAAATACCGAACGAAATTAATTATCGGCTCGATTGCAGCCGCAACAATTCGAAAACTGCCCATAAAGATACCAACGGGTATTGCGATCGCCGAGGCAAGGATAAAGCCCGTATATATCTCGAGTAATGATACGCCGATGTGTTTAAGTAGCGACCCGTCCGCCAGTTTTTCAAAAAACGCCCTTACAACGAGGTGCGGTGCTGGCAGAAAATCCTGGCTAATGAATCCGCCGTATGTCGCCACACACCACGCGACAAACAGGGCGGCACCGACTCCGGTACCGACACTGACTTCGAGAATCCTGGGAAGGCTTCGCTTAGGAGTAAGAAGTGTTCTCGCGAGCCTCCCCATGGCTATGTGATACTACTGCCCTACGAAGGAATGCTCGATAATGTCGGCAGCAGTAGAATCCACTTGAAGTCGACCAAAATCGCGCCAAATATCCAAAGCGTAACCCAGTGTTTGATAGAGCTGCCCGGGTGCGTCGGGTTGTCCGAATAGGTCTCGGTTTTTGGTTTCGTCTAAATACTCGATACCCGTGACGGTCGCAGCGAACTCCTCCGGGTCCTCAAGCCATCCACCGACGCCCTTTGCCATCATCGCATAAGCCTCGTCAGGATTTTCTTCTAGGAAAGTGAGCGCCCTATTCCAAGCACGCCACAACGCTTCCAGTTCGGCTCGCCGGTTGTCTAATGTCTCTTGCGTGACGGCAACAACGTCAACGATCAAACCCGGTTTTTCCGCGCTGGTGACCAAAATTTTACCGTGCTCGGTGGCCGCACCTTGAGACAAATGCGGCTCCCAGGTTACTGCTGCATCAACACGATTCGCAGTAAACGCCACACCAGCGTCAGTAGCAGTCATATTCACCATGTTGATATCGTCCTGGGTCAGTCCTGCTTCGCGAAGTAGCGCATTTATGAAGAACTGGGAAACTGAACCCTCTTCAAACGCAACTTTTTTATCCTTTAGGTCGGCAACGGAATTGATCTCTTTTTGCGAAACAACGCCGTCACCACCTTTGGAATTGTCCACAGCAAAAATATATTTCACCAGTTTATTCGGTTTCATGTAGAGCGGAAACTCATCGGCGGTTGATGCGACGATGTCAATTTGACCCGCCATTAACGCACCCATCTTCAGCGATGTGTTTTCCATGATCTGGAGTTTCAAGTCCACCCCCTCTTCCTCAAAGTATCCTTTGTCGCGAGCGATATAAAAAGGCCCGTAACCGACCCAGGTGGAGTGGCCGAGTATGAGTTGTTCTGCGTGAACGGTGCTGGCGAAAATCAATAGCGTTGTAGCAAAGACAACGTTGTGTATACATCGGTGATTCATATCTCTACTCCTCTTCTTTGTTGGCTTGCGTAGCGTAAATCAATTCGAATGACTTGTACCGCCCGATTGAAGTCAAAACTATAGACCAGTTAGCAAGCTAGACAATGGATATACCTTTATAAATACTATTGTATTAATGTTTACATTGATTATTATAAATGTATGATGGATAAAGCGCCTCCCATTTCCAACGTGCGCGATCTCGATTTAAGATTGTTACGGGTGTTTGCAGCGGTCGTCCGCCATCGAGGATTTGCGGCAGCACAAGATGAGCTTGGCATATCGGCCTCCACAATCAGTATTCATATTCGTCAACTGGAGGACCGCCTTGACGTTAGACTGTGCGAACGGGGTCGAAAAGGATTTCAACTTACCGAACAAGGACAAGCGATCTATGATGCGGCACTAAAACTTTTTCGTTCCCTAGAAAATTTCCGCGGTGCCGTTGGGAGTGTTCGAGGTCAACTCATTGGCGAACTGCATCTGGGTGTGGTTGACGCGGTTCGCAACAAATACATCGCTAAGACTGGGACAAGCTATTGCCGAATTCTCGGACATCGCTCCTGAAGTAAGAATCAACATCGATATCAACTCCCCTCAAGCGCTGCATCAGGGCCTGCTCGAAGAACGCTATCACGTCATTTTGTCACCCATGCTACGTCACCATGACGCTGTTAATTAAGAGCATTCGTTTTCTGAGACACAAACTTCTTTTTTGCGGCAATCATCACAATTTATATGGTTTGCCCGATCAAAAAATAAGTAAAGAGACAATTGCCAGTGCAATGTTTGCCGGTCCGTTCGTACACACTCGAGTCTAAACCCCCAGAAAAACTCGACTTCCAACAACGTGCTACCGCAGCACACATGGAAAGCATTGCCTTGATGATACTTTCCGGAAAATACATCGGATATTTACCCGACCACTATGCTAGTCAATGGGAAAAGACATACGAGATGCGGGCAATCTTGCCTGAAATCTATCGCTACGAAGACGAATTTTATTTAGGGCACCGCATGCGTGAATCCAATCGCGCTGCTCTCGCATTCGTTTAACATTGCTAAAAAGACGATTATCAAATGAATTTTCGTTCGCATTCGGTAGTACATACACACGCAAGTGAATTTTTGGTTTTAGGGTATATGAACCCTAGAAAATTTGCAGTGCTAGATTTCAAAGATCTCATTAAACACGACTATGCCCAATAAGGCACTATGAAGATGTTTCAAACGGAGTTTCATCCAAAAATCGTTTCAGCACATTGGTTGTAATGCGAGAAATATCGTTGTTGTAATCCGCGTGGGAGAGACTACCCGCCCATGCGATTGAGCCGGTAGAGAAAACGGCACCACCGCCCGGTGTTTCGAAAAACACCATGTCCGCTCGAATAATTTCTGCTTCGGTTCCTCCAAGACCTGGAGCCGGGTCGTTCATATCCTCCGGCGTCATGAGGTATAGATCCGAATGACGTTCGGATGAAGCGAGTACAAGTGCGTGTGGCGGTGTACCCAGCGATTGATCAACAGCATCCAGTTCGAGACCAGCCGCCCCTCCTCCTGAAAGTCCGTAATCGCCGATGACTTCATTTTCGACTCCCTCAAAAATGAAAGCAACTCGGGGGTCTCGACTAGTCTCCGTACGAACATAGGGTGATGAAATATCAAACCCCTGCGAAACCATCCCTATCCCCACTAACTTATTCGGTGGTCGACCGTTTCGCCGCCATAGCCCGGTATATTCGCCGGTGAAACTGGAGTAGAACTCTCCGGGCAAAGGAGCAAAAGCACGAATGCCGTCTTCAGATTTTCGACACTCGATCACTCCGGGCAACGTGGGATGAAAAGAGACTCGCCAATAAAAACCGTTGCCGCCCAGATACATCAGGCGCCCTCCATTATCAACGTAGGTCTGCACACTATCCAACATGCCGATTGAATAGTATTCCGGGTGTGTGCCGGTGATCAGCGTTCGATAACCTGCAATAGCAGCCACACCTTCTGTTTCGAGATCCTCGTCCGTAATGACATCAAACGGTTGGCCCAATTGTTCCAGCCAGTTGAGAATATGAGTATCGGCATTGAACTGCCACACATTCGAGCCGATCCCACCCAGATGACCGATATGTTTGGGTTGCAAATTCACAATAGGCCGCAAACGCGAGGAATAAAACACGCCACTCCCATCGTTGTGTAAGTCATAGAAACACAGACCAATTTCAGGATGCTCCTGCATGAAGAGGTCAATTGCGTTCATTTGAATTAGACGCCCCCAAACAATCTCCGTTTCCGGAACATCAATACCAATACGATTATTCGCGTAAGCCATATAGCTGGCTGTGGGTAACAGAAATGCAACCGGTGCAGTTGTTGTGCCGCGAGGGAGGTCGAACTACAATCGGGAAATAGTAGTTTTCACCACCCCCATGAAGGTGCAGTGCGTACACGGCACTTGGAATGTCATCTGGCAGTTCCACTTCAAAGTCTGTTTCCCAGGCGCAGTCGTAAAGGTCGTCGTCATGGAAATGAATTGCACCATAGTGGTCTGGGCGCTTGGTCCAACAATGCTCTTCTCCGTTCCATCTATGTCCGGCTACACCGCGCGTCGGCAAGTTGACCAGCTGACCATGCAGTTGGTTAACCGAAACATCACGAATCTGGTCACTAGATATGCCAGTCGAGAAATCCCAAGCTGCGACGATCTTCTCGCTCTGGTCATCGATGAGTTCTTCCATTTCCGCCAAGTCCAAAGCACGTGCGCAAAGTCTAGGCGCTTCGATACGACCGTTTGAAGTGTTCTTTCGCCGGTCGATCTGAAGCCACTCGCGCAGCTATTATCAACGGCTCCACAATGCCAGCCTGGGTCAAGTCAGGAGTAGTACTGAAGCAGGCACTGCCTTTGTCATCCACTCGTGGATAGGCTTTAAATGGGTGCTGTGCGACAAGCAATTTGCCGGACTCGGCATCGTAGCTGCCACTGACAAGGTACCACCTCTGTGCGACCACCGGTTTGTTCGTCGATACCACAGCACCGTTTTCTTGTGCGGAGGAGAGTTCAAAGGAAACCGCACCTTGTTCATCAAGAAAGAGCCGGAATCCTGCTTCTGATTGCGGGTCTTGTCGGCTTAATATGGTCTGTATGCCGCCCCCTGGCAATGTCGGATAGACGAGTGTTTGCAGCCCCAACGAGTCCAGCGCTGTAAATGGCGGTGC
>CBDCFT010000078.1:0-161108 GCA_965216365.1 Arenicellales bacterium | reverse complement strand
TTTATTCCCACTGAAGAAAAATATCAATTCGGCGATGAAGTATTTATTTTGCTGAACCTGGAGTACGAAAGCGAACGTATTCCGATCGCGGGCACTGTCTCCTGGATCACACCCCAGGGTGCTCACGGCCGCCGTGTACCCGGAATTGGAATTCAGTTTGCAGGAAAGGATGCCGATGGCGTACGCGGCAAAATTGAATCGTTTCTCAGCGACATGATGCAATCATCCAAACCTACTCACACTATGTGATATACGTGTGAATGGAGCTGGTAGATTCACATTGCCATATCGATTTCGAACCCCTCGGCGATAACATAGACAGCGTTCTGTCGAACGCAAAAGAAAACCAAATTGCCTACATGTTATGTGTGTCCGTGAATCTTACGGACTTTCGGCGTGTTCTTTCGCTTGCTCACGAACACGATCATATTTTCGCCTCTGTCGGAATTCATCCAAATGAAACACCAGGCGAAACCGTCGACGTTCAAAATCTCGTTGAACTGGGTAACGATCCGCGCATCATCGCCGTCGGTGAAACCGGTCTGGATTATTTTCGCAGCGAAGGCGACCTCGATTGGCAACGCGATCGTTTTCGCGGTCACATTGAAGCTGCGAGAGAACTGAGCAAACCAATCATCGTGCACACCAGGGATGCAGGCGCGGACACGATTCAAATCATGAAAGAAAATAACGCCGCTGGAGTGGGTGGTGTCATGCACTGTTTCGCGGATGACTGGCCTATCGCCGAACAGGCTCTCGACCTCGGATTTTATATTTCATTTTCCGGTATCGTGACTTTCAAAACAGCGGACAAGATTCGCGAAGTCGCTTTAAAGACACCTGTTGAACGTATTCTGGTCGAAACCGACGCGCCGTACCTGGCGCCCGTACCACATCGCGGCAAGACCAATGAACCGGCATTTGTTCGTTATACCGCAGAGTTTGTTGCCAGCCTTCGCGACATGCCGCTGGAAGATTTTGCGCGACAAACCACGGATAATTTCTTTACCCTGTTCAACAGTGCCCAACGACTGCAATAATGGAGTTATGAAACATGATAGACCAAATCGTCGAAATACGCTAAGCGTTATCCGGTCCAATCCGCGGTCGCCGGTGGTTGCGTACTCATCTTGTTTATCCTGCCAGGTGGCTTTATATTCCGCCTGATATTGCTCCTTGTCCTGATCTACACCTGTCTGAAAGCCGGCAAGCATTTTGATTTGTAAATTTAAGAACCGGTCAGTGTTTGGGTGATACCAAGGGTGGTGGCCGCCTGCTAAATAAAGCTTTAGGAAGGTCTGATCAATTGGTGAATTTACCGGTTTTCAAAAGATAAAATGACCGTTTATGCGATTTGTTGTATACAGATCAGAGATTCATCCATGAGTTGCCTGATGTTTTGCTTTGATCTATTCGGTGTTAACGACGACTGGGTTCATTTAGACGCAACTGGCCTATGGCGATGCCGCTAATCGGTTCTTCGACATCACCAAATTGATCAAGGTGCATTGCATAAACACCCAGTTCGCATTCTTGTCTAGTCCACGATACCGGACCTTGCGAAACCCGAACTGTCGTTTCATCACATGAAACGTGTGCTCCACCTTCGCGCGTACTTTCGACTTGGATCGGTTCTTTGACTTCTCCTCATCACTCAACTTGTCATTTCTCGATCCCTTCTTCTGGGTATAGTCTTTGGCATTCGGGGCCTGTTCTTTCAGCACCTCTTTTTGTCCACTATACGCCGAGTCCCCCCAGACCTTCGTCTCTTCCCCGTGCAACAGGTCTTCCAGTACCTGTGAGTCATGGGTATTGGCCGAGGTTACCGCCACCGAGTGAATCAGCTTGCTTTGGCTATCCACCCCAATATGCGTCTTCATCCCAAAGTACCATTGATTCCCCTTCTTCGTCGAATGCATGTCCGGATCCCGCTCCTTCTCCTTGTTCTTGGTCGAGGTCGGCGCTTCGATCAAGGTCGCGTCCACAATCGTCCCCTTCGACACGAACAATCCGTTCTCCGTCAAATACGCATTGACCAGATGAAACAACCGCTCTCCCAGATCATGCTCTTCCAGAATATGACGAAACTTGCAGATCGTCGTCTCATCCGGTGCCGGCTCCCGTCCCAGATCAATATGGGCAAACTCCCGTAACACCGGCATATCGTACAGCGCTTTCTTCCATACCCGGATCAGACAGATTAAACCAGTGCTGCATAAAGTGAATTCGCAACATCCGTTCAATCCCAATGGGGCGCCGGCCACTGCCTTGAGGCTGCGGATAATGCGGCTCAATCACTTGGCTCAGCTCCTTCCAGGGAAATGATTTCATCCATCTGGGACAGAAACTTTTCTTTCCGGGTGGCCTTGTTGTACTTGGCAAACGTGCCTTCGGCTAATGTCGTCTGGCGCATGAAATAAGCTTCTCTTAAAACAGGAATCTTATTATCGCAAATTTCGTGTTTTAATCAGAGTTTCCTTTATTTGTAAAGCCGGTATGCCGGGGTAGAATCCGGCGGACCTCATGTACCTTAGGTTAAGCAAAACCTTTTTGTCACGACGATTTCCTCTTAAGAACCGCCCAAATGACAAGTCCGGCCACCAGCGCCCAAAAAGCCGAACCTATACCGGCAAAACTAATCCCCGAAGCTGCGAACAGGAAAGTGGTTCCCGCTGCCAGTCGATTCTCATTTTGTTGGATTCCTGCGGCAAGACTATTCATGATTATTCCCATCAAGGCGATACCGGCTATGGCCAGTACCAGCGCGCTTGGACTTGCGGTTAACAACGTTGCGATCGTCGCTCCGAATAGGGCCGCTAAAAAGTAAAACAAGCCTGCACAAATACTGGCAAGGTATCGTGTCTTCGGATTTTCGTCTGCTTCCTCACCGGCACAAATGGCAGCAGTGATGGCCGCCAGATTGAAAGTAAACCCACCAAAAGGCGCTCCGACAATGGTGAGCAATCCCGTCCATGACAGCAACGGAGAAATAGGTGTGTTGTAGCCACACGAGCGCAATACCGCTATGCCTGGCACGTTCTGTGAAGCCATGGTGACGAAATACAGCGGTAATGCCACACCGATAGTGGCGCTCAGGGTAAAACTGGGTGTTGTCCAAACAGGTTTGGCAAGGCGTAACTCGATACTCTGCGTATCAAACAAACCCATTACCGCCGCGACAATACACCCTGCGAGGAGTGCCAGTGGTACTGCGTATCTAGGCACAACTCTAAGACAGAGAAAGTAAACAATAAACATGCTGCCTACCAATACAGGTTTGCTTTCCATTTGCACGAAGGCGTCAAGACCGAATCGCAATAAAATTCCAGCGAGCAAAGCCGACGCCAACGCATTCGGTATCAGGCGAACAAGCTTGTCGAATAGCCCGCTGATACCGGTTATGAAAATGAGTATGCCGCAAACTATAAAAGCCCCAATAGCCTGCGACATATCGAATCCGACCAGATTACTGACTAACAATGCAGCTCCCGGCGTCGACCAAGCTGTCAGAATGGGTGCGCGGTAGCGTAACGATAAGCCGATACAGGATAGGCCCATACCAATCCCCAGCACTAACAACCATGAGTCAATTTGCTCCGGTGTTGCGCCGGCGGATTTAGCCGCCTGGAAAATAATGACGACTGATCCCGTGTACCCGACCAGCACCGCGACAAAACCAGCAACAATATGACTAACCCGAAGTGACATATCTATTCAAAATCTATGTTCGATAGCCTAAATTGCGCCGAATCCATCGTTCAACTCTGACCATTAATAACTGCCCGAGTGCGAACGTTCGAATCAGCTAGCGAGATCAAACATCTCAAGGTCATTGAGTGATAATAAAGAATGTCTCATGCATGGCTTAATGTAATTTATATTTACCGCGTGGCAAGCGCTTGATAGCAGCGAATATAGTTTAATATTCCTGACCTGTGAAAATAAAACTATCGTTGTCAGCCAACCAGAAATCTAAATGATTACGACAAATATTTTGAACCGGATAAAATGACTAAAAACAAGATGAAATCTCATGCGCGTGTTGTGGTGATCGGTGGCGGCATTGCCGGTTGTTCCACGCTTTACCATTTGACGCGTGAGGGCTGGACCGATGTGGTCTTGGTGGAACGCGATGAGCTGACATCGGGTTCGACCTGGCACGCGGCGGCCCAGGTCACCCAATTCGGCGCCAATCAGACCATGGTTGCCCTCAAGCGTCACAGTATCAATCTATACCGTGAACTCGCCGCCGACCCGGAAAACCCGATCTCTTACCATATTACCGGCGGTATGCGCCTCGCGCACACCGACGACCAGGTTGACACTTACCGGCATTTTGTCGGCATGGCGGTAGGCATGGGTGTCGACATGGAGTTCATCGACGTCGATGAGGTCGGTAAGCGTCATCCACTGATCAACACGCAAGATTTACTCGGCGCTTGGTGGGACCCGCTCGATGGTGATATCGATCCTGCGGGGATCACGTTTGCGCTGGCGCGCAAGGCCCGTGAGGCCGGTGCTGAAGTCTACCGATTCAATCCTGTCGAAAGCATCTCGCGCAAGACCAACGGCGAGTTCATCGTACATACAAAAAATGGCAACATCACCTGCGAAAAAATCGTCAACGCCGCAGGCTATCGCGTCAACGAAGTCGGCAACATGCTCGGCGTCACCCACCCGGTCACGTCGATGGAGCATATGTACTTTTTGACCGACACCCTACCGGAACTCGCCGCGCTCGATTTCAGAGTACCCATCATTCGTGATCCGGGCGATGATTTTTACAGTCGTCAGGAAAAACAAGGGTTACTGGTCGGCGTTTACGAACAGGGTTGCAAGCCTTTCGGCATGGATGGCATCGATGCTGATTTCACCCAAGCCTTATGCCCCTCCGATCTTGATCGCTGTCTGGACAATATGGAGCGCATATTTGAGCGTTTGCCGGCGCTCACCGAGGCGGGTATCCATTCAGTCATCAACGGCCCGATTACCTATACCATCGATGGCGCCCCCTTGATCGGCCAGATACCGGGTATTGAAAACGCCTACTGTGCCATCGGTTTGCGCGCTGGCATCGGCGAAGCCGGTGGCCACGGCAAGTGTCTGGCCGAAATCATCGTGCATGGCGAATGCGAGTGGGACGCCTGGTTTCTCGACCCGCGCCGCTTTACGCAGTATGCCAACACTGAGCATACCTGCCTGAAGGCGATCGAGGACTACCGGAACGAATTTCATTACCACATGCCCCATGAGCATCGACCGGCTGCGCGTTTGGCGCGTACCACACCGTTGTATCCAGTACTCGATCAAATGAACTGCGCCTGGGGAGTCGTCAATGGCTGGGAGCGCGCGCTGTTTTTCAAGCCGGATGCGGATTTTGTCGACGAGCACAGCTATCGTTTTACGCCGACCAAAGATGTCGTCAGGCAGGAGATCCAACATCTGCAACAACGCGTCAGCATGATGGAAGTATCCGGCTTTAATCGATACCAGATCAGCGGAGCAGGGGTCGAGGCGTTTCTCAATCGTATGGTATGCGGCCGCGTGCCAACCCAGATCGGCAAGTTGAGCCTGTGCTACCTGCTTACTGAAAAAGGCAATGTGTTGAGCGAGGCCACCCTCGTTAAGCTCGCTGAAGATCGCTACTGGTGGGGTTCGGCAGCGGCAGCCGAATGGCATGATCGTGACTGGTTGAATCGATTTAAACCGGATTCGGTCACCCTAACAGAGATGACAAACAGCCATACGATCCTGGTGCTTGCAGGGCCTAAGTCACGCGCGCTATTGCAGTCGGTTTCGCCACGCTGCGACTGGTCCAGCGAAGCTTTCCCTTGGTTACGTTGCCGGCGCATGTTTATCGGTCACGCCGAGCTTTTCGCGATGAACGTGAGTTTTTCCGGTGAACTCGCCTACGAACTGCACGTACCGAACGAACAGCTTCACCTCGTGTGGCAGCTTTTAAGAGAGGCAGGCAAGGCCTTCGAGCTTGGCCACTTTGGACTCTACGCAACCGAATCCATGCGGCTCGAAAAAGGCTATCTGCACTGGAAGGCGGATTTGATCTATGAACATAACCCTTTTGAAGCCAGGCTCGATCGCTTTGTCAAACTGGATAAACCCTTCTTTATAGGCAAGCAGGCGCTGCTCGAGCAGATCGAACGTGGGCCACGCAAGCTACTTGTTTCGATGATTGTTGCTTGCGATTTTGCTAGCGCCCACGGGGGCGACCCGGTATTTGCGGGCGCGCGTCAAGTGGGCTCGGTTACCTCCGCTGGCTATGGCCATCGAGTCGACAAGAATATCGCCTACGCCTATGTCGATCCCGATCAGGCAGCAGCCATTGGTACACAACTTAGCGTCGGTATACTTGGCGATCGGTACGATGCAATCGTCGTCTCTCCCGCACTCTACGATCCCGAAAACCGGCTGGTACGTGCATGAACGAACAGATCAAACCCCGGCGCCGCAGGGGCGGCAGTCGCAAAGCCATGCTGGAAAAGCGTAGCAAACCACCGGCGATAAATCCAGCGCCGCCTGGTGCAACCGGTGGGCAGTATCGCCCCCTCACTGATACGCAGATCAAACAGATTTACAACACATCAATCCGCATGCTCGCCGAACTCGGGATGGGCGATGCCCCCCAGGCACTGACCAACCAGGCACTGAAGTGCGGTGCGAGCATCAACGACCTCGGGCGCCTATGTTTTTCCAAGGACATGGTCGAAGATCTTATCGACGGCGCCTGCAAATCCTTCGTATTTCACGGTCGCGACGAAAAACACAGCTTCGAAGTTGGCGGTAAGCGCGTTTACTTCGGCACCGGTGGCGCTGCGGTGCAGACCCTGGATATTGATTCACATATTTATCGTCCATCAACACTGAAGGATTTATCCGATTTCACTCGGTTGGTAGACTACATTGCCGAATATTTCATGGTTTACGCGCTGCTGCGTCGCGACGGACGTTCCCGACATTTTTGAGCTCGACGTCAATACGGCCTATTGCCTGATGCGCGGGACGCGCAAACCGGTCGGCACCAACTTCACCATTGGTGACCATGTCGATCCTATCGTCGACATGTTCGACTGGATTGCGGGTGGCGAGGGCAAGTTCGCCGACAAGCCATTCTGCAAAGCGCATATCAGCCCGATTATTTCACCCATGCGTTATGGGGAGGATGCCTTTGACGTTGCTCTCGCCTGTATTCGCCGCGGCATGCCGATCAATGCAATCGTCGCCGCCATGTCGGGCGCCACCGCCCCGGCAACCATTGACGGCATGCTCGCCGCGTCGTTTACCGAGACACTGGCGGCGCTGGTGATGGTGAATGTGTTTGAGCCTGGCTTCCCGATGATATTTTCCAACTGGCCATTCGTGATCGATCTGCGCACCGGAGCATTTTGTGGCGGTGGTGGTGAAATTTCTATTTTGAATGCGGGCGCTGCACAACTCGCTAATCACGTAGGATTGCCATCCGGTGTCGCCTCGAGTATGTCGGATGCAAAAGCGGTAGATGCGCAAATGGGAATGGAAAAGGCTTTGTCTTCGCTCGCTTGCGGATTGTCCGGCGCCAACATGGTGTACGAATCCGCAGGCATGATGGCAAGCCTGCTAGGCGTTTCCTTCGAGGCTTTCCTGCTCGACAATGAAATGCTGTCACATGTTAACCGCATGATTCGCGGCGTCGAAGTCACCGAGAAGAGCCTCGCCTTCGACGCGATGAAAAACGTGATTACCGGTGAGGGTCATTTCATCGGCGAAACGCTGACCATGGAGGCGATGGAGCGTGATTACGTTTACCCGAAACTGGGAGATCGACTCGAACCGGCAGCCTGGGTCGAGTCAGGAGCGAACGACGCCTGGCAAGTAGCCAATCGCGAGGTGCGCGAGTTGTTGGCCCGACATCAACCGGATCTATATCGAGCCGTCAATCGACGCAAAAATCAGATCGAAATTCAATATTTTGCTGCGATAAAACAGGAAATTCGATAACCGAAATTCGAAAGAAACTATTGTTTTCGTTTAGGGCAGGGCGCATTGGTGAGTTCTTTACTGCGTCGATGCCATCCTCACCTAATATACCTTGTGTTGTGTAACACTGTGTAGTTGTGTATAATTGTGTATAAGTTACAACACAAGGTACGGATTCATGGCGGTAATTCGAAAACAGATCTTACTTGAGTCGGCACAAATCAAACGGCTTAAGAAACCTGAGCGACAAGACCGGACGCTCCGAATCGGAAATCATACGTCGCGCATTAGACGAATATGACGATACCGGGGGTGCGGAATTGGAAGATTCTGCGGAACTGACCGAACTAGTACGGGAACTTGAAGCGCAGAACATCAAAACCAGGAAAGCTCTGGTTGCCGCTGAGCGCGAAATGAAGGAAACAATGAATTACTTTTCTGCATTGCGTGCTGAACGTGAAGCACCTAAATCTGAACAACGTAAGACCAAGGTGGCCGCGTAGTGCGCGAAGTCCTCAAAGCTATCCGCGAAGCCATTGTGCTATCGCAACGTGTAGAAACCCTGGGATCCCAGGTCAACGTCATTACGCAAACTTCGCGTGAGGAAATTAATATCCTGCGCACCGATATGACGGATTTACGCGAGCGCGTAGTGCGTCTTGAAACCTATGTAGACGTAGCCAAGATGATGGGCGGCAGCAGTCGTAAAAAACTTCGCTAAATACTCCAAACAACAATAGTGCAGAATCAGAAAACATAGCGTGCAAAATGTGATTTGTTATTTTACATAACAAGTAGATAAAACAAACTAATGTAGGCTCCATTTAGTAATGTCATATTTCCGCCAAATAAAATAGAAAGGTAGGAATCAAATTCATGGGATCAACCGACCGTTTTGTCCGGCACACTAAAAAGTGACCTGCACAATTTGATCTTACCTCAAATTAGTGGACACTAAGATAAGAGGGATCGTTATTCAGTGATTGATGTTCACATTGCATCGGCGATAGAAAACCAATCGCTGAATGTTTGCGTTTGTAATTGTAATACACCTCCATATAGTCAAATAGTTGATTTCGGGTTTCGTTTCGAGTGCTCATCGGATTCGGATACAGCGCTTCGACTTTCAACGACTGGAGGAAACTCTCGATCACTGCGTTGTCGTAACAACAACCTTTTGCGCCCATTGAGCCAAACAACTAATGCATACGGGTCACTTTTCGATAAGCCTTCGAACAGTACTGGCTACCGCGGATGCCCTTCTGAATGTCAAGTAGCAAATTGGGACTGATTGATCTGCTGGTTTCGGTTGCGTAAAAGGAAGTATATTTCTCTGGCAATGTATCGTTTCAGACATCTTAGCGCTTCAAGTTTGGAGAGGCCATCGGCCTGTCGCCTTCGCACGTAATCTTGTGTTCTCGGGTCTGTTCGCAACCGACCAATAGCAATGATGTGCAAGGCACTGTTGGCCGCTCTATCACCTCCCCGATTTAGTCGGTGTCGCTTAGTTTGCCTGACGAGGCTGGGATCGGACTCGTGCCGCAAAGCGCCGGGCCACCCGCGTCTAAGTGCATGCAATGCCGTGCTCTTTGAGCTGACGATAAATCCGCGGTGCGCCTAGCGCCCCTTGTGCTCATCGTAAATACGCCAGATATGCCCATCGAGCACGGTATTGGCTTGATCGCGAGCACTGGGGCCGCGTGTGCTCCAGGCATAATAAGCGCTGCGCGCAACGTCCATGACGCGACACAGGGTCATCAGTGGATAGGCCTTACGATTTGCCTTGATAAAGCCATAACGCTTCACAACTCCTTGGCAAAGAAGGCCGTGGCCTTTTTTAATATGGCTTTCTCCATCTGAAGCTCACGTACCTGTTTCTCCAGATCCCGAATACGCTGTTGCTCCGGCGTCAACCGCCCATGGCCCTGAAACACCGATTCACCTGTTTCATGCTCTTTAGACCAGCGCGAGATTAAATTCGGGTTCACCGATAGCGCACGCCCAGCATCGGCAAAGGTATAACCTTGATCTTTGGGTCCGTTCCCCCAAAGGTACACAAAGTCCCATAGCGTCTGCAGGCAGGTGGTGGCGTTTGTTTGCTGGCTCGCTTTTGCATATTTTCCCGTATCAAGCTCGTGAAATTGCCCAGACGTTGTTTATTGTTACCATCATAGGCCCACCACACACCTTATTATAATGTGTCATGTAAGAGCGCTCTGCTGCAATCGACATTGCCCCCATCATTTGTCTTGAATAACGATTAATTTTTGGGAGGTAAGCAATCTGGGTTAACGCTTTGTATTCAATGGCATAAGGAAAATCCTGTGGGACATCTGGTACCTTTGGGGGAACGGAACCGTCGTACGGCTATTGCGTCACGCGAATGTTCACCTAGAGGCCAGCAGGTTGGCGCCGACGAGTCGATCGGCGGTCTGGCCGGGACCCGACAGCGACGTCGAGTTCGGGTACGTGTACTACGTCGTGGCGGATTTGGATACCACGGTACGCGCCGTGGCTCGCGCAAGCGACTACACGGATGCTCATCTATCGAGCATGCTAGTGTGGCTTGAGAACCAGCAGCACGAGTGGGGCATCGCCAACGTCGTCCATCGGACGGCCGAGATGTATGGTAAGATCCTCGCTGATACTTGGAATGATCGCCCGATTGGCTTAACCCGGTAACTAGCGTCGAAGCCTGCGTCTATCTTATCAACACAGCAATCAGTTGTAGTAAAAACCCAATCACCAAAAGAGCCAGGCCTCTAACAATGGCGCCTGTGTGTTGATCGTTTAGTGATGATAACAACTCCGTACCGCGTGCTAGCTCCTTGCTGAGTAAAGACGTGAAAAGCGTTTTCAATAAATCGGGTAAGCGCACCGCTGATACAAAGCCACTGGCCATGGAAAGGGCACCCGCCAAATCGAACAACAAACCGATGACGGATAGGGTGTCAGAGACCGAGGTCATCGTCGCTAGGAACTAAATGCATTAACACAAGTACAGGGTCGTCAATGTCGTACCAGATGTCGTGACCACAGGCATTGTGCAGGAAATCGCCAATCGGACTGGTTGGCACATATTGACTTGTGATGGCTCGAGTCTTTATTTGAGCCAGTACGTGTCTAAGACAATCTTGTGTGTGGCTATCTAAACCGCCGAAATAGCGGGCAACTTCAGTATTACCCGTTTTCCACGCGCTGTAAGGGGGCAGAGCCATCGTCGGTCAGCGTGGTATCGAGTTCCGGAAGTTTACTGACATCGAGTTCTCCCTTTTTCAGTTTGCGATGAGAGGCCATGGCGGCGGTGAACATCTTCGGATCTCGTGTTGCGTTAACCAAAGCCCGAAAAGCCCGGTATTCGTGTGCCGGTAAAACGACAGCCGTGGGTTGACCATTACGTGTTAAAACCGTGGTTTGTTTACTATCAACGATTTCTTTTAAGCTCTTACGGGCGTCTGACAGACTTATAAATTGTGTCATGGGCGGCGGCAGTCCTAAATGTAAGGTACTTACAAGGTATTGTACATGATTATGTACATAATTCATACCCTAATTACAGGGCACCCAAATAACGCATAATTTTACATAATATACATTATGCGCAATCCGTCTGCTAGTCCCCGATAGTAACGTCGGGCAGCAATCAGAACTGAATTGCCCAGAACGTGACTAAAAATGGCTGTTCAGATGGCACCTGACTGTCGATTGAGGCAAAACCCCAGGCCAGGCATAGATCACTTTTTAACGGGTTGTTCCGCTTTTATTTGATCAATACGCCGGTGGATATCGGCCAGCAGGCCTTGTGGGCACGAAGCTGCAAAAAGTGCCATCTAGCGGTTAGTCATGCTGCTTGTCGGTAAGTAACACCAAACCCCGCAAACGAAGCCAATCGCGTGCGATGTCAATGAGATGGTCAACATTTTGGTTGGACGGAATTTGTTCATTGCGCAACCAGATCATTAACGCTGATTGATCCACAGTCGTCGCGCGACGAAGACCTAAAAAGTCGAGTACCACACCGCGATGGCGTTTTGCAGTGTGCCCCGTCCAGGCATACCCTATTAACACCTCGGGGAATATCTCTAGCTGGTCAGCGAGATAGTGAACAATAGTTACCGGTATGTCAGTGTTGCGACGGGGAAACTTTCTGGCGAATTGATACCACTTGAGTGCAACCGCCAATGCCAACCGGTTTGACTCGGAACGGCGATTCAACAGATTTAGTTCACTCTTCGATAAGGTCCAGTGTTGTTCGAGTGAACCGCCCCGGATTTATCGGAGACCGGTTTGTTTGAGTCCTGCTGCTTTCGCTGACTCGGTTTGTTGATAATACATCATTTCATATTCTACAGGCGGAATATGTCCAATCGGTTCAAGTAGTCGTCTGTTATTAAACCAATCGATCCAATCAAGTGTGGCACGCTCAACTTCATCAATACTTTTCCAGGGTCCCTTGTGACGAATGACTTCCGTTTTATAAAGGCCATTAATGGTTTCAGCCAGCGCATTGTCGTAGGAGTCGCCAACACTGCCAACGGAAGCTTGGATGCCTGCTTCGACTAATCGTTCACTATATCGAATGGATAAATATTGACTGCCCCTATCACTGTGGTGAATGAGACCGGTATGTTTACCTCTGGCCCATAAAGCTTGCTCTAACGCATCCATGACGCTGTCGGTGTGTAGTGAACGTGAGACACGCCAGCCGACGATGAAACGCGCAAACACATCCACCACAAAGGCCACATACACAAATCCAGACCAGGTGGCCACATACGTCAGATCAGCCACCCAAAGTTGATTGGGACGTGTGGCTGTAAATTGCCGATTAACCAGATCCAAGGGTTTTTCGTCATGTGTTGATGGAATTGTCGTTTTGCAACGTGCACCCCGTCTGACGCCCGCAAGTCCTAATTTGCGCATCAATCGCTCTACCGTGCAGCGTGCGACCTGAATCCCTTCACGGTGTAACTGACGCCAAACTTTAACCGCACCATACACGTCGTTATTCTCATGCCACAGCCGTTTAATCTGCACCTTGAGTTCATCGTCCCGTTTCGCACGTGCTGAACGACAGCCTGGATCACGTTCATTTGATTTGTGTTTGTAATACGTCGACGGTGCAATCGGCAATACCGCACAGATCGGCTCGACACCGTAGATCGATCGATGTTGATCAATGAAAGACACCATTACTTCGCTTTGCGGTCGAACTCCGCCTGGGCGAAAAAAGCCGCTGCTTTGCGTAAAATCTCATTGGCACGCTTTAGTTCTCGGTTTTCTCGTTCAAGCGCTTTTGTATAGTGGGCTTGATCGGATGTCACACCCGATCTGATACCCCGATCAATCTCAGATCGTTGAATCCACTTCCTCAGCGTTTCTGGCGTACAGCCAATCTTTGCAGCTACTGATTGCGTGGCTGCCCAGCGCGATGCATGGTCTTGTTCGCTGGTGAACACCAATCGAACTGCGCGTTCCCGTACTTCGGATGAATAGGTCGGTTGTTTCTTCATTGGCTAATCCTCTCAAAGGTTTTAGCCTCCGACAATCCCGGGGTGATTCAACCTGCCTTTACGGCTGGTTTAGATGTCACCAGTTGGACCACTGACTATAGTTTTGTCAACGCAAATCAAGCCGTCTTTATCGGCACCATGAGCGCTATAACGACGCATTCCGGCGTCGATACGGGTAGTTTCTCCTGGGCCGTGCGCGTCCATGTCGAAGAAGGTAAGGTCGAGAGTTGGAATTGGTTTGAGGACGGATATGCATTATCGCAGGCATACTACGGCAAATGATCCTTAATTAAGTTTGAGTCGGTTTGGATGAAAGCACCCGAACATGGGCCAGTTAAACAAACATCGCCATGCCGATTTCACCAAAACTAAAAGGCTATCGTTCTATAGTTCAGATTGACAAACCACTTCCTAGGGCAAAGTGATAAAGCGAGCTTGAACTTCTGTACTCCTGTTCGTAAAAGCTATGCAGCTCCTAGATGGCACTTTTTGCAGCTTCGTGCCCACCAGGCCGGATAAGGATCTGTGACATGGTCCTACAGGAGGTTCCAAGAGGGTTCATGTAAATATGGGCCACCGTGCTGAATGTCATGGGTATTGTTGTCTCTCGGGCCAGGTGTATTCCCTCGTATTGTGCCAACTGAAAAACCCTCATGAAGTTCAAGACGATGGCGGTCATACGTCAGTCGCCACAACGGAGATTGATTAGCGTGGCGATCACGAAGACGTAGGTTTGAAACCCAATGAAACATCCCTCCTGAATGGTGTGTATACGGCAAAGTGAACTGAAGTGAGAAGAGATTTCGATCTAAACCAGCCCCCTGGGAAATACTATTTCTAATAAAAACATGTTTTAGTAACAAGTCTTTAAAGTACTAGATTAGCATCAGACAGTCTCAACAAGCGCTATTTTTCGTCTTTCTTGAAGCGATGCCCTACCCTTGCTCAGTGTCATTACATTTCATACAGGAGATTTGAGGCGGTTGTTTTCTTGGCCACCTCAAGAACTACCCTGTTTTTGCGCGAATCCTCCCGTTACCTCTTCTGAGGCAATCCGGCTGGAACAAGCAAATCGGATGAGTGGCCACGGAACTGAAGTGAGTTCAAATATCGGACACCGTTATCGCCATGTGCGCAGGTTTCTTTTGACCATCGCACAAAAGCGAATATTATGCTATTCGACCACTGTCCCCGTTTGTCTTTTAGTGACACTATCCCACCCCATGGTGTATCGCGTTTCGATAGCAACAGTGGCCGTACTCGGTATTGGTACTCTGGTGGGGAGTACCGTCGCGCTTGCGCTTTATCTGGGTCTTTCGAGTGCAGCCGACAACACCCGCAGCCTGCTGGCTGAACAGGTCGACAATTTGATCGATACGGTTGCGCAGCGCATTTCGGACCGTTTCGAACCGGTGCTGGCCCAGGCGAGTTGGATTGCCGAGCGGGTGCAAAGCAGCGCCATCGAACTCGAGGACACCCAATCTCTCGATACTTTCATGGTTGGCGCGCTGTCGGCGACACCCCAGGTCGCCGGAATCGCCATCGTGTACCCGGATGGCTACAGCCGCCGTTGGGGCAGAGAAGGACCGGAGATTATCGAGGAAGATTGGTCAACCCGACCCGAGATCATGGATTGGTTAACCGTTGGGTCAGCCGCCACGGCGCCCGCGTGGCGCGAGCCGTTTTGGACCTACACGCTTCAGGCTTATGTCCTGCTGCACGACGTCGCATTGCGCCGTGACGGTCACTTTCTCGCAATGTTCGGTCAAGTCGTACCGATTTCAGATCTATCCGCGACACTGGTTGATCTTACCAAGAGCACGGAATTCGTACCCTTTGTGCTGTATGACAAGGAGCAAGTGCTTGCGCATCCGAAGCTAGTTGATGATATTCCAGCAGCCGCAACAGACCAATCGCTAAAGCGCCTCGACGAACTCGATGACCACGTGCTGTCACGTATCTGGTCCCCCGATACTGACAGTCTGTTCATGCTACCCGATCTTGCGCGGACGAATGCGGCGACCGTTAACGTCCAAGGACGCGAATATGCGTTTTTATACCGTGACATCGATCTTTACGGCCCACGCCCTTGGACCATCGGTGTGTATTTCGATTTGGAAGCCAATGACAGCACGGTCGTCGACCGTTTGTTGTTTGCAGCCGCTTCTGGGCTGGTCGTGCTCGCCCTGTCAGTACTCATCGCCGTGTGGATGGGGCGGCGATTTAGTCAGCCAGTGCAAGCCATCGCCAGCGTTGCACGCATCGTGAGCGAGGGACGGCTGGCCGATGCACGCCCGTTACCGAGTAGCCTCGTACGTGAGTTCGATGAAGCAAACCGTTCGATTAATGGTATGGTCACCGGCTTGCAGGAACGTGAGACTATCCGTAAGACCCTGGGCCGATATGTCCCCGAACAGGTGGCCAAGAATCTGCTTAGTGCAGGTGGCAAGCTCGACGTTGAATCGGCCGAAGCCACAGTGTTGTTTTGCGACATCGAAGGTTTTACGCCGCTCACTGAGCAGCTCGGTCCACGACGCATTGTGGCTTTACTCAATGCGTACTTCTCATCGATGGTGGCCATTCTCGAACAATACGACGGTGTCGTCACCCAGTTCCAAGGCGACGCGATTCTCGCGGTATTCAATATTCCCGTGGCGAACTCCCAGCACGCCCAGAACGCGTTGCAGGCAGCGACACACATGTTGCGGGCAGCACGCGAGCAAACGTTTGAGGGTTGCAGACTCAAGATACGCATTGGCATCAACACCGGGATGGTAGTCGCCGGTGCGGTCGGTGCCGAGGGCCGATTAAGTTACACAGTTCACGGTGACGCCGTCAATTTGGCATCACGGCTCGAATCGCTTAACAAGAAATATGGAACGTGCATCCTGGTCTCCGGCTCGACCGTTGCGCTAGCGTGCGAACCCTCATTGCAAGCGAAAGGCCGAATCACGGTGCGTGGCCAGTCCACCAAGATTGAGGTTTTCGAGTTACCGGTTGACGAGTAACACGAACTAAATCTCACGGTTTTCTTGTAGGAGTATACATACCAATTACTGGCTTCGGCCATTGGACGAAACCGCTATCGCGGTATGGGTGGGCGAGTTGAGCAATTAAACTTATTGGCTTTTTAGTCATGGCCCAGAACACGAAGGCGTTAGACCCAACCACCAAATTAACAGCGTTGCAAGCTTCAATCTGCTTCTAAGAACGAAGATAATAAAGGTAGTAACCCGACATTTGTAATGAGCACAATCCCCGCCATTTCTATTGAGTGTTGACATCTTATTTGCCTACGGGCATTTCAAATGTACTCTATGTTAATCGACGGAATCCCGAATTAACGGACAGGTCGAGCAGTGAATACCGCCACCGTTATAATGCATTTTATCGTAAGCTACTTCGATAGTATCGATATTGTTGCGCGCAAACTCTTCGCGGGTCGATTCGGACATGCCTTTAGGCATGATGATCTTTCCCGGTTCGATAGCCAGTCCGTTAACAATCCAGGGATCGTCGTCAGGTGTAATCTCAATAGCGCGTATTTTTAATTCCTTCAGGGTTTGAAGAAACTGATAGGTCAACTGACGTGCATCAACCAAAGCGAGGTCAACGTCGATCATCAGGAAAGCACCATCGATATGAATTGAATAACCGCACAAATCGACGACGTGCAGTTCAACATGTTGGCGTCGCAATACATCCGCAACCTGCCCAATCGCTTCGTCATTGACACGTATAGAACGTCCAACAACGGCATTTTTAGAGTTAATCCATGCAAAGCTGCCGCCTTCCATTAAGCTCGCCCCATGCATCGTTCTAAGTATCGGCATACCTTGCGCGGCCAGAGTTTGCGTCACCGGCAATTCTTCACCACGGCGCATGCGTGGCGCCATGCGGCACACAATAGCGCCGCCTTTAAGGGCAAAAGACGAATCCCTTGTGTAACAACTTTTAAATCGATTGGCGACATCACCCTGTAACATGACAACATCGACATTCTCATTTTTTAGCGTACTCACCAAAGCATCATGTTGTGTTTGCAATTCGGCTAAGCTGGGTATGGTATCGCTTTGAAAATACCATCCGGCTTCGATATCGCCGTAAGATCCAATACTTTCAATTCGTTTGGACGGGTCAATAATATTGAATTCGTTTCCAGGGCGATGCATTAAAACCTTCCGCAGTTTTCCGACATCGTTGTCACAACCCCACGATTGACCCCACACGGCGGTCTGTTGCTCATCCGATTCGAATGGAGGTTCGGCCTGGGAGCCAAACAGCTTGATAGTCGATTGATAAATATGATCGCTCGCCATGTTACTTTCCTTAAGGCCCAGTCATGTTAGAGTATTTTCTAAAGTAGTGTACTTGAATTTGGTGGAGAGACCGTATGTGGAACGCAGAAATAGAAACGTTGGGCAGCGATAGTGCGCAACGTGTTTTGCTCAACGACAATAATAATCCGCTTCAATTCAATGATGTGATTTTGTTACTGCGCAATAACTCAAACTTTAGAACGTTTTTCGGTGAACTGTTGGGAAGAGCGCCATTCGATGCGTTTTTCTGGGAGTTACCGCCGGTTACGATCGTCAGTTCCAAAAGCGATTTTGAGTTTGTTTTGGTTGATGCGCCGACCCTGAAAAATGCACTGCCGGATAAACAGGCATTTGCTCAATATTGGACAGACGATGCGCAACAGGTTGTCGAGTTTTCCAACATCGGTGGGGACGCACAACTCATTGTTCCCTGCCCTGAACAACAGAATTTATCTTGCTACGCTCATCTGGCGGAATTTTGTCGCAAGGCTTCTGCGACCCAACGCGACGCATTTTGGCATCAGGTAGGGGAATCAATTACGCAGCGCTTGAGTGGCACCCCGGTGTGGATAAGCACGTCCGGACTGGGCGTGTACTGGCTGCATGTAAGACTTGATTCTTATCCAAAATATTACACGCACAGGCCGTATAGGCAGATGAAGATAACTTAAGATTTTTATTTAATTTAACAATTTATTTCATTGAATATGCTAATTATTTATCACTTCTTTCCAAAGCATTCCATTCCTCTAGGTTGCGCCCGAACGGAATCATCGCATGTTCCCGAAATGCGGGCCGCTCGCACAACCGTGCATACCAGCTAGTGAGGTTTGGCAAGTCCGTCCTATCGATTTGGAGATTGAAATAACGGTAGGCGAGCGAGCCAAGCGGAATGTCCGCCATACTGAAATCATCACCGCTGACATAGTTTTGCTTGGCCAGCCGCGCATCCAGTAACTTTAAATGCCCTTCCAAAGCATTCTGCAACCGACTTGCCGCCGCTGAGTCTTGCTCTTCCGTGGGCGTGCGTATGAGCATTTTAAACAAACCGATATAAGGAGCGTAGACGGTGGTCTTGTACCACTCCATCCATTGATCGGCGCTTGCACGCGCATGTGTATCTTCCAACGGCATCAACCCCATCAATCCGCCGCCGTAGCGCGCACACAGGTAACGCACGATGGCATTGGACTCACTCAACACGAATCCTTCATCGTTTATCACCGGTATCAATCCTTTCGGATTCATGGCGCGAAAATCATCTGTATCAAGACCGCCGAAGGAGCCTCCCACATTGTATCGAATATGTTTCAGCTGTAATTCACCGACTGCCCACATCACGGGAATGACATTGCTTGAGTTTTTTCTTCCCCAGACTTCCAGCATTATTGTTAGCGTACTTTTTATTCGTTATTGACGGAGTAAATCCGCGTCAACGTTCCGTTCCATTGTGTATCGCGCTCGTGTGTCATGCCGATACGTGTTGCGACAGCGATAGACGGTTTGTTCTCCGGGTGAATGAGCGAGATTAAACGCTTAAAACCAAAAGCGGTAAACGCGTAGTGCTTGACCGCGCGGGCGGCTTCGGTTGCGTACCCCCTGCCCCAATAAGTTTTAAGCAATGTATAGGCAATTTCTACTTCATGCTCATTATCGACTTCTTGATTCAATAATCCACACACACCAACAAACGCTTCAGAGTGAGAATTTGCAATTGCCCAAAATCCATAACCATGATTGCCGTAGTCTACTTTAGCTAACTTAATGGCGCGGCTGGCTGCGCCGGCACGTTTTGCTCCTCCTTTGAATCGCATGATATCGGAATCGGACAAAATGCTTTGCAAGGCATCCTGATCCGACCATTCGAGGCGCCGTAAAAACAAACGCGGTGTCTCGATGACTTTGTTAATATAAGTTTCAATGTCACTCATGATTGATCACACTATTTCTTCAATAGCTGGGCTAAATCAGCGAACGGTTTATGCGTGGCCGGTTTCGCCGGCGGCGTTTCGATCAGTGGGTCAACGCCCTGGACCTGGTCGATGTGACGGCGATGTTCGTTGTCATGACAGTACAAACAAAGATTTTCCCAGTTACTGCCATCGGGCGGATTGTTATCGTGGTTATGGTCTTTATGATGCACGGTCAGTTCGTGCAGGTTCTCCCGTGTAAATTCCCGGCTGCAACGGCCGCAGATCCAGGGATGAATGCGTAATGATTGCTCGCGATAGCCCTGGAAGCGGGATAAACGGTCTTTTTGCGCATGTGCAACGGCTTTATCCAATTTGTCGCTGTCAATTTTTGCTTTACGATTTGTCATTGTCTATTCATGCATTCATTTATTACTTTCACACCTATCATTTTCACGCTGCAATAATCAGATTGATCGCGACAATGCACACAAACGTATTAATGTGGTCTGAACCTGAAAATACACCATGTCAGTTCAAACAAACAAATCCATGACTGCGTTCAAGGGGCCTATGCCCCGTCATCTTATAAATTCTCTAACCAGTAAAAATTTGGGTTTATAAAGCCATTAGCAATCAGGCCACTTCAAAAAAACCTTTTGCTTCATCAAACACGATACCCTGTCCTTCATGTGCTTTCTGTCCGTTAAATCCACGTTGAAAAAACGCCCTTACATTGTCATTTGCTTTTGCGCCCGATCCGAATAATTGATGCGTTTTACCAACATTATCGGCATCGGTGAAATCCACATAGTGAGGGCGGTTCAACGTCGAGCCGCGAACGGTATTGCCCAACCGATTAGGCTGAATTACATCTGCCAGGTTTAATATCGAATCACGCTCATTTACGGTGACATAAATACGCCGGGCGAAGTTTAACTTTCTAACCCATTCGGAATGCGTTCGTCTATCCACGTCCGCTTGATGTAAAAACAGATTGTCAAACATTCGAGTTTGTCCACCAAATATCGGATCACGAACAAATTTTTCGAACAGAAAATCTCCCAGGCTATGCACCAGTAAATTAAACGACGTAACGCATTCTTCCGGTGAATGATGCCGCAAATATCGATCTAATAAACCTAATAAGCGATCAAACGCTACCACTGAGTTTGCTGCGATGGAACGCGCGCGTGCATATTCATCGGGGATAAATCCACCAGGATTAGACGGCCATGAAAACACAACGGTCGCAACTTGATATTCGTCGTGAATGAGGCGTGCTTGGTCAAGAGTTTCCCGGAATGATTTGTTAAACCCATGGACATACAACGCGCAATTGCGACCGGTTTGCTGCAGGTTGTCAATACAAGCCAGAAAGACTTGTAAACTGGGCGCGGTTTCAGCGGTGATTTCGTCGGGTTCGCCGATCAATTCTAACTGCCAACGGTTATTCTTGAATTCCGCCCAGGCTAAACGCAGTTCGCTTGGCCCTTTTACATTGACATTTTCACCAAATAACCCTTCATCAGTCGCGCTGCTATCGCGGATATTTCGGTTAGTAACGACCAGAATAGCCATGATTCTCCTCCATTAACTTTTGTTAACTCGGTGCCACGATGCGCCTCTAGCAACTGCAAAGTCAAGTTAAGAAAAAGGTGCTGTCAAGTTTTCAGTATCGCCGCGTGATGACGCAAATGATCTTCAATGAACGATGCAATAAAGAAATAACTGTGGTCGTATTCATTTTGGCGACGTAAGTTTAATTTTTGCCCTACTGATGCGCAGGCGGATTCCAACAATTCCGGTTTGAGTTGCTCGTCAAGAAAATTATCGGACATGCCCTGGTCAACCAGAATCTGCGGGCGGTCGGAGCCATCGCCGGACTGCATCATTAACTCACACGCATCGTAGTTCTTCCACATTTCTTTGTTCGAACCGAGATAGGTTGAAAACGCTTTTTCTCCCCAGGGACACTGGGTGGGCGCACAAATGGGCGCGAACGCAGAAACGGACTTATATGTGTCCTGATTCTTTAGCCAGATGGTCAACGCGCCATGACCACCCATGGAGTGGCCCATAATACCCTGCCGAGATTTATCCGCCGGGAGTTGTTCAAACACCAATTCGGGCAGTTCACGCGTAACGTAACTGTACATACTGAAATTTTCGTTCCAAGGCAGTTCCGTTGCATCGACGTAAAACCCGGCACCTTTTCCGATGTCGTAACCGTCTTCGTCCGGCACGTCGTCGCCACGCGGGCTGGTGTCCGGTGCGATTAAAACCAGGCCCAGTTCCGCCGCGACCCGTTGCGCGCCAGCCTTGACGGTAAAATTGTCTTCGGTGCAGGTCAACCCGGATAGCCACCACATTACCGGTGCGGGATTATTTTGCAACTGCTCGGGCACGAAGCTCGCGAAACGCATATCGCATTGGCATACCTCGGAGGCATGTTGGTGATACGCGACCGTACCGCCAAACGCTTTTTGTTCGGATAAGGTTTCCATACTGTCAATAAACAACAACCGAGCGAATCGATTTGCCTGCGTGCATTAAATCGAAAGCATTGTTAATTTCATCCAACGGCATGGTGTGGGTAATCAAATCGTCGATGTTGATTTTGCCGTCCATATACCAGTCGACAATCTTGGGCACGTCGGTTCGGCCACGCGCGCCACCAAACGCTGTTCCGCGCCACACCCTACCTGTTACCAGTTGAAACGGTCGTGTGGCGATTTCCTGCCCTGCTCCGGCAACGCCAATAATGACGCTCTCGCCCCAACCTTTGTGGCAGCACTCCAGTGCCTGACGCATCGTGTTTACATTGCCTATGCATTCAAAACTGTAGTCCGCACCGCCGCCAGTAAGATCAACAATAGCTTCCACCAGATTGTCAGTTTCTTTGGGATTGATGAAATCCGTCATACCAAACTGTTTTGCGAGTTCGACTTTTGAAGCGTTAATGTCAACACCGACAATCTTGTTCGCGCCGACCATGCGCGCGCCCTGGATAACATTCAAGCCGATACCGCCGAGTCCGAAAACGACAACGTTTGAACCGGGTTCCACTTTTGCGTCGAAAGCAACAGCACCAACCCCGGTAGTCACTCCACAACCGATATAGCAAATCTTATCGAACGGCGCGTCTTCACGTACTTTCGCCAGCGCGATTTCCGGTAACACCGTGTAATTCGAAAACGTCGAACAACCCATGTAATGCAATAATTTTTCGCCGTTCAAGCTAAAGCGACTGGTGCCGTCCGGCATGACACCTTGCCCCTGGGTCGAGCGAATGGCCTGACAAAGATTGGTTTTTGGATGCAGACAAAAATCACATTCCCGGCATTCAGGCGTATATAGCGGAATGACATGATCGCCTGGTTTTACCGAAGTCACACCCTCACCCGTCTCGACTACAATGCCCGCGCCCTCGTGTCCGAGAATGGCAGGAAACGCGCCTTCCGGATCGTCACCCGACAACGTAAACGCATCCGTATGACATACACCGGTCGCTTTTATTTCAACCAGCACCTCACCCGCTTGCGGGCCAGCTAAATCGACTTCTTCAATCGCAAGAGGTTTACCCGCGGCATGTGCGACGGCAGCTCGAGTCTTCATTGATTACTCCTGATGTGGTTTATTGTTTCTTGGTGGAAACCGTAGAATTATGATGCCAGACAGCCTTCTACGCGCTGAAAGGCATTTTAGCATTCATAAGGACTCCTTCGCCAAGCGGTAATGCGAAGGGTGGCGGGCGGAAATTTAAAACGCAAAACCTGGTCCGAACCGGGTCCGGGTTTTATGGTCTAGACTGGCGAAACACGCACGACACCATGCAATAAAACTCCGGCGTCGTTAATCCAAAGAACGCTAGGGCGTTTCCCAGCGCAAGCATTTTGCCCAGCCGCACCCGGTTTCGGCGCGGCTGAGATAACATAGAGTCGCGTACTTAGTTCAAAAGCCAGTCTTCTTCCTGGGATTCGATGTCACCGTCGAAATCGTTTTTCAACATCTCAAGCTCATCGCTGGAGAGGAAGTCAAAGTTTTCACCCTCTTCGATGCCGTAATCGATGTAATCGAGGCATTCATTTATGGTCCATTGCTCAGGTCCAGGTATCGTCATGGATAGTTCCTCCGATGGTGTTTTATGACGTTACCCGCTACTTTACGGATTGAAATGAACAATTCTGTGAACTTTCGCACAAAATTCGTGTGCGGTAATGGCCCCGCCAATCCCGCACCCAGCCGGAATAACGCCGTTTTCGTACCTTTTACGCGACAAATCGAAAATTGACCTTAACCGCCAGTTTGTGCAGAATCACTATTAGTCAGGGAACTGACACTCGCTGCCCTCACTTGGGATACAAGTTAAGGGTTAATATAAATTTCCACCCATAAGTATTTGTGGAGAGTAGAGAATGTGGAAGAAAACAGAAGGTGACGAAACTATGCAAGATTCTCCTACCGATCGACCGATGTTAAACACTCAGGCTGCCGGCACTACGGGCGGCGCGGGGAAATCCGCGACAATTGGCCCGTCAATCTCAATCAATGGCGATGTGACTGGCGAGGAAGATTTGGTCATTTACGGTTCAGTTGAAGGTACTGTCAATTTAAAAAGCAATAACCTGGTTGTTGGCGACAAAGGCGAGTTAACGGCCAATGTCAGTGCCCGTGTTATTCGTGTTGAAGGCGCGGTCAAGGGCGAGTTAATTGCCAGTGAAAGGATTGTTATCACGCCGAATGGCAGTGTTACCGGCGATATTACGGCGCCACGTGTGGTGCTCGAAGACGGTTGTAACTTCAAAGGTTCGATCGATATGGATTCAAGCAAAAAACCCGCCAAGGCGGCTCCGGCTCAATCCGCCGAAGCGCAATCCAGACCGGCGGCGTCCAACGGTGGTGGCGCAAAACCGCAGCAACCTGCATCTAATCCGAATATTCGGCCAGTTGCCAGCTAAGTCAAATTGGGGTTAGATCTCATTGGCAACCGCATTTGCGGCACGTCGTCCACTACAGGTAGTGGACGACATTGCTGCCGAATCGACCTCCCTGGGTTTAAAAACAATTTGGAAAAAGTTCGCTAACGGCAAAAAACCGCGTATTTTAGACCTCGGCCCCGCCCGTCAGGCCAAGGTCGAATACTTTCAGTTACAACGCTCCTGTCAGGTGCGCTTTAATGATCTGTCCGAAATGGTCGTTCGAGCGCATAAAAATCGCCTCATGCAGGCGTCACGACCGCAAAAAAAAACCAGAAAAAAACAGCAAAGCGTTAATCTTGAACGTCTGGACACTGCTGACCATATGCACTGCGCGAAGGATGCGCAGTTCGATCTCATCCTTGCGTGGGATTTTGTAAACTATCTCAGCCGCTCACAAATTGCCGAACTGGCGCGTGAACTGGGACATTATTGCCGCAAAGGCACGATTGTCCATATGTTCGTCGCCAACAGCGCGACCATGCCCAAAAAACCAGCGGAATTTTCCATACTGGAGGATGAGCGCATCAAATTAAACAGTGATAACGAGGTCGTGGCATCACCGCGCCATGCACCGACCACGATTATGTCGAATATGGGTAATTTCCAGATCATGCATATGTACCAGTTGGCAAACGGATATCACGAACATTTGTATGATTTTCGGCCATAGTGCCGGGTAGTATAGAAATGACATAAAAAAGCCCGCCTAATCTTTTGATTAGACGGGCTTATTAAGAGTTTTTAGTTAACTAAATATTGAAAATCTATACTGCTGCGTAGGCTGGCAATAACGCAGGCTTAGTAGCAGCCGCACTTTTCCGGTAACTCGTGGATTCGGTTGCCGAGGTATCGCTTTTGAGCTGCGCGCTCGGTTTGGACCAGCGATGACAAGGCCGGTTAGTCTTGTACGGTATAATCGGTCCTGCGATCATTTCCGGATGCTCATAGAGCAGTTCGTCAGTAATCGGTACGAATACTAATTTTGCCATCGTTGTTTCTCCATGTGTCGCTCCACTCGGAGCGTTTTCTCAGGATTAATTAAACCGCCGCCGTCTGGCAAGTCGTGGGGCAAATCGTGGCAAAAAAATGGTATTAGACATTATCCGCGTGAAACCCCGTTATATACTCCGTGCGCAATAGATCTACCCAAGTTAACTGAAAATTTATGTCAAAAACCATTGCCGTCGTCGAAGACGATTCCGATCAACGCGACAATTATGTCGACGCACTCACCGCGCAAGGCTATGACGTGAGCGCGTTTGCCAACCGGCCCCAGGCGCTATCTCATTTCAAGAAAAAACTGCCGGATCTGGCGGTGCTGGATATCATGCTGGAAGATGAGCTGGACGGTGGTTTTGACTTATGCCGTGAATTGCGCAATATGAGCCCAAGCCTGCCGATTATTTTCCTGACTGCCCGTGACAGTGATATCGACCGGGTGTCCGGATTACGGCTGGATGCATGGGATTACATTACCAAACCGGTCAATCTGCAATTTCTCGCCGTACGTGTCAGTTCCCTGTTTCGCATCGCCGATGCGGTGCATGCAACAGACCCGGCACATGAAATATTGGTACTCGACGATCTGCGCTTAGATCCAAACAGTATGTCAATCAGCTGGCAGGGACAAACCCTGAGTATGACCTTAACGGAATTCTGGCTGGTCGAGGCCCTCGCCCGCCGGCCCGGCCAGGTGAAAACCTACGATATGTTGATGCAAATTACCCGGCAGAGTTACGTCGAGAAAAATACCATTAACGGTTATATCCGCCGCATAAGAAAAAAGTTCAAGGAAATTGATCCCGAGTTCTCCATGATTCAAACCGTTTTCGGTATTGGTTACCGGTGGCAACCGGAATAAACCACTTCCTTCATAACGCATCGCGAATCAGCGATCAGCATTGAGCACAAAATCCACTCGCGGTTTTAGTATTCGAACCAAGCTGCTGTTCTTGGTTCTGTCGTTATTGTCTATTCCGTGGATGGGTTATCACTATGTGCGGGAAATGAAGTCGTTTTTGTTCCAAGGCCAGGAAGACGCTTTGATGCTGACCGCACGCGCGGTTGCAACGGTATTGAACGACCGGGCTGAGTTATTCAATCCGGAAACCGGGGTACCGGAGGTGCTGGGTGATTCCCGCAACCTGTTAGCACGCCCGCTCGCCACATATTTACGACTGGACGGCCGCAGCGATGACTGGGGGCAACTGCTCGCCGACACGAGGATATACGATGCTGCGACTGACCCCGAATCGCTCTCCTTCGATCATGTCGTCGGCTATAAAGGACGCTATCTTTATGCCTTGTTTCAGGTTGATGACAACCGTATCGTTTATCGCCACCCAACCATGCGCCGGCTGGATAACAGCGATCATATCCGTCTTATTGTTGAAGATCCTTACCGTCAACTACAGCGTTACATATTAACTGCCCGCGAACCGGGATCCATGAGCGTGTATCTCATGCAGCCGGATTGGACTTATCCTGAAACAGGTGAAGCGGAGCGTAATATCAAAGCCGTCATGCGGGAGACGGATTCGGGTTATGTCGTTGAAGTCCGCATTCCCCGGGTCATGATAAGCAGTTATACCGGTGTCGCGTTTTCCATTGCCGATGTCGATGACGATGACGCGCGCGAAGTGTCCAACCTGGTGTCCACCATTCCGAACGCCAGTGACACAGGACTGGGCAGAATTTTACTGCACTCCCCCGAGATTGCGCAGATTCTTTCCGGACTCGAACAACCGTTTGCACGCATCTGGGTGCTGGACAGCGAACAACGTGTGCGTGCCGTAGTAGGCAATTTGACCAACGAACTGGCGGCGGCCCGCAGCCAGCAGCGTCGTAAGTTTTCGTTCAGACGCTGGTTAGCGACTCGACTGGACACACTCTATGAACGTATCTGGAAATCCCCCGCAACGGAGTTTGAGGATATTTCAACCGACGTGTCGCACCGTTCCGATGAGGTATTAAAAGACGTATTGGAAGGCAAACCGCAAGCGCAACGCCGCCCTTCCCTGGATAAACGCGCAGAAATTTTGATGGCGGGTTATCCGATCTGGCTGGCGGACGATGTGATGGGTGCGGTGGTCGTCGAACAATCCAGCAACGAAGTGCTCGCTCTGCAACACGAAGTCATTCAAAGTGTCACGACCATCACTCTCGTGGTGTTTTTGTTCGTTACGTTGGCCATGCTCATTTTTGCATCGCGTATTACGCTGCGTGTCGGTCGGTTGCGCAATCTAACCGAGCGTGCCATTACACCCGAAGGCCGGGTGCGTTCCGACCGCATTCCGGCGGACTCACGCGCAGGCGATGAAGTCGGAGATCTGTCACGCAGTATCTCCAGCATGTTGCGCCGTTTGTCACAGTACACCCGCTACCTGGAAGCCATGCCCGATACCATGGCACACGAGCTGAGCAACCCGTTAAATGTAGTCAACTCGTCGCTGGAAAATATGGAAACCGATATTCCCGCCGCGCGCGATAACAAGTATTTGATTCGCGCAAAAGGGGGTATCAAGCGCTTGCGTTCGATCCTGACCAATTTAACCGAAGCGGCTAACCTTGAAGATGCCATGCACAGTGAGGACCTGGAGAATTTTGACCTGGTCAAGTTAATTTTCGGTGTCGCGGACGGTTACCGGATTACACATAAGGATCGCGAATTCAAAGTCGATGTTTTGGCGCATCCGCTACCCATACACGGCTCCCCAGACCATATCGCGCAATTGCTCGACAAGCTGGCCGATAACGCGGTGCAATTCGGCAAAGAAAACACCCCTATTATCATTCGTGTGGATCGACTGCTGGACGATGCGCGTATCAGTGTGTTGAACGAGGGCACTCATTTGCCCGACAGCACCATGCGCGATCGATTGTTCGATCCTATGATTTCTGTCGGAACCAAGAACGCCAAACAACCCCACCTTGGTCTCGGATTATTCGTCGTTCGTTTAATCGCCGAATTTCACGGTGGGTCGGTCTGGGCCGACAACCGTCAAGACGTCGAAGGCGTTGTCGTTACCGTATCGGTACCCTTGCGTCGGAACTAATTCTTGTCGTTGCCCTCCGTGTGAAAACGCTCACTCGATTCTGTGTTGGAATTATCGACGGGCATTATTCCCCGGATATTTTTTCCTGGCTGCGTTTACTTTTGCATCTGGCCTAGAATTTTGCGGATTTTTTTGGGCTTGAAATTCTGGTTCTTTTGCTCATCCTCCGGTAGCGTTGTGTCATCCACCATACTTAGCCCCAGCTTATTTTTTACTTCTTCCCATAGTGCCTGGTAAGCCTGCGCCGCAGCGCTGGAAGAATACAATAACACCGGTTTTCGGTACTGCCCCATTCTTTCAATACTGGCGCTACTCGGTATTGTCGTAGACAGGAATCCTGGAAACGCCGCTGACAATGCTTCTATCACTTCCCGATGTAGCGACTTGCGTGAATCAACCATGGAGAAAAAGGGTAGCAACGCGAGGTGGTTCAATTTATGTTGTTTTATGAACTGGACAATCTGTTCCAGAGTGCGCATGGATAAAGTTGTGGGGATAGTGGGAACGAGCAACGTGTCGGAGACGTTGAATACGTTTTCGGACACCAACGAGATGCCGGGAGGCGTATCGATAAATACTACGTCATAGTTGTCACGCAGTGGGCGCAGAACTTTGGCTAACCTGCGTTTCGGTTTATTAAAGTCGTCAAATAACAAATCCATGTTGCGATAGGAAAAATCGGCTGGCAGCAGATCAAGATTGTCAAAATCTGTCGCTTTAATCAGATCGTTCGAATTACGAGTCTTGTGTACAATGCTGGTGCTACCGCCTTTTATTTTTGGTTTAATCCGAAAGTAATAGCTGGCTGCACCCTGCGGATCGAGGTCCCAGACCAAGGTACGAAAACCGTCCCGTGCCGATACGTAGGATAAGTTCACGGCCGTGGCGGTCTTGCCGACACCTCCTTTTATGTTATAGGTCGATAAAATTTGCATTACGCAGCTACCGATTGATTTATCTGAGTGCCGAACACTTCTTTGAACAACGTGCGATTTTTCGAGCAGTCGAATTCGTCAAACAAGTCCGAGAATGCCTGTCTTGCCTGTTGTTGACGTTTTTCAAGATCGGCGATCAAGGATCCCATCGCAAATAAAGTATCCGCTCCGACGTGGGCCTCATCTTTCATTTGATGGCCAAATTTTCTTAGCGTGGCGGACTGTACTTCGAAATCCTGGAAGTCGCCTAAATTTTCCTGCAGGATTTTAAGTACCGCTATCAAGCGTTTCAGTTTTTCCGCAGGATACAACGAGCGAAATACCTCCATTAAGTAACGCTGTTTCTTGCAGGTCTTGCGCAGATCGTGCAGATCTTCAGCGGGCGTATCAGGACCAATCGCTCTACCCTCTTTGATAACTTGTCCGTAGACCCGCCAGATACATTCATTAACAACATCTTTAATCGGGCGAGCCGCATTTGGCAATGCCGTTGTTTCCGACTCGGGCAAATCTATAAGCGTTTGCCAAAGCTGTTTAAGTTCGCGATAACGTGCCGAACTTAGCGAAGTCGCCATCTCCTGCTGTTCCAGTTTTTGGTGTACTTGCAGAAAATCCCGCAACGGTTCAAGGAATTCACGTTGAAAGCCAAGTAGATTGCTCTTGTATTCGTCAAAGTTTAACAAATAAACGTCTAAGTCCCGGGGGGTGCTGGTAATACCACCCAGCCATTTTAGTTCGGACATAAAACGTTGTAGTAATTCAGGCGGGAAGACACCTTTTACCTGATTACAAATGGAACGGGTGCGGCGTACGGCAACCCTGAAATCGTGAAGAAACTCGGAATCAATATTCGTTTGGGTTCCTTTTTCATTAACCTCGATGGTGTTAAATAAATGTTGTAACACGCGTTTTAATGCCATGTCACTACGCATATCGGCACTCAGTTCCACTAATAACTTCGACGGGTTTCCCGGTGTTCGATGTAAACTCGCCATCGCCCGGTGTATAAGATCGTCATCGATTTCAACAAGATCGAATTTGTCAGTTATCGCTTGTATGACACGCTCATGGTGTTTGCTGTAGCCACGGAACTGTTTCACCCGCAAGTAAGTCATCGCATTCAGCGGCTTACCGTCGCGAGACTCCAAAATGCGTTCGCTAACAAGTTGTATGCGCACTACGGTCTTACGGTCCCGGTTCATTAAAGCAAGGCTCTGAATCCCATTTTGCACGTCCATTTGGGGCAGGAGCGCCCGCATTTCTATCACTGGTTCGAGGCGCCGGCGTAGTGGAAACGAAGAGATGTCTTCCGCAAAGCGCGGAAGTTGGCCAAGCACGACGGAACCAGACCGCTCGCCTCCTTTCCTATCGATCCAGGTAGCCGCGAATTTTCCGTTCTGCGGCGTTAATTCGAACATTGCACCGTGCGTATAAATACGCCAATCGAAAGTATCGAGATAGGTGCAACGGGTTTTTTGCCGTGGCTCCGTTGAACAAAAGAATTGATCGCTCAATATCGCCCGCAGCCTGGACAGGTTCAGTCCGGGCGGAGCAGCGTACTCAGTTACCCCGTCCTCCAACGTTGTCTCCTAAGATATAGCCGGTCGATACTAACGTTTGACGTTTCGCTTGCGCAGTTGCTGCGCCGTGCGCGATTTTCGACGTGTAGCGTCCTTTTCACGTGCCTCAGCCAGACGGATGAATGTTTCGTGGCAACTAACGTCTTTAGCGGAAGCCGGAGTTCGCTGGACGTACTTACCATCACCCTGTGCGTCCCAGGCACTGCGTTGGTCTTCAAGCTGTGTTTCCAAAATTGTTCTTAACTCTTCACGCAACTCAACCGGTTCTACAGGAACCACGATTTCCACGCGATGTTCCAAGTTACGCATCATCATATCGGCTGAACCGATAAAATATTCCTCGTCACCGCCGTTGCGGAAATAATAGATGCGAGTGTGCTCGAGAAAACGTCCGACGATACTTATTACGCGTATATTGTCAGATAAACCCGGAACACCCGGGCGTAAGCGACAGGTATCGCGAATAATCAGATCCACTTTTACGCCCGCCTGAGATGCCTCGTATAACGCGCGGGTAATATCAACATCCTCCAGCGCATTGGTTTTAAACTGAATAAGACCGGGATTGTCTTCGCTGTGGTTTTCAATCTCCCGCCGGATTTTGCTTAACATGGCCTTTTTCAATAGCTTTGGCGCGGGCAGAATTTTTTTGTACGCTCGTTTTGCGGCGTAGCCTGTTGTCAGATAATTAAACAATTCGGTGATATCCTGCCCCAGCGCATCGTCACAGGTTAACAAGCCAACATCACTGTACAGGCGCGCGGTCCCCGCGTGGTAATTACCCGTGCCCAAATGCATGTATCTTCTTAAGCCATCGTAATCCTGGCGCACGACCAGAATCACCTTGCAATGCGTTTTTAAATCAACTACGCCATAAGTCACATGGACGCCAGCTTCTTCCATGTGGCTCGCCCAGCGTATATTAGCTGCTTCATCAAAACGCGCTTTCAACTCCACCGCTACAGCGACTTGCTTGCCGTTTTGTGCGGCATCAATCAAAGTATCGATAATCTTGCTTTCACTGGAAGTGCGATACAGTGTCATCTTGATGGCACGAACCTTGGGATCCGAGCTGGCAGTTTCTAAAAAGCGTTCCACCGAATTCGTAAACGACTCGTAAGGGTGTTGTAACAGTATCGAACCGGCATCTCTGACAATATGAAAGATGCTGCGTGATTCGAGTAATTTGTAATGTTCCACGGGATGATGGGCAGGGTCTTGCAATTCCGGTATAGGCAAAGTTGCAATTTGCATCAAATCCCGGGTCGCCAACATAACATCGGTCTTATACACATCACTGTCACCGTCCAAACCCAATTCTGCCGCCAACATACCACTGCGCACAGGATCCATATCCGCCTGGACGACGACGCGCACGATCGGTGCGAATTTTCGATCTCGCACTTCGGACTCAATCAATTCCAGTAAGTCGTTAGCCCGGCCCTCGTCCGTCTCTGTATTCGCATTGCGTGTTACATAAAACACTTCACAGGCAATAATAACCATATCGACGAAGAGAAGATCCAGATTATTCGCCATCACGTCTTCCAGACGAACAAAACGATTTTCAGTGCCAATACGCAAAAAGCGGGGAATGCCGGCGCCGACCGGCACTTTGACCCGTGCCAGCGACGTTTCGGTTCCCTTTGGATAGCGCAACGTCACCAGAAGATTCAATGAGCCGTTCGAAATAAATGGAAAAGGATGTGCCGGGTCAACCGACTGCGGCGTCACCAGTGGAAAAATGTTTTTAATGTAGTAATCACGCAACTCATTTCGCGTGCTTTCGTCCAGTGACGCATAAGTTTGAACGTGTACATCGTGTTGCTCCAGGCGTTTCAATAGTTGTGGCAACAGAGCATCTTTCTGTGCTTCCAGATCTCGCACCACAGCATCGCATTCCGCGATCTGTTGTTGCGGCGTTCGTCCGTCGACGGTGAGTTGCAGTACACCGGCCCCGACTTGCTGTTTTAATCCCCCGATGCGCTTCATAAAAAATTCATCGAGATTCGAACTTACAATCGAAAGGAATTTTATCCTTTCTAAAAGAGGTGTTCGCTCATCCTGCGCCTCGTTCAACACCCGGCGATTGAATTGCAGCCAGGTCAGCTCCCGATTAAGGTAGTACTTCGATGAGGACAGGTTGATTCGGCGGTTGGCGGCGGTGGTGTTTGTGCGGCGCCGTGCGTGCGCCCGCCCGGTTGGTTTTTGCTTATCCGCTGTTGCCGGTGTTTGATTTGTGCTTACATCTGCCATGCTGTTTTCCTATATTTACTCAGTATTTTTCGGGAATAAAAGTCTGGTCGCTGATCGGCGGGCGTACATAGCCGCTCGCGGATTTACGCCGCGGTAATTTAACCGGTTCGGGTGTCAAATCTTCATAGTCGAACAGGCTCAATAAGTGACTGATGCAATTCAGTCGCGCCCGCTTTTTAACATCGGCGTTCACCACGTACCAGGGTGCTTGTTTAATGTCGGTGTGTGCGAACATGATGTCCTTGGCTTGAGAGTATTCGATCCAGCGATTACGTGATTCCAGGTCCATCGGACTCAGTTTCCAGTGCTTGGTTGCATCTTTGACTCTTGCGCGGAAGCGGCGTTCCTGTTCGCGGTCGCTTACCGAGAACCAGTATTTGATCAACTTTAACCCTGAGCGAGTCAGCATACGTTCGAACTCAGGACAGGATCGTAAAAACTCTTTGTACTCCTCGTCCGTGCAAAAACCCATTACACGTTCCACGCCGGCTCGGTTGTACCAACTGCGGTCGAACAACACCATTTCCCCGGCGGCAGGAAGGTGTTCGACATAACGCTGGAAGTACCATTGGGTTTTTTGCCTCTCGGTGGGCGCCGGCAGCGCCACTACACGGCAAACCCTTGGATTTAAGCGTTCGGTGATGCGCTTGATGGTGCCGCCCTTGCCAGCAGCATCCCTGCCCTCGAAAATAACCGCCACTTTCAAACCTTTTGCTTTGACCCATTCCTGGAGTTTTACGAGTTCAATCTGGAGTTTTCCCAGTACCTTCTCATACTCCTTGTTGTTCATCTTCTTGCTCCTGCCACTCTTCGTAGGCGCCTCTTCGTCTTTATCGACAAGATCGCTCACGGAAATAAATGTTTCAGTTTTTTTGTCTTTTTCTTTGTTCACGTTGTTGCCCTCTCTGTGATTGCGGCGCCGTTATTTACTTTGATTGGTCGTAAAAGTCAGCGCGTATTCTTGATTCGCGCCGTAGCGCCGTAGTTTACGGTTAAAATTTTTATGAACTTGATCAAGATCAATTATTGCAGCGATTTAATCACGCAAAGTAGTGATTAAAACCGGTGAATCTGGTTCATTTGATCAGACCAAGGCCGGATTTACAAGACAATGGTCACGGGAAACTTATTTTTATGCAAAACAAAAAAAACGCCAAAACCACCTCGAGAAAACACTCACGGAAACCTTCAAAGCAAGATACATGCGCAAGAGACGAACAGCCCATTCTCGTACCAGTAGACTTTTCATCCCATTCTGAGGCGGCTCTCGAGTACGCTGCCGGTCTGGCTGAATGTTTGCAGGTACCGCTCACAGTACTCCATGTTGTGCACGATCCGGGCGATGCACCCGGGTACTACCACGTAAAAGGTCGAAAGAAACAACTCCTGCGACTCGAGGACCTTGCCGGCGAAATGCTGGATGAATTCATGACCAAGATGGTGACGCGACACTCCAAGTACACAGTCTTGAAAAATGCCGAAAGCATGCTAGTCACAGGTTTGCCGGTGACACGGATAATGGAAGTAGCCGAAAAACTCAAGCCGAAAATGCTGATTATGGGTAGTGCGGGACGTACCGGTCTATCGCATTTCCTGCTCGGGTCCAAGGCGGAACAGTTACTGCGTCTGTGCCCGTTTCCAGTCACCATCGTAAAACTTCCGAAAAATCAAGAATCATAACGAGGAGTTAAACGATGTATCGATATTTAGGCAAAGCGTATCTGCAAAATAACACCCGGTCAGCGCTGGCCTTCGCAACGGCCGTTTTATTGACCCTAATTGCCGTCCCTGTGTTCGCCGCCGAGGAAGCACAGGAAGAAATGGCCTGGGGGTTTATGGCCATGAATCTTTTTGGTGGTCTCGCACTGTTCCTGTATGGCATGGAAAAGATGGCGGAGGCACTGAAAGCGGTCGCCGGTGAGCGCATGAAACTGATCCTGGCCAAACTCACCACTAATCGTTTCATGGGGGCCTTAACTGGGGCGTTCGTGACGGCGATCATCCAGTCCTCATCTATTACCACCGTGCTGGTGGTCGGTTTTATCTCCGCTGGTCTCATGTCCATGGCGCAGTCCATTGGAGTGATCATGGGCGCGAATATCGGCACCACTATTACCGCTCAGATTGTCGCCTTCAAAGTCACCAAGGCAGCGTTGCTGATGATCGCGATAGGTTTCAGCATGCTTTTCTTTTCCAAGCAGGAGCGCATCAAGCAATACGGTTCGATTATCATGGGTTTGGGCATGGTGTTCTTCGGTATGGCTGTAATGAGCGATGCTATGAAACCGCTGCGTAGCTATCAGCCCTTCCTGGATTTGATGGTCAGCATGGAAAACCCTGCCATCGGCATCCTGATTGCCGCCGCTTTCACGGGTTTGATTCAATCCTCGTCGGCTACCACAGGTATTGTAATTGTGATGGCAAGCCAGGGATTCATCACCTTGCCCGCGGGAATCGCGCTGGCCTTTGGGGCCAACATAGGAACTTGTGTTACCGCATTGCTCGCGTCTATCGGCAAACCCCGGGAAGCCGTGCGGGCTGCGTTCGCACACGTGCTATTTAATGTGGCCGGTGTGTTGCTCTGGGTCGCTTTTATTCCGCAGCTCACTACCCTGGTTACCTCGCTGTCGCCGGCCCACCCGGAACTCGGTGGTATTGCACGGCTTGCCGCCGAAACGCCGCGTCAGATTGCGAATGCTCATACGATCTTCAATGTCGCCAATACCTTGATCTTTATCTGGTTCACCGCTCAATTCAGTCGACTGGTGGAACGCCTGGTTCCAGACCGACCGCTGGAGGCCGACGGCACTATTATCCGTCCGAAATATCTCGATGAGGAACTGCTGGGTACGACATCGCTTGCCCTCGACCGCGTGAGGCTCGAGGCGTTGCACATGGGTGAACATGTTCAGCACATGTTGACCGAGGTGATGCCGGCGATATCCGAGCGCAATCGGGAAACGCTGGGGAAAATTCAGAACATGGATGATCAGGTAGACATCCTGCACGGTCATATTATCGAATACCTCGGTAAGATCAGTAAAACCGAAATGACTGAAGTTCAAACCCGAGGGTTCGTCAAACTGATGGAGGCAGTAAATAATCTGGAAAATGTCGGTGACGTCATCGAAACCGACCTGATAGGACTTGGAAATAAACTCATCGATGAGGGTATTTCAATCAGCGAAGCGACAAAACAGGTGTTGCGCGATATTCACTCTGCGGTATCGAAGTCGGTGGATGCCGCCATCCAGGCCGTATCCCAGAGTTCCGAGGTTGCGGCCCAGACCGTTACCAATATGAAAGACGACATCGCACGCTTGACTGAATCTGCGGCCATGCACGAAATCGAACGATTGGTAGCGGAAGAACCCAACCGGATTCCCGCTTACACCATCGAGATGGATATCATCGAGAAGCTCAAGCGTATTTATTACTTCGCCAATCGCATGGCCAAGACGGTGACCCCCGAGATCGTTCTACAAAAAGCAGCATAACTTACGGCTGACACCGCTGTTTACAGCGGTGTCAGTAATGGGTTTGTATTAGCATCTCGTGCAGTCTTTTCCATATCCTTGGCGGTAGTGCATACCCGCGCCAAGGGAGCAATATTCGATGCCCGGATGAGTTGCGACGTTTCGTTTTCGCAGCACGAACAGTAACGTGTGTGGCCACGGGTGAATCGATACGAATCAGGATTTATTCTCTTTCAATAGTTTTTCGGCTTTTTTGATTTGTGCCTTGATAACTTCTTGCTGGAGTACCAGCCTTTTTACCTCTTTTTCGTATGGCTTTTTCGCGGCGGTCTCATTTTGATATTCCTTTTTAACCCGCTTCTGTTTTGTTTTCAGTTTATCTAAAACTTTTTCGATACTATCGGTATCAAGCTTCTTGCCTTTCTTCTTCTTACGGGCGTACTTGCTTACCGTTTTTGTTAAATCCTTCAGTTTCATGGTTTCTGTCTCAATTTGTTAGTTGATTGTTCATGGATCACCCCTTGCGCTTATCCCTGCGCCGTATCCGTGCCTGCCAGTTCCTCGAGTTCCTCTCTATCCAACATGATCTCTTCTTCGGCTTCGGCAACCAACACGTCGTGTGACGCCATCATTGCCTGTGCGCAGCTAATCATTTTCTGCGATACATCTGTGGCATATGCACTGTCATTGAGTAAAGACGTCGCCATGCGGGGCGTAATCAGTTGATCGCGAAGTAATCCGGTAACTGTTTCATCTAAGTCTTTCACGTGCTGCTCGAGTTCTATTCTTAACACATCCAACCCCATTGATTCGAGGTCTTCCACTTTAGTTTTGCGCAGCAAATGGACCTCTTTGAGGATCGAAGCCATGCGATAACGCAGTTTGTTGTACTCGGCCCGTATATGCTCATTGTCAGACACCATGTACAAGGTTGTGTTCTCTCGCAGGTGTTTGACGTCTTTTACGCTCTCAACAATATCCGACGCTGCCTGCCGGATACGGTACAAGCTTTCCGAAAAAACACTCGGAAGATTTGTCTGTGAACGGCTGATGAAGTCAATGATCGCACCGTAAAGCACCTTGACCTTTTTCTCGTACAGCCCTTCAAGATCGAATTCGATAATTTCCCGGTCTTCATCGATAGTCTTTTCCAGATCCTCCGACTCCAGTATCTGGGTTCGATGCAGATTCATACCATGCGCCATCACTTCGAATGCGGTATCGAACAGATGTAACGTTTCTTTTCTGACCGACTCGAGTACCGTATCCGGGAACTCGATAGCCGCGTCATTCAAGTATCTGGGTTCGATTATGTCGTCAGCCGGTGCGGCAAAAATTCTGGACAGGAAGTTCGCCATTGTATTGATCAACGGCACCATGACCAAAACGCCCACCAGGTTAAATAGAGTGTGAAACACCGCCAGCTTGAGTGTGTAATCGTCATTGGCGATACCGGCACGCTCACTAAAGTAGTCGACCGCCGTCACGAATTGACTGATAAAAACGATGGCGATTACGCCGGTCACCACATTGAATATGAGATGCGCTCCTGCAAGCCGCTTGCCTTCCACGTTTGCGCTCAGGGAGCCGATGATCGCGGTAATAGTAGTGCCGACGTTGGCGCCAATAGCCAGCGCTAGTCCATTTTCATAAGTGATCTGGTTGGCTGCCAATGCGGTCAGTATCAATACCAAGGTGGCGTGGCTGGACTGCATCACCACTGTCGCCAGAGTTCCAATTCCGGCGAACAGGAACAGACCCGCATATCCCGGTATCGCGTAAGCGGCCAGATCGAAGCTGTCTCGAAATGCCTCGAACCCTTCTTTCATATGGTGGATACCGAGGAATAGAAAGCCAAGTCCGGCCAGGATGGAGCCAATACCCTTCAAATACTTGGATCTCTGAAATGCCAATACAATCCCGAATACCAGCATCGGCATGGCATAGGCTGAAATTTTGACCTTCAGGCCAAACCCGGCAATCAACCACGCTCCCGTGGTGGTGCCGATATTGGCGCCAAAGATGATACCGATACCCGCCACCAGGGTAATGAGACCCGCGCTGATGAAGGAGATTGTGATAACCGAAACCAGCGAACTCGACTGCATAATCGTCGTGGTAACGATACCGAAACTCAGACTCTTCCATAGCTTATCCGTGCTGTTTTTTAACAGGCGTTCCAGAATGCCGCCAGTAAACGCCCTGAAGCCTTCCTCCAGAAACAACATGCCAAACAAGAAAATGGCGACACCCGCAGCAATTTCCTTAAAATCGGGACTAACCCATAATCCATATGCAAGAATAACAAAAATGGAAGGCAGTAGTACTTTTTTTAACATCGTGAATTCTTAAGCCTCTTGTTGTTATACGGCGGTGTTCGGCCGAACACGAATTTGGGTGCTCCTCCGATAGACAGCAATGTTATTCGGATTTGCGCAAAAAGCAATATTTGTTGGTAGTCAATAATTTTCCCGCGAAAACAGCATCATTTCTTGATCGAAATCAAGAAATCCACTGCAAAGTGGTCATAATCACGTCCAGGCGCGATACTTGGGTTTGAATTCTGTTGCGTGTACGTTTACGTGGAGTACACCAACCTGATCAAACATCTGATTTTTACGACCTGGAGCTAAAGGCGGTGGTGGACTAATATCCGTGCAGATAGCAACAGGCAACAATCACTGAATAACCAACCAATTTCCGGTAGATAATCTTAACTAATTGAGATGGATTGGCTGACAATAGAATTAACGAATAACTGGCAGGCGATCACGAGTTTTCTCGCGTTCGATAGCGCGCGCCTTGGCGAGCCAGAGATGATAATACGGTTGGTGCTGCAGGCGCTGCTTTTGCTCGGTTCCGCTTTTTTCTCCAGTTCGGAAAGTGCGCTGTTTTCGCTATCCCGGCTCGACCTGCAACAACTGCGCCGGGAACGCAACCGCCACTCCGAGGCGCTGCACGAATTACTCGACCAACCCCGTCGCTTGATCATTTCCATCTTGAGTGGCAACGAGTTGGTTAATATTGCAGCCGCTGCGAACATGGCTGCAATCCTGGTTAATCTCTATGGCGACGGACGCGCGGGTTGGATCAATTTGTTGCTCATGGTGCCGCTGCTGTTATTGTTCGGCGAGGTAACACCCAAAACCATCGCTGTTGCCAACCCTGTGCGCTTCAGCACCGGCATTGTTGCCGCACCGATGAGTCTGTGGGTCAAAGTTGTGACACCGCTGCGTTGGGCCATTCGGGGGGTTGCGGACAGGATTACCACGTTGTTCGTAGGCGAGGAAAAAGCCGCGGAAAACATCTTGCAGGTGGACGAGTTTTTAACCCTGGTCGAACATGTTGCTCGAGAAGGCGCATTGGATGCCACCGAGCGCGCCCTGATTTACAACCTCTTGGAAGCCAGCGATACGGAAATCGTGGAAATTATGACACCACGTACGCGTACCCAGTTTTTAAACGAGGACATGACGGTGGTTGAAATGGTGGATCAATTCAAAGTGTATCGTCACCCGCGCGTACCCGTGTTTCGCACACATCGCGACAACCTGGTCGGTTTCGTGCACGCCGAAGACATCGTGCGTTTGGTAATGGATAAGGTCGATCTTACCCAGTTGACGCCGGAAGATATCATGCACCCGCCCATCGTAGTGCCCCTCACCAAGAAGGTCGATGAAATGTTCGATTTTTTCAAAGACAACAAGGTGCGTGCTGCCGCCTGTTTAAACGAGTTCGGCGGTGTCGAGGGATTCATCACCATGAAAGATATATTGAAGTTCATTTTTGGCCAGATTAGCGAAGACGTTAAAGGCGACGAGTACTACCAGGAAAAGGACGACAACACCTACGAAGTTTCTGGCGATATGAAGCTGAACGACTTCAACAACCTCACCAACTTTGGCATTGAAGACCCGCGCATGACTACTATTGGCGGCGTCGCTTTTCGCCACCTTGACCGGCTTCCCAAGGTGGGCGACCGTGTCACCACCGAGGGTATCGCGATCACCGTCACTGAAATGGACATGCATCGCATTGCAAAGGTGCATGTTATGCCGGCCACGAGCACGGACGAAGACAGCGGCACAGATGACGAAGCGCAGACGATGCCGCATGAAGATGCAGATGATAACGAAACACAAAATACCAAGCCTAGCGCTAGCGAAAAGGCCGAACTGGCGCCAGTCGTACCCATTAAGCCGCCGGTGCCAACAGGCAATGATGAAACTGCAGAATCGGCCAGTCCGCCTGCCACCCACGAGGAGATGAAATCATGACTGAAATTATCCTGTTCGCTACGGGTGTTGTGATTCTACTGTTGCTAAAAGGCTTCTTCTCAGGATCGGAAATAGCACTGGTAAATTCCGACAAGGTCAAATTGACTGCCAGGGCTAATCAAGGTCACAAGGGCGCAAAAGCAGTATTGCAACTGTTTCAGACACCGGATGTATTATTGGGAACAACGCTGGTGGGTACTAACATCGCCACTGTCGCGTTGACCACTCTCGGTACTCTGGCGATGATCCAGTTATTCGGCCCCCAGGGCGATTTGTATGCTTTCCTGGTGTTGACACCGCTATTACTCATCCTGGGTGAAATCGTACCGAAAAGCGTTTTTCAGCAGAAATCCGATGTGATCGCTCCTATTGCGATCTATCCGCTGCGAGCCTTCTCGTTGCTGTTTTATCCCGTAGTGTTCATTTTTTCCCGGATTGCACGTCTGGTTGCGCGCATAGCCGGAGCCGGAAAAACGGAGCAGAATCTGTTCAATACACGCGAACAAGTTCGTGCCGTTGTCGATATGGCAGAACGCACATCGAGTGTCGATGCATTCGATCGCGGTCGAATAAGACGGGTGATTCGATTCGCCGAGACCACCGTGGCGGAGGCTATGATTCCAGTCGCTGAACTCACCGCGATTAACGTTAACCACAGCATTAAGCGAGCTATCGTCATGGTGCGCAAACGCGGTTACAACCGGTTACCTGTTTACCGCCGTAACACCAGCAATATTATCGGCGTGGTGACATTAACCACCTGGGACTTGCTGGAACCGGGCCTATCGAAAAAGCCTCTGGAAGAACTCATGAAACCGGCCATGTATGTCTCCCCTTACCAGACAATCGACCAACTTCTGCCGGTATTGCGCGAGCGCGACGATCACATGGCAATCGTTGTCGATGAATTCGGTTCTGCAATCGGGATTATTACCATGGAAGATATTTTGGAAGAAGTCGTCGGTGAAATCGATGTCGGTTACGACTTTGAGGAATACCTGCCGCGGCGCCCGCGCATTATGGTTGCGCTGTCCGACGACGTTTTTTTACTTGATTCACGATTGGCCGTCTCGGAAGTTAACGAATTCCTCGAGATCGACCTGCCTACCACGGAATTTCACACCATCGGCGGCCTGATGATGGCCAGATTGCGCCATATTCCAAAAGAAGGGGAACAGATAGTCGAGTCGGGCTATCGATTTACCGTCGAGGAAGCGACCGACAGAAACATCGTGAAAATACGGGTCGAACCTCATCGAGCATGATGTTATGTCAATCAGAAAGATTTCTAACTGTAATAAGTTGCTGACATGTTTTTTATGTCAAATAACACGGAGTTAATTCAAAGGATGCCTAATTTTCAATATTAAATTCTACCAATAGGAGATTCAGAAAAATGTCAAATACACTTTCACTAACCAATGTGCCCGGTATCGGACCGTCTATGGCGAAAGTATTGATTTCCAGGAAAATTGATTCCGTAAAAAAATTGGCCAAGATCGATCTGGACAAACTTGTATCGGTTCAAGGTATTGGCGAAATCAGCGGTGGCAATATGATTCAGGCAGCCAAGGACCTGGTTGCTACGGATAAACCCGAAAAGGATGACAAGAAAGATAAGAAAGGCAAAAAGAATAAAAAAGATAAGAAAGACAAGAAAAAAGACGGAAAAAATAAAAAGAACAAAAAAGGAAAAAACAAAAAAGATAAAAAGAAAGGAAAATAGCCTACGCATGTGCATCCGAGGAAACTCTGGGCATTCAGAGTTTCCTTGGTTGCGACAAGTTAGACTTGACCGTACAAAAATCACCGGACGGTTTCGACGTTATCGCACAGGGTTTGACTGTTATTTGTCAAGCTAGATATTCTGTTTTCGAGCCTATGGCAGACTGACACATTTTTAATGTCTTCAATTTACTTCGCGTAAAGTCCCATCGGCATTGAGGGGAATGGCACTCTGGAAAGCTGTTTACCGTTACTCCATCAATATTTGTATTCAATATATTTATGCTGACGGGATAAGCTGCACTTGATCGGGCCGCGTGCACAACACATTATCCTAGGCGCTTATCAATAGGGTTTATATATGGGAGCAAAAGAATTCCAACGGTTGCTGCAACCGGTCACCGATTACGTTACCGGTAAAGCGATAAACGAGGCTCTTGCCGAAGCGCTCAATCGTCAGTTTCCACCGGCGAGCGAGCTGTTTGAATCAATCGAGGAGGCATGCCACGAAGCGATTGCGAACGGATGGATGTGCGCCCAAGGCGGAGATGGAAGGCGTTTTGGCCGCGTCATTGAAGCCAGTGACGAAACCGGAAGACTCAGTGTCGATGTGGTCGACTTAACGAATATCGTGGGGCCGCACCATCGCCATCCTACTGGTGAGGTTTGTATGGTAATGCCGGTCGACGAACACGCTCGTTTTGATGGCTACGGTCGCGGTTGGTGCGTTAATGAACCAGGATCGGAACATCGGCCCACCGTCACTGATGGAAAAGCGCTTGTTCTGTATATGCTACCGGAAGGGAAAATCGAATTTACCGGTCAATGACTATAGCGTCCTGCTGATTCCGGCGACGCCCGTATCCGGCTAACCGGAAACGTTTAAATTAGGCGTCAGAATTTACCGTTATCGTTCTTCCATTCGCTGTGCGGGGCAATTTTTTCGGTCGTGTCCCAATGCTCCACTATTTTGCATTTCTGGACTCGAAAGAGATCGTAGAAGGCGGAATGGGTATCACCGAAGTTGCCCTCGCTGACGCAAAGCACGAAATTACCCTCGGCCAAGACACGATGTACACGATGATAGTCGATCTGTCTGCGATCTTTGTCCTCGGCTTCCAATGCAGATAAAAGAGTAGATACGCCATCTGCAAGTCGCGGATTGTGTTCGGCGTAGGCTTCCTCGTCGACATAATTCGTCAACCGGTCGAGTTGTCCATCGATAAGCACGGTTTCAACGAAAGATCGAACGAAAGCGCGATTACTTTCCGTCAGTTCGTGGTCTATGGCCTCGGTAGGTCCGTCCACCATACTGCGACCTGCCTGGTTTGGCCCTTCTCTTTCTTGAATATTGTCCCAGTGTTCTACCGCTTGCCCGTCTTCAAACCGGAACACTTCAAAGCCGATTTTCCGGCTCGCAAAATCATACTCGGTATGTGCGAACACGAAATCGCCATCCTCGAAGGCCCGCACAATGTTCACCCGTGGCGAGGTCCTGGACAGCCTTTTGAATAGAGCCACCAAACCCTCGCTGCCTTCGTGGGTTTGAGGATTGTGCTGAATGTACTTCGCCTCATTGACCACGGCGACCGGTCCGGGATCACCGGTTTCGATGCTTTTTAGCAATGTCCGGATTTGGTCTTTCTTCGTTGTGGTCATGTTCTTTGCCAGTGGACGAACTGTTACCGCCATCACTAAGTTCGTTTTGACGAGTTGCGAAAGCTCGCTAACCTACGAGTCACCCCAGTCTTTAAACGGGTTGAGTATTAAATTTGAATTGTAATATCGTTTATCGTATGTCACTTCCTCAAGCGCCCAAGCAGGAAGGACAAATTTTTCTTGTTCATGGCTTAGTTCGATTTCAGCAATAGTAAGACCCGCATTATCACCAAAAAAAATATCAATATCCCAGACATGAGCGTCTACTTGAATTTTATAGCGTGTCTTTTCGATAAGTGGTTTTTGGCATAGCTGAGTCAATATTTCTTCCGCATCTGAAAGTGGGATCGGGTATTCGTACTCAGCTCTAACCGCTCCTTTGTTTCCTCCCTTTATTGTTAAGTACGCATTCGGTTGTTTGATGCGCACGCGAACGACTGTTTGGGTTTCGCTTGAAACAGGTATGTACCCTTGTTTTATTTCCTCGCCCTTCTCCGGCAGAGTAAGCTTGTTAATATCAACAAGAAATTTACGTTCTATTTCTTCAGGCATCGGATTTGGACCATGAAATCTCGGGATTGCCTGTCATAAAAACCTTTTCCAAACTTTATTTTTCCGCTGCGATATAACAGATCCAGCTCGGATCCGGTTCTCCCTGCTTTGCCGGTTTATAAACACCATTTCCCTCACCGGTATCTTCGTCGGTCTGTTCCCAGTATACGGTGACTTTGGAATAACCGACCTCGGCCAGCAAATCACGCAGTTCAGGCAGCGTATACATACGCCAATTGTAAGAAAACGCGCGTTTCATCTTCGATCCGTCCGGAAACGAGAAATGAATGTAGCAGGTCATCTCATGGTTAATAGGATTGAATTCGGCCTGATCCCAGATATAGGTGAATTTCTTATGTTTGGTACGCTCTTTTGTCTCACAGTAGGATTCGTGGCCACCATAGGCGTCCATGAATAATATGCCGTCGTCAACCAGTGCCTCACGCACTTGTTTAAGATACTGCTTTAACTGTTTGCGTTGTTTGAACAATTGATAACTGAAGTTCATCGCTAGAACGACATCGACCGGTTCGGTGCGGATGTTTAAAACATCCGCCTGAAGCAATTGAATTCGTTTCGTGGCTGGTTTTTTTAGTTTCCCAATGTTGTGTTTTTTACCCCAGGCCAATACTTCGCCATCCAGATCGACACCAATGGCCCGGTTGGTTTTGCGTCTGCGTACCCATTCGCACGCCGTGTTGGCCGTACCGCAAAAATCTTCCCGCAACACCCTGGCGCGGCGTTTGCGAATCCTGCGAAAGGTATCGTCGATCATATCGACCTCGGCCTCAACGCATTGCACTGAGCGCTGGTAAAGATCGTGCCGGTCAGCACGGCTCGCCATAGTGGTCTTCCCGTTACGCTTTTTGTTCTTACCCATAAGTGTTGAATCGGTCCGTTCGGATGGTTGCAAGTTACCCGCGGCGCACAAACAAACTGTCCGCCGGCGTGTAATTATTCAAGCAACCCATGTGATCCAATATGCTCAGCAGGAATCCGTTAGCGCCAATTCGCCCCATACCTCCGTGCATGCATTGTGACTCACCGAAGCTTTTACAATCATCCCTGCGTCCATGTGTCGAATAGATCAGCGATGGCACAGGATCACCACTGTGGCGACCCAGGGTCGAATCCGTGGAGTGATCGGCCGATACGCCAATGACTAGATCGTGCCCAAGCAACGGGACGATAGCCTGATCGATGCGTTCGATCATATCTTTTTTTCCCAGTGGATCACGGTCATGTCCGAAAACGTCTGTACCCTTGATATGCAAATAGACGAGATCGTTGCTTTCAAGCGCGGCGTTCACCGCATTCACCTTGGCAGTAACATCGGTATCGGGCATGGCGGTAAACCGAGGATCGGTGACGGGTTTGAAATGAAACAATTTGCATAAGCCGAGTACGGTGCGCTCGCTTGCAACCACGGCAACGTTTAAGGACAGACGCTGCAACATATTGTGCACTTCGCCCAACATGCCGGCACCGCGGGTAACTATACCGGTAGCCGGCGGCATCCCCTGCGCCCGTCGTTTTTCGTTTACCGGGTGATCATTGAGAAACTTGAAAATTTTACCGATGGCCTGGTTGACCGCGTTAGCGGTTTTCGCTGCGGCATCGTCAGTGTTTGTAGCGTAACAAGACCGTATATCGGAGCCGGGAGTCGAAGCATCGCCGGGGTCTGTGTCGGTTATTGCGGCAGACAGGTGATTCCCGGACAAGCGCAATACCGCTCGATGATGACTGGCGGGGTGCAGACTGGCACTGATACCGTGATCAAGCCCGATGTTGTGTAAGCCTTCGGCCAGTTCTTCTGTATTTTCAGAAATCCTGCCGGCGCGGCGGTCTAGCACCTTGAACCAGCCATTGGTGCGCTCGAGTGTTGCAAAATTACAGCGCATGGTGACATCGCCGGGTTGTATCGGCAGATCGATACCGATCGCCTCAACAGGTCCGCGAGCCAGCTTGTAAACGTCTTTGGGCGCCAAGCCCATGAGCAGACTGGTGCCCGTGTGGGTACTTACCGGTATACCAGGCGTAAAAGGATCGACCAGTCCACAAATTCCGCCGGTCACGAGTTGATCCAATGCCTGTGTTTCGGCCGCTTCGAGTGGCGTGCGTCCGTCCAAAGCTTCTATCGGACGGTCACCCAGCCCATCGATAATGATTATTACGCCTTTACGATGTTGTAACATCAACTACTCCCCTATGAGTTAACTATACTCCGCGCGCTAGCGGTGATTTAAAGCGACTCATTGCGAACCGATTTGTTTGAAAACATCAACGGCTGAACCATCGAAGTTTTGCGCAAGACGGTCCGCAACAACTCTCAGCAATTCGCGTATGGTCGTTTCTTTATCCCGGTTGACGACAATGGAAGTACCGCTGCGATCAGCCTCGGAAAGAATATGCGTTTGCACCTGCCAGATGTCTTCAAAGTTTTCCATATAACGCTCACTGCGGCGTTGTGGTGTGCTCGTGCCGCGCCCCTGGATATGACGTATGAGATGGTTTCGTTTCAATACGCCAAGCATTATCGGCACCACTAGCGCATCGGTGTCCGCGGGGATTTTTTTCCTTAACGACGGCAATACGTGCACTCCCTCGAGTACCAGGGACGCGCGTTCCCGGACGGCACGTTCTATCACGGCCTGGCATGCGACCTCAATCAAATTCGCCTGTTGTAGAAAACCTTCGATGACCAGTTTATCCCTGCCGATGCGATCACGCCCCACTGCGGCTAACGATTTCCATGCATTAAAGGACGACGTGTGCAGAACCGGGAGCAAACGCTCGGGTATCATCATTCGCATCACCTGGCGCAGCATATCTGTCGACTGAGTGCGAACTATTTCCAGCCGGTTGGCTATCTCGGTCGCGATGGTGCTTTTACCGGACGCTGCCGTTCCACCGATTAACAACAGCAGCGGACGACCACTTTCAAAAAATTCCAGCCAAACCAGATAGCGATGTGCAACATCCTTACCGATTTCCTGTTGAATACATTCATAAGTCATTTCCGCAAGACGGTAGGACGGAATTTCCGTCCTGTCTGTTTGCAAAAGACGCTCATAAATGAGCGTGGTGATGTACGAGGCTTCTTCGGCTGACAGACCACAGGATTCCAGGCGTTTCTGCTTTTTGCCACGCGAAAATGCCAGGGTTTCGCCTCTGGAACTGCGCACCATGATCGGCGCCGGCACCTTGACATTGGTTTGATAAAGTTCCGCCTCATCCTTGTACGATAACTTCCGAAGACGCTCTACCACCATCGTGCGCAAATTGGTCGTGGTAATTTCCTCTGTATCATCCAATTCCCGCCGTACTTCCGACGCCAAGCGGTAGGCATCATTAAAAGGCACTCCTGCGTTTTGCAGCGAACGTGCTAGGATGCCTCGCAAAAAAGGTATGCCCGTTTTGTCCGAAGGTTTGAGTACTACTGTTTTGGCCATAATCCGGTAACTCTATTTGACAGAAACCCTCCCGTCACAAACGACTCCGTTCGAGGTATGAACAACATCAACAATCAATTATTAAACCGGTACTGTTTAAGTTGTATTGATAAAACTCAGGAACGTAACGTTAATACGGTTTCAATTATTACAATTGTATTAAAACACCTTCTAATCGACTTGGTAAATCATCAAGTCAATGAAATCGTAACATAGCCTCATTACAACAACTGTTAAAATAGTCAATATCTACTCGAACAATGGTGACCTCGAGTTAACAATAACGGACTATCGTTCGATAAAAATACATAGAGCCGTGTTGTCATTTTTGCATTACAATTGCAGCTCGGTGATGATTGTAACATTCCAGTCGCAGTGAGTTTGTATCCGGGTTTTCTGTAGTTCTGTAGTATTGATATACGGCAGTAAAGATCGAATATATTTACATCATCGATAATTCAACCGCACATACATGAGCACGTCGAAACGAACACATTTTTCGTTGGTCGATGTCATCGATACACAATCAATTAAAGGCGTCATCATGCCGCGTAATGTGGGTTTTCGGCAGATCGTGGTGACCGGTCCGCCGTGTAGCGGTAAAACCACGATGATTAAAAAGCTGGGTGGCTGGCCGGAAGAAGGATACATCGATCTGGCGCAAAAAAAGTGGTGGCAAAACAGAGTCTTTGCCTTCCGGCCGCGGGAAATCCATTTTGGTTTTCCTTTCGTCGGCTTCGAAGAAAGTCACGCGGTATTTGACAAGGAGTGGTTGCAGTCTCCCGCCGACATTGAATTTTCGCGAATTCAACTACCGCCGGAGAAAGGCGGGATTTTTAGCACCGACTGGCGCAATCGATATGCTTTTGATTTTCAGTTACCACCAGCGGAACAGATATACGCAATTTCTCAGAAGAGGGCCAGACTCGGAACGCACCCAAAGGATGCAGAACGCTCATTGGTTCGGATAAAACGGGAAATAGACGTATATGAGCGGCTCGCGCTTTTTTTTCACGACAATGGGATGCTGGTCCATGTAAGAGACGAATTCAACGGCAACCCAAAAACTATTGTCGTTGCTTGCGCTTGTACAACCGGGCGTTAATTGGGCGCAATGTTTTTTGCCCGGTTGTTGGCCCATTCCAGAAGTGGTTCGGCCGAGTAAACTAGCGGCACCATCTGTCCGTTGACTCTTATGAATATTGCGAGCTGGTCATGATTCGCGGAATAAAAGATATGGTGGTCCGGAATGCCCGCCACATCACACCACAAAGTACCCGTCCTGGAAAAAGGCGTATGACCTGCCAGCAGTGGGATTTCTTTGTCCAGATTAAGCGATTTACGAAAGCGGCGAATATCTTTTGCCGTATATCCTGATGGATAACCGGGCCGACGGATACGATTCCACATTAGTTCATGCAACAGGGCTGGAAAACTGCGGATGTTTATCAGCTTTTCCGGGTCTACTTTATTCAACGGTGGACCGGCGTGACAGGCGACAAAGTCTGAGGACAACGCCACCGCCGGGCTGAGATCGTAAAACTGGAGCATTTGATCACAGTATTCAGTTCCGCGCGTCTGTTCCAACTTTTTGCGCCATAACATGGCCTGAGGCACAAGATTTTTAGTCACTTCGGTTGAAAAACTGTCATGGTTTCCGCGCAAGAAAAAAACACTGCGCGGGTAACGCAATTTCAATGTGAACAGAAAGTCCATCATCAAGACCGAGGCATCCATATCGTCATAGGGTTCGCTATCCGGATGAACCAGATCACCAAGGAAAACCAGCACAGCGGTTTCGTTCTCCAATGCCCGCATGAACGCGTTTTCACTCAGGATCTTCAACAAATTGTCCATGTTCCCGTGTATATCGCCTATGACCACAGGGGTAAGGTGGTGCGGGAGTTCCAGTAGTCCACCGGCAACCCCGCTTGAATCCTTTGCACGATACGCATCGTCCCGCAGTAAGTCGTTAACCTGTTGGATGGTCGACAAGGCCTTATCCGGATCCATTGTCTCCAGCGGGCCACCGTACATGGCGATGATTTGATCGATGACGTTTCTGCGTTGCGCGGCAATCGTCGACGGCTCACCCGTTCGTTCGAGCAAGGTGATGTAAGTACCGAGTTCGGAAACAGTATCGCGGAAAACCAGACGTTCCCCTTCATAGTCGAGATGGAAGTTGCGTCGGAAAGCTTCTCGTGGGGTGCGAAACAGGTTCGCCTGATAGGGCTGATCGTGGCTTATGTGAAGACTTTGATCCGGTTGTAGCCGCAACGAGAAATTGATTTGCTCGCAATCCGTATCGGGGTTAAATATGACAATATCCGGCCGATTCGCGGGAGACGACTCGTCGCAGCGAATTTCTTTTTGGATATGAAGTCGCTCTTTACCCAGCTCTAATTCGACCGGGTGTGATGGCAACGGAATGCTCAGGCGCCTGCCGGACAGACGCAATCGCTCACCCGGTTTGGGCGTCACCTGATCGACAGGCCTGCCCATCGATTCGAATATGGACTTTAAAAACGTTCTTTTTTCAGCAATCGCCAATCCCGGTCATCCTCCGCCTTGCGCTAATCAAGCTATTAATCCGCATTATACCGGGGAACTAATGTTAACCCGGCTTAAAACTTTTCAAACAACTCCGTCAATTGCGTACCCCGGCGCCTGAACTCCTGTACACACGCATCGTATGCAGCTTTTTCATGCTGAAATTGACTGTCACTATAGCCCTTGAATCCCGCCTCTACCGTACTTTCGCAGCGCAAATTCCGGCAAATCCGATTAAGTTGTAAGGTTACGTCGGATACCGCTTCGGCATATTTTTCCAGCGTGTTATGCATTGCGATGATGGTATTAGCGTGTTTTGGCAGGTCGCACAAACCTATATTGTCAATAGCCTGCTGAATGCATTTTGTCTCCGCGACTATCGAGTCCAATTCGAGTTCCAGCGTCTCATAGTCGGTCAGTCTATTGGTTTGCAGGGCGTGCAAAACTCTGCGTACCGAGAATCCGAACAAGGTGTGGTGGATTTTTTTGTAGCGTTGAGCAACGGCTGCGATATCGCAGGCAATTTTAACCAGTTGCGATTTATGCCGGATTCGATGAGCATCCATTGCGCCGAACGATCCGCCGGTTTGCGCATCCGCCTGCTGCCCGGGGTGTTCGTGTTCGATGTTCGTCGTCACGGGAGGCGATAGTCCGGTCATCACTTCAGACTTGGTCCCCGGCTTCGAAGGTCCGATTCACCGATTCGCCCGGTGACGCAGAAGAAATCACCGGGCGACATTCGATCATCCAGATGCCGGTTTTTAGCCAAATATGCCTTTCAATGTAAAGAAGAACAACGCAGCCAATATTCCACCAACCGGCAAAGTGATAATCCACGACATCACGATTCCGCCGATGACCCGTAAATCGATGGCGCCGACACCACGTGCAAGCCCTACTCCAATCACCGCACCAACGGCAATATGCGTAGTGGACACCGGTAAACCTGTGCGTGAAGCCAACACCACCGTTGTCGCCGCAGCTAGCGTTGCGCAATATCCACGGCTTGGAGTCAATTCGGTAATTTTGGTGCCGATGGTTTTCATCACACGGTAACCCATGGTCGCTAACCCAACCACGATACCGGTACCACCGAGTAGCAGTACCCACAATGGCAAGGCCGCCTTCTGTGCCACTTCGCCACCGGATTGTACGATACTGACAACGGCAGCCAATGGCCCGATGCCGTTGGCAACGTCGTTGGAGCCGTGTGCGAACGCCATGGCACAAGCCGTAAACAGCATCATCGGTGTAAACACTTTCTCAACACTGGCGAAGTGATAATCACGGTCAGCGCCGGCATCGACCTTGACCCGATTGATCAATGTCCAACCGACTACTGCCACCAGGATTCCAATAACTACTGCGCTGATAAAACTCATACCGACGGACATTTCCAGTTTCAGGTGCTTCAATCCCTTAAACATCGTGACCAGGGAGATGATAAAGCCGACCAGAAAAACATAAATCGGCCCCCATTTCTTGGCATTGGCGAAGGGTTGGTCGGTGTTCAGAATGAGCCGCCTGATACTGAGCATCAATAAGAAAGCAATGACGCCACCCAGTGCCGGCGAGACCACCCAACTGGCAACGATCTGACTGATCTTGCCCCACTCGACCGCATCAACACCTATGCCCGCGATGGTGAATCCGACGATGGCGCCGACGATGGAATGTGTTGTCGAAACAGGCCAGCCCTTAGTCGAGGCTACCATTAACCAGATAGCTGCAGCCAACAACGCCGCCAGCATACCGTACACCAGTATTTCCGGGTTATTGGCAATAGGCGTCGGATCGATGATGCCCTTGCGAATGGTCGCGGTGACGTGACCACCGGCTAAAAAGGCCCCGGCAAATTCGAACACAGCGGCGATGATGATCGCCTGCATGACGGTTATTGCGCCGGACCCAACCGATGTACCCATTGCGTTGGCGACATCGTTGGCACCGATGCCCCAGCACATGTATACGCCAAATATCATTGCCATGATGATAAAGGCAGTGCCATAAACGGTGATGATTTCCACTTTGTGACCTCTTTTTTTAAGTTGTTAGCGCAGCAGAATGACCGACTGCGTTGTTATTTGTTTGGTAGTTGAAGAATAAGGACTTATCGGGCGGTCAGAAGACGCAGACGATCACCGACTTTTTCGGCGTAATCGGCCAAATCCCCAATCCATTGAATCAAGCGATACCACATGATCACGGACACCGGGTTCATATCGTCTTCCTGCGCGAACAAGCGGCGGGTCAGATCGATACCGAGTTCATCCGTCTCATCTTCGATCCGGTTCAATTCATCCACCATCGCCTCCACCTGGGTTGCTTCACGTCCGCGAAATCCCATTGCCAGCAATTCATCCAACTCTTCGATAATTTGTGCGGATTGCTCGCACACGTCCACACAACGGCGTACAAGTTTGACCAATGGTTCCTTTAACGTCTCCGGCACATCCATCGGACGCTCCATCAATAAACCGGCGATATCCTGCGCAGTATCCGCGATGGAATCCTGCATTTGCAGTATCTCCAGCAGATCGCGCCTGTCCACCGGCATAAACAAGCTCTTCGGTAACCCAGCACGTAATTCGTTCTTTATTTTGTCGGCGGCGGCTTCATGTTCGAATATCTTATCCTTAACCGTGCTAAAGCCATCCTTATCGCCGCTAACCAAAGCGTCGAACAAAGGAGGTACTTCGCGAACACAATCCATCACCACACGCATGTGTTCCTGCATGTACTTAAGCGGCGAGCGCTTAAACATTTTCATCATTGGACTAGATCTAGCCATAGTTTTTCCTCGTTAGCGTTATTCGTTTTTTGGGGCGAAAGGAGTTCCCTCCCTTCTGCTCATGACGTTAGTTTCCAAATCTACTCGATTAAAACGCACGCCAGCGCACAATATCATGACCTGGATCAATAAATCGCCGTACAAAGCGTTGGTTTGCCCGTTGCGGTAAATAATTCTGCTATTAATTGCTCCTCTGATCCGGGTGTTCGGAAATGCCGTATTCAGAGACGATTAGAGGCAGCACGTCGATGTTCTCACCCAACGCCATCAAGCATTGGTTTCACTTATGTATAGTGAGTGCCGGTGGAAAGTAACAACTAAATGTACTGCCGTGACCAACAGTGCTGTCGATGTTCAGCTCGCTGTCATGACGTTCGAGCACATGCTTGACGATAGCCAAACCGAGACCGGTGCCGCCACCAGAGTCACGTGAGCGGCCTGCATCCACACGATAAAAGCGCTCGCTTAACCGGGGAATATGTCGGGCGGCAATACCTTCACCCTCATCTTTGACGGAAAAAACTGCCCCACCGTCTTGTGCTAACCAGCAAATATGGACTTTGGTTCGGATTGCGGTGTGGCGAATCGCATTGAAAATCAGATTTGAAAATGCACTATATAATTCACTTTCGACACCAAGCAACCAAATATCGTTACTGATGTTCGCATTGATTTGATGTTGTTTCTCGCCACTTAACGAACGCGCCTCATCGATGATGGACACGATTAATTCAGGTATAGCGACTTCTCCGTAGCTTGGCTTTTCGGTATCCATTTCGAGCCGTGACAGACTCATCAGATCATCGATAGTCCCTTCCATTCGTTTTGCTTGACGTTGCATCAATTGCACGGCGCGTGACCATTGTTCCCGACCCGTGTCCGGCGCATCCAGGTCCTCCAGGAAACCGCGAATAACGGTCAGCGGAGTTCTCAATTCATGAGAGGCGTTGGCGACGAAGTCCCGGCGCACACGGTTGAGGTTGTAGCTCGCCGTGATATCGCGTGCCACCACCAGTTTTTGCCGTTTCTTGCCAAAGCGGGTTATACCCAGTGAAACGATCTTTGACGGCATGACCGGGGACGGCAGCTCCAAAGGTCGTGCAAATTGCTGCCGTCTGAGATACTCGGTGACAACAAGGTCATCGATGCTTGCGCTAAAATTTTTATTTTGTACTTCAGGCCAGTGCAGACCCAACAGGGTGGCCGAAGCCGGATTACACCACTCGATTCTGTTATCACGCCCCAGTATGACCACCGCGTCCGGGAACGCGCTGGCGGATTCGGCGAAGCGCTTGTGAAAACGCGAGAGACGGCGTTTGTGTTTACGACCGCGTTTATCCAGGCGGGCAACGAGTTTGTAAAGCTGTCCCCAACTACCCCTTGGATAGCGCGATTGTGGAAATTGCTTGTGCTCCAGTTGCCGGTTCAACAGCCTGAGATGGTACACATGCCAAGTGCTATAACCGGCGAGTAAAACGATTACAAGCAGTAAAAAGGCTGTCATCGTCCTTTATTCACAGGACGAGCGCAGCAAAGAATGATTATGAAGTTGCAAGCTGTTCTTGCCGGCCCAGGCGCCGATTGGGATTCAGATCCTATAGCCTGACAATACTACCTTTCGCTTGTCAAATTAAGATACCCGTTCGAAGGCGAGTAAAATTACCGGTAAACCTTAGTGCGTGGAAAAGCGATAACCCACTCCGCGCACGGTCTGGATCAACCGGTGGTGCCCGGATGGTTCAAGCACCTGGCGCAGACGGCGCACATGCACATCGACAGTGCGTTCTTCGACATGGACGTTTTCACCCCAGATATGGTCAAGTAATCGCCGGCGGCTGAAAGCCCGTTCCGGATGTGTCATCAAAAAATGCAACAAGCGAAATTCTGTCGGACTGACTTCAACGAAGCGTTGCAGCACCGTCACCCGGTGGCTTTCCGGGTCTAATTGTAATCCTTCGAATTCTATTGGTTCTGCGCTTGATGTTTGCGTGCTGCGTCGCAGGACTGCGCCAATGCGCGCGATCAGTTCGCGCGTGGAAAAGGGCTTGGTAATGTAATCGTCAGCACCTAACTCGAGCAGCTTTACTTTGTCCGATTCGTCACTGCGCGCCGTTAACACAATGATCGGCACCGACTCGCTTTGCGGGTCACTCTTCACCCGTTTGGCAAAGTCCACACCGGAAAGCCCGGGTAACATCCAGTCGAGCAGAATAAGATCGGGAGAAGTGTTCTTGAGTATGGTGAATGCCTGTTCAGCGTCGGCAGCTTCATCGAAAGTATAGTTGGCCCGCATGAGTGCAAGCCCGATCATTTCGCGAATATCGGCTTCGTCGTCGACGATGAGAACACGAGCGGTTTTTTCCGCCATCACAAACTCTGACTTCGCCCGATGGGAATCAAGATCGCACGTCGACAGGATTAACCGTAGCGTCCCTCGATGTAATCGGCAGTTTCCTTGTGTTTTGGCGTGACAAACATTTCCTCGGTGGTTGTGTGCTCGACCATTTTTCCCATCAACATGAAAACACATTCTTCACTGGCGCGGCGCGCCTGTGCCATATTATGTGTCACAATGAGTATGGTGTATTGACCGCGTAATTCCCAGATCAATTCCTCGACTGCAGCCGTTCCCTTCGGGTCCAGGGCCGAACACGGTTCATCCATCAACAACACCGTGGGCTTTACCGGCAACAGTCTGGCGATGCACAACTTTTGCTGTTCTTCCAGTGAGAGTTCGGTGGCTTTACGTTGCAGACGATCTTTCACTTTATCCCACAGTAATACCTGTTTGAGTGCCTGTTCGACAATATCGTCTTGTTCGGTGCGCGAAACCCGCCCTTCATGGTGGATATTAAATCCGAATAAAATATTATCGCGGATGGATATCGGTAACGGGTTGGGACGTTGAAACACCATACCGATTTGCTTTCGCACCTGCACCAGCTCAACACCTGGATCGTAAACATTGTTACCCAGAACATTGATAGTGCCTTCGATGCGCACGTATCCCAGCCGTTCGTTTATACGATTGACACTGCGCAGCAGGGTGGACTTACCGCATCCGGACGGCCCGATCAACGAGGTAATAATGCCCTGTTTTACATTCAGGTCGATGTCGAACAAAGCCTGGAATGTGCCATACCAGAGGTTCAACACCTGGGTCTGAATAGCGAATTCGCCGTTGGTCTTTGTCTCGGAAGCAGGTTGTTCAATAGCTGCCATAATGCTTAACCGAAGCGGCCCTCCACGTAGTCACGAGTGCGGCTGTTTTTGACTTCACCGGTAAACAAGTCCTCGGTCTTGCCGATTTCAACGCATTCGCCGGCAAGGAAAAACGCGGTGCGATCAGCCAGTCGTCTGGCCTGTTGCACCAAGTTGGTGACCAAAATAATGGTGATCTCTTTGCGCAATTCTTTGAGTACATCCTCAATGCGCATAGTGGTGACAGGGTCGACCGCAATAGAGAATTCGTCCAGCATCAGCAGCTCCGGATCCTGGGACAAGGCGCGGGCAATAGTCAGCCGCTGTTGTTGGCCACCCGACAACAGGCTGCCCAGGGAATTCAGCCGGTCTTTCACTTCATCCCACAGCGCCGCGCGTTGCAGGCAACGCTCTACAATAACATCCAATTCCGCCTTGTTCTTGATACCCCGCAGCCGTGGTGCCAGGGCGACGTTATTGTAAACCGTCATGGGCAAACCCACCGGCAGTGGAAAAACCACACCGATACGGCTGCGCAGTGCATAGACGTTACGCAAGTCGCGTGTGTTGCGGCCGTTAAACGAAATGTCGCCGTCGACCCGCATACTGGAATTGAACATATCCATGCGATTAAGCGCCTTCAAAAACGATGTTTTGCCTGCGTTGGCCGGACCGATGATGCCGAAGATTTCATTTTCACGAACATCCAACGTGACGCCACTTAAAGCCGTGGTGTCGCCATAGCGAATCGCCAGGTTCGAAACCTCGAGCTTGGTCGATCCCGTTGCCGGCATTTCCGCAGGTACTGCGTCCTGCGCCGCCGCTACCATTTCTTTTTACCGCGCAGATACATGCGAAATGCTATAGATATACTATTCATGAGTAACACCATGGCAATCAATACCAGCGCCACGCCAAAGGGTAAGGCTTCGGGCACATTCGGCACCTGGGTCGCCACCACGTATAAATGCAAGGACAAGGCCATGGTTTGATCGAATACGCTTTCCGGCAGAAACGGCAGAAAAAACGCCGCGCCGGTAAACATAATGGGTGCTGTTTCACCAGTGGTGCGCGATACCTCGAGAATTACGCCGGTCAGAATGCCACTGACGGCATTGGGCAACACCACTCGGCGAATAGTCTGCCAGCGCGTCGCGCCCATGTTCCAACAGGCTTCCCGGAACGCATAGGGAACCGCCTGCAAGGATTCGCGAGTTGCAACGATTACAATCGGAAGGGTCATGATGGCCAATGTCAAACTGGCGGCGAGAATACTGGTGCCGAAGCCAAAAAACAGCACGAAGGCACCGACGCCGAACAACGCGTGAACTATGGAAGGCACACCAGCGAGGTTAATGATGGCGAGGTTGACCATCCGTGTAAACCAGTTGTCGGGTGCGTACTCACTGAGATAAATCGCCGCCGCTACCCCGAGTGGCACTGAAATCAGCAAGGCGACACTGACCAACCAGATAGTACCGATCAGGGCCGGAAAAATGCCGCCTGCGGTCATGCCGTTGGTGGGTTCGCTGAACAGAAATTCGAAGGAAATTACCGAACCACCCTTGTAAATCAAGGTGCCCAGAATCATCAGCACCGGCAGGATGAGCAGGATGGTCATCAACATAAAAAGGGTGCGGTACAAACCCTGCACCGTCTGGTTTTTTACATTCAGGGAAGATTGCTCAAACATGACGCTTAACCCTTGCGAATGCCGCGGACAATCAGATCCGCAGTCAAGTTAATGATGAAAGTGATGATGAACAGAAAAATTCCGATGGTAAAAAGCGCTTGATAGTGATCCGACCCGACTGCCGTTTCACCCAGTTCCGCCGCAATGGTCGCGGTCAAGGCGCGTACGGAATCGAATATGCTGTCCGGTATGTTGATCGAGTGTCCGGTCGCCATCAACACGGCCATGGTTTCACCGAAGCCACGCCCTACCCCGAGCAATACAGCGCCGAGTAATCCATTCTTGGCAGCGGGTAAAACCGTTTTCAGGACCACCTGCCAGCGCGTCGCTCCCAGCGCTTCGGCCGCTTCACGGTAACGATCCGGCACCGCTTTTAACGCGTCTTCTGCGATGGATGTCATGATAGGTGCAGCCATCAATCCCAGAATGATGCCGGCGTTAAGAACATTCAGGCCCACCGGCACATCGAAGACGTCGATAATCAGCGGATTCATAATAGTTAGGCCGATAAAACCCCATACTACTGAAGGAATTGCCGCCAACAGTTCAACCAATACTTTCAATGTTTCACGGGTCTTTCCCGTAGCGAACTCGGCGATATAGATTGCTGCACCGAGCGAAAAAGGAATGGCCACCAGCATCGCCAGCCCGGTCACGCTGGCAGTACCGGCTATCAGGGCCAGAATACCGTAAGTGGTTTTATACTCGGATGTCGGGCGCCATCTTGGCGAAGTAAAGAATTCACCAAGATCGAGGGTATGGACAATAAACCCGAACCCTTCCTTGGTGATAAAAACGAAAATACCGATGATAAATATGATCGCCGAGATGCCGCCGATAAAAACAATAACCTGTACCAGCTTATCGATATACCAGTCGGCGTTGCGGCGGTCGAAATCATCGTTGCCTGGTTTCGAGGCTACCTTGTCCAACGAAGTCGATTGCGCAATGGAAGAAGTGCCCGTAGCCATTTTAAGCTCCGTTTTCGCCGTACATCAGTTCAACCAGATCCTGAAGGTTTACTGCGATGTTGCGATATATCTCCTCGAAGCGTTGCCTTACGCTTTCGTTGTCGCCACCTTCCGGCGCCGGACCCACATCCCATTCCACAACCGCAGTGTGAAACGGTATGTCTGACAAGTAGCGGTCTGCCGCTCCCTGCATGTTGACGACCAGGTAGTACTGGTCCAGCTTACCGGGCTCGAGTGCAGTCGGAGACTTGCCATCGAATTCGATACCATGTTCATTCACAAACTCCAGCATTTGCGGATTTAATTCCGCAGCCAGCGAACCGCCACCGGCGCTGTGATATTCCATCCTGTCGGGGAATGTTTTGCGGGCGACAGCCTCTGCCATCGGACTCAGGCAACCATTGTCATCGTCCAGAAACAGCACTTTTGGCACAGCGCTGGTTTTGATTTCGCCAGTTTCGGCAAAGATGGTTTCCTCACAAAGGTTTTTTGCCTGATCCGAAACTCTTTTGAGCATATTGAAAATCACGAATATCGCGAGCAAACGCTTAATCCGGGTACGATCGCCTTCGACCATGAGATCGGAATAGATACTGTTCATATCATGTTCCATATGATCAGCCATGCTATGGGTTACGCGTGCCCCTTCCTCGTTGCCCTCGACGAAAGCTTCTATCGAAAGCCGCAACATGCGGCGCACTTCTTCACCCGTTCGTTCAATTTCCCGGGCAATAGCACCATCGGGTGGTTGTTTTAACTGCACACCCTCGCGGGCGATAGTCACTGCGTAATCGCCGATACGCTCCAGTTGCAGGTTAATGCGAATAGTTGCCGAAAGACGTCTTAAATGACCAGCGCTGGGCAAATGCAGTGCGATGAATCGATAACACAACTGATCCAGAGCACGATGGATATGGTTAATACGGCCATCGCCCAATATGGTCAAATAAGCCAGCTTGTCATTGCCGGTTTGCACAGACTGGATCGCATCCGCCAGCCCGTCTTCGACATATTTAGCCAGCAGGCTTAACCGTTCACTAATTTGCGCGAGGTCTTTTTCAAGACGTTCTTCATAGTGTGCCATTATTATCTACCCAGGAACGAAAAACGCGTTAAGGGATGTGTTGGATACGTCAGCAACTGACTTTACTTGCCGGGGCATATCCCTTATCGAAAATGATACATTGACCGGCATCGCTCTTGATCCAATCCAGGTAAGCCTTGATTTCCCCATCCGGTTCGCCGTTGGTGTACATGAATAGCGGTCGCGCGACCGGATAGCTGCCGTCGCTGGCGGTGGCGACACTCGGTGATACGCATTCGCCACCTTCTTCTTTGGCAATGCAGGCCATCTTGATGTGATCGGTGGCATAAGCCAGACCGCTGTAGCCAATGGCGCAGGGGGTTTTTTCCACCAGATCCACGACATCTTTGGAGCCGTGCATATCGCGGGTACCCAGTTTATAGTCACGCTTGTCGCCCAGCACCGCCTTGCGGAAATAGGCATAGGTACCGGAATTGTTTTGCCGGCTGACGAGAACCATTTCCTGGTCTTTACATCCGGGCACTTCTATACCCAGGTCCGACCAGGAATTAATGCCGCCGTCTTCACCGTAGATCTCGGCTAGTTTTTCGATGCTGATGGAATCGAGCGGATTATCCTGATGCAGAAAAACGGCAAGAGCGTCGTAACCGACAATATGATCGACAGGATTTTGTCCCTGCTCTTTCGCCAGGTCGACTTCTTTGTCTTTCATCGCCCGTGATGCATTGGCAATATCGACCGTACCGTTAATCATGGCCGCGATAACCCGTGCCCGAACCACCACCCGAGACCGCTACAGCGACATCCGGGTTGATTTCGCGATAGGCTTCTGCCCAGGCTTGGGCCACATTAACCAGCGTATCGGAACCTTTGTTTTGTAAAACAGTACGCGCCTGTACCGTTGCGAAAACAAGGATTGCGGCTACGCCGAGGGACGTGAAAGTAGCAAATTTGAACTTCATTTGTTTTTCCTCCGATTGTTGGGAAATCGGGGATTAGCCAATCGAGCGTGGTCGTTTAATATTACAAAGCTATTTAACTTTGGTTAATACTACACAAGGCACTATGATTTCTTCTCCCCTATAAACCGAAGGATAACGGGCAATTATTACAATAATATTAAGATACAATGAAGATATCTTTACATAGACCGAATTGATTTTGCCGGTGTGGATGATGCGTACAAAATTGTTTCGGGAAATACGACCATAAAATATGCACTTATATATACGCTAATATAAATGTGCACTGGGCAGCCCGATCGACTTCAGTACGCATCGACCAAACACGATACACAGCCGGGAAAATCAGTACAGCGGCGCTGTACTCACTAAAGGCGGGTGCTATGGGTTGGCCGCAAAGTGTCTAAGAGAAATCGACATAGCTGATCATCCCAACCAGTTTTTTATTGTCTACTACCGGCATGGCACCGAACTTGTTGAGACACAACAAGTCAGCCACTTCGTGGGCTGCGGTGTTTGGAGAAACACTCTGAGGATCCGGCGTCATGCAATCCTTGACCAGAATTTTATCCAGCACCGATTCGCGATTAACGTCGGTATCGCGGTCCACGACGGGTGAGTTCACCGCCAGGCGTACGTCACGGTCTGTGATAATGCCGACGAGTTTGTCATCGCTGACCACCGGCAGGTGCCGGTATCCCGCCTGATTCATTTTAAGTAACACATCGTGAAGATGGGCGCCTGGTGAAACGACTTCGAGCGTACTGCTCATAAGATCTTTGACTTGTAACATGTTTACTTTGCCTCATTATTGTTTGCTGGCCGATTCTAAGATCTCATGTCAGGGGCAAATTGACCGGGATCAATATCGATACAAACCGCGTGAGGCGGCGCTCTTTTCCCGCTTCGCCACATAAATAGGCAGGCTGTGTAACTCAGTATTTCGCGCGATTATTGATTTATATCAATTTAGGCTGAATTTCAGCGACTAGATTAAGGTATCGATTGTGTAAATCGGTACAATTGTTCCATCGAGACGGCACGCAATAAACCTGAATAAAGAAAGACAAATAAGAGCAACGGTGCCTGACCATGGGTGTAAAATCTCACGAGTCCCAAAACTAACAATCATCAATTTTTTAAAACAGGAGACATAAGCATGAATAAATTATTCGGTTCTGTTCTTTTGAGCAGTCTTACGCTGGCTGCAGGCGTAGTCGGCACATCCTCGAATGCCTACGCTGCGGAAAGAGTCGTTTTCGGAGGTGGCCCCGCCGGCGGCACGTTTCAGGTCGTTGCCAATGCCATTCAGACCTACGATCCCGTAAAAGATATAGAAGAGTTCACTGTCAAGGCACAGTCGTCTGCCGGATCGGTAGAAAACCTGCGCAAGGTTAACTCGGGTAAATCCGACATGGGTGTGGTGTATTCCGGGCATGTTTATCTCGGTAGAAACGGACAGCTAAAAAACGACGATAAAAAGTATGAAGATGTTATGGCCGTAGCCTATCTTTACGGGGCGCCCGCTCAATTAGTTGTGCGTGCCGACTCGGGTATCACCAGTACAAAAGATCTCGTTGGTAAGAAAGTCGGTGTCGGTAATGCCGGTTCTGGCGCTTTCGCCAACTGTGAGTTGTTTTTCACCCATCTTGGCATTTGGGAGGACGTCGAACGTAATGCCATGGGTTACAATGATGCAGCGGCGGCGTTTGGTAACAATCAACTCGATGCCTTCTGGCTGTTCACGGCGTTCCCCAGCGGTGCTGTCATCATGGCGGCCCAGACCAATGACATAGCACTGGTAGACTTGGATAAAGATGCAAAGGAAAGTGGTTTTTACGATGCATACCCGTATTTCACGCAATTGTCGGTTCCTGCCGATACGTACAAAGGTGTGAGCGCGGAAACGCCATCGTTTCAGGATTCAGCACTGTGGGTCGCTAATTCCGAGGTGCCGGATGACGTGGTGTATAAACTGCTATCGACTATTTACACTGACGAAGGCCTGGCACACATGGTGAGCCAGAAAAAGACCTTTAAAGAAATGGCTGTCGAAACCGGGGCTAATGGTGTTGTGACACCGTTTCATCCCGGGGCGGAAAAATTCTGGAAAGAAAAAGGCATACTCTAGTAAAATCATAAAAACAAAAAATGGCGGAATTTACATTCCGCCATTTTTCCGTGCGCGTACCGTTAGACACAGACAGGTAAGCCATGTACGAACAACTAAATAAGTTTGAACAAAAATTATTCGATGCATGCGCGCTGATTTTGGTGCTGTTTTATTCCTACTCGGCTGTGCTGCAACCGACGGCCACGCAGTATCACCGCGGCATCTACATTGTCATCACCTACGTGCTGGTGTTTTTGTTGTACAAATCAACCAACCGGTTTATGCGGGTGGTCGATTACATTCTTATGCTGCTTTCCATAGTGACCATCGGTTACTGGATCGTCAATTTTGAGGCCATCAACTATCGAACAGGGGCCGAAACCACTCTTGATATGGCCATCGCTGTCGTCGGTGTTCTGGTCGGTGTCGAGTTAGCCAGACGTGTAGTGGGTAACGTATTTGTTATCCTCGGTGGCGTGATGCTTTTGTACGGCGTATTTGGCGAATACGCACCGGAACTTATTTCGCACGCGGGCGATACTTTTCCAGCATTGTGTACTTCGATTTTTTATAAAAGCGACGGCGTGTTCGGTATCATGGCCAATGTCCTGGCCACCTATGTCGTGCTGTTTGTTATTTTCGGTGCGTTCCTGGAAAAATGCGGCGCACAAAAGTTCTTCATCGATTTTCCGCTGGCTGCCGTGGGACATAAAGTCGGTGGACCCGGCAAAGTGTCGGTCATTGCCAGTGGTTTATTCGGATCTATTTCAGGCAGCGCCATCGCCAACACGGTCTCCACCGGCGCATTTACCATCCCGATGATGAAAAAAGCGGGATTCAAACCCCATGTAGCCGGTGGCATCGAACCAGCCGCCTCCATCGGCGGTATGTTCATGCCTCCGATTATGGGTGCGGGGGGATTCATCATGGCGGAACTGACCGGCATACCCTATTCCCGCATCATGCTCATCGCCATGTTTCCGGCATTCATGTACTTTTTCAGCGTTTATATCATGGTGCATTACGAAGCCAAACGGCACAACATCGTCGGCGAGAAGTCAGCGACCAGCGCGATGGAAATTTTTAAAAAGGAATGGTTCTACATCCTGCCGCTAGTCGTGATCACGGCGTTCATGCTTACCGGTTACTCGCCGGGTTATGCGGCAATTCTCGGCGTAGTAACCTGTATCGCCATTAGCTGGTTCAGAGAAGAAACCCGCATTGGACCCAGGACGATTTGTCGAAGCCGCACGGGCGGGTACCGAGGCCAGTCTGAAAATCGGCGCCACTGTCGGTGTTATCGGCATTATTATCGGCGTGCTGACCTACAGCGGGTTAGTACTCACCTTCGCCGATATTGTCATCGAATTGGCGGACGGAAAATTGTTTTTGACCATACTCTTGATCGCGCTGGCCTCGCTTATTCTTGGCATGGGCGTACCGGTGACCGCAGCCTATCTCATTACCGCGGTAGTCGCCGTACCGGCATTGACCCACCTGGGCGTTAATCAAATTGCCGCTCACATGATCGTTTACTGGTTATCGCAGGATTCGAATATCACACCACCGGTGTGCATCGCCGCTTTCGCTGGCGCCACCATTGCCAAGGCGAATATGTGGTTGACCGCATTCACCGCTTTCAAGTTCGCGAAGTTTTTATATCTGGCGCCGTTCCTGTTTGGCTATGTCCCGGGATTTTCGCTGGACGGCACCGCTTCCGATATCGCAATTTCGTTTGTATTAATTTTGATCGGCACCTACGCGTATTCATGGTTATTAAGTGGAATCTGGTTGCCAAAGAAAAGTGCAGCGGTAAGCAGTGACTAATCAAAAACCGAATTGATTGAGTCGTTCTGTGATTGACTGATGCTGAACTGATAGTCGGCGAAGAATGGGTCTTTGACGGTCAAGAACTAACTCACTCAGGGCGCGCTAATTGAGTTTTTCTTTCTCGACAGGCTTGGGTGGCAATGGTGCTACGGCGATACCTTCGTCGTTCAATTCTTTGGCTTCATCGGTGGTCGCGGTGCCGCGTATGCCGCGTTCTTCACTTTCGCCATAGTGAATTCGGCGTGCCTCATCGGCGAACTCGTTGCCGACATCGTCAAAATTTTTCTCTACATATTGATGCAGTGCGTTCGCGAATTCGCGGGCTTTCTCATATTGAACCAATCCCTTGGTGGCATCTACGCTGGGAGCCATTGCCTGCGATTTTGTTACCCGGTTAGCGCTCGGCACATTTCGCACTTCAACCGACGCACAAACAGGACACGACAACAGGCCTGAGGCGAGTTGTTTTTCGTAGTCGTCACGATGTTGAAACCAGCCTTCGAAACGATGTTCGCTATTGCAGGTCAGGTCGTAAATAATCATGGAATTCTTGAAGATGCACCAGACACGAGCTTATTTTAACCCGATTACCTATCTGAAGTAAGCGTTAGCAACTAACGCCTCGCGCGTTCACACAAATCCTGGTGCAAAGAATCTGGAATTTCGATGCCTTCCGTTTGAGCCTGGTGTAACTTTTGCCAACGGCTGGCGCCGGGCAAGCGTGTACCGGGTTGCGCCAACACGTGCTCAATCAGCGTTTCTAAGTTGTCACTAAACGAAGTGGAAAACCTGGCAGGATCGATCAAAATAAAAAACTGGCCGATGCCGGGCGGATTGCCTTCAGCATCAAAAAAAGAGTTGGCTTGAAAGGCAAGATTTGAACCGGTTAACGCTGCCGCCAGAATTTCAACCATAAACGCGAGTGCCGCACCTTTTGCGCCACCCAGCGGTTCCATAGTACCTTGCAACGCACTGGCGGGGTCGGTAGTGGCCTCGCCTTGCGCATCCCGCGCCCAGCCGAGTGGTATGGGTTTACCCTTCGCATTGGCCTGCACTACTTTGCCACGTGCAACGGCGCTTAGCGATAAGTCGATAACCAACGGTGGTTCGTTATCGCGCGGGCAGGCAAAAGCAATAGGATTAGTGCCGAAGCTTCCCGCGCTGCCACCCCATGGCGCCATGGCGGACGGCGAGTTGGAAAAGCCTAACGCCAGGAAGCCTGCATCCGCCGCACGTTCGACATGTTGACCGAGTACACCAGCATGATGTGATCGCTGGATACCCACCCCGCATAATCCGGTGCTTTGCACACGATTGACCGCCGCATCAATGCCTCTTCGAATTGCGGGAAACGCAAAACCATGTGCTGCATCCACGTTGATAACGGATTTAGCGCGCTGTGTGAGTTGTGGTACAACTTTTCCATCCACTTTGCCGCTGAGGGCCTGGTCAGCGTAAAACGGCAAGCGGGATAATCCATGGGATGGAATGCCGCGGGCGTCTGCGAGCACTAACGCATCGCTAACGTCAACGGCGTTGGCCGCGCTGGTCTTTGATTTGATTAAAACATCAACGGCAAGTTGCCGTGCATCTGGCAGAGTTAGATTCACTTATGGATGCAATACTATTTTTGGTGCGGCAGTACGATGATTGAGCAGATCGTCAAAAGCCTGTGCACCCGACGCCAGAGGGCGTTGCTCCACCCAGTCCAGCGAACCTAAAGCACCGCTGTATAATTTTTTCACCGTCGCCCGCAAGTCCGCCGTCGTGTAGGTATAGGTTCCGACGACAATCACTTCCGCCAGGGTCATTTTTCGCATGTCGAGTCCTTCATCGTTATCCATTAATCCGATATGTAACAATACCCCACCGGGTTTGACAGCACTGGACGCGAGTTTACGTGTGATGCCACTACCGACCGCATCAACAACAACATCGAAACTGTTTTCATCAATTGTTGAGTTGATGGGGTCGACAACTTTGCAAACGCCTGTTGAACTCGCCGTGTCGCCACGTTGTTTGTTGGTCTCGGCCAAAACAATTTTTTCGCAACCTTGGTCATGTAACATCAATGCCGCCAATAACCCCACCGACCCACCGCCGATAACTAATGCGCTTGTTTCGCATAACGGCCGTACGGCGATCTTTGCGGTCAGCGCAAGACCATGTAGCGACGTAGCAGCGGGTTCGGTCAATGCGGCCTTATGTGCATCCATATCGTGTGGAATAGTCACCAGGCAATGATCTGGAATAGACACTTGTTCGGCAAATCCGCCGGGACGTGTCATGCCTATCATGGTTCGGTTCTCACACAGGTTCGAGCGGCCTGTTAAACAATAATCGCAATGTGTACAGGTGATGAGTGGATTCAAAATAACGCGTTCGCCCTGTCGTTCGCCCACAATAACTTTACCCGCCACTTCGTGGCCGAGAATTAACGGCGGGTTTCTGCGGGCATCGTGGCCTTGATAAGCGTGCATGTCCGAACCGCAAATGCCCACGGCTTCGACTTGGACTACAGACTCGCCCGGCGCAGCCAGTGCATCCGGTTCGTCGCGATAAGTGACCTCAAGCGGGTTGGTGTAAACCAGTGCTTTCATTATTTCGCGGTAAAACCTCCATCGACTGGGATCGTTTGCCCGGTAATATAGTCCGAAGCAGGCGATGCTAAAAATACCGCGATCCCGTTTAAATCACGCATCTTACCGTTGCGCCCTATCGCGGTTTGCTGCGCCGCCCAATGTTCGCGTTCGGGACTACCAAATACCGGTGCGGTCAAATCTGTCGGAAAGAAACCCGGCGCAATAGCATTACAGGTAACACCATCTTTTGACCAGGCTTCAGCCATGGCGCGTGTTAACTGTACGATACCGGCTTTGGATGCGCCATAAGGAATACTGTTTGGAAACGCACGATAGGATTGCAGTGACGCGATGTTAATTATTTTCCCCCATTGTTGCGCTTGCATTGCGGGCAACAGTGCGCGCGCCAGAAAAAACGGTACGGTTAAATTCAAGTTAATGGTTTGATCCCACGAATCCAGTGAAATGTCCTGATACGGTTCGCGCAGGTTAACCCCGGCGCAATTTACCAGAATCGAAGGCTCACCAAACAGACTGGCAACTTGTTTCGCGACATGCGGAATTGATTCGCGTTTCGCTAAATCTGCCGTGACATATTCCGCATCGCCACCAGCGTTGTTTATTTCAGCTACCGCTTCCTGCAGTTGACTTTCCCGCCGCGCCAGCAAGACCACTCTTGCACCTGCGGATGCCAGCACCTTACTTATCGCAAGTCCGATTCCCGAACTGCCGCCGGTAACAACGGCAGTTTTCTCGGATAGATCGAACAAATCCTGTTCGCTCACACCTCTAGCTGAAATTCCTCATCGGGAAAATACTTGTGCAACCTGTCATCACCCGAAAGCGCATGACCGACCATACCTTCCATACGGGAGATACGTGCGGTGGCCGCACCAACAGCACGATTGGATTCACGATCCATGCGTTGATAGGTCACGGTCTTGATAAACTTCCCGACAGACAAACCACCGGTATATTTTGCCGAGCCTTTGGTCGGTAAAATATGGTTAGTTCCCGAGCACTTATCACCATAAGCTACAGTAGTTTCTTCGCCTAAAAACAAGGAACCGTAGTTGGTTAAACGACCCAGCCACCAGTCCAGATCAGCCGCCTGAACTTCTAAATGTTCCGGCGCGTAGCGGTCGCTTTCAATAGCCGCTTGTTCTCGCGAATCGACTAATACGACTTCACCATAATCTCGCCACGCGGCGGTTGCAGCGGATTTATTCGGTTCCGGCAAACGTTCGATATAACCTGGTACTTTTTCGATTACGGTTTGAGCCAGCTCGCGTGATGTGGTCACCAACCAGGCCGGTGAATCCGGACCGTGTTCCGCCTGCCCTGCCAAATCGCACGCAACAATCTCCGGGTCAGCCGTTTCATCCGCAATAACCAGAATTTCTGTCGGACCGGCGAATAAATCGATACCAATTCGACCAAACAAAATGCGTTTTGCTTCGGCAACGAATCGATTACCCGGGCCAACCAGAATATCCGCTGAATGGCCGGTGAACAAACCAAAAGTCAGTGCAGCCACGCCCTGCACACCGCCCAGCGCCAGAATCGTATCCGCCCCACAAAGGTCAGCGGTGTACAAAATGGCCGGATGCACGCCACGGTCTTTGTGTGTTGGCGAACAGGCAATAACCTGCTTGACACCGGCAACTTTTGCGGTCGTCACACTCATTACCGCTGACGCGATGTGCGCATAACGTCCGCCGGGAACGTAACAACCGGCGGTGTTGACTGGAATCAAACGTTGCCCAGCAAATAATCCGGGTGACAGTTCAGTCTCAAATTCCTTCATGCTCGCCAGTTGCGCTTCCGCAAAACCGCGTACACGGTCGTATGCAAACTGTATGTCGTCCTTCATTTGCTGTGGAACCTGTTCAGCAGCGGCTGCAATTGTCTCGCTACTGACTACGATATCGCCGTTCCAACCGTCTAGTTCCTTCGCATAATGCCGAACCCGTTCTTCACCGCCCTGCTCGATGTCGTCCAACATGTTGGTAACGATTTTTCGAGTATCGTCTTCGCCGGTTTCCGGCGTTTTAATCGCGCGTTTTAAAAATTCAACACTCATTGGATTAAGCACTGCGGTACAGTTTAGTCATAACGAATTCACGGTGACCCAACGCTTCTGCTGCAGTGAGGCGTCCGTTGCAGGTGCGAATCACCATATCGAGCAAAGCATCGCCTGCTTCGTCCAGATTCATTTCGCGGCGCAAGATTCCCGAAACGTCCAGATCGACGTGTTCACCCATGGTGCGAACAGTTTTGGGATTCGCGGTTAATTTAATCACCGGCTCAATCGGGTTGCCAATGATATTGCCCTGGCCGGTCGGGAATGTATGTACGACAAAACCGGCTGCCGCCTGCAAGGTGACGCACTCCGCTGCCGCTGAAGACGTGTCCATGAAATATAAGCCTGGGCCTTTAACCGGTTCTTCTGCTGGCGTCAAGACATCGATGTACTTCGTTGTTTTTCCGATCTTTTGCAGATTTCCTAATGCTTTTTCTTCAATCGTTGTCAGACCGCCAGCGATGTTTCCCTTGGTCGGCTGACTTTCCGATAAATCGCTGGTCTTGTTCGGTTCAATAACGTCGTCCATATACGCTTTCCAGGTCGCATACCATTTTTCGCCGATCTCCGGGCTGATTGCGCGTTCTTTACACAGGTGTTCTCCGCCGGTGATTTCGGAGGTCTCGCCAAAACAGTTGGTTACGCCCATCGCGTCTGTCTTGTCAACAAAATTACCCACTGCGGGGTTGGAGCCGATACCCGATGTGGTATCGGATTCACCGCATTTATGCGATACCCAAAGCTCGCCCAGACTGCATTCCTCACGGTGCAGTTCGGAGGCCTGTTGCAAATAGTCTTTTGCGACGCGACTGGCGGCCGCGATGGTATTAATGTCGCCATTGCCTTCGATAGAAAAGCCTTGCACTGGCTTGCCAGTCTTGGCAATGCCATCGACCACACGTTGCGTCCAGCCGGGTTCAATACCGATAACAACGACTGCGGCAACGTTTGGATTCGCTCCCGTACCAATCAATGTTCGAAAATGCAATTCCAAATCTTCACCAAACTGTAGCCGGCCATAATGATGCGGCAATGCCAGTGTGCCTTTGATATTGTTCGCTACCGCCTCACAGGCGGAATTGGACAGATCGTCCAAGGGCAGAATAACGACATGATTACGAATGCCGACCCGGCCATTTTCGCGTCTGTAACCCCAGAAAGTATTATTAGTCATGATTTACCACTTCTTTGTTTTGACGTTGTGTACATGCAGGTGCCGGCCTTTGCCGATATCCGCGACCGCACGGCCAATATGTTCGCCGTATTTAATGACATCATCGCCTTCCTTAATATCGTTTAACGCGACTTTGTGACCCAATGGAATATCGTCCAGGGCGGTGATGCTAATGGTTTCGTCGTTATCCATTACCCATCCAGTCAATTCCTGACCGGCACTTACGTCTTCTACGACGATGACTCCAACGGAGTCGTCTTTTTCATGAACCAGAAAATCGGGAGCAGTACTCACGAGACCTCCAAAAGTTGAGATTTACTATCTTATATAAGATATAATTATAACAGATATGAGATCAATCATTAAAACACTTTTTTATGAATGATTCACAGGCAGCGCCGAACTTCCTCCCGCTCTACCAGCAGGTCAAGCAGGTTCTGTTACAACGATTAGCTACGCACGACTGGGAGCCGGGTGATTTGCTACCCAGCGAGCCGCGTCTTGCCGAGGAACTAGGGGTCAGTCCCGGCACGGTAAGAAAAGCACTGGATGAGATGACCGCGCAAAACCTGCTGGTGCGTCGCCAAGGCAAAGGGACTTATGTCAGTACCCACTCCCCCGACCGCGCCCTGTTTCATTTTTTCCACATCGTGCGCGACGATGGTGTGCGAGAATTGCCGGACAGTACCGTGTTATCCATTCGCCAGGCGGCGGCGAGTCGAAATGATCGGGACAAGCTCGGCCTGACCGCAACCGGAAAAGTAATCCGGATAAAACGGGTACGGGCGTTTGATGGAATCCCGGCAATTTACGAAACTATTTCGGTAAGCGCGAAACGTTTCGCCCATCTCGATAAATATCCAGTCGGCGACCTCCCCAACACGATTTATCGCTTGTACGAGGCAAAATTCAGAGTCGTGGTTACACACGCTGAGGAACATATTCGTGCCATCGCCGCTGACCACACAGACGCGAAACATCTCGATATACCGGCCGGCAGTCCGGTGTTGGAGATTGACCGCCTCGCCTTCGGACATGAAAACGACGTTATTGAATGGCGCGTCAGCCATTGCTTAACGAGTGAACATTACTATCTGAGCGAGCTCGACTAGCTTGCGACTTTAAAACCGTCGCTGACTACTGTGCGGCGGCAGTGTTTCCTAGTTGCTGCATAATGTCATCCAGACCGGATCCTTTACGTGAGATTTCGTCGATCGTCAGGTCTTTTAGTTCGTGTGGAAACACCAGCCATTGATCGGTTTCATGCAAATAAAAATCGGGTTTAATCTTTGTCTTGTTATTGTTCGGCTTGAACCACGGTGTAGCGATTCGAACTTCATGTGGTGTATTACGCCGCGTACGTCGAGTGAGTTCATCGATGACGGCCTGTAAACTCAAGCCGCTGTCGAAAACATCGTCTACAATCAGCAACGAATCCTCTGCATTGAGGTTCTGCACCAGGTATCCCAACCCGTGTACTCGCACTTCCTTGCCTTGCTGGCCAATGGCGGTATAAGACGAAGTTCGAATCGCAATGTGGTCGGTTTTGATACCGAAGTAATCCAGTAATTCCTGCACCGCAATACCGACGGGGGTTCCGCCGCGCCAGATGCCAATAATGTAGTTAGGTGAAAAACCGCTTTCGATTATCTTCGCACCGAGCCGAAATGAATCCAGTAACAGTTCTTGTGCAGATATAAACCGTTTTTCCGTCAAATCGGATGCTCCAGTTATCGAACGCGCGTGCCGCGACTGTGGTAGCGGAACAGACTGCCGTCCGACATCCGGCAGCCACCTAATCCCGTTAGAGAGCGCGTATCCCAATATCCTTCACATTCCATGCGCGTGCCGTCATCGCCGAAAGCTGTGGTTATAAGCCCCCTGGTATATTTTGTCGGCGTAATGCGATTCAAGATTGACTTATGGATATCGGGCGAGATACTGGTTGGCTCCTCCAACGCGAAAGCAGAGGCATAAACGCCGCTTAATGCAAATGCATCGTTTCTGATGGTGGATGATTCGCCCCGAATAACTTCACCGGAAGGCAGGTTAACGTTAAAGCGTCCTAAACTCGTTCCGGTTTGCCCGCTTGCCTGTAATGCACCAACTTCGCTTGCCATATCATTAACTGGATAAAGATGATAGGTCATTTCTATGTGCCGTGGTCTGGTCGCACATGCTGTAAGGCTTAGCGCCAGACAAACAATAATTATCTTCAGTGGTTTCAAGTTTACGCTCCTCGCTTGTCCGCAACGACAGGGCATGCTGCTCAATGCTGATCTGGAATTTATCATTACTGAACAGCTTTTACATTGTTTAACACATAAATTCCAGCATGATTGTTATAGTGGCTTCGGCTCATCGAACGAGCTATTTTTCTCCCCTTACCAAACCCGAAGATGGAAACCCCGCCAAATGGCGGGGTTTCTTTTTGGGGAGTTTGACATACTCCCGTACCTGAACGTGTGACCGGCTGCTTGCGCTGATAAAATATATTTGTCCTGTAACCTTTGTTAACAATCGTGTTCCCAAGGATAGGATTATACTTTACGAGTCGTTAGAACTTACGCAACGACTGTTAGACGTTATTGAAAAACCCCGGTCCGCACAACCGGGGTTTTTCTTTTTTGATTCGTAGTTAATTCTATATTGATATTGTAAGTTAGAATTTTCGAAATCCGATTCGTCAATTTCACGCGATTCTTAATTAGAACTATGATCAGAGTTATTATGTTGTCTATATTTTCTAACACTGCTTGGCATGAGCAATCCCAATGTCGACAAAGTACTTAAGAAAGTTGTAGTGCCAGTCATCATGAATAAACAGGGATTTCCGCCGAAAGGCAATGTATGTGAAGCTTGCGGTGGAAATACTACTAACTACAAGGAAATTCTCTCGCCAAATTTAGCCCACCAAAACTTGGATAGCTATGAAGGCCTAATTACAAATTTGTGCCGCGTCAAGTTCGATGTCAAATGCTCTAATTGCGGGATAATATATTCAAGAGTATTGCCATTCAAAAACTTCCTGTCTGCTATCTAGCTTACGGAGAAAAAATAGCCCATATGTTAAATGGACTCAAGAGAGAAACCCGCGACTCCAACTTACAAATATCTATATGGTGCCCGGGGCCGGACTCGAACCGGCATGGAGTCTCCTCCGAGGGATTTTAAGTCCCTTGCGTCTACCAATTTCGCCACCCGGGCTATCGGAGTGACTGCTACAGATACAACCATGTTTTAATTCTACCAGCGCTTTGCGCTGGTCCTTGCGGTCGCTCCCGACCTCCTGTCTCTCGCGACACTTGTGCATCCTGCACACAGGCCGTTCTCAGACTCCTGTCTTGCACGGCATTAGTACTTCCCTGTACGTCATCTACCCTTGTAGCGATCAAGATGGGGTAGTTTAAATAAGAGAATGGAGGCTGGGGTCGGAATCGAACCGGCGTAGACGGCTTTGCAGGCCGCAGCATAACCACTCTGCCACCCAGCCTCGGATGGGCTTACCCTTGCGCAGTTTATCCGCGCACGAATAATACCACTTAAATGAAAACCCCGGCAGTTTGCCAGGGTTTTAATCATTTGGAGCGGGAAACGAGGTTCGAACTCGCGACCTCAACCTTGGCAAGGTTGCGCTCTACCAGCTGAGCTATTCCCGCACGGCGGAGGCCCATTCTAGCCAGCCGCCGCCTAGTGTCAAGCGGTGATTACATTTACGTGATTTCCTCCTTTATCAATGTCGCCCAGGCCGCACGCAAATACACGATCATCGACCAAAGGGTCAAAGCCGCAGCCACATACAGCATGAGTTCACCCGCTTTGAAGGCGGATACGCCAAACAGCGGTTCGCGAAACAGCAACAGCGCAATAGCCGTAAACTGCAATACGGTTTTCAGTTTACCGACGATATTCACCGCGACAGTCGCGCGCAATCCCAACTCCGCCATCCATTCGCGCAGAGCCGATACAACAATTTCACGTCCGATAATCACCATCGTGACCAGGGCAAACAGTATTCGGCTGAATACGCTGGACAACACCGTCGGATCGGTGGCCAATAGTAACAACGCGGTTGCGACCATCAATTTGTCGGCGACCGGATCGAGAAACGCACCAAAAGCCGATTGCTGATTCCAGCGCCGGGCCAGATAACCGTCGAGCAAGTCGGTTAGACCCGCCGCGATAAAAATGATGGCGGCTATCAGGTGTTTCGATGGCAGATTCAGGTAATACACCAGCACTAGAACGGGAATCAGCACGATCCGGCCAAGGGTTAAAATATTAGGAATGTTCCATTTCACGATTTTTGTTGCTTGTTAGTGATGTAACTGTTCGTGTATTCGTTGCGCAAGTTTCGGACTGATGCCCGGCACACGTGCCAGATCTTCAACACCTGCCCGCGCCACTTCACGCATACCGCCCAAATGCTTGAGCAATGCCTGCCGTCGCCGTTCGCCGACACCGGGAATTTCTTCAAGGCGCGATGTGGTACGCGCCTTGCCGCGCCGCTGCCGGTGCCCGGTAATGGCAAAACGATGCGCTTCATCGCGTATCTGCTGTATCAGATGCAAGGCCGGCGATGCGGCGTCGAGTATAACGGCTTGTCTGCTCGACAATGTAAACAATTTTTCCATACCGGGTTTGCGTGTTCTGCCCTTGGCCACGCCAATCAGAAATACATCCGATACCTGCAGTTCTTCCAACACGTTTGCTGCCGTCGACAACTGTCCCTTGCCACCGTCAATCAATAACACATCGGGGATTTTACCCTCGCCTTCTTTCAAGCGGCGGAAGCGGCGTGTCAGTGCTTCGTTCAGTGCACCATAGTCATCGCCTGCTGCCACGGTTTTAATATTAAACCGCCGGTAGTCGGATTTCGCAGCGCCACCGACGTCGAACACCACGCAGGATGCAACCGTCTTTTCCCCAGCCGTGTGACTGACATCGAAACATTCAATACGCTGTGGGACCTGCTCTAAATAAAATGCCTGTTGTAAGGCTGTCAAACGTTTATCCTGGGTCGCACGTCCGGCAATATGACGACGCAGTACATCCTGCACATTCATTCTGGCGAGACTCAACCACCGCGCCCGTTGTCCGCGTGCGTTGTGTTTGATCCGGATATTGCGTCTCTCCTGTTCGCTCAGCATTGACTCCAGTGCGCTCATATCGTCAAAAGCATGGCTCAGCAAAATTTCATCCGGGATGCCGCGGCCAAGATAATATTGCGGCAAAAACGCCTGTAATATATCGGCCTCGTTATAGTCAAGTTTCAAGCCAGGGAAAAAATGTTTGCTGCCCAGATGACGGCCGTGGCGAATAAACATGACTTCGACGCATGCTTCACCGCCTTCGACGCTTACGGAAATGACATCCACGTTGCCGCTGTGAGACGTGACATATTGCTTTTCCTGGATGCGTTGTAACGCGCCGATACGATCGCGCAGTTTCGCGGCCGTTTCGAAATCTAGGTCTTCCGATGCTTTCTCCATGCGCTTTACCAACTGTTTGGTCAGCGTTTTATCCCGCCCTTCCAGAAATAGTTCTGCCTGTCGTACATCATCCTGATAAGTCTTGTCATCGACTAGATCGACACAGGGTGCAGAACAGCGTTCGATCTGATACTGCAAACAGGGGCGGGAACGATTGCGAAAAAAAGTGTCTTCGCATTGACGCAGTGGAAATACTTTTTGCAGTTGCGCTAATGTTTCCCGCACAGCGGCGGCACTGGGGAATGGCCCAAAATAACGCCCACCTTCCTTGCGGCTGCCACGATAAAAACTCAAACGCGGAAAGCGTTCGTTTTTGGTTAAACGAATATACGGATAACTCTTGTCATCGCGCAATACGACGTTGTAGCGTGGCCGTTCTTCCTTGATCAGGTTATTTTCCAGCAACAAGGCTTCACTTTCGGTATTGGTTACCGTCGTTTCGATGGCGCTGACGTGACTCATCATCGCCTGAGTCTTGGGTCGTAAACCTGTCGCACCAAAATAACTCGACAGGCGTTTCTTTAAATCCCGCGCCTTGCCCACATAAAGATAACGCCCGGCGTTATCGCGCATAGCATAGACCCCCGGCGCATTGGACACGGACTTTAAAAAACCCTTCGCATCAAACACAGGTTTCGATATCTCAGGTTTTTTCATCTAAAATTTGTCGAGCGCGTTTAAAGATGTCTTCGAACATGGTAGTGCTCAGGCGGCGGGTTTGCGTGTTGTAGCGGCTGCAATGGTAACTCGCGAGCAACGTGTTACTATCGATTTCGTATTCAGCGCCGTGCGCAAAAGGGAATCGGGATAGTTTTTGTTCCAATACTTTTAACACTGCTCGATGTGCTATGCCGCCCAGCGAAATGATAAGGCCGTTACGCACATCACCGAGTTCTGCGGACAGGTACTTTATACAGGTATCAACCTCGTCGGTCGTAGGTTTGTTTTCCGGTGGCAGACATTTAACCGCGTTGGTGATTCGGCAATCGATTAATTTCAGATCGTCGTCGCTGGAGACGGATTCGAGTTTTGATGCGAATCCGAATTTATACAGAGTCTGGTACAATAATACGCCAGCATAGTCACCGGTAAATGGACGACCCGTGGCGTTGGCACCGTGTTTTCCCGGCGCCAGACCGACAATTAACAACCGCGCTTTAATATCGCCAAAAGGAGTGACCGGTTTGCAGGAATAATCTGGGAATTCGCGCTTGGTTTCTTTCAAATGGTGATTCAGACGGCTGCATTTATTGCATTTTGCGTTATACCACGACGCAGGAACATGCATTTGCGCTTGCTGATCATCAAGGCGCTCACTAGAATGCGCCATCTTAGCGAATTCCCCGAATATTATTTACCAATGAAATTATCTGCATTTGAAGTTCGAGTCGGCAACCTGCTGGCCTACCAGAATAAGTTATTCCGCGTGTTAAAGAAAAATCACGTCAAACCCGGTAAGGGTGGTGCGTTTGTACAACTTGAAATGAAAGAAATCAATGATGGCACCAAATTAAACGAGCGTTTTCGTTCGGAAGATAAACTCGAGAAAGCCCACGTCGAGCCGCGGCAAATGCAATACCTCTATGCTGACGGTGACAATCTGGTGTTTATGGATACCGAAAGTTACGAGCAGTTAAACATTCCGGCTGAAGACATGACTGAACAAATGGGTTATTTGTTGCCCAATACCGAGGTTCAAATCAATTTCCACGACGATAACCCAATTGGTCTGGAATTACCCGCTAATGTGGTGCTTGAAGTGGTTGATACCGATGCGGCCATTAAAGGCCAGACCGCCTCCGGCTCCGGTAAACCCGCCGAACTCGAAACCGGCATTCGCGTTACCGTCCCCACATTTGTCAACATTGGCGACAAAGTGAAAGTGAATACAGAAACCGGGGAATACGTGGAACGGGCGGAGTAATTATTCGGTGCAACCAGTTGCACCCTACCGTGCTATAAAGAACCCGGATTTTATTGCATTTCATACGGGCTACGCGGACTGACATGATGCAGTAGTGCCGTGAACTTCATCTCCTTGTGCTTCCTTGCGGCTTTGCGCACATCCGCCAATCCGCTCGACGCTGATCCCCGGCTCTGGGTCCGGTCAGCGGGCGCTTGATGGATGTTCCCCTTGGCCAGCGTCCTTCCCTCCACCGACTCCGCCAGAAGTTTTCCCCCTTTGTTCGTCAGCTTCATCGGTACTACGACGCTGTCCAACTTCTCGGTATCGTACATACTGAGCCTACGGCTTGCGCCTTACTCTGTCGGCCCACTCGCGCGGGCAATACCGAGATCTCCCAGGTTCCGATCAAAGAACATCTCCACGTGCTCAGGGTCTCCGACTACGCGAGGCACCTCGCAGGCTCGCCGTTGGCGCCTGTTCGGTTGTTGTCTTCTGCATCGCTTAAGAACATCAACACCTCGGTTCTTGTAACTACTGAATCGCCCCGGGATTGTCGGAGGCTAGAACCTTTGAGAGGATTAGCCAATGAAGACAAACACTTTATATTCTCCCGAAGTACGGGAACGCGCGGTTCGATTGTTTTTCAGCACTGTTCACGAACACCCTTCGCGTTGGGCGGCGATGGAGTCGATAGCTTCAAAAATTGGTTGTACGCCGGAAACCCTGAGAAGGTGGATACACCGACAAGAAGTCGATGAGGGTACACGTGTAGGGACGAGTACCGATCAAGCGAAGCGCTTTAGGGAATTAGAGCGCGAGAACCGTGAACTCAAACGAGCGAATGAGATTCTACGCAAGGCAGCGGCTTTTTTCGCCCAGGCGGAGCTCGACCGCAAAGCGAAGTGATGGTGGCTTTTATTGATCAACATCGCGATGCGTACGGTGTCGAGCCAATCTGTGCTGTATTGCCGATTGCACCGTCGAGTTATTATCGCCACAAAGAGCTGCAACGCCACCCTGAGCGGCGTTCACAACGTGCGAAACGCGATGAAGCGTTGCAAGTTCAGATTAGCCGCGTGTGGCATGACAACCACGGCGTGTATGGAGCGCGCAAAGTCTGGAAACAACTCGCACGCGAGTCGATCAAGGTAGCGCGTTGTACGGTGGAAAGGCTGATGCACAAACTGGGGTTGGAAGGCATTCGTCGGGCAAGGCGCTGTCGTACAACCATCCCCTGTGATCGATCTGACAAGCCCGCTGATCTCGTTAATCGTCGATTTGTTGCCGCACGGCCCAATCAGTTGTGGGTGGCTGACATCACGTATGTGGCGACCTGGAGCGGTTTTGTCTATACGGCGTTTGTGATTGATGTGTATTCGCGTTATATCGTGGGCTGGCGTGTCTTGAGGTCGCTGCAAACCGATCTGGTGCTCGATGCGCTGGAGCAAGCCTTGTGGGCACGTGGCAAACCCAAAGGCGTTATTCATCACAGTGACCGCGGTAGTCAGTATCTGTCCATTCGCTATACCGAGCGATTAGACGAAGCGGGCTTCAATGCCTCGGTGGGCAGCGTCGGTGATTCCTATGACAATGCGCTCGCTGAAACGATCAATGGCTTATACAAAACGGAAGTGATCCGAAAAGCGGGACCTTGGCGTGGCGTTGACGACGTGGAACACGCTACTTTGAAGTGGGTCGATTGGTTTAATAACAGACGACTGCTTGAACTGATTGGACATATTCCGCCTGCAGAATATGAAATGATGTACTATCAACAAACCGAGTCAAGCAAAGCAGCAGGACTCAAACTAAACACTCTCCGATAAAATCGGGGCGGTTCATACTTTCGCAGCTCAATACCTGGCCCATGGTCTCCCCTGTCAAGACTTCACGTTGAACCTCACGATTCACCGCGCATGACTCGGGGCCGGAGCGGTTGGCTAGACCTTTCTCCGTACGGGACTCGCACCCGTTATTCTTTGCCAGCTTCGCCTGGCATACTAAGCGCCACGTTAAAGGCACCCTATTAGCCTAAGCGTTGCTGTGTCAGTCTCGCTGTTTTAACAATGGTGAGGCAAAGATGGAAAGCAAAGCGGAAAGGGCGATGACCGAACGCCAGCGTTATTGGCTGGGACATGTACGGGCAGCCGATGCAGCGGAGGATTTGCCGGTGCGTGAGCTAACGCTTCGTGATCTCACAATGCTGGGATGGGGCCACCGGACAACGCAGTTGAAGCCCGCCCATCAATACCTACCATGGGCTCACCCGCAATTGTCACACGATAATATTGTCGATCGAAGTTAGTGGCATAAATATCGGCCGGCGCCAGGTGTGCCGTAGCACGGTTGTCCCAAAAAGCAACGCTCCCCGGCTCCCACTTGAAGCGCACAGTGAACTCGGTTTGTACTGCGTGCTCCCATAACATCTCCAACAATGCCTGACTTTCTCTAGGAGAAAGCCCCACGATACTCTTGACAAAATCAGGGCTGGCATAAAGCACTCGCTCCCCGGTTTCGGGGTGAACGGCGACGAGAGGATGTTCCGCGACAAGGTCGCTTTCATCCGTCTGTTTCTCATAATCATCTGTCGCATTCATGTCCTGTAGAGCATTAAAACGGTGGATCGCGCGAAGTTGGTTGACGAATTCTTTCATTGTCTCGGACAGTCGGTCATAGGCAACGACCAGATTAGTCCAAAAAGTATCGCCACCATACGGAGGCACGATTTCACCACGTAATATCGAGGCTGCAGGTGGGTTGACTGCAGCGGTAATATCCGTGTGCCAATCCGTCCAGCTTCGACGCATTGGGTTCTTCCCTGCATTAGCGGTGCGGTGTTTAGCAATTGAATAAATCTCAGGGAAGACTGCGTCCCCCCCGAAAACGATATGGCCTGGTGTCGGTCTACCGAACCTACGTGCAAATCGGATATGGCTTTCGTGGTCGAGGTTCTGATCGCGAAAGAATACGACTTTCCACTGTAGGAGCGCGTTCCGAATCGCCATCACGGTTTTATCGGATAGTCGTGATGAAAGATCTACACCCCTGATTTCCGCACCGATATGGACGGAAAGCGGGTGAATTTCTAGCGAATTGCTGCCACTAGAGACAGCGGGATTTTTGGTTGCCATAGCTCCTAATTAATTATTACGTCGATTTACTCTAATACTGAGTTTTTGGGTCACTCACTCTGTGGTCACCATAATCCGAGATTATGACTAAATGAGTAAAGTCTCAAATGACGATATCCCATGCTCACGATAGCAAGCGTAGGGTGGATTAAGCATAAGTCGTAATCCACCATTTCGATTCTTTCATCATATTCGATACGTTAAATGTGTACTCAAACCTTTATACTGTGGGTTACGTCTCGTTAACCCATCGGACGCTGGGTTACCCCTGTTCGGTTCACTCAACCGAAATTTCTATGCAACCAGTGACTCAATGGTTTTAAGCGATTGCGCCCAAAGTGTTTCATCGATTGGCGAGGGCGAAGATTTGCCAGACATTGCCAGCAGCCGATTCTGATTTGCAGGCTTTGAATCGATTGTCAGACTTTCTACAACGTTCGACGCGGCATCGGAGTCATTACAAACTAAAACCATGTCGCAACCTGCGCTTAGTGCTTGCTGCGCTCTTTCCACTGGCGAACCTATACCGGCGGCACCCTGCATAGTGAGATCATCGCTAAAAATAACGCCATTAAACCCAACCTCACCACGCAGGATTTGTTTAAGCCAATACTCGGAGTATGTCGGGAGTTCGGCGGTGATGTTCTTGAACAGAACATGGGCGGTCATGATTCCTGCCAACTGACCGGTTAATGCGCGATAAGGGGCCAGATCGTTGTCGCAAATGCTTGCATAGTCACGCACATCCACCGGTGTTTCCAGATGCGAATCCGCGGCAACGCCCCCGTGTCCTGGAAAATGTTTTCCGACCGCCGCCATTCCCGCGTCGTGCATACCGTCTATGAAAGCTCCGGCCAACACACTCACCACGTCCGCATCTGTATGAAATGAGCGATTGCCTATAACATCGCTTTCAACACTGGCAACGTCCAGAACCGGTGCGAAACTAAAGTCGATACCAACGTCGCGTATCTCACTTGCCATCACCCGGGCAACATCGCGTGCTGCGACTAAGGCTTGTTCCGGGTTTTGATCGTACAACTCGCCCAGTTTGCGCACGGGTGGCAAGGTTACATAACCGTCGCGAAAGCGTTGCACCCTGCCCCCTTCCTGATCGACTGCCGTCAGTAATGTAGGCGAACGCAACTCACGAATACTTTCAGCCAGTCGTTGTATTTGTTCCTTGGATTCAAAATTGCGTGCGAAAAAAATAATGCCACCGCAATTAGGGTGTAGTAAGACCTCGCGTTCAGTATCGGTTAATGCTACACCGGCAATATCGAGCATAACCGGGCCGAGTGGCATTTCACGCTTCATACTAGACGCACTAACGGTTTCGTAGAATTTCCTCCAACAAGCCTTGCGACGCGGCTTCGATCATATCCAGCACGCGATCAAACCCACTGCCTCCGCCGTAATATGGATCGGGAACTTCATCGACATCGTATTCGTCGGCGAATTCCATAAACAACCGTACTTTGTGTTCATGACTAGAGCTTGCGATGGACACGAGATGCTGGTGATTGCTTTTGTCCATTGCAATCACATAATCAAATAGTTCAATGTCCGCTGCCGTTGCCTGGCGACCGCGTAACGGGCTTAAATCAATACCTCTGTGCGCAGCGGTTTCAATTGCGCGAGGGTCAGGTGGCGAGCCGATGTGATAGCCATGTGTGCCGGCGGAATCGACATCGAAATCGGATTCCAGTTGACGCTCGCGCAGCAGTTTTTCGAACACGCCTTGCGCCGTTGGCGAGCGGCAGATATTCCCAAGGCATACAAATAGGACTTTTTTCATATCAAGTATTTTATAACAATAGGAAAATAGTTATTTGTATTCATTACGTATTTTTCTCAAATCGTCTTCGGTGTCCACGCTGATGCCAGCACTGACCACGGCATCGCAGACATGAATTTTATATCCGTGCCATAAGGCGCGAAGCTGTTCCAGCCGTTCACTCAGCTCCAGTGGCGCAGGCTCAAGCCGGGTAAATTCCTTAATGTAACCTGCTCGATAAGCGTATAGCCCAACATGTCGATAGGGGTTCAGCTGACTGTTATCACTTTGATCCCTACGCGCAGGAATCGGAGCGCGTGAGAAGTATAAAGCATGGTTATTTTTATCACGCACAACTTTTACGACGGACAGATCTGTAAATTCTTCATGTGTACTAATCATCTCACAAGCAGTCGCAATCGACGCACCCGGGTCCTGTGCCAATCCTTCTGCAACCTGGTCTATCAACTCCCCCGGCATTTGCGGTTCGTCGCCTTGCAGATTAACGACAATATCGTTGTCATCGAGGCCTAATTTATCCACCGCCTCCGCGATTCGATCTGTCCCTGATTCATGTTTTGCAGAAGTCATACAGCAAGAACCACCGAATGCGCTGACTGCATCCGCTATGCGTTGGTCATCAGTAGCTACCGTAACCGATAATGCCTCGCTCGATAAAGCGCATTCATAAACACGTTGAATCATCGGCTTGCCCGCAATGACCAGTAACATTTTTCCAGGCAATCGTTGCGACGCGTAGCGCGCCGGAATAATGACGTGAAAATCCGTCATGGGTTGTCCCCTGTCCGAAGATCGGCAACTCGCCCTGAAAATTTCGACTCAAACCCTTCAGACATTACGGCATCGACTGGAACATACCAATGATTTTCGGATGCGAAAGCCGAGCACTTTACCGCATCTTTTTCGGTCATTAAAACCGGTAAGTTGTCATTAAAATCTAGATCCGTTTTTGTAAAATTGTGATGATCCGGAAAAGGATGTGGAAGGATATTCAATTCTTTTCGCCGTAATTGAAAGAAAAATCGGTCAGGGTTTCCGATGCCGGCAATCGCATGAATGGATTTATCCCTGAACTCGTCCAATGCCTTTCGATTCGAATGATCGACAAGGTTTACCGCATCGGACATTAGCAGAGTCATTTCATGTTCGTTTTCCAGCGCCTTGCCGTTGGTTACTTTCATATCTACGGTGTTCAATCGTGAAACAGGTTCGCGCAGCGGTCCAGACGGCAAACAAAGTTTATTGCCAAAACGGCGTTCGCCATCAATAACGGCAATTTCAATATCCCTGCCCAATGCTAAATGCTGTAATCCATCGTCACTGACAATAATGTCGCATGAAAATTTGTCCAATAACTTTTGCGCTGTAGCGACACGGTCGCGCCCCACACTAACAGGGCATCTTGTGCACCGTGCAATGAGTACCGGCTCGTCGCCGACCAAATACGGGTCGCTCGCCTCGTTAACCAGTTGACTTGAACCGGATTTGCCACCGTAGCCGCGACTCACTACGCCGGGCTTCCAGCCCATCTTTTTTAGGTATTCGCACAACCAGATAACCAGTGGTGTTTTGCCCGTTCCGCCGACCGTGATGTTACCAACAACAATGACCGGTATAGGTAAACGTTGTGTTTTGAGCAGACCCGCTGCATACGCTTTTTGTCGTAACCAAACCAACAAGCGATATAAATAACTGACCGGTAACAGCAACCATGTCAATAAGCTCGGTTCGTACCAACTGCGTTGAATCGCGTTCGACAGCTTTGACACCGGATAGCAATGCTCAGGATTTCAGGAAAAGCTTCATACCGGTATGCGTCGCGGAGAACCCTAGTTTTTCGTAAAACCGTATCGCCTCCGGGCGTTGACTATTCGTCGTCAATTGAACCAGATGATAATCCCGTTTTCGTGCAAGATCGATTGCATGCTCGATCATTCGCGTACCCGTACCGCTGCCGCGTAATTTGCTGTGCACACGCACCGCTTCGATTTGCGCGCGCCAACCTCCCTGATAAGTCAAGTTCGGCAGAAAGCTCAATTGCATCGTGCCGACCAGTTCGTTATCCATTTCGACCACCAGCAAAAGATGATTTTCGTCCGCACTAATCGCATCAAACGCTTTGTAATAAGAGTCCGGAATATTATCTCCACTCGCTTGTTCCCGCTGCACACCAAACGTGTCATCGGCCAACAACGCCACGATAGCAGGTAAATCTTCCCTTACTGCTTCGCGAATAATCTGTCCGGACATTACTCGCCGTTACTGCTTGAGAATTGCGTGCTGTGCAATTTTGCGTAGGCACCACCTTTTTGTATTAACTCGTTGTGCCTGCCCTGTTCTACAATCTTGCCGGCATCCAGCACCAGAATTTTGTCGGCCTGTTCAATGGTCGACAGACGATGCGCGATGATCAGTGTTGTGCGATTTTTAATCAGTGTCTGGGTTGCTTCACGCACCAGTCGTTCCGACTCGCTGTCCAACGCCGAAGTGGCTTCGTCCATAATCAATATCGGGGCATCTTTGTACAAGGCGCGTGCGATAGCAATGCGTTGCCGTTGCCCACCGGATAATCGAATACCCTGCTCACCGATGACGGTATCCAAACCCTGATTCGTTTGTTCGACAAATTCCAAAACATGAGCCGCCTGAGCCGCATCGTGCAGTCGCGCCTCATCGATTGAAGCGGCACTGCCATAGGCAATGTTTCTGCGAATACTATCGTCAAACAAGATGGTTTCCTGGGTCACAATGGAAATGTTCGTGCGCAACGCCGCCAGGGTCAATTCGTTAATGGGTATGCCGTCTAACGCGATTTCACCATCATCCGGACGATAGAAACGCAATAACAAAGATGCGATAGTCGATTTCCCGCTGCCGGAATGACCCACCAATGCAACGGTTTGGCCAGGTTCTATGGTGAAGGAAATATGATCGAGGAAGGTTTCGGTGTTTTCGTCATAACGAAATACCACATCACGAAACTCGATGCGCCCTTTCGCCCGCTCAAGTTCACGTGTGCCGTCATCGCGTTCCGGCGCTTCGTCCATTAAACCAAACACACTACCCGATGCCGCGACACCGTTCTGGATGATCTCGTTAACCCGCGCAAGACGTTTTATCGGTGACATCAACATTAACATCGCGCCCAGATATGAAACAAACGTTCCAGCAGTCACCGCGTCGCTGGTTACGCTTGAGGTAGCAATTACAATAATCACCGCAACCGCGGCACCCGCCACCAGAATAATCAATGGAACACTGGCTGCAGCGACGGCGGCTTTTTTCATGGCCTGACGGCGATTGAAACTGTTCGCGCGCTTGAATGTTTTTGTTTCGTATTGATGCCCGCCAAAACTCTTCACCACACGTTGACCTTGAAATGCTTCCTTGGCGACGTGAGCGATGCCACCCATGCTGGCCTGGATACGCCGGCTGGCATCGCGAAATCGCTTGCTCGCAACACGCACGACCAGTCCCACCAAGGGACCGACCACAAGAAACACCAGCGTCAGTTTTAAGCTGAGATAACACATCCATGAAAACAATGCGATGGTAGTCAACGAATCGCGGATAAAAATACGCAACGCCGAAGTGCTAGCCTGGGCAACCTGTTCAACATCGTAGATGAGTTTCGATACCAGGTTAGCTGACGAGTGATGGTCGTAAAACTTCGAAGGCAGGCGAATCAAACGATCGAACATTTGCCCGCGCAGATCGAAGATCACACGACGGCCGACCCAGCTCATGCAATAGCTGTCCACAAATTCGCCGATACCACGGGCAAAAAATATGATGATTAACAACCAGGGCAACCAGCGGATAAACGCCTCGTCCCGGTTGACAAAACCGCCGTCCATGATCGGTTTCAGTAAAGCAGCAAACGATGTTTCCGCAGCGGCAGCCGCGATCATGCCTGCTACCGCAACGAGAAATACCCACTTATAGGGCAGCGCGTAACGCAGCAGACGTTTATAGAGTTGAAAACCTGAAACGTCGGTTCGAGTTGCCGTCACTGAGTGGTTTGACTGGCGGGATCGTGCTGGGTCGATACCGTGAGTTGTAAATAACCCAGCCTGCGCGCGACATCCATCGCACGCACGACTGACTCGTGCGGGGTCTTGCGATCCGCGCGGATCAATACAATCAGATCACGGCGCTTGGACGACGCCTTATCGATGGCATTGGACAGGGTTGCAATACTGGGGCGGTGCATGAGTCCACCCGCTCTCTGCCCCGGTCCTTTTACCGAGAAATAACTATCGCTGCTGATTTCGATCTGCAAGAGCCGGTCTTGATCCGTGACCTCCGGCTCGACACTGGCTTCCGGCAAGCGAATGTTCAGCTCGGATTCCTTGGAAAAAGTAGTCGATACCATGAAGAAGATCAATAACAAGAACACCACGTCGATAAGCGGCGTCAACGTTATTTGCGGTTCTTCTTCGGTGCGACTGGAAAATCTCAAAATTTTCTCCGCCCATCGATCACGTCGAGAAAACGCAAGGCTTGTTGTTCCATATCGATGGTCAATTCATTAATACGCCCACGAAAATAACGGTGAAACATCAGACTTGGAATCCCGACGGACAATCCTGCCGCCGTGGTGATCAACGCCTCGGATATGCCACCAGCCAAAACCGTCGGGTCACCAACTCCATAAGCCGTTATGGCCGCGAACACCTTGATCATGCCAATAACCGTACCCAGTAAGCCTAATAGCGGCGTGACCGCCGCTATCGTACCTAATGTATTGAGGTGCCGCTCTAAATCATGCACGACGTGACGCCCGGCTTCCTCTAACGCTTCCTTGACGACGATTCGTGGTTGACTGCGATTAACCAGGCCGGCTGCAATAATCTTGCCCAGGGGCGAGCGTTTTTGCACTTCTTGCACAATTTCGGAACTCAAATCAGCTCGTGTCGCCAGACTCTCCACTTGCTGGATCAACTTGGGTGGAGTTACCGCCCCGCGCTTCAGAGCAACAAACCGCTCCACGACAATAGCTAGTGCCCAAATGGAACACAGCATGATAGGCCAGATGAGAAAACCACCCGCTTTTATCAGCTCAAACATGCAAATACCCGAATCCAGGCATTGTGAACCTTCCTCGTAATTTCAAAGTGCGCGGATTCTATCAAAAAGCGCAAATATCCGTTAAACCGAATCAATAGTTAGAAATAGTACCGTGGCCGTTGCCGACGATATACGTGGGTTTTGATGCCGTGCGAATCCATCACAACGGTAATCGCACCACTGGATTGAGTATCAAGCCGGGAAATTCCGCGTGCATCGAGGCGCGTAGTCACCGCGTCATGCGGATGATTAAATCGATTGCGGTAGCCGCTGCTGTTTATGGCAACGCGTGGTTGCACGGCATCTAAAAACCCAGACGTCGATGAAGTGTTACTACCATGATGGGGTATCAGCAGAACGTCGCTTTTCAAGCCTTCGCCATAGATATCCACCAGTCTTTGTTCCGCTTCGGCTTCGATATCGCCGGTGAGTAATATTGCGTTATTTCCATTGCTGATTTTTATTACGCAGGATGCGTTGTTTTCACTCCACCTTGCGTTCGAATCCGGCCACAATACTTCAAATTCAATACCGTCCCAGTTCCAACGATCACCTGTCCGACATTGAGTTGAGTCGAAATCCGGTTGCAATGTTCCTGTCAGAATTTGTTCCGGTGGCAGTTGCTCCCGTATTGCCCGCATCCCGCCGGTGTGATCGTTGTCGTTGTGACTCAATACGGCCATATCGATCCGCTTGATTTTTTGCCGTCGAAAATATGGCAGCACGACTGCACTGCCCGCATCAAAACTTTCGCTAAACTTTGCACCCGTGTCGAATAACATCGTGTGCGAGGGGGTTCGCACTACGACCGCCAACCCCTGCCCGACATCCAGAACGGTGACATCCAAAGTTCCCTTTTCCAGCGCGGACGATGGCGTAACAAAAAGTGGCACCAACCAAAGAACACCCATCCATCTGGCCGGAACTCCGCGTGGCGCTAAAAGCAACAACGCACCAATCGCACCCGTGGTCAATAACCACGGATTCGGTTGTGAACCGCGATAATTTAATCCATCGAAACCGCCCAGCCAGGACAATCCCTGCCAAAACCACTGTAGAACCGAATCCGTGAGTGCGAACAATCCACTCGATAACGAGGTCAGTGCAACGGCGTCGAACAATACACCGAGCAAAATTATCGGCACAGCGACAAATCCAACTAAAGGAATCGCGATAATGTTGGCGACCGGCGCGACCAGGGAAACATGTTGATAGAACAACAACAATAAAGGTGCGAGACCAATAGCGATAACGACTTGCAGCTGCCCCCACACCAGCCCTGTTTTGATGGCGTTAGACAGCCTTGTCTGCGCCGTCGATTCAGGCTGGCCCGTGCCGTTAAGTTTTTTGCCGGGCATTAATACTGCAAATATGATGATTGCTACCGCGCAAAAAGACAGCCAGAACCCCTGCGCCATTACCGACAACGGATCAAATATTAAAACCAGTAACAATGACCAGGACAAAACCTGAAATGGCCGCAACCGCCGTTGCGACAACACCGCGACGGCGATCACAATCAACATCAACAGCGCTCTTTGTGTCGGGATGGTAAAGCCCGCAAGCGCGGCATATACGGACTGCGGCAAGAAGACCGCATAACACTGCAAACTTTGGCGCGGGTAGCCATAACACAGGCCTCCCCCGCCAACGCCATGTTAATGAAGCCAGTAACATCATCAGTCCGCTAACCAATCCAATGTGCAGACCGGAGATCGCAATGAGATGGTTTGTTCCGGTGCGGCGAAAAACCTGCCACATTTCATCGGAAATTTCAGCACGATCGCCTACCGCCAGAGCAATTATAATGCCACGCATCGAATCATCCGGTAACGTCTTGCGAATGGATTGAATGATACGACTGCGCCAGCTTGACACGACATCCGATGCAGCGGCCGGCGATATTTTTACATTGTCCTCCTCATCGAGCACGTAACCCGTCGCCCGCAGGCGCTGACCAAGCAACCAGGCTTCGTAATCGAAACCACCCGGGTTTTGAAAACCATGCGGTCGTTTCATTTTCACGTTTAAACGCCATTGTTCTCCGGCACTCAATTCCGGTGTCTGACCGTACCAGCGTAGACGAATTCTGGCGTTGAAAGAAAACGGGTCGTCTTGCTGCGTTCGAGCGTCTTCAATATCGAAATGAAATTGGGTGTAACGATCTGTTTGTGTTGGTAGACTTGCAATGACGCCGGTAATAACAACCGGCTGCATTTCCTGGGCAACAGGTAATTCGTTTTCGAGAATAATACCGGCTCGAAAGCTTAACCATCCAATACCCGCCACAAACCAGCACGCGCGATATATCCAAGGTGTCAGACGGGTGTAACGTGACAGGATTCGAGCGCCAACCAGAAGCAACAAAACAAGCATGCTCCACCACAGGCTCGGCAGGCTGCTGGATTGATGGACCAAAACAATTCCGCCCAGAAACGCTAATACGTTAAGTGTAATGGTTTAATCTCGTATCTTTTCGGGAGATAATTGCGCCCGCATGAGCAATTGATCGTCGCATATACCGGGTGGGTGCAAAATGCAGCAAAGCAGGCAGATTTTGAAGTTTCTATTGATTGTAATTTTATCTATGACCAACGCATCTAACAGTTCTGTTTCATCGGCTAACGAAATCACGGATACCGAGCGCTTACAACAATTTCGGACCGCTATCTCACAACGCCTGTCAGGAATTGACGATGACGAGCGTTTTCAACGCCTTGATTCGCAGGAACTCTTAAATCGCGAAGAACGTCTGGAGTTGTGGAGTTTTTGGGCGTCTTATCTGGATTATCACATCGCATTATCCGGATTAATGGAAAAGCATCGCGACTATCTGCAAATAGAAGACAGCGACGCACAAGCTGAATCGTTTTCCATTTTTCGTGCTGCACACAACATGCAATACCGCTATGCACTCGAATTGCTGGCGAAAATTGAACAATACGCGCTGCTCGACATACTGTGGAATGAATCCGTTACCGAATTTGGCTTGCCGTCTAAAACGTTTGCTGATTTTAAATTTCGCTTTCTTAACGTCATCAAAGGCGGTCAATTCGCGGCAATCGAAACCCTGTCAAAACTGAAATTTTCCGATGCGCAAGATGAATTGCTCCATGCGGACGATGCGGATGCAATATGGAATATGGGTCGTGGTAAAGGCGAACTCATGACCCTGGCTAACGCCGTGCAGGTGATAAAAAACAAAACCGCAGAAATCGTCTCACCGGTACAAACTAAAATCGCTGAGACCATGGGCGATATAAAAGTATATCGGCCTGATCGCGTGTTGCTAGATCACGCGCAAATTGTGGGGCTGCAAAATAAACTGCAGCCCGGCGATATTCTGGTACAACGGCGTGAATGGTACTTATCCAATGTCGGCATACCGGGATTCTGGACGCATGCGGCACTTTATATCGGAACACCAGAAGAACGGCGGGTATTTTTCGACGACGAAGATGTTAAGGCGTGGGCCAAACAACAAAATGCCGCGACGGAAGATTTTGAGTCTTTACTCGAGGCGTCTTACCCACAAGCTTATCAACGCGCGACTTCACCCTATGGCGACAGTGAAACGGTACGCATCATCGAAGCCATTGGTGAAGGCGTTAGCTTCACCTCCATGGAATACTCGTCCCATGCAGATTCTATTGCCGCCTTGCGCCCAAAGCTCGATAAAACACAGATTGCCAAAACTTTGCGCAAGGCTTTTTATTACAGTGATAGGCCGTATGACTTCGACTTTGATTTTCGTACCGACAGCGCGCTGGTTTGCACCGAGTTGGTTTATAAAAGCTACGAACCAAACTTAAAATTGACAGTGCCAAAAATGTTTGGCCGTTATGTCTTGTCGGCAAACGATATTGTTAAACAATTCGCCAACGAACCAAACACACGGGAGCAATTCGAGCTTGTCGGCTTCCTGGATGGCGATGAATATTCGGCCAAGGCGGTCGAATCAACCGAAGACAAATTTTTAGAAAGCTGGAAGCGCCCTAAATGGCATGTGTTGATAACGCGAGCCGAGTGATGAAAAATCTGCTAATCGGTCGATAGTTTCCCATCGTCCAAATGCATAATTCGCTGCATGCGTTGCGCAATTTCATGATCGTGCGTAACGATAACTAACGCGGTTCCCAACTCCTGATTTAGTTCAAGCATCAAATCGAATACGGTTGCCGCCGTTCTACGATCAAGGTTACCGGTCGGTTCGTCGGCTAAAACGCACAGTGGTTTAGTTACCAGTGCACGGGCCACGGCTGCGCGTTGGCGCTCGCCACCGGACAACTCACCCGGTTTGTGGCGCAAGCGCTGGCCTAAACCAACCTTACCTAAGACATCTTCAGCCTGCGCCATCGCGGCGTCCGAATCCATCCTGCGAATCAACAATGGCATGGCGACGTTTTCCAACGCGGAAAACTCAGGCAACAAATGATGGAACTGATAGACAAATCCAAGCACCTGATTGCGCAAGTCTCCACGGCGGTCATCGCTCAGTTTTTCAAGATGTTTCTGCGCTAACTCCACCGTCCCTTTGGTGGGTTTGGCCAAACCACCCAACATATGCAGCAAAGTGCTTTTGCCCGAACCGGATGCACCAACGATAGCGACTTGTTCGTGATGTTTAACCTGCATGTCAATGCCACGCAAGACTTCCACACGCAATCCGCCTTCGTCGAAAGTGACGTGCAAATCGCTACATCGCAAAATGAGTTCGCTCATTATTCGTAGCGCAACGCGTCCGCCGGTTGTACACGTGACGCCCGCCACGCGGGGTAAATAGTCGAAAGCACGCTGACAATGAAGGCGCCGACAATGGTGCGTGTCACGTCAGGCCAGCGCATTTCTGCGGGGAAATCGCTGATGACGTAAACACTGGCAGGAAAAAACTCCAGTCCGAGCTTGTTTTCTACATAGGGAATAATCGTTTCAACGTTTAACGCCAGCAATATTCCCAGGATACCGCCGATGATTGTTCCGAGAATGCCAAGAATGGAGCCTTGGATGATAAAAATCTTCATTACACTGAATCGCCTTATGCCGAGTGTGCGCAGAATAGCGATATCTGCTTGTTTATCGGTCACCGCCATTACCAATGTCGATACGATGTTAAATGCGGCAACTAACACGATGAGAAACAGAATAATAAACATCACCCGCTTCTCGATGACTAACGCGTTGAAAAAATTAGCGTGTTCCTGCGTCCAGTCTCTTATCAGATATTCAAAACCAAATTGCTGGAGTAATTGAGTACGTACGAGTGGCGCACGATAAACGTCATCCAGTTTCAGGCGCAACCCGTTAACGTCACCACCCAGTTGCAGCAAACGCGATGCGTCATCAATGTGCAGCAATGCCAACCCGCTGTCGTATTCGTACATATTCAAGCGAAAAATGGCGACGACGGTAAATCGCTTTAAACGAGGCAGTAGTCCGGCTGGCGTAATCTTGCCTTTCGGTGCAACGACCGTGACTTTGTCGCCTATGCTGACGCCTAACTGACGCGCGAGGTCATAACCTAGTACGATACCGAATTCGCCGGCCTTCAGATCATCAAGATTTCCCTCGTCGATCTTTGTCAACAAGTCGGACACAGTCTGCTCGTGCTGCGGTGAAATACCGCGCAACAAAGAACCGGTGACCGCTCCACCACGGGTCAACATGCCTTGCCCCATAATGTAGGGCGCCTGAGCGTTAACCTCGCTGTGATTCTGCAGGCGTTGCGCAAGCACCGGCCAATCGTTTAACACACCACCGGGTTTGCTGATGGTGACGTGGGATGCAACCGCCAAAATACGATCCCGCAACTCGCGCTCAAAACCGTTCATGACGGACAACACAGTAATCAACGCGCAGACACCGAGTGCGATACCCGCCATCGATGTAAACGAGATAAACGAGATAAAATGGTTACGGCGTTTCGCGCGCGTATAGCGCAAGCCGATGAAAAGCTCGAGAGGACGTATCAAGTGAGTGGTTCAAAAAGCAGCTACAGACGTATACAACTGACTCAGGCGTCCGACGATGGTTCAGTTTATTCCGGCTTCATATACGGAAAAAGCAAAACGTCGCGAATGGACGCGCTATCGGTCAGCAACATAATTAGTCGATCTACGCCGATTCCACCGCCCGCGTTGGGCGGCAAACCGTATTCCAGCGCCCGGATATAATCCGCATCGTAATGCATGGCTTCGTCATCGCCAGCGTCCTTGTTTTCCGCCTGACGCTGAAATTGCTCGGCCTGATACTCCGGGTCATTGACTTCGGAAAATCCATTGACCAGTTCGCGGCCCGCTACGAATAACTCGAAGCGATCCGTAATCGACGGGTTCTCACTGTTACGCCGCGACAACGGCGAGACTTCAAACGGGTATCCGATAATATAGGTCGGTTGAATCAGTTTTTCTTCAACTGTTTCTTCAAACAAATCCAACCATAGTTCGCCCTGGGACTTGCCATCCGTTTCTATTTTGAAGTTTTTAGCAATTTCCACCGTAGAAGAAAGTTCGCTCAGTGCGTCAATGCTGATGTCGTCGTTGTATTTGACAATTGCATCGAACATGGGCAGGCGTTCGAATGGCTGTGCGAAATCGATTTCAACACCCTGATAGGTCAATTTGACGCAGCCGTGGATATGCGATACCAAGCCACGCAGCAACTCCTCAGTCAAGTCCATATAGTCGTTGTAGTCCACATAGGCTTCGTTGTATTCGAGCATGGTGAACTCGGGGTTATGCCGCGTAGACACACCTTCGTTACGAAATACCCGGTTCAGCTCAAACACTTTTTCAAATCCGCCTACCATGACCCGCTTTAAAAACAATTCCTGGGCAATGCGCAGGTATAAATCCGCGCCAAAAGCATTGTGATAGGTGATAAACGGACGCGCGGCAGCACCACCGGGGATAGACAGCATCATCGGCGATTCAATCTCCAGATACCCTCGGTCATTAAAAAACCGGCGCATGTATTCGATAGCCTGGGAACGTATGCGGAAGGTTTCGCGAGTATGTTCGGTAACGACCAGATCGACATAACGTTGCCGGTAACGTGTTTCCTGGTCGGACAACCCGTGATACTTCTCGGGGAAAGGCCGAACGGATTTCGACAACAATCGAATCCGGCTGACGCGAATACTGAGTTCGCCGGTTCTGGTTTTGAATACCTGCCCTGTCGCACCGACGATGTCACCGATATCGTATTTTTTAAATTCTGCGTTATAGAAACCTTCCGGCAAATTGTCGCGTTGCACGAATAATTGAATGCGTCCGCTCATGTCCTGCACATGGGCAAAACTCACTTTACCCTGCACGCGTTTAGACATTAAACGCCCGGCTACGGACACTTCGGTATTAATTTCGTCCAGTGCTTCCTTATCTTTTTCACCGTATTGCTCATGCAAATCTGCGGCCAGCACATCGCGGCGAAAATCGTTAGGGTAGGCATTGCCCTTTTCTCGCCATTGCGAAAGCTTCTCGCGGCGTTGCTTTATCTGTTCGTTTTCTTCGGACATTTATTCAATAATATCAAAAATATAATCATGTTATTTAAACTACTTTATATTCCCATTTTCAAGCTAGCCTCGATAAACGCAGACAGATCCCCGTCCAACACAGCCTGGGTGTTTCCCGTTTCGTGATTCGTTCTCAGATCCTTGATTCGGGATTGATCCAGTACGTAGGAACGTATCTGACTACCCCAGCCGATATCCGCTTTGGCGTCCTCGGTGGATTGTTGCGCCTCCCGCCTCTTTTGCATTTCCAGCTCGTATAAACGCGCGCGCAACATGGACATGGCTTCCGCTTTATTCCGGTGTTGCGATCTGTCGTTTTGACATTGCACAACAATACCCGTCGGATTATGCGTGATACGAACTGCCGAATCAGTCCGGTTGACGTGCTGACCGCCTGCTCCGCTGGCACGATACGTGTCGATGCGCAGATCGGAAGGATCGACTTCAATTTCGACTGTGTCGTCAATTTCGGGATATACATAAACCGAGGCAAATGATGTATGCCGTCGATTGCCCGAATCAAACGGCGATTTTCGCACCAGGCGATGTACACCGGTTTCAGTACGCAGATAACCGTAGGCGTATTCACCCATGACCTTGACCGTAGCACTTTTTATACCGGCCACCTCACCTTCGGAACGTTCGATTAACTCGACTTGAAACCCCTGACGCTCCGCCCAGCGCAAATACATGCGCAGCAGCATTTCCGCCCAATCCTGGGCTTCCGTGCCGCCTGAGCCCGACTGAATATCGATAAATCCATTGGCCATGTCCATTTCACCCGAGAACATGCGGCGAAATTCAAGCCGCTCCAATTGAGATTCGATATCGGCGACTTCTGATGCAATCGATTCAATAGCCTCTTCGTCCTGCTCTTCGCGCGCCAGTTCCAGCAATTCGCTGGAATCTTCGATTGATGACGTTAAACCTTCGATGGTCGATACGACATCATCCAATCGGGCGCGTTCACGACCGAGTTCCTGGGCCTGGTCCGGGTTATTCCAGATATCGGGTTGTTCGAGTTGCAGATCGACCTCTTCCAGGCGTTGTTTCCTGCCATCGAAGTCAAAGATACCCCCTTAATGAATCGACGCGCTCACGCGCATTCTTAAGCGATTCGGCAAGTGGATTAACTTGTTCCATTTAGATTAATTCGTGAGCCAATTTTGGTGCGCAAGAATACCGGAATTTCTATAGCGTTACATATAAGTTTTAAGCCATTTTGACCTGAGTAGACGAAGGGAGCAGTCATTCCCGAATGAATTCGAATTCCAGATTGAATCTTATTATTGACTGGATTCGAATTTGTTATACGTAATTTCTGACTTATATCCCCATACGAATTGCAAAGCCTCATCCACTACTGCAAAATCGCTTAGTTCAATTTTCCATCGTTAAAAAACAAGGCAGTATAACAATGCGTATTGGCGTACCCAACGAGAGTTATCCAAACGAACGACGCGTCGCGACTACCCCTGACGTTGCCCAGCAGCTTAACAAACTCGGTTTTACCGTTGCGCTGGAATCAGGTGCCGGGGAATCCGCCAATTTCAGTGATGCCGCCTATGAGGCAGCGGGTGTCGAGATTGTTAAAGACACAAAGACGCTGTGGGAATCGTCGGATATTGTCATGAAGGTGCGTGGTCCGGAATCCGGAGAAGTCGCGCTGCTGCGTGAAGGTGGCGTGCTGATCAGCTTTATCTGGCCCGCACAAAATGAAGAGCTGATGCAATCACTCGCCGCGCGCAAAGCAACCGTGCTGGCGATGGACTCCATTCCGCGTATTTCCCGCGCGCAAAAGATGGACGCCCTGAGTTCCATGGCGAATATCGGCGGTTATCGCGCTGTCATTGAAGCGTCGAATCACTTCGAACGATTCTTTACCGGGCAAATTACTGCGGCGGGTAAGGTGCCGCCGGCAAAAATCATGATTATCGGCGCGGGTGTTGCCGGTCTTGCTGCTATTGGCGCAGCCAGTGGCATGGGTGCCATTGTCCGCGCATTCGACACGCGTCCGGAAGTAAAAGAACAAGTGGAAAGCATGGGTGCGGAGTTTCTTGAGCTGGATTTTGAAGAGGAAGGGTCGGGATCAGGCGGCTACGCCAAAGTAATGAGTAAGGAATTCATCGATGCGGAGATGGCATTGTTTCGTGAGCAGGCGAAAGAAGTCGATATCGTCATCACCACTGCGCTTATTCCCGGCAAACCTGCTCCCAAACTCATCACGACAGACATGGTCGAATCTATGCGGCCGGGCAGTGTTATCGTCGACATGGCGGCGGAACAAGGCGGCAACTGCGAACTCACGCAACCCGGTGAAGTCGCGAAAGTTCACGACGTAACCATCATAGGTTATACCGATTTACCCAGCCGGTTAGCCACACAATCCAGTCAATTGTACGCAACCAACCTGCGCCATTTGTTGACAGATTTAACGCCGGAAAAAGACGGCAACATCAACGTCAATATGGAAGACGAAGTGATTCGAGGCGCAACCGTCATTAAAGACGGAGAAATAACCTGGCCACCACCCGCACCCAAATTATCCGTCGCTCCGGCCAAACCCGCTGCAGCACAACCTGTTGTGGCCCAGCCAAACGAGCGCGCCATTCAAAAACGAAAAGCGCAGACCACTATCGGCGTTGTCGCGGTTGCCGTGCTATCAATTTTAGGCCTTGGTAGTGTTGCGCCTGCCGCCTTCATGGGTCATTTGATTGTTTTTGTGCTGGCCTGTTTTGTCGGCTGGCAGGTTATCTGGAATGTCACCCCTGCCCTGCATACACCGCTGATGAGTGTCACCAATGCGATCAGCAGCATTATTGTTATCGGCGCTTTGTTACAGATTGCATCGCCGTCAGTCATTGCAATAATTTTATCCGCCGTGGCAGTTCTTATTGCCAGCACAAATATTGCGGGGGGGTTTTTAGTCACCCAACGCATGCTTAAGATGTTTACGCGGGAGGATAGCAATCAATGAGCGGGGGTTTCGTAACGGCTGCATATATTTCGGCCGGCATCTTATTTATTCTCAGTCTGGGTGGTTTAAGTCACCAGGAAACCGCTCGTCGCGGAAACATCTTTGGCATCATCGGCATGGCGATTGCCATTCTCGCGACCCTGGCCAGCGACAGAGTTGGCAGCGTGCCACTCATTATCATATTGATGTTGGTTGGTGGAACAGCGGGAATGATAGTGGCCAAGCGGGTGCAAATGACCGCGATGCCACAGTTGGTTGCCATATTACACAGCTTTGTCGGCATGGCGGCGGTGCTGGTCGGCATCGCTAACTATCTCGATCCCGGTGTTCATTTTGAAGGGGTCGAAAAAACCATCCATGAAGTCGAAATTTTTCTGGGCGTATTCATTGGCGCGATAACTTTTACCGGTTCGGTAATCGCATTTGGAAAACTGCAAGGCGTAATCAGTAGCAAGCCACTGGCACTGCCCGGTCGTCATTGGCTTAATCTCGGCATTGTTATTATCTGCATCTGGTTGGGTAAAGTATTTCTCGGCGATGGCGCAACGCTCGCAGCGCTTTTAGTCATGACTTTGCTTGCTTTCGTCTTTGGCGCTCATCTGGTGATGGCCATCGGTGGTGCCGATATGCCGGTTGTTATCTCGATGTTGAACAGTTATTCGGGATGGGCCGCGGCTGCGACAGGGTTCATGCTTTCCAACGACCTGTTGATCGTAACCGGTGCGCTGGTGGGAAGCAGCGGCGCAATCCTGAGTTACATCATGTGCCGTGCGATGAACCGAAAGTTTCTCAGCGTCATTCTTGGTGGATTTGGTTCAACCGGAGGCGATGTTAGCTCGGATGACGAAGGCGGTGAGGTTACCGCGATTTCGGCGGACGAAACCGCAGAACTACTCAAAGACTCTGATAGTGTAGTTATTGTCCCCGGTTACGGCATGGCAGTTGCGCAGGCACAACACCCCATTTCCGAATTAACGCAAAAACTGCGCGCCAAGGGCGTAAACGTGCGTTTCGGTATTCATCCTGTCGCCGGCCGCATGCCAGGGCATATGAATGTCTTATTGGCCGAAGCAAAAGTGCCATACGATATCGTTTTAGAAATGGACGAGATAAACGACGACTTGCCTGAAACCGATGTGGTCATGGTTATCGGCGCAAATGACATCGTCAATCCATCGGCATTGGAAAACCCCAACAGCCCCATCGCCGGTATGCCGGTGCTTGAGGTATGGAAAGCTAAAACCTGTATTGTTTCGAAGCGCAGCATGGCCACCGGTTACGCGGGTGTCGACAACCCGCTTTTCTATAAAGAAAACACCCGCATGTTGTTTGGCGATGCGAAAGAAAGTGTGGACAATATTCTTCGTAGTTTGGGCTAAATTTAAATAGATTCCCCCGGCTAAAGCCGGAGTGCTTACTGTCACAGACCTTCGGGCTGCCGTTACTGCTCATCACTTCAACTACGGGCTACGTTGAGCAACAACGTAACTCATTCACCCACGGGTAAACCCGTGGTGCTCTGTCTGCGACCGCATAGAAGAGTGGGGCTGACGTTTAATCCGCGGAGACGCAGCATTTGTTACGCCGCCCGTGCGGAAGATATCTACTAATCCTATTCAACATATTTTTTAGTAACGCATATCATACTTTTCCATAAACCAGTAACACGCCCAAAGTAATAAAACCTTGGGTTTATAAATCGATAGTCACACAATAGTTTCGACAAAGTTCGAACACTGAAAAACTTTATGTGGCCCCCAGTCCACAGTGGATCGGTGTGTTTGTCCATCCGGCCTGCTAGTGCAATAACCAAATTCTTGAAGTAACCGTGATACGGTGTGGTAATAATTAATGAGCCTCCAGGGCATAGCAAAGAATAGGCAAATTCCACTAATTCTGATGGGCGATACAAGTGTTCAATAACCTCACTTGATACCACCACATGAAATTCTTCTTGCTGCTCAAATTTCTCTCGATCGAGGACATCAAACGACGCACATATAAACTCTGCCGATCCACTTTTAGTCGCGATTTCAATCCCGCTATCCGAAGCGTCGACCCCAACAACTTGATAACCCGCTTCGGCCAATCGATTTGACAGATATCCATTTCCGCAACCTAATTCACATATTCGCTCGACACCATGAATTTCAGAGATAATAGCTATTAGCTTATTTGCCAAACGTACTCCAGAACGACCGTTAATACTGCCCGCAGCGGTATAGCCATAGTCTTGGTATTCAGTAGTCAAACGTTCATACGACGCACAATGCGTGTATCCTTACTCGGCATCAGTACCACTCATGCTTTCTAACAATCGTAAAGATAGTATAGCCTCGGCTACAGCCCTTTGCATCGCGTAGTACAAACCAGCGCGACCATCCAGCAAGCCCTTACGAATTACCAGGCAGTAAAAAAAAACGAAAACTGGTGCCGGTAAAATGAGTTTTCGTATTTTGTCATTCCAATCAAGCTGGTTCCAATCACTGTTTTGAATATGTTTTGCTTCCAATGCCATATAACGGTTCTGAGATTGCAACCAATGACTTAATGGTTTTCGATCATCGTGGTCTATCATTGAAGATAGATTTGCTACTCGACCGCCTAGAGTCACCCGTTGAGTGTGCCCATCCTGCTCATAATGAGCCAAAGACCTTTTAAACAAAACCACCACCGGTGGATATAATGAACCGCGTAGTTTTTTTCCGAACAAGCAATATCGAAATGCCGCGCGATACCCAACAACATCGCCATCGAAATCGACAGATTCTAGTTCATCAATAAATTGTTCACTAATCAGGTAATCTGCATCCAGAGCTAATACCCAGTCAGTTGCAATACCTGTTTCTTTTAGCGCGAAATTCCATTGCTCAGCATGAGAATCGAATGGGCGTTCAATTAGCCGGGTGTTCTTGTATTCAGCTACGATAGCCTGTGTATTATCAACGCTTCCACTATCTACAATAACAATCTCCTGCGCCCACCGTAATCGTGATAATGTACGCGCGATATTGGATTCTTCATTGTAGGTCAGTACAACAGGTGTTATACGATCATGCACTGGCTATACATTTAGATATCACGCCTTTATACACGCCTTCCATTTGACGTCCCACCTCCTCCCAGGAAAATTGAGTGCGTGCAGTTTTAATACCGTTTTTAGAAAACCGTTCGGCTAACTGAGAATCTTTCAGAATGCGCAATAGTGCCTTAGACAACTCCTCGGGTGTACCGCTACAAACAATTCCCGATTCCGTCTTAGCAACCGTCTCCGCGAGTCCGACCTCCGGAGTAACCACCACAGGACATCCTTGTTGCATTGCCTCTAATACGACGTTACCGAAGTTTTCCGAATATGATGGCAAAACCAGCAATCGCGAGCGCCGCAGCAACGTCAATTTGTCTGACGAGTTTACTGCTCCTAAGAACTGAATTCGATCACTAACACCTGCTTTGTCTGCAATTACTTTTAACTTCGGTGTGTACTCTTCTTCATCGTTACCTGCAATAGCTAAAAAAGCATCAGGAACATAAGCTAATGCATACATCAATCTGTCCAGGCCTTTTTTCCAGTTTATACGACCAAGATAGAGTAATAATTGCGGATGTTTTATTACTTCTTCAATTAATGGCAATGTTGACGCATTCTGTTTTGGGCTATGCAAATCTATACCATTCGGCACCACACAGTAGTTTTTAATGTCAAAATTAAAAACATCACAGTCCCGCTTTTCTCGTTCAGTTGTCACATGGACTGATGCAGCTCGCTCCAGGTTTCGTCGCTCAAAAAGTGAAATCCAAACCGATTTCAATACAGGACTTCGTCGCTGCACCAAGTCTTTTACCAGCATTCCACGAGGCGATAGAACGTAAGGAATACTACTTTTATCCGCTAATTGTGCCGCGGCGTTAATTGGCCATAAAAACAGTGAATGAAGGTGCACGACGTCAAAGTCTTTTATTGAAAATCGAAGTCGTTGCAGCATCGATGGCGACCAATATAAGCGACGCATTATTTGTGATGCGAAATACCAAACATTAATACCGTCAAGATTTACCGGAACCCCGAGCGGAAGGTCAGTATCACCATTTCCATCAACGTTAGTGGTAAAAACATGGACATCGTGCCCTCTATTTGTTAGGGATTTACATAGGCCATGCACTGAATAAATAGGTCCGCCATAACGAGTCGCCGGAAAATATGTGGGTACAACATGCAATATTCGCATGCAGGGAGATCAATCTCGCATCAAGAGGCTAATTTCAATTACGTAACCATACTAAGCATAACCTGCAATCTTCATCGCTGAGCTGGAAGTACCAATAAAGTCTACAATTAGTTCTTTATACTCTTGCAATTTCCACTGTTGCGTACAACCAGATCTATAAAAAGATGCATTGGCGTTATCGAGTTGGCCCTGTCTAGCTTGTTCAATATACCTCGCATTCTCTAAAGAGGCATGTTTGATGGCCAGCTCTATGTCAGAACGGGAGGTTTCAATCATTAAAAATTCACAAGTGCGCTCAATCACACTTTGTGTGTTTTCTTTCATATCCTCAAACCGGAGTACCATCAAATCGTTACCTAAAGTGCTTGCACCGTTAACCAGCCACGAATATATATTCTGCGCCCAGGTCATCCCAAATACACCGTTGTTATAAGATTGCATAAATTCTTTTTCGCTCAACGATACACCTCGTCGGGTAGTCTGGTAGTGATACAAGGAAATGAGTACGTCTCTGCCATCACGTACAATATAAATAACTTTCCTGATTTCTGGCCGCCAAGTTCCATGCGTCATTATCAACCGAGGTGACGAAAGTTTATTAATTTTGAACGAATTACGAATTGAAACTGCGGGTATGGTTGCATTAAATACGTCCGGATTACCTACAGCATCCGGCTGCACAATATTAGTAAGAATGGTTCTCAACCATGTGCTTCCCGAACGTGGGAAACCGGCAATATATGAGTCGTCTTTTCTAGCTGAGACGAGACAATGCCCTAAAGGCGCGCTTACTCGATTACGCCATTTCTCTATGGATTCTTTAGTTAGACGCAATACGATGCGCCTCAATATGTTTTGGACCATGCAAAACTTTCCAAAACGCCCATGCCATGCCTGATATTTCGGCGAAAAAACTAAGCGGTATCCACCAGGGATGGGTTAAGTGGAATCGAGTAGTCACGGAACGAAATGGTAAAAATAAGATCTTGCGCCACCTTTTGTAGACATGTTTTGCAGTAAATAGATAGTAGTAATTTCCAATTGTATGAGCGGGCTTGGCTGTTTGCATTCTCAAACCATACGCCCTCGTCCCACCTTCTTGTGCTCGCAAGTGCTTCAAGCTCGCCTTTGGTTGGAATATGATTTTGCAGCCTGCCCCTGTTAGTCTATCTGCAAACTCTGCCTCAAATCGCAACGCAACCCTGACAAAATTTTCGTCGAAACCGCCTAATTCAATTGCTGCCTGACGCCTTACAGAAAAATTACCTCCCATGAATCTTTTGATAAACATCCTTTTATTTGAATTAAACATAAATGCGTCAGGGTCATCACTGTTGCCATCCCGAAAAGCAAATGCGTTTGGCCCGAGTTGTTTCTGCCATGATTGAATAATCTGACCAGCAACAAGGCATATATCATTTTTACGATATTCACTTCGATGCTCTCTAACGATCTCGGAATCAATAATGACATCATCATCCAAAAACAAAACAACGTCGCTTTTTGCTGTCAAAAGCGCATAATTCATCGCTTTAGGTATTGACGGCGTAGGTCGCTTGATCCACGTAATCCGTTGCAGATCAGCCAACTTGCTTAGTTGTTGTTTTGTTTGGGGTAGATGTTCTTCGGATTGATCAACAATTAATATTTCCCCGGGAGGAAATTCTAAATTCAACAATTGATGTATCGTATCGACCAGCTCTGATTCCCGGCAATATGTGGGGATAGCAACACTAATGCTGGTAGCGTAAATTGACAAAAATATGTTTGAAAACTATCGGTTTGAAATTTTCTTAGCCGGCACCCCGCCTACGACAGAGTACGGGACTACATCCTTAACAACAACGGCACCCGCACCAACAACTGCTCCATCACCTATTGTGACACCAGGTAAAATCACGGCATTCGCACCTATCCATACATCATCACCTATTTTGACAGGCTGAGCGATACATTCTTGACGATTAATTCTCTCGGTGCTATCAATGCCATGATTGTGATCTGTTACAAAGCAACCAGGAGCAAGTAACGTATTACTGCCTATATCAATTCGATCAATGCAATCAATACAAACCCTGTTGCCCATAAATACACTCTCCCCGATATTAAGTTTCGCATTCTTGTCTACTAGTTTTAAATATACATCATGCTCAATCGTCGTTCGTCGGCCAAGTTTTACACCAAGTGGATTTGCCAATTTGACTCTACTACCGACATTTACCTTTGCAGCGATCGTTACCCCTCTAAGCGACAGCCATATCGTCCTATGCCTACAAAGAATGATGTTGTAAATTGATATTAATTTTTCAACCCAATCATAAAAACCGTTAATCATTATTTATACTGGTAATCAACATTTGATGCGCCAACAACGTTCCTAGATATGGAATATCCAGAGTCAAACCATCTAGAGACTTTAACAACCTTCTGGAAACCATCCTGTGTAAATAACGAATCTTAATATGCCCGGATATCCATGGGGATTCAAAAAACTTTGTTTTAATTTTTTTGAATCCACATTGTTCGAAAATCGCCGTTAGCTCGCCCATACGATATAAAAAAAAGTGGCCATCACCGTCTGATGTAAATTGCATCTGTTCATATGTAGTCGGATCGCCCAAATCAGTATAACTTGGCAGATTATTGCGGACATATTGACCGTTTGGTGTCGTAACAACCAATCGCCCTTGAGGTTTCAGTAGTCTCTTTAGTTTTGTTATCAATTCTGTGGGATAGACTATATGCTCTATTATCTGATTGGCATAAATTAGATCAAATAAACGTGGCAAATGTATATCTAGAATATTCCCCTCGACAAACTCAATGTCGCCCTTTTCGTAACGTGATGTCGCATATTGAAGAAATTCAGACCTAAGATCAACGGCGCATACTTTGTGCCCTGATTCCGCCAATAGCAATGCAAGTGTGCCTTGAGCACAACCAACATCGAGAATATCTAAAACTTGATCTGATTCAGCGAATTTCTTATAGACGTTTAACTGGTTTTGGTATTGATTCCAAATGTTGGGCGAGATATTAGCGTCCCATACTTCTTGCATGTCATGATAGTAAAGAGCGCGAACCTCTGAACTCCACGTTATGTCAAATATTGGGGCGCGCAATAGTGACGTTTATGCTTAGTGATTTAGTACGATGCGGGTTATTGCCTTTAAATGGAATGGCCATGATCTCAATGCTTTTTTAAAGTAATTTTGCGCGGCCTTTGGATCGCGTCCAGCAATACAGCTACCGATGAAATAGTATCCTTGCGCCTTATTTGTCTTTCTAGCGAGTAACCGATTGACTGATTTTCTTGGGCTTTTTTTTGTGGCAGTCAATAAGTACGTATCCGAATGACCGTTTCTGCGCAACTCCGCGGCACTGATAGCCAACTTTCCGTTGTGTAACTGTTCGCTCCTATTTTGGCTACTTATGGAATCGGGAGTCCAGGTTGCTTCGTAGCCAATGTTTGGACTTGCAATACAGCGCCCCAATTCATTCAATTTCAACCACAAATCGATATCCTGAGCGACAAAAAACTCCTTTCGATATCCGCCGCACCTTTCATATGCGTTTCTGCGAAACAATGTACTGCCATGATGAGAAGGCCCTCTTATTGTCTTTGTATCCAGTTGATTCAAACCACGCTCTAATTCGTCCCCAGTTTGACGAATCTCATAAAGAAATTCACCTTTAGGACCCACAAAAACGAGTACCACACGAAACCAACACACAATCCTCCCGCTGATTTATCATTTTTAATTGATAAGACAGCCTCTCCGGTAGCGAGACATCGCCTGCATCTTGTCGTGCGATATATAGTCCACGCGCTTCACCGCAACCCCGGATCAAACTGTTAGTCAAACCGCGATTTTCTTGCGAAAGAACTTTAATTCGAGAATCTTTGGATGTGTATTTTGATAGAAGAGTCGCAGTTCCGTCGCTGGATCCGTCATTCACGATAACAAACTCGAAATCAACATCATCCTGCGCTAATACACTATCCAACGTTCGCCGCAAAAAAGCCACTCCGTTATGAACAGCCATCACTACAGATACTTCGGGAGACATATTTAGCGGCGTCTACTAAAAAACACCCAATTGGCCTATATTTTTTACGACTGCCTAAACACGTAAGTAATTTTCAATGCCTAATCCTATCAAACGTACTGGCCAGTTTTGACGAGGTTTTCCAGCCAAACAACTTCGAAAATAAGTGGTACAACCTAAAATCAAATCCGTGCGAACGCTGTTTGTCCGTTGCCTGCTTTGCATATTCAAAAAGCCCACGCGCTTCTTCCACTAACCCGACGGCTCCACATTGACGAGATAGTAGAAACAACTCTCTGGAAAAGTGCTGCATTTCAGGTCTTGTGTGGTTAAGACCGTACGCACATGCATGGTGATAAATCAATTGATGTGCTTTCGCCCGGTCCTTTAACTTTTGCGGTTGGCTACTGCCTCCGATGTTTAGTCTCTCACCACCGTGATCACGTTGATGAGACACGAAGTCGTTCTGAAAGTATAGTCTGACATTCTGTTTGGCAACCCTGCAATCGTATTCCCAATCTTCCTCATTAAGCAAATTACGCCAAGGCCCTGTTTCCTCAACTACACTTCGGTAGTAAAGAGGAGTCGAGGTACCCCACCAACGCGATTGTAGAAATGCGGGAAACATGGTATTTACTTTTTCTCCAGTTCTTTTCCATGCGAGACCGGTAGGCGCGTCGCCATAACGATAATAATCCGTTTTTCCATATGCGACGGTGCAATCTCCATTAGTTTTTAATCCGTTTACTTGATCTTCAAACTTAGTGGGCAACAACAAATCATCGCTGTCCAAATATTGGATATATTCACCCCGAGCCGCTAGGCGTCCTGATTCTCTTGCCAAACCAGGGCCAAAGTTCGAGTGATGGATTACGCGGATCTCCCGCGGGTTCTCACGGATCAAGCTTTCAATGATATGACGTGATTCATCCGTCGATCCGTCATTAACAATAATAATTTCAATTGGCCGGTACGTTTGAGTGAGTACACTCTCAACGGCTTCACGAAGCAATACCGGGCGGTTATATACTGGAATAATTGTGGTAACAAGCCCTTCCATGATCCGGGGCGTATACAAGTGATCCCTTTAGTCAGACTGCTTCGCAGTATAGTTGGTAGTTTAAGCGCCGAACCTTTCCATGTAGGAGGTACGCCAAATTGACTCGGTCCTCGATAACCCAGGTCATATCTTAGCGAGTCCGTTTTCGGTTGGGCACCAAGATATTTTTGTTGCCCATGACGATATAGAAATCATACTTCTTCATGCTTCGTTCGCCCAACTCACATCGGCCTAGCTTCTTAACTTATCGATAGCCAAAAATCTAAGATCAACCACAGAAACAAACTAAATGATTTTCGTAAGATCAATGTGATTGATTAGAATTTTCACTACTCCGCATACCACGTTGTATTCCCATGTTAATAACACATTGACGTGCACGATCCCCGCGACCTTTTAATAATTGGTAACAACCTTTGACAAGATAAACTATTTCATACCCTAAATTGCTTTTCGATTTTCTTTTGCTAATTTTACGAATAGCGATACCTTTCTGCACGCCAAAGGAATACAAGTAACTTAGACGAAGATGTGAGGAATCGACTCTGTGTTGAACTACGGCATCCGAAATGTACGCTCCAATGCTATTTGCTGCTCGAACCCTCGAGAAGTATTCAGCTTCCTCACCACGACCTGGTAATCTGCCAACAGCTCCAAGATCTGTCCGAAAAGGCTTCATTCGGCTAAACAAAGAACGTCGCAACACGAAATTCGCGCCAAAGGGATGCATCTCGTCAGGTTCGTAGCAATGACTCTCATCGCCTTGGCTGTAACTTCCGAATAATCCCGAGAGTAGCGGCAAATTTTGATTTTGCACCCATTTTGGCCGCCCATTGGGCCACCACGGGATGATTGGACCACCGAAGTATTCGGCTTGTGAATATTTTTGAAATGCGGCTGCGTATGCAGTTAGCCAATTTGCCTTTGGTCTAATATCATCATCTATAAATATTAGATGTTCACCACTGCATTCATGCAAGGCTCGGTTACGACCATGAGAAAGCCCCTGCTGAGATTCGATTAGGTACCTTAGTGGTAGACGATCCTTATAACCATTAACGACATGGCGAGTATGGTCAATACAGTTGTTGTCAATAAGCAAAAGTTCCCAATCGAGATGCGACACATTTGTTTGGCGGCAAAGATGGGCCAACGTATCTGCCAAACAATCGGCCCGGTTAAATGTAGAGATCGCGACAGAAATATCAGCCATATCGACCAATTTCTCGGTGTGGCTTAAGCCAATCTCGGGTGATGTTTAATACTACAAACACTTCAATCTTTTATTTGTCCCATTGCATATTTTATGATTTCCTTTTCCGCGCAAGATGTCATTGTACCACTACCGGTTGGCCACTCACCGCCACCATCAGCATGCTCATGCCGTTTTCCTACTACGTTACGCATGCGTTGTGCTAGCCAAGCTGGAATGCCCCAGCGAGCGAGACGACCGTCTGGTGTATACGCTGGCTTCACAACAACTCCAGTCGCCTGCGGTTTTGCGATACATTCGTGAATAGCTTGTGCCCATGCTTCGACCGCGCCGTGGTAGCTGTATTTCCCTTGCTGGGACGACCTCGCCTCTGAAGATAGGCTTCTATATAACTCTGGCGCCTTGATTAGCTTTACAACTTGTTGGACTGCGGCCTCGACATCACCAACGGGGAAAATGAGGGCGTTTCGCCCCGAAATAAATTGCCCTTCTTCACCCCGACCTACGAAATCTGATACCACTGGCACAACCCCATGAGCCATAGCTTCTCGAGGAGCAATGGTGACACCTTCGGTGTGAGCGAAGTGCAAGAAAATATCAAGATTTGGGTAAACATCTCTATATAGAGTATCTCTAGTTGACCACTCGATGAAGTGCACGACGCCACTAACCACGTGTGTCGCAAACGCGCTTCGCAACACCCCTTCGGCTGGACCGCTACCGACGATCATAAGCGTAAACCGAAGCCTGGTTTTTTCCAGCGCCCGTACAAATGGGATCAGATCGAGCGCGCGTTTTTGATTCGGATCAAAACGGCCTACATACCCTAATCGCACAGGGTCTGATACCTGTCTATCATCAATGGAACATCGAGGTGGCCAAACGCCACCCGGTATGTTCACCACACGATCCTGCGCAAGCCCTGCCCAGTTACAAACTACTTTGCGCAACATCTCCCCAGAAGTGACGCAAAGATCAATATGGTCGCGAAAAAGCCATGCATCATAAATGTAGTGTGGTTCGAAGGCCTGAATAGTTACTGCCAATCGCAATCTAGGGTTGTGTATCTTAAGTCGAGATACGACCTCGTACGCGTCAAACACCCTAGTGATAAGTACGATATCGGGACGTACTTGGCGAATTGCTTTGAACAATCCCTCGGTGCGCGCTTGACGCGTGCCTCGGGTGCCGTCAATAACCACCGATGGCAGATCCGGAAAAGTCTGACGGTAACGTTCAGGTAGGTTGTGGTGAATACCCTTCGTCAATCCGACTACGGTTTCAATACCGTGAACAGATAGGTTACGAGAAAGATCTGCCACAATGTTTTCTACACCGCCTTGAATTGAACGTGAAGTATTACAGATCAGCAATTTAATAGACATTAACAGAATTGCTTACAAGCTAATCTCGGTGAAATAAAATAGAAATGAGAGCAGACCATCTGCATAAGCGCCGGATGTGCAGAATTCATTGAATAGCTGGCCGTACACAGGTGAAGTGTTCTTTACAAAAAAATACCGAATGTTTCCACTTCCTGTTTAGCAAGAACTTGAGCAATTGCCTAAAATAAACGTTTCTAGCAAACATTAGAAACAAGTTGATTCCTAATCTTTCTATTCGCAAATACCGTTCTAATTGAAAGTATTCCCACAAATACGTTTAATTTCGCATTCCGCCGAGTTCACTATCACTAATTACAGACAACTTCACCGGATGTACGAAAATACACTCTGGGTCTTCCCGAAACCGATCTAATAGTCTGCCGCCTTCGTGAATATCATTTGTGCGGATCCAGAAAAATCTATCAGTAAGAACTGGTGATTCTGCGACTGCTAAAACACTATTTGGAATCGTTAACTCGACATAGAGCTTTTTAGCCATACATCGACACCAAATAGGAACTAATTCTCTAAGGAGCTGATGTGATATGCCGAAAAAATCCGCACAGGCCACAGCTACATCAGTATTCTCGACTGCTCCCTTCTCCTTCTCAATGCAATGCCTGTTGTGTATTACTGATAAAGGTCCTAAGACAGATTCTAATCGACGTTGTGCGGAGTCCACCGAACCTGCAATTTTTTTCAACCAAGCGTCACTGCTGATGACGGGGCAGCATATAACAGCCTCGGTAAACCCATCCATACTCACAGCCTGAGGCAGACTAGATTCATTCAGAACAGGATTCAGGATCGCGTCATCGCCTACTACCCAAAACCACTCTACATCTAAAGCTAACAAATAATTCGCCGCCTGTCGTACGAAGTCGTAGAAAAAAAATTGATGACCGGTAACCCGTTGAAATCGTGTGTCCAGTTTTTTCTGAGTAACTTTATCTAATTCATGGGGATTGCATCGTCCAAAAAATCGCCTAACCGAGTTGAATGACCTATCCAAAGCACATACGGATGACATTGGAAAGTACGAGTTTGTATAGACCCTATGTAGTCGTGACCAATAATCTGGCACAAGATAAACAATACATGAGAACCTCCCCGCGTAGATTCGTTCAATTTTGGGAATATTTTTAGAATAATCCTGGTTAAACAAAACAACCAGAGCCGACTTCAAAGCTATTGGCCTACTAAACAGTAATCTAAATCGTCGAACCAATGACCAAGCAGCTTGAGCTCGTCAGCGTCGATCAGATTCATCTCAACCAATTTCCGGTAGCATCGCTTCATATTTTCTCGTATCGAGCCTCGCCCTTTTGCCAGTTGTAATTTCGACAGCACGTCCACAATGCGCTGGTTATTCAAATATCCAGGGATTTCACTTTCAAAATCAAACAGCAGATCGTGTGGATTTCGGCGCTGATAAACAGATGGAGGCATAAAAGCGAGATTCCAGTCGTTGGCCCATAAACACGCTTGAGCCACAAAGGAACGCCAGATATCCGTCATCCGAAAAGAACAATGAGAGGGCAAGTAAAGCATCTCAAAGGCTTGGCGCCACCAACGGGTATTCTGGCTGTTAAACGGACACCAGCAGCCGGTGCCAAGAATAAGTGGTTCATTTCTTTCGAACTCGACAAGGCCGCCGAGTGTCATTCGATAAACTGCATCGACGTCTGTATCGCCATTAGCTAACCCTTGTTGCACAGGACACTGCGCTACTACATTTGGCGATGGAATGGAACTGGTAGCTATCCCAGCCCGCGTAATTTGCTCTAACGGAAAACCTCGTGGCCAAATCTTTTGCGAAGTAAAGTAAGCATATGCATTAACCCAGCCTTTTTGGTCGATAAAACGACCGGATACGGCCAGCTCTTGATCAGCCCAAAACAGGTCCAACGGCCAATTATCGTCATCCGTTTCAACAATGCATTCTGCACCTTTGGTAATTGCGAGAAGATAGCCTATATTTTTTCTTGCATAGTGACCAACGGGAAGGGTTTTACCCATCTTCAACTTATTGAGACGCTGCTCGTTTAGACTAACGAAATGACATCCGTCCAAAGACCAATCTGGAGGCGACTTTTTATCCCCAATACAAAAAAATTCCATACGTCTATTCTGTGCACCTTCTGCCAACTCTAACATCGACTTTGTCGGAGGGGCGACGGATGTCACTACGACCACGCTACATAGTTTAGTCATATCTAATTATTGATAACCCAGTGCTCATCGCCTGTATAAAACGGTAGTTCGAACTTCATCCAAGTATCGCGGACTAACCGCGACTCATTCGCGTCCAGGCGTAATTTCCATATGTCTCTCATCGTTTGGCTATGCCGTCTAGTATCAAATGGCTGGTAATTATCTTGATCCTTCAGGCGTACGTCGCTAAGCCCGCTAAAATATTCAAGTATCTGATTATTGCAGGACAAATTTAAATCAACGCAGATTTCCTCAAATGCTTTTTCAGGTACGTCGCACAGATGCTCAAATTGGTAAAGCTTTACGTTTGGTGTTCGTAAAGAGAACCCCCTCAAAATAACCACCAATGCGGCATAGAATGCCGTCCTCGCTACTATTCGACTACTACTTATTGATTCTTCTAATATATCGACAAACGGTGTTAACCAATCGGTTACCAGCTTTTCTGTTTCGAGTAGCTGACGAATCTCGCCTCTAACATCCCAGTTAAGCTTCTTCAAGCTACTTACAAACCCCGCGGGGTGCCTGATAACAACCACCGCACGCATATTAAAATTATGCACCAAATATTCGGTAAGCAAGCATGCAATAGGATCTTTTATCAGGACTCTATTCGGCTTCGGGAAAAGGCCTATTCTTGCGGGCATAAACCTACGATTGCTGGGCACTCCCTTCAATATACCTCCACCTGGTCCAAATAGAATTTTACCCGCCAGCAAGCGATCAACGAACGCATTGAGTTTTTGATCTACCTCATGTGCGCGTCGATAAGTAAAATTTTTATTCCAAAAGCCCTTATTAGGATTAAACGGCTCATGTAAGTACCAGACTCCCTGTAATGCGAGCGCATCTCCTACCCATGAAGTACCAGAGCGATATGGTCCGGTTACTAGAATTGGGTCGTCAGGTACCGCAGTGAATAAATTCGTCAACGACTTTGGGTAACTTCTCCAGGATTGGATATATTCACCAATAGCAAGTCGATAAGATTGAGGAATAATTCTAAGAATATTTACCAATTTATTCAGACACAACCACATTCTATTGCGCTATTGCGCGAGAATGAGGTCGTAAGGTGATTCGGCTTGTTCTCAATATGCCTAAGATTAGTACGCAATCGTTGCGTTTATCACTATCTTAGTGAAATAGGATGCATCGCTAGCCACGACATCTGTAGCGGCCTTCCCTCTTGCATTAACTGAACCGCGGCTCCTTCGAATATAAGTTTTCCAACACTATTCTTTGAAATAGGAAAATCAGAAAAAGATCTACGCTCACTATGTATTTCATTTATGACATGGGTAGATTCAAAACGTTTTTTGACTATCGCTGTTACTCCTGGAATAATGAATTCATGCATCTCAACCAGGATGTACGCATTATTCAGTGCCGGAACCACATCCGGATCCAGCAGAATAGACTCTCCGCCTTCTATGTCCATTAAAACTAGCACAGGTCGACATCTCGCCATACTTTCTGCCAGATTAGGCGCATCGCAAATTTCGCCCACTTGAACTCGTGTGTCCATTCCATTCTTTTGCGCCAACTCCCGCAACACCAGTCGCGCTTTCGGCTGAGCCTCAAATGCATGGATATCCGCGTTCGTCCGTAGTGCAAGGCCAACAGCGTAATACCCTTCAGCAGCACCCGCAACGACAATTTTTTCAAATGAAATTTCCAAAAAACGCCTTAACGCAGATGTAATCTCCCGCTCGTAGGTCCCGAGCAGTTTGGGGAAATAGACGCTCCCGTAACTAGAATTTACATAGTTCATATTAGCAAACAGACCAGACATTACCTTCCCATTTGAACGGGCGATAATTTCCTTACGAAGCCATGTATGACTATGAAATACTTTAGGAACTAGTCGGCGAACTATTTTTCTAAACGACACCAGTAAACTCAGTTTGGTTTCGAAATGCTGTGTATTTTATAGATACAATTCCGGCATCCCGCTCTGGCAATTTTTCGTTCCATTCGTCAGCAATACTAAACAGCAATATATCGGTTCCCCATATCCATTCCGGGTGTCCAATTCTTCTGCCACCGACGGCAACGGAATACGACCCGGGTCTGAGGACAGTAAGCTGGAATTCCAAATTCAGACGTAAAATAACCGCTCTTCATGATTGTACCGGGTGGGGCATCGTGACAACTAAACAACCGAACCCCTTCTCGAAATACACTGAGTGTAATATCAAAATCTTTAAGTGTGCGATATACCAGACCACTAACCGTAAAACAGAAAGGTTGCGCGGGGGATACTACCGAACTAACTTGACCACCTTGAGAAAGCTCTACTTTCGAAAAAATCATATCACCCAGAAGTGTCCCTCTGAACGCTTCAGACGTCACGTTGTCCTGTGTTGGCCTCGAATCTTTAATGTATTTTCGTACGCCATCCCTAACCGCACCAATATAACTCACCTTGCCATGTTTCAGCACCGCCAGTTTCGTGCATAAGTTTTCCACCGCACCTAAATTATGACTAACGAAGATGACGGTCCTGCCTGCGGATGCCACTTCCCCCATTCTTCCCAGGCACTTTTGCTGAAAATTTGTGTCGCCAACAGCGAGCACCTCATCCACAAGCAAAACGTCTGGATCCAGATGCGCAGCAACCGCGAACGCTAGTCGCACATACATACCACTGGAATATCGTTTTACCGGTGTATCAAGAAATTTTTCGACTTCCGCAAAAGCAATCATCTCGTCAAATCGATTCTGAATATCCCGCCGCGTCATGCCGAGAATGGCGCCGTTGAGAAAAATATTTTCCCGACCGGTTAATTCTGGATGAAAGCCTGTTCCGACTTCCAATAGACTCGCAACCTTCCCTCTTATTTCCACACGACCCTTGGTGGGTTGGGTAATTCTGCTCAGTATTTTTAATAACGTGGTTTTACCCGCACCATTGCGGCCAATTATGCCCACCACTTCACCTGTTTGAATTTCGAAATCTACGCCGTCTAACGCCCAAAAGCGTTCATCAGCCATAACATTCCCTTTGAGGCGCCGAAGCCGTTCTAATGGCGCGGAAATGCTCGACGAAAGCATTTCCCCTAAACGTCTGGCGGTAACGGACAGGACCACCAATGACGTATTCTTTGGCCAAATCCTGGGCCTTAATAGCAGGATATGCCATTCACACTGTTAGATGATGTCAGCGAAGCGGCGCTCAACTTTTTCAAAATAAGCGACGCCTACAACAAAAAAAAGTAACGCGATGATCATTGATATGAAAAGCATATTCATATCAAACGGTTTACCGAGAAAAGCCGATCGAAAACCCTCAATCAAACCCGTCATCGGGTTCAAAAAAAGCAGCCACTGCCATTTATCGGGGACAATGTTTACGGGATAAATCACTGGCGTCACGTACATCCAAATCTGCACCAGAAACGGGAGCACATGAGTAAAATCACGATACGCAACGGTGAGTGCTGATAGCAATGTGCCAACACCTAATGCGGTAAATATTACTGCTATCAATAAAACGGGTGCGGCCAACAAATTGACTGTGAGTCCGGTGCCGTAGTAGAGCATGAGCAGCAACAAGATGCCTGTCGAGATTGCTAAATCCACCAGTCCTGCACCGATGGAACTCAGAGGAATAATCAAGCGTGGAAAATACACCTTACTTACAAGATGCGATGAACCTACGAGCGACTGACCCGATGTGCTGATGGCGCTCGAGAAAAATGTCCAGGGCAACAAAGCGGCATAGACAAAAACAGGATAAGGAAACCCGTCTGACGGCATTTTTGCCAAACGGCCAAATATGATGCTGAATATAACCATTGTGGTTACAGGTCGAATGATCGCCCATGCTGCGCCTAATACTGTCTGTTTATAGCGTACCTTAATATCGCGCATAACCAAGACCCACAACAATTCTCGATACGCCCACAGTTCTTTCAGATCTAACATGCGCCATCCCTGCAACGGTTCAATGACCGTTACATGCTCATGTCCGAAATAGGATTCGTGGATATCTTCTTTCACTAAATAGGCTTCAACAATGCCGTGATCATGATTCGATTTCTGATAAATTTAACTCCGCTTTAACCATTTCGCAGACAACGTTTTGCATCTTCTTCTCGGCTACCCAGGACAACTGTTTGTTCGCTTTTTCCGGATTACCGCGCCCTTCTCGTATTTCCGATGGCCGAAACAGACTTTTATCAATATCAACATGATCGTTCCAGTCAAGATTTAGTTGCTCAAATACGGAAGTCGTAAATTCTTCAAGGCTCGCGGATGTACCGGTAGCGATAACAAAATCATCGGCCGAGTCTTGTTGCAACATCTTCCACATAGCGCGAACATATTCAGGACTCCAGCCCCAATCTCGAGTTACATTCAAGTCGCCAAGCAAAAGTCTCTCTGTGCTTCCACTCGCAATACGACACGCGGCGCTTACAATTTTTCGCGTTACAAATCGAACCGGTCTTAGCGGCGATTCATGATTGAATAGAATGCCGTTACAAGCGAACAAACCATAGGCTTCTCTATAATTAACAACCTCCCAGTGTGCGGCAGACTTTGCTACAGCGTAGGGGCTGCGCGGTCGAAAAGGCGTTTCTTCGTCCGCCGCGACGCCGCCAGTATCACCATAGCATTCACTTGAACTGGCGTTGTACAAGCGGATGGGTTTGTTTAAAAAACGGGTTACTTCAAGGAGGTGTAATGTACCCAGGCTGATACTCTCCAAAGTTTCGACAGGCTGATGAAAGGAAAGACCAACCGAACTCTGACCAGCTAGATTGTAGACTTCGTCAGGTTGATACTTGGCTAACACTTGCAACGTACTACGAAAATCTGTCAGTACCATCGAGTCGACTTCGACACGTTCAAATATATTCAGTCGTTTAAGGTTCTCAAATGTGGAAACCTGCGCATCTCTTGAAGTACCAACAACGCGATAGCCCTTCTCCAGTAAAAACTGCGCGAGGTAGCTTCCATCTTGTCCTGAAACGCCACAAATAAGTGCCGTTTTCAAGCTACTACTTCTTCCTGTATCACAACTTGATTGATTATCGTTGCTAACCGGTCTTTAAAATTACGATAGCTAAAATAATCGAGTCCTTGAGGAATATGCTTTTTCCTGGCCAAGGCACTACGAATAGCGCTTTTTAGTGCGTTAACATCATCCGGATCAACAATCGCTCCCAATTCTCCGTGTCTAACTGCTTCCCGACTTCCATCCAGACTGCTCGCCACTACGGGTGTTCCACAGGCCATTGCTTCAAGATAGACAAACCCGAAACCCTCACCCCGTCCTGCCATCACAAATGCGTCTGCCAGCCGGTAGTGATCCGCTTTCTCTTCTTCGTCAATTAACCCAGCAAATACAACGTAATCTTCAATACCAAGTTGCTTCGCTTTATTTTGCAACCTACTGATGTCATTACCATCGCCTGCGATCAGATAACGAATACTTGAGTCTTCGCTCACTAAATAAGTCATTATGTCCAGCACTTCATCAAAGCCCTTGTATTGTTCCGCAGCATCAATTCGGCCCAGGGTAAGAATAACTTTCATTTCGGACAATCCGTAGCGTTGTTCAAGATACAAAGGCCTTTGGCCTAGCCCATAACTATCTATGTGAATTGCATTGGGCAATACCGAAACTTTTGTTTTATCAAAGCCGCTCCACTCGATAAAGCGACGACCAGTGAATTCACTGATCGACACAACGTGGTCTACTTTCAATAGTAGTTTTGGCAGATACCTGCGTTTATTAGGCGCATACCACGCATCTACCCCGTATATAAATAGAACAAGTGGTGCTTTGTGCCACCAACCGAGCATAACCGCTACAAGCAACAAGTTAATATGGCCACACACTACTAACTTGTACCTAGGCCTGGAAATGAACGCCTGGCAAAACTCCCAAAAATAGAAAACTCCACCTCGCGCCGATTGCTTTCTGAAATTTAGTTTTGAAACGACTTCAGATTTATCGGTTTTTCGAATTAATCGGGGGAGCGCATCGATTTGCTCAACGATCGGTAACTCTGCAAATGCGGTTAAAAGGTCTCTACAATAAAGCGCGATACCACCATGCCCACCGAACGCTTCCGGCACCAGCGCAACAACTTTCATCAAGCTGGATTCATAACCCCATAAGCGAGTCGTCTTGACCAGTGACAACTATTTTTTAACAGACTCGATTTTGAACGCCACGATTGAAGATAACTGTTTGTTTTTAACCATTCAGAAATCGGTGTCTCAAACCCTGTTTTTGTTCGTTCGGTGATTTCTTTTGGTAGCGCTTTTGCAGGACTACCGGCGAGTAGCTTTTTTCGATCACTTAAATTTGAGTAAATTAGATGACCCGCTACCTGCTTTAGTAAAAATGAATCCACGAGTGGAGTTCTGATCTCAAGAGAATGTGCCATGCCTGCCCAATCGGCATCCCGTAATAATTGATTTCTCATATACAAAGAAGACTCCAAAGCAACAATCGCACCAAAACTTGTAGTCGGGCGCGGATTGTTCTCATTGGCAATGTGCTCAAAAGGTCTTAATCTGCTGAGTCCTGCTTGCGCCATTTCATCGCCCATCAAATCTGATAACTCCCAGGGCATGAATAACCCCCGCCTAACGAAATAGGCTCCCGGGATGTCATGTCCGTATTGGAGTAAGGCGCTTGTTTTTGCACTTAAATTTGGAATGTTCTTGACGATACGGCCAACGGCTGTAGCTGCGGATTTCACCGGACGCATCCAGTTAACCCATAGCGAAATGTCCTTGAATGACGGGTATCCGCCGAACAACTCATCGCCCCCCAAACCTGAAATGGCAACCTTCAACCCCAGTTCCTTAGCGGCTTTTGATACAAACCAGGTGTTTACACCATCTATGCTGGGCTGATCCATCGCATTCAGTATTGCGGGTAAATCGTCACAGAATTCGTTTTCAGTAACTCTGCGATTTTTTTGTTTTGTGCCATAGTAATTTGCAAGTCGTTGCGCTTGTGGCGCTTCATCGCGACGTTGATCGTCAAACTCCTCAAATGACAATGTGACCGTATTTATCTCTTCCTGCCCCGCATCTTTCATCAACCCTACTAATGACCCCGAATCAATCCCCGAAGACAGAAACGCACCCACGGTAACATCGGATACAAGATGGTGTTTTACAGAATCCAATAGAGCACTATTTATAACTTGCTCGCTTTCATTCGCTTTATGATTCGTTTCCGCATGACAAATGATCTCGGAAATTGAAAAATAGCGTTTTTCTTCTTTTATCCCCCTTTCATCGATCTTTATGAAACTTCCTGCAGGGACAGCACGCACGGAATGATGGATAGTAAATGGCTCAGGCACACTTCCAAACATATAGAATCCAGCAAGACCCGCTGGATCGGGAACCTGTGAAACTGAATTGCTCGTCAGTAACGCTTTAACCTGTGACGCGGCTCGAATCGCACCCTCACTGTCTGAATAATACAGTGGTTTGATGCCGTAAGGATCACGCGCAAGCAACAGAGCACCCTTGATGGAATCGTAAAGCGCGAATGCAAACATGCCCCGTAGACTCGTTAACATTGATTCGCCACGATCCGCGTACAAATGCAATAAAACCTCTGTATCAGACTGTGATTGAAAAGTGTAATTCTTAGCTTCTAATTCAGAACGTAAAGCCTTGTAGTTATATATCTCGCCATTGAAACTGATAATAAATCGACCGTCTCTGGAAATCATTGGCTGTGATGCACGTTCACTTAAATCAATAATTGACAAGCGACGATGCCCCAGACCAACACGGCCATCTTCTGAAAACCACTCCCCTTTTCCATCCGGACCGCGCAACGCCATGTAGTCGCGAATCGCACACAACTCATCACGATTTACTTTACCGCCACGATAAGTGTATATCGCAGCTACACCACACATATAGGAATCAACTAAATTGTCGAACTAAAACCAGCGATACAGCAAACAAACGGAACCTGCTTTCCTGTTTATATAATTCCCTAATAACACCTTATTATTTCAGCGCCTGCGCCATCAACTCACCGATATCCGCAGGGTTTTTTGTCACTGCAACACCGGCATCTTCCAGTGCGGCGATTTTTTCAGCGGCAGTGCCTTTACCACCGGCAATAATGGCGCCGGCATGACCCATGCGTTTTCCCGGAGGAGCGGTAACGCCGGCGATGAATCCAACAACGGGTTTTTTCATGTTGTCCTTGATCCAGGCGGCACATTCTTCTTCGTCGGTTCCACCAATTTCGCCACACATGACAACCCCTTCAGTTTCCGGGTCATCATTAAACATCTTGACCACATCAAGATGTTTTAGTCCGTTAACCGGGTCGCCACCGATGCCTACGCAACTCGATTGACCCAACCCTAGTTTAGTCAACTGGTCAACAACTTCGTAAGTCAAAGTCCCCGAACGCGATACCACACCAATCGGACCTTTCTTGTGAATATAACCCGGCATAATGCCAATCTTGATTTCGTCCGGCGTAATAACACCTGGACAATTCGGCCCGACCAGAATTGTCTTGCTATCTTGCATTTTGTAGCGTGTCAAGATCATGTCCTTGACCGGCACGCCTTCGGTAATGCAAATCACCACATCCATTTCAGCATCGACCGCTTCGTTAATGGCCGCGGCCGCAAACGGTGGCGGCACATAGATCACCGACACATTTACGCCAGTTTCTTTTTTTGCTTCGGCGACCGTGTCAAATACCGGCACGCCTTCAACCTCCTGCCCGCCCTTGCCAGGCGTAACACCTGCGACAAAGCATTCCCGTCCGAAGGCGTACTCCAGACAATTTTTTGTATGAAATTCTCCGGTCTTTCCAGTGATCCCCTGTGTAACGACGCGCGAATTTTTATCGATTAATATACTCATTGTCGTTGTACTCCCTTGGCTGCTGCAACGACCTTTTCGGCGGCGTCCGCCATTGTCGTAACGCCGATAATGTCGATCTCTGAATTCGTGAGAATCGCACGGCCTTTTTCAACATTCGTGCCTTCCAGGCGCACTACCAACGGCACATTCAGACTCACTTCCCTTGCCGCGTTTACCAGCCCTTCGGCGATAACATCACAACGCATAATCCCGCCAAAAATATTGACTAGGATTGCCTTCAGGTTTTTGTTCTTGAGCATGATTTTGAATGCCTCAGTCACCTGTTCGGTCGTCGCGCCGCCACCGACATCCAGAAAGTTCGCCGGTTCAGATCCGTAGAGTTTGATAATGTCCATTGTCGCCATCGCCAGGCCCGCGCCATTAACAAGGCAACCGATATCGCCATCTAATGAAATGTAACTGAGGCCAAATTTGGATGCTTCAATCTCATTAGGGTCCTCCTCATCCAGGTCACGCAACTCCTTAATCTCTGGTTGTCGGAACAGAGCATTGTCATCGAAGTTAAATTTCGCATCCAATGCGATCACATTGTTATTGCCGGTAAGTACAAGCGGGTTTACTTCAGCAAGCGAGGCATCGGTTTCCCAGAACGCTTTGTTACAATGCCACGAGTAGTCCGGACGCCTCGTCGATTGCTGCTTCCGGCAACCCGATTTTCGTTGCCAGATCGTTCGCCTGGGCCTCGGTGAGTCCCTGTACCGGATCGATACTGGCCTTGTGAATTTTTTCCGGCTCGGTTGCGGCGACTTCTTCAATATCGACCCCGCCTTCCGCACTCGCCATCATGGTGACCCGTTGTGAGGAGCGATCTACAACAATGCCGACATAATACTCTTTCGCAATATCCGCACCTTCCTCGACCAGTAGCCGCTTCACTTTCTGACCTTCAGGGCCGGTCTGATGGGTTACCAGGTGCATACCAAGAATTTCCGAGGCGAATTGTTTAACCTCCTCTTTCGATTTAGCCACTTTGACGCCGCCACCTTTGCCACGACCACCAGCGTGAATCTGCGCCTTGACCACCCAAACATCGCCGCCCAATGTATCGGCGGCAGCCACGGCTTCATCAACAGTGAAACAGGGAATACCGCTCGACGTGTTTACACCGAATTTTCTGTATAAATCCTTACCTTGATATTCATGAATCTTCATGTGGACCTCATTGCACTAACATAGAATCTTTTAGTTGGTATTCGCGGCCACTGCCGCTTCAATTGCCGGTGGAATTCGCTCAATTAATCGCGGATCGAATTGTTTGGGCAAGATATAGTCTTTACCAAAAGACAATTCGTTGTCGCCATGTGCTTCCAGCACTTCCGCAGGCACATCCTCCTTAGCCAGGTCGGCAAGCGCCTTGACTGTGGCTAGCAGGATATTGTCGTCAATCTGTTTCACTCGCGCGTTCAACGCACCGCGAAACAAAAACGGAAAACACAATGAATTGTTAACCTGGTTTGCAAAATCCGATCGTCCTGTTGCCACAATGACATTTTCGCGTACGGATGAGGCAATGTCGGGCATGATCTCCGGCACCGGATTCGACAACGCAAAAATAATCGCGCGATGCGCCATGCTCTTGACCATTTCCGGTTTAATCAGTCCTGGGCCAGACAGTCCAACCACAGCATCGGCGCCCAGCATGGCTTCCTGTAACGTTCTCTTGGGTGTATCGCACGCATAGGCTTGTTTATACACATTCAGATCGTTGCGGGTCGCATCGATCACGCCACGACTGTCAACCAGGATCAGATTTTGCCTGGTTGCGCCCAGCAACAACAGCAATCGAGCGGTTGCAATTCCGGCCGCACCGGCGCCCAATATTACAATCGCCGCATCCTCAAGCCGTCTTCCCTGTATCTCCAGCGCATTGAGCATGCCGGCGCAGACAATGACCGCCGTACCGTGTTGATCGTCATGAAACACCGGAATATCCAGACGTTCCTTTAGCGCCTGTTCAATAATAAAGCACTGCGGGGCGGCAATATCTTCCAGGTTGATACCACCAAAGGTACAGGAGATGTTAACGACCGTTTCGATAAACGCCTCCGTGCTTGGTGCATTCACCTCAATATCGAACACATCAATATCGGCGAATCGCTTAAACAATACAGCTTTGCCTTCCATAACCGGCTTACCGGCTACAGCCCCGACGTTGCCCAAACCCAACACGGCTGAACCGTTAGTAATGACGCCCACTAGATTACCTTTATTAGTGTATCGATAGGCATCGGTCTCATCGCGCTGAATTGCCAATACCGGTTCTGCGACACCCGGTGTATAGGCCAGAGACAAGTCATCTGACGTATCAAACGGTTTGGTCGGCGAAATAGATGTCTTCCCCGGTTTGGGGAACTCGTGATAATCCAGTGCTGCTTGTTTAATGTCCAAGCTCGTTTTTACTCGTATACATGTTAAATGATTAAGCGTTACCAGTAGCAACAGGACGAGACGAATCGGTTACCCATTCGCTCCAGGAACCGACATAAAGCTTTGGCGCCGGCAAGCCAGCAATCTCCATAGCTAATATATTGTGACAAGCGGAAACGCCTGAACCGCACATATGAATGACGTTGTCCGGTGCAAGCGAATCCACTAGCGGTTCGAAGCGTTCGCGCAAAAGGGATTTCGGCAAAAAACAACCGTCATCATCCAGATTCACCGAAAATGGCAAATTGATCGCATGGGGTATGTGTCCACCGACCGGATCGACAGGCTCTTTTTCTCCCGTAAATCGTTCAGCGCCCCGTGCATCAAACAGCGTATATTCTTTTGAATGCAGATTGTTTTCAACGTCGGCAGTGGATACGAACAATTCGTCCAGCGGTTGCACGGGGTATGATCCCGGGCTTTGTGAATCAACATTTTCGGTTCTACTTGTGAGTGGGAAACCATATCGTTCCCATGCGGGTAACCCGCCATCCAATACCGCGACATTTTTGTGTCCTATCCAACGCAACATCCACCAGAGCCGCCCGGCAAATACACCACCCGCATCATCGTAAACCACGACCTGGGAATCCGGGCGAACGCCCCACTCCTCGATGAAACGGATGAAATCCTTAAATTCCGGTAACGGATGCCGCCCTGAAGTTGATGTTTTTTTAGCGGATAAATGTTGTTCCAGGTCAGTAAAGATTGCTCCGGGAATATGCCCCTTGTCATATCCGCGCTGGCCCGCAGACGGATCGAACAGTGAAAAACGGCAATCGAATACCCGCCAACCGTCATCATTTAGATGGTCGCTCAACGTTTGAGCGTCGATTATCGTATTATAGTTCACTTTATATTAGTAATTTATCTTATTGTTTTTTATTAATGATTTCTCTAATGATTGGCGGAGAGGGAGGGATTCGAACCCCCGGGACCTTGCGGTCTTCAACGGTTTTCAAGACCGCCGCTTTCGACCACTCAGCCACCTCTCCGATATTTGGATGTCAACATTTTACCTGTGTAGCGGAAAATACCTCGAAGCAAAGCTCCACCCGCTGCTTTTTATCGCCAGACTACCCAGTTCAAAGTCGCTGCTGGCAATTTTGTCGACTACTAAGCTTCGTCGCAGATGTCGTTTGGCACGGAACCAATGATGTCTTTTTTATTGCCCGACGATAACTGAAAATCTATTAATGTCGATAAGGCGGCGTATGGTACTAAATTGTCGGCAAAATTACGTAACAAGTTTTACCGTTCACGGTCAAAGGCATTACTTAAGAAATTACGAAACGTTAATAATTATGCCTGTGTTTACGCTGGCTATAAGCCGCTAATACCTTGAAATATAGGTAATCTAACCTTATAAATGGCACTAAGTCGGAGTATTTTAGCCTTTGAACTATTACTCTGGTAAAGTATTCTAATTACTACTTAATATAACTTTTTCGATATTTAGGAGACTCTTTACTATGGCTCGTTATGACACAGCTGTAACTCGACCGATCAGCACCGGTATCGAGGTTAACAAGGTATTGAAAAATACCTACGCCCTGTTAGCGTTAACATTACTGTTCAGTGCGTTAATGGCCGGCGTCGCTATGGCTATGAATTGGCCACATCCCGGTATTATCATCACTTTGGTTGGGTACTTTGGACTCTTGTTTCTAACCAGTCGTTTTCGTAACTCAGCTCTGGGTTTACTTTTCATATTTGCGCTAACAGGTTTCATGGGAATAACTTTGGGACCGATCGTTAATATGTATCTCAATGCTTTTTCGAATGGTCACCAACTGGTAATGACGGCTATGGGTGGAACTGGAGTAATTTTTCTAGGTCTTTCCGGTTATGTATTGACTACCAAGAAGGATTTCAGTTTCCTCGGAGGAATGCTAATGGTCGGTATTTTGGTCGCTTTCCTCGCTGGTCTCGGCGCCATTATTTTTAGTCTTCCCGCATTATCATTAGCCGTATCCGCGATGTTTATTTTACTCATGGCTGGACTGATCATGTATCAAACCAGTGCCATCATTCATGGTGGCGAGACGAACTATATTATGGCCACCGTGACGTTGTTCATTACAATTTATAATCTCTTTACCAGCCTGCTGCATATATTTGGAATTTTCGGCGACGAATAAAACCAGCACTTTTTACGATTTTGAAAAACCCCGCTATGCGGGGTTTTTTTTCGCCTCGTCGGCAGCTAGCCATTTCAGCAACACGCTACTGATAACGAAGTAAGTAACAAACAAGCACAAGAATCCGTAAAACATTGTGGATTCGCCAACAGCCTGTAGTTCGCCAATCAGCCCAAGCGTGGCTAACAGGAAAGCACAGCCCGCAATGACCATCAGGCTGCTTCGTTCGCCCAGCCCCAGTAAACGCAAAATATGGTGGTAATGCGTTCTATCCGGGTCAACTGGCGAACGACCCGTCAGTAACCTGCGAATCATTACGCTAACCGTATCTATTAGTGGCAAGGCAAATAGCCACAGCGTCGTCACTGGGCGGATCACTCTGTCTTCCCCCTGACTGAGATCAACGAAAAACCAGCAAATCACAAACCCGAGAAACATACTGCCGGCATCACCCATAAACACACCCTGGGAAAACCGACCCGGGCGTAGATTAAACACCAGAAAAGTCATAACAACCCCGGTTAATACCAACGCGATATTCGCAACGTGAAGCCTGTCGTGAAGAAATAATGAAACAATGATTGCGAGCAATGCGATCAACGTAATAGATGCTGCCTGTCCGTCCATACCATCCGACATGTTAAGCGCATTGGTGACGCCCACTGTAGCGAACACGGTGACGGGGATTGCTAATAAGCCTAGCGAGACTGTATTGCCTCCTAGCAGGTTGCCAAGATCTAACAGCACAACCCCGCCCCAGATCGTCATCATCATGGCCGCCGCTATCTGTGGCGCAAAACGAAACCGGGACGATAACTCGTGCATATCGTCCAGCACACCGACAATAACCAGTAACGCCACGCCAGCAAACAATGGCCGGTAACCGGCGAGCGGCGTGTTTAATACTAGAATCGATAGAAAGAACCCACAAAACATCGCTAAACCGCCCACGACCGGCGTAGCCTGTGCATGAATTTTATGCCCGCCGGGTTTATCCATCAAACCAAGGCGTGGCGCGATATTTATAAGAACCCGCAATAAAATCGTTGTCACAAAGACAGACAACAATACGGTCAACCAATCGATTTTATCGAGCAACGGTAAATTCACGATCAGTTATGACCCGTGTCGTTCAATGTAATAGTCCTGCATGACCAACACGTCCATTTTTGTTCGTAAAAAACACTGCAATGCCTCTTCCGGACGACAAACTATGGGTTCATTCTCATTAAATGACGTATTTAACAACATGGGTACACTGGTCAACCGGTGGAAACAGCTGATCAAATCAAAAAAACGTTGATTCGATTGCCGTGTAACCGTTTGTAGCCGGCCGGTTCCATCGACATGCGTTACGGCTGGAATCAAGCGCCGTTTTTCCTGGCGGATGTTGTACACCTTCATCATAAAAGGAACGTCATCGTCCGTCTCAAACCAGTTCGGTACCTGCTCGCGCAAAATCGAGGGTGCGAACGGCCGAAACGATTCACGTCGTTTGATTTTTTCGTTCAGTATCTGCTGCAGGTCACTGCGACGTGGGTCGCATAAAATGGAACGATTACCCAATGCCCGCGGCCCCCATTCCATGCGCCCCTGGAACCAACCGATCACTTTACCCTGTTCAATTTTTGTGGCGGTTGTTGCAAGTAATTGTGTTTCATCTTCGATCTTCTCGTATTCGCACGCCGCTATTTGGAGTTCATCTTCGTGCTGTTCCATAACATTTTCTATGACAGCATTACTGAAAGACGGCCCCCAATATGCATGATTCATTTCGTTCGAGTCATCGGCGTTTTCTATATCTGCCGATACAACCAAGGCAGCGCCCAGGGCGCCGCCCGCATCACCCGCAGCAGGTTGCACATAGACTTTTTTAAACGGTGTGCTCGTCTTTATCTTACCGTTCGCCACCGAGTTCATCGCACAACCACCCGCCAGTGCGATATTTTCGCTGGGGGTCTTACTATGTGCTGTATTCAATAGATGAAGCAAAGCCTTTTCATAAACACATTGTGTAGAGGCCGCAACATCCTTGTGCAGTTGTGTTATTTGCGAGCCACCTTCACGGGCGGGACCCAGGATTGATTCGAGTTTACCGTTGTACAAAGCACTAACACGCGGCTCGGAATCGATCCATTCATAGCCGATTTCGTGTTTATAGTGCCGAAAATAACTGAGATCGAGATGATACTGGCCTGTATCATCCAGCCCAACCAACTTGTTCAGTTCACCGACATATGATGGAGTGCCGTAGGACGCGAGACCCATGACCTTGTACTCATCGCCATAATTATTAAAACCCAGAAATTGAGTCATCGCCTGGTAAAAAACGCCCAGCGAATGTGGAAAAAGAATTCTCTGGTTTGTTGTGATTTTTTTGCCTATGCCAAACCCAACTACACCGCTGCTAAAGTCACCAAACCCGTCCACAGAGACACACACCGCCTGTTCGAACGGCGAACAATAAAAACCGGATGCGAGATGCGCAAGGTGATGTTCGACCGGGTGTATCTGACCGGAATAGCTACGACCGGCATCGATTTTTTTTAGACTTTCCCGGATAGATGATCGCCGCTTGCGTGTTTGCACTTTCTCCAACACCAGCCGCCAGGTCGGCCGTTGCCGAACCGCGTAAGACAGCTTCGCCCACCGGTTGACTTTGGAATCAGAATTAAGAGCAACATGTTGCACATCGTGCAGACGAATACCTGCTTCCTGCAGACAATATCGTATTGATTCGGATGGAAACCCGGCCCAGTGTTTTATTCGGCGAAATCGCTCCTCCTCCACCGCCGCAACGAGTCGCCCGTTTTCTAACAGGCATGCAGATGCATCCGCGTGATAAGCATTAAGACCCAGTACGAACAATCAGTAGCGCGCCACACCGCTGCTACGATGGACAACCACCGGAACTTCTGGTACCGGCATACGACGAACAGAATCGTTATATTCCGCGGCAACACGCGGTACCGCTAACAACAATCCCAGCAACCAACCGAGAATCAGTAATACGAATAAATCACCGTAAACCTGGGAAGCTACAATAAAAGTCGGGATATTTGCCAGTAAAAATGCGGCGATACCGGCGTAAACACGAAAGGCTTCGTCATTTAACTGCGCAACATACGACAATATATGCATAATGTACTTAAACAAGCCTATCAAAAGCACGGCTATCAGGATTAGACCGGGTATTCCCAGCTCAAGTGTTATCTTGCCAAGTCCCCCTTCACCAGCACCACCTGCAATGTGCTTCCCTTCCCAGAATATTGTAGCGCCTTGCGATCCAACACCAACTCCTGCGCCGAACACACCCACCCGGTTAATCGCCCATTCGATAGGTCTATACCCCAGTTGATACATTCGATCCAAAGCATCGGAAAACACGGTTGCACCACGTTGCGCATACAACTCAAACTGAGAACCGTATCCTCCGGGAAACAGTATCTCAATGCCAAACCAAATCAGCATTGCTGCAACCACCACGGCAACAACAAACTTTCCGGAAATAGCGTTTTTAAAATACAAAAGCAACACAGAGTAAAAAACGACAAATTGCATAATTTGCATAATCATTTTTCGTCGCCCAGTCATTAAGATTGCCGCAACAAACAATGTCACTAACAACCCCATGACTATACTCGCTTGTGTCTCACGCTTTACGTTTACAAATATGATCATAAAGCAGACCGCCGCTCCGAGATGCCAGGACGCGATCTCGGAGGCACGCATGAAACCGGGATGTGCTTTTAGAATCGTGCCGACATCGTAAATGACCAGGCCTGGTCCGACTTCCTGCAAGACCTGCCATTGAAAACCAAAGAATGACAGGTAAACAGTTAAACACAGCAACACCGCCACAAAGAGATACACCGATGCCACTAATGATATATCGTTCAAATTGCGGAAATAACTATAAGTAATGGTTAAAGCAACAAACGGGGCCAGATAAGACATTAAGCCAATACCGGTCAGCACAACACTTCCATAAAACACCAGAGAAACGATGGCTTGAATAAATATCAGTACGAAAAAGATGTTGAGCCAAAGTTTTAACGGCTCGTGCCATTTAGTGATAGGCTCGAATACGATCGGCCCTGTTTCGCGCCACATACCGATGACGGTGGCTCCGGCAAACACACCGACGACCACCACCAGAATGACCGGCTCCCCGGGAACGAACTTCCGCAGCGGGTCTTGCGCAAAACCGACCAGCATGCACAACAACAGACCTGATCGCCAATTCGTCAGACAAATGGTCAGTCCAGCGAACCCCAGAATCAAAACAAGGATCAACACAACGGGTATGTCTTGAGAACTATATTATTTAAGCCGCGATAGTTATTGACGAAACAGAATGTCTTCGAAATAACTGATTGTCTTCTTTAATCCTGTTTCCAGATCGATCTGCGGCAGCCAGTCAAGTTCGTTCCTGGCCAACGCGATATCCGGGCACCGTTGTTGTGGATCATCGCTGGGCAACGGTTTTTTGACTATCTTCGAAGATGAATTCGTTATCGAGATGACAGCATTGGCGAGTTCCATGATGGTGAACTCATCCGGGTTGCCCGTGTTGACAGGCCCGGTAACATTGTCTGGACTATTCATCAGTTTTTGCATTGCTTCGATTTGGTCATCCACATAGCAAAATGAACGGGTTTGTTCACCCTCTCCATAAATGGTTATGGGTTCGTTTTGCAATGCCTGCACAATGAAATTGGATACTACACGACCGTCGTTCGGGTGCATGCGCGGGCCGTAAGTGTTGAATATACGGGCGACTTTTATTCGTAGCTGGTGTTGACGGTAATAATCGAAAAACAGTGTTTCGGCACATCGCTTACCCTCGTCATAACAAGACCGTATTCCGGTTGGATTAACATGTCCCCAGTAATCTTCCGATTGTGGATGCCGTTCCGGGTCGCCGTACACTTCACTGGTTGACGCCTGATAAATTTTCGCGTTAATTCGTTTTGCCAAACCCAGCATGTTGATGGCACCATGGACGCTGGTTTTCGTCGTTTGTACCGGATCATGTTGGTAATGGATCGGTGACGCAGGACAAGCCAGGTTGTATATTTCATCGACCTCCACATAAAGCGGAAACGTCACATCATGCCGCATTAACTCAAAATTCGGTTTATCGAATAAATGCGCGACGTTTCGCTTAGTTCCGGTAAAATAGTTGTCCACGCATAACACTTCATGCCCTTGATTCACCAAACGCTCGCACAAATGGGAACCTAAAAAACCCGCTCCGCCTGTTACCAATATACGCTTACTATCTATGCTCATCTTCATTCCGATTTACGATGTTTAAAATTGCTGTGTAATACACTCATTCCTACGCCCATGAACACAAAAAAATACGCGGCGTTAGCGGGAATGTAAAAATTGAATTCGACCATACCGTGAACCAACATAACCACTAACCCACCGCACGACGCCAACACGGCACCAAGCTCGGTTTGGCCGGCACATCGCCGACAACGTTCAATAAGTTTAGTGATTACAAAAACTATCGCTGTCGCGAGCAAACCAAAGCCCAGCAACCCCTGGTTAACCAGTAATTCCAGATAATCATTGTGTACATGATCGAAGTGCAAACGGGGCAATGATGCATCATGGTAACCCGGAAAGACGATGGAATAGTTACCCGCCCCAACACCAAAAAAAAGAAACTCCGGAAGGATCTTCAATGTCGCTATCCATTGTTCGATACGCGCGTCCAGGCTAATACCGCCTTGGGCGACACGGGCGAATAACCTTCCCCCTCCCGTTAACACCACCGCCAACCCGGCTATAGCAATAGTAATCCCTCCGATACCGGCCAGTTTCATCACACCTTTCATGCGGTGCATAGAAAGTAAAAACATACAAATCAACGCAATGAACAATGACGTGAAAGCTCCCACCGATCCGCTTAACAATAGTGCGCACAAAATGAGTATTAGGCCCACAACAACCAGTGCGTTCCCGCTGAAGACATTGTCGAATATAGAAATAAGTGGGGATTGTGTATTCCAGGAGCGTAAGCGCAAACCACGGGTCATTATCAAATACCCAATGCCTGTACAAAACGTCATAGCAAGAAGACAAGCGTAGTGGTTACGATTAACAAACGTCCCCGTTGTTCGCGCCCAGTGGCCTTGGGAAAGACTGTGGGGAACCAGAGACTTTCCTGCAGTCCACAAACCCATGCCCAATATTGCTTCCGCCACGCCAACACCGAAAATAGTAATTATGATCGTCAACAATCGCGTTCTTGTATTTACCAATTTCCAGGTCAAAACAAACAACACCACATAGGTACCGTATCGCAATAACATTGCCTTACTTTGGGCGACATCAACACTTAAATAACCGCTGCCTGCTCCTGCAAGGCGGTAGGACTCGTAACTGGCGGTGGAAAGTATCTGCAACAACCATCCCGGCAGTGGCAAAACCTGTAACGCCAGGTATAACCACCAGATACCAAACAATGCGCAAGTAATAGTTTGGGCACGACTCGATCTTTCATGCCTTGCTGGGGTAACGAGCCGGCTCGCCGACCAAATCATCAGGATAACGCTGACCGCCCCGGACATTAAATAAGATGACCAAGGCCGGTTACTTCCCCATGGAATCGGCAACCAAACCAGCAATAGCAGCAGCAGGACAAATGCAAGCAGCGACATGGAGTCGCCCAACTGTGAACGCATCGCTAATTTTTATTGATGCGACTCAATCGCCTGTTAAAATTTTCCACCCCTAAAACGTCCTGCGCGATCGGGCGCAACCGCTCTACCCAACCCATCTTGACTGCTTTCGTGATCAACCCATTAACTTCACGCCGATCTTGTAAAAAATCACGTGTCGAGTCTGCCAGATTCGCGCGCGTCTTAGAATCGAGGTAATCCCAACGCACCATTCCGGTAATGACATTGCGCCGGATCGCCTCGCGTTCATGCCCGGCCACTTTCAGTGCAGTTTGGTAATCGGTTTCCGCTAACCGGCTTGCTGGTGTTGACAGTGCGCGCAAATGTGCAAGCGATGCCCAACCGATTGACCAGGTCGGGCGTTGTCTGACTGCGCTTTCGTAGTATTCCAGCGCTTTGTCCCTATCAAATATCTTCTGGCTGTCCCTGGCAAACGGATCGGCCGCACGAAACTCGTACAAACGGCCAAGTTGGTAGGTATAAAGTGGGTTTTGTCTGGATAACGCAGCGTCCAGATATTCCTTCGCCAAGTTCCAGGTCGCATGAGCCTGCGGACCGTCCGCATGAGATAACGATTTAACGCGCGAGATCGCGTTTCGGTAGTGCTGATCGGCAGCAAACAAGGAAATTGCAAACCACAGACCTCCTGCACCGAAAAGAACTAGAATCGAACAAATCAGTCGGGGCAACCGCGTTCAGTAAAACTAATTCGACGTACGAAAAAATATCCGTTGAACAGTGGATATATCAAAATTTTAGAATACTAGACAGTTTTTCTAAGCGCAATGAGTTTGTCGTCTTCACGATAGTAACCACCATAGTCATTATACTGTCCATAGTAGTAATACCCCTGTTTGCGCTCATCGACTTTAGACAACACAATACCCATCGGTATCACATTCGACGCGCGCAGGCGTTCAACCGCCTCGATAGCCGTTGCATGGGTTGTACGATGCGCCTCCACCACCATGATGGTTGCGTCAGTGAGACGGCCCAAAACAATAGCGTCGCTCACCGGCAATACAGGTGGCGCATCAATCACAATATAACTGAACTTGCCTTTCAGCCCCTCTATTGCGCGTGCGAATCGCTTTGAAGATAACATTTCAAGTGGATTCGGCGGAATCGAACCGGTGCGTAATACTGAAAGATTATCGCTGCCTTCATGTTTTAAAATGCAATCCTGTAAATCGCAACGTACAGCGACATAGTCGACCAGACCGACATTGCTGCTCGACCCTGCCATCATGCTCGCTCGAGGTTTGCGCAAATCAGCGTCAATCAATAACGTTTTGCCTAACTGAGCGAAAGCCAGCGCCAGATTTGTCGCCAGCGTCGTTTTACCTTCACCTTGGATAGACGAGGTTATAACTATGGACTTTGGCGGTTGATCAACATCGGAGTACAACACGCTTGTTCGAATATGATTTATCGATTCAACAAACGGCGAACCGGCACCTGTTGAATAATACTTTTCGGGAATGATTTCTTCTTCGCCCGATCTGGATTTACGTCGAATTGTGCTGTAGGACGACGCATTCAACAGGGGCAGCAATCCCAGTGCGGGCAAGCCCAGCGCTTTCTCAACTTCGCGATGGGTTTTAAATGTATAGTCTATATGTTCGCGTATCGCCACCATCACCAAACCCAGAACAAAACCCAGTAGGGTCCAGGTACTTAACAGTTTTTTCTTGTCCGGCGCGACCGGGTATTCCGGTGGACGAGCCAGATCGAGTACATGCGCATTCGCGAGCTTCTCATCCGTCGTGAAATCGGCCTGGTTGAATTTCGACAGAAAAGATTCATACAGTTCACGATTGGTGTTCACTTCCTGTTCCAGTCGGGCTAATTCAAAGCGTTGCTCCTGAGTCGCCACGCTGGACTTGGAAGCCGAGTTCAAACGCCCACGCGCTTCAGCCAGTTCACCGCCCGCCGCTATCAGTCTCGGATGTTTTGAGCCATATCGTTTTGCCAATTCATTGTACCGCTCCTGTGCGTCTACAACCGCTTGATTCAAGGCCACTAATTGACTGTTGGTTAGCTCGTTCAGACTTTCAAGATTTATAATGCCTTCCTTGACCTGGTACGACTTAAGCGCCGCTTCGGAGTCCACAACTTTTCGCCGTAAATCTTCAATTTGCACGGCCAACCATTGCCCGGCCGAGCGTGACTTTTGTGCGCGATTTTCTATCCCGTGTGTGATGTATTCCTGTGCCACGGTATTGACCACGTTAGCGGCGTATTCCGGATCGGCTGAACGCAAAGACAGTTCGACCAGCTGACTATTATCGCCACCTTCTACAACCAATCCGTTCTTGATCGAATCGGCCAACTGTGAACGCCGATCAAAGGCAGCGTCACTCTCTTCATTCGAACGTGAGCGCGTGTCGATCAGAAAACTCGCGATAAGCGTTTTGAAGCGGTCAAACATCGATGGTTGCACGATGGCATTATCCGTTTCCTGCGCGGGTTGTTTGACTAACTCAAGACGGTCAACCACACGTTCCGCAACTGCCCGGCTTTTGATAACCTGATACTGGGTTTCGTAGAAACGGGAAAATACATACCAGTTCATAACCGGTGCGTCAGATGTAGTATTTGCGCGCTCCGGTTCAATAATCATGGTTAAGCGCGCCTCATAAATAGGTACCGCGGTCAGGTAACGATATAGTCCAATCGCGGTTCCCAGCAATGCGAAGGCCAAAAAAAACCACTTGTACCGAAGCAGAATGTTCCAGTAAAACGCAATTGATTTATGCTGTTCCGGTCGGCCCGTACCAGCAGGTTTTGGTGCAAACGAGAATGGTGTTGCCGGTACTACCTGTAATCGATCATTCATAATCTTTTTTAAAACAGGCTCGCGCCAACGGTAATCACATCTTCGGGTTTGATCTCGGTGCGCAATTTCGCCTTTTTAATGGATTCCTCGTCTTCCCGCGTTATTGAAATTTTCCGGCGTGACGCGCGTTGCCCAAATCCGCCGGCGAGCGCTATCGCCTTTTCCACCGTCAATCCACTTTCGTATTGGTATCGTCCCGGAGACCGCACTTCGCCGTACAGGTAAATATATTGCGCTACATGCGCCGCGTTGGCGCGAGCGACTGTCGTAATCGTAATAATATCGCCGGGCATGACACGCGTAGTCATATCGACCACACCAAAAAAATTCTGACCGGGCCGCTCTATATTGATCGCGTCGATCGGCGAATCATCGCGCACGCCACCCGCCAGAGCGATGGCTTTGGCTACTGTCATCCCCTCGCCGTATTGTTTCTGACCGGGAACATTAACACTGCCGCCCACAAAGAACGGTCGATACTGCGAGATGGAAACCGTGACCTGCGGATGACGTAAATAACCATTGGCCAGGCGTTCGATCATGTCCTGCTCGATGGCCTGGGTTGTTTCACCTGCCAAACGCACTTCACCAATAAATGGAAACGAAATACTGCCACTGCTCGGCACTCTTGCATCACGCAGAGTTAATTCCGGTTCGTCAAATACGATAATAGAAATGACATCGCCCGGGCTTATGCGATACGCATTCAGTTCCTGGGCATAAGATGCAGGTGCAAAAACACCCAACCACAGGAAAAATAAAAAACCAAGCCTCAAAATCGACTTCATTTATCTATAACTTGACGAACACATCGTCCGCGCAGCTAGTCCGCTGGTTCCCAGCTCCCCCTAATTGAAAGTGAAATCAAATCTTCCTCGAAACTCGCCGCTTCAAAATTGGAATCGCGATCAAGCGAAGAATATCGGACACCGATTGACAACCACCGGTTAAATCCATAACTCAGACCAATCCCATGATCGCTGATATCGTCGTTACGCCCGTCATCGAATTCGTCTTCCGTACTGTTCGTGTACGCCGTCAGGGTAAAACGCCGCCCGATATCCTGGGAAAGTCCAATCCCGATAACGTCGCTGGTAAAAAAGTTCGAATCAAGCTCGGGGGATTCTTCCGTACGCCGGGACACATAAACATGAATTCGCGTAGCGTCACGTGGACTCCAGTCAATCGATCCGAGATAAGTGGAGCCGTCAAAACCTTCTATTGTGGAATCGTCAAAATCCTTTTCCAGATTTCCTGCAGACACATTCACTGTCGTGATATACGTCGGTTCCCACCGCACTCCGACAGACAACTCCGTTTCGTCGCTGTCCCGTCCCAGGGCATCGGAATCATAATCAATGTCCCGGTTACTGCTATTCAGGAAAATGGCAGTCTGCGGTGAAAAGTTATAAAACACCGACCCGTTGATTTCGATGCTGTCCCGGTCTCTCAGCTCCTGGTCATTGTTAGAAAAATTAGACGCCGTCTGATCGGCCCCCAAGACGATCTGTAGTGGATTGGTGCGGCGTCCGACCGTAATACGTGCACCCACTGTCGTCGCATCGAATTCATCTTCTTCACCAATGATTATGACGCGGGAGCCGGAGCTTCCCCGTGTTTGTTCCGCATCCGTGCGATTTGCAAATATATCCACATCGACGATGCGCGACACATCCAGCAGCACGCCAAGATTGGCCCGAGTTGAAGTCGTATCTTCATCGTCCACATCCGAAAAGCGTTCGAATCGCGCAATATAACCCGCCTGAAATTCATTCGAGCTGCCAAATTCGGTTTTGTACACCAGGCTCGGTATCACGCTGTAAAACGTATCCGATTCATTAGTTTGATCGCGCCGGGCATTATTGGTATCGGTAAATATCAGGTCGATACTTGGGAAAAATCCATTCAATACATCACGTTGCACGCCGGGCGGATCATCCAATGCACGTTGGGTGGAATCGGCTGGACTCAGGGTTGAAAAACCGTCCTGGGCGAAAGCCGAACCGGATCCTGCCACAAGACAAATGACACCGGCCAGAAATGGCGTAATTTTAACGGCGATTGACCGGCTTGAAGATTGAGTTTGCCTTGTTACACAAGATGAAAAAATCTTGTTTTTTATCATCGGGCTAATGCTCCTGTCTCCCAAGTTAGATGCAATAAAATTAAATCCTGTTGCAACGGCAAACAGGAACCGAATATTTGTGATCGTAGACCATCCCTGGAACAGCGAGTCTTGATTCTATCATTTCAACCAGATTTCCCTGCGCTTTAAGTAACTCACTCGCAACTTAGCAAACCGCAACATTCTTTCAAATATAAAGATAATCGCTCTAACTCATTGAATAATTGAGAATTATTTGACTAGCCGTCAAATGAATTCCCACTTATTCGTTGATTTCAGCGACTCCACCCATGTAATCACGCAATACTTCCGGCACGGTGATACTGCCATCCGCCTGCTGATAATTCTCCATCACCGCAATCAGCGCGCGCCCCACCGCCACACCGGAACCATTCAGCGTATGAACCGGTTCGTTGCGACCGCTATCCGGATTTCGCCAGCGCGCCTGCATACGCCGAGCCTGAAATCCTTCACAGTTACTACAGGATGAAATTTCACGATACTTCTGCTGTCCGGGCAACCACACTTCCAAATCGTAAGTCTTGGTCGCGCCAAATCCGATATCGCCGGTACACAAACTCACTACACGATAAGGCAGATTCAGCCGTTTTAGCACTTCTTCGGCATGTGAGGTCAATTCTTCCAACGCGTCATAGGATTTTTCCGGGTGCACGACATGCACCAACTCGACCTTGTCAAACTGATGCTGGCGAATCATGCCCCGCGTATCCTTACCGTGCGAACCGGCTTCGCGCCGAAAACAGGGTGTGTGCGCCGTCAGTTTGATGGGAAGCTCTGTCGCGTCAACGATACGGCCACGCGCAAAGTTAGTCAGCGGCACTTCAGCGGTTGGAATTAAATAGTAGGGTAACTCGCCACCAACATCGAACTGATCGTCTTCGAACTTGGGTAGCTGACCCGTGGCATACAAGGTATCCGAATTCACGATATAAGGCACGTAGGCTTCAGTATAACCGTGTTCGCGGGTGTGCAAGTCCAGCATAAACTGCGCCAGCGCGCGATGCATACGTGCCAATCCGCCCGACATAACCACGAAACGCGCACCGGTGAGTTTCGCGGCCATATCGAAGTCCATGGTTCCCATTTCGGAACCCAGGTCAACATGGTCTTTGGGTTCAAAATCGAACTGCGGCAAATCACCCCATTTGCGCTGTTCGACATTATCGTCTTCGTTTGCACCTTGAGGAGTCGTCTCATGCGGTAAATTAGGCACACCGCTGAGTAATTCATCCAAACTGCTTTGGATTTCACCCAAACGAGTCTCGTTCTTTTTTAACTGACCACCGAATTCAGCAACGGATTGCATGATGTCCGATGCATCTTCGCCTTTTTGTTTAAGTTGTCCGATCTGTTTAGATACCCGGTTACGTTCGCCCTGCAGTCTTTCTGTCTCGGTTTGAACACTTTTTCGCTCTTGCTCCAAGGCAAGGTAGCGGTCTTTGTCGAACTCAAAACCACGCGTCGCCAGGCGTTCAAGCACGTTATCCAGATCCTGGCGTAAAAGGTCTCTATCCAGCATTAACTATTCCTTTATCGTTCCCAACTCTAATTTGCTACACGCTTGTTTGTCGTCATCGCCTCATCCAATGCACGCCACTCTCTCAACCGCTCTGCGATGCGTTGTTCCAAACCGCGATCCACCGGATGATAATAGTGTCGTTCGCCCATCTCCCGCGGAAAATAAGTCTGCCCGGCGCTATAGCCCTGCACATTATCGTGCGCATACTGATAGTCCTTGCCATAACCCATTTGCTTCATCATGTGAGTCGGTGCATTACATAAATGCGCTGGAACTCGATATGAACCATTGTCACGCGCATCTTTCAGCGCCTGATTATACGCCGAATAAGCTGCGTTACTTTTCGGTGCACAGGCGAAATAAATCGCCGTTTGCGCAATGGCGAGATCGCCTTCCGGACTACCCAGGCGGTCATAAGCATCCCAGGCCGACACTGCGATTTGCAATGCGCGCGGATCGGCATTGCCGATATCCTCGCTCGCTATTCGCACCAACCGGCGCAAAATATAATGCGGGTCGCAGCCATGCTCCAGCATCCGTGCCAGCCAGTACAACGCGCCATCGGGGTTGGACCCCCGTATCGCCTTGTGTACGGCGGATATTTGCTCGTAAAACAAATCACCTTTTTTATCGAATCGATGTACGGTCGCGACCATCGCCTGTTCCACGCACTCTTGCGTCAATTTCGACTCATTGGGCGCAATAAACTCTACCGCCGTTTCGAAAAAGTTAAGCGCCTGACGCGCATCGCCGTTCGCGCTTTTAGCAATCGACTCCAAAACTGCTTCATCGGCTTCAATATTCAGCACACCCAAGCCTTGTTGGTTGTCATGCAGCGCATTTTTTAGAATTTCGACGATGGCCTCAATGGTCAGCTCTTTAAGCACATAAACACGCACACGGGAAAGCAATGCGTTGTTGAGTTCAAACGACGGATTCTCTGTCGTCGCGCCGATCAATGTGATCGTGCCGTCCTCGATATGCGGTAAAAACCCATCCTGTTGCGCCTTATTGAATCGGTGCACCTCGTCGACAAACAAAACGGTTGCCTGATTCGTTTGTTTTGCCGCCCTGGCCTCTTCGACCGCCGCCCGTACATCTTTGATGCCACTGGTAACCGCCGACAAGGTTACAAAACGCGCTTTAGAGTTTTCCGTTAGCAAGCGGGCCAAAGTCGTCTTGCCGGTTCCCGGTGGCCCCCATAACACCATGGAATGTAATTTGCCCGATGTTATGACCTGATGCAGTGGTCGATTCTTATCGAGCAAATGGCTTTGACCAAAAACACGCTCGACATTACTCGGCCGCATTCGATCAGCAAGTGGCCTGGTATCCGTCACTGGATGAATTTAGCCCTCGTTATCGATAACATCGACGCCTTCCGGTATGTCAAATATAAAGCGACTGGATTTGATCGAAGGATTAATCTTGATGTTACTCATCGTGATTCGTGTTGTTTGACCCAGCCCATCGACTAGTTCGATGATGGACAACTCGGCATCTCGAAAACCAAGTCGCACATACTCAAAAGGACTTTCCTTGGATTTGGGTATTAACGCTACCCAGGTTGCCTCTCCCTGTGGCCCGATTTCCGCGAGTTCGTAATTAGCCTTGATATCACCCTGCCCCGCCAGAATCGCAGCCGGCGTATCACCCAGGGCGTCGCTCAGATTTCGTACTTGAACACTTTCGAGATCAACATCATAGATCCAGATTTTCTCCCCGTCACTGACAATTTCCTGTGGCAATGGTGCCGCATAGTCCCAGCGAAACCTTCCCGGTCGTCCTAACCACATCTGACCTGAACTTGTTTCCACTACATCCAACGTTTCATCTAACACTACCTGCTCGAATTCGGCACTATAGGTTTTTACGAAATCGTAGAATCGCTCGAGGCTTTCCGTGCCGGTAGCTGCGTTTGCATTCGGAAGTATCGCAAAAAGAATAAAAACCCAAACAACCCTGAATATCATGTTACTCGTCATATACATATCTAATCCACTGGTGGCGCGGGTGCGAGCACATCCCGTTTGCCATTCGATTCCAACGGCCCTACCACACCGGATTGTTCCATGGCTTCTATCATGCGTGCTGCACGGTTGTAACCGACCCGTAACTGGCGTTGCACGGCAGAGATCGACGCACGCCGCGTTTCCGTGACGAATCGTAAGGCCTGATCGTACAATTCATCTTCCTCGCCTCCGCCACCGCCGTTTCCTTCGCCCATAGATGCCGCTACCGGATCACTGGTTTCAATGTCGCCAGAAGTCACATCCGGGTTGTAATTTGCTGCGCCCGTTTCTTTCAACGCCTTGGCGACGCGATGCACTTCGGCATCCGATACGAATGAACCGTGCACACGCATCGGCAAACTGGTGCCCGGTGGCAGGAACAACATATCGCCATGACCCAGCAACTGCTCGGCTCCCATTTGGTCAAGCACGGTGCGCGAATCGGCCCGGGACGAGACCTGAAATGCAACCCGCGTAGGCACATTGGCCTTGATCAGCCCTGTAATAACGTCCACAGAGGGCCGTTGCGTCGCAAGTATCAGGTGAATACCGGCAGCACGCGCGCGCTGCGCGATACGGGTAATGAGTTCTTCGATTTTCTTACCCACTACCATCATCAAATCGGCCAACTCATCAATAATGACCACGATGTAGGGGATGGTATCTAACGGTTCCGGATCCGTGCCTTCTAACGCCAGCGGATCCAGCAGGGGCTTGCCGTCGTTAATGGCATTTTTCACTTTGCGGTTATAGCCAGCAATATTTCGTACGCCGAGGGCAGCCATCAGATGAAACCGCCGGTCCATTTCCGCGATACACCAACGCAACGCATTGGCCGCTTTTTTCATGTCCGTAACGACCGGCGCCAGCAAATGCGGAATACCATCGTAAACGGACAACTCCAGCATCTTGGGATCAATCATGATCATACGCACCTGTTGCGCGGTCGACTTGAACAGGATACTGAGTACCAACGCGTTGATACACACCGACTTGCCCGAACCGGTGGTACCGGCGATGAGAATGTGCGGCATTTTGGTCAGATCAGCCACCACCGGCGCGCCACCAATATCCTTTCCCAGCATCAGGGCTAATGGTGTATTAGCCCGTTCGTATTCTTCCGAAGACAAGCCCTCGGTCAACTGCACGGTCTCACGTTGCTCGTTCGGTACCTCAAGCCCCATGTAGGTTTTGCCCGGAATATTTTCCACCACGCGCACACTGACCACGGACATCGCACGCGCCAGATCGCGAGACAATCCCACAATCTGGCTTGCTTTAACCCCGGGTGCGGGATCGATTTCAAACCGGGTAATTACCGGACCCGGGTGCACAGCTTTAACTTCCACCGTCACGTTAAAGTCACTGAGTTTTTTCTCGATTAAGCGTGACATGGCCTCCAACGATTCATTGGAGAACGACACCTGTTCGTTGTCCGCTTCGTCCAGCAATGACAATGGCGGTAACTCACCGGTAATCGGTGTGTCTTTGAACAGTTGGGTTTGCTTTTCGCGTTCCTTGCGTACGCTGGGCGCTGATTTGGCAATGCTGGGTTCAATCCGCGGTGGGGGTTTGTGCTTCATCTCGCGACGAATTTCCGTCACTGTTTCCTGTCGCTCACGTCTTGCCCGCGCTCCAACAAAGTTATCGACAAGCAGTTTAATTTTGGCGTACGCAAAGTCGTAGCCAAGACAGGCGTATTTGCCGATCGTATCCATGATCCAGAACCATGACAGGTCCGTACACCAGGTTACCCCTGCGACAAACAACGCCACCAGAAACACCGTAGCGCCGACAAACCCAAAATTCGATACGAACCATGAGCTTGTCAGATCGCCTAACACACCGCCTGCGACAAATCGCATGCCTTCACCCACATGGGGAAAGTGCAGGGTTTCCAAACCGCAACCCGCGACCAGTGTGACGATAAAGCCAGCGCCGGTCAGTAGACGGGTGTGTAAATGCGGGTGTGATCCGAGCGTGCCGCGATAGATGCGCCAGCCCAACAATCCGACCAATATGGGGAATAAATAGGCGACACGGCCAAAACCGTGAAACATAAGATCGGCAAACCAGGCACCAAAACGCCCGCCCAGATTAGCGATACGGTCGGTGCCGCCGGTATGTGACCAACCGGGATCCTGTGGCGAGTATGTCAGCAGGCACAGCATTAAATAAATTGCCACTGCGCTGAGAACAAACAACACCGTTTCCCGCGCCCGGGACAGTATGCCCGGTGGCAACGTGAATGGTGGTTTTTCTATTTTTTTACGTGCTTGTTGTGCCAATTTAAAATCTACAGGTGAGCGGTAAGAGCGATGGTCGCCGCCATAATAATAGTGATAATAATAGTAAACGAATGAATACGATCTGAATCAGCGCTCGAATAGCGACGCACGCACCGACCCAAGAGTTCGATTTTGCGCCGCGAACAGGGATGCCGTAACATAAAGAGTTTACCATTTTGTAACCCGCGAGACTTCGCGGAATTTCTACGCACCCTTTATCGAATATGTCGCAAAGTAAACATTTTAAACTTTTGATTCTCGGTTCCGGCCCGGCCGGTTGCACCGCCGCCATTTATGCCGCCCGCGCGAATCTGAATCCCGTCATCATTACCGGTATCGAACAAGGCGGTCAGTTGATGACCACCACCGACGTTGACAACTGGCCGGGTGATGACCAGGGCGTACAAGGCCCGAAGCTGATGGAACGCATGTTGAAACATGCCCAACGCTTCGACACGGAAGTGATTTTTGACCATATTCATACCGCCGAGCTGACCGCCGAACCCATTACCGTACATGGCGACGCCGGCAGTTATACATGCCATGCATTAGTCATCGCCACAGGCGCATCGGCCAAGTACCTGGGTTTGCCGTCCGAAGAGGCATACAAAGGCAAGGGAGTCTCCGCCTGCGCCACCTGCGACGGATTTTTCTTTCGCAACCAGCCGGTTGCCGTTATCGGTGGTGGCAACACCGCCGTCGAGGAGTCGATATATCTGTCCAATATCGCTTCGACCGTTACCGTCGTACACCGGCGGGACAAGCTTCGTGCCGAGGCTATTTTGGTTGACAAACTAATGAGTCGCACCGGCGACGGCGGGAATGTTGTCGTTGAATGGAATCATGTGCTTGATGAAGTTCTGGGTGACGATAGCGGCGTTACCGGTGTGCGTCTGCGCAACACGGTCACATCTACAACCAAAGATCTTGATACAAACGGGGTTTTTATCGCCATCGGACACACGCCGAATACCAGTCTGTTCCAGGGTCAGCTCGATATGCAGGGCGGTTATATTCGCACTCTTTCCGGCCTGGATGGCGATGCTACGGCGACCAGCATCCCCGGCGTATTTGCCGCCGGCGATGTCATGGATCACGTTTACCGTCAAGCCGTCACCTCGGCGGCCACCGGTTGCATGGCCGCGCTGGATGCCGAACGCTATCTCGATACCCTGGCTTGATCGGCTCATGTCCACACCTCCTCGCCTGCCGGATGACGAACGCGATTTGTTTCGTGAATCCATGAGTGACGTGGATACGCATAACGACAATCGCGTAAAACCTTATCGGCCAAACATCGATCCGCGGCCCAGACAAACCGAACGGGACGAGCGGGAAGTTGTGGATAACCTGTTATCGGATCTTCCATTTATGGACGAGCATGCGGACGATATGGAAACGGGCGAAGAATTGTTGTTTGCCCGAGCCGGTCTGCAACGAACGGTTTTGCGCCGGCTGCGCCGGGGTGACTATATCGTCGAGGACGAACTTGACCTGCACGGCCTGACCAGCGACATCGCGCGCGAAGATCTAAACGCATTTTTGCGTAATGCACGTGAACACGGAAGCCGCTGTGTCAGAATTATTCATGGCAAGGGTTTACGCTCGCCGGGCAAACGGTCCGTACTAAAAAGCAAAACCGATAAATGGCTGCGGCAAAAAGACGAGGTGCTGGCGTTTTGTTCCGCCCGTCCCGCCGATGGAGGCACCGGCGCGGTCTATGTGTTATTAAAACGCTAACCCTCCCAGTTTCTGAAATCATTCTACGGGATTTTGCTATCGGTACTATCGGCCGGGTAGAATCCCGCGCCCTGATTCACAGCCAATAATTTTTTCACCAATCAATCAAGTGGCAACCAACAGTACTGTGGCGACACCTGCCGCTACGTCCGCCTTGAATCCACCGTTGCCACAAAACGGTAAATCGCTGAGCTGGCAAGGCCTGTACGGTAGCGCGCAGGGTTTGGCCATCGCCAACGCGGTATTGAACGCCGATGTACCTCTCGTACTGGTAACGACGGACATACGCCGGGGTCAGGTACTTGAGAACGAAATCAGGTTCTTTACCAAGTCAACAACCGACGGTTCTGATTCGACAGCGGTAAATCCGCCCCTCTCTATTTTCCAATTTCCCGACTGGGAGTGCCTGCCCTACGATGTGTTTTCGCCGCATCAGGATATTGTGTCCGGCCGTCTTCGCGGTCTGGCCACAGCACCCCAACTCGGCCGTGGATTGATCATCGTTTCTATTCAAAACCTGATGCAACGCGTGTCTCCGCGCGATTATGTATTAGGCCATAGTTTTTCAATTGCACAAGGCGAGCAAATAAACATCGATTCACTACGTACCCGGTTAACCCACTCCGGCTATTACGCCGTCGGTCAGGTTGTCGCTCCAGGTGAATTCGCCGTGCGCGGTGGTTTGATTGATATTTTTCCCATGGGCCAAACCGCACCATTTCGCATTGATTTGTTCGGCGATGAAATCGACAGCATTCGCTATTTTGAACCCGAGTCTCAACGCACCACGGATACGACCGATGCTATTGAACTGCTGCCAGGCCGGGAATTTCCACTCGACGATGATGGCATAAAGGTTTTTCGCTCTAATTTCAGACGTCGTTTTGAAGGCGATCCGCAAAAACATGTCGTTTACCGGGAAGTCAGCAAAGGTGGCGCACCGGCAGGCATCGAGTTTTTCATGCCTTTGTTTTTCGAAAATCTTGAATCGCTGCAAGACTACGTACCGTCATCATCTATATGGATTTTGGACGACGGCGTCGAACAAGCGGCGAACGCGTTTTTCGCTCATATTGAAGACCGCTTTACCGATGCAAACTTCGATGCGGACAGAAAGGTCTTGCCACCGGATGATTTGTTTATCAGCCCGCAGTCCTTATTCGAAGATTTGCGACAACGTACCTGCATTAAGCTCATCGGCAACGCGCCGGATAGTGAAAAAACAAAAAACCGCCACTCGAAACCAGTTTCTTTTGCAACCAAACCTGCACCTGCATTACCGGTTCAACCAAAGCTGGAAATACCGTACACCAACCTGATTGAGTTTATCGGTTCCAGCCCCGGCCGAATTCTGCTAATTGCTGAAACTGCGGGGCGGCGCGAAGCACTCGACGGTGTATTGCTGGCGCATGAAATTCTGGCATTACCCGTTAACTCCTGGAACGCGTTTTTACAACAAGACGATATCCAACTGGGGATTACCGTTGGTACATTGGAGCGCGGCACCCGGCTTATCGACTCAGCCATTACCCTGCTCACCGAGACTCAACTCTACGGCGAGAAAGTTTTTCAACGACGCCAGCGCAGTCAATACGCACGCGACCCGGAAAGTATTATTCGTTCGCTGACTGAATTGAACAAGGGTGATCCGGTTGTGCACGAGGAATACGGCGTTGGCCGTTATCTGGGCTTGCAAATACTCAATATCAACGACAATGACACCGAATTCCTGACTCTGGAATATCTCAATGGCGACAAGTTATACGTTCCCGTATTGTCCTTGCATCTTATCGGCCGCTATGTCGCTGGCGATCCGGAGCACGCACCGTTGCACAGGTTGGGTTCCGATACCTGGGACAAGGCCAAACGCAAAGCCCGGGAAAAAGCCTACGATGTCGCCGCGGAGCTGCTGGAAGTCGAGGCATTGCGTGCTGCGCGCGACGGTCAGACGCTTACGGTTCCCCGCGACAGTTATGACGCATTCGTCGAACAATTTCCGTTCGAGGAGACTCCCGATCAGGCTCACGTCATTGACGAAGTTATCACCGACCTCGGCAGCAACAAACCCATGGACCGACTGGTTTGCGGTGACGTCGGGTTCGGCAAGACCGAAATCGCGCTACGTGCTGCTTTCATCGCCGTGCATAACCGGCAACAAGTGGCCGTGTTAGTGCCGACCACTTTGTTGGCGCAACAACATTTTGAAACCTTTCGCGACCGTTTTGCCGATTTGCCCATCCAGGTCGAATTATTGTCGCGTTTTCGCACAAAAAAAGAATCGGCCGCGCTGGTGGAAACACTCAAAACCGGTTATCCCGATATTGTGATCGGCACCCATCGGCTACTGCAAACCGATATCGAGTTTAAAAATCTGGGCCTGTTAATAATCGATGAAGAACATCGATTCGGCGTTCGACAAAAAGAACAGATGAAACGTCTACGCAGTGAAGTAGACATTCTCACGTTGACCGCCACACCGATTCCAAGAACGTTAAACATATCCATGTCGGGACTGCGTTCCATATCCATTATCGCCACACCGCCACGTGAACGCCTTTCCGTCAAAACCTTTGTGCGACCATGGAACAATGGTCTGATTCGCGAGGCCTGCCTGCGCGAAACACGCCGTGGCGGCCAGGTTTATTTTCTGCACAACCAAGTCAGAACCATCAATGACATGGCTCATCAACTGGAACAGTTATTACCGGAAGCAAACATTACTGTAGCGCATGGACAGATGCCGGAGATGGAACTCGAACGTGTCATGCGTGATTTTTATCACCAAAAATTCAATATTCTGGTTTGTACGACGATTATCGAGAGTGGCATCGATGTACCATCCGCCAATACCATTGTGGTAAATCGCGCCGACCGTTTTGGTCTTGCACAATTGCATCAACTGCGCGGGCGCGTCGGACGATCACATCACCAGGCTTACGCATATTTGTTGGTGTCTGACCCGAAATCACTGACTGCGGATGCAAAAAAAAGACTCGACGCTATCGCTGCCCTGGATGATCTCGGAGCGGGTTTCGCTCTGGCGTCGCATGATCTCGAAATCAGGGGTGCAGGCGAGTTACTGGGTGAAACCCAAAGCGGTGCAATCGACGATGTCGGCTTTACCCTGTACACGGAGTATTTAAACCGCGCAATTAAAGCGCTCAAGGAAGGCTATAACAAAGACGGTGACAAACCTCATGATCAGGTGACGGATACTCGTGTTTCCGACATCAACCTGCACACGCCTGCGCTGTTACCGGAAGATTTTATCCCCGATGTCCATGTGCGTTTGGTCATGTATAAGCGCATTGCCAACACACGCGACGATGAAGAATTGCGCGAATTGGAAATTGAAACCGTAGACCGGTTTGGTTTTCTGCCACCCCAGGCAAAAACTCTGTTCAGGTTATCGTCCATGCGTTTTGACGCGGAAAAAATCGGCGTACGAAAAATCGATGTCGGCGAACACGGTGGAAAAATTCAATTTACTGAAAATCCAAACATCGAACCTATGGTTTTGCTGAATTTAATTCAATCCGAGCCGTCAACTTACAAAATGACGGACAGTTCAACACTGGGGATTAACGAGTCAATTAAAAACAGCGATGATCGCGTGGAATTTGTCGAACAATTGTTAACACAGTTTGCAACTACTTTACTCGATTGACAGCTTTTCGAGTTCTTGATCTTGTTGAGATGCCGTTACAGTCTGCACCATCAGTTCCCGCTCAAAGCCAAAATACCGCATATCCTCGATCCGCATCGGATAAAGCACGCCATCGAGATGATCGCATTCATGCTGAATAACCCGCGCATGAAAACCTTCGGCCTCGGCACTAATTTGTTCACCCTGCGGATTTAGCGCTGAATAACGGATACGATTATGACGTGGTACCAGACCACGCATACCGGGCACACTCAAACATCCTTCCCAATCGTGTTCAATCTCACCGGTTAACGGCTCTATTTCCGGATTTACTAATATTGTTAGCGGAATCGGTTGTGCATCCGGATAGCGCGGATTAACATCAACGCCGTAAACGACGACGCGTTTCATCACACCGATTTGCGGTGCAGCCAGGCCCGCGCCATTCGCATCTTCCATGGTATCCAGCATGTCCTGAATCAAATCATTCAGGTCAATCAACTCTTCCCGTGTAACCGTTTCGGAAGCGTCAAATAAACGCGGGTCGCCCATTCTTAGAATCGGTCTTACTGCCATTAGTTATTATCCACGGCGTCCAATACCAGCGGCACTGCATGCTGCAGGACTTTCTCGACTTTTTCCATTCCTGTTTGCAGGTTGGTATAGACATCGTCGGGGGAAATGTGTTCGCTACCTCTACCGGCAGCGGCGTTGGATATCACGGCAATGGTGGAATAACGAATATCCAGTTCTCTGGCCAGGCCGCACTCCGGCATACCGGTCATACCGACGATGTCGGCCCCGTCACGTTCAAGACGATTAACTTCAGCAGCAGACTCGAAACGTGGACCCTGAGTCGCGGCATAAGTACAGTGCACATTGCTGTTAATGAATCCGCATTTTTCCGCAGACCGTATTAACACTTGACGTACTTCGCGGTCGTAGGGATAACTGAAATCGACATGTTTGACTTCGCCTCGAGCACCGTCGAAAAAAGTGTGTTCGCGTCCATAAGTGTAGTCAATAATCTGATCCGGGAATGCCAGGCCGGCGGACGGAAAAGAGGCGGTTATACCACCTACTGCGGCAACGGCAATCACGATTCGTATGCCAACGGAATGCAGTGCCCAGATATTCGCTCTGAAATTGACCGCGTGTGGTGGAATAGTGTGACCCATGCCATGCCGGGCGAGAAAAACAATTTTTTGATTCGCATACTCGCCAAACAATAACGGTCCGGATGGTTCGCCAAAGGGCGTTCGCACAAACTCGCGATGCCTGATATCCAGCGCTGACATTTGATTAAGTCCGCTGCCACCAATAATCGCCAGATGCGACTGATGATTGGTCATTTTGTCGGTTATTGATTAGACCCGGCCGTAAATATCGTCGAAACGAACAATATCGTCCTCGCCAAAGTATGTTCCTGTTTGCACTTCGATAACTTCCAGATCCTCGTCACCGATGTTTTCCAATTGATGCTTTGTGCCTACGGGAATAAATGTCGATTCGTCCTTGTTCAGCGTAAGGATGTCATCGCCGCGTACCACTTTAGCGACCCCCTTGACGACAACCCAGTGTTCCGAACGCTTGTGGTGCAATTGCAACGATATCTTCGCACCGGGTTTTAATACCAGTTTCTTTACCTGGTAGTAACCGGTTTGCTCCATACCCTTGAACGAACCCCAGGGGCGATGCACTTCAACATGGGCTTCGGTCTCGGAACGCTGACGGCGTTTCAAATCATTTACCACTTGCTTGATATTTTCAGATTTATCCTTATCAGCCACCAGCGTAACGTCGTCGGTGTCAACCACAACAATGTTGTCCAATCCCATTGCGACCAACAGCTTGCCGTCAGATTTCAGCAACGAATCTTGCACGTCATAGGCCAACGCGTCGCCAACCAGAATATTACCGTCGTTGTCTTTATCCGCGACCTCCCAAAATCCCTGCCAGGAGCCGACATCGCTCCACCCGACATTCGTCGGGATCATGACGGCCTCCTTAGTACGTTCCATTACCGCGTAGTCAATAGATATATCTTTGCAGCCACGAAAGGATTGCTCTTCGATGCGAACAAATTTCAAATCGGAATCGATTTCGCTTTTTTTGTAGGCGGATTCACAGGATGCCAATAGATCAGGCTCGAACTTGCTCAACTCTTGCAGATAACGGTTTGCTTTGAAGGCAAACATCCCACTGTTCCAAAAGTAGTCACCCGATTCAACATATTCGTTTGCACGCAGCGCATCCGGTTTTTCCGCAAACGCATCTACGGCGAAACACGCTTGTGCATCGTGGCGCGACAAACTCGCACCACGGCGAATATAACCATAACCGGTTGCCGGGTTCTGTGGCTGAATACCAAATGTAACGAGTTTTCCTTGTTGCGCCCAATCCACGGCAGCCTTCACGGATTCAATAAACGCTTGCTCGTTCTTGATTACGTGGTCCGCCGGCAGCACCATCAACACCGGATCCTCTTTTCGTTTCGCTAACGCGGCAATGGCCGTGGCCGGTGCGGTATTACGCCCTACCGGCTCCAGTAACGTTGTTACCGATTCGATGCCGCAGGCCTTGGCTTGATCGGAAACAATAAATCGGTGCTCCTCGTTGCAAACAACCAGCATCTCATCGCAATCCGCCAATCCGTTTAAACGTTGCAGCGTTGCTTGTAATAGTGTGTATTCACCGATGAGCGATTGAAATTGCTTTGGGTACAGGTTACGCGATAAGGGCCACAATCGTGTGCCCGATCCTCCGCATAAAATGACAGGTATAATTTGTGTATTAGACATTTTTATTAAATCCTTAAGCCACCGCTTCCTCGGCAAGCAGCGTATCCGGTAATTGCGGGTTTAAACTGGATGAATACTCCGGCACCAGGCGAAGTACAACTTCTTCCATGGCGGCAAAATCAAATGCATCGCAGGCCACCGCCAATTCATCGCATGCCAGGCGCGTGGTTTCGTAACCGACTTTGCGACTTTGCGCAAGCAATATCTTTTCGTAACCCGTATCGCTCAGCGACTCGTCACTGTGAAATAACTCTTCTTCCAGTTTTTCTCCTGCGCGCAAACCGGTATAAACAATTTCAATATCACCACCCGGTCGCTTCCCGGAAAGACGAATCATTTGCCGGGCAAGGTAGGCAATCTTAATCGGCTCGCCCATGTTCAGAACGTAAATCTCACTGCCTTTACCGATAACACTGGCCTGAAGAATAAGCTGGCAGGCCTCGGCCAGCGTCATGAAGTAACGTGTCATTTCAGGGTCGGTAACCGTCACGGGGCCGCCACTTTCGATTTGCTTGCGAAACAGCGGAATAACACTGCCGGCGGAACCCAGGACGTTACCAAAACGCACAGTGACAAAACGAGTATCGGACTCCATGCTCAATGCCTGACAATAAATTTCCGCGATACGTTTGCTCGCACCCATCATGCTGGTCGGATTGACCGCTTTATCGGTGGAGATCTGCACAAACGCTTCGCAGCCATGCCGGTGGGCTGCATCTGCGACCGCACGAGTACCCAGGATATTGTTGCGCAACGTCTCCCGTATCTGCTCCTGTAACAGGGGCACGTGTTTATAAGCGGCGGCATGAAAAACCACTTGCGGCCGATGTGTTTTGATCAGGTAGTCCACTGTGCGCGCATCGTAGACATCACCAAGCAAGGGCACCACTTTCAAATCTGGGTGGTCACGCGATAAACCCAGTCTTATCGAATAAAGATTAAATTCACTCTGTTCAAGAATCAATAACTCGCTGGGCATGACTTTGACTAATTGGCGACACAGTTCGCTGCCAATTGACCCGCCACCACCTGTTACTAAAATACGCTTCCCTTGCAGTCCCTGACTAATTGATTTCCAATCCAACGATACCGGCTCGCGTCCCAGCAAGTCGTCAATTTCCACCCTGCGCAAGCCACCGATGAAACCTTCGTCGCTGACGATATCGTGCAATTTGGGCAGGGTACGAAACTGCGTTCCCGCCTTTTCACACCAGTCAACCACGCGTTGCATTTCACGCGCCGTCGCCGTGGGCATCGCAATTAACACGCGATCGATATTCCATTTCTCGCATAGCAACGGAATAGTCGAACAGTTTCCCAATACGCGAATGCCGTGAATCTCTTTGCCGCGTTTCTCCAAATCATCGTCGACAAATGCAATGGGTTCATACACTCTTGGTGTGGTGCGCAATAAATCGCGCACAAGTTGTTCACCTGCAGCTCCCGCCCCCACTACCAACACTTTCCGTTCCGATTCGTGAGCGATATGGCGATCCTTCATCAACCGGTAAATCAAACGCGGGCCGCACATGAATGCGATGAGTAAGACACCGTGCAAAACAAATACGGAGCGCGGCACATACTGCAACCGGGTCACAAAAAATATAGTGATTGCTACGATAACGGTGCCTGTTACCACCGCTTTGACCAGGCGCACCAGGTCGGGAATAGAAATGAAACGCCAGACGCCGCGATGCACGCCAAATACCAGAAAGGTCACGATATGTGTCGCCATAACCAAAGGCACGAGCGACACGGCTTCGTCTAAAAAGAGCTGCGGTACCGGACCGAGGTTATAACGAAACCAGTAGGCCAGCAGCCAGGCTATGGGAATCATGATACTGTCGTGCAACACGATCAACCAGCGGCTGCGCAGATAACGAATCTGCCGAAAATAATCTCTTATCTTTCTAGCCATTCAATAATGTTTTGCAGGTTGATTCCCGATACATCACACTAACAGCGGCTGCCGTCAACAAGATGACGCTTATAATTATCCAGATCCAGGCCGGACCGACGTCCAGTACGCGCATTGTGGCAAAAAATGCGAGAACACTGCTCAGAAACAAGACTGAAAGCGACACCGTCGCATGCGACAGATGACTTTGCGCCGCGCGTTGATAAAAATGACTGCGATGAGCTTGCCACCATTTTTCTTTTCGAATCATACGACGCAATAAGGTTATACCAGTGTCCATCAAAAAGACGCCGAGCAAGATCAAGATCGCATCTAACGGAATCGCAAAGTGCGTACTCGCTATAATTGTTTGAATAGCAAAAAATCCACCCAGATACAAACTACCCGTATCTCCCATAAATATTTTTGCCGGCGGCCAATTATAATAAAGAAAGCCACCCAGTCCCGCCGCTAATGCAAAACATATCAACCCCAAACCCATATCCGACCGGATTCCGTACCATATACCCATGGTCGTCGCAGCCACAATACCCTGCACTGATGCGATACCATCGATGCCGTCCATAAAATTATACAGGTTCGCCATCCACACCACCCAAACCAGGGTGACCGGCCAGGCCAACCATCCCAGGTGAATGGTAAAAGTCGCGATCTGAATTCGATCGAGTCCACCCAATATCATAATCGCCATAACGGCTGCCAGAATTTGTGCCGCCAATCGGATGGCGATATTCAAATTATGCTTGTCGTCCATCCATCCGGTTAGCGCAAAAATGGACAATGGGAGTATCAGTCCTGCCAGGTGAGTAAACGGTATATCCAATGCGATTGCGAGAACAAATGACCCTGCAATACTCGTTAATACGAAGGCCAGTCCGCCGCCGCGGGGTATCGGTGCCGCATGCAGGCTACGTTCGTTGGGGTGATCGAGTCTTTTCTCTGCAATGGCCATCTCTTGCACGTACCTGGTCAGAAGCGCAGATACAAATACCACCGACGCCAGAAATAAAACAACCAATATGACACCAGTCACGCGAGCGATGTGCTAGGAGCGCCCGATTGAAAATGCTTTAGGGGCATAGTTGAAATCCACGCCGGCCTCATCGTGCGAATAACACAAATCGGACTGCATCCGGTCAATCATCGCGGATGAAAGGTTTTTGCCCGGCATAATTTTTGCTAAACAAGCCATGGCGAAACGCATTACACTTGGTGGGATCGCGATAAACCGCGGCGCTTTACCCAGATAATGAAACAATGCACTCACCATTTCTCTATACGTCTGCGGATGCCTGCCACTAATCACATAAGTTTTACCAACTGCGGACGAATTATCCATTGCCTGTATGCAAGCCGAAACCAAATCATCGATATGCACCGGTTGGCGCAACCCACTACCGCTTCCAGGCAACAGGAAAAACCCGAACCGCTTTATGAATCGGATTAACGAACTGACGTTTTGATCGCTATATCCGTCGTAAATCATGGTCGCACGCAAAATAGTGAGTGCGATGTTGTTTTTTTGCGCATACATTTGCGCAGCATCTTCCGCGTATGACAGTTTTGCAGCAATTTCACGTTCTCGTTTATCGACGCCCGTTTTTTTCGCTAATGCGCTGGTTGAACTGATGGCAATAATTCGACTAATGCCTAATCGCGAAAGCTGTGGCAACAACGCCGGTAACGACCATATTGGCGCAAGATGAATCATCGCATGTATGGCCGGAAAATGGTTTGCACTGACTTTGTGCAGATACTCGGTATTGAACCATCGCAGTCCGTCAGTTGCCGGTCTCGTTGTGTTCGAACGTGTTATAGCGATAACGTTAAATTTTTCATTTGCCAACCGGTCAATCAGTTCTTTACCTACGGCACTGCTTGCACCGGTTACCAATATCGTTTTTCTGTCCCCGTACAGGTTCTTTTGTTCGGAATAGACCTGCGATGGTACATCGTTATTCTGGGTTCTTACACCTTTCACAAAAATTGTCAGGCAACTTCGTACAAAATGCGCGCTGACCAACAGCGAAACCAGCATGCGTTTCCAGGTATCATATTCAGACGCGTGATGCTTGTTAAAGTAGCGCAACATGCCATTACGCTTATGCCATTCAACACGATAAGGGTGACTTCCTCCACTAACACCCTGCTGGTGAAACACCGCCGCACCAGGCACAAATAACACCTGATAACCCTTATCGCGAACAACCCGGCAAACATCCAGGTCTTCGCAGTGAAGAAAATAGCTTGAGTCCATTCCACCTGTTTCGTTAAACACTTGTCGTTTTACAGCCATGAAGGAGCCGGATACCGCATCGACAGGAACCGGTATTGAAGGCAACGGTTCTCGCGCCATATTTAATGCGTCCGCGCTTTGTTTGCGCAAAATAGTTCGCAGTAGCGGTATCGCTTTGGCGGCGCTGCGCATAAGATCGGGTTCGCGCCGGCGACACCCGTTCTGCTCGGTACCATTCTCATTGAACACCAGACCACCGGCAATGGCTGCGTTTTCGTTACTGCAAAGCGCTTCGGTCAGTACGCGAATTGAATCCGGGTGCACTGTACTGTCCGGGTTGAGCAAGACAATGACATCGCCACTCGCTGCGTCAACTCCGCGATTAACGGCGGTGGCGAAACCAACATTCGAAGTGTTGCGCAATAATTTGACCCGGTGATTCTTTGAATCCAGCGTTTCAACACATGCTTCACTCCGATCATGCGATGCATTGTCGACCACGACGATTTCCAACGGGATATCTGATAGGAACAAGGACTCAAGACAACGGCGCAGGTAATCACCTGCATTGTAATTGACGATGATGACGCTGACCGTGTTTTTATCCTGCATGCCGGCTCAGATAGGGAACAAATAAACCACCCAGCATGTATTGCCGGATTTCTTCATCGCTGGCGCGTCTTTGTGACTGTACCCGTTTGCGTTTTTTCAAAACTTTGCCCAATTGTTTCAACGCATCATATTTCGCTTTGCCCAATAAAACCCCCCTGCCCTTGAACGCGTAATAAATAATCGACACCAGGTTTAGCAATAGATGTTGCGGCAAATAACGCCAAAACAAACCGACCGGCATGTTTTTAATATATGTCCAGACCAAGTTCCGATGTCCGTGATAAACGGAGAAATCGCTATCACGGCCGGTAACGCCGGAACCCACGTGGTACACCCACGCTTGCGGCAAATAAATGCACGAGTAGCCCAGTAATCGTAGCCGAAAACCGAGATCAATGTCTTCAAAATAGCAGAAATAATCCTCGTCAAACCCACCGCTTTCTTCCAGCACTTCGCGTCGATAGATTGCGGCCGCGGCACAGGGCGCAAATACCGGTCTCAGTGGACTGTTTTTCGTCTCGTCTATTAATTCTAACTCGTCACGCGACGCTCCATGATCGCGGCGCCAGGCCAAACCCGACACATGATAAATATCTCCGGTTCCGTCCAAGCGCGAATCGTCGTGCGCCTGACGCATCTGACAGGCTATCGCACCAACGGATTCATTCTTGTTTATACCGTTGACCACATTTTCCAACCAGCATGAGTCAACGAATGCATCCGGATTGACTAATGCGATCCAATCAAACTCGCGACACTCTTCAATACCCCGGTTATTGGCGGCCGCGAACCCCGTATTGGTTTGCCGGCGAACTACCTTAATAACGTTTGAAAGACCGGAAATGGACTCAAGTGAATCGTCAGTACTGGCATTATCGACAACAACGATTCTTGCAACCGGCATGGATTGCTTCAATAATGCCTCAATGCAACGCCTAAGGTATTCACCGGAATTCCAGTTAACAACAATGACTGCGATATGGGAATTATCAACCAAACTCGTCAAGACGGTTTAACCGGACGGCTCGAGAAAATTTCTCGAATGACGTAAATCGGTTTGTGTTGCGTCTCATGATAAGTCCGGATCTGCATCTCCGCCAGCAGGCCCACGGTAATAAACTGCAGACCAATAAACATGAGTAACACGGCCAGCAACAATATCGGTCTGTCGCCCAGGGGAATATTGAAAAACAATCGTTGCACGGTGACATAGAGCGACATCAAAAACCCAAGCGCGCCTGATGCCATGCCGATGGAGCCAAAAAACTGAATTGGCCGTGTCGAATAACTCAATAAAAATTTCACGGTTATCAAATCCAGTATCACACGGAACGTCCGGGATATACCGTATTTAGAAGTACCTAGCACACGCGGTCGGTGATTAACCTTGACTTCAGCAATGGACACGCCCATCCAACTGGCAATCGCCGGAATGAACCGGTGCATTTCACCATACAACGACAGTTGTTTAGCCACATCCAACTTGAATGCTTTCAATGTACAACCATAGTCATGCAGCTTCACGTCGGTGGCGAACGAAATAACGCGATTTGCAATCTGCGATGGCAAACGTCGTAATAAAAAACCGTCCTGCCGGTTAAATCGCCAGCCTGAAACCAGATCGAAACCTTCATCAATCTTTGCTCAGAAGTGTCGGAATATCAGCCGGGTCGTTTTGTTGATCTGCGTCCATGGTAACAATGACACTGCCACTCGCGGTATCGAATCCGGCCGACATTGCCGCCGTCTGACCAAAATTACGCCGGAATGTCACAACAACAACATTCTCGTCACGCGCCTGGATTGCTTTTAACTTATCCAGGGTGCCATCGCTGCTGCCGTCATCGACAAATACGATCTCGTAACTATAAGATTGATCTGACAAGACACCGGCGATTTCGTTATAGACGAATTCGATGTTTTCTTCTTCATTGAATACCGGCAATACGACGGATAAATCCAATAAAGCCTTGTTGTTATCTGACAAAATTATGCCCCATAATCTGTTTCAATGTTTATTATCAATCCAGTCATCGAGTTGTTGAAAAAACTCTTCGCTGAAAGCCTGCGGCCATGAAGATGCCCAGTCAACTTGTGCACCACTTAGCCGCTTATCTTTGTCGTTCACTTTCTGCACGGCTTGTTTTAATCCAGCGAGAACGCCATCGATGGTTGGCGTTGCGCCAAACAAATTCGTCGTAATGCGGTGTAAGTCGGCATGTGTTTTATTCATACACTCGCTGGTGACAACCACCATGCCCGCAGCAGCCATTTCCAGCGGTAACAAACTTGGGTGTGGTGTGTACATCAAGCTCAAACCGATATCATATTGCGGCAACAACTCGCGGTATTCCGTCAAACCCACGATGCCACGCATCACCAGTTCACGGCCGTTTGGCAACGGTATGTTTTTGTGATTACTGCCAACACCGTGAAACTCCCATTGATCGTTAAACACGCCTTGTTCGATTGCCTTTGACAACGCGATGTATGCGATTTCGAACATGTTACGCGATGCGTGCGCTTCGGGACGGGCGTAGAACAACAAACGATGTGGCGTGCGGTTCTGGAATGTCAGTTCGCTGTCGTTATAAGTAAAAATAGCGTTCTCAAATGCCATCGCGTTGCCTTCGTTGTCCCGGCATTCTTTCGCAAAAACTCCAATCTGCTGGCTTTCAAAATAGGATTGCAAAAACCGAGTTGAGAAAATTGCATAATGCGGATAATCATAGGAAGAACGTGCCATGGCATAGTACGAACCCATAGGAAAGGTAAACGGTTCGAATTCCTGGATTAAATAAATGAATTTTTCTCGCCGCAGTTGCCTGGCCGCGGCGGCAGCAATATAAGCGGTCCACCAGGTTGTCGCAACAAAGATGTCGCCAGGATTGACTGGCACGCCTTTTTCTCGATCATAGCAACATTGCACGTCGATAAAGTCAAAAACATTCTCCAACCCGGCATATTCCTGGATACGTTCACGCCAAAGTTCAATCTGATAAGGACAGGGATCGACAGTCAGCAGTCGAACCTTGCGTCCTCGTTGCGCCAACATTAACGCCAGATTGAATTTCGCGATATAACCGCCGTAAAAACACTCGAAGTTAATCTCGGGAATAACAAGATTAACCCTCACCGGTTGATCGCTATCAATCACCAAACGTAAAGCTTCGGTTTTCGTACTCAGCCGGTTGACAACCGCGGCATTGTAATACGTCTCCATCAATCGCCGCATGGATTTTTTTACCGGCAACGCGGCGTTTGAACTTGCCGCTTTGGAGATCAGTTTGTGCACGACCGACATCAGACGATTGGGAGGTCAGCCATGGCGCGTTTAAATTGTTTTCTTTTTTGACGCTTAATACGCTTATCTTCAAACCACTTTACGAAATAACCCAAGGCCAGACGCAACTCCGCGTCATCTGTGGTCTTTTTTTGCAGCAATACTTTTATGTGTAATATCAACAGGCGAAAACCGGACCCAAGGCC
>CBDCFT010000077.1:0-30714 GCA_965216365.1 Arenicellales bacterium | reverse complement strand
CACACTGCGCTTTATGGTACCTTTAAGGGCATAACAAACAAGGGGATTCCCGATGGCCGCTTCTGAAACAGCATTGGATGTCAAAAATCTGCACAAAAGCTTTGGTAGTCTGGAGGTGTTGAAGGGGATATCGCTTTGCGCCAATGAACACGATGTCATTTCCATTCTCGGCAGCAGTGGATCGGGTAAAAGCACATTTCTCCGTTGTATCAACCTTGCTGGAAACGCCTACGTCGGGTGAAGTGTATGTGCGCGGTGACTTGATTCGGATGCGAACAAAAAGTAACGGTGAACGTGTGCCGGAAGATCAGAAACAGGTCGACCGGATTCGCTCGAAAGCTCGCCATGGTGTTCCAGCAATTTAATTTGTGGTCGCATATGACAGTGATACAAAACATTGTTGAGGCTCCGTTGCATGTTTTGAAAATTCCAAAATCCGAAGCGTTAGAACGCGCTGAAAAAGTGCTAAACAGGGTCGGCCTGTATGATCGTAAGGATTATTATCCGGCACATTTGTCCGGTGGCCAGCAACAGCGTGCTGCCGATTGCCAGAGCACTGGCGATGGAACCCGATCTGATGTTGTTTGACGAACCCACATCGGCCCTGGATCCGGAGTTGGTCGGTGAAGTGTTGAAGGTGATGCGTAGCCTGGCAGATGAGGGCCGCACTATGCTGGTGGTGACTCATGAGATGGGATTTGCCCGGGACGTATCCGACCGGGTGTTGTTTATTCACGAGGGCCAGGTCGAGGAAGATGGAACGCCACAACAGGTGTTCGATCAACCCAAGTCGGAAAGATTCCGCCAATTTCTCGCGGGTACGTTAAAATAGGCTCAAGTGAACGATTCGAACACGTCGTTAAGATCGGCTGAATCGATTACAAACCATGGCATGGCTGTGGTAAGGGACTTAACGTAGACGGGCAAGTTGCACGTCAGGCGTCATAGGGAATTATTATTTTGTAACAACTAGAAACTCAGGAGGTTTCATGAAGACTTTATTTCGTAGTGTTCTATTCCGCTGCATTCGCTCTGGCATCCGTATCGCATGCTGAAGATTGGAGTAAGATCCGCATCGGTGTTGAAGGTGCTTATCCGCCCTTTAGTTCTGTGACGGCGGACGGTCAATTGGTCGGTTTTGATATTGATATCGCCAACGCGTTGTGTGAAGAAATGGGTGCTGAATGCGAGATGATTCAGCAGGACTGGGGATGGCATTATTCCCGCGTTGTTGGCGAAAAAATACGACGCTATTATTGCGTCCATGTCCATCACCGAAGAACGTAAAAAGAAAGTTGCATTTACCAACAAGTACTACAATACACCGGCTAAGTTTGTGCGCAAGAAAGGCTCGGGTATAGAAATCGATGCCGAAAGCATGAAAGGAAAAGCAGTTGGCGTCCAACGCGCTACGACGCACGATAATTTTATTACCGCTGAATTTGGCGATGCGGTTGAAATTAAACGTTATGCTACCCAGGATGAAGCCTACCTTGATGCAGTGGCAGGCCGTGTCGATCTGCTGTTAGCCGATTCGGTAGCAATGGATGACGGATTTCTTAGCACCGACCAAGGTGCGGACTTTGAGTTTGTCGGACCGGACTATTCCGATCCACAATATTTTGGTGAAGGCGCAGGTATTGCGGCACGCAAGGAAGATGCCGACCTGGTCGAAAAACTGAATGCAGCGATTGATGCAATTCGGTCAAACGGTAAATATGCCGAAATCAATAGTAAATATTTTGATTACGACGTATACGGCGAATAATATTCGCATGGTGTGGTGCCGGATGAGGAGACGCCGGCACCATTCCCGTCTGATGACTAAAACACCCCAGCTTTCGTAGCGCGGCGATGTTTGATCTCGAAGGCTATTTCCCCTTTATCCTCAAAGGCATGTGGTTGACGGTCGGTGTGGCGGTGCTATCGCTCTTGATTGCCGTGGTGTTGGGTATGATCGGCGCATTAGCGAAACTTTCAAAATCGCGCGTCGCTCAGGGGATTGCAGGAATCTATACGACTATTATCCGTGGAATTCCGGATCTCGTTTTAATGACCCTGATCTTCTTTGGTGGTCAGATTCTTCTTAACAATATCGGCGATAAACTCGGTTGGGACTATATTGACGTAAATCCATTCTTTGCCGGTGTTATTACCATTGGTTTTATTTTCGGCGCTTACATGACCGAAACGTTTCGCGGCGGGATTCTGGCTGTTTCCAAGGGCGAAATCGAAGCCGGTTACGCTTATGGCATGACCGCATCCCAGGTATTTTTTCGCGTCACCATGCCGGCCATGATACGTCACGCGTTACCGGGATTCGGAAACAACTGGTTGGTATTGGTAAAGGTTACTGCTTTGGTCTCGGTCATTGGTTTGCACGATATGGTGTTTAACGCGGGCCAGGCGGGTGGCGCTACACGTAAACCATTCACATTCTTTTTTGTGGTGGCCTTGCTATATTTGGCAATTACCGCGGTATCCGATGTTGGTCTGCGGTGGCTTAACAAACGCTATAGCGTAGGGGTGCGGGAGGCGTAACAAGAATGGATTTTGAAGTCATCGTCAGCAACCTGCCGCTTTACTTTAAAGGCATGTGGGTAACCATTCAATTGGTTGTGATGGCGTTGATTGCCGGTTTGTTACTGGCGGTGCCGATCGCATTCATGGCCGCATCGCGCAACCCAGTAATAAATATGTTGCCCAAGGCGTACATATATTTTTTTCGTGGTACACCCTTGCTGGTGCAGTTGTTCATGATTTATCATGGTGCCGGCCAATTCGAGTCATTGCGTGAAAGTTTTCTATGGCCGATTTTTCGTGAAGCCTATTGGTGCGCGTTAATCGCATTCACTTTGAATACCGCAGCCTATACTGCGGAGATGATTCGCGGCGCAATTGTACAAACATCGTTCGGCGAAATTGAAGCCGCAAAAGCGGCTGGTATGTCAAAATCAATGATTTCACGTCGAATCGTTCTGCCCAGCGCATTCCGTCGTGTGCTACCGGCATATGGAAACGAAGTGATTTTTATGCTGCATGGCAGCGTCGTCGCAGGTGTCATTACCATAGTCGATTTGTTTGGCGCCGCAAAAATTGTTAATTCACGTTATTTCGTTCCTTTTGAGTCGTTTATTGCAGCCGGAATGTTCTATCTGGCCATAACATTCCTGATAGTGTGGTTGTTCAAACAACTTGAACACAAATTCCATGCCCACTTACGACCACGGGAAGTAGAAACAACGGCACCACGTAAACTGGTGGCAGAAGTTAACAACTAACCATTAGCCTGATGGACCACTAGTTCTTCACCACCATTGCGACCCCAATGGCCGATAAGGCCATCCCGAACAAAGCGAGTGGGCGCAAAACCTCGCTAAAAATTACCCATGCCAACAGCGTAGTAACCGGTGGTACGAGATAAAATAAGGCGGCAACCCGTGACGCCTCACCGCGGCGTATCAGGATAAAAAACAGACTGATCGCTCCGACAGATAATACTAAGCACAACCATGTTAACGCGAAAATAAATTGCGCGCTCCAGACAACAACGCGCTGCTCAAATACGAGTGCAATAGCTAACATCAATGTGCCGGCGGCGATAAACTGAATCATGGAGCCGGAGCGTAGATCGAGATTGGCGCAATATTTTTTCTGGTAAATCGTTCCAAATGCGATAGCGACCAACGAGGCGATACACAGGAGCAAACCAAACAAGTCGGATGATTGCCAGCTGAATTCTTTTGTGACCACTAGAATTAATCCCAGTAGGCCTAACCCAAATCCAATCCATTGACGGGGTTTGAGTTTCTCGTCGAGCACACGAACAGCAAGTAACGCCGTTAGCAGGGGTTGCACGCCAACAATGATAGCGCTGACACTGGCCGAAACGCCGATAGAGATAGCCGCGAACACACCACCAAGATAAACGCCTTGCACGAGTATTCCGGCGACCCCGATATGAACGAAATCAATAAGTCGTTTAGGGAAGGGTGCTTTAGTGATTAAAGCAATGAGACCTAACAGTGCCGCGACAATAAAAAAAACGCCAAGACAAAAATGTAAACGGTTCGGCGTAGGGTAAGCCCGCTTTGGCACCGATAAAACCGGTTGCCCACAAGACAACAAATAGACCCGGTGCGAAAGCGTACAGGTTGATGTTTTGTTTTGGTGATTTCACGGAAACGGCGTGTGTGTTTAGATTAGCTGATTTTTGTTGTTACATCGCACGATGAAAAATTCTCACTGGACACCTGCCTCGGCAACTGCTCCCGGCGTTGCTCTACCTCCTCCATCCCTGGAGGCGTGCGCAGGTGTGACGACCTGGATAGGAGTGACTAACGATTATTTTTTATCATAACGCAGCAAAACATTGTTGGAGTCTGGTTCTGTGTAGTAGTCAAAATCATCGTGGCGAGGCGCCATTCCCACAAGATAGGGTCAAACAACACTGGAACATTGTAGGAACCAGTGGCGACCGCTAGGGATGGTGGACGTGCTGGCGCTGCCGGAGCAAGCGGCAGTCTGACGAATACGATTCGCGGCTAAAGCCACTCATACAATGGGTTCTGGCTGCAGGGAATACATCTCGCCAAGTTCGACCCTGGCATACGCCCTTGGTTGTAGCACCGATAACAACTCAGGTGCTTTGCGGTTTTATTTTACGATTATAGACGTTTAGGTGGGACGAATACCGCGTAAGCGTTCACCGCGGCGGCGTAACAACTCGACGGATGTGAGTAACAGAATCGAAAAGATAACCAGTAAGGTTGCGACGGCGAGAATAGTCGGACTGATTTGTTCGCGAATACCGGAAAACATCTGCCAGGGAATAGTGCGTTGTTCGTAGCTGCCGACAAACAACACGACAACGACTTCATCGAATGATGTAATAAAGGCAAACAACGCGCCGGAAATAACGCCGGGCAGGATCAATGGGACGATGACTTTAAAAAATGTCGTGGTCGGCGATGCCCCGAGCATGGCTGCCGCCCGGGTCAAGCTGTGGTCAAACCCGACCAAGGTTGCTGTTACGGTGATGACAACAAACGGTGTGCCCAAGGCCGCGTGAGCCAATATGACGCCCAGGTGGGTGTCTTTGAGGCCGATTTTGGAGTAGAAAAAAAACATACCCGCGGCGGAAATAATCAACGGCACAATCATGGGTGAGATTAATATCCCCATGATGGCGGACTTGTACGGCATTTCCGGACGGCTCAAACCCAACGCGGCGATGGTGCCGAGGGTGGTTGAAATAAGCGTCGCGACGACAGCGATAATAAAGCTGTTTTTAACCGCACCCTGCCAGTTTAAATTGGTGAAAAAATCCTCATACCATTTGAGGGAATATCCCGCCGGGTCCAGTGTCAGCATTTCCGGAGTAAAGGTAAAAAACGGAACGGAATTAAATGACAGGGGAATGATGATAATAATGGGTGCGATCAGAAAAAAGAATATCAACCCGCAAATAGCGAGGTAGGTGTAGTGCCAGACTCGTTCCAGTGGTGTCGCGTAAGTCGGTAATGCCATGATTTTGCTACGTTCCCCGTTACCCTAATTTCATGTTGTCGAAACCGACTATCTTGTCGTAAATAAAATACAGCGCTAGCACTACGGCCAGTAATATCGCCCCCAGCGCTGCAGCCAGACCCCAATTCAGGGAGCTGGATATGTGAAAAGCGATAAAGTTACTGATTAATGTGCCGCTTTGGCCACCTACAAGAGCAGGTGTAATGTAATAACCGATGGCCAGGATAAACACTAAAATGGCACCGGCCCCTACGCCGGCTATAGTGTTCGGTATGTATACGCGGACAAATGCGGTGAACGGTGTTGCACCCAGTGACTTGGCCGCGCGCATATAACTGGGCGGGATGGTTTTCATCACGCTGTATAGCGGCAACACCATAAATGGCAGCAATATGTGCACCATGGCAATAATAGTGCCGGTGCGGTTGTGAATCATCGCGAGTCGACCGTCAGCGGCGATAACGCCCAGCCACACGAGGATATCGTTGATCACCCCTTCTTTCTGGAGCAGTGCAATCCATGCGCTGGTTCTGACCAGCAATGATGTCCAGAACGGGAGTAAGACTAAAATAATAAGCAAATTACTTTTGCTTACTGGCAAAACAGATAACAAATACGAGATCGGGTAAGCAAGTACCAGACATATAGCGGTGATGAGCAGGCTTATCCAAATCGTGCGCCAAAACAGTTTCATGTAAATCCGTTTGTTTTCGGCGTTGCGCACGATTTCACCGGTGTCACCGTAACCCATGTCCACCGCTGCCAGATAATACGAAATAGTGTACGGAGTGCTTTCACGTTTAAAAACCTGCCAGGTTTCTACTTTGCCCCATTTCTTGTCGATCTCAATAAAAGCGTCTTGAAAAGGTGGTTCCAGTTTTGGTGCCCTGCGTGCGGTCTTGCGAAATAATCCAGAAAAGCCCGGTTTTTCGTAGTTTAATCGGCGGCCGACTTTGCCTGAGGTTTTGAGTTCTCTTGCCTCGACAAAATCTTCGGCCAGTGCGGCAAACACCGCTTCATCGGGCAGCTCGCCGCTATTTTCATCCCAACCCTGCAGCATCGGCGCTGAACGATGCATTACTTCGCCAACCAGTTGGTTCTCGACGCTGCGTTTCAGCATGTCAACAATGGGCCAGAAAAAAGTAATGGCAATAAACAGGAACAGTGGCAACACCAGGCTCAGCGCTTTTAGTCGGTTTCTGCGTTGAGCACGGGCGAGGCTGGTTCTTAACGGAACCCCGTCCGCCGTTACCAATTGTTCGTTAATGACTGCTGCGTTGGTGGCCATTGTTGTTTATTAACAGATCGCTCCGGGACTCAGGTTAAAGGCGATGGGAGCGGCAATGAAATGCCGCTCCCTGCCTGATTTTGAGGGCTACTACTGAGCTAACCAGGCGTTAAACCGCTCGGTCAAGTCGTCTTTGTTGTCGGCCCAGAACTCGTAGTTATACAACAAAGTATTCGTGGCGTTATCCGGTGCAGTCGGCATGTGCGGACCCATGTCAATACCAAGATCCGCGTGCTTACCTACTAACGGTGCGGAAGACGCGCGCGCCGGACCATAGGAAATAAACTTCGCTTGGTCGGCCAACCGCTGTGTATCGGTAGCGAATTTCAGGTACTTCTCCACCTCTTCACGGTGTGGCGCACCTTTGGGAATGACCCAACCATCCAGGTCAAACACCTGCCAGTCCCACATCATGGCGATGGGTTGTTTTTCCTCTTCGATAACGGAGAATAACCGGCCATTGTAAGTGGAACCTATTACGACTTCGCCGTCGGCCAGGAGTTGCGGGGTTTGTGCGCCTTTCTCCCACCACACGACTTGGTCTTTAATGGTGTCCAATTTGGCCAGCGCACGGTCAACACCTTCTTCGGTTTCCAGCACGTCATACACTTCGTCAGGGGATACGCCATCGGCAATCAAGGCCCATTCCATGTTACCAATCGGGCGTTTTTCCAGTGAGCGCTTGCCAGGAATTTTTTCCAGGTCAAATACATCGTTGATAGAAGTGGGCGCTTCTTTGACCAGGTCGGTACGGTAACCGAAGGTCGTGGAATACACAATTTGCGGTATGAAGCAGGGTGACGCAATCATGTCGCCGAAATCGGCGGAAGCCGGTGTGCCGTCTGGCGCTGCTGCTAACATGGTGTCGTGATCGATTTCCTCGAGTAAACCTTCTTCGCACAGCAGGATTGCATCGGACGCTACCATATCGACTAATGCCCAGGTGACATTGCCTGCTTCGTTCATGGCTCGAATTTTGGCGATGCCTTCGGCCGCGGAGTCGTCATTAATGATTTTGACGTCAGGATTAGCCGCCATGTAGGGTTCGTGATAAGCCTTTTGCTGACTAGCAGTGTAAGCACCGCCCCAGGAAACGACAACCATTTCCGTTTCTGCCTGGGCGGTACCGGCAAGGCCCATTGTCGCCGCGACGCCTGCGGCAATTAAACTTCGTTTTACTAAGTACTTCATCTCTGTTCTCTCCAGTTTCTTGATCAATTGCAATGGTTTAACAGGCAGTCCGTTGCACGTTTGGCTTACTAAAATCTGTTACCAGATTAGTACGTTACGCTGCTGCTGCATCCAATGCGCGGCAATCTTCGGCCTGCCAACCTATTTTTACCTGATCGCCAGGTTTAAGGTGGGCATGACCGGAAGAATTTGGAACTTTCACGATGAAATCATCGTGGCCTAAAACATTAATTCGGCTGCGAATATGATCGCCGAGATAAATCAGTTCTTCCACTTTTGCGTCAACAATATTCGGTAATGTGCCCGGTGCGGGGCCGACCGTGACGCGTTCGGGGCGTAATGACAGGGTAGTGTTTTTGCCAACGCCATCGATATTTACCGGTAATGCGCTAATCGTCGTACCGGCTACGTCTACGACGCATAGCCCATTTTGTTCCTGCTTTACTTCACCCGTGAGTGTATTGTTTTCACCGATGAATCTCGCAACAAATGTGTTCTCGGGTTTTTCATAAAGTTCATCCGGTGACGCGAGTTGCTGAATGACGCCGTCATTAAAAACAGCAATCCGATTGGACATGGTCAAGGCTTCGGACTGATCATGAGTTACATACACCATGGTCACTTCGAGATTCTCGTGTATGTGTTTAATCTCGTATTGCATTTGTTCGCGCAGTTGTTTATCGAGTGCGCCTAATGGTTCGTCCATTAAAATCAATTTTGGTTCGAACACTAATGAACGGGCGACCGCGACCCGTTGTTGTTGACCGCCCGACAACTGTGCTGGACGCCGACCGCCAAACTCGCCCAACTGAACCAGATCCAACGTTTTTTGCACACGCTCGTCGATTTCGGCTTTTGATTTATTGCGCACTTCCAGCGGGAAGGCAAGATTTTCCGCTACCGTCATGTGCGGGAACAAAGCGTAGTTTTGGAATACCATGCCGATGTCGCGTTTGTGCGGCGGCACGTTATTGATGTTATTGCCATCCAGTATGATTTCACCGTGCGTCGCGGTCTCGAAACCGGCCAGCATCATCAGACAGGTTGTTTTTCCGGAACCGGATGGTCCCAGCATGGTGACAAACTCACCACGGGCGATGTCGAGGTTTAAATTCTTGACGACTAGCGTTTCGCCGTCGTAACTTTTCTGTACTTCTACGAAGCGGACGTAATGTTCGTTATTATCCGTCATTCTCTATATCTTCCCCTCAAACTGATTATTCTGGCCCGATGTCGGGTTGTCAACCGCTCACCATTTGGCATTGTGTGTATCTCAATGCGGACTATAGCAATTCGTGGCCTGGATATGAAACTTTGTGTGCAAACTATGACACGAAACAACGATTTCGTGTGTGATTCTAATGGTATTTTCGTGGCCTGGAGCCAGTATGCACCAATAATGTGCCAATGCCAGGGCAATGTCGAGACGTCTTCCGCGGCGATGACTTCGTGAAAAGCCGCCGAGAATCATGGCGCAGGAGACGACGTAAAAGATAATCAACAGGCCAATGCGGGCGATCCAGCGGTTTTTTTGCAGCGGTTTGGCAATTATGCACGTGTTCAAACTATTTTTATTTCTTGGTATTTGTCTAGCGGGTCTGAGCTGGGTAGAGTGGACGTTCAGACAATCGATGTAAAACGTCATAGCAACCTGTGAACGTAACGCTTAAGAATATCTACGCTGCGCGCAAAGCCATTGACCCCTGGGTAAGGGGAACCCCTCTGATTTATTCGAATTATTTATCCGGTCAACTCAACGCTTCGGTCTATCTTAAACTCGAGACCACTCACGACATCGGCTCCTTCAAAATCCGTGGTGCTACCAATCGCGTATTAAATCTGACCGAGGACGAACGTTGGAAAGGTATTGTCGCAGTATCAACCGGTAACCACGGCCGGGCAGTGGCTTACGCCGCGCAAAAAATGGGTATACACGCGGTTGTGTGCATGTCCAGCCTGGTCAAGCAGAACAAGGTCGATGCGATTGAACAGTTAGGCGCGGAGGTACGCATTATCGGTGATTCCCAGGATGAGGCGGAGGAAGAAGCGCGGCGCCTGGTGTCGGAAGAGGCCATGACCCTGGTACACCCCTTCGACGACGAGCATGTCATGGCCGGGCAGGGCACCATAGGCATCGAAATTATGGAAGACCTGCCTGAGGTCGATATGCTGGCCTGTGGCATATCCGGTGGCGGCTTGATCAGCGGTATTGGCACGGTAATGAAGGCAGCATCTGCGGATATACAAGTCGCTGGCGTTTCCATGGAACGTGGCCCGGCGATGATAAAGAGCCTGCAAGTGGGTCATCCGGTGCCGGTGGAAGAACAAAATTCGCTCGCCGACAGTCTCGGTGGCGGTATTGGCCTGGATAATCGATTTACTTTTGAAGCAGTTAAACGAGTGGTCGATCAAACGGCGACGGTTTCGGAACAACAAATCGCCAACGCCATGCGCGTGCTGTACCGCCATGATCGTGTTGTTGTCGAAGGCGGTGCGGCGGTCAGTGTTGCGGCGTTGCTCGAAGGAAAAATCAAGAATGCGCGTGGCAACATTGTCTGTGTCATTAGCGGTGAGAATGTCGATATGGATATTTTTCAGTCGATTATCGATGGCACTTACAGCGATTTCTAGACGACGTTATCGTGCAGGTTCGAATACTGACTGAAGCGGAATTGCGCGCATGCGTGGGTATGGATACGCAAGCCCTACAAACGGTCGAGAACGCATTTACCTGGTTGCAGCAGGATCGCGTGACGATGCCGCCCATCATGCATATCGAGGTGAGCGAGCATGCGGGTGATGTCGATATTAAAAGCGCTTATGTAAAAGGTTGCGATCGCTTCGCCGTAAAACTCGCGTCCGGATTTTTTAACAATCCAAAGCTCGGATTACCCAGTTCCAGCGCCATGGTCGTAATGTTCAACGCCGAAACCGGTTTTTGTGAAGCCGTGTTTTTGGACAATGGCTATTTGACCGATTTGCGCACTGGCCTGGCCGGTGCGGTGGCGGCAAAGTATTTGGCTAAAGAAAATATCGAAACCGTTGGTGTGGTCGGTGCCGGCGCACAGGCACGTTATCAGATCGAATGCTTGCGCTTGGTGCGAGACTTTAATCGATTACTGGTGCATAGCCGCTCTCAGGAACGTACGCGGCATTACGCCGAAGAGATGCGAGCGAAGTTGTCTATTGATGTCGAGATCGTTCCATCGGAACAAGTGGTGCGTGAGAGCGATGTCGTGGTCACCACAACCTCGGCGCGCGAACCCTTGATTGAAAAAGACTGGTTGCATCCAGGATTGCACATTACCGCGATGGGTTCCGATCTGTCCGGCAAACAGGAACTGGCGCCGGACGTGTTAAACATTGCCGATTTGATTGTCTGCGATCGGTTTGACCAGTGTTTTTCCATGGGTGAAATGCAACATACTCAAGACAGGCTCAAGCGTGAATCAACGCATGTGATTGAACTCGGCGAACTGACCTCCGGTGTTTTCCAATACCAACGTAACGATACAGACATAACTGTTTGCGATCTGACCGGCACCGGCGTGCAGGATACGGCCATTGGATTGCAGGCATACGAACGCGCGCTGGTGCAAAATTTTGGTACGATAGTAGATAACTAATCTATGTGATTTGCGTAGTCTTACGAATCCCCACGAGTTGAATACGATGACTAAAAACAGACCTGAATTTTCCTGGGAAGACCCGCTGCTGTTGGATGAACAACTGACTGAAGATGAGCGCATGGTGCGTGACTCCGTGCGCAAATACTGCCAGGAAAAGTTAATGCCACGTATTGTGGAATCCAATCGGCACGAAACCTACGACCGCTCCATCATTAACGAGATGGGTGAGTTAGGCATGTTGGGATCGAGTATCGAGGGTTACGGCTGTCCCGGTTTAAACTATGTGTGTTATGGCCTGGTCGCGCGTGAGGTTGAGCGCGTTGATAGTGGTTACCGCTCCTCTATGAGTGTGCAATCGAGTCTGGTGATGTATCCGATTTATGCCTATGGCAGCGAGGAACAGAAGGAAAAATACTTATCCAGGTTGGCGAGCGGTGAAATTGTCGGTTGTTTCGGCCTCACCGAACCCGATCACGGTTCCGATCCCGGTGGTATGAAAACCCGCGCACGCAAAGCCGATGGCGGTTACACCTTGAACGGTTCAAAAATGTGGATTACCAATTCACCCGTCGCCGATGTATTTATTGTGTGGGCGAAAGACGAGGAAAACGTTATACGTGGATTCATTCTCGAAAAAGAGATGCAGGGATTAAGCGCGCCCAAGATCGAAGGCAAATTTTCACTGCGCTCGTCCATTACCGGTGAAATTGTTATGGATAATGTTTTTGTGCCGGAAGAAAACCTTTTGCCAAACGTAAAAGGATTGAAAGGTCCATTCGGTTGCCTGCACCGTGCGCGCTATGGCATTGCCTGGGGCAGCATGGGCGCAGCGGAAGCCTGTTGGCATGCGGCTCGAAGTTATACATTGGAACGTAAACAATTCGGTCGTCCGCTCGCTGCGAATCAATTGATTCAAAAAAAACTGGCTGATATGCAAATGGAAATTACTATCGGTTTGCAGTCCGCATTGCGTTTAGGCCGCTTAATGGACGAAGGTAAAGCCGCGCTCGAGGCGGTGTCGCTAATGAAACGTAATAACTGCGGTAAAGCTCTGGATATTGCGCGCAGCGCAAGAGACATGCATGGCGGTAACGGCGTAGCCGACGAATTCCACGTCATTCGCCATGCCATGAATCTCGAAGCCGTGAACACCTACGAAGGCACGCATGACATTCACGCGTTGATTCTGGGGCGTGCGCAAACAGGTATACAGGCGTTTTGCTGATAGCGTTTAGCATTCGGCTGTCAGCGGTCAGCTTTTGTGGGAGCCAGTGGCGACCGCCAGGGATGGTGGGAGTGCTGGCGCTGCAGGAGCAAGCGGCAGTCTGGCGAAAGTTTTAGCTTGATCAGCAATCAACAATTTCTTTTCGACGTCATACCCGCGCACGACTCCAGGGATGGAGGAGGTAGAGCAACGCCGGAAGCAGTTGCCGAGGCGGGTATCCAGGCTTATTTTCGCGCGGCTATTGTCTCTTCCTCGTTAGTAATCGGTGTGGTAGAAATTTTGTAGGAGTCAGCTTGCTGACGAATAGATTTTTGCTCTGTATTTAAAATCCCTCTATGTCCGTACAAGCACTCGAAAACATACGCATACTGGATTTGAGCCGCATACTGGCCGGCCCCTGGTGCACGCAACTCCTGGCTGACTTGGGGGCCGAGGTCATCAAAATCGAACGTCCGAGCGCTGGAGACGATACACGCGGGTGGGGGCCGCCTTTTCTGCGTGATCGCGAAGGCAACGAAACAAAAGACGCATCCTATTTCTTGGCCGCGAATCGTGGTAAAAAATCTGTTGCCATCGACATTGCCAATCCGCAAGGACAAAAAATAGTTCGACACCTTGCCGAGACTTGCGACGTACTGGTTGAAAACTTTAAAGTTGGCGGGTTAAAAAAATATCGACTCGACTATGGGTCGTTAAGCGACATAAATCCGAAACTGGTGTATTGCTCGATTACGGGCTTTGGGCAAACCGGGCCTTACGCCCATCGCGCCGGTTATGATTTCATGATTCAAGCCATGGGTGGTTTGATGAGTATTACCGGTGAAGCGGATGACCGGCCCGGTGGTGGGCCACAAAAAGTCGGCGTCGCCATGGCGGATATTTTAACCGGACTGTATGCCGCAAACGCCATTCAGGCAGCGCTACTGCATCGTGAGCGCAGTGGCCGTGGACAACACATCGACATGGCATTGTTCGATGTGCAGGCAGCGGCGCTGGCCAATCAGGCCTTGTATTACCTGGTGTCCGGTAAAACACCGGGGCGTGCGGGTAACGCCCATCCGAATATTGTCCCGTATCAGGTATTCGCAACGCGCGATGGCCATATCATTTTGGCTGTGGGCAACGACGGGCAGTTCGCCCGGTTTTGCGAGGTCGCGAATTGTTCTGAACTATCTACCGACCCCGACTTCGTGACCAATGCGCAGCGTGTGATCAATCGTGCGATGCTGATTCCAAAGCTTGAAGTGATTATGCGTGAACGAAGCAGTGAAGAATGGTTGCAAGTGTTGGAGGAGACAGGTGTGCCATGCGGACCGATTAACGATATCGATCAGGTATTCGATGACCCGCAGGCGAAACACCGTGGTTTGCGTTGGCAAACGAAACATTCAGTCACTGAACATTTATCCATGGTGAAATGTCCGATAGAACTGTCGCAAACACCGGTGCGGCAGCAGAGCGCACCACCGCTATTGGGCCAACATACCGATGAGGTATTGTGTGACCTCGGTCTGGATAGCGCCGTCGTAAAACAAATGCGCTCGGATGGGGTGATAGGCTAGGGTGTAAAATTTAATTGCCCCGTATCGGCCTGTCGTGGCAAGCTTCGTTATAAACTATTTATCAAATCATTGTCTTTGACCGGCTTTATTTCGTAAATAATCCGGTCTTGTTTCATCATCCAGAGGAATTGTCATGCAACTGAAAGATCAATCGTTATTTCGCCAACAATGTTATATCGACGGGCAATGGATGGACGCCGATGACGGCGCCACGATCGACGTCACCAATCCGGCGGATAATTCCATCGTCGGCACCATCCCGAAAATGGGGGCAGCGGAAACGAAACGCGCGGTTGATGCGGCGAATGTTGCATTGCCCGCGTGGCGTGCGTTGCTGGCAAAAGAACGGGCCGGAAAACTACGTCGTTGGTTTGAGTTGATGATCGAAAATCAGGACGATTTGGCCGTGTTAATGACAACGGAACAGGGCAAACCCTTGACGGAGTCCAAGGGTGAAATCGTTTACGCGGCTTCGTTTATCGAATGGTTCGCCGAAGAGGGTAAACGCATTTACGGCGATACCATTCCACAACATCAATCCGACAAACGCATTGTCGTGATTAAAGAACCGATAGGCGTGTGTGCGGCGATAACACCGTGGAATTTCCCGTCTGCAATGATTACCCGCAAAGCCGCACCCGCATTGGCGGCAGGGTGCACCATGGTTGTGAAACCTGCGACCGCGACACCTTATTCTGCGTTCGCATTATGCGAACTGGCGGAGCGCGCAGGCATTCCTAAGGGTGTGTTGAGTGTTGTAAGCGGTTCGTCATCGGCCATCGGCGGGGAGATGACATCCAACCCTATCGTTCGCAAGCTGACTTTTACCGGTTCGACGGAGGTCGGTAAAAAACTCATGCAACAATGCGCGGGCACAGTGAAAAAAATGTCCATGGAGCTGGGTGGCAACGCGCCGTTTATTGTTTTCGATGACGCCGATATCGAATCCGCCGTGCAAGGTGCGATGATGTCCAAATACCGCAACACCGGTCAGACTTGCGTGTGCGCCAACCGCTTGCTGGTGCAGGACAGCGTGTACGACGAGTTTGCGGAAAAACTCGGCAATGCGGTGGCGGAAATGAAAGTCGGTAACGGATTTGACGACGGTGTAAACCAAGGCCCTCTTATTGACGTTGCCGCTATCGAAAAAGTCGAGGAGCATATTGCCGATGCAGTTGCAAAGGGCGCGAGCGTTGCAGTCGGCGGATCACGACACGAACTGGGCGGAACATTTTTTCAACCGACCGTATTAACCAATGTCACAACGGAAATGAAAGTGGCGAACGATGAAACGTTTGGTCCGGTTGCCCCATTATTTAAATTTTCATCGGAAGAAGAAGCCATCAAAATGGCCAACGACACCGAGTTCGGTCTGGCCGCTTATTTTTATAGTCGCGATCTGGGTCGTGTGTGGCGCGTGTCAGAAGCCGTAGAATACGGCATCGTCGGTATCAACACCGGCATCATTTCCAACGAAGTCGCACCCTTTGGCGGTGTCAAAGAATCCGGCATCGGCCGCGAAGGCTCCAAATACGGTATCGACGAGTTTCTGGAAGTAAAATACCTGTGTATGGGGGATGTTGAAAAGTAGCCAATTTCTTTGAGTAGCCAGCTAATGTTTAGCTGGATATAACTCCAGATGAATTTGGTTCTTTTGGAGCTACATCTTAATTTATCTGGATTGCGTAATCTTCTACTGTGAAGCCAGGGCTTTGTTGATGATTTTGACTGTTTTATAAAACTCGCCGAACCATTCATCTCCCGGTTTGCAGTTAGACTTGAAATTTTCTTGGTATTTTAACTTGAGCCTGTTTTTTGCTGATTTCCGCTCGTTTCTATCACCATTAATGGCAGACAACACTAGATCCTGATTTTCAGCATTCACTTGATCTACAACCTTCGCTGGAAGGTACCCCTCTATGTTTCGGCGACCTGATTTATTTTGTCCAAGGCCTATGAAATCTTTTTTGTGGGTAAATCCGTTTTTTTCTAACCCTGGTTTCACAGTATCTTCTACATCAAGATCATATGTTATGAAAACGGACTTGCTACGATTCTTAATGAATTTAAGCATTGTTGGGTTTTTTAATGATCCAACTCCATCGTAATCAAAGATTGTTCCTTCAAATAGGAGTTGATCGGGGCCGTGTTCTTCGCACCGCAACATCTCAAAGTATTCTTTGTCCACGGCTCCTTCCACCAACAATGTAGACTCGTTGTTTCCGAAGAACAAATCTTTCCATGGTCTGAATTCTTCGGTTGAAAGTCCCAATATCAAACTGAACGGTTCCATCCATTTTTCTCCGTCAGTTGGAATTTGTTGAGACTCGCGGAAGTGGCGGCGGAAAATTTTCCTTTCTAGCAGAATATTTGATTCCGGTTTGTCTTTGCTAAGCATATAAGGACTATGGGTTGTCGTGATAACCTGGACACCAAATTCACTAGATAAGTCTTGAAGGATTCTTCCGAACTCAGCTTGTGCCGAAGGGTGGAGAAAACTCTCTGGTTCTTCAATTACCAGCACTGGAGTGATTTTTGATGATGTGGTGGCAGACTGACTGATCTGCTTTGCTTTTAAAAGAGCAAGAAAGATCATTGTTCGATTTTTTGTGCCGCTTCCCCATTCACTCAAAGCAACATCTATTTTTGAGTCGCCCAAGGTGAGATCGTAAGGCAGATGGTGCAACGATATATCTGGTAGACTGATCTCGACCTTGTAGCTTTGACTGAGTCTACCAAGCAATCTTGTGATCTCGTTTTTGTGTGTTTTAGCGACCCGTTTTAACGATCTGCTTGCTTTTTTTCCGATATCCGCTAACTCTTTACCATACTCGTCGGAGAATTCATCCAGCTCTCCTATGATTGAGAATCTGTAACCAAATTCAGTTGAGTTGTGAACAAGGAGGGTTGATCGGAGTTTGTTGTTTACTTCTTGCGCCTTCAGGCCTGAGAATTCTTTGTCGTTGACAGTTACGGAAAGATCGTTGCTGTAGGGTTCCCCTGATGTACGCGCTTTAAGGTTAAGTGTAATTGACTCGTCATTAGTTTCTAGTTCTAACCAATCGTTGATGAAATTATAAAGCCCAGCGTCGTATTCTTTGTAGACAGAGCACTCAACCGACACACTTATTTCATGATTATTGTCAGTTCGCCATTTAGGATAGTCGCTGCTAAAGGAAATTTCGTTGTAAGATTTTCGGCGATAGTAAGAATCTGGCATCCCAAGAATTAATTGTAGTGCCTTTATGACGTTACTTTTACCAGCATCGTTTTGACCACATATAGCTGTGTAAAAGTCGGGGAATTCGACTTTCAAATCTTCAAAAGTTCGATAGTTCTGTAGATGTAAGCTATTAATCCGCATTATTTTTGAATCCTAAAGATTTTGGAAAAAATAGATTTAGTTACTTGTTAACCCGTATTCCGCATACCCGCCGCAATGCCATTGATGGCGACAAGCAACGCGTCTTCAATAACGCCCGTTTCGCCGGCACGTAGTCTGGCGAGTAGTTCGATTTGTAAAAGGTTAAGCGGATCGGTGTAAGGGTTACGCACGGAGATTGAGCGTAAGGTAACGGGTTCGTGTTCCAGCGGCTGCTCGTGGCCCGTCACCATTAAAACCGCTTCTGCAGTTCGACCGAATCGCGCGCGAAGTTCTGCACCTAAGGCATGTAAATTCTCCGGAACCAATCTCGCATCATAGCGTGCAACAACATTGGGATCGGTCTTTGCGATAACCATTTCGATTGAATCGAGTGTCGCCGCGAAGAACGGCCAGCGTTGTTTCATTTGTTTCAAGTCTTCCGCGCCGCCGGACTCCATCACGCTGCGTAGTGCCTTGCCGACGCCTAACCATGCGGGCAGCATCAAACGGGTTTGGGTCCAGGCAAATATCCAGGGAATGGCGCGTAAATGGGCAACGTCACGACCGGGTTTGCGCCGTGCCGGGCGGCTGCCGATTTTCAGTTTGCCCAGTTCGGATTCCGGGGTCGCGGTATGGAAATAGTCCAGAAAATCGGCATCTTGTTGCACGACGCCGCGATAACTTTGCATGGATGTTTCAGACAATACTTCCATCGCATCGCGCCACGCTTTTTCCGGTTTGGGTGGTGGTGTCAAACTTGCTTCCAGTACGGCGGTGGCGTATGTCGTCAACGTACCCAGCGCCATATTCGGTAAGGCGAATTTTGCTTGTATGACTTCACCCTGTTCGGTGACACGCATGGCGCCGTTAACCGAACCTGGCGGCAGCGAACGAATGGCAGCGCGTGCAGGGCCACCACCACGGGCAACCGTCCCACCGCGTCCATGAAACAATGTCAGTTTTACGTCATGTTGTTGCGCGACATCGGTCAGACTTTCCTGCCCGCGATACAAACCCCAGGCGGCGGCAATCTGACCCGCATCTTTGGCGGAATCGGAATAACCGATCATGATTTCCTGATGGCCGTTGATGCGTTTGCGATACCAGTCAATCGCCAGCAATTTTTTAAACGCGTGCGCCGCGCCTTTCAGGTCATCAACCCGTTCAAACAACGGCACGACCCGCAGCGGTTGTTTAACTCCACATTCGCGTTGCAACAATTCCACGGCCAACACGTCCGACGCATAAGTCGCCATGGAAATAACATAAGCACCCAGACATTCGGGATTTTCGCCGGCCAGCATGTAGAACGTATCCAACACCTCCTGGGGTTCAGCGGACAGGACTATGTCATGAGGGATGAGCGGACGTTTGTTTTGCAACTCGTGTATCAGGAAAGACAAGCGTTGTTCTTCATTCCATTCGGCGTAGTCACCAAGTTCCAGGTATTGTGTAATCTCACTCAGTGTCTGGGTATGCCGCGCGGCTTCCTGGCGAATATCCAGTCGCACCAGCCCGAGTCCGAAACAATGTGTGCGGCGAATTAAATCCAGCAAGCGGCCTTGAGCGATGTCTCCAGCGCCGGTGTTGTGCAGGGACCGATAACAGACCAACAAGGGTTGACGAATTTCCTCAATGGATTCGATTAAATCTTCCGCTTTCGTTTTGCCGTTTAACTGTTCTTCCAGCTCCCGGCGCGTGCCGGCGAGACGATTGCGTAAAGCGCGTAACACTTTGCGATAGGGTTCGTGCGCGTCGCCCGCGAGTTGTCGCAGTGCGTCGTCACAGCGGTGCATGGATAAATCCCGGCGCAGTTCGTCGACTTCACGCCAATACAAATCCGCTGCCTGCCAACGCGCCATCAAACAGGCGCGGCGGGTAACGGCCGGTGTGACATTCGGATTGCCGTCACGGTCACCACCCATCCAGGAACCGACGCGAATCGGTGCCGCGGCCAGGGGTAATGATTTGCCAGTATGATTTTTTAACTCCATGTCGAGTTGGCGCAAGAATTTCGGAATGGCTTCCCACAGGCTTTGTTCCACTATCACCAGACCCGAGCGCACTTCATCCGGCGGTGTTGGCCGTTCGCGCCGGATTTCGTCCGTTTCCCAAATAGCGACGATCTTTCGTTTCAACCCTTCGATGGTTTCGGATTTTTCCGCTTCGGTTAAGTCGTTACGATCGCGAAAGGCCAGCAGGTCGGAAATTTTCTTGTACTTTAGCGTGAGCGTACGTCGTGCGATCTCCGTTGGGTGGGCGGTTAGCACTAACCCGATGTTGAGTCCACAGACTGCGTCGTAAAGTTGATCATCGGTCACGTCAATACTTCGTAGCCGTTTTAATTCTTTCTTTAGTGCATTGGAGTCAGCAATTCGACGTTGCCGGATTTGATGATGTTGTTCGGCGATATTGGCAAGATTTAAGAAATGACTAAATGCTCTCGCTAAATCCAGCATTTCGTCCGCGGACAGTGTTGATAGCAATGCTGAAAGTTCGTCCGCAGAACGGGTGTCGCCGGCACGTGCAGCCTTGGACAGTGCGCGCACTTTTTCAACTCTATCAAACAGGTCATGACCGCGCTGGCTTATTAAAGTCTCACCCAATAGCTGGCCGAGCAAACGAACGTCATCACGCAAGGGCGCATCGTTGTCCGATAAGGCATCAAGATTACCGGTGGTTTCTTCAGGTTGATTCATAAAGAGACAAAGTTATGTATTATTCGCAAATCAATTTGCTGGCCGTGGAGAAGTAAGTGTCTTTAACCGAATCAATGATACAAGATCGCAGCCCGTTCGACATTTTTAACGAATGGAATAATGATGCGCGTAACGCCGATATATATGAACCGGCTGCTATGACGGTTGCGACTGTGGGTGAGGACAGACGGCCTTCTGCGCGTGTGGTTTTGTTACGCGGAGTGGATGAACGCGGTTTTGTTTTTTACACCAATTATCGTAGCCAAAAGGGAAATGAACTGGCACGACATCCGTGGGCGAGCGCGGTGGTGTATTGGGATAAACTACACAGGCAAGTGCGTATCGAAGGTTCGGTGGAAAAAATTGAAACGCAATTATCGGACGATTACTTCGCCTCACGGCCTCGTGGTAGTCAGATCAGCGCCGTGGCTTCGGAGCAAAGCGCTGTTATAGATGATCGTTCAGTGCTGGAGGTCGAAGTTGTTCGGCTTGAACGCGAATATAACGAAAAGCCTGTTCCACGCCCCGATTTTTGGGGTGGTTACCGCATCAAACCGGACCGAATCGAATTCTGGCAGGGAATGGAAAATCGGCTGCATGATCGAATAGTTTTCGAGGTTTATGGCGAAAATCTCTGGAAACACTACAGACTTAGCCCGTAACTAATTGAGAAAAAAGGATTGTATCGGTGTCGCTGTATCGCTACACTACGCGCCGATGTATCCTTGTTTGCGACCATATATCAACTTTTTATTCATTTTTGGAGAAAGAAATGAAGCTTAACGCACTGATGAAACCTTTGATTTTGCTTGCTGTAGCTGGATTTGTGTTGTCGGGTTGTATTTCGGCAAAACCTCAAGTCGAGCAGGCTGTGGAGGCCACACCCGCACCGGCTCCGCCTGCGGATTCTGATGGCGATGGTGTGCCAGATGACCAGGATGCGTGTCCGGGAACTCCTCCAGGGGTAAAAGTGGATGCGAAGGGGTGTGAGATTATTCTGAGTTTGTCCGGTGTCAATTTTGAATTTGATTCGGCCAAGTTGACCGGTCAGGGCGAACAAATTCTAAGCGGAATCATTGAGTCAATGAATTCCAATTCCACTAAGAAGTTTGAACTCGCGGGTCATACCGATTCAATTGGTACGGAAGCTTACAACATGGGTCTGGGTGAGCGCCGCGCGAATTCGGTGAAAACCTTTTTAATGTCTAACGGCGTCGACGCGTCCCGCCTGACGGCACGATCTTATGGTGAGTCGCAGCCGGTGGAGCCAAATACCAACGCAGACGGTTCGGACAATCCTGAAGGCCGCGCTGCAAATCGTCGAGTTAATATTATCGATCTCGGTAGTAATTAAGAACCTGTTGCAAAATGCCTGCGCTTGCTGATACGTCGTTAAAAACGTTCTCAAAATGCTCATGTACTGTCGTGTACACTCCGCTTTTTCGAGCGTTTTCGCCTCGTCTCAGCATCGCTCGCCTATTTTGAGACAGCTTCTAGACTTTTATCGTTCTATCTGAAAGCCTGGCGGAGAGAAATCTTCGTCAGGTTTTTTGTAGTTATCAATTTTCAGTCGTCAGTTATCGGTGGTCTGATTTGGGTCGATGTATTTCTACAACAGACTCTCGATTGTTCTATTCAATTTTTCTACGTGACGCTGGCTGAGGCCGTCGGCTTCGCCGTCGCGTATGGCGCTAAACAGTTTTTCCAGCGCTTTCCGCTGTGTCGTGTTAAACATACTGGCGCCCATTTTTTCAGTGCTGCTATTTATATCGAGTTCGTCACGTTGCGCGTGGGTGCGTGCAGCAATTAATTTGTGGTGTAACACAGCACGGGCAGTGACGACGTAGGGAAAATTGATATTGCGTACTGGGCCAGCTTTCGCTTCGACACCACCTAACGGAAGGCCCAACACCTTTATCTCGGCGATTTTATCGAAGGAAATCACCGCCGATACACTACCCAGCAGCGCGCCGATGCCTGCGCCCGCTAACAAAGACGCACCGCCGGTTGCTACATCGACTACACCGCCTATGGCCGCGCCACCGAGTGCGCCGGTTGCAACCAGTTGTGGACGTGTCAAACCAAAGGCGCTCCAGGTTTGACGCGAGAATAAATCTTCTTCAAGGGCCTCAAACTCGTTTTCCACTCGCTTTAGATCATGATAAGAATAAATCTGTTCTACCTTGTTGCGGCAGTTACGTTCGGCGGTGCGTAATTCATCCAGCAACTTTGCTTTTAGCGGTTCTTCGTAATCTTTTGCATTGGCATCGCTGGGTAACTTTTTAGTCACCGAAATCGTCAACATATCAATCAACATATTGCCGATTGCGCGTGCACTGTGACGTTTGCGCCGTTGCCGGTCCGTTTCCAGATACTCAACAGCTTTCGCTAACGGCTTCCGCCATGCTTCGTCCAGTTGTCCGAACGCACGCAGTAACTCCAGGCGTTTATCGAACTCGGCGGTTACTGCATCGAACACACGCACGATTTTGAAATACTGTCCCAGCGCCGCGCGCCATTCGTCAACGTAATCCTCGTCGCCGATCATGTTGATCAATGCCATGCTGGGCCGGCCGGTCCAGCGCAGGATTTCCATTTCCGCTTCGTATTCGTCACCGTAGGGTTTTGAACCATCCGTGACATAGAGAATACCGGCGCCATCCAGAATCGGTTGCAGCAGTTCGCACTCATCGTGAAATGTCTCGCTGTCTTTGTGTATGCGCACGAATTCACTGACAATGGTGGGTCGTTCGGCGGCAGAGCGCTCATGAGACTGCAACCACTCCAACGCCCGGCGTGCGCGCTGGAAGCCGGGTGTGTCTATCAGTTCGTACAGGGTCTGGCCGTCCGTGCGCATTGGATAGCGCCGGCATCGTGCGGTCGTTCCCGAAATAGGGGAAATCTGCACACTGTCATCCTGCGCCAGGGTGGCAACGATGCTGCTTTTCCCCTTATTGGGATGACCGACAACGGCAAATGCGGGAATGGTCATCGCGCTTGGTTATTCATCTGAAATTTGCAATGTATGAACACCCACACGCCGGTCGGATATTGGTTGTAAAGACTGACGCCAGGATTCAAGATGCGTCTTCGCTGGTGCGACCATGCGCTTTGTATTGTCAAAAGCCACTGGAATCACGATGCATCGTTGCGGTGTATCGGTTTTTTGCAAGTCACCGATAAAGTCCACCAGCTCCAGCATCGGTGGTTCCCATGCTTTGACAAATATTATTGTTGGCATGGGGTTTGCCAAATTTCGGATTTGTTCGATGACTTCCAGGTCGTCGGCTAAAGATTTTTTTCCACCAGCCGAGAATCTTGCTGCGACATTGACGCCGCATAGATCGCTAATTTGTTGGGTCGATAAGGTGTTTTCAATTGCGCTCGCCCAATCCACCACGACACAGTCGCGATCACCGATTTCGACCAGCGTTTGGTTGACCCTGCTCTCGATATTTAAAGAGCTGCTTTCCTCAGACTCGGTCGCTGTTGTTTCCACATCGGGCGAGTTTAATCGTTCCAATAAATCGGTTGATTCAGGCAGCGATACGAGAACACGATTTGCCGCGGAAATTGTACGCCACGATGCGTAGAGGTTTGAGAAAACACGCGGCAACAAACCGTAGACCAACATGCACAATAGCAGGAATGGCCACCATTGCCCGAGCAGTGCCGGATCTGACCCTGCCTGTGTGTTGGGCAGCAGGCCTTCGTCCAGGCGAAAATAACGCGTGCTTTCGACCAGTTCCAGGGTGGGAACGGCGTGCGCAAATAAAGCCTGCCAGGGGATTGTCAGCCATTGTACCAAGCCATGAAAACTGCTCGAGTCGGTCTCTAAAGTTGTACTCCAACCAAATGCGAGGTCGGAAAACACCACCAGATACAGTACGCACAGGATCGCGCCGACATTGAACGTCAGCGCAAAATATTGGGACCAGCGCAATATCATCCACTTGCTTAAGGTGGCGAATGGCCGTTGACGTTTGTTCGCATTCGCAATCAACCGACGCAGTGCATTACGCTTGTCCTGTGGCAGGTAGCGAATAAAAGCACTGACTAAGCGGCCCGGGTTAAGGGATTGCAGCGCGTCTTGCAGCGTTGTAAAGCCGGGCAGGTATCTGATCGCCGTTCGTGGCAAACAGGCGATGACGAATCCAGCGAGCAGTAAAATTTGCAAAAATACGAATACGGCGAGAACATTGATTACATTTACCGGGCGGCTGCCGTCGTAATAGAACACGGCCAATGCGGTTCCCACGCCAACCGCTAGACCGAGAACTACCGAAAGGAGTGAGATTAAGCGGCTCGCATTGCGTGCCTGTTCACCGGCCTCATTCGCATCGCTATTCGCAATTTTATTCAGCCAGGCGCGGATTTGCTCTGACGGTTTACTATTTAATGAATCAAGCTCACGTCCAATCCCACGATCACGGTGGTGACGTTGAACAACATCGAGTTGCTCATCCGCATCACACTGTGCGAGTAGCGTGACAATGTCTTTCAGCAAAGCTTACTGGTTCGTATGTGCCTGGATGCACTCTAGGCTAACATGAAATCGTGTGTGTAATTTTGCCCACCCCACAAAATTTGTCATCAGACGTTTGAATCCGGCGATGCCGCTTTGCGTTGGTTGATGAACGCTTGTAAGGCCTCGTCCACTCCAGGATCAATGGGTGGTGCTTCGTAATCGTTGAGTATTTGTTTCCATATACCGTTCGCGCGTTGTGCTGCGTCCAGTGAACCGTCGGCCTGCCATTGTTCGAAGCTGTTGTTGTCCGCAGTGGTCGAACGGTAAAACGCGGTTTCAAAATTGGCCTGAGTGTGCGCGCAGCCGAGAAAATGCGCGCCCGGCCCGACTTCGCCGAATCGCGTCCAGTGCTTGCCCGTTTTCAGAAGTATCCAGTCCTGCGAGGAACGCCTGCATGACACCGGCCTGGTCGGCAATCGAGAATAAATTTCTCGTAACCCATGGCGAGACCGCCTTCGAGCCAACCCGCGACATGCAGCATGAAGTTGACGCCGGCCAGCATGGCGTGTTGTAAGGTATTGGCAGCCTCGTAGGCTGCTTGCGCATCCGGAAATTTTTGATGAGCACAATCCACCCGCCACTGCGAAAAGGCACGCCTAATCGCCGCGCCAGTGCCGACACGACATAAAGCACCTGTTGCGGTTCCGGTGTGCCAAAGGTCGGCGCACCGGATTGCATGGACATGGGAGCTGGAAAATGTGCCAAAAATAACCGGTGCGCCGGAACGTACGAGTTGCGCGAAGGATAAACCCGCCAGCGCTTCGGCGTACAATTGCGCGCAGGTGGCGATCACTGTGACCGGCGACATGGCACCTGCAATACAAAATGGAGAGATAACAGTGGCTTGATTGTTGCGCGCAGTACACTTTCAGCGCACCCAGCATGGTGCCGTCCCAGACCCAGCGGTGAGTTGGCGTTGATTAAACTGGTGACGACAGTACGTTCGCTACCGGTTTCGGGGTCAACAAAATTATCACCGAACAAATTCTTTGCCATGTCCACCGTGTCTTGCGCACGCTCGGGCGCAGTAACCGAACCCATGAATCGGTTTGTCGTTGTACTTGATATGGCTGTACACCATATCGAGATGGCGTTTGTTGACCGGCAAATCCACCGCGCTCGCACAGGGTTCCGCCGGCATGATGTAATGACGGCGACACGTACGTGAGTTTGGCGAAAATTCTGGAAGTCTTTCGATAGTGGCGTAGCGCCTGCCATTATCGAGATCGCGTACAAACGGTGGGCCGTAGGCGGGAACAAAAACCATGTTGTCGCCACCGATACGGACATTGCGTTCAGGATTGCGTGCGCACTGAGTAATATTCTTTCGGCGCCGTTGCCTTGAACCAGTTGTTTACAAAGACCTTTGGGAAAAACGCACGCGTTCGCCATCGATATCAGCACCGGCTTCCTTCCAGATTTGCAACGCTTTCGGGGTCATCACGAAAATCAATGCCAATTTCCTGCATAATGGTTTCCGCATTGCGCTCGACCAGATCCAGCGTCTCTTCACTCGCGATTTCGTATACCGGTACTTTGCGGGTGATGTACGGAACAACGGCAACTTTAGGTTTCGAACGTGCCGCGCGGCGCGCTTCACGGCCCCCCGCCAGACCGGCTTTTTCTTTCACTCATTTATAATATCTCCGCAAAAATGAAACCAGGATTATGCTATTCGGCCGCATTTACATTCGAACGAATATGCAGTCATTTGCCGAACAAGCCCTGTAATGGATCGGTTGAGTATAGTAGATAGCTTGCGTGATTCGGCGTAATACAGCACTAGGTATGGCGCAAATCCACAAGAGTCCAGTCGCCCGGGCGGGATTTGCGCATCCTTCGCTTAGCCGACTGACTCGGGTAGAATCCGCCGGCACGAATGATTTTCACGTTATCGATGTGGGCGAGGAATCGAATATGAAAAACACAAGCACGGGTGGTGGTTATCGGCGGCGGCGTCGTCGGCGCGGGAACCCTGTATCACTTGGCGAAAAAGGGCTGGTCGGACTGCGTATTGGTCGAGCGCAAGGAATTGACATCCGGTTCCACTTGGCACGCGGCGGGATTGTTGCCGTTGTTTAACATGAGTTACTCGGTTGGGCAGTTGCCACCAAATATTCCGTCAATTTCTACGATAGCCTGGAAGCGGAAACCGGCCAGACGGTGGGTTTCAGCAAAGTGTCCAACATTCGCCTTGCATGCACCAAAGATCGTATGGACGAATATCACTATTACGCGGGTGTGGCAAAAACAATCGGTATTAATGTTAATTTTCTGACACCGGAGCAAGTTAAGGAAATCTGGCCGCTGTGTAACACCGAGGGCTTGTTGGGCGCGATTTCAGCATCCCGATGACGGTTATATTCAACCCGCCGATCTCACCCAGGCGTTAGCCCAAGGGTGCGCGCTCTAACGGCGCCGAGATTTACCGGCAGACTGCCGTGGTGGGAATCGAACAAAAGCCGAATGGCGAATGGCTGGTTAAAACCGACAAGGGCAACATCACTTGTGAGCATGTGGTCAGTGGCAAGCGGAAACTTCGCGCGTAAAACCGCTGCCATGGTAGGACTGGATTTACCCGTGATTCCAGTCGAGCATCAGTACATCGTGACCGAACCCCATCCCGGGAAATTCTCAAACGTCAGGATCAAGGCCTGCCTGAAATGGTGTGTGCTGCGTGAGTCGGATGCGGCTTATTACATGCGCGAGGAAAACGGCGGTCTATTATTAGGGCCGTACGAACACGGTGCGCCGTGTTGTTATGTCGACGGACCAAAGCGAGAACAGTGAGTTTGAATTATTTCCTGAGGATCTGGAACGTCTGGAACCGCATATCGAAGCATGTATAAATCGTGTCCCCGCGTTTGGCGAAGTAGGCGTTAAGCAGGTGTACAACGGGCGCGATTTGCTATACACCGGATGGTTTCGCCCATGGTCGGCCCGGCCTGGGGTTTGCAAAATTTCTGGATAAACGAAGGCCACAGTTTTGGCATAACCGCGGCTGGTGGAGCGGGGTGGCAACTGGCGGAGTGGATGATCGATGGCGAACCTACCATCGACATGATGGGTGTCCGATCCGCGCCGTTTCGGGCCTTACGCAGCGCGTGGCTATCTGCGCAATAAGAATGAAGAGGCTTATCGTAACGTATTTACTGTGCACTATCCGGACGAAGAGCGTGCTGCGGCTAGGGCCCTTGAGAACCACGCCGTGTTATGACCGTATTGAAAAGCCTCGGGTGCGGTGTTTTGGCAGTGTATACGGTTGGGAGCGGCCGAACTGGATCGCGCCTGAAGGCTATGGTTTGGACGACGACTATTTGAACAAGCCGGATGTCATTACCAACCACAATCACCCACCAGTAAAACAGGGTGAAAAAGCCGAAGGAAAAGTGGAGTTTTCGCCGCAGTAATTATTTCGAGCATGTCGGCAATGAATGCAAACACGTGCAAGACAAAAGTCGGCTTGCTCGATATGTCCGCATTTGCCAAGTGTTTTGTTACCGGACCAGGCGCGCAAGCCTGGCTCGATGCGTTATTTGCCAATCGCATACCGAAAACCATCGGTCGTGTGAATCTTTGTCATTTGTTATCGCAAAACGGTGGCGTGCGTTCCGAATTTACAGTTTATAAATCCACACACAATGGCTATTACCTAGTATCGGCAGGCGCGTTTGAGCGACATGACCATGATTACCTGCTAAAAGCCATGCCGCACGATGGCAGTGTGCGAGTGTTTCCTGTGACCACCCAATGGGGTTGTGCTGGTGTTGGCTGGTCCGCGTTTCGCGCGACCTGTTGCAAAAACTTCACTGACATCCGATTTGTCTAATGAAAAACTTCCGTTGGCTGACAGGACAGTTTATCAATGTCGGTTGTGCGCAGGCTCACGCAATTCGCGTCAACTTCGTCGGTGAACTCGGTTGGGAGTTGCATCACCCCATCGAAATGCAAAACACCATTTTTGATTTGTTGATGGAGGTCGGTGCGGAGTTTGAAATAAAGCCATTCGGTATTCGTGCTATGGACAGTCTGCGACTGGAAAAATCCTATCGCTTGATACCGCGAGAATTGTCGATCGAGTATTCCGCGTACGAGTCAGCGCTGGATGCGTTTTGTGCATCCGGATAAAGGTGATTTCGTTGGCCGGGATGCGTTGATGGCGTGGAAAGAAAAAGGTTTTCGCAATCAATTCGTGACCATGGAGGTGCACGACATTACCGATGTCGATGCGCGGGGTTCTGAGGCGATCTATCGTGACGGCGAGCTGGTCGGCCGTTGTACATCCGGTGGTTACGGCTGGCGTTTGGACAAGTCTTTGGCGCTGGGCATGGTGCCACCGGAACTGTCCGCCCTGGGCAATGAGTTTGAAATCGAGATACTAGGGTGAACGCCACCGGGCAACTGTTATTGAGGGAATCGCCTTATGATCCTGAAAACCAGCGCCTAAGGAGCTTAATATTTAAAGCTCCACCGTCTGGACATCGGGCGGCGATTCAGTCACCATTCGCGGCCATTTTAAGCGGGCTAGCGTGTTGTAGCGTCAGCCCATTTCAATTTATCTGTAGGAGATTCTATGGCACAAGGCAAGGTTTAGGTTGAGCGATGAAGGGTTGATTGTTTTTAATGAGAGCGAAAGCAATGCGAGCGATTTTACGTGCGAGTGCCACATTAGCAGCGATTTTCGATAATCCTTTGTCGAGTTGTTTATGGTGATAGGTGTTGAATAGATGATAAGTGCGCGCGGGGATGGCGGCGCAGTACAACAGGCGGCGGATTTGCGCTTCACCGCGTTTGGTGAGTTTGGGACTGTCCCTTAAAGCGACCGGATTGACGCAACCCGGATATCGAGGCCAATAAAAGCGATGAAGGCATCGGCATGGGCAAAGGTGGCGCGGTGATAAGTGGCGAGCAAGGCGATGGCATTGAGCGGGCCAACCCCGGTGATGGTCAACAGATGCCGGTAGTGCTCATCCCAGTGCAGTTGATGAACGAGTCGTTTCATCTGTTGGTCGATACGCTGGATCAGGGCTTGGAACTGCTTGAACAATGCGCGAGTGGCAAGATTCAGCTCCCCAGGCTTTGCTGCAGTTGTTTACGGGTATTGACCACCGTGGCGCGGCGTTTGAGCAGTGTCCACAGTTGTTGTGCCCACCCCGCTTGAGCGTGAAAGGGGCGCAGTTGTTGAGCCTCGTGGACCAAAAAGCGCGCCAGTAACCAGGCATCGTGCGAGTCACTCTTATGGCGTACATTGACCGCTTGGCGATAATGCACCAGTTGGCGAGGATCGACCAGGTACACGGCAATCCCCAGGTGCTGGGCTTGTTCAATGAGCCCGAGATGATAATGCGAAGTGGGTTCGATGGCGAGACGCACCGGCCCGGTCAAGGCACTGAGAAAAGTATAGATCGCACCGGCGTCATTGGCGATGGTCATGAACTGTTGGGTGTGCCAATTAAACACGGCCAGGGTGTCTTTGCTGACATCGATACCGACAGTGATGGGTTCAACACGTTGAGCCATAATAACCTCCACAATTGAGTGTTAAATGAGTGCTACACTAACGAAGCCGGGGACACTCACCCCACGCAAGCTTGGTAATCATCGGCTGTGCGAGCAGCGAGATTCTTCATTGGCGTTAAAATGGGTGAGGGGTTTAGGGACGATCTCCTACTGTCCGTACTCAGCGAGTCGGAAGCGAC
>CBDCFT010000076.1:0-12954 GCA_965216365.1 Arenicellales bacterium | reverse complement strand
TTTCAGTAACATACTGCCGCTCGGACATCATCATCAGCATGGTCGCCCGGAACGCATGGCCTAAAACAAATTCTGGGTCTTCCAGCAGAGCGGATTCGATTGTTTCAACCGGATCGCCGACATAAGTTTGAAACTGCGTTATCGCGGTTTCGTAGTAATCCAACGCTTTTGTACTTGCGGTGGACACGGGTTCGTTTCTCGCATCTTTTAACATTTGACTCTCCTTTGTATGGTTTCGACATTTGCGTGTAATTGTTGCTTTCTAATTCAAGCATCACCGCACGGCCGCGCAGTCTACGAACGAATTATTTCAACACGATTTCAACTTAAAACCGGAATTGTTTCAATTGTTTCAGTCTGCATGTTCAGAACCCGTAATCAGTTGGGCACTACAATTGTTGTCTCTAAATTAACTTAACTAACGACTTAGCCGCATACAGACCGCCAAATCCCACACCGATAATCACGATCTTGGGTTTATGGTTTATCTCTGGCGAGTTCATGTGTTATTAACTCGTGTTTGTAATACGACGGCGTGATTGGTGAATACCCAATGCGTGCCCAGGCGGGCTTCGCGGTGCATGACGTTGGCGGAGCACACGAAACCTGTTCCCCATTTCATATTACGTTGCGCCAGTTGGGTGCGCATAGAGCGGTTGAGTAAGAAATAATGTCCAGTGAGTCCGCCGAAGCTCTTTTCTAAAACAGTATTAAATAATTTTGTCGTGTTGGTTTGGGCAACGGGTAAAAAACATTGTGGCGGCAGTGTCTCGATGTGGTCGAAGAATTCCGGAAATAAACTTAGCAAGTGGTAGTCCTGTGCGGCTCGCAGCGGGCGAAGTATTGATTCCAGTCGTTTAGCGTGCGCCGGTTTTAAACCCATGCGGTTTCAGTTCCAGCATAAGATGAATCTTCCCACCAAACTGTTCGATCACTTGCTCCAAAGATGGGATATCGGGGCATTTTCTTCGTAGTTCTCTAAGAGTCATGTTGCCCGGGTGAATCGAAGCGTCGTTGAATACACGCAGACCGTGTTTGTCATGCAGAATCACAGGTTCGCCGTTGCGCGTCCACTGAATATCCATTTCGATACCCCAGACATCGGCGTCAACACAGGCTTGAAATGCTGCCAGGGTATTTTCTTTTATGGCGCGATTGCCGTCGTGTTGGCCGCGATGACCAATAATCTTGCACTCGCGCAGGGCATCTGCTCGCGCCGGACGCCGGGGCATGGTGGCGTAGAATCCGTCTACGGTAGTTTGTAATAGTTTCAGTATCACTGCGAATACATTGGGTAAACCTGCGGGTTCAGTTTATAGTGTCGGAGAAAATGTTTCAGCAAAGTTAAAGTGAGTAACTATGTATAAACTGTATTGGTCAAAAGAAACGGGTGCTTTAGCGCCCCAGGTCGCATTGGAAGAAGCCGGCGCGGAATATGAGTTGATAGTCACCAATACCGAAGAGGGTGCTCATCAATCCGCGGATTTTTTGACGATCAATCCACGCGGACAGGTACCGGCCTTGATATTGCCGGACGGTTCGGTCATGACCGAATCCGCTGCCATGATGCTGCATATTGCCGATGAATTTCCAGAAGCAAATTTGATTCCACCCGCAGGCGATGTGCGACGCGCGCAGGTCTATCGCTGGCTGTTTTTCATGGCGGTTAATTTTTATGAAACCGATCTGCGTTATTACTATTCTGAGCGTTACACCACAGACGAAGCTGGAGCAGAAGGCGTTAAGGTCGCGGCCTTGCGCGATTTCGACAAATACTTCGACATGCTGGATCGGGAAATTGACGCGGGGCCGTTTGTATTGGGCGATAGGTATACGGTTCTGGATATCTACTTAACCATGCTGGCCTACTGGCATCCGCAGGTGGATGCGTTGGTCGAACGTTGTTCTTCTCTGAAGTTATTGTGCGATACTGTGAAAGCGCGGCCCGCGGTGGAGCGGGTTTGGCGGCAGCATTATGAGTAAGTGTTGCGTTTCTATGAATAGCCGATTCAGGCTTGGTTAATTTCTAAATCAATATATTACCAGGATTTATTTTTATTACTTTGATGTTCCAGATTATGATTAATGGAAAAGCCGCCTTGTTCGTAATGGGCGTCATGTTATTTGCGCAAATTAGTTTTGCCGCCGAAGTCAATGTCGGTGAAGGTGCAGTGCAAGTGGACGACGAAGGTGTTTCAATAGGTGGTGGCGTTATTACCGTAACGCCGGGGAGTGTAAAAATGCCGGGGGTCGAAGCCAATATCGGTGCCGCCGGTGAGCCGACGAGTACGGAATCTACGACTCAAACAGGATCAATATCCGGGCAAGTGTTTAGCGGCGACGATTTCAGTGGTGCGGATCTAAGTGGTCGTGATTATTCGGGCGTTCGATTTTTGGGTGTCAATTTTAGTGGTTCAAATTTAAGTGGTGCGAACTTTACTGGCGCAGTTTTTCAAGGTGTCGATTTTGCTGATGCCGATTTAAGCGATGCAATTTTGGTTAATGTCTCAATTCAAGGTGACGATTTTTCCGGTGCGACCCTTACGCGGGTCAACTTTACCGGTTCGCGTTTTCAAGGGGCGGATTTTTCCAATTCGGATTTGCAGGACGCTTGTTTTATTCGAACGCGCTTAACCGGCAATGACTTTAGCGACGCGCGTATGGCAGGCGCTGTTTTTACCGGGTCCAGCCGCGTCGGAAATGATTTTGGTGACATCGATTTATCTGTAGTCGTGTGGGAAGGGCCGAAGATTTGTCCGCACGGCGCACAGATAGCAACCACGCGCTCGGAAGTGACAGAGGCAGCGGAAATCACTAAGGCGTTGGTGGTCGGTGAAAATGCCAGAGTCGATTTGACGGTTAATTTCGAATTTGATTCCGATCAAATCAAAGCGCAGGGCCATGCGCAGGTTCTTGAAATTGCCAACGCCCTCAAATCACCCGAACTAAAGGGCCACCGCATCATGATAGAAGGACATACCGATGATGTCGGCAAGAGCGATTACAATGTTGATTTGTCTTATCGCCGCGCGGTTACGGTAATGCGTGCTTTGAGCGAGCAGTATGGTATTCAGACCAGCCGTTTACAGGTCAATGGTTTTGGTGAAACCAAACCGGTCGCGACTAACGAAAGCGATGAAGGCCGGGCTTTAAACCGGCGCGTGACTTTAGTGAATATGGGTGCGCAGTAACTTCGGTTGAGAAACAACTGCCCGCACATTACATCTGATTGCCCTGGACGACGGTTGCCGGGTAGATGTCATCGTCGCTTTCCCATAAAAGGTTATCACCGTCACGGGTGACGTCGTAACAGACTTCCATCGGATCCGGCGGCCAAACCGAACAATATTGCCCCTGCTCGTTGATACGCCAGGTACCTTGTGTCGGCGGACTGTTTTCCTCCTGGTAAATTGTTGTGTGATTCATGTCAAAAAACTGCTTGTAGGGTTTTCCGGCCCATTCTCCGATCATGGTATTTCCTGCAATTAGCTCCTGAAATTCAATTTGCGTCATGGGTTCGGCTGCGTGGGCCAATCCACTCAGCCCGATAAGTAGCACGATAGCCGCCACGTCGGGTCGTCTCAGCATGGTTTACCTCCGATAAGTAACGCCTACGTTTTGACATACTTTGGCTGAAAAAACCATCGTTTGGCACCAGACTTACCCTGGTTTTGGCCTAAGCTATATTTGCGGAGAGTATCCGGGCTGTGCGAAACTCGCTATTCCTTAATCAAACTAACTATTACTGAGGATATAGAGACTATGAAGTTTTCCAAGCAATTAATGGGCCTGGGCATGGCTACGGCAATGACGGTTACCGCAACTGCGCAAGCTGCCGATGTTGTGATCGGGGTACCGAACTGGCCGTCGGTTAATGTGACCGCCAACGTTTTAAAAGTGGTACTTGAAGACAATTTTGGGCTTGAAGTGGAATTGCAAAACGGCACCAACCCTGTCGTGTTCGAAGCCATGGATGGCGGCAGCATGCACGTGCATCCGGAAGTATGGTTGCCTAACCAGAGTAACCTGCACGACAAATACGTGAAAGAAAACGGTACTGTGAAAATGAACTCGAATGGCGTATCCGCCTTTCAGGGCATGTGCGTTACCAAACACACCGCGGACGAGCATGGCATTTCGAAATTATCCGACCTGACTGATCCTGACATGGCTGCGTTGTTTGATACCGATGGCAATGGCAAGGGTGAGATCTGGATTGGTGCATCGGGTTGGGCATCGACCAACGTGGAAAAAATTCGCGCCAAGAGTTATGGCTATGACCAGACCATGGATTTGAAAGAAATGGATGAAACTCTGGCACTGGCCGAGGTAGACAACGCGGTTACCCAGGAAAAACCCATTGTATTTTTCTGCTATACCCCACACCACATGTTTGCGCTGCATGAACTGGTGATTTTGGAAGAACCGAAATACGACGCCTCAAAATGGAACGTTATTCAACCGACCGATGACCCTGACTGGCTGGAAAAATCCTCCGCACCGGTCGCATGGGATTTGGCCTATTTACATATTCACTACGCGAGCGCATTGGAGTCTTCCCATCCCGAAGCCGCGACCCTGTTGTCAAAAGTGAAACTGGACACCGATACGGTTTCCGCGATGACTTATGCCCTCGTGGTGGAGAAACAGGATCCGGCGGACTTCGCCAAGAAGTGGGTTGCTGACAACGCCTCGGTAGTTGAGGGTTGGCTCAAATAACCAATCCGGGTTTGTAACCTTCCTGCAAGATGTATTAAACACGAATGGCGCTGATTTCAGCGCCATTCGTGTTTATTCCCATTATAAATTTATAACAAGTGCGAGGGCGGCGTTGTGAGTGAAGACGTAATTGTTCTGGACGATGTGTGGAAAATTTTTGGCGATCGTCACCAAGAGGCCATGGCGGCCGTTAAGAGCGAGGGATTAACCAAACCGGAAGTGCTGCAGAAATTTGCCTGTGTTGTTGGGATTGCCGAGTGTTCATTTACCGTAAAACGTGGCGAAATTTTTTGTGTCATGGGTTTATCGGGTTCCGGCAAGTCCACCATGGTGCGTCATTTGAACCGGTTGATTGAACCCACTGCCGGTAGCATCAGCGTTTTGGGGCGTGATGTGCTGGCGCTCAGCGAGAACGAGTTGCGTGAGATGCGAGCGGTGCACATCGGCATGGTGTTTCAACACATGGCGTTATTTCCCCATCGTACGGTGCGTGACAATGTCGCTTTCCCCTTGCAGGTGCGCGGCGAACCAAAAGCGCAACGCTGGGAAGTGTCGCAGAAATGTCTGAACCTGGTAAACCTAGACGGTTATGAAGATCGGTTTCCGAGCGAGTTGTCAGGTGGTATGCAACAACGGGTTGGACTCGCCCGTGCTCTGGCATCCGATCCGGAAGTGTTGTTGATGGACGAGCCGTTTTCAGCCCTCGATCCGCTCATTCGTCGCCAGTTGCAGGAGCAGTTTATGGCGCTATCTGCGGATCTGCACAAAACTACTGTTTTTATTACCCACGATCTGGATGAAGCCATACGCATTGGCAGCCGTATCGCGATCATGAAAGACGGTGTCATCGTGCAGATCGGAACCGCCGAAGAAATCGTTACCAATCCGATTGACGACTACGTGCGCGATTTTGTCGAGGGTATTTCTACGTTGAAACTTATTTTCGCCCACACCATCATGACAAAATTCGATGAATATCAGCCGGAACACGGTGATGATTTGACCAAGGCGCCACGGGTCTCCCATGAAACGGATTTGAGTGGTCTGATTGACATTTCAACGACTACCGATCAACCCATTGTGATTCAGGACGACGGTAAAGACGTTGGCGTTGTAAACAAAAAAACGCTTTTGCAAGGCATCAAGAGAGGAGGTGACTAATGGAAGAAAGCGGCATAGTAGCTCAGCCTAAATCACTGGGCAGCTCCATTGGCGAATTCGTCGAACACAACGATCAATATTACAATCGCGAATTCGAAAAGATTCAATCGGCGACCCGGTTCCCGTGGTCGTGGAATTCCATGGCCGCCATCGCCGGTCCGTTCTGGGGAGCGGCACGTGGACTATGGGGATATTTTTGGACCTTCCTGGTACTTGAGCTCATAGCGCTGGTACAACTCGGACGCGGGCTGTGGGGTGATTTGGGCGCGGATCAGATTGCCCGGGCAGAGAAGTTGAATACTCGATACAACGAATTGTACCAGCGTGGCCAGGAGGCATTGCAGGCGGGCGATCCGGATGCCCAGGGTTTGATTACCACTGCCGGCAATTTAAAACGCACGGCGGAGCGTGTCATGATGGAGGCGCAGGAGGCGGCGGCGGGCGCTACAAAGTACCTGGTTATTGGACTGATATTGTTTCTCGTTTTTCGAGTTATTCAGGGATTCTACGCCAATCTGCGTTACGAAAAACAGTATTTGCACTGGCGTGCGGAACCGACAACGCCATCGGGTTTTAAATGGTCCTGGGCGGGATTTGCCGGTGTTCTTTGGCTCGCTATTGTGCCGTTAACACTGTATAGATTCACGGTTACCAAGCCACATGAGTTCATTACCGAATTTCCGATGGATAAGCAGTTGTTCACACCGATTGCGAACTGGATGGAAGGCGGGTTCGACTGGTTGTCGACTAATTTCGGCGGTGTTTTCGATAGCATCATCAGCGGCATCCGGAGTATTTTGGACGGGTTGGAAGTCGTGTTCGTACAAACGCCATGGCCGGTTGTCATGATCGTTATTCTGGTGACCGCCTGGCGCCTGGCCGGGCCGCGTGTTGCGATTTTTACTGGCGCGTCGCTAGCGTACCTGGGTTTTCTCGGGTTGTGGGAAACTAGCATGATTACGGTCGCGTTGCTGGGCGCAGCGGCCTTCCTGTGTATCGTCATCGGTATTCCACTGGGCATCTGGTTTGGCAAAAGCCAGCGCGCTTACAACGCGGCGTTGCCGGTGCTGGATTTTATGCAGACCATGCCGGCCTTCGTTTATCTTATTCCCATAATCGCGTTTTTCGGCACCGGCAAACCGCCAGGTGTTTTGGCCACCATTATTTTTGGCATGCCACCGGTCATTAGATTAACCGCTTTGGGCATGCGTGGTGTGCCCGAGGGAACCAAGGAAGCGGCGTTAGCCTTTGGTTGCACCAAAAGCACGCTACTGCGCGATGTCGAGATTCCACTGGCCATGCCGTCCATCATGACGGGAATCAATCAGACCATTCTGATGTGTTTGTCCATGGTGGTTATTGCATCGCTCATTGGCGCCGAAGGTCTTGGTCGTAATGTGCTGGAAGCACTGCAATACGCGGCGAAAGGTCAGGGTATGTTGGCCGGTTTGGCAATCTTGTTTTGTGCCATGGTCATTGACCGCATTATTCAGGGTCATTACAAACGCAAGACTGAGCGGCATTGAGCGTTACTGCTCGTTGAGATTGCGTTTGACATTGAATTAAATTGGCATAAACAGCCAATGAAGAGGTTTAATAAAAGTTTCACCCAGCAGGAACCCATTCCTGATGCAGCCATCGAGCAAGCGGTTGCAGTTTTAAAAACGGGCCGTTTACACCGGTACAACATAGCAGAAGGTGAAGTCTCCGAAACGGCCTTGTTGGAACAGGAGTACGCAGCCTATCAAGGTGCCAAATATTGTCTCGCCTGCGCGTCCGGTGGTTACGCCATGCACATTGCCTTGCGAGCATTCGGTTTGCAACACGGTGAACCTGTGCTGACCAATGCCTTTACTCTGTCGCCGGTGCCGGGTGCGATTCATAACGCGGGCGGCAAACCGGTGTTGGTTGAAACCACGGAAGATTTAGTCGCTGATTTAAACGATCTTGAGCGTAAGATCGAACAAAGCGGTGCGCGTGTCATGTTGTTGTCGCACATGCGTGGTCATATCGTCGATATGGATGCGTTGTGTGCTTTGTTAAATAAATACAATGTCGCGTTAATCGAAGACTGCGCGCATACCATGGGTGCGTCCTGGGATGGTCGCAAGAGTGGCAGTTTCGGCATCGCGGCCTGTTTCAGTACGCAAACCTACAAACACATTAATTCCGGCGAAGGCGGGCTCATTACAACTGACGACAAAAAGCTAATTGCAAGGGCGATTATGCATTCCGGATCATACATGTTGTACGACCGTCATGACGCTGCGCCGGAGGCGGAATTCTTCGATCAGATTCGTTTGGAGAATCCCAATTACAGCGGTCGTATGGATAATCTGCGCGCAGCCATTCTCAGACCACAACTAAAAATTCTTGATGACAATTGCCGGCGTTGGAATGAGCGTTATCAAGTTGTAGAAAACATATTGGCTACAACGCCGGGTTTGCGCGTGATACAACGGCCTGAGAAAGAGTATTACGTCGGTAGTTCAATCCAGTTTTTGGTGGATGATATTGGCGATGTTGAGATTCCTGATTTGATCGGTAAATGTCTTGAGCGTGGTGTGGAGATCAAATGGTTTGGTACGGCCCAGCCGACAGGCTATACCAGCCGGCATGACAGTTGGCACTATGTAGAGCCACAGAGTTTGCCCGAGTCTGATCGAATCCTCGGCACACTGTGTGATTTGCGTATTCCTTTGACTTTCGCGGTTGAAGACTGTCGTTTAATCGGTGAAATAATCAACGAGTGCGTCGTAGAGTTGCAGGGTTCGGATTACGCAACGACCGATACTGCAATGGTGTCGTAAGTCAATATGCAAGACTCTAAACAAGCTAATAACCTAATGGAACAAGCGAATCGATGATCAATACAAAATGGGTTGCGGCGACATGTTTATTGCTGGTCAGTTTCACGACACAGCATACGGTGTTAGCTGCAAAACCCGAGATCAATGTCGGCAGCTACAACAAGTTGGCCATTCATGGATATGACCCTGTTGCGTATTTTGCTGGAGGCCAGCCGGTTGAAGGCGACAGATCGATTACCCTGGAGTACAAAGACGCGACGTGGGCTTTTGCCAGCGAGGCGAACCGGGACTTGTTTCAAGCGAACCCGGAAAAATACACACCCCAATACGGCGGGCATTGCGCGTATGCAGCCAGTCAAGGCTATATCGCCGACGCCGATCCTGTCGCCTGGCGAATCATAAACGACAAGCTCTACTTAAACTACGATTTGCGCATCAAACGCAAATGGGAAAGTAACTTAGAAGAAAACATCGAAACGGCAAATCGGAACTGGCCTGATTTGTTGAAATAATCGGTAGCTCGGTAATATTTCATTTCAAACCTTAAGTTGCCTACAGATTATGCCTACCAGCAAGTTGGATCGTCTTATGTTTGCCCAAGGAAACCAGTGTTTTTTCTGTGGTAAGACCATGTCAAAACAGGAGGCGTCGATTGAGCATCTCGTCGCGTCTGCTAATGGCGGAAAGAACAATGACGAAAATTGCGTCGCGTGTTGTAAAGCTCTTAACTCGTTACTCGGAAAAATGACGTTAAAAGAAAAAGTACGGGTGTTCCTGAATCAAAATGGGAAGTTCAAATGTCCTAATAAAACAAATTGAGGGTAGTGCAAGCTGGGTGGGTTACAGTGGAGGTGGCACCATCCCAGCGATTAATCTAAATACTTTGCGAATTTAAACGTCGGAAATCTCCCGGTGACACCGGATTAGCAAACCCGCATTGAAAAATTTTCAAATGATTTAGGCACCTTGGTTTGCTCATTGCCGCATGCCTGTCGTAATTGGTCCTTCGATATAAACGCATGTGTTAAATCGGCGTTTGACAAATCCGCGCCAAACAATTCGGCATTATGGAAATTAGTTCTGTCGAATCTTGCCCACTGAAGTTTTGTTTCAGCAAGGTTGGCACCTTGCAGATTGGTGTCTAGAAGCAGCGAACCCGACAGATCGGCTTGATATAGATTGGCGTTTTCAAAATTCGCAGCCGCCAAATTTGCCGAAACAATATTGGTATTGGCCATCAGGGCGCTGTGGAGGTTGGCCCGTAATAATTCTGTGTCTTTTAGATTAGTTCTGCTCAAATCGACATTTTGCAGTTGTGCATCAGTCAGGTTACTGCCACTGAGATCTGAGTCCTGAATAAGCGCGCCTGACATATTGGCACCGATAAGAATCGCAGAACGCATATCTGACGCGTGCAGTCTCGCGCCGCTGAAATCAGCTAGCCAGAAGTGTGCCCAGCGCGCGTCAAGTTTGTTCAAGTTCTGCCAGCGAAAATCCGCATCGAGCACAACGCCACCAACCATGTTCAAAAATTCGTCTTGATGGTCAGGTAATTCAGGAGGCAATTGTTGTGTGTTCTGGGTATCTAACCCGGAGGAACTGGTAGTAGCCGTAACCAGAGAATGGTCAATTTGTGTTTGTCCCGGTAGTGACAGGAAACCGGAGTCAGTTCCAATAAAGGATATCTGATAGGCAATAACGATACCGAACGCAAGTGCCATGATCGAACTCAAGATTGCTATGCGGTTCCCGCTCAACATGATCTTTCCTTTGTTTGATCTGTTATATGTAAGAGTCGCAATTCACCGGTAAGTTTCTTGTAAGTTAACAATCGTTGTTAACGGCCATAATCTCGCAGTCGAGATCACTTGTCCAGGCAAACAGGGAAAGTAAAGGTTCGTTAAAGGTTTGCATGGCATGAGCGACGTATTTGTCATGGAAAATCAAGCTACCGGAAGAGCGATCGGCCCAGTCTTCATCGCCGCGTTTCCATCGTGACTCCCCGCTAATCACATAGTAAACCTCCGGCGCTTTGTGCGCATGCCCGGCATACAAGGTATGCGGTGCCTGTAGTGAAATCCCAAAAAACACATCCTCGGTGTAATAGTTCGAACATGACCATTGTTTCGGGCCGGCAATCAGTGCGAAAGCATAGTTTTCATGTAAAACCTTGAACTCTTCCGCATCGCCGTAATCAGGTTGCTGCCAGAAAAATCGATCATGCAGAGAATCGACCGCGTCACCCAGTGATTGCGCGAGTTTGTTTGATGCTTGTGTGAGTGAAACCTGATAGTAGTCCTCAACGACAGGGAAGGAATGTGTCTCTACATTTTGCTCTCGCCCCAACGCGTCAATCGCATCGCAAAGAATAGCCAAATGTTGCGCGGACTCGTGACTGTGTTCGATACCATTCGCGTAGATAGCACGAATAGCACTAATCACTTTATCCATGTCCTGATTGCGATGGTTCGTAATTGATCTTGCGGATAGCGACAAATTTTATCTGAATGGCATGAAAAGGGGCATTCAGTTTGCGAGAAAACTCATCGCACAACTGGTTACGGCGAATTGATCGCTAGGTTGCTGACAACCGTAATCTTGCCAGGTGCTCGTCCCAGCCCTTGTCGAGGGCCAGAAGTAGTCCAATCGCTGCTTCTTTTGCGGCTTCGCTAATTCCTTCATGCTTCAAAGTGAGTTTGGTGCCGCCGCTTGTTTTTTCGAGTGTCCAGGTGACGGTTGTCATCGCGCCATCTAGTGGTTTGACACTGAATGTGTACACCAGGCTTGATGGTTTTTGCATCCTTAGTACATTACCCCAACATATTTTTGTCTCGGTTCCATCATCTGCCCGTTGAATGAGCGCATAGTCTTGGCCTTCGGTAAGGTCAGCATCAGCCGGGTGAAACCACGTTGCCAGCTTTTCCTTATCAGTAAGATAAGACCACACGGTTTCTCTGCTTGCTGCTAAGAATATCGATTTATCGATTGTGGAATTCGTCATTTTTTTCAGTCCTTTATCGTTAATTTAATTTTTATTTTCAATTGCGTTCTTGAGATTATCGAGCTTGTTGTCCCAGAACTTGTCGAAGTAGTTGAACCAATCTGCCGTCGTTTTCAACATCTCTGGTTCAAGTCGGTTAATTCGTTCCCGGCCTTTGGCATGCACCGATATCAATTGTCCTTCCTCGAGAATAGTAAGGTGTTTTTTCACCGCTGAACGAGTAATGTCGAATTGATCAACTAATTCGCCTATCGTCATATCTCTGGTACTTAACTTAATGAGAATCTGGCGCCGGGTAGGGTCTGCCAGCGCCCTGAAAGGTCCCTGTAACTCCGAATTCATTGGTCGATCGGCAAGAAATCGAATTTGCCGTCCTGATACAAAAACGTAATGCAATCAGTTTCAGACACGCGCTTGCTGATGTGATCAACCCCGGCAGGCACTTTATAGAAAGATCCCTCGGTTAATAAAACTTCGGTCGATGCATCGGCACCAACCGCAAGATGTGTCATCGCGCCCGCAACCACAACACCAAACATATTTGAAGACTTGATGTGGGCGGGACTGACAAGCCCTGCCGGCAAACGAACCATCGCCATGTAAGCTTCGTTGAAGCGATCACCTGTTAGTGGTGCAAAGCCAACACCCTCCGCGGTAGTTTCCCAGTTGAGTTCCGAGGGTGGCTTATTGACGATTTCCGTTGTGCTGGCCGACAGAGCTGAAGCGCCAAAATAGGCCGCTGGTAGCGCCGTTAAGGTCAAAGCGCGTTTTCTTGTTAGTTTCATATCTAGCCCAATATAACACTAAAAGGTGTTACTAAATATAACACCATACGGCGTTATGTCAAGTCTGAGATTGACATTCCTACCTATAGTACCGATTGGGTTAGATTAAAATGAGGGCGGGTTTTTCCGTGTTCTATCGCCGACTTATGAGCGGGCACCATTTTTAGGGGGCATTCAAGATCAGGTGCAATAGACCTGCAACCGTACGGTCGAGTCTGCGCGACTACAACTAATGACGATTTAGTCGCTCCATTCATTTGCTTCCTGATCGAAGTTTTTACGTTGTGGAGAAACTAGACAAAATCGCTGGCCGGTGGGTGCTTCCATCACAACCCACGTTTTTATTGCGGCGATGCGTTTTGCCCCTAGTTTTTCAAGCCGTACCGCTTCCGCTTCGAGGTCATCGGTCTCGATATCGATGTGAACACGACTTTCGTGATCTACGGTTTGTACTTCAATGTGCGGTTCGTTCTTGTCT
>CBDCFT010000075.1:0-57692 GCA_965216365.1 Arenicellales bacterium | reverse complement strand
ATGTTTGATATGGATCGTTTGTAACCGACCCAGACTGTGTGAAAACACCTACCCCATGGGACAGAACGCCACATAAAGCACTAACTGAGCTTAGATTAGGTTCGACGTTCCATTCGGAAGCATGGATTTAAATGAATGCAAAATGATTTTACCACTTTAGTTTTTTGAATCGAGTTTTCACACAGTCTGGACCCGAAGGGGAAGCTAAAGAAGTGTTGCTGATTCTCGGAAGTGTTTCGACATATGCTGGGCTGACGTTTTGATATCCGCAGCCAGATGCGTAGCGTTTGAGTTCGTCACCCGGCTTTCCACGTGAATCGGCGGCATCTCATTTTTCACAGAAACTGCACCACCTCACGCATTTTCTCTCGCGCCGCCGCGTCAGGAAAGTGACCGTACGCACTGCCCAGGTTTTCGAGCAGATGTTTCGGGTTAGTGGTTTCAGTAAGCACGCACGTGACTGCTGGGATGGGCCAGTATGTACTTCAGAGAAAACTGCGCCCAGCTGTGGCAGTCGAACTCAGTGGCCCACTCGGGTAGCGGCGCACCGCGTACGCGGGAAAAATAACTGCCGTTCATGAACGGCCGATTGATCAACACCGCGATCCCTAGTTCAGCGGCCAGTGGTAACACGCCCGTCTCGGCGTTGGTTTCCACCACCGAATAGTTGACCTGGATGAAATCCGGACGTTCGTCACGCATAAACGTCATCATGTCGGCATGTTGTCCATCCCTTGAAACAGTTGCACCGATATAGCGGGCCTTGCCCGCGTTCTGGTATTCCTTTAACAGTGCCCACTGCGTTTTCAAGTCGCGCAGACTGATCACCTGGATCAGGTCAGACGTTTTGCCGAATAACCGGTGGGTACGTTCCAGCATGGGTCCTGCCAGCCTCGAGTGCCAACGGCATCCACCTTGGTAGCAAGGAACAACTCGTGCACCATCTCATCGGCTTGGAGCGCTTCTCCGGTGAGACGCTCCTGTGCCGCATCGCGTGACCAGGTGTCTACCACTGTACCACCGCCGTTGAGCAGTGTGCGTAGCAGTGTCGTGAACCCGGTGGTACCGCGTGCCTCAAGTTGTGACATGGCCTTGGTGGAACCTAACCCAATCACCGGCAATGGCTCGCCCGTGTTCGGGATGGAGCGGGTTGGGTAATCCGTACGGGCGAACACGCGCGCGGGAAGAAACGGCACCGCCGAGCAGGCCCCGGCCCGTAGGAGAAAATCACGGCGCGACAGCAATGGACACAGTTCCTCCGCCATTAGCAAGCCCCTATTGTATGGCTAAATAGCCGCCAAGAGCCGGTCGAATTGTGAACAGTGGCTCTACACCTGGAAAAAATTGAACCAGCCGCTTATCGCTCAATGAGAGATATCAGCTCCGACCTGGTGGTGATGTAGCAGCTATTTCCATAGTCGACCAACGAGACATTCGTTGGTAAAAGTCGCGGGTATCCCAAATAGGTTCACGGTCAGATTGTTAGGTACGTTTGTGGCGATTGTTTCCTAAACGCAGCGGCCGTGAGGACACTAGAAGCCGGCATGTGCGTGTCACAAGTGGAGCAGTTGTCCGTGAGTTCTTCTATTGAGCCGCGAAGCAATAAAACAAACCGTCACCCCCGGTGCTGTTAAATCCATCCGGGGTACATCCACGTGACGGATGTGCTGAATTCCAGGACTGCGCCCACGGGTGGTCGATCGGACCCACGCGGTCATGGTGACCCACCATGGCCGAATCTTCCGCGCCGTTCTTGGTCCAGTTACCACAAGTCCGATCCGGAAAGAATGCCCCGGCGAAGGCGGGTACCGTCGGGTCGCGAGCCGGTGACGATGTCGTGTTTGTTCGGTTTCTCTGTGCGCCCGTTCACCATCTGGCCATTCTCATCCAGTGCTGTCTCTTTATTCAAATTGTTGTTGTCGGAATGTAAGTCGGCAACGTCTTTTGCAATCATCATACCCTTAGCGTTGTGCCATGGACCTGAACCGATACGATCGCGCGCATGGACAACGTTGGGGTCGTTTAATTCTGTACCCTGTGTACTGAGGTAAGCGCGCCAGGTGAGACCGTCGGCACCGGCCGATTCGGCCAACTTTTGACAATGGGCGTCGGCTCCTTCTAGTCCACCGAAATCACCACCGTTTCCGGGGTTCACACTGGTGATGAAGAAACTCATAGTATTATCTTGCGCCGTGGCAGAGTTTACACAGAATATCGAGACTAAGCTCGAAGCGATGACATAGGATAGCTTTCTCATTTTGGTTATCTCCTTTGGGGTGTTAAGCCATTGTTACGTTACACTTAGAGATCAGTTTGCCTGAATAGTTTCACACATAATGACGGTGTATGAAATGGTCACTCCGTCCTCTTCATTGGTGAGCATATGACTTTCTATGTTTCATCTTCGCACGGTATCAATAGTGTCAAACGTCGGTTTACGGAAGTGACCGAAAGAAAGGGCCGTCATAGTCAGCGCGGGTAGAAACGTCAAGGTAACAACCGCGGTCCCCAATAGCCCGAACATCACGATGATCCCCACGCCACGATACAGTTCAGTGCCTTCGCCAGGTATCATAACCAGCGGTGCCAATCCACACACGGTTGTCAGGGTAGTCATTGTGATCGGCCGGAGACGGATTGCAACTGCTTCTCGAACGGCTTGACGTGCCGCCAGATTGCGCTCCCGAACATTGACCATCGCCTGGTGCACAATCAATATGGGGTTGTTAACCACGGTGCCCATCAAAATGAGGAAGCCGAGCATGGTGATCATGTCAAACGATTGGTTAAGCGCCGGGAATCCGATTGCCGGCAGCCAAGCACCGATCGAATTCATCAACCAGAGTCCTACGATACCGGATGCGATCCCCAATGGAATTGTGACCATGATCAACAAAGGATATCCCCAGTGCGACAAGATTGCGGCCAGGATTAGGTAAATGATGATCAGGGCTACCGCGTAGTTAGCGGTCAGCGACTCACGGGTGGCCTGCAGTTGATCGGTGGCCCCTGACGTGAGGATATTAACGCTGCTGGGGACCTCACCTTTTTCCTGAAGGAACTTAATCACATCATTCTTGACGATTTCCAGCCCGGTCTCCAGTGCGATGTCTTCCGGCGGAATGATGCTCAAGGTTACCGTGCGTTTTCCGTCCACGCGTCGTATGTTGCTGGTGTCGACTGATTCATGGATCTGGGCGAGGGATGCCAAGGGTACGACCGCGTTGGTCGGAGTATAAACAGGCAGGCGGTTTAAGGTCTCCAGTGAGGCATTGGCCCTGGCTTGGCTATACAGATAAATGTCGATTTTCTCGTCGTCTAGAAAGAACTCATCGACAAACGCGCCGTCGGTCATGGCCGCGATGGTGAACCCCATATCCGCGCTTGACATGCCGCTCTGGGCCAGGCGCTCCCAATTAGGCCGAATCTCGACCAGCGGCTGAGACAATGTCAATGACGCGGGCTGGGCCCGAACGCGGGGTTCGGTAAATACTTCTCTGACGCGGGCTTCGATGCGCCTGGCAACCTGATAGACGTCTTGTAAAAACGGTCCCGAGATATCCAGGTCGACACTTCGTGTGCCGCCGCTGTTACTCGTGATAATGGACCCGCGCGATACGAACGAACGCATGCCCACATAACTCCGGTACTTGCGGTCGACGGCGTCCATTAACGCTTTGATGTCTCGGGGATCCTTCGGCTGAGCAATAATGCGAACGCGCGTCGCTTCGACACTCAGATTAAAATAGGCCATCGCCGGCACATCGGTTTCCCCGCGTCTGAACCGTTCGGGATCGTGCTCGAGAAAGGGCATGAAGTATTCCTGCAATTCGTCACCGATGCGCGTCATAGTTTGCAGGTTGTAGCCCGTGGGTGGACTCATGCTGGCAAACAGCTTCGGTTCTTCGCCTTCCGGCAGGTATTCTGCCGCGGGGGTGAGGTAGACGATGATGGCCCCGCATAGACTCGTAACTGCCAGTACCGTGCATACCCGATGACCCGTTGTTCTGATCATCCAATCTACGCTATTGGTCAGGCACTCTCTCCAGGCCGGTGTGGGGCTTGAACGAGGTCGCTCATTTTTCTTGAAGACATACGAGGCGGCTGCAGGCACCACGGCGATAGCGACCAGCATCGATGCGATAATCGAGGCGGAGATGGCAATGGCAACATCAGAATACAGCTGCCCGGCCTCTTCGGCGATAAATACGATGGGTACGAATACCAACACCGTGGTCAGCGTGGACGCAAGCACCGCGGGCCAGACCTTGCGCACCCCCTCGACCGCGGCCTGCCAACGGTCTAGACCCCTGCGCCAGGAAAGATCGATACTTTCGAGTACCACAATACTGTTGTCCAACGTCATCCCAATGGCAAATGCCACCCCAGCCAGCGAAATCACGTTGATCGTGCGTCCCGCCAATATCAGGCCGATGAATGCAGCGATGGTGCAGATAGGAATACCCATGATCCCGACCAGCGTCGATTTCACGGTGCGCAAAAACAGGAACATGACCAAGCTGGCCAGAACGGCGCCAATCAGAAGGTTGGTCCAGACATTTTGGATAGAAGCCTCCACATAGCCAACGTCATCGGCCACCAGAAACATCTGCATACCGGCGGGCGCCAGCACTTCCTCGTTGATCGCGTCGACCTCCTGCATCATGGCTCTTTTAGTATTAATGACGTTGGATCCCGCCTGGCGACGCACTGACACACCAATAACGGGACTACCGTTGGTGTACGAGTAGCGACTGATCTCGAAATGGCCGAGTTGGATGTCGGCGACTTCACCTAATCGAATTAGGGCATCGCCCTGTTGCGCGATGATGACTTTTTTCAGGTCCTCTACGTCGCGAAAACGTCCAATCGTACGTAACAGGTATCGTCGTTTGCCGGATTCGATTTCTCCGCCGGAGGTATCACGATTGCGCTGCTGCACCGCACTTCGAACCTGGGCGGCGTTGAGGTTGTGTTCGGCCAGCCTCACAGGATCGACGAGTATTTGTATCTGTCGCTCGGCACCACCGTATACGGCCACCTCAGACACACCGGGAATGGTCTCCATACGCAATCCCACCCGATCTCGAACGAAGTCCTGCATGGAAAACATTTCCAGCTTACTAGGATTTCCCGGCAGCGGCGCGACCCGAAAGAACATGAAGGAATTGGCCGAGAAGGAGGTAGCGTAGATGCGCGGTTCGTCCACGTTGTTGGGGTAGGAGGGCACACGATTCAAGGCATTGATCACGTTGATTAGGGTGTCTTCGAGGTTGATGCCGAATGGAAACTCGAGTTCGACCCGGGCGCGACCGAACGAGGCGGAAGAGACGATCCGTTGCAGACCGGGTACGCTGCGCAGATGTTCTTCCTGGTCGATGAGAATTTCTTTTTCGATGTCCTGTGGGGTTGCACCCGGCCAGCTGGTGCGTACGGAGATCGTGCGAATTTCAAGGTCCGGAATCATCTGCACCGGAATCTTCATAGCGGCGACGACACCGAGTACAGCTACGATGAGCGTACCGACCGCAATCAAGATGCCACGCTTCACCATGATTTCGAACATAGGTTTATCCGGTGCGGTTCCTATTCTTCATATTTGATGGTGACACTCTGATTCTCTCTCAATACTTCATTGCCCTGCACCACGATGAGGGCATCGGACGACAGGCCGCTGGTGATGGCAACCATACTCTCAAAACTCAAACCCGTCTGAACCTGGTGCTCGGACACCACGTTTTTGTCGCCTTCCGGACTGACTACCCACACCGTCGTGCGTCCGTCCGGGTGGCGAATCAAAGCGTCCCGGTGGACCGCTATGCCCCGGGCGCCACTATTTAGCTGGAGAACCGCGTTGGCGGACATGCCCGGTGCAAGCTTGACCCCAGAAGCATCCAGCGCCGTGCGGATTAGAAACGTACGGGTTGCAGGGTCGGCTACCGGTATGATGTCTTTTATCACACCGTTGAAGGTCTGTCCGGGTAGCGCATCCAATTTGATCAAAATTTTCGAGGACTGATCCAGTTCCGCATACGCAGACTGAGGCGTTTGAAAATCGATGTGTAACCCTGTGGTCGCGACAAGTTCGACAACGGCCTGACCCGGTTGGATCCATTCCCCTTGTTCAACCGATTTACGGCTGACAACACCGGCAAACGGGGCCACGAGTTTATGTCGTCGGAGTCGCGCCGCGAGCCGCTTCTCCGCCGCTCGAAACCGTTTCAGACCGGCAGTGTCTATACGCACTTCCGCAGCCAGCGAATCCATGTCATTGACCGCCACAGCGCTTCTTTGTGCCAGTGACTCAGCCACGGCGAGCCGGCGCTTGGAATCTTCCAACTCCTGCTTCGCCTGCTCCGTTTCAGCCCGAGCCGCCTCGAGGAGGAGCGATTCCAACTCCGAATTGAGTTCGAGAATCTCTTCGCCGGCTTGCACCTGAGCACCAATATCGACCTTCATGGTTTCGACGATCCCGCTGACTTCGGTGGATATCCTGGCGACGCGAGGAGAGACGACCGTCCCGGTAAGCGGCACCTCTTTAATTAGGTTGACCATCTCGGCCGGGCGCACCACCACCGTGGGACCGTCCTGCTGACCCAATGCCGGGTTTACTGAAACCACAGGTGCTAACAAGAGTAGTAGTTTCAGCCCGACGAGAATACAGGCTGTAAGTGGCCCACCAGTTCGCGTATTCATAAGGCTCACGACAACGGTTTCCGAATCTGTTTCATGTGCTCTTGATTGCACTCAATATTTATACACAGCAATTGTAGAGCAGCTCTATATTAAGGGCTAATAGATCGGCGAACTCTTAAGATGCCCCATAGGTATTTTATTGTCGTTGGTGACTGTACGTCGTCAAAATAATTTGAACCAAAGGGGTATTGAATTCAGAGACGGTTTAGCTCATCAGGTTTAAGTTTGTTGATCGGTTATCGTAATGCATTTGTTTTCTCAAGACCAATGTGTTGCGTTTAACCTGTTCTCGTTTATTAAGAATGGATTGTCCACGTCCGCAAAAGACATTGACCGAAGTAAGGTTATTGAGTGATTCGTGGTAGCACTAACGTGTTGATTTTTCTAATCGACTTATCTACCTCGAAGCGTTCATACGAAATCGAACCGGCGGCGATATGTACCGATCAATGAAAATGCGCGAAAGGCGTTGGTGAACCGAATGCGTTTTCGTTCCGAATTCCGCCCTTCCAGCCCATGGCTATTTTGTAACAAAAATGGTGATTGCGTTCAGTGGATAAGACAGTCTTTTTGTGACTGAAAACAAAAAAGCAGGAATAGAAGATTTTCGAATTCATGATCTGCGACACACCTGTGCAGCGTGGTTGGTATTGGCGGGCGTGCCGTTAATTGAAGTGCGTGACTTGTTAGGTCATCGATCTATTACAACGACGGAACGATACGCCCACTTGGCTCCAGACAATGTTCGCACCGCCGTTGCGACATTAGATGAAGACTCCAAGTCACGTTTTGAAAAAGCAGGAAATTTTTAGTACGGCTAAGTGATTGTTTTCATTGGTGGGCGATGCTGGGATCGAACCAGCGACCTCTGCCGTGTGAAGGCAGCGCTCTCCCGCTGAGCTAATCGCCCTTTGCTGCGTGGCGGGGCATTATACATTAGAATGCACGCCCGATTTCCACGCTGACACTTCACGCCCACCTAACCTATGACTGTTCGTACACGTTTTGCCCCCAGTCCCACGGGCTATTTGCACATCGGAGGCGCACGCACCGCGTTGTTTAGCTGGCTGCATGCGCGCCATGCGGGCGGTCAATTCATTTTGCGTATTGAGGATACCGATCGAGAACGTTCTACCCAGGAATCCGTAGACGCGATTCTCGACGGCATGGCATGGCTTGGACTGGATTACGATGAGGGACCGTTTTATCAGACCCAGCGCTTTGATCGTTATAAAGAAGTCATTGAGCAGTTGCTAGGCAAAGGTCACGCTTATCCTTGTGTCTGCAGTAAGGAGCGATTGGAAGAGCTACGAAACGACCAGATTAAACGTGGTGAAAAGCCTCGTTACGACGGACGTTGCAGACGCGGGATATCTTCATTTGTTGTTTCGCCAACTGGGGCGACACGCCAAACTAAACAAGACCCTGTAATCAGGTTCAAAAACCCGAATGAAGATGTCGTACAATTCGACGATCTGGTACGTGGCCGTATTACCATTAGCAATGATGAACTCGACGATTTAATCATCGCGCGCAGCGACGGCACACCGACTTATAACTTCACCGTGGTAGTCGATGACAGCGATATGGCGATCACCCATGTGATTCGCGGTGACGATCACATCAATAACACCCCACGTCAGATAAATATGTTTAAGGCTCTTGATGCGCCGTTACCCGTGTTTGGTCATGTGCCGATGATTCTGGGTTCGGATGGTCAGCGACTTTCCAAGCGTCATGGCGCCGTCAGTGTACTGGCGTATCGCGAGCAAGGCGTTTTGCCCGAGGCCTTATGTAATTACCTGGTTCGACTAGGCTGGTCATACGGAGATCAGGAAATATTTACCCGCGAAGAGATGAGAAAGCTATTTGATATTGGAGATGTCAACAAAGCGCCAGCGGCTTTTAATCAGGAAAAACTACTGTGGTTGAACCAACACTATATAAAAGAATCAGATGCTGCTCATCTTGTCGGCCTTCTTGAAGCGGAGCTAAAAGGTCGCGGCATCGACATAAATACTGGGCCTCATATTTCGAAGGTTGTTGAGGCTTTGCGTGAACGCGCCCAAACCATTGTTGAAATGGCGGACAAGTGCGAATACATGTATCGCGATTTCCAGGAGTACGACGAAAAAGCGGCTAACAAAAATTTACGGCCGGTAGCCGGAGCACTCCTGGAAGCATTTCAGCAAAAACTTGAAAATGTCGACCAGTGGTCGGCGGAACCGATCCACACGGCAATCGAATCCGCCGCTGCCGAGCAAGATGTAAAACTCGGTAAAATCGCTCAACCGGTGCGGGTCGCGGTGACCGGCAGCTCGGCCTCGCCGCCTATCGACATCACCCTGGAGCTGGTCGGAAAACAAAGGACGCAGGAGCGACTCAAGCGGGCGATTTCCTATATCGAGCAACGCAAAAACAACGCTTGACCCGTCCATACGCACGCCGTAAAGTACGCGCCCTCCGGGGCCATAGCTCAGCTGGGAGAGCGCAACACTGGCAGTGTTGAGGTCGGCGGTTCGATCCCGCCTGGCTCCACCAGTAAAACTTTGATTCAAAACTGAATCTTAAGATTTAGTCCCCATCGTCTAGTCGGCCTAGGACACCGCCCTTTCACGGCGGCAACAGGGGTTCGAATCCCCTTGGGGACGCCATTTTTCGACGGGTCATGGCCGGGCGCACGCCCGGTCGTATCCTGCCAATTCATTTGTTCGCGCCAGCTTCCGGCGTCGTTTTAAACCCAATGGGCGAAATAAGCGCTTGAACCTGACGCGTGAAGTTCAATCTAAGCGTGTTAAATCTCTGTAACCACAACTTGCGCGGGATACGCCTATAATATTTGTCAATCAGGACTGTTGAATTAGACGAACTTGGACATCAAAAAACATATTCACCTACCGGCGTGGAACCGGTGTTGTCGTTGCCGGATTGCTTTGCCTGCTGGCGTGGCAATCGGCGCTCGCCGGAACCGTTGTCAAAAGCCCGAATGACAGCAATGAATACGAAACATTCGTATTAGAAAACGGACTGAAAGTTTTACTGGTCTCTGATACCGGCGCGGACAAAGCGGCTGCGGCCATGGATGTCTATATCGGCAACGGTAGTGATCCTGAAGATCGCGAAGGCCTTGCGCACTTTCTGGAACACATGTTGTTTTTAGGTAATAAAAAGTATCCCGAGGCCGGCGAGTATCAGAGTTTTATCAGTAGTCACGGCGGACAAAACAACGCTTTCACGTCTTATTCGCATACCAACTATTTTTTCGATGTTGATGCGGACTATCTCGAGCCTGCGCTGGATCGGTTTTGCACAGTTTTTTATTGCGCCGTTGTTTTAACGAACAGTTCGTACAACGCGAACGCGCTATCGTGCATTCGGAATTCGAGTCACGCCGCAAAAACGATTTTCGCCGTACCTGGGAAGCGCAAAAGGAATTCATGAACCCGAAACATCCGCAAGCCGGTTTTTGCCGTAGGCAGCCTCGAAACCCTGGCGGACAGAGATAACAACTCAGTGCGCGATGCACTGATTTCGTTTTATGAGAAACATTATTCGGCCAATATCATGACGCTGGTAATTGTCGGCAAGGAAGATCTGAAGCAACTCAAGACATGGGCTGTCGAAAAATTTTCCGCCGTTAAAAACACTAATGCGTCACCTCTTCGCACCGATGAACCTTTGTACAGCGATGGAAGTTTTGCCTGCACAACTGGATGTCGTTCCGGAAAAAGAAAGCCGCAGTCTTTCCCTGTCGTTTCCTATTCCTCCGTTCCATGAGCATTACCGCACCAAGCCGTTGTCTCATATCTCGAATATTCTGGGACACGAGGGGCAAGGCAGTTTGCTAGCCAAACTGAAGAATGCCGGTTGGGCGGAAGGTTTGAGCGCCGGCCCCGGCATGGCGGAACTCGATACGGCAACCATGGCAATCAATATCGGACTTACGCCGGCAGGTGTTGAGCACACAGATGAAATCGTCGATTTGTTTTCCAGCAAATTGAATTGATTCGCAAACAAGGCGTTAAACAGTGGTTGTTCGACGAACAAAAAAGGCTGGCCGATGTCAGTTTTCAGTTCATTGAAAAATCGTCACCCGCCAGTTACGCGCGACGCCTTGCCGGGCTTATGCAGGAATACCCGGCCGAGGAAGTGCTGGTTGCACCGTATTTGTATGAAAAGTTCGACGCCGACATTATCGACGAATACCTGTCCTATCTTACACCTGATAACGTGTTATTGACGCTGGTCGCTCCTGGCCAGGAAACCGACAAGGTGAGTCATTGGTACGAGACACCCTACAAGATCAGCGCGATAGCGGATGATCGCTTAAAGTTGTGGACAGATGGTCCGATTGACGTCGATCTGGCGATACCTGCACCGAATGAGTTCATACCTGAAGAACTTGCGTTAAAGCACGCGGAAGAAACGCTAACCAAACCCATCCGACTTGAAGCGAAAAACGGTTTGGAATTCTGGTTTCAAAATGACACCAGTTTTGGGACGCCACGTGCCAGTTTATATGTCAGCGTTCGTTCACCTGTAGCGAATAATAACGCCAAACATGCGGTGCTGACTCACCTGTACGCGGAACATATTCTGGACGTATTGGATGAATACGCATATCCGGCGCGGCTCGCCGATCTTGAATACGATATCTACAAACATGTGCGTGGTTTCACCATTCGTGTATCAGGTTTTGATGACAAACTGGATGTTTTGCTGACGAGAATTATTGAATCATTGCACGAAACCGAATCCATTCCGGAAAATTTTACGTTAAACAAGCAGGAATCTATACGTACACTGCGTAATGCAAACAAGGACACGCCTTATCAGCAAATGTATCAGGAAGTACGCAGTCTTCTACTCGATCCTGACTGGAGTGAACAAGCACGTATCGAAGCGGCGGAACCGTTGACCGCGAATGATTTAAAAGCGTTTGTGCCATTGTTGCTGAGTGAAATCAATGTTGCCGCGTTAGCCCACGGCAATTTCAATCAGGATGACGCCAACAGAGCGCTGAATATTCTTGAAGATAAATTGTTATCAGATGCAAAAACGATTGACGTACCGAGCGCGCAAGTGGTGCGTTTACAAGAGGACAAACAATTTGTACGCGAGCTGGAGGTCGAGCACAACGACTCAGCGGTAGTGATTTATTTTCAAGGCGATGACAAAAGCTATCACAATCGCGCATTGTTTTACCTGTTGGCTCAGGTTTTGGAGTCACCGTTTTACTTCGAGATTCGAACGACCAAACAATTGGGTTATGTCGTATTCGCATCGCCCTTGCCCATCATGGATGTTCCGGGCTTGGCTTTCATCGTTCAATCACCGACTGCCAGCGCATCGAAACTGATCGAAGAAATCGAAACTTTTATGATGAACTTTGACGTGGCAAAGGTTTCCCAAGACGAATTCGATGCACACAAACGAGCGTTGTTGACCCAAATTCTGCAAACGGACAAACGATTGAGTGAGCGCAGTAATCGCTACTGGACGGAGATAGACAGCAAAGAGTACAACTTCGACAGTCGTGAACAACTCGCTGCCGCGCTGAGTGCAATTAAGCTGGATGAGTTTCAAGCCTTTTATACCGGTCTCTTACTTGAAAAACCGGGCAGCCGGTTGATTGTGCAAACCAATGGCGAGAATCATGACGCGGGTTCACGACCAGCAAATAGTCTGTACATTGACGATACGAACGAATTCAAACTTAGCAACGAGTATTTCCCACGCCATTGACAGAACTTGGGCGACGCCGAAAACCCAAAAATGGAACAGACAACGTATCTTTATAGCGGCATGGCCCGATACGAGGGTGCGCGATGCACTGCGTGATACGACAAACTCAATTTGCCAAACCGGTTTCAAAGGGAAAACAGTAAAACCTGAAAACCTGCATATTACCGTCGTTTTCTTGGCGATCTGGTGCCGGCGGCGGTTGGAACCATCCAGCAACTGGTCAACGACTTTGTAATAACACCGGCCACGCTACACCTCGATCGTCCTGGGCTATTGGCGAAAACCACGCGTCGTTTGGCTGGGATGTCGTAACAAACCCACTGCTTTGATCGCCGAAATTGAATCGTTGCGTTTCCGGTTAAAGAAGCTCGGCTTTCGGTTCGATGAGCGCGAGTTTGTACCTCATGCGACCTTGTTTCGCAAAGCGACCAGGAGATCGCGGGTCGAGATCACCCCCATCGAGTGGCTGGTCACGGAATTGACCGTTGTCAGGTCGACGCTGACACCGGCTGGCTCAAATTACGAAATCATCGCTGTTAGTAATAATAAATAGTCGTCCCGGGTGGGGACGTGGCGCGTTGGTTATGGAATAATTCCAGCAACTTGAAATTCCCGAATTTATGGAGCCATTAATGGACGACAACAAAGAAAAAGCCCTTGACGCCGCGCTGAACCAGATTGAACGCCAATTCGGCAAGGGTTCCGTCATGCGCCTTGGTGACGCTGAGGCCGCAACCGACCTGGAAGCCGTGTCGACTGGCTCTCTCGGACTGGATATCGCGCTAGGCATTGGCGGGCTGCCACGCGGGCGCGTGATTGAAATCTATGGTCCGGAATCATCGGGCAAGACGACGTTGTCCTTATCGGTTATCGCCGAAGTGCAAAAATTGGGCGGAACAGCGGCGTTTGTCGATGCAGAACACGCGCTTGACCCCGGTTATGCCGCCAAGCTGGGTGTTAACGTGGATGATCTTTTAGTGTCGCAGCCGGACACCGGTGAACAAGCGCTAGAAATTGCCGATATGCTGGTGCGCTCAGCCGCGGTAGACATCGTCGTCATCGACTCCGTAGCCGCGCTGACACCAAAGGCGGAAATTGAAGGCGAGATGGGTGATTCGCACATGGGACTACAGGCGCGGTTGATGTCCCAAGCGTTGCGTAAACTCACCGGCAACATCAAACGCTCCAACACCATGGTCATATTCATTAACCAGATTCGCATGAAAATCGGTGTAATGTTTGGGAATCCGGAAACGACAACCGGTGGTAACGCCTTGAAGTTTTATTCCTCTGTTCGACTGGACATCCGGCGGATCGGCGCTATCAAGAAAGGTGATGAGATTCTGGGGAATCAGACACGAGTGAAGGTCGTTAAAAACAAAGTCGCGCCGCCGTTTTAAACAAACCGAGTTTGACATTATATATAACGAAGGTATTTCCAAGCTGGGCGAATTGATCGATCTTGGCGTCGACTGCAAGATAGTTGAAAAATCCGGCGCGTGGTACAGCTACAAGAGTGACAGAATCGGGCAGGGCCGCGATAACGTGCGTGAGTTTCTAAGAGAAAACCCGGAAATGGCGGATTCCCATCGAACGCGAAAATTCGGCAAGCCAAAGGTTTAATCGCGGGCCGGTGATGAAGCGGCTGCGGAGACGAAAGCCGATGCGGAGCCGATTGAAAGCCTGATCGTTAACGCTGAAACTGTTTGACGATTTGTGGTTGATGAAGTAGTCGCCAGCGCATCACGTAGTGCATTAGACATGTTGTCACGGCGTGAACACAGCGTCGAGGAGCTGCGCCGGAAATTATCAGCCAAGGGGTTTGACGACGATATAGTTGATAACGTCGTAGACGATCTTGAAACTTGCAACCTGGTATCGGATGATCGATTCGTCGAAGCCTTTGTCCGCTCGCGTGTGAACCGCGGCCAGGGTCCGGTACGAATTGAGCGGGACTTGCGTGATCGTGGCGTGGATGAGTCACGCGCCGAACAAGCGATTAGTTACGATACGGAATACTGGTCGGATATTATTGACCGGGTGCGTGAGAAAAAAATTTGGCCCACCGAAAAAATTATCGCGCCAGGAGTGGGCCAGGCAAGCGCGCTTTTTGCAACAACGTGGTTTTACCTCGGAACAGATAGCGACAGCGTTGAATAAACACGAAGATTACGAGTAGATTGACCGGACTATGAAAACAACGGAAATTCGCCAGATTTTTCTGGACTACTTTAAAGACAATGGTCACGAGATCGTGCCCAGTAGTTCGCTGGTGCCTGGCAACGACCCGACGTTGTTATTCACCAACTCGGGCATGGTGCAATTTAAAGATGTGTTTCTGGGGATGGACAAGCGGCCGTATAACCGTGCGGTCACGGCGCAACGTTGTGTTCGTGCCGGTGGCAAACACAATGACCTGGAAAATGTTGGCTATACTGCTCGGCATCATACGTTTTTCGAAATGCTGGGTAATTTCAGTTTTGGCGATTACTTTAAACAACAAGCCATTCGTTACGCCTGGGATTTACTCACCAATCATTTTAAATTGCCGCCGGAAAAACTCTGGGTCACGGTGTATGTCGATGACGACGAAGCGGCGGACATCTGGCTGAACGACATCGGTGTCGATAAATCCCAATTTGCACGCATTGCCGGCAGCGATAACTTCTGGCAAATGGGTGATACCGGCCCCTGCGGGCCGTGTACGGAAATTTTCTATGACCATGGCCCTGAAGTAGAAGGTGGACCACCGGGGACACCGGAAGAAGACGGCGATCGCTATGTCGAAATCTGGAATCTGGTGTTCATGCAATATAACCGTGATCAGGAAGGTACATTACATCCGTTACCCAAACCGTCGGTGGATACCGGCATGGGTTTAGAGCGATTGGCAACCGTTTTGCAGGGAATTCACAACAACTACGACATCGATTTATTTCAAAGTCTGATCAATGACGCCGCTCAACTATTAAATGTCAGCGATCTAAAAAATCAATCGCTGCGTGTCATCGCGGATCATATTCGTTCGACATCGTTTTTAATTGTCGATGGTGTCACGCCATCCAACGAAGGACGTGGTTATGTATTGCGTCGCATTATCCGCCGCGCTATTCGTCACGGTTATCAACTCGGGTATAAGCAGGCGTTTTTTCACAAACTGGTCGGCACGCTAGTCGATGAAATGGGTGATGCTTATCCTGAATTGAAACAGGCACATTCACGTGTCGAGCAAACACTCAAAGTCGAGGGCGAACGGTTCGCCGAGACATTGGAACAAGGCATTAAAATTCTTGATCACGAAATCGCTGTCTTAAAGGGCAAGACTATACCCGGTGAAGTAGCATTTCATCTGTATGATACCTACGGCTTTCCCGCTGACCTTACAGCGGACGTCGCTCGGGAACACGGATTGCAGGTAGATATGGGTGGTTTTGAAAGCGCGATGGCGGGCGCAGCGGGAACGTGCACGTGCGGCTTCCAATTTCAGCAAAATTCCTGTGGGTCAGATTAAGTTAACCGGACACGACCCAACAGTTACATCTAGCACCAGTTTTACCGGTTACGATGAAACGGAAAGCGAATCAAAGGTACTCAAATTGTTCAAAGACAACAAACCAGTGGATTCAATTTCTGCAGGTGACGAAGCTATCACTGTACTGGAACAAACTCCTTTTTACGCGGAAAGTGGCGGACAAGTCGGTGATGCCGGGAAAATATCGACTGCGGATTCGATTTTTGAAGTGATAGATACACAATATGTTGCCGGAAAAATGATTGGGCATATAGGTCGTGTGAATTCCGGTGGACTACGTATAAACGACCAAGTTACTGCGGAAATTTTCGATGATCGCCGTGCAGCAACTATGCTTAATCACTCGGCGACGCACTTATTGCACGCAGCGTTGAAACAAGTTCTCGGAAATCACGTGCAACAAAAAGGTTCTCTGGTGGAAGCCGCGCGGCTACGTTTTGATTTTTCGCACACCCAGCAGATGACACAACAGGAGATTGCCGAAGTCGAACGCATCGTGAACAAGCAAATTCGCGCCAATCTCGAGGTAAGTCCGCGAAACATGAAACTGGATGAGGCCAAAGCCGCCGGAGCGGAAGCCTTGTTTGGTGAAAAATATGACAACGATGTACGTGTGATCAGCATGGGTGACTTCTCATTGGAGTTGTGTGGCGGCACACATGTTTCGCGTACCGGCGACATCGGATTATTAAAAATCACTTCGGAATCCGGCATTGCGTCCGGTGTGCGCAGAATCGAAGCCGTTACCGGTCAGGGCGCATTCGACTATTTAACCGCACAACTGGATATTCTTGATGACACTGCGCGATCATTAAAAAGCGGTCGTGAAGAAATACCGGATAAAGTCACTCAATTACTGGCGCGCAATCGAAAACTCGAACGCGAGGTGCAAGACTTGCACGGCAAACTCGCGGCCGGTGCCAGTGGCAACAACGCCGCCGATGAGCAGGAGATCAACGGTGTGAAGCTCGTGACCATGCGTCAGGATGGTGTCGACGCAAAATCCCTGCGCTCAATGCTGGATCGCTTGCGCGACAAAGCGGGCACCGGCGTGGTGGTGTTAGCCAGCGCATCGGATGACAAGGTGAGTCTAATCGCAGGTGTTACCAAAGACTGCACAGAAAAAGTACATGCCGGAAATTTAATCAAAGCCGTTGCACCCGTAGTCGATGGTAGTGGTGGCGGCCGACCGGACATGGCCCAGGGTGGCGGAAGTAATATTGGCGCCATCGATGACGCCTTGCGCGCGGCGGGCGACTACATTCGTGAACAGACGAGCTAAAAATTGCTTTATCTGATATAAACGCGCTCCGGTCTGCTCGCCGGACTCAGTACTTTACTAATACGGAAATACTTTGACCTTAATAGTCGAAAAATATGGCGGCACATCCGTTGCGGATGTAGAGCGCATCAACGCGGTTGCGGATCGAGTTGCGGCAACACAACAAGACGGTAACGACGTTGTCGTCGTTGTATCCGCCATGGGCGGCGAAACCAATCGCCTACTGGAAATGGCCAGTGAGATTCACCCGCACGCATCGCCACGCGAGGTCGACGTGCTGGTTTCGACCGGCGAACAAGTCACCATAGCGTTGCTGTCCATGGCGTTGCACCATCGTAGTATCGACGCGCGATCTTTTACCGGTGCGCAGGTTCACATTCGAACGGACAGTGTGCACGGTAAGGCTCGAATCCTTGATATCGATGCAGAGCGTATTAGAAAAGATTTGAATGCAGGCCGGGTTGTAGTGGTCGCTGGATTCCAGGGTGCGGATCAGGAAGGTAATATCACTACACTGGGTCGTGGTGGCTCTGACACGACGGCAGTCGCGTTGGCCGCAGCGTTAAAAGCGGATGAATGCCGTATCTATACGGACGTCGAAGGCGTGTTTACCGCTGACCCGCGTATCGTCCCTGAAGCGCGCCGGCTGGATAGTGTCACCGTGGAGGAAAATGCTGGAACTGGCCAGCCAGGGGGCAAAAGTTCTACAGACACGCTCGGTCGAGTTCGCCGGGAAGTACAAGGTTCGTTTGCGCGTGTTGTCGTCCTTCATCGATGGACCCGGCACAGTTATCACTTACGAGGAAAATGAAATGGAGCAACCGGTTATTTCGGGTATCGCCTTTAACCGCGACGAAGCCAAACTGACCATCCGTGGTGTTCCGGATGAACCCGGCATCGCACACCGGATTTTAGGGCCGATAGCCGATGCCAATATTAATGTAGACATGATCGTACAGAACGTCGGTGACGACGGCACAACCGACATGACTTTCACCGTCGACCGCAGTGATTTCGAAAAAAGCAAACACTTGCTGGACCAGTTTGCCTCCGAACTCAATGCCCGGGATGTTATCGGTGACGATCACATAGCCAAGATTTCAGCGGTGGGTGTCGGCATGCGCTCCCACGCAGGGGTAGCAACCGCCATGTTTCAGGCGTTGTCCGCCGAAGGCATCAATATCCAGATGATCTCGACATCCGAAATCAAAATATCAGTGGTGGTGGATGACAAATACGTGGAACTGGCGGTAAGGGCATTACATAAGGCATTCGACCTGGATAACTGAGCAAAAAATGCGCACTTTGTGGCGCGTGAGCACATTTAATGCTATGTTTCAGCGCGGTCGACGCGTGGTGAATGACGGGATTCGATGGGGTACACGCATATCGCCAATATGGTTTTAAGGAGAATTTGGTATGTTGATTTTGACCCGCCGTACGGGAGAGAGCGTCAATATTGGTGACGATATACAGTTCACCATTCTGAGTGTGAAAGGTAACCAGGTACGAATAGGGATCGATGCCCCCAAAGAGGTTGCCGTGCATCGCGAGGAAATTTATCGTCGGATCAAGCAATCCCCTACGGACGATTCGTCGAGCAGCAACGATTAAGATATAAAAACACCAGTCGGTAACTTTACCAAGCGGTTGGTTAATGGTTATTCTTCAACCCCGCAATTAGGATAGGTGGCTGAAGGCGCTCCCCTGCTAAGGGGTGTGCCGGAAACAGCATTTAGTCCAGTGGACTAAATGCCCGGCGAACGCTCTTGCCAGGACGGTAAAAGCCGGCATTGTTAGTGAGATCAGGATGATCGAGCTTACAATGATTACGACCGAGTTGATAAGATTTGTTTTACAGATAGCAATTTGGAGAGGTGGCCGAGTGGCTGAAGGCGCTCCCCTGCTAAGGGAGTATGGGCTTATCCCCCATCGAGGGTTCGAATCCCTCCCTCTCCGCCAGATTGCCTAGTAACTCGACAAAGTAATTAATTGTGGGATAATCGCCGCCCCAAAACTCACGCGCCCGTAGCTCAGTTGGATAGAGTGCCTGGCTACGAACCAGGAGGTCGGAGGTTCGAATCCTTCCGGGCGCGCCATTTAAGTCTTTGAAAATACTTTTCATATTTTCATCCTCACGCAACTGCCTTTGATCGCAATACCACCATTGCGGGACTTTTGCGGGAGTTTTCATTACAGACACTGTTCGCTGCTGCCAACAATGACTGTAATTCCGCTGCCGAATAATGGGTGGTAATGCGTCCCGAACGATGACCGAGTAAATCCTGTCGATCTTCGAACGAAACACCGGCCGCACGCAATCGCCGCCCGAAAGTATGCTTAAGATCGTGTACCCGTACTTGTGTCAGTCCCGCACGGCGTCGTGCACTTTTCCACCCGCTGTTGTTCATGACACCGATGGGGTGACCGCAGTAAGTGAACACATGGGTGGGATGGCGTCCGCGTACACTGTCAATAACCGACTTCGCGACACGATTAAGAACAATCAATCGCTCCTCCCGGTTTTTGACATGCTCTGCCGGTATGATGAAAACCGACGAGTTTAGTTCGGGGACATTGGCCTCCCATTGCCAGCGTAGTTGACAGATTTCCGCTTGACGGCAACCGGTGTTGACCTTGAATAACGCCATCTCCGCCAGGTGGTTGGGCAGTTCCTTAAACAAACGGGTCTGCTCTTCCCACGATAACGGATAGGGCTTGCGTGCATCGCGCACGGGTAACATCTTGATCTTCGGAACGCTGTCCAACCAAGTCAGTCCATTGTCGTCGAGCCATTCCGATCCAGCCAGGTTCACGATGCGTCTCACCGTACTCAATGCGAGATTAATCGTCTTGGTTTTGACGCCGTCCTGGCGACGCACCTTAATGAACTGTTGTAATGTTCCCATATGAATGCACTTAAGTGGCAACTCACCAATAAATGGATCGAGTTGTCGGATAAACAATGCATTAGTAGCGATGGTGGCTTTATCTTCATTATCAACTAAGTACTTGGTTGCAGCCTGTCTAAAGGTCCAGTTTGGTCTGACTCCGTAGACCCTAGCTTGGCGCAATTCTTCTATGCGTCGCGCTAGATAACTTTCCGCTTCTTTGAGGTTGCCTGAGCCAGTGCTTTCGCAAAGTCGGCTTCCCCGTATTTGCTTATCGATGTGCCAGACACCGTTCCGTAGGAACAGGCCTGGTGTTTTCTTACGTCCCATAGTCGTTCTCCTGTGAGAATTCCGGGACGCCCGTTGCGGTGTTTATACTGATCCACCCAGGCGTCCAAATCAAGTCGGTCGAAGGCGATGCCCTGCGCACCAATCGGTATCTCCACGATGTAAGGGCGTACTTCATCATTGAAGCGATTCTTGTCCATACCGAGATAACCCGGTGCATCGCGAAAACGGATGAGTCGAGGGAGTACCCCCGGCGACAGGGTAGTAGTGGGTACAGTGGTATCGGTCACAATCTAGCCCTACTATTAATAGGTGTCTTTCACCGATCTATAGCTATTGAAAAGCCAGCTGATCAATATTGCTTACTAATACCAAAGATACGCATTGGTAACATCGATCCGTGAGTGCCCGAGTCGATAGGCGATCTGTTGCCTCGCTGCCGTGTCGGCTCGACATTGTTCGTCTTTGAGTGTGGCTTTAGGCGGACCACCATCCGCCGGTGCGGCCCAACCGGTCATTTCACGATACCAATCCTGAGCACACCGATGGCGTAATCCATGTGTGTTACCGATACCCGCATTGTGCGTTTGATGTTCAAAACGACTCAATTGCTGTCGGTACGATTTGTTTTTTGGAATCAATGATCCACCTTTCGCCAGTATTTGTGCCTCATCGAGTAGCTGGCGTTGGTGATTATTTGTAATCGGTACCCAGCGTTGACGCCCGCCTTTACACCAGCTCGCCTTGAGTACAAGGCGATCACCGTGATCGGCGACATCGGGTTGAATCTTCATGGCTTCCTCACGACGCAGTGCGAACGCACGCTGTAACTTAACACTCATCGCAACATAGGGATCGGTGATTTTGTTGAGTACGGCGGGGTCGAGTTCGATGGCTTTGGGCTTTCTATCGCTGTACCGCCGATGAATGCCGAGTTCCGTGTTGGTTTTTGGGACCACACCGGGCTTGTTTATTTTTTTGGCCCACCAACGCACCATACACAAGCGATTTTTTAGTGTCGCACCACTCAAGGGACCGCCCGATCTGCGCGATGGTTCGCGCCTCCAAATGTCCAACAACGCATTGACGTGTTTACGCTGCAATGAAACGGCCCGCATTCCGCGATACCCGGCATCTTCCAGTTGCTTGGCGAACAGCAGCAGATTTGCCAGACGTTGACGCTGGGTACTGTACGATCCATCGCGATTGTGAAACACCAGTTCTTTTAATTCCCATGCAAGTCTCTTCATCGTATTACCTCCTTAATAGGTCATTGGGTTAAAACGCATAGTCATCTATCTTCAAATTTCTTCTCTTAACTTCAGTAATAAGGCGTGTTTGTTTCGGTTAGTGTTTCTTCGCAACATGCGCCTTCAGGCGGCATGCTTCATCTCAGTGACGAGACGACTCGTGGCGAATTTTTACGGCTGCTCACGCAGGCACAGCCGTGTTCGTTTCCATTGAACGTCTGCGCGACACTGTCGCAACAGAGCGCAGCGTGATTGAGGATTCCCGGAGCATTGAACATCACCTCCTTTATCGAAGTTGGGTACACATGAAGTCCCGGAATCAAAAGGTCACCGCGCGCGAACACACTGCCGCTTCGCTACGGGGGAGTGCCGAGATAGAAGCAACGGCCAGGTCCACACACCCCACGAATGGGGGGAGGGACAACCGCCGTTATTCGGCTATTAAGAAGAAGGCCTGGACGGAGATCGAAAGACCTCCGTCCGGCGTCACGACTGAGACTAGGAGCTCAGCGTGTATGAGCTAGACCGAGTGTGCACACAGACGTAATCGTTTGCGTACCACTCCGCCATCGATGCGAACATCGTGACTTGCAAGCACCCTGTGAGTACCAGGGGCATGCCCATACCGGTATCTGTTTTGCAGATTCCGGTTTGCTCCTTTATATGGGCTTAGGAGCATTTGCCCACATCGCGTTAGCCCTTCATATGAGAGCCATTGCGACACACCGTAGGACACGACGGTTTCAATATCATGACGCGGCGAGTGCGATAGGGCCGCACACGCCTGCTGTTTTTTATCCATGAGCGCACTTTCGCAACCACGGGTATTCATCTCGGATGGCTTAAAGACTGTCGTCATTAACCCATCCGGCACCGAATCGCGCTGCGATGCATAAGGAGCGCGCCTTTTGGGCGCGCGTCACTACTCAACATTTGCGTAGTGACGCGCGCGGTATTGATATATGTATTCGTATCTGTATTCATGTATTTGTTCGTATATGTATTCGTGTAAGTACTTAACATGTACAACTACATCGTACCTGGTCGTCGTATTGTCAAGACTAGCCGATTCATCGAAACGACGTTCTCGTGCATAAACATCATTTCGACAGCCATCGGCGATACCACGGTTTCGATGCTCGAAAGGCGGCTTGGCGAGTCGCTTCAATTCGTGCGTTCTGCTGTTCGTAATAGTGTTCATAGGCCTCGAACTCACGTCGCCTACGGGCAATGGCGGCAAGTCTTGCTGCTTCATCAGGATCGCAGCTGTACCACTGGCTCAGGTCAGCATTGACGTCAACCGTATTCGGATGTTGAGTTAAATTTGGTGTGTCACTATAGGAAACTGTATCCACATTATGAACCTGACCGGTGTTAACAGATGGCGGGTGACCACCATCGGAATGTGTTTCCCCGGGAAGTCTATTCTCCTCAAGCTTGGGTGGTTCGATCATCCGCTCGTCCGAGACCGTATCTAAGGTTCTAAAATCACGTTCGATGAGTGGCATACAATATTGGGGATGCAACTCCCCCTTCACGATGCGCGGGTGTATCTTCCCAAAACGTTTGATCATCTTCTGTGCCGCGATGGTGTTTTGCTCAAGATCGTCTGTGGTGACATCTTGCCAACCATTGAGGCAGTGTCCGGGAATGACGAACAATTGGCGAAAGCGCCGATTTAATTTTCTGATCTTTTCTTGGGAGTCATTGGTCGGTATTAGACCGAGTTGCTCAGCGCTTCGCATGTGCCGTATGGCTTCATCGAATTGAACCAGCAGCCGAGCCGCCATGTATCCGTAGGGATGTTGTGAGCGTATCCAAAAGGGTTTACCTTCTGGCCAATCAGCGGCGATGTGGCAGTCTATGGCCGAGTTTTGGTTGAGTCGTTTCGTGGCATAGTCTTTGAAGGTTGTTAGTTTTGCATCCAACCTCTTGATATAGAACTCGATGTCGTAGAGCACTCCCCAGGCATAGGGGTAGTTTTTGCGACCCTGCAAGTAAATCTTCGTTAACTTGCTCCGAAAATGGACTAATCCATCGATATGTGAGTGTTGCTTGTTACCACGTCTGCCGTACAACAAATTCGAAGCGTTTAACGTATAGAGACGAATATCGAATCCATCGGTCTTTATCGTTTGCTCTGTTTCAGGCGTTGATGAAGAATGATTTTCGTCCTTGGATTGATTTTCGATTGATTCGCTATTCGTTGTGTGTAGTTTGTGTATCTGTGCTTCGCAATTTGGATTGTGTATAGAGTCGTTTACATTAGTAGAGCAATCAAACTTTGAAGACTTATCATCAAGCAGTTTTTCTTTCGGTACAATGACCTTTACAGCTCGCGCGTCGCCGTTGCGGCTTTCGTTGTTTGTAATACTCGCTTTTACACTAGGTTCTAGGGTTTCCGTCATGATTCATTCCTTGATCCAGAGTAAACCTCATTTCAATCCCTGTTTGTTGGCGAATCCGTCCCATCGATTTGGGACGGGTTAGAACAAGTTGTTGGGTTGCATCTCTCGAACGTGCCCATGGGCTGGGAAGTACAGGATGTCTGATCAGTTCGGGCAGAGAATCTCGGTTAATCTGAACCGATTCCGATGTGCTCCGTTCAGTAGTGCAGGGTCGTTGAAATAAAGTTTCCATACTGGAGAAACATTATTGGCATAGATCGAAAAATAGCAATGGGATATCGGTTCCACCGCTGTGGAACGGATATCGATTTTTTTGAAAAAAGTGGACTGCGATTGACTCGAAGTCGCTATCGTATTGAATCTACTAATGAATTAGCGAGCACATTGGGAAATTGCATGCAAACACTCTCGCACTGGGCCAAAAAGATTTAACAATTGCGTAGTGACGAATTCGACTTTTTTGTGGCTGTAAATTCGACAAATTTCAAAAGATTATTGATCAATTACGTTACTACCATCATTCGGTTGTCGAGCCAAACGAGACAATTTGAACGAAACGCAATACTGTCCGTTATCGGTTTCTCACCGGAAATCACTAATTCAGGTGCAAGTCGACCACGTTTACCGATATTAAGACTCATAACTATTGTGGCTCATTGTTAGCTGGCAGCGCTTCGTCATCAACAACACCTTCAAGTTTCAATTGATTCTTGATGTATTCATTGCTCATCAAAGGATACCAATCCACACGCAAAAAAATGTATTCTCTCCTGGAGTCTTCGTTATATAGTGTGAGTCGATCACCCTCTATCTCAAATCTCTGCGATTGATCTCCTTGTTCAGAGACAATATGGAGTTGATTACCCTGCAGATGATACTGAAGCTCCTGATTACCTGGCATCTGTAGGCGAAACAAATTTATGCCGTCTGGCAGATAACGTTCATAGGCTGGCAAATGAGTAATGTGATGTTTGTATGTCCATGTACCCACTATGGAGTTCCGAACGGCAGTGGGTGGGTGCGGTGTTCGGTGACGTATCGTTCCATCAATAGTCGTTAACGCCAACTCACCATCCACCAATTCAAATGGTGTACCTTTTCGATCATCACAATTGTCGTGACACTCTCCTTCATACAAAAGGCCATTTTCAGTGTCGACTTCGTACGCATTCTCAAGCGCCACGATCATGTAATATGTAGCCTCACCACTTTCTTTGAACTCCAGGACCGCCACGAAGCTATTTGCTCTATCGGTCGATTCCCAAATCCCGACTATAGGATGGGTCAATCCCGGGTAACCTGAATCCGCTATGGCATGATTTACACACCATGGACTAACCATGAGCAAAAAGGCAATGACTAATGGGTTTAGTGACATCTTACGGACTCTCGATTGACTAAATACAGAATCTCAAGTGACCGCTCCACCAGCGATAAATGTGCTAGCCCATGTGCCATGCGCAACTCCAAATGAGTACTTGAATGCAACTTTGCCTATCACTGTCCACTGAAAGGGAATCTGACAATTAGTTTTCTGACTTCGGATTAACGAAATACAGACGCTTTTGCGCCTACTTGAGTTCGATGATTTTGATGGCGCACAAGTCTAATACCTGTATGGGTGGCACTGGTCGAAAAACTGGATTGTCTCGCTAGTTGCACCTATGGGTAGCATATGTTGCAACTTTCCAACATTCGATAGCACTTACTCCACCGCTGACATAGGATTTGAGACAGTAGAAATTATCAAAAGCAAATACGACAGCACGGTTTGTATTAAATCAAAGCAATATGCTCTTAATACACTATTGGAGATTTGAACATGTTAGTCAGAATGTTTGTAGTTCTTTTTACGATGACTTTGTGCGGCTGCTCGACTCTCGTTACGGTTTCAGTCGGAAAAGATACTGATCGAGCAAATTGCAAGCCTGGTGACTACGTGACTCGAGTTTACAGTGGCGTTACAAATGACATTAGGCTATCAAAAGATATTCCTCCCGGTGAGGAACTAATCTTGGCCACCGACTTTGTGTTTAGCCTTGTCGCAGATACCGTCGTCCTCCCGTACACCATACCCACTCAAATTGTGTGGGGTAATATTTGCCCGCCTCCGGAGAGCAAGGAGTAAGTTTGATTGTCCAATATAAGCCTCGACCAAACGTACGTAGTTGGAGCACACAAAGCGCTTCATACTTGGTATGGCTGCTAATGCAAGGTGTTAATACAAACGTGATTGCCCATAATTAAATTACTAACGGAGTGATTATGTTTCTACAAACATCGCCTACTTTTGGCCATATCTAGCATTATTGATTGCAGAAATTATTGGTCGATCTTCACGATTGATAGTATGAAAAATTATGGACTTGTCCCAACAATCAAACTTCATTACTCGAATAGCTCATCGCCACTGTGTTCAAATATTCGCGATAGATAAAAATGCACTCGATTAACAAAGTCGCTACCTTAGAATAACTACGCACAAATGCTTAAAAGATTTTAAATGATTAAGACAGAGACAATAGAGAATCTAGCGAGTCTAGCGCTAATGATCTTGCTCATGACGCCCATGACTCTCCAGGCGGCGTGTGAAAAGGATCCAGAATGCGCAGATCCATCGACTTGGGAAAACTTTACTCATGTCGTGTTAAAACAATCGTTTTTAGGAAGCCCCGAAGTAACGGAGTGGGATGCATCATTCGACCATAATGGCGTAGACGCATTAATCAATGCAAACATGAGTGGTTCGAGCGACGATGTGACAGGGACAATTGCCTTAGTGGGTGGCCGGGTCATGATGAGTAAAGGTCACAAACTAGACCCTGGGTATGAGATTGATGCTCTCGATGCGCCAATCCTCAGTATAAAACTCATGATGATCATCTTGGACCGAGTTTTTCCGAAGGGGCCAGCGGAGCTTTCCGGGCACCGAAATATCGACTATACAGATCCAGTTGGTATTAAGTTCGCAACAGCGAGCGCTAGTGGGTACATCCCGGCGCCTTGGCAGGTGACCGGTGAAGTGACAAAGGTCAAAGATGATCAAGTGACCTTCAATTTGGAACTTACTTTTGCAATGGAGCCCACTAGTGATGAGAGCAACACATTTACGACGAGCATGACTGGAGAACTCAGCATGCTGGGTCGTCCCGTATTTCTCGATACGGATTCATTGGAGGGTTGGACGATCTATGGGGTGGGCCCTCGAAAAATCAAACAATCCGGGACAACTATATTAGACTACGGCGCGACGCCCGAAGAGGGTGTACTGTACAAAACGGTTGGTGACGTCAGGGCTTTTATCAATGCGGAAAACGACCCAGGGGTGAGGGATTCGACAAAGGATTTCACAGGATTTTGGAAGGAAGAATGCAACCAAGCCTTTGGGCTCCAGATTATGCATCAAGGTAGTGAAGGAAAGTACTCAATCGTTTTTTGTGGCCCTGGTGGATGTGGCGATCCTTCCACAAGCCGCTTAACGTTCATCTCAGGCGATAAGCAGTACGAAGTCGTTAGCGAAGACGAGCTGGTCTCCATTGGCCGATCGGGAGACCGCCAGACTTATTACCGATGTACCGAGGAAACGCACCCAGTATTAAAGTACTCGGATTGAATGTAATTGATTGCCATCCCACCGCAGAGTCAAGGACTTAACCACTCGTTTTCTTTGTTGGTACGATATTTATCTACACCTAATAGAAATAGCGGGGTTTGTGCTCATTCCAAATGTCGGGTTTCATTCTTTATTTTACGCTTTTAGAAGCAGGTTGAAGTGGGCGTCATTAGTCCAACTGAACTCACAGTATTTGGGTCTAACACCTTTGATTCCGAGTATTAGGTATTAGATAGGATGATTGGGCCTGTAACGCACGCTCAATTAAATCGCGTGCTTTCGACCCAAAGGCGACAGTTTTACTGTTAGTAAAATCCTTCTGCTCCTGATCGCTTAGCGGACGTTAAACTGAGATTGGCGCTAGGCTGCGTTCTCAAAAGTGATTCGGACTCTTACTGGTAACTCCAACGTGAAATCTCATCGCAAGTTAGATATTTGAACTTGTGTCGGTTTTCGACGATAAAAGATTCAAATCTATTAGAAAAAGACTCACCAGTGCAAATCCAATTTATAAAATTAGATCGTTTTTTCCAAGAAGCTTGCATAATAGAGGGGGAGTTTTCAATGAACTCCCAAGGATGCAAGAACACGACACAATATCCGAGTTCCGAATACGATCGTCTAACAGCGTCAGAAAATATTTTTCCACTTAATCGAAACGCATAACTAGGAATACATTTTAGTTCGCTAATACAGCAGGCATCGTAACGATGACCATATTTGTATCGACGAAGGCCCCAGAAAGGTATAGATGAATCGTATCTAAACCCAAGATCACGAAGAACAGGGTAAAGTGAGTCGTTTACACGAAGCCGCGGCGCACGAAACCCAGTGCAGTTAGTCTTGAGGGCGTTAAATACGCGGAGACAATTTTCCAACACTTCAGTTTGTTGCCTCGTATTTAGTATTGACATGTTTTCATGTCGAAAGCTATGGCAACCTATTTCGTGTCCTTGTTCCACAACCAAGTTAAAGATATCGGGGTGTTTTAGTGCAGTCTCCGCGGTCCAGAAAAAAGTCCCCTTAGCGTCGATATTGCGGAAGATTTCCAAAGCTCTCGGAATACCTTCCACTATTCCCCGTGTCTGTGATTCTTCCCAGTAGTCCCCTTCCACGTCAAGGGTGACTGCAAAGGGTTTTTTATCTGACACCGATCTGCCTGTTATAAAGCCCAGCGATTACATTTTCCCATTTTGTTGTGTACGTGGATGTTTTGAATTCCTGGGCGTTTTGTCGTGACGCGTCGGCTAGTTCCCGCATTCTTTCCTTGTCAGATAACAGAGAAATCAATGTCGTAGCAAAGTGCATTGGAGCATTAGAGCAAAATGTTGCGTTTCTATCGCTAAGTAATTGACGGTTTGCCGTCGAATCGCAGGCGAGAATTGGTCGGCCTGCCAGAAAATAGTAAATTATTTTGCTAGGTGGATTTCCATCGCCAGCATTCAAAGTTAAACAAACGTTAGCTAATCGTATGAGATCAGCTGTTTCCTCTATTGATCTCATCCCCAGAAAATACACATGATCTTTTAGGCCATTTTCGAATGCATACTGAGCGTATTGTTCATATCCACCTCCTATTACTACCATTTTAGTATCTGTCAGTCCCATATCTAAAGCGCATTGCATACCTTTTAGAGCCAAATCCAAATTCTGATATGACGCCAAGTTACCTGCATAGAGCACCACGTTGTTCAGTTCAAAAAAATTCTTCCATTTGTGTCCCTCGGCCGTTGCGGGAAACGGACTACTCATAATCTTAAGCGCTGTTGGCGGTGGTGTATCAATAATAGTCTCGGAGTGAACGCTTGGGGCGATCAACTTGGCACGTTGAGTCAAAAATGGCCAAATACAGACCAGCTGATTTGCATTTTTCCAAGCAAACTTCTCAATGATGTCACATAGTCCTGAGGTGAAATGGTGAAGTATTTTTGTATTATTCCTCAGAAGTTCGGAGAAGATTCCATGGACCTGAATGATGGTTGGCAAACGAAATCTTTTCTTCAAGAAAGCAGCGATTACCGCGCCTTCGATGTCAATGGCGACCAAGAGGTCATAGTTGTTTCCTCTCAGAAACTTACTAGCTCTCACGAACAACGCGACGTCGGCGCACAGCTTCATCACACTTGGTCCAGGCTTGCTGGCGTCACGTAATCGAAAGATGTGGGGAGTCCGCACTACCTGAACTCCAGGGAGAGCAACTTCCTCGCCATTTTGGTAAGCCAATACGGTTTGTTCGTATCCCATCCTGTGAAGCGCTCCAATAAGCGAGTGAACACTTATCGACTTACCCCGGGGTATCAAGTATGGACAAGTAACAAGAACCAAAATCCTCTTTGCCGGTGGTACGGTCATACTGGTAACATTACTTAGATATTTACACTACACATTGTAGAATCTGTGATAGGACAGTAACATTTCTTTGCGCGCCAGCGGCACGCATGGCTGCATCCTCACAGAGCATTTCATGCCGTGCATGAATACTATGCCAACTGTCTGAGAAACGTTTTTCCAATTCGCTAAATATCTGATCTTGGGAGTATTGTTTTACAAACATTACAGGTGATACTTGATTGGACCCTTCACGATAAAGTTGTGTGTACTTATGACTGTACGCCAGTGCCAAGAATGGTACTCGATGAGCGATTGAGGAAAGTGCAAGATGCATGCGCGATGCTATGACGAAAGAACTTGTCGATACGAATCTCTGCGTCTCGTATGCGGTATTGGTGTCTGAAATATAGGTAACAGGCAAGTCGCTTGGACACATAGCATTTAGGCGACTTAAATAATATCGATCATCTCCTCTGCCAGAACGAAAAACATGAGGGAACAGTAAAATTTCCCGCGATGTAATTTCATGGATTGAGCAAAGGACGGAAACCCAATTACTTAGATAACTAGTTAACGCGGATCCCGAGTGACCTTTTCGTACGCCTATCGTAGCGTCAACGACATAGTTGCTTAGATTTACAATTATTGGACCTTTATCAATATATGGTTGTTTGGGGATATTTATAAGAAACGAGAGGTCGTCGACCGACTCTGATTCACCAACCAGTGTGGAGTCTATCTTCCTACGAAGAAATCTCCAATAACGCCGTGATTCATTGTCGCGGAAGGTAATAACATCGCTCAACAAGTCCAAAGTGCGGCCGAGACAAATCATCACTCCGTTATCGAAGGGCCCAACGCTCTGAGCAAGTGCGACTGTGCGATTGCCAAAAAGTTTAGCTATCGCCATTTCGTATAAGAGTTGCAGTGGCGAAGTTAACCCATATACTGTCGTGAAGTCGTCACCACTCACATCCATCGCAACTTTTGCGTCGCTATATGCTTGACCTACGCTGTCCCATTTCCAGAACCGTCTTAGAGCGGGTAGTTTCGTAACAAGAACGCCGATGACAAACCAGAACCCATACGAAAGTGCGATACAAGCAACGGTAAAGACACTTCTATCTTGTTTACGCCATGGGCGCTCGACTAACTCTAAACCCGGAATTTGACCATATCGAACTGTATCAACATCCGGCATATCGCTTAACAAATACAGTTTTGCCTGTGGTGCACATTCACGCAGCGCCACGAGAAGCCCTAGCACCATGAGCATGTTTCCGTTGTTTAACGAATCTTTATGACCATTTATGACGATAGATGTCATCAACAAAGACATTCAATATGTATCATGCAGAGTTTCCCTAAACTGGTTAGTGTGCTAAACGATACATCATTTAGGTTAGATTGCGCCAATGAGACCAAATAGTTCTAACTTCGCGAACCCGATATTCTGGTCAGCAGTAAGTCTTTTTGTGTTGTTTCTGGCGTACTTCGTTTTCACTGCACGTCTACTACCACTGTGGTCTGGGCCCGACGAAGAGGCAAATCGCGCAGCAGCCCACTTCATATACCAGAATCATCGATTAGCGGTTTTCCCAGAAGATGAAAGCAGTGTGCAATTCTCTGAATACCATGGTACAACGCGCTCCACACGACCTCCGTTTTCTTTCATCGTTGCTGCATTGTTAGCTACAGCGGTAACTGATGACGATGATGATCTATCAATTACGCTGCGCTACGGATCGGCATTGTTGAGTAGTCTGACAGTTGTAATAACACTTCTGGCTATCACTATTTACACTCGAAATTTGTTCTTGGGTTGGTTTGGAGCATTGTCAATCGGCTTACTGCCACAATTCTCATTTATTGCTTCCTACTGTAACGATGATTCCGGCGCTATATTCGCTTCCAGTCTGACCGTTCTTGGTATCGTATCGATCTATCGATATGGAATTAACGTAATTACGGTGGCGTTGATAGGAATAGCCATTGGGGTGATCTTGCAATCGAAGTACACTGCTTGGTTAATACTGCCTTTCGTTACGATATTTTTAGTCGTTGTATCATCACGCGATTTTTCACGAGCCATCACTTTCTTACCCCTATTTCTATTTCTAACAGTCCTGGGCGGAGGCTGGTGGATTCTATTTAATGTCTACCAGTACGGTTTGGATGATCCACTGCAGCGCAATATCGCCAGAGAGATGGTTCCAAAGTATGGTGATCTAAATTGGATAAACGGGCTACCTTATGCGGTCACCGGCGTGAGTTTTAAAGACGTTTTATTTGGCAATTATCAAGAATTTTGGAATCAAACACTGATTGCCACAATTGGGCATCTGGATTGGCTGCGATTGCGTATGGGCAACTTGCAGTATGGTTTTTATTCGCTGTTTGGGGTTTTTGCGATAACGACTATGTTGCTTCGGCTGATTCACTTGCCGTTTTTGATCAAATCACAGGGCAGATTCGTGACCGGTCACACCAAAAAAACGGCGTTTGAGTTGTTACTTTTCCTGGGAATCATTTTTCAAGCATACATGTATGTTTGGCACTACTACTATATTGATGCTCAACTCCAAGGAAAGTATCTCTTACCGAGTTTTTTGCCATTACTTCTGTTAGCTCTTTCGGGGTTAAACAGTATTCTAAAATCACCTTACGTAGTTAGATTTCGTGAGTGGATTGCAACATCCGGACAATTGTCAGTTGGAAAGATCGGATCAATAGCAATCCTGGGTTTCGTTTTGTTTGTTCATTGGAATGGTCTCGTAAGCTATGTACGGCCGTTTTATCGACCTGAAGCATATTTTGTCAACTTAAAGTCATTCGCACCGGTCAATTTGGATTCACTAAGTATAGTTGCGGAAACTACGGATTTAGGTTTGACACTAAAGAACGGGGGATGGTATATCCGAAGTACCGGAACAAAGCCAAATATAATCTTCACTCCAGAACTATGCAGATCGTTTTTTAGGAACACTGTGATCAGGATTCGTCTGCAAGCGGATCACGCTGATGAAGCTCGTCTTGTCGTGGTCACAGGTTCGGATCCCGATAACAAACAATCGGATCGTGCTAAATACTCAACAGGTGAAAGTGTAATCACATTCGCTATCGGAAGTGATCAATGTCGCGGCGTTCGATTTGAGCCGATGCGCAACGAAGGCGCATTGTTTATTGAGGAAATTGCGATAGCTGAACTAGGAATTAATGCAACGAACTTACCGCTCTAACGTTCTTGGGTATTCTTGTGAGATCGTTATCCTAGAGCTCCTATTGTGGATCAAGGGTCACCTAATAGTAGCGTAGAAATGACGGGCATTTATCATAATGGTAGTGAAATGGACTTCAATGTATTCCAAAACAGACCTTTTCAGTCACGTGGCAAAGGGTCTCTTGTTGGCCGATTTTAACCAGTGTCTGTTCTAATAGAGTAAGGATTTGCGTGACGGTCAACATAGTCGTTCCTGGGTCACCGCTTTGCCGTCATAATAAAATATTCTCTTTTCAGGGAACTGACTAAACTATGAGGGAGACAGTTCGTTTACCCGTAGGTAAGATAATTCTAGGTTCAATTGTTCTGGTATGGGAGCAACGACGGCCATTGATTCGGGTGCTGGCAATCACGGCGATAATCATGGTCATCCTTGACGTGGTTCAAGAGCGATTTGCAGCGAAGTCTTTCGTATATGATCTCGTATTTGTCCTCCCCTATATGATAGTGGTGACGATGTTTTGCGTGAATTGTCACCGGTTTGTGTTATTAGGACGAGACAAAGTGCCCACTTGCGGAATACTGGCGTGGACTGGGCGAGAATTTCGATTCCTAGGATGGATAATTTTCATTGTTATTGTCTACTACGCATTTGTTCCAATCTACATTCTGGTTGCAACCAATATTGACGAGTCAAGTGCAGGATTGTCTGCGTTCGCTCGCAATTGGCTCTCGCTCATCGCAATGACATTACCGCCGGTCTATATTTCTGCCCGTGTCAGTATTATGTTTCCAGCGACAGCGGTCGATACAAGACCATCACTCCATACGATTTGGAATCTCACCGGCGGAAACGGCTGGCGATTGGCCATTATTATTGTATTGTTTCCCATTATATTGTCTGTTTTTCCCATATTATTTACGCTGCTAGATGACAGCCTCATAGCAGAAATATCATTATCTATTCTAACAACCGCCCTTTTCGTAATTGAAATTGTCGCATTGTCTTTGTCCTATCGATACTTAATGGATAATGCAGAAAATTATGTTAGCGAAAGATCATGAGCTACGACGAACAAACTGGGAAGATACTTAGATGGTGATACTAAACGGGAACGACAAATACTAAAGGAACGATTTACTTTTGGTTTTTCTACGCCCGCATATATGAAATAACGGGTAACACGATTCATCGCAAATCAAAAAAAGAATCCATGATATGGAAAGAAAGGCCAACAAGAAACTAGAAAGATATATAGAACCGCGAGGATCGGGCGCAGAAGTGGATCGATGATCGTGTAACTAGTCCCCAACAACTATTTATTGCGACTATATGGCTAAACGAGTATTTGACACGAGCGGGGCATCACAGAGCGAAATTGATGGCGTGCGTGGTGCGTTGCATAAGGCCGGAATCGAGTTTTATGAAACACCCCGTGGGAATCATGGAAGATCGATGTGGGCGTTTTGGGTTGAGAACGATGGCGACTACCCAAATGCACGTCAGTGTATTGAGCAGTTTCAATCCATCTACTGCAAAGAGGCTCAGCTTAAGCCCCCTGGGCAAGCCCCGAATTGGCAGTCTATTGTATTAGGATGTCTGTTGGTCGTTCTTGTTATTTGGATGTTGGCAATGGGTTATAGTCGATAGAGATCAGTCTGCTGATTTAGTCGATTACATTCGAAGCCCAATCTAAATGACCGAAAGGTATACAACTGCAGACATGTTTTTGAAAATCAAAAACAGTCCGTTCCTGGCCGTACCCGGTAGATGAGTCGTATTAGAAACTAGATTTCGTTCATTTGTAATCAGGATTAGACCGCATTGAATCTCGAATGGAAAGTGCTGGCTTTTCTGATAGGGGGAGCCTTTGCAATCGGCTTATTCCTATTCTTTATAGCGCGCTTATTGTTTAGAAGGCAAATTCGAAAATCTGACGTACAGCGTATTCCGACAACACACGTTATCGGTTGGATATTTGCCGGTGTTCTACTTGTCATCGTCGGAGCGGTGGACCCGCGTTTACCGGCAATACTATTAATCGGACTCGTACTTTATGGATTCACCTCGTTTCTTCGCCAATCACCCGAGCAACGACTAATCGTCTATGAGGCTATTGTCGAACAAGATCAGAAACCCTGGATGCGTGCGTTAAGTGCGATTCGATGGGGTTTGTTAATTCTGTTGGCTTATCTTGTGATTTACGCTATTTGGTAATAGTCCGTGCCAAATTGATTGTGTAATTAGCGTCTTGAAGAAAAATCGCGCTTGGCGTGGTAGTTTGTATGTTGCACATCGTCACCGAAAAGAGGATCTGCTAAATCTTGGAAGGAATTTTGTAGTTTATGTTGTCGTTAGTTGCACCTTTGTTGTGTAGTAGATTTGGTACGTTCTTAACAATTAAATATTGTGAACGATTCACTATCGGTGATATCGGAGTTTGTTATTATGGAGAATGCAACCAAGAGTTGATCACGAATCGAATACGTGAAATTTTCGGGATCATAAAAATTCAGACCAATTTCCTAAATTATCTTTTAGGGAAGAACACTGCTGTCCCGTTAAGGAATAAAAATGGCTTGGTTTTCACGGCACTTTGATAAAATAGGTTTACCACAACTCATTGAATCAAAGGCAAAACCAAGCCATGGCCCATTGTAATACAGTCTTTTCGCAAATACTCAATGTTGTATCGAGACATGAATTTGAATCTCTCGCAAAACAACATCATAGCAGTCGTTCTTTTCGAAAGGCGTCGCGCTGGAGTCAGTTTGTCGCGATGACAATGGCGCAGCTATCGGGTCGGTTCTCGCTTCGCGATATCGTCGACAATATGCAAGCCCAGTCTCATCGTTTATACCATCTGGGCAGTGTTGTACTGTCGCGCACCACACTGGCCCGCATCAACGAAACCAAACCCCATCAGCTGTATGAAGCGCTGTTCCATCAACTATTGGCCCGCTGTATGGGCAAGCCACAAAGCCATGGATTTCGATTCAACAACGCGCTCTATTCGCTCGATTCGACCACCATTGATCTGTGTCTTTCCTTGTTTCCCTGGGCCGATTTCCGCTCCACCAAAGGTGCAATCAAACTGCATGTGGGATTAAATCACGCCGGATACTTACCTGAATTCAATTGTATCACTGATGGCAAAACGCACGATGTGGTAGTCGCCAGGAAGCTGGTCTTTCCCAAGGGCAGTATTATTGCGGTTGATCGGGCTTATACCGACTATGAGTGGTTTAACACGTTGGATAATAAGGGGATTTACTTCGTGAGTCGGCAAAAGTCGAACGCACGATACCGTGTCCTGGAGCGACGCCGTATTACGAACAGTCAAGGTATAACGAGCGATCAGCTGATTGAGTACACCGGATTTTATGCCCATCACAAATACGCTAAAAGGATGCGTCGAATCGGCTATCGTGATCCCGAAACAGGCAGGCACTATGTGTTTATTACGAATCACTTCAAGTTGAGCGCGAAAACAATTGCCGATATCTATAAGGCGCGCTGGCAAATTGAATTATTCTTTAAATTCATCAAGCAGAATCTAAAGATCACGTCATTTGTTGGCACGAGTCACAATGCCGTGATGACACAGGTCTGGATCGCACTATGCGCTTATTTGATGATAACGTACTTGAAATTTGTTCACGGGTTGACGCGTACCACCCAGCAGATCATCAGAATACTACACATGAATTTATTCGATAAACGTGAGTTGCTGCCCTTATTAAGGGCAGACCCCATTGACAAACATCATATCGATGGCCGTCAAACCTCTTTTCTCTTTAGTTAACGGGACAGCAGTGAGGGAAGAATTGCAATGAATTATTCTTATTAGAGCATGTAGATTATGGGTTTCAACTAAATAATGGCATTTTCTACGTTAATAAATCGAAGTTACTAACAGGTGATATCAATACTGTTGCGACGTTGTTGCTTCAGTTGCTCTATCAGAAACGCGTGTACGATAGACTGAAAGTATCAAGCAGCAGAACTCTATTTAACAAGCAAAAGCGATACGATATAAATTCCCGAATTATGAATAAAGCCTGGAATCGATACGCAAAAATAATGCACTTACACTCGTAGGCAGTATTTCGTGTTTCTCCTTGAAGCCCTTTTGTACGCCCCCGATGCGAACATCGACATGCCAGCAAAATCCTCACACCTAACGGTTCTTACAATTCGATTGAACCACGTTATCTAAAGCGTCCGCTGTCAATGCATTGCCAGATGAAATGCACTGACAAATAATGAGGCCACTCATGGCTGCACTGGGCAGGAGAACCTGGATTATCAATTTAAAAAGCACTTGCATTTTGAAAATGAAATGATTAGAGTGCGCGCCACTTTCAATTAACCGTAACAAACAGGAGGTCAATTTGTTGAATTTACATAACAGTGCAACGTTGTTGGGCTCCGCTCGTCGGTTAGTTTGAAGTTCCTGCACATTCAGTTTACAACTGCTCTTCATTAACACCTAACCTGCCACTTGATCCAAACGGATCAAGCGCACAAGCAGTTCCCAACCCCGTTTATTGCACTTGGCGATGTAAGCTAAACGCTTCGTTCGTCTAATTCATACGTCGCTATATTTTTAACAGCGATTGAGGGATTCGTTTGCCTATCGTAAAGGCAAATCGATTCGAATTAACTTAAAACACGAATGTTAATTTCGATCAGGACAGTTTAAGAAATTGATTCTCATGAATATTTAGAGTGAACGAATATAGAAATTCAGCAATGACTATTGGGTATCGCAATGGCACGCAAGAACAAAAAACTGGCAAAGATGGACCAGGATCTTCGCACGAGGCTCTTGCTGCATATGGACGCTCTGAATCTTGATTCAGTCGAAGCCTATCAGTCGTGGTGTATGCAAAATGGATTCAGCTCCAATCTCCATAAAACCGCTACACAGCTACGAAGAGAGCTCGATAAACATAGAGATGTATCAGCGACATTGTCGCTCAAAAAGCATAGTCGAGAGGGTAAGCTGCGCTATCAAATCGAAAAACTATTTCGAAAAGAAAGCGACTGCAACAAGATCAAAAGTGATGTCTTGCAAGAGGTTTTTGTGGGGTTTCAGAAATCTAAATACGCGAAGAGTATGCGTGATACGTTGCTCTATTTTGAGGCCAAGACTAAGTTCTTTCGTGATGCACGGTATGTTCGGGCCATCGTAGGATTGGCACTACATCGTGTAAGCTGGATGAGACCGTTGGCTCAATGGGCACCAAGCTCACACAACGTCGAGCGGCAGTTTTCGTCGCTGGCGCGTTATCTGTTTGCAAAGTATGACGTACCGGAGTTTATGAATAGCGCTTGGTATCAGGGCAATCGTCGACACCAAGAGTGGTTTATTCATATTGGCAAAGGGAACAATATCCGAACGGCACGCTCGTTACCGGTGACAATGACCAAGAAAATGGCCCACCACTTTATGCAAGCACCGTCGGATTACACAGTCAACGCAGCGTTGCGGTGGGCACAGATAAAGGCCTTAGGCGGTAACCATGTATTGGTTAACGCCATTAATGAAACGCGTCTTAGCCGAAACTTTAAAGATGAGGAATTCTGGCTCGGCGTTTTTCGCTTTTTTATTGATAACCCGATGTTGGACTACCAATACGTCAATCCCATCGTGGATTACATTTGGAACCAGAAGTACGAGAACCGCGCGGAGTTCGTAGGACGGGGAGTCGTACGGGATATCGGACCTGCACAACCCAACTTCACCATGCGTGGCCGAACGCCGGAGTCGTTGTTGCGCCAAGTCGATGAGTGGCATCGTCAACTCGGACGCGAAGCGCGGGGTGGTAATTTCCAATGGAAAAAATCAGGAATTGGTGAATATAAATTCGTTGAGGGCAATCGTAACAGCGGAAACATGAAAATCTGGACCATTCGTGAATTGCTCTCCAGCAAGGAATTGATCGCTGAAGGACGTCAGCAAGGGCACTGTGTTGCGAGTTATGCACGATCTTGTTATCGCGGTATGAGTTCGATTTATACCATGGATGTGCGGAATAAGTTTGAGCTTACTAAAACGGTAACTGTTGAGGTGAACATTCAACACCGAGAGGTGTGCCAAGTTCGAGGTAAGCGCAATCGACCGGCGAGTGCAACGGAGATGGCTGTGATTCGGCGATGGGCATTGAAAGAAGACTTGAAGATCACAAACTACATTTAACCCAACCTGAAACAGGAGGTGCGTCATGCGTAAGAAACAATATCAGCAACAGGATTATTCCTTTTGAGTCGATGAATAAGCGACGCAAAGGATATCCATCCGAAACGAACGTAAAACGCGGTGACAGGGTCGTCCATGAGAATAAGGAATTGTCCGAGAAGCTCGGGCGCAATGATCCGTGTGTTTGTGGTTCCGGCCGTAGGTTTTAAACAGTGTTGCTTGAAAACCAAGCAACACGATGGATCAAATCGTCATAGTTACTACAGAGAATAGGTGCCCCATGTCGCTATATCCGCCAAGACGTGAACCGTTTAAGAAAAAGGAGATATTCGATAAACGTGTGAGTGAACTCAAGCACGCTATTAAAAATGACTATCCGAAGAACAAGGTGGTTGCGGCAGCGGAGAAACTCAGAATCGCGAAATTGAATTTGCTCAAAGGGAAAATGGCGCAATTTGAGGAATTGTCGTTGAAATCAAAAGACGAACGTCTCGGAAACAAAGTGTGGCGCGACATTGAGATTTGGAATCGATTAGAAATTGATGAAATTGTTGAGCGTTATTTAAAAAACGATTAATGCGTAAATTGAGTACCAACATTTAACAATACGATATGGAACCGGAAGTATTTGAAATAATAAATGGGCGGCTTTCACCCGATGATGATCCCGAATTCTGGAGCATCGGAATTGGCTATCTTTTAGACTATATGAAACCGAACGGGAGCAAAGACGCAAAATTTCCACTCTTTGCAAAGGTGGGCGCTTGTTCCCACTGGTTGCGCCCGCATCAGACACGATGGAAAGCCGCTGGTGGCTTCGCTGCACCGATTGGGTATTACGGCAACGATGGGTATTCCAGATTTGGAATTCCCGAGCCGGACTGGACTATCCTGCTCAAATGGGACCCACGACAACAATCTTGGATGCCCACCACAAGAATGCAGGGAAAGAAGAAACTTGTCTTGCGAATTTCCGCACCCACACGCACCCGGCGGCACAACCAAGCGAGTGTCGATACACTCTGGTCACCGGGTACGCCTACCTTGCCCACTAAGAAGTCACGACGCATGTTTGGATTTCGTAAATATGATGGGTATTGGAAGTGTGTGGCGAATGAGAAACGCCGCTTCGCGGGCCAAGATGCCTAGTCGGATCGGAGATCAGAATCTGCCTACGACATGCCATGTAGAAGCTCAATAATTTTGTCCATTAGTTGGTCGAAGTGCGAAGATTAGCGAAGAGCAACAGTGGTAAATGGAACCGACAAACGAAAATTGAAGATTGCAAATGAGAGTACTTAGTATTCAAATTCAACCTGATCGTGTCTCGGATCATTCGCTAGAGAAGGTTAATCAACTACTCGAGGGGCAAATGACCCATTCCCTTGTTGAATGGTCTGAATTTTCCGAAGGAGACGACAACGGACGTTACATGAACTATACCTTCGGTACAAATGACGCCCAATCCCTTTGGAACATCATTCGTAATCAAGTATTTGGAAATACTGTAACTGGTATCAATATGTTGGATTGTTCAATCGTAGTGTGCTCAAGTGAAGAAGGATGGGACGACTACATTCTTCTGCATCATTTTGATCCGACAGAACCAACTGAAGATTTCAATGATTTCGAGCAGTAGTGTTAATTTCGCTTAACTGTGCCCTGTATGAATTTGATCGTAAATTTAAGCCTAGGACACATACGATAGTGAATAATCCATATTCAGAGATAGAAGTGAAACCAGGTCGTATTTTGCGTGTGTATACAAAGAAGGAGACGTGGGACATTGAAAGAAAATGGGTTGAAATTTTTTGTAAGCATAAACAAGGGGCTAACACTAAAGCTTACAAATGGAATATTTTCAGTTACAACAGATACCCATCGAAATCCGGTAACAAGGCGCTAGATGAATATATTCAGCAAAATGCGCTTGAGTATATTGTCTTGTCAAACGCTCATGAGTTGGCTATTGAGACAGATCACTTGCCGCAAGAATGCAATATTTCCGATTACTACGTTTTCCCAAAAAACATGGCTTGGACGATGGCGTTCACGCATGAGGACGGTTGGCTAGGACCTTACTTTGCTCGTCTTCCACAGTATGATGTTCTTAACCAGGAAAACGAAGCGCGACTACGAAAACGTGACGAGGTTGAATTTGCCAAAAAGAAAGGTTGGTTATGAATGTGCCACACACCTAATCGTGATTACGCATACTGACACTGTGAAAAAAGAAACTGTTTTTTGTTTTGTCTAACCAACAAATACTGAAAATGCATCGATTGCGTTCATTTTCAATGGTATGGACAATTGTCTGTATTGTTTCTCTCAGTCATTCGGTAGTTGAGGCAACTGAGGATTGTGATGATCTAACAGATCTCGCCATAGAAGCTGCTTTGGGAGGGGAGAGAGCACAGTACAATTTAGCTGTTGAGTTTTGGCGTGGACAATGTGTGTCGAAGAACTTGGAAAACGCTGCTTACCTGTGGGAACAAGCAGCTGAACAGGGCAACAATACGGCGAAGAATAACCTCGGGTATTTACTGTACTACGGTGAGGGCATACCGAAAAATCAGAAAAAAGCCATCGAGTTGTGGACGAGCGCCGCACTGGCAGGTGAAATAGAGTCAAAAATCCATCTTGCGTATGCTTATTTTGAGGGTGGTTACCTCGAGGTGAACCTGGATGAAGCTTATGCGTGGGCTGAATCGGGAAAGCGATGTGCAATCAAAGTGGACAGTAAAGATCACATCGAAATGGCTGACGACATACTAACTAAGCTTCACTCCAAAATGAGCACGACTGACCAAAAACGAGGCGAAGTCTTGATAACGGAACGATCCAATTGTGCGCCTAATTAAGCTACGATTTAGTAATTCGTATTTTGGATTTAGGCAATCGATAAAGTAAAGGACGGTAAGACCCTGCCACCACACAAAGACTGGGTAAAAAACGTGTTTCTTCCAAGACATGAAAAGACGCTAAAGAAGGCAGAGGAGAAACTGGAACAATTGAACTAGATTGATCTGTCTCTTCACAACAATAAGATACAAGAACAATTACTCAAAGTCACAGAGAAAAAACTAAGAATGTTTTCAAGTCGGCGAAATTTAGTGTGGACGATAGCATGAACATAATCGTCCGAAACTGAATTAGTAGCAGACTGATTAAACTATTGCATGGTGGGTCTCTTCATGGCCGAAGATTACCAGGCAATTAAGTTTCTAAACAAATAACGTTGCTCTACGGTCTGCAATCGATATTGTGGCAATTGAGCCTGCATTGAAGTCCACATAATCTCGCTCAATTCCGTCGCTGAAGATCACACCCGTTTCGGCCATGTTTGACGATAGTGTTAACGGGGTTTCCGGTGTGATCACACCATAGACTAGTGAAGCTTGAGACGATTTACTGGGGAAGGGTTCCCGTACGGAGTAGATGAGATAATTTTCGTCCCAATCGAAGCCGCCTCCGTTTGGTGGTGGGATGACGTGACCTCCCAATGCTGACACTATCCCCACGGCACCGGTATAAACCGAGCGCAGCCACCCCGTCGAACCAGCCCCGGTAGAAACGATGACACCACTTGAGGAATGTTGTTCGTGCTTGTCACCGTGTTGGATTTCATATTTTGCCGAGATATGCGAACTTCGCCCAATAAATAAGTCATTGAATGCCAGGATGTGCTGGCCATCATTGAGCGTTGCTTCAGCCATTGTGACTGTTTGGGTTTTCGCTTCACTTCTTAGCACTTTTTCTAACGTAGATTTAAACGAGTAACGATCAAACGGAAGCAACACGCCTTCAATAGAATCCGGGTCTGGGTTTACTGCCAGAATCGGTTGTACCGTTAAATACTTTGCGGTATTGACGACTAAACCATCGATTCCTATGGTCACAACGAGGTCATCGTCATCAAACAAGAATTGCGGAAGATAATCTCTTTCAATGATTTGATGCTTCATACCACGAGGAATGTTTGCGCGAATTGAAGCTAAGACTTCATGATATAACTTATGCCGAGATTCAAATGGCTCGAATTTTTGACCCGCTTGTTCCAGATAAAATCGTGCTTGGGTAGGCGTATTAAAACGATCCGTTAACTCCTCCAGTTCCGTTTTTCTTGTGACAATTATTGTTTTCTCGAATCGGCTCATACGCCATGACAGCTTTGCCGATTTCAGGCGGCCTGTTTGTCTTGACCGACCCATTTAACAAATTGACCCAACATGTCTGGATTAATGTTGAGTGTCCCGATCTCACCGGCATTCGCTGCCCAATCTTTTAGTGCGAGTGCTAGCAAGGCTTGGGATCCCATCTCGCTGTACGGATTTAGCCTCAGCTCTTCGGCCTTAGCATCTGCTTCCGCCAACGTAAGGTTGTTCGCAGCCTGCATGTTGACCAATCCTTTGCGTTGTTCCTCCAGTTCGACATCAGTTTGCAGCTCTTGTCGTTTTAGATTGTCTTCTTCAGTCTGGGCTGCGGCGCGTCGATCATATACCGCTTGATCGGCCCGTTTTTTCAACGACTCGCGATAGTCGGCTTCTAGCGCTTTGCGCATTTCAGGCTTCGGGTTTATCGCATTGATATGGATTCTCTCGATCACGATACCGAGAATGCGAAGGTCTTGCTCTTCTTGAATATCGGTAAGAACGTCATCGGAAATGCCTTTGACATCACGAATGGCAGTTTCCAACTCCATTTCATTTACCCGTGTCCGCGTATAGGCTTGTACCGTATTGACAATGCGTTGTACTAACTTTTCCGGATCCTTGTTTCGGTAGCGCCCGGTTTTTGGGTCGATCGAAAAATCAAGAAACTGCGCCGTTAACTCCGGGTTATCAATGCGATAAGTCAGTTGCCCCTGGACCGCAACTTCCTGGAAGTTTGCCGTAAACTCATTAAAAATGAAAGGGGTGTCCTGCGTCATGATGGGTACATTTGCGATCGTAGTGGTATGGGGTAGATACCAAAGAGCGCGTCCTTCGCCTTGTTTAACAATTTTGCCATCACGATAAGCAACGACGTACATATTGGGTTCACCTTTAAAGTATCGAATGAACATCTTTTATCTCCTATTTCTTACTATTTAATCACCAGTACTTGTTTGGGATTTCTCAGTTTGTAAAGCATAGCTGGCCGGTGCGCACCCTCCGATTTCATTTTTTTGGTTTCGACGACGGCATCGAGGGCCAATATAGATTTACGAAAGTTCCGTTTGTCGATGCTTTCCTGCAATATGATTTCATAGACTTGTTGTATCTCGGTCAGCGTGAATTCTTTCGGTAAAAACTGAAATGCTATCGTCGAATAGTCTAATTTCGCCGTCAGACGTTCATGTGCCATCTCAACAATTTCATCATGGTCAAAGGCCAACTTTGGTAGCTCGTCCAAAGTGAACCAGCCCACTGCGTCTGCGTCGGTGGATGGACGGATATTTAATTTGTCGGATGGAATCAATGCGTAGTAGGCAACAGATACAACGCGCTCACGCGGGTCGCGTTTCACTTCCCCAAAGGTATATAACTGCTCCAAATAGACGTTGGCTACACCGGTTTCTTCCTTCAACTCTCTTACTGCGCATTCATCGAGGGTTTCATCCATTTGCAGGAAACCACCGGGTAAAGCCCATTTTCCACGGTAGGGTGCTTCGCGTCGCTTAATCAACAACAGCTGTAATCGCTGGTCCCGTATTGTGAATATCACAATATCTGTGGTGACGGCCGGGTGTGGATACTCGTACTTGTACATATTAATTAGAACTACTTTTACATTGGAGATACAATAGTGTATTGTATACACTAAGTCAAGTTTTTTTCAAATGAATCATAGAGCTCTGTATTTTGTGATTCATAGCGAGTAATAAATTTTAGAATTTGAGGAAGTTGAAATGCTTTTATGTTTTCGAATATGTGGAAAGGTGTAAGATGATTAGTATTTATCTATTAGGCGGGAAATATTCACGATGACAATATTGCTTGATGCAATTTGTGCAGACATAACCACACTATCAGTGGATGCTATTGTGAACGCTGCGAATTCTTCTCTGCTCGGGGGCGGTGGAGTAGATGGCGCGATACATCGTGCAGCTGGAAAGGATTTACTTCATGAATGTCGGTTGCTGGGCGGTTGTAAAACAGGAGATGCTAAGTTGACGAAGGGATATAATTTGTTTGCCCAATATATAATTCACACGGTTGGACCCGTGTGGCGTGGTGGAGTCCATGGTGAACAAGATTTATTGGAATCTTGCTATAGCCGTTCATTACAGATTGCGAATGAGAATCACATTACGTCTATTGCCTTTCCGAGCATTAGTACAGGGATATATGGCTACCCGATTGACTTGGCTGCAAAAGTGGCCGTGAAAACTGTGCAAGCTGCAGTCAATCACAATCCAATGAACATCAAAGAGATAGTATTCTGTTGCTATTCCGAATCGGATTTAGAAGTGTATAAGAGCGAGATAAATCAAGGCAGCCACTGATTGATTTAAGCCACAACGTCGAGCACGATATGGTCACGTTTCAAATTATATAAATCATTGTTCATCGCAGCATTAACATTGCCTTGAGTTCGCTCGCGACATAGCCGACCTTTAGAGCCGAACGGATATCACCGGGCACAGGTACTTGTTCCAATAAACGTGCGAGCGTGGCCAGACCGCATGCATCTAATCGTTTGAGGATCGAGTCAGCCTTTCTACCCGTAGAGCCACTAATAGCACTCACAAGCACTTCCTCAGTATCCAATAGTGATTGGTCAATTGGGTCGGTGCCGGTTCGCGATATCGATAGCGGCTTGGCCAAGCTTTCGCCAAGCTTCGAGATCACCCTCTTGAGCCCTCTTTCGACAGCCCAGTCATCAAAGTCCAAATTGTGCACTGAAACGCTGCCGCGATGCCGCAATAATACCGACACTGGTCTAAAATCCAGATGTTGCTTCTCTAACCGTGCCTCGATGACGATGGCAACAATCTTACTACCCAGGTTCCAAAGGCGGATCGCGGAATCATCGTCGTCCGCTGGCACGTTAAGAATAAGCGAATCGCCTATCTCATCATGTACCTCCCAGTTATATGCTTGACTCAAATCGTTAAAGCCAATTCGGCCGAATCTGGACGGTGATATCAAAGCAGGCAAGGGAGTCGGGCGTCGACGGATACCGGAGCCCATTCGGCACACCAGATCCTTCCTAAGCGCTTCCCATGTATTGTGCACAGCAACAGTCTGAAGTACCTCATCGACCTTCAGAGTGCTTTTCGACGCCTCGCTACCATTTTGGCTCTTAGCTGAAATCGAACCGTCGTGCGCTATCATCGGTTCGGGCAATCGAACGGGTCGCCCCATCAGACCACTCAACGTACCCGCACCCCAAATCGGCATTCGATAAGCACTCGCAACATCGAACGTCAGGTCTGTCCCCGCACTTCGTCCTTCGATTACCGTTAGCCACTTATTGCTAGCAGGATCGAGGATGTAAGCACTCAGTCCTCTTGCACCAGTCTTGCTTCTCCATCGAGATACACCGAGAGGCCATACTTCGACTTGCTTATGTTTTTCATATTTGCGCCGAACCGAACCGACGAGTATTGGATCAGGGGCACAAGTGCTCAATACCTCCAACAGCGCGTATGAACGAGATGCATCGAACAAGAAAGAACCAGGCTCAAACTCGACACTACGTTCGTTCGCAAGTTGCGCTTGTTTTGCAAGGGCCCTTAGTTCCGCCGACAGTCTCGGTAGTGCCTCGCAACGGCTCGAAATGGCGAGGTCGATCAATAGGTCGCATGCGAGTAACGACCGGCTAGGCAACGTAGCAGATACTGCTTGTTCAATCGTCTTCTGCGCTTGATCGATAAACTTGGAGCTCAGGGTTGGCGATGCCGCTGGGGGAAAGGAGCCGTCAGCTACTTGCAGTCCTTCTCGTTGCCGCACGGCAAGAGCGGCCAAAGTGGTAAGCAGCCGCTTCCTGGTCTTGGGGCCTTTGTACGCAACGCCTTTTAAACCATTGCCAGCGATGAAAGTTACTGCAGCATTCATCTCGGCCAGTCGAACCGTTATATTGATTCCTTTTTCATCGAACGTAACTCCCAGATCGTCTGCGGCGAGTCCAATCGCTCTGTCCCAATCTGCACCGGCAAACTTGACAACTTGTTCAATAGTCAGCGAACAAATCTGTGTCACAGCGTTTGGGGAATCCGTCTTTGCATCAGGCTCATCTTGCCAATCGCGCAAAAGTAGGATCGCATGGAGTATATGTCGGCAAACACCATGTGCTTTGCATGTGCACGACGATGACGTAGGACCTTTTGCGTCCAATTCGATAGTCATATCGTCAATTGAAACAATGGCCCTAACATCATCGACAGAATTTACTCGTCCGTGACCTGACGCAAGATCGCGCTGAGCGCGTCTCAGCTGACCCTTGGAAGTGAGAGCTTCAAGAGCTAAGTCATCGTGACTCCAAATCATCGATTTGAGAGTCACCGTATGACCTCCGCCAGCCACTGAGCGAATCGGTCCGGAGTCATTGCTCCGATCTTCATACCGAGGTCAGTAAGTCGCCCCGCAATAATCTCGTCGAACACGGGCTCTCCGGAATCATCGAGGGCCGCTAAACCGATTAAGTGAACTCGTTGCTCGGCAAGTCGGGCCACCGACGCATACAGTGGTCGCGGAGGCGCACCTTCTCCAAAGTCGCTGATAAGTGCGAGTACAGTCCGATCAGGATCATTGATAAGACCTTCACAGTATGTCATTGCTCGACCGATATCGGTCCCACCCCCTAGCTGGACCGAAAGTAACGTTTCAAGCGGATCAGTCAATCGATCCGAAACATCTACAACAGACGTGTCGAACAGAACCATGCTTACACTGACACCTGGAAGTCCTGATAGAATCGCGGCCATTACTGCGGCGTGGATCATGCTATCGGTCATTGAACCTGATTGATCCACACACAGAATCACGCGCCAAGGTAACTGTCGACGTTCGCGCGAATTGAAATAGATTCTGTCCGCGATTATTCGGCCTCTCTCGGGATCGTAGTTCCTAAGGTTCGCGCGAATAGTCGCCCGCCAGTCAAAGTTGGCTGCCGATGCAACATTGGAGCGACGAAATCTGTTTTTACGTCCTGAAAACGCGCGTTGCACCTGTGTGCGTAATCGTTCAATGATTTCCTTGATCACCTGATCAGCGATTTGTCGTAACTTGTCTTTAACTTCAGGTTGCGCGCGCCCCTGGAAGCCCAGAAGCACCTTCAGTAGATTTTGATTGGGCTCTAGTGAGTCAAGTGCCTTCGGGTCATTAAGCAGATCCGAAATCCCATAGCGATCTAGCGCATGATCTTGCAGTACCTCAAAGACAGACTCTGGAAATAAACCACGCGCTTTGCCAAGCCAATTGACAGCATTCATCTGTGTAGGGTCCAGACTTCCTGGGCCTCGACCGCTTTTCACGCCACGTTTTTCATACTCACGTGAATACAAGAAATCCAGAGCAAGATCTATCTCTCCGTCTCGGCCCTCCAGCGAACCGAGGTTTGCACTCGCGTATCGCCCAAGGGCAAGTCGCCACCTCCTCTGTGGTATGCCTGTCATGTGACGCCCTCTAACCAGGAATCGAGACCGTCTGCCGACAGTGATTCTTTCAGCGCGCGCTCAAGGGTAAGGCCTCGCTCCAGGTCCGATTCCGAAAGGGAGGTGTGGCTGTCCATATATTCAGAGGCTTGCCCTCCATGAATTCGTGCGAGCGACCCTGCTACCCGGTCTGCCTCACGGGGATTCAGTGACGTAAACGCAAGTCGAATATGTGGCAGCAGCTCTAGAAACCCGTCTTCTGTTAAATCGCATAGAAGTCGGTCTGTCTCCTTTAGTACCTCTTCGCTGCGCCACAGTATTTCTGGCATTGTGAAAAGCAGTCCACGCAGGACGCCGATACGGTCCTTTTCATCATCGACCGTGCCAATAAAACCGGCTGACAAAGCAACGCAAATGTCCTCTGGCTTCTTAAGCCCGGCGTGAAAGGAAATTGCCAAGACTGAACCGAGGATTTCTGGCGGAGGGTGGGAATCCGCGACTCGATTAACCGCTTCATGGAATACAGTTCGGTCAAGTTCCTCAGATCCCGGTGCACGTAGTAATTCCATCATGAGTCGCAAGGCCTCGATTCGTTCCTGAATCACCTCCTCCGGTGTCTTGGGTAGGTCGTCGCACAGATAGATGAGACGCTGATAAGCGGCCTGACGAACGTTATTGAGCGCAAGATCCGCTGAAATCTGTAATTGACCGGAGGCGTTGGCAATGTTGTGCAGTCGACGCAAGGCATGGGCAACAGCACTGAAATCACCGTGCGACTGAATTTGACGTGCCAGTTCGTCCAGGAAAGGAACGAGCGCCTTATCTAAGCCTGCGAGGATACCTTGTACGAATAGCTCAGCCATCGCAGAGATATCCTGACTATGGCCTGCCGCCATTATTTCGGACTTGCGCTTGTGCAGCAATCCTATGCACGCGCTGGTGACACTGTCGCCGAGTGACGCAATCTCTATGAGCCGCCCTTCAACGGTGGGCGACCAGGCGTATGTCCATTCCTCAAAGAGTCTGTCTGTCTGCACGCCGCTGACAAAATCCGGGCCCATCTGCCGTTCGGCGAACTTCGAATCCACCAGCGTCATAGCGTGAAAGAAACGGGACGCCAACAGATGCGCCTCTTTTCTACGTATGTCCAGTCGTCGTCGCCGTCTGGAACTGTCAATGACGTCGATTCTCAGTCTTTTTGCACGAGCTCTCGCGTCCTCGACAATCGGTGGCGATCCCGCAGATACCAGTACATCTCCGATCATATTGCCTCGGAGATGCTCCAGGAGTCTCTCGGTCCAAATCTCACGTTCACCAACTTCGCCTTTGACCAATGCGGTTCTAACAGCGTCAATTAGGTCGTATCGTGCTGCACCGCGCCTTCCACGCATCGCGGCTAGTGCGTCCGCTACACGTAGTGCCTCAACCTGCACAGGAACGCTAATGCTGTGCCCCTCGTCCCGAAACTTGCGGCCGAAATCGGACAACAAATCCAACGCTGTTTCACGCCACTGTGGTGCTCCGTTTGAGTTAACAGCTTTCCTCCACAGATAGTCGTAGTAGCCTGGTTGGGGCAGTCCAGCACCGTAACCATTAAGCGCGTCAAGAGCTTCAAATCCGTACCTGATCAAATAAGAATTGGATTCGCCAGTCGATGCGAGTTTCTTTGGCTTATTGCCCTTTGCTACTGCTTCGACTAGAGCTGGCGTATGAAAACCGCCTGTTACCACGACAGTAGGTCCGTCTTTCGTCAATGAGTTCAAAATTGCACTGACCATGCGCTCTTCGCGGACGACATCACCGTTTTTCTCTATCGTTGCTTCCGGTGTGGAATCACGAAGAGCAGCGCAATAAGTACCAACATCACCAAGGAATTCCTTCCAGTCGGGTGCGCCTAATCTGGATTCAAACAAGTGGTCCCAGAGTTCGAAGCCGTTTCTACATCCGGTCTTCGCACACATCGCAACAATGAAATCACCCGAGTCGAAGTACACTTCATCATCGACAACGATCGATGTATCTTCCGCGGGCGGTGACAACATGGCCTTATCGCCGGATGGCAAGTCAATAAACTGCAGTTTTGCCTTCACTGCACGGCCCTCTACTAGAGCAACATATTCAGGTGAATGCGCGCAGAACGGGTAATAGGCAGCAAGTCTCGATTGTTCGTCGCGGTCAATAAGTACCGCAAGTGCGACAGGAGGCACTGTATCTTTGTCTAAGAGCAGCTTGATATGCTTTTGCAGATCGGTCGGTGCTTCGATCAAAATCTGACGTGGTTTTATCTCGCGAATCAGTTGTCGCACGGCCCACGCGCAAGCAGGAGAGTGATGTCGTATGGGGGCGAAGAATAAGCCTATCTCTTCTTGGCTCAACGCTCCCTGAATAGATTCTAGGCGGGACGCGTCATCCATCGAGATCCTTCTTCGCTGCCTTATAAAATTCCGACCAAGCCTTGTTGCGCTTCATTCGCACTTTTGCAATCTGATCCACGTAGGACCTGAAGCGGCGCGCGTCCTCAGGATCGTCTTTGAAGACTACTCCCCGAATTTGGCGAGCAATATGCGACGTAGATACCTTGGAGCCATCAAGATACATAGCGTCCAGCACCGCGGCGTGAGCGACATTGACAGCTTCGGCGGTAGACATCACGCTATTCGGCGTCGCAACGCTGGCGCCGTCTTCAGTGGTACCTGTTCGTAGATCGCGGAATACGGCAACCAAGACATCGATGACATTGTCATCGATACTCGCTGGCGAGTCATGCTCTGCCATGCGCTCCTCAACTTGTCGTGCGACAAGAGCTTTCTCGAACGCAGGATCAGCAATTGGTAGTACGGTTTCGAAGTTGAAACGCCGTTTGAGCGCGCTCGACATATCGTGAACGCCGCGGTCTCGTAGATTTGCGGTACCGATCACATTGAATCCGGGTGCAGCACGGACTTCTTCGCCCGGGCCTAGTTCCGGAATCGCAATCGTCTTTTCCGACAGCAAAGAGATCATCGCATCCTGCACTTCGGGGGCACAACGAGTTAGCTCTTCCAGCCGAGCAACTTTGCCACCCTGCATAGCCGTCAACACTGGGGACGGGACAAGTGCGTTCTCGCTCGGCCCTTCGGCCAGCAAGAGTGCATAGTTCCAGCCATAGCGTAGGTGATCCTCGAGGATTCCTGCTGAACCTTGAACGACTAAATTTGAATCGCCACTAATGGCCGCGGCTAGTAGTTCTGAGAGTAAGGACTTCGCTGTTCCCGGCTCTCCAACGAGCATCAGCCCTTGTTGGCCCATGAGCGAGACAATACATCGGTCAATAAGCGGGTCGTCACCGAAAAACTTCTGTGAAATACCGAGCTCTTTGTTACCTAGGATAAAGCTCCGCACAGACCGGGGTGACAATTGCCATCCACGCGGCTTGGCATCCTTGTCTTTTTCGCGAAGCCGTTCGAGTTCTGCTGAAAACTTGATCTCCGCTGGTTGTCTCTGAACTTCACTCACATCCATGGCATTTTCTGTTCCCAATTTTCGTCGAAAGCAGCTTTCGCCACCATTAACCGATAATCATTCCAGCACTCTGAGAGTAAAACGGGGGGGACATCAGACAGTTTGACTGAACCACCTGTTCGCCTACCGCCGGAGTATCTCTCAAAACTCAGAGAAATAATCGCCGCTGGTACATTTTCTTCAGGTAGGCAGTTTCCGGAAAACTCAATAACGGCAAGTAATCCTGCACTTTGAAACCCCTTGAGATACTCGTTGAAGTATCCAGCGTCCATTGCCTCACCGCGCTCGTACCCGAGCTTCGAAGCGGCTCCGCGAATTGTAAAAGTATCAGTAACCCAACCTTTGCGATCGTCGATAGTAGTCATCGACTCTTGGTTTTTCTCAATTGACAATAAAGTTCGACCAAACTGAGCGAAAATTGATTCGACTTCGTAGTCTCGAAGATGACCTTCCCAAGCTTCAGCGTCCGACTCTCCAATCAGCGCGCCATGCGCAAGCCTGACCGCGGCGAATGCATCGACGTCAACGTCCTCATCACTAGCATCGGTATAGTCGCCCTCGGCGGTTGGTCGAAACATACCGGTTATTTTTCCCTCGCTATTCAGTCCGAGCCATACGGCCCGCTCTGCGAGCTTCGTCATAATTGGATGTTCGCTTATGTCGCGCTTCCAGTCCTCAATCACCCACTGCCTCTCACTACAAAGCGCTTCATACAATCGCGCGGATTGCATTGCCACAACTTGTTTGAGCTCGCGACGCGATGCAGATAGTTGCTTCTTAGAGTCTTTCGTCGCGTCATCCTGTCCGCTAGGTAATGACTTGATTACTTTTCCGTCCGGGTTTCGAATCTCCAGTGTCAGTGAGTCTCCAATCGTTGCTGCATAGACTTTCTCATCTGGGCCGCACGGCAAGTGCAAGACTCCTTCTTCATCGAGTCCAGCACTAGGTACCGTTCTGTCTCCGAGTTCATCCATGCTCCAGGACTTAGCTTCGGCGACCTTTTCAACTAGCGTACTTGCAAATTTCTGCACACCCTTTTGCTTCAGTCGGGTAGCAGCAGAAATGACAACTTGCAAAGTTACGGGGTCTCCTATTGCGGCGAGCAACTCGAGAAGTGCAGACGCCTGAGACGTGCGCGAACCATGATTCTTGAGATACGTACGGACCCGGTCTGCAGCAATCGCGGCGGGTGTGTGTTTACAAAGCGCCAGTAGTCCTTTGCTCGCCGCGCCGCTATTCAGATAATTGGACATGAACTCGCGTTTCAAGTCTTCGAAGGCGCGTTCCTTCGTGTATTCCTTGTACCACTTCTTCAGGTACTTATAGCGATTAGCCGCGTTTTGCTTGGCGTAAGCATTGCCTTCTTGTTCGGAAGGCCGTGCAGTATCGTAGTTGAACCACCTATCCAGAACCCATCCAGAGAACTTTTCTGCGTCGTCCGGATTCAAGCGCTTCATATAGATATCGAAAAGCGCATTGCCCCCGGGTTGTTTCAGCTTCACCGCCAGAAAAATCCACCATCTCAGTACCTCATCAGGAACCTGTCGGTTCGAGTGGTATCGAACTTTCGGCAAGTGCTCCAGACCCATCCAGTCTAGCTTATCCAGTTTTGCTTTTTTAAGTCCGATCTCTGCTTCTTCAAGCAGCGCCTTCGGGCCAACAAACCCGCTTAGGTCTTCGCCGAAAATTTCCAATGTTGTCAGAATGGCCGCTTTAGTCAGCTCTGACTTTTCTTTCTTCAGACGGGTTTTGAGATTCGGTATCGCTTCAATCTCATTTCTTTCTGCGATCCACTCCGCGGCTCCAGCGCGCACTGCTTGGCGAGAGTCGTTCAGAAGCGCTATGACGTGTTGCTCAACGTCAGGTGCGTCCGCGAGCATGCTGCGGGCTTCGGCTCGACCACCTTTTGTTTCGCTAGTCGCGGCCTCAAGCAATTGGCCGAAATAGCGGGCTGGCGGCTTCGGCAGCCTGCTTAGTACCCGTACTGCTCCGACTCGACTCAGTTTGACGCCTTTTTGAGGCTGCAGGCCGAATGCTTCATCGATTACATCGAAATTCTGCGCCAAGTAGGGCCATAGTGCGTCACGTGGCACGTTATCGAGTTGTGGTTCCATGTATGCATAGCTGTCTTGAATCACATAGCGAAGAAGATCTCCGCTCTCCACCTTTCGTGTAACACGGTCGCTACCATAGCCAAACCACGTTTCCGTGCCCATTTCTGATTCGATTGCTTCAAGGTGGCGGATGTCACCATTGGGGCCGCTGATAAACTCTCGAACCACATCGATAAACGGTCCCTGCGCATACGGTGAAAGCGCTCCTTGTGCCGTTCGAGAAACCGCAGCGGCCATTCGCAGGGCTTTTCGCTGTGGCAACTTTGACAGAGCCGAGCGTGCCCAGCCTTTACCTGGGCCCCAAATCAAAAAAGCGTTGAGCTGCTGCTTAAGATCGCCTTTCGGTGGTTCGGCCGCGTTAAAAAGACTCAATGCCTGATTCGCAAGTCGATCATTGAGCATCGGGGCCCTGTATCCGTAGCCTTTTCGCTTGCTCTCTTCGTTCTGTTTCTTGATACGAACATTTTCTTCCTGAATCACTTTCAGAAGTGTGTTCCGATCCTCATCACCAAACTTCGGCGACTCACCGTCAGGAACTGGCTGAAGTGGTGGAATATCAACTATAGATCCATCAATCGCTTGGTACTGGTCGTCATTGTCATTGCTAGCAGTATCGGACTGAGAGTAACTTGAAACAGTCATCGCCGTTTCTATTGCCGAAACAATGCGTGCAGTCTTCTCCTTCTCCTTGTGAACTTGTAAGGCATCCAGTGCGCTTTCAGTTCCAATCTTAGCAAGCAGCTCAACCATGCCCGCCCGCATTGTCACGTTGCCTTTACTCAGGAGATCGACGGCCTTTGGTTCAAGCGTTTTGGTGTCAAAGACACTCAACACCGAACCGGCCATCTCGCGAACCGCCTTCGAACTGTCTCCGGCGAGTTCCAATATGAAATCTCGAAATTCGGACGTATCCGCCAGATTAAAAGTGTGTAAGTCCTGGATGAGTTTTGCCCGTGACGTTGCATGAATTCTTCGGCCTGCTTCGATGAAATCTGCTGTATAACGGTTAGCGAGCGGCTTAATGTCTACGGCCTTGCGGTACAGGTCACCTGTGATGGAACCGTAACTTCCTTTCTCGTTGTATAGGACGTCGATCAAATCGACCATCGTTCCGCCGAGTGCTTCAGTCATTTTTTCTGCGGTTTCAAGCGTGAGTCCTTTTGCACTGATTTTTACGGGTTTCGGTGGCCATGTGTTGTTGTTCTGCATCATCCCATTGAAGACCTCTGAGAAAAATACTCGAACCAGCCTATTCGTTTTCGCACTACCAGCAGCAATATCTGGCAAGTCCTTGCACGTGGCGGACATCACATCCGCATATCGCCTTGCGAAGTTGATGTCGTATGGATTGTCTTGTGCTAGTAATTGCCGACGAGGCCAGCTCGGCGAATTGTGCATCACATAACCTTTACAGACCTCGATTTCAGAACCATTGCAACTATTTGACAACGTCGACAATACCGTTTCGTTATCACCGGTCATGATGTAGTTCACTGCCTTGTCGCCAAGGCCGCGCTGTACTTCGTTGAGTCGTTTCATGTCGGCGGCAACCACTCTTGCCCGAGGGTTCGTCACACGCTTTAGTTTGTCAAATAACTTCAATGGTCACCCCGTTCAATAGGTGGCGTTTTGTGCTGTTTTTTAGAATGAATGCAGAACTTGGGTTTGATATTGGAGTTCGCAAGATGTCGTTCCTAATTTTTGCCACTCACATCGAGTAGCATACAATCTGTCGTAGATTGACCGCCAACCGTAAGCACAGTCACCCCTATGCTACTGTAGTTGCCGGCATCTAAAAGTGAATCAATTTTAACCATCGTTAACAGTTGGGAACTACTGCATGCTGCCAGCTTCACTACGCTGATAGGTTGCCATAGACGCCAGAGAACCCTTAATGTGCACATGGGGGTATGGCAATAAAGAAGTTAATAAATATGTCGGCCGAGACGGTGCCAATAGTCATCCATATGTGCAAGAAAAAATGAGAAGCTATCCCGCATGGTTCGATAGTTTAGAACCTGAACAACTCCACGCACACTTACGCTATCTAGCCAATGATTTAGGAGATAACTCACGGATAGAGATTGAATTATGCAATCGAAACATTCAAATACCTGTGACCAAACAAGAGTACCGTCGAAAGGCGCCAACTATCGCACTGTTATTAAGAGTGAGTTACGTGGGTCGAGAGCCACTCGAAGCCATATATAAGAAACTCAATAATGATACGTACAATCTTCGTATTCGACGAAGCGCCAAGAAGAAACTATTGAGTCAACTTTCCGTTTTGTTTAAAACCGACGACCCGATGTACCCCATTAAAGCCGTATCTATACTGGAATCTATTTGTACCGAACTAGGCGAGGCTTGGCCAACGACATTGGCCGTGGGTTACGCAATTCACGAGGTAAACAAAACACTTCCCGGCATATTCAGCTGTAATAACCCGTTTTGGAAGGCTGGGCACACGATAGGTCGGGTAGTGGGAACTGTAGCTTCAAAATTTCGATGAGTATTCAGTCCAATAGGTTTATGACAGATGGAATTTCAAAGAAGGGCGACGTTGCCAATTATGCCGCGCGTGATATTCCGATAGTCAAATTTGCGCACTATTTGTGCAATTGAAAGTGTAAAAATCAAAGAATTTGTCTGCGGGACTTTTGCGGGGATGAGTGGTGCTAAGTTGTGCTTTATGGTGCATTTGGGCAACGGACGCACCAGAATTAAGTTAATTAAAACAAACAGTTAATATTACAATCGTAAACTACGAACCAGGAGGTCGGAGGTTCGAATCCTTCCGGGCGCGCCAATTAAATCAAAGACTTAACGGACGCTTTCTTCTCTTCACTATCTGCAGTATGACCAAAATGTGACTGACTGTTTTCCAGTTGCGTAACGGCTACTCTGACATTCTCGGGTGCCAAATGTGCGTAGCGCTCTGTCACCAACACCGTACTGTGACCGAGTAGGTCGCCGCGACGCATGCCGGTGTGTAATGCAATAGTGATGAAATCGACGAGGCGCGGCGCATTGCC
>CBDCFT010000074.1:0-57062 GCA_965216365.1 Arenicellales bacterium | reverse complement strand
AAAGGCCTGAGCCTTGTGCACCGGTGTCGCCTTTGATAGCACAGCAGTCGTAATTCGAAAAATCCCTGCCACGCGTGGCGTGTAGGCTGGCCGCGCCTAAAACCCAGCAATTTTATAAAGTCCTTAATCGAATTTTCCCTGGGGGAAAGAACGTGGAAGTATTAAAGACAATTCGCAATGGCGAGCAGGCGCCGATGGTGTTTTCAGCCGCGGAAATGCAAGCGCGCTTAACGAAATTGCGCGAGCTAATGGCGAACGAAAATATCACCGCATGTCTGTTTTACTTCATTATCACAACATTAACTATTACAGCGGATTTCTGTATTGCCAGTTCGGTCGGCCTTATGGATTGGTGGTGACCGCCGACGAAGCGACAACCATTTCCGCCAACATCGACGGTGGCACAACCCTGGCGGCGAGGCAGGGGTGACAATATTGTTTACACCGATTGGCAACGGGATAATTATTTCAAAGCGATTAAAAAACTCGTACCTGACAACGGTAAGGTGGGTATCGAGTTCGATCACGTTAATCTGGACAATCAGCAAAAACTTCAAGCTGTTTTGCCGTCGGTTGAGCTCGTCGATATCAGCAAATCGTGTATGCGGTTGCGCATGATTAAATCCGCTGAGGAAATCGCGTTGATCAAGCAAGGTGCTCGCGTAGCCGATATCGGTGGCGCAGCCTGCGTAGAGGCTATCGATGTTGGTGTACCGGAGTATGAGGTCGCATTGCATTCCACGCAGGCCATGGTGCGCGAGATCGCGAAAACTTACCCGTAAGTCGAGCTCATGGAGTACCTGGACCTGGTTTCAGTCGGGCATTAATACTGACGGCGCACATAAACCCGGTGACCTCGCGTTGTATCGAATCCGGCGATATTCTGAGTTTGAATTGTTTTCCTATGATCGCGGGTTATTACACCGCACTGGAACGCACCTTGTTTTGCGAAAGCGTTACAGATCGTCACCGTGAATGTTGGGAAGTGAACGTCAAAGTGCATGAACGCGGCTTGCAGTTGATCAAACCCGGCGTACGTTGCTGCGATATTGCGGCCGAGTTAAACGAAATTTACAAGGAGCACAATTTATTAGAATACCGCACATTCGGTTACGGACATTCGTTCGGTGTCTTGAGTCATTATTATGGACGCGAAGCGGGGCTGGAATTGCGCGAAGACATTGAAACCGTGTTGCAACCGAATATGGTCGTGTCCATGGAGCCGATGATCATGTTGCCCGAGGGTATGCCTGGGGCGGGTGGTTACCGCGAACACGATATTCTGGTGGTGACTGCGGATGGCGCGGAAAATATCACCGGCTTTCCTTATGGCCCCGAGCACAATATTATAGGTAAGTAACCAGCGACGGACTTATTCGCCTCTTATGCAAAAGTATTCCATATTCTCACTGGCGCGCAACGCCCTGAGCAACCACCGAACAGTGGCAGCAGGCCTGGCGCAGCCCGGAGCCAAAGCAGGAATACGATGTGGTGATTGTCGGTGGCGGCGGCCATGGTTTGGCGACTGCTTATTATCTGGCCAAGGAACATGGCATTACCGATGTCGCGGTAGTGGAAAAAGGCTGGATCGGCGGCGGTAATACCGGGCGTAACACCACTATCGTGCGTTCGAATTATTTGTGGGACGAAGCGGCTCATTTGTATGAGAAAGTCACTCAAGTTATGGGAAGGGCTGAGCCAGGATTTGAATTACAACGTCATGTTCAGTCAACGCGGCGTCATGAATCTTGGACATACCTTGCAAGACATGCGCGATATCGTGCGTCGTTCCAGCGCAAATCGACTCAACGGTATCGACAGCGAAGTGTTGACCCCCGAACAGATAAAGGAAATTGTTCCCATCATGGATACGTCGCCGAACGTGCGTTATCCGGTGTTGGGTGCATCGTTTCAACGTCGTGGAGGCGTCGCGCGGCATGATGCCGTCGCCTGGGGTTTCGCCCGCGGTGCCGATGCGCGCGGTGTGGACATTATTCAAAACTGTGAAGTCAAGGGGATTCGACGTGAAAACGGCGCGGTTGAAGGTGTCGAAACCACGCGCGGATTTATCAAGACAAAGAAAATCGGCGTGGTGACGGCGGGACATTCGAGTGTGCTCGCGGCCATGGCGGATATTCGCATGCCTGTGGAAAGTCATCCATTGCAGGCGTTCGTGTCCGAACCTTTGAAACCGATTTTGCATACTGTCGTCATGTCCAACGCCGTGCACGGTTACATCAGTCAATCCGATAAAGGCGAGGTTGGTGATCGGTGCCGGTGTCGATGCGTATATCGGTTACGGACAAAAAGGCAGCTTTAATACCATCGAGGGCAAACGCCGCGGCTATTGTTGAGTTGTTTCCGATCTTCAGTCGTGTGCGTATGCTGCGGCAGTGGGGCGGTATCGTGGATGTCTGTCCCGACGCCTGCCCGATCATCAGCAAAATGCCGGTGAAAGGTTTGTATTTTAACTGTGGCTGGGGCACCGGCGGTTTCAAAGGCAACGCCTGGTTCCGGTTGGGTATTCGCGCACACCATCGCGCAGGATCGTCCGCATCCGTTGAACGAAGCCTTTGCGCTGGACCGATTTACCTCGGGCGCTTTGATTGACGAACACGGTGCCGCCGGAGTGGCACATTGATGATAGCTGTCAGCTATCAGCGGTCAGCGCTCCGTCTTTTGCGGCTAATCCCGCACCATCACTCAGCGAACGCTGAAAGCTGATAGCCGAGCGCTAATAAAATGCTTCTCATCAACTGTCCATACTGCGGCCCGCGCGACCAAAGCGAATTCAGCTACGGCGGTGAAGCACATATCGTGCGCCCGAAAAATTGCGATGAATTATCGGATCAGGAATGGGCGGATTATTTATTTAATCGTGAAAACCCAAAAGGCGAGCACAAAGAACAGTGGTGTCATGCGCACGGATGCCGGCGTTGGTTTAACGCCGTGCGTGATACGGTGACATATAAAATTTCACACGTCTATAAGATCGGCGGGACACCACCGGGAGAAACGGATTGAGTCAAACTCATCGTTTGGCATCGGGTGGGCGCGTCGACCGCTCAGAGCCGTTACGCTTTACTTTCAATGGTAAGTCCTATCAAGGCTACGCCGGCGATACGCTGGCATCGGCTTTGCTCGCTAACAGCGTTCGAACTGTCGGGCGCAGTTTTAAATATCATCGCCCACGTGGAATCATTGGTAGCGGTGCGGAAGAGCCGAATGCTATTTTGCAAATCGGCGAGGGCGCGAAAACTATCCCCAACCTGCGCGCCACACAAGTTGAACTGGTCGATGACATGGTCGCACGTACCATTAACGCCTGGCCCAGCCTGGAACAAGACGCAAGTTCGATTACCGGTAAATTCGCGCGGCTATTGCCAGCGGGGTTTTACTACAAGACTTTTATGTGGCCAAAGTCGGCGTGGGAAAAGTACGAACATTTCATTCGCAAGGCGGCGGGACTCGGTGAGTCACCCGCATTACCCGATCCCGATCGCTACGAAAAAGTAAACGCGCATTGCGATGTGTTAATTGTCGGGGCCGGACCGGCAGGCCTGGCGGCGGCTATATCCGCTGCACGTGCCGGTGCACGGGTGATTATCGCCGACGAGCAAAACGAGTTTGGCGGCAGTTTACTTGGCAGCCGTGTGCAACTGGATGATAAACCGGCAAGCGGTTGGGTCGAACATGTTGCGCACGGACTAAATGAAATACCGGAAGTGCGCTGCCTGCCGCGTAGCACGGTATTTGGTTACCACAATGATAATTTTTTAACTATTCATGAGCGAGTTAGCGATCATCTGTTTAACGCTGACAATACGTTGCCACGGGAACGTGTCTGGCGCGTGCGTGCCAAAAAAGTGGTGCTGGCAACGGGCGCTATCGAACGCCCATTGGTTTTTGGCAACAATGATAAACCCGGTGTGATGCTGGCGTCCGCGGTATCGACCTATGTCAATCGTTATGGCGTAAAACCTGGGACACGGGCGGTGGTATTTACCAACAACGACAGTGCTTATCAGACGGCTTTGGATATGCAGCAAGCGGATATTGCGATATCGGCGGTTGTGGATGTGCGTGAGAATCCACAAGGTGATTGGGTCAACAAAGCTCGCGATGCGGGAATCACTGTCGAAACGGGCAGTGTGGTGACCGATGTGCGGTTTGGAAAAACATTAACCGCGGCGGAAATAATGAAGCTCGACAAGCAAGGCGACGCCGTTACTGGTGCGCCCGGTTCACTCGGTTGCGATTTTATTGCCATGTCTGGTGGTTGGAGTCCGGTGGTACATTTGCATGCGCAATCCGGTGGCCTTCCGGTATTCGATGACACCAAGGCATGCTATGTGCCGGGTAACTCCGTGCAACATGAACAATCGATTGGCGCAGCGCAAGGTGTATTTTCGTTAAAAGAGATTTTGGATCAGGGATTTCAAGTCGGTGTCGATGCGGCACGCGCCACTGGATTTGATTTAGGCGCAACGCCTGTCTCGCCAACTGTGGAGGAATTAACAGAACAACCGATTCAACCGATGTGGTTGGTACCGAGCGAAAAAAGCACATCGCCTGCGGCGAAACGATTTGTCGATTTTCAAAACGACACGACGGCGGCGGATATTCAACTGGCGGCACGCGAAGGTTATCGTTCCATCGAACATGTCAAACGTTATACCGCGCTCGGGTTTGGTACCGATCAAGGCAAGCTCGGCAATATCAACGGTATGGCAATACTGGCCAAAGAACTGGGGCAGAGTTTAGCCGAAACCGGTACGACCACCTTTCGACCAAACTATACGCCAGTCAGTTTTGGAGCTATCGCTGGACCTGATCTGGGCGCCACATTGTTTGATCCCGTGCGCAAGACAGCCATGCACGAATGGCATGTCGAACACGGCGCGGAGTTCGAAAACGTCGGTCAATGGAAACGCCCCTGGTATTATCCAAAATCGGGTGAAGATATGCATACCGCGGTGAATCGCGAGTGCCTCGCCGTGCGTGAGAGTGTCGGTATTCTCGATGCATCGACCCTTGGCAAGATCGATATTTACGGTCCGGATGCCGTCGAGTTGCTGAACTGGATGTACACCAATGCCTGGTCAAAACTTGAAATAGGCCGTTGCCGTTACGGCCTCATGTTGGGTGAAGACGGCATGGTCATGGACGATGGTGTGACATCCCGTTTAGGCGAGCAACATTTTCACATGACTACAACTACAGGTGGCGCCGCGCATGTCATGGGTTGGATGGAGCGCTGGCTGCAAACCGAATGGCCGGACATGCAAGTCTATCTTACATCGACGACAGATCATTGGGCGGTCGCGTCGATTTCAGGTCCGAACAGCCGCAAGCTTATTGAAGAATTGTGCAGCGACATTGATTTTTCCAATGACGCGTTTCCGTTTATGTCATTTCGCGATGGTACTGTGGCGGATTTGCCTGCGCGGGTCTTTCGCATCAGTTTCAGCGGCGAATTGGCTTATGAGGTAAACGTGTCTGCGAATGCAGGGCGCAAACTGTGGGAGGCGCTGATGCAGGCGGGCGAAATATACAACATCACGCCTTACGGAACCGAAACCATGCACGTCCTGCGCGCGGAGAAGGGTTATATCATCGTGGGACAGGACACCGACGGTTCGATGACGCCACAGGATTTGGGCATGGACTGGATTTGTTCAAAGAAAAAAGAATACCTCGGTCGACGTTCGTTATCGCGTTCCGATTGCGTACGCGACAACCGCAAACAACTGGTCGGATTGAAACCCGACAATCCCGAAGAGGTTATCCCCGAAGGCGCACAACTGGTGAATGAGACTTCTGAACAAACACCGGTACCCATGATGGGTCACGTTACATCGAGTTATTACAGCGCTAGCCTGGGACACTCCATCGCGTTGGCTGTGGTCAAGGGTGGCCGTGCACGTATGGGCGGCACGGTTTACGCGCCATTGCTCGATGGTCGAACCATTAGCGCAACGATATGCGACCCCATGTTTTACGATGCACAAGGCGAGCGGCAAAATGTCTGAAGTGGTGGAATTACAAAGCCCATTGGTTGGCGTGAATTGGGATGCTCCTGGTGTGGAACGCCCTGACGTGGCTTTAAGCGAGTTACCATTCCGTGGTCATTACAATATTCGCGGATCCGTTGAGGACAAAAATTTTATAGATGCCGTACAAAATGTGCTTGGCATCGCTTTACCTCTGGAGCCTAATACCACGGCGAGTAACGATGCGGTAACACTGTACTGGTTGAGTCCGGATGAGTGGTTGCTAGTGACGCCAAGCGAGAATGAAAAAGATAAGGTCGAAGCTTTTCAAACGGCTATTGCTGGAACATTTGCCAAGCTAACCGATATTAGTGGCGGTCAAACCATCATTCAAATCGTCGGCGAGAAAACACTGGACTTGCTGGCCAGAGGTTGTACGCTGGATCTGCATCCGCGAGTATTCGCTCAAGGGCAGTGCGCACAAACCACGATTGCCAAAAGCCCGGCGTTGATTCATAAAGTATCTGGTGACGACAACCCGCATGTTGTCAATGTTGTTGTCAGGCGCAGTTTCGCCGATTATTTATGGCATTGGTTGCACAATACGTTGAAATTTCTGTGATATGGAACATCTGTCGGATCGAAATATATTTCAACAACTCCTTCCCCCTTCGGGGGAAGGTTAGGATGGGGGTTATTATCCGTTCCATTTCAAATTGAGTTATTTATGATTCGCGACCGGTTGTAGGAGTGAGCTTCCTCGCGATTGGTTGCGCGCCAGTACGATGTGTTCGCGAGCAAGCTCGCTCCTACGATACTTAAATTTGAAAAACACCAAAGGAGAATCAAATGGCAATAGAAGAAGGTAAAGCGGCACCCGCCTTTACATTGAAAGACCAGAAAGGCAACAAGGTCGCGTTAAAAGATTTTCGCGGTCAGAATGTTATCGTGTATTTTTATCCTAAAGACGATACGCCGGGTTGCACCAAGGAGGCATGCGGTTTTCGTGATTTATGGAAAGACATACAAAAGCAAAACACCGTCGTGTTGGGTATATCACCGGACGATGAAGAATCCCACACCAAATTTGTCTCAAAATATAAATTACCGTTTACTTTGTTGTGCGATCCTGACAAAAAAGTTATGACCAAGTACGGTGCTTATGGTGAGAAAATGATGTACGGTAAAAAAACTATCGGCGTCATTCGTTCGACGGTGTGGGTAGGCCCGGACGGTAAAGTCAAAAAGCACTGGCGTAAAGTGCCAAAAGCCGCCGACCATCCGGCCAAAGTGTTGGAGAACCTGCAAGCTCAGGCATAAACAATGCGCATAACCGGTGGTTGTCTTTGTGGCGGAGTTTCCTATGAGCTTAACGGTCAACTGCGCGATGTAGTGAATTGCCATTGCGGGCAGTGCCGTAAAACTCATGGTCACTACGCGGCATATTCGTCCATTGCTGAAAAGGACATGGTGTTTAAATCGGATTCGACATTACGCTGGTATGAATCGACACCTGGTGTGGCGAAGCGCGGTTTTTGCAGTGAATGTGGAGCGAGTCTATTCTGGAAGCCAATTGACGAGCCACGTGTCGCAGTTGCTGCTGGAAGCATGAATCCACCTACCGGTCTGCACACCATCAAACATGTTTTTGTTGATGACGCCAGCGATTATTACGAGTTTGCTGACAACCTGGAGAAAGTTCCGGGAAGCATGAGCCAGTTATCAACGATTCTGTTGGAGTAACTGTCGATCAAACAATGACGACACAAAAAGTGGTTGATATGCAGGAGAGCGCGAAAGCGCAAGCGATGCGCGATCACTTTTTGGGTTGGCAATGCCGTTTGCGTCAGCACACGATGCGCCGCGATGGCGGTCGACCGTCCGCCGGGATGCGGCCTGGTGTCAGCATTGGCGATAAGATGCTCGGTGAGTTAATCGTATTGATTGTTAAACGCAAGGCACAGGAATTTATTCCACAGTTTCAACACATGGTGCGCAAGACGTTTGATCCCGCCGATCGTTTTGCTAACGCACAACGTTACTTTTCCGAAGCCTATTATCAGCATCCAACAGAATTTGCTGAGGAACTGACAGCGCTGTGCAGTGCAGACTCGCAAATCGCGAGTCGAGTACTGGAAGCGGAAAAATGCGTATTGCATTTCGATCAGTTTAGCCAGTCTTACACCTTACCTTGCAGTGTAAGGTCGCTCGATGCGAAACATGACTATTATCAATTCACATATTGGCACAACCATTTGTTTAATCCCGTCATTCCGCCCGATATTAAGGTAGTGGAATTTTCGCCAGATTGGGCGGGAGTTTGGGCTGATCCGCCTGTTTAATGTCAGGCGTATAGACTCGGGTTGTTATGCCTCCTATCCTGAAAAGCAAAACACTCTTAGACCATTTATGAACCATTTAGAAAGGGGAGCAAAACAGTTCTGGTGCCTTGCTCCGTTGTAACGCGCGTTCGGTTTTAGGAGAGATCTAAATACCTGAGATAAGTGATGCGGAAGGAAAATCAATTTTATCGGGTGTGAATTAAGTTTGAGGGGAGTGTAAACTAGACGTGACAATACGATGAGTCGGTTTTGTTGAAATTGTATATTTAATTAATTAGAGGAGTGTAAGAGATGTATAAAATAACTGAAATCCTATCTGCGGCTGCAGTAGCATCCGCAGCAACTTTAACAATGGGAGTCACCCATGCGGAAACGGTTAATGTAGGGTTTTTAGGCGCTTTGTCCGGTCCAGACGCTGGTTGGGGTCTTCCAGGCCTAACGGGTAACCAGATGTTTATTGACGAAGTCAATGCGGAAGGCGGTCTGGACGTCTGCGGTACGCGCTATAAACTGAACATGGTGACATTCGATGATGAAGCCACGGGTTCCAAAGCGTTGCAGGGTGCCAAACAACTGGTGCTTGAGCATGATGTGAAATTCATCAGTGCGATAGGCGGAAACCCTGCTGACGCGACCCACCCATTTCTGACCCAGAAAAAAGTGATTTACGCGAGTCTGATATCAACCGATATCAAGCCAGATCGTCCCTATTTGATCGCAGGGGGAGATGTAACACCCCGTATCGACATGATGCGGCCCTGGTATCACAAATCAAGGAATCCCGATCTGAAACGCTGGGCTGTACTTTCCCAGGACGATACCATCGGCCTGACTTCTCAGGCATGGGAAGTCGGCTCTGCGCTGGCAGACGGATGGGACGTTGTGTACGATGAGCACTATTCATTGGACACTGTCGACTTTGCGCCCATAGTTACTGCCGTGCTTGCGACAAAGCCCGATGTCGTGAGCTTGAATCTGTCCTATCCGGATTTTGTAGTTAGTATTATTGAGCAACTCTATGCCCAGGGGTACAAAGGTGAGATTTCTGCGAACTATCTGGATTCTGAATCGATATTAACCAAGGTTCCTGCCTCTTATATGGAAGGGGCCGTAGACAGCTTTCCTTTGTTTAACGATCCGTGGTGGGGCGAAGGGTCGATTCAGCACAAGTTCTATGATGACTGGATCAAGCGCTATGGACCTGGCGCTCCTGAAGATGTCCATCGTGGGATCACCGGAATTGACTGGGATCATGTGATCATGCTCAGGGTCTGGGCTCAGGGTGTACAGATGGCCTGTTCGTTTGATCCCGATAAGGTCGTTGAAGCGTTGCGGGCAGCTGAGTCAGTCGATACACTTTTGGGATCTGGCCCATTTACCGGTGCGGAAATGTGGGGAATTGATAACATGGTGTCGACACCCATTCCCGTAAATGAACATCGCGATGGCGTAAAGCGCGTTCAGGCTGTTCTTCAATTCCCAGAATGGTTTGAAGAGCGTAAAGATAAAATTATTGCTCACGTTCGCTCAAAAGGAATGATGTTTGATCAGAATTAAAAGTTAAAGGTGGATGACTGGATTGTTTCACCAATCGAAATCGGGCAGAAGATGAGTTCTGCCCGATTTCATTGTTACTCAAGTTTCTCGATAATCAGGGTTCAGTGAATTGTGACCGGGGGATAACAAGGTGGGGCTTGAAACACTAATACAAACGTTTGCGAACGGACTTGTGCTGGGTTCCATCTACGCTATGGTGGCTGTGGGGTTGGCCCTGGCATTTGGTGTCATGCAAATGGCGAACTTCTCCCACGGCGAACTTTTCATGGCTGGCGCCTATGTCGTTTACGTTCTCTACTCAATAGTCGGACTTCCTTTTCTTATGGCCGTTGTAGCGGCTTTTCCGATCGTTGCGCTAATTGGCATTCTGTTTGAACGCCTCATATTCAGGCCAACCCGCGGGAACGTTTTGGCTGGATTTATGGCGACGGCCGGTGCGGGATTTATCATGCAGGTTCTGGTCGGGCAGCAATGGGGCGTTGGTCTGATGCGTTCAGTGGAGGTGCCTTATAAAGGGAGTGCCGAGATTCTGGGTGCAACGATCAGTTGGCAGCGCTTGGTCATTATCCCGGCAACAATAATCATGGTCGCTGGTTTGTGGTTTTTCCTAAAGAAAGTGAGAGTAGGCAAAGCGCTCAGGGCTTGCGCTCAGGATCCCGAAGCCGCCGTTTTACAAGGCATCAGCATCAACAAGATGACCGCCCTGGCGATGTTTCTTTCGGGTGGATTTGCTGGAGTCGGTGGCGCCCTGATGGCGCCAATTATTCCCGTCACACCTTATATGGGGCACGTTTATGCAGTGACGGCGTTTATTGTTGTTATTGTCGGCGGCATGGCCAGTATTGAGGGTGCAGTGTTGGCCGCATTCATTCTTGGTTTTATTCACACGATCGTCTCAACCGTATCAGATTCAGTTACAGCAACAATGATTGGCGTTCTTTTTATGGCCATTGTTTTAATAGTCAAACCGACAGGGCTATTGGGTAATGTTAAAGTCTAGTCCGATGTCATATCTTTGGTTGCCATTGACAACTATTAGTATCATTTTTTGTCTGGCACCCCAGTTTGTCTCTGCATACAGGCTTGAGCTGTTAACGATCTTTCTGATCAACGTCATTTTGGCGCAGAGCTATCGATTGATGACGACGACCGGAGATTGGACACTTTGTCACTATATTTTAATGGGCGTTGGAGCCTATGCCACGGGTATTTTAGCTAAGCAGTTTGGCGTACCGTTTTACGTGGCAATGCCATTGGCGGCGTTAATTACGGTAAGTGTGAGTTTCATACTCGCTCTGCCGCTGTCTAGAACTGTTGGCTTCGCATTTTTTATTGCGTCGTTCGCACTTGGCGAATTTATTCGTCATATTTGGTTGAAGTTTCATAATCCTTTTGGTGGTGCGCGCGGTGTGAACGGTATCCCAAAATTAGAACTTGGTCAGCCGGGGGACTGGTACTTTGTCGATTTTTGGGACTCCACCAATTTTTACTTCTTTACTCTGATTTTTACCGCCATAGCGCTTATTGTCCTTTACAGAATCGATTGTTCTCGCATTGGCAACGTGTGGAAGTCGATTTATGCTGATAGTGAACTCTGCGAGAGCATCGGCATTAATGTTACTCGCTACCGTATTTTAATTTTTTGCGTCGCCGGCTTCTTTGCGGGAATCGCGGGCTCACTGTTAGCCTATCTGGTGGGTTCCATTGATCCACACAATTTTGAGATGGTCGAAATGGTCTACCTGATTATCTGGGTCGTAGTGGGAGGTGTAAAAACTTTTTGGGGACCGCTAATTGGGGTGTTGTCCATGTCGTTAGTGTTTGAGTTGACACGGCCACTGCAGGAATGGCGACCATTGTTGTTTGGCCTGATCCTCATTTTGTTTTTGGTATTTATGCCAGGTGGATTGGAAACGTTGATACCACGTATTAAATCTCTCTTCAGCGGATGGCTGGGTAAAAAAGAGGTTAATTAAATTGTCGTTTTTTTCTGTCAAGAACCTTTCGAAAAATTTTGGCGGGCTGATTGCGAACGATTCAATTAATCTTGAAGTCGAGAAAGGTGAGATCAGGGGTGTGATTGGACCAAATGGTGCAGGAAAAACAACATTTTTTAACCTAGTGAGCGGGTTTTACACACCGTCTAACGGTACTGTTGAATTCAAAGGGCAACTTATCTCAGGATTGCCATCAAGTAAGATTGCGAAACTAGGCGCCGTACGTACGTTTCAAAGAGCAGCACTTTTTCCAGATTTTACGGTTTTAGAGAATGTCGTAATTGCTCGGCACATTAACGCTAACGCATCACTAATAAATGCAATTTTTGGCCACAAAAATCATGCGGAAGCGGGGAATATTAAGCGATCAATTGAAATTATAGAGTTCCTGGGTCTGAAGGATGAGAAGGATAACTTAGCACTGAACTTATCTCATGGACACCAACGCGTGTTGGGGGTTGCGATGGCCCTGGCGACGGAACCGGAACTGCTGATGCTTGACGAACCTGTTGCGGGGATGAACTCTGGTGAGAAGGCGATAATGGTAGGGCTGATTCAGAAAATTCGAGATGTTTGGGGTATTACGGTTCTGCTGGTAGAACATGACATGAGAACCGTAATGAGTCTTTGCGATAAAATAACTGTGCTGGATTTTGGACAAAAATTAGCAGAAGGCACACCTGACGAAATTATTAATAACAATGAGGTGATAGAAGCCTATCTAGGAGCAGACGACATTGTTGCTCGAACTTAAAAATACAGCCGTCCACTATGGAAAAGTAGAGGCAACTCGAAATATTTCAATTAAAGTTTCAGAGGGAGATATTGTCACATTAATTGGCGCTAATGGCGCGGGTAAAAGTACAACCTTGAGAATGATTTCCGGTTTAGTTAGGCCTTCTTCGGGTGATGTCCTCTTTGAGGGTAAGTCTATTACTGAACTTCCACCTGAAAAGATTACAGGCATAGGGATTGCGCATATCCCTGAAGGTCGTCGAGTATTTCCACAGATGACAGTCAGGGAGAACCTTGAAATGGGCGCTTATTTAAGAAGTGACCCTAAAGAAGTGGCGAGGAATTTAGAAATTGTTTTCGCGCATTTTCGTCGACTAAAAGAGCGGGTAAATCAAGCAGCTGGAACAATGAGTGGTGGCGAGCAACAAATGCTAGCTATGGGTAGGGGCTTAATGTCCAACCCAAGACTTATTCTTATGGATGAGCCTTCTTTGGGTTTGTCGCCTATTATGTGTCAGGAAATTGCTGGAATTATTAATGAAATTCATGTTCAAGGCAGCACTATTGTCTTGGTAGAGCAAAATGCACGTTTAGCGCTTGCACTTGCAGATTATGGATATGTTCTTGAGACAGGCGAGATCGCAATTGAAGGTAAGGCCGCAGACTTACGCAAAGATGATGGAATTCGTAAGACTTACTTAGGGATGTAGTAGGTCATCAGTTTATTCTTGATCTACAACGGTTTCTGGGGTTTTTATGTTGCCTGTAATATCCCGATATTCGATGTCGGCGAAGTTGCGGGAATGGACGGTTCGTTCTTCACGACGACTAATATTTACTTAACGCCTACCACTACATCGGCAATCACGTTTAATTTCCTGATGTCATTGTCTGGTGGTTTGATGATGGGATACATCATCTCGAAGGGTGACGCGTTCTGGACTTATTCGAGTGGTCTGGCGGGAGTCATCGCGGCGTCCTCAGGAAACGATTTGTATCATCCGATCCAGTCCATGATCATCGCCGCCATCGGTGTGGTGTTCATGTATAAGATGCACTTTTGGGTCGAACGCAAGTTTAAAATCGACGATGCAGTCGGTGCGGTTGCAGTACACGGTTATGTCGGTATGCAACCCAGTGTCAGTGCTAATGACAATAAACTTGGCGAGCTGATCGTTTTGATTGTTAGGGGTGAGACTCCGGAATTCATCGCACGGTTTCAACACATGGTGCGTAAGACTTACGATCCTGCCGATCGATTTGCCAGTGCACAACGTTTTTTCTACGAAGCCTATTACCAACGACCCACTGAATTAGCCGGTGAGTTGACTGCCTTATGTAGCGTCGATTTACAAATCGCGAGTCGAATACTGGAAGCGGAGCAATGCGAGCTGCATTTCGAACAGTTTAGTCAGTCCTACGCATACCGTGCAACTTAAAGCAACTCGACGCGGGTCACGCATATTACCAATTCACATATTCGCATAACCATTTGTTTAATCCTGCCCTGCCAGCGGATGTGCATGTGTTGTTGTTTGAACCGCATTGGCAGCAGGTCATCGCCACGCCACTGGTTCCATGACGAAACTGTTGAACATTGAGGTCGCCAAGTCTTTGATTATGAACCAATTATAGACCTATTCCGGTTTCTTTTCTTGAACATTATTTTCTTGTTAGCAAATCGTTGTGCTATCCTGATTCTTTGTTGGACGGGTCGAATTGATATTTTACTCGTACAACGAAACATGGGAGAGTAAAAATAGAAAGTTTGCAGGGGACGATGCATAAAGTTTGCGACGCAGAATGAGTCGACTTGATATACGTTTTAAAAAAATTGTGCAATCAAGCAGGAGGAAATAAATGACCGACACACTTGACTCGCTAGTAGTCATATTTACCGAGTTTTACTATTGGCTTACCGTGGTGTTGATGTTTTTAATCCATATTGGCTTTTGTATGTACGAGGTGGGCGCATCCCGGCATAAAAACCACATGCATACCTTGATGAAAAACACCATGCTTATTCCATTGGTGACGATAACGTTCTTCTTTTTTGGGTGGTGGATTTATTTCGCGTTTCCGAATGGTCCGGGAATAATCGGCGGGCTGGAAGCAGCGCCCCATGCGGTACCTTGGAGCGATGTAATGGGTGCGCACATGGGTGGTGGTGCTGACCTTGAAAACGGTTGGGCGCGTATCAACGGTGTGTTTTGGGCTGCTTTTCTCTTGTTCTCCTGGACTGCCGCGTCCATTGTGTCTGGTTCCGTAATCGAGCGTATCAAAAGCACGGGGTTCTGGATTCTTGCGGTCGCCATCGGTTCCGTATTCTGGATTATCGACGCGTCCTGGGGTTGGCATTCAGCTGGTTGGATGGTGCAAAAACTGGGTTATCACGACGCCTACGCATCTGGTGTTATTCATGCTATCGCCGGTGGCTTTGCTTTAGGAGTATTGCTAGTACTCGGTCCGCGTATTGGTAAATTCGCGCCGGACGGAACACCACGCAATATCAATCCGCGTAATCCCTGGCTGGTTACCATTGGGCTATTCATGATTTATACCGGTTTCTGGGGTTTTTATGTTGCCTGTAACGTGCCGATGTGGGATGTGCAGGACGGTGACGGCGTGTTTTTCTCAGCCACCAATATTTATTTGGCGCCGACAACACTCTCGGCTATTACATTTAACTTCTTGATGTCATTGTCGGGTGGTCTGTTAGCGGGATATATTGTATCTAAGGGTGATCCATTCTGGACATACTCGTCTGGACTGGCTGGTGTTATTGCCGCGTCCGCCGGTAACGATTTGTATCACCCGATTCAAGCGATGTTTATCGCGGCGATTGGTGTTGTATTTATGTATAAGATGCACTACTGGGTTGAGCGTAAATTTAAAGTCGACGATGCGGTTGGTGCTGTGGCCGTGCACGGTTATGCCGGTTTCTTTGGTGTTGTAATCTGTGGTTTCATGTTGTGGGGTTATCCATCTTCGCCGGATGCCAGTTTTGCAACCATTACTCCATGGGGTCAATTCTTTGGCGCCATCATCATGTTTGGTGTCTTGGGGTTTCTGCCAGGGTTTGTTCTTGCCAAAATATTGAACAGTATGGGTATGTTGCGTATTCCGCCGGAAATTGAACTTGCAGGTCTCGATGCTGCTGCTCACGCTGAGTTAACTAAAGAAGAGCAAGGCGTGATCAATGCGGAAAAAGCTGAACTTGAAAAACTTGCTTAGGAGGTAATGACCATGAGTACAGGTGCTTTTGAAAACTGGGCAGGTACGATTGCCGATATCGGCCCAATTTACCCGTTCGTTGGAACGGAAAAAATTCTCGTCATCGCGGGTGTGATTTTTTGGATTTGGTGGCACGTCGTGCAAGCCAAACGCGAAAACGAACGTTACGAAGAACAGAAGAAAATATTTAGCAAGGATAAGCTCAGAAAAATAATCGCAGGAGAAGACCCCGAACACCCCTGATCTTCCGAGAACGGTAACAATAACAACAATAAACTAATTTAGAGCGGGCCTTCGGGTCCGCTTTTGTTTTGTGCTTTAAACGTTAATGCCTTCAGTGTTGCAGCGATGAAATGTATTGGACGACATCGATTTTGCTGATGATGCCGCAAATGTTGCCGTTATCGACGACTACCGCAACATCATCATCCGTCAACACTTCCTGTACTTTGCTTAACGGGTCTTCGATATCGACTGTGCCGTGCAATTCGGTTGCCGTTTTCGTTATAGGATCGTCAGGCAGGCATTTCCCGCTGACCAGGCTCTGTAATAAATCCACTTCGTGCACCATTTTGAAATCACCGTTACTGGCCGCGAGTGGCATTTGCGAAATACCCAAGTCGGACATACGTGCAGCGATGCTGGTCAGAGTTTCATCGGGTTGCGCGAATTCGACATTAAAACCCTTAAAACGCAACACATCGTGAGCGACGCCAAAACGTTGTTCGCGCGTAATGTAACCCATGTCCTGCATCCATTCGTCGTCGAAACACTTGCTTAAATAACGATCGCCGTTGTCGCACAGGATAACAACAACGAGTTTGTCCGGCCCCAGTTCACGAGCCATTTTCAAGCCGCCGTGCAGTGCCGTGCCGGTAGAACCCCCACAAAAAATGCCCTCTTCGCGTGCGAAACGTCTTGCCGTCATGAATGAATCGCGATCGGAAACCTGGATGATGTCGTCAATAACGGAAAAGTCTAAAGTGCCTACCATGAAGTCGTGGCCGATGCCTTCGACGCGATAAATTCCGGGTTCTGCGGATTTGCCTTTGTAAAATTCATCGTGATAAATACTGCCGTAGGGATCGGGGCAGACTATTTTGATTTCACGACCCGCTTCCGCAGCTTTTTCTTTTAGATATTTTCCCGCACCGGAGATAGTGCCGCCGGTGCCAATACCGCCGACTAAGCAATCAATCTTGCCTTCCGTGTCCTCCCATATTTCCGGCCCGGTGGTCAGATAGTGTGCTTCCGGGTTGCTCATGTTTTCGTATTGATCCGTGTAAAACGCATTGGGAATTTCCGAAGCCAGTCGTTTCGCGACCTGAACATAGCTTTCCGGGTGATCATGATCGAGATCGGTGCGTGTCACGATAACTTCCGAACCGTAGGCTTTGAGCATGTCGATTTTTTCCTTACTCATTTTGTCCGGTATCGTGAAGATGGTGCGATACCCACGCACCGCTGCCGTCATCGCGAGACCCAGACCGGTATTGCCCGAAGTGCTCTCAATAATCGTCGCGCCCGGTTTTATCAGCCCTGCTTCCTCTGCCCGGCGAATCATGTTAAATGCCATGCGATCTTTGACCGAACCACCGGGATTCATTTGTTCCATCTTGACCAGCACCGTAGCCATCCGGTCATCCGTTAAGCTATTGAGTTTGACTAACGGAGTTTTACCGATAAGATCGAGAATCGAATCGTAGTATTTCATAATGTTGTACCTGGTTATTTAATCTGGGTTAGCGCGGCGTTTGCGTAATGATAACGCCATTTTTATTGTTTTCGAAAATATGACCGAACAATTTAGCATCCGGGCTGCACGAACGGAAGATATTCCTGCAATTCAGAAAATTTATGCTCTGGAAGTGTTGCACGGCACGGCATCGTTTGAAACGGAACCACCGGATGTTGAGGAAATGACACGGCGCTGGCGAAGCATGGTTGAAAACGGTTTTCCATATCTCGTGGCATGTAGCGCTGATCACGTAGCCGGGTATGCTTATGCGGGCAAATACCGTGCTCGTCCTGCCTACCGGTTTTCAATCGAGGATTCGGTCTATGTTGCGGAGTGGGCGCGACGTAAAGGCGTAGCGCGTCTTCTGTTGTCCTGTTTAATTGAGCAATGCAGGCGACGGGGATTTAAACAAATGATTGCTATTATCGGCGATTCAGCACATGAAGCATCTATCGAACTGCATAAAGCACTCGGCTTTCGTCTGGTGGGCACACTCGAAAATGTCGGTTGGAAATATGAACGATGGCTGGATTCGGTTTTGATGCAGTTAAGTTTGGGCGATGGTTAGGACGAGATTGCTTCGTCGTTGCACTCCTCGCAATGACAGCTTAAAAATGTTGGAGGCGCGTCCTACGACGCAAGCTGCTTTCAGTAATCAGCAAAATACTTGTCATTGCGAAGCAGGATGCCGAAGCAATCTCTGTTGGCCGTCAGCACTAAGCACTCAGCTTTCAGCGTTCAGAATTAAATCATCACCCCATTTATTTTGGCCGCTGACGGCTGAATGCCAATAGCTGATCGCTTCTCTGTCTTCAAAACCTCAATGACAAACAAGTTAATCCACCGTCCATTTTCTCGAACTCACTGACATTTAACGCAATAATTGGATAATCTGTCTTGCCAAGTTGTTCGGCGGTGTCTGGAAATCCGTCGGCGATAATCAAACCATCGTTAACACGAACAATGTTCGCGGCATAACGTTCATTTTTATTGATGGCTATCTTTTTATAATCAGCAAACTCGGATCGTTGACTCATCGCATTCGTTACAACAAGTGTTTCTTCGTCAACGTAGTTAACGTCCGATTTCAGATGCAGGCCTTCGTTCATTTCGATTGCGTGAGTTGTATAGCCGAAGGACTCGAGGATATCGTGCAGTTGTTCCGCACCTCGCGCGTTAGTGCGTTGTGAAATACCGACGTAGCAATTTTTACCCACGATCATTACATCACCGCCCTCCAAGGTGCCGGGGTTTTCGATGAACATGATCTTGCGATGATCTTCCAATGCGGATTCGATAAATGCAGTTTCGCCGCGTCTTGATTGCACGCCGGGCCGTGTGATGACGGCGATTTCCGGTGTCACCACGGCAACATCTTCCACAAAGCAGGCGTCAGGAAAGCCCGGTTGCGGTTCTAATTCGATGACCTGCAGTCCAAGCCGTTTTAAAGTATCAACATACGCGGCATGTTGCTGCAAACATAAATTGTAGTCAGGCGGCCCTCTGCCGGCACTGGTCAGGCCTTGAGCAAAGTCATTTCCCGGTAACCGGGTGATAGCGGTTGTGAACAAGAATTTTTTCCTGACAGATAGCTAAGTGGACAACGACTATAGTAGATTAAAGTCTTTATTCACAAGACAAATTATGTGGGGGCAGCATCAGCCAGGCTGACGGATCGATTTCGATTACAAAAATAATCATAGGCGCGTTTGCAATTCCCTGGTGGAATCGCAAGTTGTATTTTCGTGCGTTAGTTCTACCCGCCGGCGGACTGATAATCTTAAGTTTTGCGATCCAAGGCCAAACTCTTAGTGTTTCAAGTATTTGGTATTGGTGTGCATTGTTGATGTATGGAACATTTTTTATTTGGTTTGCCATAGCGACGCATCGTTTAGCTCTTTTGGAAGAGAAGTCTGATGTTGGTGTTAAGAGTGTAATTGCATACAAACGAGCGTTAAAATTTCTTGGATGGATAATAGCTGTTTACTTAATAGTTGCATTGATAGGTTTTTTTACCATGACACTCGGACCTGGGCTTGCCGAGTATACATCAACAATTTCAGGCGACTCGAGTCATGAAAATAATTCCTGGCTATGGACGGTAATTATTATCATTTCAGCTGTTCCAAGCGTGTATGTATTGGGTCGACTCAGCCTTATTTTCCCTGCAACGGCGATAGATAATAACCATACCCTCATGTCAACTTGGAACCTGACCAAAGGAAATGGTTGGCCTATATTTGTCATCGTCGGATTTTTACCGTTGGTTATCGGAATAATTCCTCGATTATTGTTGCGAAACAATGCGTCTTTCATTGAAAGTACTATTGTTAGCATTGTTACGTGCGTGTTGTTAGCGATCGAAATTACAGCACTTTCGCTAGCCTACAAAGAGCTGGTTGAAACACGCGATAAAACGGTTAACCAGGAACCTGTGCTATGAGTGAATCGATAGAAATAACAAAAAAACTGGTGAGCCTTGATACCACAAGTCATCGCAGTAATTTGGCTTTGCTCGACTATGTCGAAGATTACCTTAGCTCTTACGGTGTTGCGGCAACCAGGGTGTTTAACCAGGAGGGCGATAAGGGGAATCTGTGGGCCACCATAGGCCCGGCAAATGGGACCGGCGGATTAGTGCTGGCTGGACACACAGATGTGGTACCAGTGGACGGGCAAAATTGGTCGAGCGATCCGTTTTCGCCGATAGAAAAAAACGCAAAACTTTTTGGTCGTGGCACGGCGGATATGAAAGGATTTATCGGCAGCGTGTTAGCCGTGGTACCGACCTTAACAAAGCGAAACTTGAGCATTCCCGTACACCTTGCTTTTACTTATGACGAGGAAGTGACATTAGCTGGAGCATATCGTTTGAGCGAGTATCTAAAGAGTGAAGGAATAAAACCGCGCTGGGCTATTATCGGCGAACCGACGAGCATGCAAGTGGTGTCCGCGCACAAGGGAAGTATCACCTGCGAAACAAAAATCTCCGGGCCGGGCGGACATGCGAGTCTTGCGGATAAACGGGTCAATCCCGTTGTCACGGCTGCACAAATGATTCATGGCATGCAACACATCCCGCAACAGATAGCCGGGGAGGAAGACACTGACTTTGAATCGTCGAATGCAACGTTTAATGTCGGTGTCATTCGTGGGGGTGCGGCCAGTAATATTATCCCGACTGAATGTTCGTTTACCTGGGAAATGCGATTGTTGCCGGGGCAAACTCAGGAAGCTGTCATGCAACACTACCGGGAAATTGAATCAGGCTCGGACAAGCGTGCTTCAATTTCTACGCAAGATGGACCTTATTTTCCACCCTTCATGTCCAGCGATACCGGCGAATTTATGTCGATGGTAAAAAGACTGCTGGACGTCGATAACACAATCACTGTGCCATTCGGTACCGAAGCCGCTGTGTTTCAAGCGGCGGGCATGTCTGTGTTAGTGTGCGGCCCAGGCAGTATTGAACAAGCGCATCAACCAGACGAGTTTATCGAGATCAGTCAACTGGAGGCTTGTGATGACTTTCTGATGCGCCTGGCCGACGAATTTTCAGAGTAACTTATAAATAAAAAATGCGATATTCAGATTTGGTGGGGCGTCTCGACGTTCCGGGTTCCAACGCGTGGCTGGTTAACATCGAAGCACAAAAACGCAAACGCAATGGCGAGGACGTTATCGTTCTGGCCATCGGTGACCACGAATTTGATACGCCAACTGAAATTATCAGCGCTGGCGTAGCGAGTTTGAATCGCGGACGGCATCACTACACTCCCGCAGGTGGCGAGCGCCATATGAAGCAGGCAGTAGTCGATTTTCATCGCCGGGTTAACAATCACGAGATCACGACGGAAAACGTTGTTGTCGTTCCCGGCGCCCAATGCGGGTTGTTTACCACCTGTATGTGTTTGTTTAATCCGGGCGATGAAGTTATTGTGCCCGATCCGATGTACAGCACTTATGAGGGCACCATTCATTGCAGCGGTGCGACGGTGAAACCGTTAAAGCTGCGTGCCGAGTTGGATTTTCAACTGGACCCGAATGATTTGGCAGATGCGATTGGACCAAACACTAAAGGGTTGTTTATCAACACACCGCATAACCCATCCGGCGCGGTACTGCTTCGCGAGACAATGGAGGCGATCACTGCATTGTGTCGACAGCACGATGTGTGGATTGTCAGCGACGAAGTTTATGTGACCATGACATTCGACGTGCCGCACGTCAGTCCTTGCGTATTCCCCGGTATGTTGGAACGCACCGTGGTTATTTCGAGTATGTCCAAGTCTTACGCTATGACCGGTTGGCGATTGGGTTGGTGTATTGCGGACAAAGTAACCGCGCACAACATAGAATTATTACTCGGAAACGTGTTGTTTGGTGTCGCGCCGTTTGTGCAGGATGCCGCCGCCGAAGCCCTGGGTGATGTATCTATCCCACAAAAAATAACTGCAACTTATCGGCGACGCCGGGACTTCGTATTACAACGCCTGGGACAGGTGTCGAAACTCAAATTTCATAAGCCCGACGGCGCCATGTATTTGATGATTGATATTCGCCCAACCGGTTTGGGTTCCGAGGACTTTGCATGGCGATTATTAGACGAACAAAAAGTGGGGGTGTTGCCCGGAGAAGGCTTTGGTCCAGGCGGCGCCGGTCATATTCGATTAAGTCTCTCGGCCAGTGACGAGGACCTGGCCCGTGCCTGCGATCGTATCGAGACTTTCGTCAGCGCCCTGGTTTAACTGCAAAAACCCAGACTTGATCTTATATATTTACTCGCCTGGCTCGGATCACACCTTACCAAATCTTACAGTTCGACTATTGTTTAGCGCTTCTTATTTGCCTAATGCAGGCCTTTGACAAGGTCTCATAGATAACAAAAATTCACCAAGTGTATTTCCCGAAACAATCGGATTTAACGCAGTTTCAAGTAGTATGACGGATCGATAGTACTCTCAACTCGTTGGGGTTTTCTTTTGGTTTTAGCGTTGTTAGCTTTCGGTTGTGTGGTCTTGAGCCAACATCAATGCGTTACCATCGGGATCATAGAATGTCGCCGTACTGACCATGCCTTCAACTACCATGGTTTCACCGTCGAATTTAACTCCGGCCGTTTCCAGATTTTTTCTCGCAACAACAATGTCATAGACCCCAAACACTGGGACGGCGTTTCCCGGTGTAGGTTCGGTCTGTTCTCCCAATCCCAAGGTTACACCATCGGTTTTTGTTTTTAGCTCGCTCCAGCCAGCTTCATCAATGTGGTGGAGAACTTCAAAGCCAAGCTTCTCGCTATACCATTGAGCGCTTGCATGGCGATCCCGAACAGAAATGGCGATGGTGATTGTGTTGTCCAGCGAAACGATTGGCATAGTATTTACCTTTGATTATTTAATATATATACTATATTTTATGTACATTGATACACTTGTCAAGATTACATCGCGGGCGTGGTCGCTGAGCATACTCGCATTGATGCATGGTGGAACGCCAGGACGACAAGCATCGTTGCTCGCTGCATCGGGAGCCGGCCGGACAGCATTCACACAGAGTTTAGTTCATTTGATTGACCTGGGATTGTTGGAAAGAAACCCTGGTCATGGTCATCCGCTAAGGCCCAAGTATCGACTGACACAAAAGGGTGTGGAGATCGCGAGAGTTGCGCATAGGATCAAGAGGGTGGTCTCGCGGCCATCCGAACGTGCGTTGCTTCGGCGCACTTGGACACTTCCTGTTTTAGCGGTGAGTCGAGAGCCGCGATATTTTACCGACATTAAGAACGAGTTGGTGTCGATAACCGATCGTGCGCTCTCGCAATCACTCAAAGTGTTGGAAGCGCAGAATTGGATGCAACGACAAATCGACAATGTTACGCGCCCTCCGCGACCGCTGTATCAAGCAACCAACTTAGGAACACAGATCAGTCTGGCGGTCGCCTTAGACGTTTAATAAAACAAACAGCAGCCAGGTTGATTCAGGCTTGAGACGACGATATCTAATCTGTTGGATTGCTCAAATCGGCACAGGCAAATGGCGGAATGGCAATAATCAGTATTCTACTGCCAGGGGCAGATATGAATGTTTACAGTTAACCTTGTTGCTTAACCTGATTCGAGAAACTCTGCGTCTTCGCGGATGTTAATAATTGTCGGAGCACTGGCTTGCATCGCGTCTTTAATCGCTTTTGATAAACCCTCAGCACTGTTGGGTTGAATCGCATCACAGCCAAACGCATCCGCGAGCGCCATAAAATCCGGGTTGCGCCCTTTAACTCCAATGGGTGGAATGTTCTTTGCTTGCATATCGTCGCGTATTTGTCCCAGCGCATCGTTATTCCACAACAAAACAATAACCGGCAATTCATGTTCCGCGGCCGTCGCAAGTTCCTGCACAGTGAACAAAAACCCGGCGTCGCCAACCAGCGCCGCAACCGCTGTTTGGGGTTGCGCGAGTTTGGCGCCAATCGCGGCGGGAAGGGCATAACCCAAAGTGCCGTAGCCTACAGGGTGTAACCAGCGATTCGGCATGGAGGCTGGGAAAATCTCATTGCCTGCATAAGCAATCTGGGTCATGTCGGTCGCGACGATAGCGTCGGCAGGAAGGGCGTCGCGCACAATCTTCAACACTTTACGATGTTTCTTGCGCAAGGCGTCATCTGTTTCAAACGATTTCCTGGCGAGTCGCAGTAACGCGCTCATGTGCAAGCGCGCTTTCATTCTGGTGATCATTGTCTTTTAGTACAGCATTCAATTGTTCGACGAAAAACCTGGCGTCGCTTTCGATTTTGATGCAATCCGAAAACCGGTCGTCGGCCAATTCCTCCGGGTCGATATCGACCCGTATCAGCGTACCGTCAAATTGCAGTTGTTCACGCCACACATCGGTTTCCGCTAACTCCGATCCGAGTGACAAGACGATGTCGGCATTTTTTAACAATTCCTGAGTAGCGTTTTGGGGCAGGCTGGTACCGAGATATAAAGGATGATCGTCAGCGACCGCGCCTTTGCCGGCGATGGTCGTGACGATCAATGCGTTGAGTTTCTCCGCGATACGGGTTATTTCTTCTCCCGCGTTGCGCGCGCCACCGCCGATAATGATCGCCACTTGTTTGGCGTGCTTCACAAGGTCAGCGACCCGCTTAACATCTTGGTCGTTCGCCTGAGCCGGTTGCGCAGGTGATTTTGACCGGTACGGTTCAACGACCGGTTGCATGATGATATCGAGTGGTATTTCGATATGCACCGGACGAGGGCGTTTTGAATTGAACGCGTCAAACGCCTTATGAACTGCTTCTTGCAAATCATTCGCATCGCTCACGGTGTGTGTCAGTCCGGTTAATGGTCGGGTCACCGCGGCTTGATTGGTAATCTCATGTAAGCGGCCATAGCCTTTACCCAATACATGGGTTTCATTCACAGTCGAAATCACCAGCATGGGTACGGAGTCCGAGAACGCCTGCCCAATTGGCGTAGCGATATTGGTCATTCCAGGGCCGGTAATAATAAAACAAACACCGGGCTCGCCACTGGCGCGCGCATAACCGTCGGCCATAAAACCCGCACCTTGTTCGTGGCGTACCAGTATGTGTTTTATCTTTGAATCGCCCAGACCACGATAGAGTTCCGTGGTGTGTACACCGGGTATGCCGAATACGTGTTTAACACCATAACCCTCCAGTAACGGCGCGAGGGCCTGGCCGCATGTTTTACTCGTCATGATTCATTCCCCACACGCACTTTGTTTTCATTGGTTTGATTATCGTCCGTTGACTCCAGTTGTTCCAGTGCCGTTTCCGCTACCAGTGCAATGCCGACAGGTGATTCTCCCTGGGCCGCCGCAATATACGGGACATGTCCATCCGCTGGTGCTGACGCGCGTTTGATAATGCGGTAGATACCGAACAGGACAATGGCGATAAACGGCAATGCAAGGCTCACGAAATAACCGCGCGGGCCGAGTGCGTTCATTAAAGTAGATGCGCACAATGGCCCGAAACTCAAACCGATCCCTGACGCCAATACCAGACTGCCACTGGCGCCCACCATTTGTTCCGGTGCGAGCCGGTCATTGGTCGCTGCAATGCACATCGAATAAAGGGGCAAAGCGGTGCCACCGAGAAGGACGGCTAGAAATATTAAGACGGTGATATTGGATACCGGTACCCAGATAGCGGACATCGCGATAACAAAACCGAAACCGCCCAGCATAATAAGTAAACGGCGCCGGTCAAAGCGATCGGAGAAGCGACCGATCGGCCATTGAAACAATAAGCCGCCTAATAGAAAAGCGGCCATAAACCAGGAAATCTGCGCGACATTCATGCCGGACAATTGCCCGAAAACCGCGCCCATCGAAAACAGCGAACCGTGGGCGAGGCCCGTGGCAATGGTGGCAAAAACACCAAAAGGAGTGATGCGAAATAACGTCGCCACGCTGACACGTTCTGACCACTCGTAAGTCGGCGCCGGCCGCGCGGTGAGCAAAATCGGTATCAAGGCGACGGACACCAGGATAGATGTCAGGACAAATAATTCAACGCCGCGCGGGTCGCTCATGTTCAATAACAGTTGACCTAAACCCATGGAAGAAAAAACAATCAGGGTATACAACGATAACACCTGCCCGCGATTTTCATTGGTAGCGCGGTCGTTTATCCAGCTTTCGGCCACCACGTATAATCCCGCGAAACTAACACCGGTTACCAGACGCATTAAAGTCCAGGTCCATACATTAACAAATAATGAGTGAACTAAAATAGTAATGGACGCGAGTGACGCCAGTGCCGCGAACACGCGAATATGCCCGACGCGTTGTACCAGTTTTGGCGCATAGATCGAACCAACCATCACGCCGACGAAATAACCTGACATGATGATGCCGGTAAGCGATGTGGAAAATCCTTCCATGGTGGCGCGCAGGGGTAGCAGGGTTCCCTGCAGGCCTTGCGCCAGCATGATGAACGCGATGCCGATAAACAGCGCCCAGGAAGACTTGATTGCGTCAAATGTTGGTGACTGAAACATATACTTGGACTCGCAGCACAGCGGGTTGATCGAACCGGGAAACGCCCGGGTAAAAATGCGCGAGTTTAAAGCTCTTCTTGCAAAGACAAAAGACTTGTGTCGCCGCCCGGGAGTGGTATTAGTCGCCTGTGCGCTCTGCGGCAACGCGCTAAGGTTAGTGCGGGCCATCCGCTTTAGGTCCATTGCCCGGACAAGCCCGCGCCATCAAACAGGTGCACGTCCCGTGCAGCGCCGATTTGAGCGCGATTGACTTAAGTGTCGCCCGCGTGTTCAGACACTGGGCCGGTAGTCGTGCCGTGCCGATAAATGCGTTAGGACAGCGTTTTCGTTAACCCACTCGCCGTTTTAACCGGGCGAAAACTGGCTTAATGCCTATTGGCGATTCGGGAAGAATTGATTCATTTCCGCGTAAAAAAATTTTTATGCGGAGTCTGCACCTTATAGTACGCAAATTACCGCATTAAAGCGGGAGAATTGGCTCGATCAATTCCCGTTTTTAGGGTTACCCCATAAACGCCACCAACTGGTTTTGACTTCGCTGTGTTGACGGCTTTCTAGGGAAGTAAAATCGCGCTGGGGCTGGCCCACATAAAGCTGCCGTGGCCGGCCGATTTTGTTTTCCGGGTCGCCGAGCATTTCTTTCCAATGGGCAATCCAGCCGACCGTTCGCCCTATCGCAAACATCGGTGTGAACATGTTGGTCGGAAAACCAAGCGCTTTCAGGATAATGCCGGAATAAAAATCGACATTGGGATAGAGTTTTTTCTCGATAAAATATTCATCTTCCAGAGCAATACGCTCCAATTCCATAGCGAGTTCAAGCAAAGGATCCTGCACACCCAGTTCCTCCAGAACCTCGTGGCAGGTGTCACGCATAACTTTGGCGCGCGGATCGTAATTCTTGTAGACACGGTGACCAAATCCCATGAGTCGAAAGTTATCGTCCGGGTCCTGGGCTTTCTTAACATATTCGGGAATGCGGTCTTTGGAACCAATCTCGTTAAGCATTTTTAACACGGCTTCATTCGCACCACCATGAGCCGGACCCCAAAGCGAAGCGATTCCCGCCGCAATACACGCAAACGGGTTAGCACCGGAGGAGCCTGCCAGGCGGACCGTCGAGGTTGATGCGTTTTGTTCGTGATCCGCATGCAAAATAAGAATGCGATCGATAGCTCTGGCCACCACGGGATTGACCTCATAATCTTCCGTGGGCACCGCGAACATCATGCGCACTATATTTTCCGAGTAGGACAGATGGTTTAATGGCGTGTTAAATGGTTGGCCTAATGCATATTTATAAGCGTAAGCCGCAATGGTCGGCATCTTGGCGATCAAACGGTGTGCAGCGACCTGCCTTTGTTCAGGATCGGAAATATCGGTGCCGTCATGATAAAACGAAGACAATGCACCAACGATACCGACCATAATGGCCATGGGATGTGCGCTGCGTTTAAACCCACGATAAAATTGAACTAGCTGTTCGTGCAGCATGGTGTGGTGGGTAATATCGTTGACAAAGTCGGCTTTCTCTTCCGGTGACGGTAATTCGCCATACAATAACAAATAGCACACTTCCATGTAGTCACTGCCTTCGGCCAATGCATCGATGGGATATCCACGATGCAGCAACACACCTTTTTCACCGTCGATGTAAGTAATCTCCGAGGAACACGATGCCGTCGATGTATAACCCGGGTCATAAGTAAACAGACCGGATTGTGCATACAGCTTGCGAATGTCAACAACACGCGGGCCGATGGCGCCGTCCAGGGCGGGCAGGTCAAAACTTTGACCGGTGCGGTTGTCGATTAATGTAAAAATATTCTCTGGTGAAGGGCTTTTCGCCGCAGTGGAGTTTTTACTCATACCAAACCCTCGATGTAATAATGATTATTTGTCTATTTAATAGTCTGGGCATTGCCAGTTTGATACGAAAGACACGAACGCCGAAGGCCTTTCGTTGTTTGAAACAATAAGATACCGTGAGTGGCGCGTTAACACAATGTAGACATTTTCTACATTTTATGCTTGCTTAATAGTGGCATCGGAAACCGGGTTTATATGCCACTTAACCACGTCCCAGTAAGTATCCAATTGAATCGTGACCAAAGTGTGAAACAGGCGCAAGCGAACCAGACGATCGGCAAACTCGGACTGTTTCTTAATTAAATCAACGGTAATCTGTTTTATTTTGTTACGGTGTTTGGTTGAATCCTGAACACGCGACACGCTTGATTTCAGATGGCGGTAATCACAGTGAAAAGCAAGATTAATTGTTCTTAAGTATCCGCTGGTCAATTCGATGCCGGGTACCAGTTCGGGGATCTTGCTTGCCTGCTGCAGACTGTGTTGTGCGCGTTCTTTGGCAGTGTCGATTGCATCGAACGAATACGCCTGCGCATAACCCGTTAATATGCGCTGACACAACGCCTGTTCGTCCACGTCGGAGTTAAGTTGCAGCGAGTTACGCAAAGCACGCGGCAATGCGGATAATGTGTCTTACAAAGCGGTTTCGGTCACTTTGAGTGCCGCTCGCGCGTTGATAATGTCGTGGATATCGCGGCTGATGGAAGATTCGTAGCGAAAAACGCCGTCCCAGATACGACCAAGATGCTCAGCCATGCGCGATTGTTTGTAGTGACTGGTAAGATGCAAATGTCCGGCGGCAGCGGCGTTAAGATTCCCACGCGTGAGAAAATTGGAAATGCGTGTTAATAAGGTGCCGACAGGATATGATGCAAAAGCAGCCACCAGCAGACCCAGTATCTGCTCCTCGGTGAGTTGTTGTGAACTGGTGGCTTTGACACCCAAGAGGGTGGAACCATAGGCCAGCGCGACTATGATGCCGTTGCGAAAAGCACGCCGTTGTAAACTGCGCCCGCCGAGAAAAATCAGGTCTTCGCTAACGCTGACGACGCGTTTTAAATCGGATATCAGTTTTAACATTAATCGCTATTAGTCGATGAAAACCCAGGAAGCTACTACCACGCAGGGGTTTATTGTAACCCGGGATTGGCGCGACACCGCACAAGGTGTGGAATTGCGACTGTGGGTAAGTACTGAAAATGGCGCGGCGCGTGTTGTGTTTCCGGGTCAGAATGCCGTGTGTTTTATTGAGCGCCAGCATGACATAGAAATCGCGAACGCCGAACGCAAGCGGCTCGCTCTAACGAATATGAACGGAATAGACATGGATGGCTTGTACTTCCACTCGCAGGCACAAATGACCAGCGCGCGCGATACAGCGGCGGGCAAAGGCTTGACATTCTACGAATCCGATCTCAAACCGGCAGATCGTTTTTTAATGGAACGATTTATTACGGCGGGTGTTGAAATTCACGGTCAGGGAGCGGCGAAAAAGAACTACCTCGAATTTATCAATCCTTCGATAAAGTCCAGCGATTACATACCCGAACTCAATGCGGTATCCGTAGACATAGAAACCGGTGGAAACAATACATTGTTGTATTCCATAGCAGTGTCCAGCCAAACACACGAATGCGTTTTTATGCTGAACGACGGTAAACCCATTGCGGACGCCGCTAACGATGGATATGAGCTGGTCTTTTTTAGCGATCAAAAATCGTTGTTGCAGGCGTTTTTAGCATGGATGGAGAAATATGATCCCGATTTGATTATCGGCTGGAACGTAATTAATTTCGATCTGAATTTTATTCAACACAAGTGCCGCGAATTCGATGTCGAATTTCGCATCGGTCGTGGCAATGAATGGGCCGCCGTGTTGCAACCCAGTGAAACGACAGGTGTGCGTGTGGCGCGTGTGCCGGGAAGGGCGGTGCTGGACGGTATCGATACATTACGATCCGCGTTCTGGTCGTTCGAGAGTTTTGCGCTGGATACGGTCGCCCACGAAGTATTGGGTCGCGGCAAGGCGATTGCATCGGACGACGACAAGGTTAATCAGATCGAGACATGGTTTCGTAAAGATAAGCACGCGTTAGCGCACTACAATATCGAGGATTGCCGTCTGGTCAGGGAGATCTTCGCCAAAACAGATTTGATCGATTTCGCCGTGCAGCGTTCACGTTTAACCGGTTTGGCATTGGGCCGGCATGGGGGTTCGGTCGCGGCGTTTGACTATTTGTATTTACCACGTCTGCACCGCAAAGGTATGGTGGCGCCGGATATCGGTCAGGTTGCGTCGTCCGGCGAAAGTCCCGGTGGTTATGTCATGGATTCAACACCGGGTTTGTATAACAACGTGTTGTTGCTGGATTTTAAAAGTCTGTATCCCAGCATTATTCGCACCTTTCAAATTGATCCGTTTGGATTGGCAAGCGGTCTCACCGCGCCCGATGACAAAACCATAGAAGGTTTTTCCGGTGGCCGCTTTGTGCACGAGGGCGCGATCCTTCCCGAGTTGATCGAATCGTTATGGCGTCAACGGGACATTGCCAAGCGTGACAACAACACAGCTTTGTCTCAGGCAATAAAAATTATCATGAACTCGTTTTATGGTGTGCTCGGTACCAACGCATGCCGGTTCTTCGATCCACGACTGGCCAGCAGTATCACCCGGCGCGGTCATGAGATTATCACCCGTAGTCGCGACCATATTGAATCCAAGGGTCATCAGGTGATTTATGGCGATACCGATTCGCTTTTCATATGGCTTGGCGATGAAGTCGATGAAGCGCAGGCAACGAAAACCGGCCAGGCGTTAGCGAAGGAAATGAATGCGTGGTGGTCACAGACCATTGAAACGGAACATCAGGTAAAGGCCTTTCTGGAAATCGAATTCGAAAACCTGTTTATTCGTTTTTTGATGCCGACTGTTCGCGGCACCACTACCGGCAGTAAAAAACGCTATGCGGGTTGCGTACGCGGCAAAGACGATGAGATAGAAATGATTTTCAAAGGCCTTGAAACCGTGCGCACGGACTGGACGCCGCTGGCCAGATCCTTTCAACGTGAACTCTACCGGCGTGTATTTTTCAACCAACCCTATAAGGATTATATTTCAGACATCGTTGCGCGCTTGTTCGGGGGAGAACTGGATGCCGACCTGGTTTACCGCAAACGCCTGCGCCGCCCGCTGGATGCTTATCAACGCAATGTTCCGCCCCATGTGCAGGCGGCGCGCAAATCCAAGAAACGCCGCAAATGGGTTGACTATGTCATTACACCCCAAGGTCCAGAACCTGTAGACAATCATCCCACGCAACTGGATTACGATCACTACCAGGAAAAACAATTGAAGCCGGTGGCAGATGGCGTGCTACATTTTCTCGATACCAGTTTCGATGAAATCACGACTAATCAAATGAGTATTTTTTAAGTTAATTGCATAATAAAAAATGAGTGAAGAATTTTTTATTGATGTTCCAAATTATCGCCTGGCTGCCGTAGCGTGGAGTAATGAATCCGGAAAACCGGTGCTGGCCTTGCACGGCTGGCTGGATAACGCGGCCAGTTTTTCTGCATTGGGACCATTGCTTGCCGGTTGTCGCGTCGTCGCTGTCGATATGCCGGGTCACGGTTTATCGGATCATCAAAGCTGGAACGGCCCCTATCATTTGGTGGACTATGTAAAAGTCGTGCTCGACGCAGCGGACACGCTGGGTTGGAATGAATTTTGTCTGTTGGGACATTCGCTGGGCGCGAATGTTGCGACACTGGTCGCGGCTATCGCGCCCAAACGCATCAGTGAACTGGTTTTGATCGAAGGCGTAGGGCCGTTAACCGATGAACCGGACGATGCACCGGATCGTTTGGCCAAAGCAGTTCGTCATGTGGGCAAATTGAATAATAATCCCATGCCGACTTATACATCCGCCGATGATGCGATCGCTGCAAGATTGAAAGTCAACGACATGACAAAAGCTTCCGCTACGACCATTGTCATGCGTAATTTAAAAGACGTTGATGAAGGTGTTACCTGGCGTACCGATAAGAAACTGACACTGACGACGCCAGTTTACTTAACCGAACCCCAGGTATTAGCGTTCTTGAAACGCATCAAGATGCGCACATTGCTGATTCTGGGTGAGGAAGGGTATTTGGTTTACCGGGAAAGCGTCGGTAAACGTTGCAAGGTCGTTCCTGACCTCACAACAATTACTCTCCCGGGTAAGCACCATTTGCATCTGGATGATGCGCAACCGGTGGCAAATTCAATGCTAGATTTTTTAAAGTAACGCGATTGAAGTGATAGGTTTCACGCACGCATCCTAATGACTAATGACAACTGGCACATACTCGCTGTCGCAAATCGTGTCAATATCGTAGGAACTTCAGGTAGCGGGAAGACTACATTTGGTAGAAAATTAGCAGACACTAAGAAGGTTCCGTTTATTGAAATGGACCGACTCTTTTGGAAGCCGAATTGGGAAGAGCCTACCGATGAAGAATTCTTTCCCAAGGTAGCTTCCGTGATCGCGGAAGAGGATTGGATTCTCGACGGAAACTATAGCCAAACTAGGCACATTAAGTGGCCACGAACTCAGGTTGTTGTAGTCTTAAATTTACCATTTTTGCAGACGATTGGGCGTGTATCGTTGCGCGCCATTCGAAGAAGTATCTTAGGGAAAGAGATATGGCCTAATACCAATAATCGGGAAACCCTGACGAATACGTTTCTTTCCAGAGACTCGGTAGTGTGGTGGGCAATCAAGACGCATCGAAAGAATCGATGCCGGTACAGCGATCTTGCCTATTTTGGTGACTATCCGCATTTGCGAGTGGTTTATCTCAGATCAAGCGAGCAAGTGACTTCGTGTTTGAGCGGAGTACAAGCTAGGCGTGCAGACATGAAATCCTAGGACCAAGGTAATTGATTCGATTTGTTCCTCATTGCATTTTATACGGACTGGATGCATTAATTATTTCAAATACACCCATCGCAACAACACATTCTGCACCGCTGTGCCGATGCCTTGATGGATGGTTGGGTGTTCTTGCAGCGAGACTACGATATAGGTGCGACCGGTTTGGCTGTAGACATAACCGGCCATAGCGCGCACGCCATTAATCAATCCGGTTTTTATACGCACGCGGCCTTTGAGCGGGCCTTTGGTGAAACGGCGCATAATAGAACCTTCCATTCCGATCAGTGGTAACGACGCCATGAACTCGGAGCGAAAGGGATGTCGATAAGCAAACTCCAGCAATTCACCCAGGCCCTGCGCGGAAACCCGTGCGCTGCGTGACAAACCCGAACCATTGTCAATGAATAATGAAGGCATGTTAATACCGCGTTGTCGTGCCCATTGTTTAACCGCGATGGAACCGGCATCCGTAGTGCCGGGTTCGCCAATGGTCTTCCAAGCCAGGGTCAGTAACAATTGCCGTGCCATCACATTGTTGCTGAATTTGTTAATGCCGCGAATGACTTCGGCCAGGGGTGGCGATACCAGGGTATAAATCTTGCGTGCCTTACTCGATGTTTTTTCGATGCGGTAGCCACCGTGAAGCTCACCACCCATGCTTTGCCACATGGATTTAAATGCACCGAAAGCATGATCGTCGGCGGATTGAAGTGAACGCGTCAGTTGGTATTCGCCACAACTTAACGGGTAGTTGCCACTGAATTCGATGGCCGCGATGGGATGCCGTTCCACAGTGCGCGCACTTACCACACGGCTGCGGCCCTGACAGGTACCTTTCACGCCGCGAATTCGATTGACGATCTTGATGTTGCTGGCGGCAGGATTGGGTAGCACGTCCACACTGTTACCGTTTGGCCGAATGGAAAATTCCGTCGCGCCAAAGTTAATCAACAAAGCGCTTGGCAGAACGTTGTAAGCGCGATCGCCACGTTTATCGAAGGCGTAGGGATCATTCTCATGTATCTCAAACAAGCTGTTATCCATGACTAGATCACCGTGAATGGTGTTAATGCCACGAGCGCGCAGCGCTTGAAGCATTTTCCAGAGCGATTCCACCACCAGGTAAGGGTCGCCGCCGCCGCGCAGAGTCAGATCGCCCTTGAGTTGACCGTCGCGCAAAGAGCCGCTGATCAATGCATCGGTTTGCCAGGTAAAGGTGGGGCCGAGCAAATCCAGCGCTGCCATGGTGGTCACGGTTTTCATGACCGATGCAGGATTGCGCGCCTGCTCAGCGCGCACACTGAGTAACGGCCCGGCCGTGCCGATTTCTTTGATATACAGACTGAGGGATTTGATCGGAACTTTATGTTTGGCCATGACCGCAGCTACTTCCGCCGGTGGGCCTTGATCGCCAGACACTGCTTCCATGCACAATGCGGTAAAAGGTAAGGCGAGCAGACAGCGAGTGAATAGACGCCAAACTGAATAAGCGATCGGATGGTTCATACTTGTTACTCAGTTAACAGGTTCTGTCGCCAGCCGGCCAGTTGGTAAAAATGCACACCGTCACTATAATTGTATTTCTCCAATACCGACAAATATTTGTAATTTCTCCGGATTTTTATCGTACCGCATCAATCAAATTATCTGCTACTGTATGTTTTATGGATAAACCGGAAAACAAGCCCGTCTATCGCATCATTTTCTATAACCAGGGAAATGTCTACGAACTTTACGCACGCGGCGTGTCGCAGGGTGCGATGTATGCGTTCGTGGAAATCAGCGGTATTATTTTTGGCGAACGCTCAAAGTTAGTGGTCGATCCATCGGACGAACGATTGAAGGCTGAATTTTCTGGGGTAAAACGGACGTATGTGCCGTTACAGGCAATTGTACGTATTGACGAGGTGGAAAAAGAGGGCAAAAATAAAATCGTGTCTTCATCTGGTGAAAAAGGCAATGTGACACCGTTTCCCATGCCCGTGGCACCGCCGGGTATGCCGGCGGACTAAATTTAATAAACTAGAAAGCCGAAAAGAAAAGGAGAATAAGATGAAATGGCTGAAAACAGGGTTTGCGGTTATTTTACTGTTGATTGCCGCGTTTTTTGTCATAGGGTTGGTGTTGCCGGATCGTGTTTTTGTCAGCCGCGCCGTCAACGTTACCGCGCCGGCTGAACGGATATTTCCGCTGGTCAATAATTTCAGGGAGTTTAATCGTTGGTCGCCTTGGGCGGCGAAAGATCCCAATACCCAGTACACATTCGAGGGGCCGCAATCCGGTGTCGGTGCGAAGGTATACTGGTACAGCGAAAACAAACAAGTGGGTGCCGGCAGTCAAGAAATAGTTGAAAGCAGGCCTAACGAATTTGTCCGCACCAAACTGGATTTCGGCACGCAGGGAACTGCGTCAGCCAGTTTTCTGATCGAGGAGACTTCTGAAGGCAGCCGTGTAACCTGGGGGCTGAACACGGATGCCCAGGGCAGTGTTGTTGAACGCTATTTCGGTTTGTTGATGGATCGCATGGTGGGTCCGGAATATGAAAAAGGTCTGGACAATTTACGCAAACTTGCCGAGAACCGCTGAAACGTAGTTCTAAATTCCTAGATTAGCCGCAAGTCACGCCGGTTCCGCCCAGACCGCAATAACCGGACGGGTTTTTCGCCAGATATTGCTGGTGATACTCCTCCGCGTAGTAAAAATCCGGCGCGTCTATAATTTCTGTCGTGATGTTGCTGTAACCTGCCGCCTTTAAAGATGCCTGATAGCGCTCCAGCGAAGCCTGGGCCGTGGCTTTTTGTTCCGGCGTTGAAGCGTAAATTCCAGAGCGGTATTGCGTGCCGATATCGTTTCCCTGTCGCATGCCTTGAGTGGGATCGTGCGATTCCCAAAAAATGTTTAACAACTTGTCGTAAGTGACGATATTGGGGTCGTACACAACCAACACCACTTCATTATGTCCGGTTTGACCCGAGCATATTTCTCGATAAGTCGGGTTTTGCGTATAACCGCCTGCGTAGCCCACGGCGGTGCTATACACGCCGTCTTGTTGCCAGAACTTTCGTTCTGCCCCCCAGAAACATCCGAGGCCAAAAATGGCGGTTTGCATGTGTTCCGGGAATGGTGGTTGCAACGGGTTGCCATTGACGTAGTGCCGGTTCGGGACCTCCATTTTTTCTTCCCGGCCAGGTAAAGCATTATCGGCCCGGGGGAATTCGGTTTTTTTGCGCAGTGCAAACATGGGAAACCTCGCTGACTTCAGTATCTAATATAGTAACAATGCGCCCGGTAGTGTGCGTTGTCAATCGTTCTTACACCATTCGCATGCGCTATTAATCGGGTGGTTTAGCAATAAAAAACCCGGCGAAGGCCGGGTTTTTTGGGATTAAACCTGTTCCGACTGCCTACTAGCCGAAAATTCCGGCTTGGTGAGCGGGTGAACCGGCAACCATGAAAAATAACATGGGTATGGAGAGTAAGGTGTTTGTGCGTGAAGCTAATAATGCAACGCGGCCCGCCTTGGCTTTTTCTTCGTCGCTGGCTTGCACAATGCCCAGCACTTTTTTCTGATTCGGCCAGATTAAAACCCAAACGTTAAACAACATGATCGTACCCAGCCATGCACCGATGCCAATGTACGCAGCGGTGCCTTGTAGCATGAACGCGTTGCCAATACCGTGGGAGCGCATCAAATAGTAAGCGCCGGTAATCCAGGTGGCCACCGCCGCCCAACGAAACCAGAGCAATGCGCGCGGTGCGATGTGTTTGGTGATGCCCGCGGCCGTGCCATCCGCCTTGGCCTGTGCAAGTCCGGGTACCTGCACCAAGTTAAAGTAGTAAAGCAGTCCTATCCAGGTAATGCCCGACAAGACATGTAGCCAACGATCAATAACGAGTTCCATAACTTATCCTCTAATTAACGCATGAATGATTTATTGTGCTGGGTTCAGAATAGCGCGCGTGCGATAACATAAAGAATGATCGTCAAGACGACGCCACCGATAATGGTTCCGGGAATTGATTCAAGTAATTTGCCCATTAGGTTCTCCTTCGGGAAATGTGGTTTTGGTTGAGCGGTTTAAGATTTATTCTGCGTATTAGCGTATGTCAGCAGGGAACGGAATTCAAGCGTTGAGACGAACCCACAGGAATTAAAACGACTATAAAGTCGTGACGCGAACACTTTTCCAATAGTGTTTTGACCAATAAGGCGCACTCAGGGATGATCGAATAACGCCTTGCGATGTCGAAGCATGAATAAACTCATCGTTTCCGACGTAAATGCCGACATGGCGTCGAAAGAACCCGGTTTTGAAAAATACCAGGTCACCCGTGTTGAGTTTCGCACGCCGGATTTTCTTGCCGAGTTTTGCCTGTTCTTTGGTGGTGCGTGGCAGATTTATTCCAAACAGATTATTGTACGTCACATTGACGAAGCCCGAACAATCTATACCGCGCGCCGATCGTCCACCCAAACGATAAGGCGTACCGCGCCACTGTTGGAAGTGTTGTGACAACAGTTGGGACGGTGTGATTACCGGCTGAACAATTCCATCCACAGAGCCACCCTCGCTAACTGGGCTTGGCGGTTGAGAACCACAGCCGGTTAATAGAACGGCAACTAAGCCAAGTAGACAGGTGGTTCGTATCATCTATGCTGTTTGATGCAGTAATTTGCGGATAAGTTCATGCTCATGAACGATCTAATTCATTGCGACCGCGGCTTTCTGGCCTTGCGCACCAAAAAACGAATCGTGTTCGTAGTGGTATGGCATCTCTACTGTGCCGCCGCGGAACCGGGCGAGCCTTGTGGCTTGGCCACTGACAATCTTGCCGTGGTGTTCGGATGCGACCATGGGTGGCAGCAAGGGAAACGCGTCCGCAGCAAAATAATCGCAGATCAACAGTCGGCGAGGGTCGGAAGACTCGTTGGCGGTACCCCCGTGCAGCACCCAGCCGCTCATAATACACACATCACCGGCGCGACCTTCGATAGGCACAGCTCGCTCGCGACACATTTTCTGTGTCGTTTCATCCACCTTGCCGGTGAACGTATCGCCATCGTAATGGGTATAGCGTGGCCCGTTGTGCGATCCGGGAACGATGCGTGGACATCCGTTTTCCTCATTCGTGTCGTCCAGCATGATCAGTGCGACAGCGTGATCGTCATTGGTATGAGGATCGAAAGGATGGTCTTGATGGTAATCCACCCGGGTACTCGTGCCCGGTAATTTAATGTTGAGTTTGCAATGATGAAACTTGACATTCGGGCCAATCAAATCGGTGACCGCATCCACCACAGCGCCCTGCCATAACACCTGTTGAAAAGGCTCGGAAATATCCACCGGATTTCCTACCCGGCGCAGACGCGGATGCTCAGCGGTATGGCCTTGTTCGAGATCGAAACGCATCTTGCCGTCCAGCATTTCACCATAGTTGATTTTATGATTGCGGCTTTCGTCAATCCACTCGTTTAACTGCGCTCCCATCGCGTCAATCAGCGATGTATCTATAGCTTCACGCAAAATGACAAACCCGTCACGGTCAAAACTGGAAATTTGTTTTTGATCAAGCATGACTGACGATACGCATAAGTAGAGTTACAACTGCTATAGCGATATTTTATCATTCAGGACTTGAAAAAATGCAATAAAAATCAATGTTTATTGCTTATTATCTGGAGCGGCGGCGAATCGAGAAAAGAGTTAAACTGTTGTTTAAGGGAGGTTGACACCGTTGAGTTCATACTTGCCTGTTTCGCCGAAACCCAACTAATTCGTCTCGCGCTCACTAAAACACAGATCAGGTGAAGATTTTCAGTTCAATAAAAAGACCCCGCTCCCTGCTGGGTCTTACCTTATTGGCATTTTCCGCCATCATGTTGCCGCTGATTGTATTCGCGTTCAGGGCCTTAACGACAGTCGAGCAATTAGCGGCACAAAGTGAAAACCTGGTGGTGACGGGTACGCAGATCGCTTCAGAAAGTGAATCCGTGGGCGAACAACTGGTCGCTTTGGAGCGTAACGCGCGGCAATACTATGTGCTTGGAGACGCTGAGTTGTTCGAGTTGTATGAACAGAAACAGGAGCAATTCGCCAACAGCCTTAAGCTGATGACGGCGATGAAATTGGAGCAGGAGATCAACGGCATCATCGCGAGCCTGCAACAAGAAAGTGAAGCCGTGTTGGCGTCGATTCGAAACGACCTGCCCAAGTCGACGAATTTGCAGGACAGCCTGGCTCGGTTTGAAAACATGGGTGCCCAGGCATCGGATTTGCGCGTGCGGTCGCAACGCCTGGTCACCGAACGCCTGGACAAGATGCTGACTGAAGCGCGCGAGGCGGAGCACGCACTTACCTGGCAGTTGATCGCGATTGTGGCGGGTTCGATTGGTTTGTCCGTTTTGTTAGCGCTGATTATCGTGAAACCCGTGCGTCAAACGGTGAGTGCAATCCGAAAACTCGGTGACGGTTCGTTCGATAAAGAAATTATCATAAGCGGGCCACCAGAACTGGCGGCGTTGGGTGACCAGTTGGAATGGTTGCGGCGTCGTTTGTTGCAACTGGATGAAGACAAGGCAAAGTTCCTGGCGCATTTATCGCATGAGCTAAAGACACCGTTGTCTAATTTGCGCGAAGGGTCGGAATTGCTGGCGGACGGGTCTGCTGGAGAGCTGGACAAAACCCAGCAGGAGATTGTGCAGATTCTGCGGGATAACAGCGTGGAACTGCAGGGGCTGATAGAGAATTTCCTGGCATTCAATACTGCCGAGGCACGCGAGGCGGAGCTGCAGCTGGCATCGGTTGATATTCAATCGGTCATTGACGAGGTATTGTTTCAACATCAACTGGAAGCGAAACGCAAAAAGCTAAAAATTGACGTGCTTTGCGTCAGTGACGCGTTGTGGCTGGATCGGGAAAAGATTCGGGTTTTATTGGATAATCTTTTGTCCAATGCGATTAAATTTTCTCCGCGCGCGGGTCGCATCGAGATCGGTGCGCGTAGTCATGATGACTACCTGGTTTTTGACATTAAAGATGAAGGCCCGGGTGTGCGGGACAAGGATCGTGAGCGAATTTTCAATCCGTTTTATCAAGGGCGCGCACCGGCTGAGACGACATTGCGTGGTACCGGGCTTGGACTATCGGTGGCACGCGAGTATGCTGAATTGCACGGGGGAACAATAGAATTGACACAAAACAATACCGGCAAGGGGGCGTGTTTTAGAGTGTATTTACCGATGGTTAGAGCAGCAAATGTCGCTTAGATTTGTAATTCCCGTTATTCTGGCGGCATTATTGTCGGTTTCCTGTGTTAGCGCCGGTTATTTCGGGGCAAACGGAGATCGTCTGTCGGTGGGTGAGCTGTTGCGTTTGCAACGCTCGCTGGTCAATATCAGCGATTCCAAGTGGGCTGTGTTGCGTCAAGCCGAAATGGATGCCGAGCAAAGTGATGTGGCGCGACAAATTCGAGTCGCGTTTTTATTTGCTGCGCCTGGCCGATCGCTTGCCGATCATAAGCTGGCCCATCGTTATCTGACATCGGCACTCACCCGTACACCGGTCCTGCCGGACTCGGTGACGGATTTAGTTGTCACCACCCGTGCCTGGTTGGATCGCGAAATTGCATTACAAAACGAGAGAGAACAAATCAACAAGCGGGTTGCCAGTTTGAACCAGCAATTGAACAGCATGGTGGGTGAGCGCGATGCGCTGGATAAATCATTGCGCGACGCTATAGGTGAAAACGTGTCCGCGGAGCAAGCAGGAAAGACAGATTCTGCGGTTGTACTGACCGAATTACAGGCACGATTGCAGAATCTTTCCCGCCAACGGAGTTTATTGATCGAGGCATTGACGCGATTACGTGGTGATCTGGCGGAGAAACAACAACAACTGGATGCCTTGACGGAGATCGAACAATCGGTTATTCGTCCACCCAAGAAAGAAATTCCCTAGAGTAAATATGGCAAAACAAGACGCACGAATTCTTTTGGTCGATGACGACCCGGGTTTACTTCACCTGCTGGAGCTACGCCTGAAAACGTTTGGCTATGAAGTGCGGGGTGAAGAATCCGGCGCCTCGGCGCTGGCGTCCCTGGACGCTTTCAAGCCACACCTCGTTATTACCGATTTACGCATGGACGGCATGGATGGCATGCAATTGATGGATGAGATTCATCGCCTGCGTCCCAGTTTGCCGGTATTGATGATCACCGCGCACGGTACGATACCCGATGCGGTGCAGGCGACCCAGCAGGGCGCATTCGGCTTTCTCACCAAGCCGGTGGACAAATCCAACCTGGCGCAACAGGTGGAGAAAGCACTCAATGTGTTTCTGCCGGGTGAGGACGTAGTCCGGTCCAGTGACACTATTGTTACTCAAAGCAGTGTAATGAACGAGCTGTTGAGTCAGGCCGAGCGGTTGGCACAAACCAACAGCAGTGTGCTCATCACGGGTGAGAGCGGAACCGGCAAAGAGCTGATCGCACGTTATATCCACAATGCCGGGGCGCGCAGCCGGCGTGAGTTTGTCGATATTAACTGCGCGGCGATTCCATCGGAATTACTCGAGTCGGAATTGTTCGGCCACGAAAAGGGCGCATTCACCGGTGCCAGCGGCACCAGGCAAGGCTTGATTCAAACGGCGGATGGCGGCACCTTGTTCCTGGACGAGATTGGCGATATGCCGATGGCGTTGCAGGCGAAGTTATTACGTGTGTTGCAGGAAGGGGCGTTGCGACCACTGGGCATGTCCAAGTCAGTCAATGTGGATGTGCGGGTTATTTCCGCGACTCACCAGGATATTCAAAGTCTGATGAGTAAGGGTGAATTTCGCGAAGACTTGTTCTATCGGTTGAATGTGGTCGGACTCTCGGTACCGCCTTTGCGGGAACGGCGCGAAGATATTCCACTGTTAGTCAATCATTTTCTGGAACAGTTGGCTGAGCGCAGCGAAGAAACGGTTAAAAGCTACGCGCCCACAGCCATGCAGTTACTAGTCAAATCCGATTGGCCTGGCAATGTACGCCAGCTCTATAACGTGGTCGAACAAAACGTGGTGTTGACATCGGCGCGCATTATCAACGCGCACACGGTCGAGAAAGCCCTGGGTCAGGAGTCCGATGGATTGCCCTCGTTGCAGCAGGCGCGTGATAATTTCACCCGCAAATATATTACTCAGTTGCTTGCGATGACCAACGGCAATGTCAGCCGGGCGGCGCGGGTAGCCAAGCGCAATCGCACAGATTTTTATCGCCTGTTGTCCCGCCTTAATATCGATCCTGGCCAGTTTAAATCGACCCAGGTTAAATCGACCCAGGCCAAATCAACCCAAATCAAATCAAAAGATACAAAAACTGTCGCGAGATAGCGACAGTTTGAAACAGTTTATGGGCCGGTTGGGGCGATGAGCTGCCGGATGTCGGTGGACACGGACACATTTCAACATAATCTCCCTTTGGAATTTCCGCTGAATCCACTAAAGTGCTGATATTCCGAAGGAAAATAGTATTGGCATGTGAATTGCATTTGGATTTAGTGACACGGATGTATACCCGCATATGGACTGCACACTATGGGAAATCTATGTAACGTAACTGGACTACAGGAGAAAATTGAAATGAAATTGACAGCTTTAGCATCAGGATTGGGTTTAATTGCCGCCTTCGGATTGGCCAATGCGCAAAGCGCGCCATCGTTTGCGGAATTGGATACCGATCAGGATGGACAAATTTCCGCCGAAGAGGCCAGCATTAACGAAACCGTGGCGGCTGCCTTTGGTGATGCCGACGCGAACGGTGACGGCATGTTGAGCGCCGACGAGTTCGCCAGTCTGGTAACTCAATAAAGTCGATACGACCGTACAAGGCGGAGGATTGCCTGATTTAACACGGTGATCCTTCGCCAGACTTTACAAATTAACCAAAAGAGGGACAATATAGAATAAGATTTATACGAATAGCGTCGTTTCGGAAGTATCCCCTTGGCGACACCCCCCGCCATAACCCCCCCACAACGCCCCGGGACGGCGCTATTCCTATCGATTTTTTCTTGAAAGCCTTATGAAGAAACCGCCATTTGGCGGTTTTTTTGTGTCGAAATCACACTGCAAAACCGGCCCTACGATTCCTGCATATCGGGTTTTCGACTCGCTTTTTAATAGCCAGCCTCGTGTGAGCATGCGCTGGTGTACAGCCAGCGTCAGTCATAGAATTAGGCCACAAAAACCAATATCGAGGTCTGTATGGAGTTGGAGTTCTTTGGTGCGGCAGGAGAAGTCACGGGTTCCTGTCATATTTTGCGTACGCGTGACCATGAAATCCTGCTTGACTGCGGGTTGATTCAAGGGTCACCCAAACACGAAGCGCGTAACCGCGACCCGTTTCCTTTTGCAGCAAAAAAAATCGATGCTGTCGTGCTCAGTCATGCCCATATCGATCATTCCGGGCGGCTGCCATTACTGGTAAAACGCGGTTTCAAAGGCCCGATTTATACGCAAAATGCGTCCAAAGATCTGGCGGAAATTCTACTCAGGGATTCGGCCGACATAAACGAGCGCGAAACCGAATACGAAAATCGCCGCCGTGAGCGTAAGGGGTTGGAGCCGATAGACCCGCTCTATGCGAAGACAGATACGGACAGTGCACTCGCGCAGCTAAAGGGCGTAAGGTATGAAGAAACCGTCGAAGTAGTGCCAGGTGTGCAAGTGCGATTTCACGATGCCGGTCACATCATGGGGTCGGCGGTAGTGGAGGTTGAAGTTGAAGAAAATGGGGTCAGGCGGACGCTTATATTCAGCGGCGATCTGGGCCAGTTTGATGCGCCGATTCTGCGCGATCCGAGTTTAATTGAGCGTGCAGATATCGTTTTGAGCGAATCGACATACGGTAACCGAGTGCACCAGGACCGGGCGCATACCGTCGCTGAAATCGGGGAAATCATAAAAGACGCGCAAGCCCATAAAGGCAATATTTTGATACCCGCGTTTGCCGTTGGCCGCAGTCAGGAAGTGTTATACATGTTTGGCCGGCACTACGATGAATGGGATCTTGATCGCTGGCAGGTGTTTCTCGACAGTCCGTTGGCAATCGAGGCCAGTCATATTTACTGGGACTATCCACATTTGTACGACGGTGAAGCGACCAAGCTGCGCCGTGACATTGACGTGTTGCCGGATAAGCCACGCAACCTGCATTTAACCAGGAGCGCGCAGGAGTCCATGGTAATCAATAAAGTGCGCAGCGGCGCCATCGTCATTGCCGGCAGCGGCATGTGTAACGGCGGGCGCATCCTGCACCACCTCAAACACAATGCCTGGCGGCGCGAATGTCATATTATTATTGTCGGCTATCAGGCCCAGGGTTCGTTAGGCCGCCGGCTGGTTGATCGCAGGAAATTTATCAAGATTCACGGTGAGGCCATCAGGGTCAAGGCAAAGATTCATACCGTCGGTGGTTTGTCCGCTCATGGCGATCAGAATGATCTGACGCGTTGGTATACCGGATTCAAGAATAAACCACCGGTTTATCTGGTACACGGCGAAGCGAGTTCGACGGCCGCTTATGGTGAAAAATTACGCGCTGAATTTAATGCTGACGTGCATATTCCGAAGCCCGGAACTAAAGTGGACTTAATGCAATTAAGGTAATTCGATCAACCGCGACCCAATCAGTCCGCATTAGTTTTCTTTTTGTTTTTAACACGCGAGTGGCGCACTGAACAAACGTCACAACGGGATTCGCCCGACAGCAGACTTTCAAAACCTGATTCCGCCAGGAGCCGCCAGCGCAGAGCGGGTTCAAAATCGTTTTGCCAGATGCCACGAAGCGCTGCACGTGCCTGCCGTTCATAGCGTGTTAGCCCGCCGTTGGCGGTGGCCAGTGCCCATCCATTTGCAACAATCCACTGGTTAAGCGAATCGGATTGATTGCCAATGTAACAGGTTGCACTCGGGTGTGTACGGTTTGTTTCTTTGGTGATGTTTTTGCAATGAATAGGGTGCGAGTTCAGGTGTTTCGCGACGGCATCTCGCGCTGATCGTCCGCAAGCCCAATCTCGTGTCGTGCTTTGGCAGGATTGAATCGGCTCCGGCGCCCCTACTCCATGCAATTGAATGGTTTGCTCATCGATTACCAGAGTATCTGCGGACAGCGCTTGGGCAACACCGCGAATCGCGTCCGCACCGGCAATGCCGGTCATAACCAATTGAAGGCAAAGCGTCAGCCAGAGTAATCGCATGATTCGAATTGTAGCGCAATTCGTGTAATGACCAGGGTTTACATAAATGACAGCGGTTTTAGTACGTAACTGATGTAACTAATGTGGTAGAGAAACAAACCGTAGTAGGCCGCCAGGGCAACGCAGATTGCACTGACAGCGAGAAGGTTCGAACGGTTTCGCCACAGCACGCAAACACCGAGACCGACCAGACTGAGTTTTACCACCACGAATAGAACGGGAAAATTCTGCACCGAATGTTCAAGCAAAGGATTCATCTCGCGCGCAAAGCCCTGTTTTACCCAATACATGGTGAGAATGGCGTCGACTAGGTTGAGCACTAAAATCGACTTCACCATTGTTGAGATGACGTCACCTTTATCGCCGATAAGGAATACTGGCGATGCTAAAGTTTGACTTCTTACGGATAAACTATCCGGTAGAACTTTCGTATTGTTCATATTTCTCCCCCTTGAGTTTTGCCGCAGACGCTGCCAAAACTCATCGGTTATTGCCATAACTGCCCCAAACAGCAGTTCCCCAAAACAACTTTTGTTACGGTATAAAATCAGACAGACTGAACACAGTAACAGTTCCCTGTATTGAGCATAGGTCGAAAACCGCAAAAGCGCAAACCAATTATGCAACGCGTGCCGGCTAAAACCACGGAAAGAATATTGTTAATGCAGATAGCGAGAATCTGCAGAATGTGCAGACAAAAAAATGCCCGGCTAAAAAGCCGGGCTAATCACCACCAAAGGAGGATAGAGGAGAAGTAAGCCTTAAAATCCGTTAACTAAATAAATTCTTTCAATCTTTCAAAAATTGACAGCCAGCCATCCTTGGCTGCCCGTCACCCCTGTCTAACGCCTCGGAACAACCTTCAAAACACCCATTTCAATTACTATGATTTAATGCAGAGAGTGTGCCAAAAACGAATACTTGTTCAAAAAATATTAAAAATAATAATAAAAACAACAGTTTATAAACTATGTATTCAGAAGCATCATTGCCGATAGGGGTGACAATCGACAAAATTTGCCGGCCCAAGCACGTCACTAATGACAAAATTTGTCAATCATTCAGACGATAATTTGTAACTCGGATAAATTTCTGTTGTTTCTGTCATAACAGAAACTATAGAATAGTGTAATCATGCAGCTAACGCCAGTCATGCAGAAATACATTCTCCATTGGGGTGAGATGGGATCGCGTTGGGGAGTAAACCGTACCGTCGCGCAGATTCATGCCTTGCTTTACCTGGTTAATAAACCGCTTTCGGCTGATGAGATTGTCGACACGCTGTCTGTCGCGCGTTCGAATGTGAGTAACAGTCTGCGCGAATTGCAGAACTGGGGTCTGGTCGATGTGTCTCATGAGCTGGGCGACCGGCGTGATTATTACGCGGCGGTAAACGACACCTGGGATATGTTAATGCTCATTCTTGAGGAAAGAATGCGCCGCGAGATCAATCCGATTCACAAGGTGCTGCGCGAGTGCGCCCAGGACGCTGAAAACGACGCTTCCACAGGTGAAGAAACCGCCCAACGCATCAAGGACATGCAGGTATTCGTCGAAACTATCTCGGAGTGGTACGAGCAAATGAAAGGTTTGCCGCGTCCGACTTTGTTAGCCCTGCTGAAAATGGGCGCAGGAGTTGCGAAGTTCGCCGGAAAACGCACATAAATTTAATAATGAAAACCAACTAAACGTTATTTTGTAATGGCAGGTGACACAATGGCATCAAAAACGCTGGCCACGTTAAAACGAATTGAACAACAATTTGATATTGGCGTTGAAATTGAAACGCATTTGGACAAGCTGTACAAGATTATCGGCTGGGTTCCGGCTGATCTGGAAGCAGATTTGGCGCGCTTTGCCGAGACCATACCCGGTAGCGCGTGTACGGCATCGAAGGATTTATTGAATGCCGGGGGGAAACGTATCAGACCTTTATTGGCATTGATGGCGAGCGGAGCTGTGGGCGGGAAACCAGCGGACGCCATGGCTGTCGCAACAGCCGTAGAAATGCTACACACCGGTACGTTGTTACACGACGATGTCATTGATGAGGCGCCAATGCGCCGGGGTAAACCTAGTGCACGTCAGGTATGGGGTAATTCAATTTCGATCCTATCCGGCGATTTTTGCATTTTCGCGGCCCTCAACAGTCTGTTGCAAAAGTCAGATCTACTGCTAATCGAACGCGCCATGCAAACCGTGCATGCCATGGTCGCGGGAGAATTGGTTCAACTCGAACAACGGGGCAAAACCGCCTGCGCGGATAAGCAGATCTATTTTGATGTGATCGAGCGTAAAACTGCGTCTTTGTTTGGTTTTGCCACCTTCGGTGGCGCGCGTTGCGCGCACGCGTCACAGGACAAACTCGATCTGCTCGAGCAATACGGACGCAATCTGGGGTTGGGTTTTCAAATTGTAGACGATGTACTTGATTTGAGTGGCGACCCAGGAGTGGTTGGAAAGGCGTTAGGCCAGGACATCAAGGAAGGTGTCATTACGCTACCCGTATTGTTTGCGATCGAAACCAAACCCGGCCTGTTGAAAGATATCCAGTTTGCGCGGGAACTACACCAGGAAGCGGATGACTCGACCGCGATGGAACCGTTGATCGCGTCTATCATACGTACCGTTCAAGACAGCGACGCGTTGGAGCGCGCACAGGTGATCGCGGTCGACTACACTGAAGCGGCTTACCAGTCGCTCAGCGCACTGCCGCGTAGCCGGTATAAACAGGCGCTGTCTTATTGCGCGGAGTATTTGACCAGCCGCCGGCTTTAGCAGCGAGTTGAGAAGAATTTAAGGCAGCGCGCTTTGTAGTTTGTGCCTGACTCAGTACTACATACACCGCAGATATTTCAGCCAGCGGCTATAACCAGTTTTGTGAGTTGTTGTGTAGTTTGCTGAAATAGCTTTTGGTTTTGTCTATCAGCTCGGTTTGTTCGTGATTAGGTGCGCCCTCAATAGCGGCGACCTGAGACATTAAAGATAAAGATACGACCGATTCGACTTGCTCTTTTGTAAATTTGCGGCCGCTGCGATCGAGGATTTTGTTGACCTCGTCGCCGATATAAATTTCATCACGTAACAAATGTGTGGTCGCAACCATGAGATCGGATGCGTCGTTACTACTTAAGTGAAATTTGTTTTCAAAAATGTTTTGGACGACATGTTTTTGCACGGGTGTTACAACGCCTTCGCATTTCGCCGTTCCCATCAACAATACAGCGGCGACATCGACAGGGTCAAAGAGTGTGTGTAACGGTTTTACGTTGAGTTTTTTTGAAAACTGTCATCGTCGATAAGCGGCGAACGGATTGAGCGAACTTAGCTTAAATCCGGATGATTGTAGATTGTGAATGGCCCAGAACAATCCTATGATTGCGGTTACCAAGCCGATCAAGTAATGCATTTTTGTGTCCCACCTGTTTATTACGTTGTCTGCCAATGACTCCTTTTGCAAACGCATACCGGTATTACGGAGTCACCCCCAAGCCTATGTTATACGCGGAATTAGCATCGCGCATGTTAAAATTTGTGAAAATAATGTACAGCCTGACAGGTAGTTCCTGTCCCGATTGATCGAACATGACACAAGCCAGTGATGTTGCACCGCATGCGGATTTAATGGATTTTGCCTTCGAGCATCTGCAGCAAATGCCGGTTTTCGGTGGTATTAACCAAAGTGTGTTGAAATTCCTGCTGGGGAAGGCGCGGGTTGTTGAGTTCAATAAGGGCGAACACATTATTCGCGAGGGTGACAAGGCATCGTCGATGTTTGTGTTGGCGCAGGGGGCGGTAGCGATACTTAGAAATTGGCAGGGAAACGAGCATGTCCTGAGTGAATTGGGGCAGGGTGATTGTTTTGGTGAGATGTCGTTGATGGATTTGATGCCGCGTTCCGCCAGCATCGTCGCTATCACTGCGTGCAAGGTAATCGAAATACCCAACACTTGTTTTGCCGAATTGTACGATCATGACCGGGAACAATTCACCATGTTCCAAATGAACATGGGGCGCGAAGTCAGTCGCCGGCTGCGCGAGTCAGAAGAAATTTTGTTTCAATACATGATGGACAACATGGCGTTGAGCGAAAAGAACGCAAGTTGACAAAGCGCTAAAACTATTTGCACGAATAGTTCATTGTTTCGTATCACATGCACTCGCCGAGGAGGTGAGCCACTATGAATATTCAACGACTTTCATTTAGTAACGCCGATGGTCAATCCCTGTCGGGAGTGCTCGAGTTGCCACTAGATAGTCATCCGCATAACTATGCGTTGTTCGCCCATTGTTTTACCTGCAACAAAAATCTGAATGCGGTGCGACATATTACGCGAGCTTTGACCGCGAATGGATTTGGCGTTTTGCGTTTTGATTTCACCGGCCTTGGTGAAAGCGAAGGCGAGTTCGCCGCATCCAATTTTTCATCTAATTTGTCTGATCTGGAATGTGCGGCGGATTTTTTACGCCGGGAACATGCGGCACCCGCCTTGTTGGTAGGTCATTCGTTGGGTGGCGCGGCGGTGCTGGCTGTGGCGGGAAAATTGGCATCAGTCAAAGCCGTCGCGACAATCGGTGCGCCCTTCAGTCCGGACCATGTGACGCATTTATTCGATGACGGAGCGGATGAAATAGAACGCAGCGGCGAAGCACAGATCAATATCGGAGGTCGGCCATTTCGAGTACAAAAACAGTTTATCGACGATCTCAAGGCCCAGGATCCGCACGCGATTGTCGGCAATCTGCGCAAAGCATTGCTGGTCATGCATTCACCACAAGACACGATTGTCGGAATCGACAATGCAGCAGCAATTTACACCCACGCTAAACACCCAAAGAGTTTTGTATCGCTTGATGGTGCGGATCATTTGTTGTCGGCATCCGATGATTCACGCTATGCGGGAAGCATGATCGCATCCTGGGCAGCACGTTACATTGATTTGCCGCACGCGCAAAGCCCCAGCACCGATCAGCAAGTTGTCGCGAGTATCGACGATACACCCGGGTTTACGGTTAACATGCAGGCCGGTCGCCACGCTATAACTGCGGATGAACCGAATTCTGTCGGTGGCAACGATTTCGGGCCGACACCATACGATTACCTCTTGGGAGGACTGGGTTCATGCACGGCGATGACATTGAAAATGTACGCGCAACGCAAGAAGTGGCCGCTTAAAGAAGTTACCGTTCATTTAAACCACGACAAGATTCACGCACAGGACTGCGAATGCGATCTTGAAGGCGATGCCAGTGGGCGCATCGACCGTCTACAACGATTTATTGAGATTGAAGGTGAGCTGGATGCGGAGCAACGCGCTCGTCTGCTGGCAATCGCCGACCGTTGTCCGGTGCACCGCACCTTGGAAGGCGATATCCTGATAACCACGGAACTGAAACAGTAAAACGTTGCTCAGACCTCCTGGGATTTCTTGCGTTTCTGTAACAAAATGCAGTCACCTTATCGTAGGGCATGTCATTGGTCGTAACGCTATTTAAAGAAGGCGCATCTATGTGGAACTGTAAAAGTGTAACTTTTAAATCCAGTAAAACACCGATCATATTTAATCCTGCGCGCGTTGTACTGATTTCAATGCTGTTGGCGGCATTGAGTGGCCCCGCCCAATCCGGACAAAACAGGATTGATACCTATGATCAAGCGCGGGACGTGTTCTGGTCCGAGCTGTACAAAGATGGTGGCGAGACGCTGTATTGCGGCGTTAAGTTTGGTAAGAGAAAAAGTAAATCAATCAATATCGAACATGTAACGCCCATGGCGTGGGCCATGAACGAAGTGGGGTGCAATGACCGCAACGAATGTCGCGAGATTAGTCGGCGCTTCAATCAGATGGAAGCGGATTTGCACAATCTTTATCCAGCGCAGAAAACGATAAATATAGAACGTGGCAGTCATTCCTTTGGTATGGTGAAAGGCGAAGCACGTGAATTCGGTGAATGCGACTTCGAAATCAATTATCAAAAACGCGTAGTGGAACCACGCGATGCGAGTCGCGGCGAAATAGCGCGTGCACTATTTTATATGAATGAAACCTACGGTTTAAAAATTTTTAAACGCTTGGGAATTACCTTAAAAAAATGGCACTGGTCTGACCCACCCAGTGACTTTGAACGCCACCGAAATGATATGATAGAAAAATTGCAGGGGACTCGTAATCGATTTATTGATGATCCTAAAGCAGTCAAAGATCTTTGGTTTTAACCGGGCAACTTTACTTCGATAAATTGTTATCTAAATTTTGTTTCAATTTCGTCTAAAAAAATACAAACGTGGTTTTCAATGTGTTGCATTGGTGGTCGTTTTAATTGCGCCGATTTTGTCGGTTTTTGCCGACAGTCACGCAAAATGGATTTTAGTTGACACGACATCACGTACTCTGGCGGTGATGAATGGTGAAGATGAATTTCTTCAATTCGATGAGATCGCCATCGGCCGCGCGGGAACTTCCGAGGTCCATGTGCTGGGTGATGACACCACACCGTTGGGTGAATTTCGTATTACACGTATCAACGAAGAGAGTAAATATCATCGTTTTTTCGGCTTTGATTATCCTACGTTAAATCACGTATTAAGGGCGTATTATCAAGGAGTTATAGATTATTCGATGTTTAAGGAAATCGCTAACACGATGGAGCGACACAAGGTTTCACCACAGCTCACCGTGCTCGGTGGTTACATAGGTATCCATGGTGTCGGGGGTGGCGACCCGGAGGTGCATGACGAGTTCAACTGGACTAACGGATGCATCGCATTGACCAATCAACAAGTCGATGAGTTAACATCGTACGTGAAAATTGGAACCAAAGTTGTTGTTCGTTGATTTAGGTCATTGATATGCGTGACAAGAAAAAGGATAATCCACATTTCCGACAAGTTCTCAATAAGGAGACTCACTAAATGATAGGTAAGAAAGTAGTAAGTTTAAGTGCGCTAGTCCTCGCGGGGGGGTTATTGTCGGGTTGCGCCAGCAATGCCAAGCTCGAAGAGATTCGTATGTTAGCTGAGGAGTCAAAAATGGCTTCACAGGATGCTGCGGCTAAGGCTGATGAAGCTGCTCAGGCGGCAAGCGTTGCTCAACAATCCTCGGCTAATGCTGAACAAATGGCAAATCAGGCGATGGAAACATCGTTAGCGACGGATGAAAAAATTGAACGTATGTTCAAAAAATCCATGCAAAAGTAAACAGCAATTTCTAAATATCGTATTTTAAATCTTATAAAGGGCCTGGTGATGAAAATCGTCAGGCCTTTTTTATTGACATGCTTTTTTTATCCGCCGCTTGACACGGCCATAGGAATGCCTCGTGGCTGGCGGGCATAACGCAGTGCGGCACGGTAATCGATCTTGTCATCCAACCCTTGATTGCGCAGTTCATACAGCGAGTCGATAAGCGGTTCGAGGTCGGCGCGTTGGGTTTCCCGCTCTTGGTCGAACGGTGGATGCGCCTCCAGATATAAAACGCCATCGTTCCAGCCAAGCTTGTAGGGTTGGTGCACGATATGCACTTTTGTACCGACTCCGACATTGTTGAACAAGGTTTCAATGTCATCAGGATAAAGACGAATGCAACCATGTGTCACGCGCATGCCGATGCCGCTTGGCCGGTTAGTGCCGTGTATGAGATAACCGGGTAAACCAAGTCGCAATGCATATTTGCCCAGGGGGTTGTCAGGGCCAGGCGGAACGACAGTGGGCAGGTAGTCGCCATCGGCCGCGTGTTCCGCGCGAATAGATTCCGGTGGGCGCCAGGCTGGATTTGCCGCCTTGGTGACAATTGACGTGTCACCCAAAGGGGTTTTCCAATCATAACGTCCAATGCTGACCGGATAAGTCACAACTTTCCGAGATTCGCCCTCGCGCGCCTTGGGAAAATAGTAAAGACGCATTTCCGGTACATTCAATACGATGCCTTCACGTGGCGCATCCGGCAGCACATAGCGTGTCGGAAGTAGAACGCGGGTACCGTGTTTCGGCAGCCACGGATCAACACCGGGGTTGGCCAGCACCAGTTCGTCGTAGCCGAGTCCGTAAGCCTGGGCGATATCGACAAATGTGTCAGATCGTTTGACGGTAATATAAATCATTTCGCCGACCAGATTTTTATTTTCATCGGGTAACAGGAACGTTGCCGCGCAGGCTATGCTGGTGCTGCAAAGGAGTAAACCGGTAATGATGCTTTTAAGTATTTTCGGCATGTGTGATGCGTTAGTTGTCCGGTAACCCGTGAAACCTATGCTTTTATCTATTGAACTCTATTGTCGCCAATTTGAAGATTAAAAAAAAGTGTGGGTATTTACTCTGGTTCGAGTTGTGTCGTAAGACAGGTGAACGCGCTTTAAAGTTCGAGAGCCTGATAGTCGAACGCGATATTGTTTAACGGACTGTTTGTTCGTTGAGTCTATTCGAATTCGGAACCCGGTATATTTCGAATTGTCCGAGAAGCAATATGGTTGCAAGGGTAATGTTAAGAATATGAGACGGATTTTATGGTGTTGCACACCACCTCGCTCGTATAATACCGAGGTCACAAATATCGCCTCATTTGCAATCTGACATGGCAGCAGTCGTTTCGCCAACACAACCCGTTTCAGCAACCGTCGATTCGGCAATCGAGTGCGGTTTACAGTGGTTGTTTGATCATCAGCATGAAGACGGTTACTGGATGGGCATTTTGGAATCAAATTCGTGTATGGAGGCCGAGTGGTTGCTCGCCCTGCATTTTTTAGGCTTGCATGATCATCCATTGCGCGAAGGACTGGTCAAAGCCATTCTCAACGAGCAACGCGACGATGGCTCCTGGGAAATTTTTCACCAAGCGCCGACCGGCGACATCAATTCTACCGTGGAATGCTACGCCGCCCTGCGTTCAACCGGCATGCCGGCGAGCGACGAGGCACTGGTCAAGGCGCGCGAATGGATATTTGCCCATGGTGGTTTGCGAAAAGTACGCGTGTTTACCCGTTACTGGCTGGCATTGATCGGTGAATGGCCCTGGGACAAGACACCGAATATTCCGCCCGAAGTGATTTTTATTCCACCGTGGTTTCCGTTCAATATCTATAACTTCGCCTGCTGGGCGCGCGCGACCCTGGTACCCATCAGCGTGTTGTCAGCACGCCGGCCGGTCAAGCCGTTGCCCGAAGAATCGCGTTTGGATGAATTGTTTCCCCAGGGCCGCGACAACATGGACTATTCCTTACCACGCAAGTCGCGCAAATGGTTTTCATGGGAATCGTTTTTTCGTTTAACCGATCGCCTGTTGCACACCTACCAAAACTGGCGTTTGGTTACGACCGGCCGGGAAGTCGCCATCGTGCGCAGTCTGGAGTGGATTATGCGTCACCAAGACTCGGACGGCGCCTGGGGCGGTATTCAACCACCGTGGGTGTATGGTTTGATGGCATTGCATACGGACGGATACGCGCTGCATCATCCGGTGCTGGCGAAGGGCATTGGCGCGCTGGAAGATTTCTGGTCACATGAGCGCGATGGCGGAACTTATGTGCAGGCGTGCAACTCGCCGGTTTGGGATACCTTGCTGGCTATGATGGCGCTACTGGATTGTGGCGTCGATTACAACACGTCGCCCGCACTGCAGGAATCGGTAAAGTGGATATTGAAAAAACAGGTGCGAACGCCGGGAGACTGGGCGGTAAAGATTAAAAACGTACAGCCCGGTGGGTGGTCATTCGAACATGCCAACGAGTTTTATCCCGATATCGACGATACCGGTGTTGCGTTGATCGTGCTGGCTCAGGTGCGCGAACAATTGAACGCTGATTCCTGTGAATACAAAGCGATAGATGAAGCCATTAGCCACGCTAAACAATGGCTGATTGCCATGCAATGCCGTAACGGCGGGTGGGCGGCATTTGACAAGGACAATGATAAAGAGTTGTTAACCCGTATTCCGTTTTCCGATTTTGGCGAGGCGCTCGATCCACCCAGTGTCGATGTCACGGCGCATGTGCTGGAAGGTCTGGGTTTGCTTGATGTTGAACGCACCGATCACGCGGTCATCAAGGCGCTTGACTATATCCGCCAGGAACAGGAGTCTGAGGGGAGCTGGTTTGGGCGCTGGGGCGTTAATCATATTTATGGCACAGCGGCAGTGTTACCTGCGCTGAGAATCCTGGGTGAAGATATGAGTGCGGACTACGTGATCAAGGCGGCGCAATGGCTGGTCTCGCGGCAAAATGTCGATGGTGGTTGGGGCGAATCACCCATGTCCTATATGGACGACAGTCTGCGTGGTGAGGGGGAAACCACGGCGTCGCAAACCGCCTGGGCGATCATGGCGTTACTGGCGGTGGATGGCGATGACTACAAGCCGAACATTCAACGCGGCGTGGATTATCTGGTTGAGAATCAGATTGACGGCACCTGGCACGAAGAAAAATATACCGGCACGGGTTTTCCAGGTTACGGTGTCGGTGCACGCGCGGATCTGGCACGGCTTAAAGCGCAGTTGCAGCAGGGTAATGAGTTGTCGCGTGGTTTTATGATTAACTACAACATGTACCGGCATTACTTTCCGTTGATGGCGCTGGGCCGGGCGCGACAGCATCTTAGCCAGCTTTAATGAATGCGACTGAGGCATATATTCGATCAGGCAGCTTTGACTTAGCATTTAGACGTGGCCGGCGGCATTTCAACGGCGAACAGTCTACTTTCACATATAAGCAGCACGAGGTTTGTTATCGTATTGGTTCCTCCGATGCGGGTGATGCGCTGGAAATCCTGTTTTCGGGAAAACGTTGTATTTATCGCCTGCCGCCATCGTTTCAGCCAAACGTGGTCTGGGACATCGGTGCGAACATTGGGCTGGCAACGCTTTATTTCAAAAAGCAATATCCACAGGCCAGGGTGTATGCATTCGAACCACAACGCGACAATGTGGATTTGCTCAAGCGCAATACCGCTGCTCTTTCGCAGGTAGTGATCGCGCCCTATGCATTGGGCAAACAAAGCGGTAGCGTGACGGGTGCGGCTAAGTCAAATCGTTCCACAAACAGTTTTTCTACTGTTTTGTATCAAGACGATCAATTAACGACAGAAAGTGTTGCGATGCGTTCGGTCAGTGAAGTACTACAGGAGCACAATGAAACAATTGTTGATCTCATCAAGATTGATACCGAAGGCGCGGAATACGAAATTTTGTCTGCATTTCCTCGAGAAACGTTGAGGGAAACATCTGTTGTCGTGGGGGAATTGCATGGATTCAAAGACAATGAAACACTGGATCTGTTGCGCCAGGATTTCGAGGTAACGATACAAAAAAATCCGAAGTCGAAGTACCTTTTTAATAACTTTACAGCAACAAATCGACGCATACGTGTGGAACATCAGTAAAAAGGCCCGCGAGTTTCGTCGGGCTGACGCGATTGTCGTGTC
>CBDCFT010000073.1:0-8458 GCA_965216365.1 Arenicellales bacterium | reverse complement strand
AGAGACTGCTTCAGCAGCAACCCGCCGTCGTGCGCGCGAATGCAGAAGAGGTAAACGCATTATTTGGCGATGACAGCACATCACAGAAACTTGCAACAGATACCGTGATTGCACAAACCGGCCAAGCGGATACTGTCACTGATACCAATAACAGAAGACATATCTACAACGGACACGAGCTGATGTCACGCGTAACGGGGCTGGGTTGCGCAACCTCTGCGTTGTTAGCTGCATTCGCTGCGATAACCGAAAATACATTCGATGCCGCAGTCAGCACGCTCCTGGTCATCGGTATTACCGGGGAAATCGCGGCAGAATCAGCGCGCGGCCCAGGCAGCTTGCAAACCGGAATCCTGGATGCGCTATACGACTTGAACGACAAACAAATTGCTCAACGGAGCAAGACCAAATGAGAAACGCCACAACCTTTGATACCCGTGTGCATTTGATTGTCGGACCGACTCATATTGAACGATATGGCATACAAGGTGTTGTTGATATTGCTGCGCACGGTGCCAGTGTTTTGCAACTGCGCGATAAAACTTCCAGCGCAAAAGAATTGTTCGATACTGCAACGAAACTGAAAGAAGCCTGTGACAAAAATAATCTGCCACTATTGATTAACGATTATGTAGACATCGCTATGACAGTGAACGCGGCGGGCGTACACGTCGGTCAGCAAGACATGGATGGTAGAGCGATTCGCCAAATCCTGAAGGGCGATGCCATTATCGGTTTATCTATGAAAAACGAAAATGACTTGCAACGCGCGCCATTGAGTGAAATCGATTATCTGAGTATTGGCGGAGTTTTTGCAACCACGAGCAAAAACAATCCCGAGCCACCCATCGGGCCTGACGGCTTACGTAACCTCACCGCGAAAACACGCCGTGTGTTTGACGGTCCGGTCATCGCCATTGCCGGCATTACGCTGGAAAACGCCGCACAGGTTATCGATGCCGGTGTTGATGGCGTTGCCGTAATCAGCGCGATATGGGATGCCGATAAGCCCGATGCAACCCTTGCCGCACTTCGTAAAATAGTTGACGCCAAACTAAGCGAATATCAAACAGCATGAACAAAAATCAAACGACGCCTATCGCACTCACTATTGCAGGCTCTGACAGCGGTGGCGGTGCAGGCATTCAGGCCGACTTAAAAACATTCTCTGCTCTAGGTGTACACGGCGCGTCAGTAATTACCGCTTTGACTGCACAAAACACACAGACCGTGAGCGCGATTTACGACGTGACACCTGAATTCATTGGCCAACAAATCGATACGGTGTGCGGCGATCTGAATGTAAATGCCGTGAAGATTGGCATGCTTAGCCAACCGGCTGTGATCGAAAGTGTTGCAACGGGGATATCAAAACACAAACTCGATTGTGTGGTGCTGGACCCGGTCATGGTGGCGAAAAGCGGTGACAAACTGCTACAACATGACGCTGTCGATGCTTTGCGCACCACACTGATTCCACGCGCAGCTCTAATTACCCCGAACCTGCCGGAAGCGTGTGCGCTTTTGAACACCGACGACATCGATATCGGGAACATGAAAGACGCGGCGCAGACATTGTTGAAACTCGGTTGCAAGGCCGTGCTGCTCAAGGGTGGCCATTTGCAGGACGATCACAGCACCGACGTACTGGTCACAAGTGACAACGTAATACGCCTGGATGCAAAACGCATTAATACCGAAAACACCCATGGAACCGGTTGCACATTATCGTCCGCAATAACGGCTTATTTAGCGCGCGGCTTGCCCCTTGAAGACGCTGTCAAGTGTGGGAAGAACTATATCAATAACGCTATTGCACATGCCGACGAATTATCGATTGGTCACGGTCATGGACCGGTGCATCACTTTTACCAATTCTGGAAATAAACTTATGCAACGCCGAAAAGCTATCGCATTGACCGCAGCAACCATCAGTGCGCCATTTGTTGCGACCAGCAAAGCCAACGAAGCGCTGCGCTGGAATATGGTGACATCCTGGCCAAAGAATCTGCCGGGGCCGGGTATCACCGCACAGCGCCTGGCCGACCGTATCGTACAAATGAGCGATGGACGCATCCAGATCAAACTTTATGCTGCGGGCGAGCTGGTTCCCGCGTTTGAAGTGCTTGATGCGGTATCGCAAAACACAGCACAAATCGGACACACCGCAGCATTTTTTTGGCAGGGAAAAATTTCCGCATCCGTTTTCTTCACAGCCATTCCGTTCGGACTGACACCGGAAGAACACGCCGCCTGGATTTATCACGGTGGCGGTCAGGAATTATGGCAACAGGCTTACGCGGATTTCGATGTACAACCTTACATGGCAGGCAACACCGGAACCGGCATGGGCGGCTGGTTTAAAAAGGAAATCAACAGCCTGGACGATTTAAAAGGCCTTAAGTACCGCATGCCCGGGCTGGGCGGCGAAATATACCGGCGCCTGGGCGCAACACCCGTCAGCCTGGCGCCGGGTGAAATTTTCGGTGCCTTGCAATCCGGCACGCTGGACGGTGCGGAGTTCGTCGGCCCGGCCAGCGACCTCGCGTTCGGTTTTTACAAGATAGCGCCTTACTATTATTGGCCCGGTTTTCATGAACCCAATGGAACGGGCGAATGTCTGATTAACAAAAAAGCGCTGGCTATGCTTTCCGACGATTTACGCGAAATTGTACGCAATGCCTGTACCGCTGAAAACGCATTCGCACTGGCTGAAGCCAAATGGCGTAACGCGGAAGCGATAAATACATTGATTAACAAGCATAACGTTAAGGTTCGTTCTTTCCCACAAGACGTTCTTAAAGCCGCGCGGGATATGGGTGAAGAAGTGCTTGTTGAATTCTCCAAAAAAGATGAAATGACCGGAAAAGTTTACGAATCATTTATTGCTACACGAAACAAAATGACATCGTGGTCGTCGTTATCGACGAAAGCGTTTCTCGATGCGCGCGGAACATCCTGAATCGCGAAATTCGGAACACCGTTTTGATTGCAGTTACCATCAAAAACGCCTTTGTGCAATATGAAGGCCGTGTGTTGTTTGAAAATCTCGACCTTACGCTGAAGGAAGGTGAATGGACCTGCCTGCTCGGCCAAAGCGGTATCGGTAAATCCAGTTTATTGCGTTTGCTCGCGGGTTTACTCAACTCAGAAAGTAAAGGCGATATCGAATGTAGCGACCAACAGCCACTCCACGGACGTGTGGCCTACATGGCACAAACGGATTTACTCATGCCCTGGTTATCCGTTTTACACAACGTCGTCATCGGAGCAAAACTGCGTGGTCAATTGACTCCGAGCGATACGGAAAAAGGAGTATCGCTGCTGAGCAAAGTCGGTCTGGAACAAGACAGCGAACGCCTCCCTTCGCAGTTGTCTGGTGGCATGCGCCAACGCGCCGCTTTGGCACGCACTCTGTTTGAAGACAAACCCGTTATCCTGATGGACGAACCCTTTTCCGCGCTGGATGCGATTACACGTCACCGTCTGCAGGCACTCGCGGCGGAGTTACTGGAAAACAAAACGGTTCTGCTGGTCACGCATGATCCGATAGAAGCGCTTCGACTCGGACATCGGATTTATGTTTTAGGTGGCGACCCTGTACGTCTTGGTCAGCCTGTCACGCCGTCAGGCACACCCCCGCGTGCTACGGATAATCAACAGGTTATTGGGTTGCAAGCGCAAGTCTGGCAGCAACTCGCTGCCTGAGAGAAATTACTTTCAATCAATGCCAGTCACAGTCGCCAAACCCATTCGTGAACCGTACCGTCAACGTTGGCTTCGGCCCATAGTACTTTTTGTTGGTTTCATCCTGGCGTGGCAACTGGTCATCCTAGCGACACAAGTGCCTGTCTACATTTTACCGGGACCCATTAAAGTGTTGCACTCCCTGGCTGCAAACCTTGAGTTAATCCTGGGGCACGCCTGGACAACCACGTTGGAAATTGTGTTGGGGTTGATCATCGGCACACTGCTTGGCATTACCAGCGCATTGTGTCTGACCTATTTTCGACCCGCACGCCGTTGGTTGCTACCCGTATTAGTTGTGAGTCAGTCGTTGCCCGTGTTCGCGTTAGCACCGGTTCTCGTTTTATGGCTCGGTTATGGACTCGCATCGAAAGTCGCGATGGCGGTACTCATTATTTATTTTCCTGTCGCAGCGGCATGTTATGACGGCCTGCGCCACACTAATCCCGGCTGGCTCGATCTGGCACGCACCATGAACGCATCAAAACTGGCGATTCTGCGTCAAATACGATTCCCTGCCGCCTTACCTGCACTCGCGTCCGGTTTGCGCGTTGCCGCTGCCGTCGCACCCATTGGTGCTGTCATCGGCGAATGGGTCGGCTCCAGTCGCGGGCTGGGTTTTTTAATGCTGCATGCCAATGGACGCATGCAAATTGATCTCATGTTTGCAGCGCTATTCGTACTGGCGCTGTTGGCCATCACGATTTACTTTTTCATCAATTGGGCACTGGCACGCCTGTTGTTTTGGCAACCCGAAACACTTTCATTTACCGACTAGGAGCATTCGATGTCTGTTAAAAATATTTTGTCCGCGCTTGTAGCGGCGCTGTTACTGACTAATACAAGCCTGGCGGCGGATAAACTCACCGTCATGCTGGACTGGTTTGTTAATCCTGATCACGGCCCGCTTATCGTCGCACAACAAAAAGGTTATTTCGAAGAGCATGACCTCGATGTTGAACTGATCGCACCCGCCGACCCAAATGATCCTCCGAAACTGGTCGCAGCGGGCAAAGCCGATATCGCGGTTTCCTATCAACCGCAATTGCATCTACAAGTCGATCAAGGCCTGCCTCTTACCCGCATTGGAACGCTGGTAGCGACGCCGTTAAACAGTCTTGTGGTATTAGCCGATGGGCCGATTCAATCCATCGCTGACCTCAAAGGTAAAAAAGTGGGTTTCTCTGTCGGCGGTTTCGAAGATGCCTTGCTCAATGGCATGCTGGAAAAGCACGGCCTGTCCACCGCGGATGTTGAGCTGATAAACGTCAACTTTTCCCTGTCGCCTTCCATCATCTCCGGCCAGGTCGATGCCGTGATCGGTGCATTCCGAAACTTCGAACTCAATCAGATGGATATCGTCGGCAAGCCCGGTCGTGCGTTTTATATCGAAGAGGAAGGTGTACCGACCTATGACGAACTCATTTTCGTTGCCAACAATAAAAATTTAGACAATGCCGCATTGGCGCGCTTTCTATCCGCTGTCGAACGGGCAACGCACTTCATGGTCAATCACCCGGACCAGGCCTGGGAACTGTTTGTCGCACACGACAATGCCCTGGACGATGAACTCAACAAACGTGCCTGGCGTGACACTCTGCCCCGTTTCGCACTGCGCCCATCCGCGTTGGACACCGGCCGTTATCAACGATTCGCCGAGTTTTTACTCGAACAAGGCTTGATCAAAGAAGTGCGGGACGTGCCGAGCTACGCACAGGAACTCACCAGGAATTAATCTTCAAATATCAAGATGGAGTTTTATGTTCTTGTGGGAGCGACGCCACGTCGCGATAAACGAGTCTCATAGCACACGACAAATTCTTTCGCCGTGAGGCGTACCTCCTGCAGATTTTTACAGTCGATGGTTATCCGCTAATCGGCAATCGCATAAATTACACTCACCTGCGCGCTGATTTCGTTTTCGCCGCTGGCGATCGGTACTGACGATTCCGCCATACTCATCGCTACTCCGCGTTGATACCTTGCCACCGGTTGCGCGATATGGCCTTCGTTGATGGAAATCACTTCACCCAGAGACACACCTGCCGCCTGTGCATACATCTCAGCACGGGCCTTCGCGTCCGCCACCGCAAGTTTACGCGCTTCATTCATTAACGCGTCGATATTATCATTGGTAAAACTGACCCCGGAAATCTGGTTGCTGCCGACCCGCACCAACGCGTCTAACACATCGCCAAATATTGCTAATTTGTGAATTTTTATTTGCAACTGATTATTCACTTGATAACCGATTATTTTGTATTGATTAGACTTGCTCAATTTATTTGATCGGTCGTATTCAGGATGAATTCCGAACCCGGATGTTTGAATGTGTTTGTCCTCAATCCCGAATTGTTTCAATGTAGAGAAAATATTTTCCATCGCCGCATTATTGGCATTCAACGCCTCGCCGGCATTGCGCGACTGTGTAACAACGCCCGCATGCACGACTGCAACATCAGGCACTGCACTCACCGAGCCTGTTCCACTGACTGCAATCGTTCTTTCCAATTCTTCCGCTTTGACTGCGGAGATCAGCATGGCAGTTGCTAACATAAAGAGTGTTGTTTGAAGATACTTAGTCATGATGTTCTCCCGTTGACGTCTAAAATATTCACTAATCTAATGCCCACAAGTGTATGCTGATTTGGCCCGCTTTCGTGTAAAGTTTAGGTAAATATCACCTTCGGTTTTTACAAGATCAAGATAGACAATGACTAAAATAATTACTGAATTTCCGTGCACCGTTCGCGAAATAGAAAACACCATGATTGCCATGCCGGACGGTTGCGAACTGGCCGCACGCATCTGGATGCCGGATGATGCCGAATCAAATCCCGTACCCACCATTCTCGAATACCTGCCTTACCGCAAACGTGAAGGCACGGCGGTTCGCGATGCGTTGACACATCCCTACTTTGCTGGCCACGGCTACGCGTGCGTGCGCATCGACATGCGCGGTAACGGCGACTCGGAGGGGTTGATGCGCGACGAATACCTGCAACAGGAACTGGATGACGGTGTTGCCGTCATAAACTGGCTGGCACAACAGAATTGGTGTACCGGCAAGGTCGGTATGATGGGCATTTCCTGGGGCGGATTTAACGGATTACAGGTCGCCGCGCTAAGACCTGAACCCCTAAAGGCGATTATCACGCTGTGCTCAACCGACGACCGTTACGCGGACGATATTCATTTCAAAGGCGGCGCGTTGTTAATGGAAAACCTGGGTTGGGCTTCGACCATGTTTTCCTACTCGTCGCGCCCACCCGACCCATTACTATCGACTGAACGCTGGCGCGAAATGTGGTTGGAACGGCTGGAAAATACACCGTTGCTGGTGGACAACTGGCTACAACACCAGCATCGCGACGGCTTCTGGAAACACGGCTCCATCTGCGAAGACTACGACGACATAGAAGCGGCGGTGTTAGCCGTCGGTGGCTGGTATGACGCCTATTCCAACGCCATTCCACGCATGATGGAAAACCTGCAATGTCCGCGTAAAGCCATTATCGGGCCGTGGGCGCACAAATATCCGCACTTCGCCGTTCCCGAACCACGTATCGGTTTTTTGCAGGAAGCATTACGTTGGTGGGACCGTTGGCTGAAAGATATCGACACCGGTGTTGCAACCGATCCGAATTACCGTATCTATGTCATGGACAGTACGCGGCCGGGCACCACTCAGGCAGTCAGCAAAGGCCGGTGGATAGCGATGGACAAGTGGCCCGACGAGAATATCTCATTCCAACACTATTTCTTTGATGATAGGAAATTGACGAACTCGCAAACAACGGATCAATCCTGGCTTATTGATTCACCGCAAGACACCGGCACCGGCTGTGGCGAGTTTTGTATCATGTGGCTGGGTGCGGACTGGCCTGACGACCAACGCATCGAGGATGCAAAAGGTCTGACCTTCGACACTGACCTTTTAGAACAGGATTTGACTATTGTCGGCGCACCAGTCGTTGAATTGGAACTGTCGAGTGACACACCACAGGCGAATGTTGCCGTGCGTTTGTGCGATGTGTGGCCGGATGGCGCATCGACGCGTATCAGTTTCGGAATTCTGAATTTGTGCCATCGCGACAGTCACGAACACCCGGAAGCATTGATACCGGGCGAACATTATCGCGTACGCATTCAGTTGGATGATATTGCTTATCGAATCGCGCCCAGTCATAAGTTACGCGTGTCGGTTTCAAACGCCTATTGGCCCATGATCTGGTCGTCATCCGAAAAAGGAACACTGACTTTGCACGGTGGCAGTAGCCATTTAAAAATTCCTGCGCGAAACTCCCAGAGCCAGTGCGAGGTCAATTTTCCCCCGGCAGAATCGGCCACACCTCTTCAGCAGGAAACCTTGCGCGAATCATCCAACCAACGAACGGTGACACACGACCTGGTATCAGGAGACACAACCGTTTCAATTGTCGACGACTTTGGCAAACACAAAAACCTGGAACATGACCTTGTGAACAGCGAAACTGCACGCGAGACCTATTCCATTAACGCCGACGATCCGCTAAGTTGTCGCGCTACTACGCATTGGACGGAGGAGTTCGAACGCGATCAATGGAACGTGCGCACGGAAACCAAAACCGAGATGTGGGCTGACAGTAAACATTTTTACATCAAGGCGCAGATGCAGGCGTTCGAAGGTACAGAAAAAGTGTTTAGCCGGGAGTGGAAACGCAGTGTTGCA
>CBDCFT010000072.1:0-67517 GCA_965216365.1 Arenicellales bacterium | reverse complement strand
CATACGTGCAATAAAACAACGCTACAACGTATTTGGCCCGCCCGCTATTCTATTTTTTGACAGCAACGGCCAGGAAAAACAGGATTTGCGGCTTTACGGCTACCGCGATTCCGACGAATTTATGAAAATTCTCGGTGACGTTTAACAGCATCGCCTGATAAAAACTACGCTAGAGTTCGCATATTATTCTGAAAGCGCGCGGCATTTGATTCGACTGCCGGCAAGATCGAAACCGATCAATAATACTAGGTTCGCGACCAAATTCGCGGATACAGGTCTGTACCGGGACGATCACCCGGTCTTAACCCCTGCTCGGTCATGATGGCACTGTGGTCTGGATCCATTCCGCATTCGCGGAACTTGATGCGAACGTCATCACCCAGCCACTTGGTAGTAAACACCTGCAGCTCACGATCTTCGTCCAGTTTGCCCGAGCCGCCATGGATGATTCTGCTGTTGAAAGCTACGCAGTCGCCCGGTTGCATATCCCAGCTCACGACACCGAAACTTTCCGGGTCGGCGTCGATGTCAGGAAACGCCTCCTCGGCAATGCCGGAGAAATCGACCTGGTCGACATCCGTTTTTGCATCCGGATTAAGGTTTCCAAAATTGTACTGGTAGAAAACTGAATCGTGTCGATGTGAACCCGGTACATAGGCCAGTGCGTTTTCTTGTTTAACTTGTACTAACGGCATCCAGAGGGTGCAGGTATCGTAACCCTCCACCGACCAATAGGGTTCATCCTGGTGCCAGGGTGTGGCGAATTGGCTTCCGGCAGAGCGCACAAAAACCGCATCGAAGAAAAAGTTGCTATGTGCCGAACCCATCAATTCGCCGGCGATCCGGGCGGCTGGGGAGTCGAAAATGAACCTGCGATACTGCTCAATACCTTGCCACGCCTGGCTGTCCCAAAACATGGTGCGTCCCTCAGTGTCCCGGTCCCATACCCGTGAACGATCCGTCGGACTCTCACAATTGGCAAGCAGGCCTGTTTTCAGCAGCTCGATCCAGTCGGCGTCGAACATTTCCGGCAGCAAGATCACACCGTCACGATGGTAAGTTTGAATTTCTTCTAAGGTTATCTTGCGGGGCAGATCAATGTTCATCGCCATATCATCCAAATTTGGTGGAACTCAATGCGAGAAGTAAGCCGCAATAAACCGCTTTTGTAAACAGGAAATTCGACTGATCGAGATTACAGAGTGAAATCAGATCTATTCGACAACTCCAGCTTATTGATATTTTATGCTTAGCATAGATATCAGCCCGTAGCCCGGATGGAGTGTAACGGAATCCGGGAAATTACTCACCAAAGCCTTTCTCTTCCGGATTAGGGTCACCTGTCCAATCGCCGGGCGATAGGCCACGCTTAACGTATCGATGAAATGAAGAATAAGGCCACTGTGAGACATGATCAACATAGCCATGTTTATCGGGTTTGTAGTGAATGTAATCGACGTGTTTTTGGAAATCCGAAGAATTTCGAATGGTGTGCTCCCAATAACGCCGCTGCCGCACGTCGTATTCACTTTTGTTATTCCGATTAAGCTGCTTCCCGGATTTTCTTAGTGTACGAGTAAATGTTGCTTTTATTGAACGCCACCTTCCTGAATAGTCACTATCTTCGGGTGAAAGAGTCCAAATGGTATGAAGATGATCCGGTAATATCACAACCGCGTCGATTTGGAAGTACCGGGCTTTGCGGACGTTGTTGGTGGCCTTTCGCAACAGATCAATATGGTCGATAAGTAGCTCGGATTGCCGATCACGCAAGTTAACGGTAAAGAAATATATCCCACCAGTGATTTTATTTCGGCGATAGCTAACCAATAGTGTTTATCCCGATATTTAGTTACCCCATACATTATTTATCCCGGATTCCGTTACACTCCATCCAGGCTACGCTCGCTTGCTCGGTAACATTTGACTCTAAGTTTTTTCGTAGGAGCGAGCTTGCTCGCGAACAACACAACCTCGAGAAATATTCGCCAGCAAGCTGGCTCCTACGGTTGCCGAGAATCAAGCAACGTCCAAACTCTGATAGTAGTCCATCAATATTTTCGCCACTTCCGGGCGGGAAAATTCGGGAGGCGGTGCGATACCCTGCCCCAACATTTCACGCACTTTGGTTCCAGAGAGTAAAACAAAATCTTCTTTTGAGTGATCCGGCGCATCCCGCATCATGACAACTTTGTTTAATTTTTTCGAATATGCCGTATGATCGGCACGATAGATTTCAATTTGCAATGCACCTTTCGGCACTTCATCGTCAAAAATAGTTTGCGCATCGAACGCACCATAGTAGTCACCCACCCCGGCATGATCGCGCCCGACAATCATGTGTGTCGCACCCATGTTTTGACGAAAGATGGCGTGCAAAACCGCTTCCCGAGGCCCTGCGTATAGCATGTCAAAACCATAACCCGTAATCATCACCGTATTCGGCGGAAAATATACGTCCACCATTTTACGAATCGCAGCGTCACGAACCGGCGCGGGAATATCGCCAGGTTTTAACTTTCCCAATAACATGTGAATGACCACCCCGTCTACGTTTAAATCCTGCATGGCCATTTTGCATAATTCCTCATGCGCACGATGCATGGGATTACGTGTTTGAAACGCAACGACTTTACTCCAACCATAAGTTTGAATCTCGTCCCTGATTTGCACCGCTGTGCGAAACGTTTCAGGAAACTCCAATTCAAAATAGGAATAGTTCAAAACTTGTATTGAACCTGACACGGCGTAGCGACCCTGCGCCTTGAACTCCGCCACACCGGGGTGTTCCGCATCCGTTGTGCCGTACACTTTTTGTATGATGGTATTTAATTCATCATCGCTGAATTCTTCTACCCCTTCAACATCCATGACGGCAAGCACCGGATTCCCGTCTACATTCGGATCGCGCAGGGCGATGCGCGAGTGTCCTTCGATGCCATTGGCATCGTTGGTTAGATTCAAAATAGGCACTGGCCAGAATAAGCCGTTGGTCGTGTGCATTTTTTCGGCAACGCTCAGTGCATCCGCCTTGTTCATATAACCCGTCAAAGGATTAAAGTAACCCGCACCTAACATGACGGCATTTGCCGCCGTCGGGGAAGACAGTAAAAGCAATGGCAGGTCCTTGCCCTCGTTCGCCAACTTATCGTGCAATGCCTTGTCGGACACGTACAAAGGATTGAGGGAATCAGACCCGTGAGGCTTCATCATGTATTAGCTCCTGGAGTTATTATTGACACCGGTTATTGCGCGGATTGTGGCCGATCTTTTAAGCATCGGCTAGCTGCGACGGTTTATCCGCCTATAAAGCAGGCTGATACGAAACAGATTTAGGGTAAAACAAATGAAGTTTCCGCAAACTAACGCCATAACAGATTTTAGATCGATGGATAAACTCGGCTTATACTCGCAACAAGCATCCCAATTTGGCTTATCGACGCCGATTCATTAGTGTTGCGGCGCAAATTTTCCCGCGAACTCAAAACCTCCCCCATAACCACGACACCGCAAACATGGATTTTAACCTGTCAGAAAATGGAACGACGGTCACACTGGGCATCATTTCAGACACCCACGCCTATATGGATCCGGGTATTTTGTATCAAATACAACATTGTGACGCCGTTATACACGCCGGCGATATCTGCGATGGCGCCGTACTGGACCAGTTAGAAGAGGCGTGCGAACGGGTTATTGCGGTAACCGGTAACAACGATCATGAACGGGTGTGGCCAAAAGATCAGCATGCGGTTGTTAATGCTTTACCTGAAGTTGTGACTATAAATCTACCTGGTGGCGATGTTGCCGTTGAACACGGACATCGCCACGGCATGCACAAGCCCTGCCACTCGTCTTTGCGTGCGACACATCCCCAGGCCCGAATGATTGTTTACGGGCATACCCATGAAGCCGTTTGGGACAAGGACAAAACGCCCTGGATTATCAATCCGGGCGCTGCCGGAAAAACCCGTACCCAGGGTGGCCCGTCCTGCGTCATATTGTCGGCCAGTGCAGCAAACTGGGAGTTGGAGTTCCACCGTATTGCTGATGAATCCGCTAAGGCTGGCTGTAATTAGCGATAAATTTGTAAACTTTCCGCGCTACGCACGGATAATTATTTCGAATTAACATTATTAGTTCATGTTATACGTGCCCAAGAACCTTCTTGGTTGAATCACAAGTAAGATTCGACCACAATCGGCAGCCCGAGACACAGTTAACCTGGGGCATTTCTACTAGATGATAACCAACAATCCCTTCGCCGAGCTGTCGACAGTCGTATCGCCCGGTGTCATGCAGACATTTATCTGGATCATGATATTGCTGGTCGTAGGTGGCACGATTTTCGACGTTATTCATAAGAAAAGTGCTAAGTATTTTTTCAAGAATCTGAACGACTCCAAGGCCAAAGGCAAGCAGGTCGGTGGCGGTGAATTAGCATCCATAGCGGTCAAAACCGCCATACACGATGTTGCAGCGTCGGGTGAATTCTGCAGCCAAAATCGGCGTATCGCTCATCTCCTTGGCATGTATGGCTTCATCATTTTCGTCATCGCAACATACTGTCTCATTTTTTCTCTGCCGGAAGACACATCAGGTGGCTTCACCGCATTTCTGTGGCATGTCGGTGCGCTGATGATTTGCGCAGGCGGTGGTTGGTTCTGGTTTGGCATTCGCGCGGACGTTGCAGCCGAAGGCCAATCGGTATTTCGTTTAATGCGTGCGGATTTGTTCGTGCTATCGCTAGTCGCGATGGCTGCGTTAGCAATACTCTGGTCGTTCTTTCAAGCTGTTGGCGCTTCCAACCTCGCGATGTTTTTCTTCATGTTGTTCGTAGTGGCGACTATTGTGCTTTTCGGTGGCGTGCCGTGGTCGAAGTTTTCCCACATGTTCTTCAAGCCTGCAGCCGCTTTTGAAAAACGTGTTTCCGAAGCCAACGGCACCAGAAGCAATCTGCCAGCGCCGGCTGATGCACCAGCCCAATTCGGTCTCGGTATAAAGCGCGAGTTGCCGCGCCACTATTGATTGCTTTTCAAACGGATTACTCAAATAACCCGATTACTTAAGAGTAGAAATTAACATGCCTACATTTGTATACATGACCCGCTGCGATGGTTGCGGACATTGCGTTGATATATGCCCGTCGGACATTATGCACATCGACAAGACTTACCGCCGTGCTCTCAATATCGAACCCAATATGTGCTGGGAGTGTTACTCCTGCGTAAAAGCCTGCCCGCAAGATGCTATCGACGCGCGCGGCTACGCTGACTTTGCCCCCTTGGGACACAGCGTGCGTGTTCGGCGCGAAGAAGAAAAAGGCACCATCTCCTGGAAAATCAAATTCCGCGACGGCCGCGAAAAAGATTTTGTGTCGCCGATCACGACCAAACCCTGGGGTGAAGCCATACCACGACTGGCTGATCTACCCGAGCCGGACCGAGAAATGGTTGATTCGCAGTTGCTCTGCTATGAACCGGACGCGTTGAACATCGAGCGCGGCCTGCCGACAATACCGAAAGACAAGTTTAAGCAGGGAGTCTATTACTAATGGGAAGTCCTAAGACCGTATTCGAAGATTGCGACATCCTGGTTGTCGGTGGTGGTATGGGTGGCACGGGAGCCGCTTACGAAGCCCGTTACTGGGGGCGCGACATGAAAATTGTCGTCGCTGAAAAAGCCAACATAGATCGCAGTGGCGCTGTGGCACAGGGTCTATACGCCATTAACTGCTACATGGGCATGCAATGGGATGAGAACCAGCCTGAAGATCACGTGCGTTATGCGCGTAACGACTTGATGGGCATGGTACGCGAAGACCTCGCCTACGATATGGCGCGCCACGTTGACTCGACGGTACACAAGTTCGACGAATGGGGCTTGCCCATGATGCGCGACGAGGAGACCGGCCGCTATCTGCGCGAAGGTAAATGGCAGATCATGATTCACGGTGAAAGCTACAAGCCGATTGTTGCTGAAGCTGCAAAAAAATCGGCTGACAAGATATACAACCGCATCATGGTAACCCACCTGCTGATGGACGAAAGCAAACCAAACCGTTGCGGTGGCGCCGTCGGCTTTAACGTTCGTACCGGTGATTTCCACGTATTCAGAGCTAAGGCAACTATCGTCGGTGCCGGTGGCGCGTCGCACATCTTTAAACCACGCTCCGTGGGCGAAGGCATGGGCCGAACGTGGTACGCCCCGTGGAGTAGTGCTTCCGCCTATGCGTTACCGATTCAGGCGGGCGCAAAAATGACGCAGATGGAAAACCGTATTGTGCTATGCCGGTTTAAAGATGGTTACGGTCCAGTCGGCGCTTACTTTTTACACCTGAAAACCTACACGCAAAACGCATACGGCGAAGAATACGAATCCAAGTGGTACGACAATACCAAAGAACTGGTTGGCGAATACATCGATCATCACCCTGTGCCAACCTGTTTACGCAACCATGCATTCATTGAAGAAGTGAAAGCCGGTCGTGGCCCGATTCACATGGTCACCACAGAAGCCTTCCAGGATCCGCATAAAGAAACAGTGGGTTGGGAAAACTTCCTCGGTATGACCATCGGCCAGGCTGTTGTGTGGGCATCGCAGGATATCGATCCCAAATATACAAACCCCGAGCTCACAACTTCCGAGCCATATGTCATGGGTTCTCACGCCACCTGTTCAGGTGCCTGGGCGAGCGGGCCGGAAGATATATCGCCCGACGAATATCAGTGGGGATACAACCGCATGATGACGGTTGACGGTTTGTTTGGCGCTGGTGACGCGTTAGGTGGCACAGCGCATGCGTTCTCCTCCGGCTCTTTCACTGAAGGCCGTTTAGCTGCAAAAGCTGCCGTGAAGTACATACGCGATCTAAAAAACGAGCAAATCAGGATTTCAGATAAGCAACACGAAGATCTCAAGGAGATCGTCTATAAACCGCTCGAAAACTATGCGGTTGGCCGTAACGAAATCGTCGCTGGCACCGTGTCACCAAGCTATTTGCTGCCTATACAGGGATTACAACGTCTTGAAAAACTCATGGATGAATACGCCGGTGGTATCACCGTCAACTACATGACAAACGAACCATTGCTGCTGCGAGGTTTGGATCTGATGAAGACTTTACATGAAGATCTCGAACATCTGGGAGCGGAAGACTTACATCAATTGCAACGCGCGTGGGAACTCAAACATCGCGCAATTGCATCCGAGAGTGTAATCCGACATACGTTATTCCGTGAGGAAACACGCTGGCCGGGTTACTACTATCGAGGCGACCATATGAAACTGGACGATGAAAACTGGCATTGCCTGACCCTGTCTCACCGCGATCCACAATCCGGTGAGTGGGAAATGGAAAAAGCGCCTTGCTATCATATCGTCGATTAAAAGCGACAGACCCTGCAGGATGATAAATCCTGCTGCTCTGTATCGAAGTGCGCTCTAAATAGAGTGTCATTTCGAGCAACGCGAGAAATCTTTTTATAAAACACGCCAGGAGATTCAATCGTTTATAAGATTTCTCCCTACGGTCGAAATGACAGAGTTGAACTAACAAGGGACTCCCCAATTTTTAAAAAACGCCCGCGGTACGCTGCGGGCTTTTTTCGTTTTATACTCTAAAATGTAATCTCTTCATCCGCACCAAATCATGACAAGCGCAATTAAAAGCGAAATCCCGAATTGGGTATCGGTAGAAATTGATTTGGCCGTTAAAAACCTGGGAGCGAAAAGAAGCGATCTGGAACAGCTCATTATTCCTATTCAGGAGAAGAATGTTTCCCGTCAACAAATTCCAGACTTGCTTAAGCAAGCCTATGGGCGCTTGCAAATCCTACGCAGTAATTTTGACGAGTTCAGACAACTCTGTGCATGGGATTGTGAAATTACCGGTCTGACAGATCAGGTTACTTTGACGATTCAACCCGGCGATAAGTTTTCTCTGAGCAAAACGGCGCATTCGCTTAGCGCTTTGCAAAAAAAATATGAAGAAAAAGATTGCGTACCTGAAACCGTTGCTATGATTTACGGCATGCAGGCTTTGGTCGCTGCCGCCGGACAGGATTATCAAACAGCTGAAGAACACTATACGAAGGCTACAATGACGCCAAAGCTAAGTGCAACACTTCAATGGCAATATCAAATAGACAGAGTTCTAACACTGGAAGATTTTGGCCGCGAGTTTGGCCACGAAATTGACGGCAATCAAGCATTGCAACAAGCGATCTCTTTACTCCAGGGCGAGATTCTTGAGCTTGCGCCGGTGGACGAGCGGCCACGCGAATGGGCCATTACACAACACATTCTTGGTAGCGTGTGCGGCATTCTTGGCCAACGTCAGAGTGGAACCCGAAATCTGGAAAATTCGATTTCAGCATTTAAAGCATCGCTGACAAAACGAGATCGGAAACGAGAGCCACTAAAGTGGGCAGAAACGCAGAATAATCTGGGCAATGCGCTTGGCCTTCTCGCCCACCGGCAAAACGATGAGTCCATGCTCCAGAATGCAACAACAGCCTTTGAGTCTGCGCTGGAGGAAAGAACCCGCGACGTAGCCCCAAACGAGTGGGCGACAACACAGAACAATCTGGCCGCCGTTTTGCAAACGCTTGGGCAGCGCAACAAAGATGCAAAAATGCTTAAGCGTTCGACAGAAGCTTATAAACTGGTCTTGCAGGAATGGACAAGACAACGGACGCCACTGGCCTGGGCCACCACCATGAACAACCTTGGAACAGCATTACGATTGTTGGGGGAACACCGCAAAGGACCGCGAACCCTGGAACAATCCGTCGCCGCTTACAACAGCGCATTGTCCGAACGAAGTCGCGAGAAGCTACCGCAGGAATGGGCCATGACCCAAAATAATCTTGGCGCGGCCCTGCAAAAACTGGCGGAACATGAAGAAAACGCAGAGACCCTTGCAAAAGCGATCATTGCATATGAAAACGCCTTAAAAGAATGGACTCGCGAACGTGCACCAATGGCCTGGACCATGACCACAGCAAACTTAGCAGTCGCTCGCAGAAGGCTGGCGGAGGTTACCGAAGATCTGGAAGCCGCTCAAAAAGCGGTAAAAGAGCTTGAGCTGGTTTGTGACGCTTTCAGGGAAGCCAGCCACGCCCAGTATTCAGAATACAGTATTGAAGAATTAGCCAAGGCACGAAAACTCGCCAACGCACTGGAACTGAGTTCAGACAAGTATGCCGCGTTAGTTAAACGCTGAAATAGCTATTGTGAACCGCTACAACATTGCACCATGTAGTTCTGGTAAATAATTTTACGCATGGATAAATACGTCCTCCCAGAACTGGATGAAGAAATTAAAGACCGACAGCCTCTCTTCAAACAGACAGTTTTTAGACTATTTCGTGGCGGTGCACTTTCAGCCCCGTTTGTCATCACGGTGTCTTTTTTACTAAGCAGCTGGGGCAAACAGGTGCCCTTCGTCCTGTGGACTATGCCGATTACCTTGTCTGTGGCATTTAGCCTTTTTGTCCTGTTTCATGCTTACTATCCACGAAATCTAGCATTTAACAATCGTTATGTGAGACAGGATTCACCACCTGAAAAAGCAAAATGGCATTGGGTAAAAAAATGGAAATTAGAAAAATCCGATGATTACCCAGACTGGTTGTTGCCGGATTTCCATTTAAGGTTCAACATTACATTCAAACGCAAACTAATTTTAGAATTCATAAAAATCATGGTGAAGAGAATATACGGCAACTTGTGGAAAAATTTAGCCAGACTACCCCGGATACAACGGGATAAGTGCCACAAGTAACTTGGATCTGAGCTATAAAACAAAAGTGATTGTGGCGTTTCGTTTAAAAAACTAATGCATAAACCAACTTCTCAGTTGTTCACGAATTTTTTGTGGTCATTTTGGAATAGGACGGCTCCGATTAATCCAGATTGACGATTAACCGCGTGTAACAACTAAATCTATGAGATGAAAATGATGGAGCCGAGTGTTAACTCGGCTCCATCCAGAGTTTCTTTAGTCTTGCTCTAATGTCCCGGCTTTAAATAACAGCCCTGCAACAATCGCTGCGACGGTTGGAACAATCAAAAACATGACTACCTGGGCGAGAGCTTTTCCGCCAACAAATAAGAGCGGGGCCAAAGCTTCTGGCGGGATTGACTGATACCCCAGTAATTTGAATCCCGACGATGTGAATGACCACAAGCGTAATACCAATCGCGAGACCGGCTATTTGGGCTGGCGCTTTTGATTGAGTTGAACCCAAGATCACAACTAAAAACAAAAATGTTGCGACAAATTCAAACAACACAGCGGCCATAAAACCGTATTCGCCTAAGTAGCCAACACCCCAGCCGTTTTGTCCTAAACCGTTGGTGGACACTTCATAACCTGGCATCCCTTTAGCTATCAGCAACAATATCAGCGCACCAACTATGCCGCCGACAAACTGTGCGACAATGTATCCAACCAAATCTTGTTTCTCCAGTCGACCAGCGACAAATGCTCCGACGCTAACAGCCGGATTGATATGGCAACCCGAAATTGGACCGATGCCATATGCCATCGCGATAAGCACGAAACCAAACGCAAACGCAATACCAAGCTGACCTACTTGTTCGCCCGCAAGAACCGCCGAGCCACATCCGAACAACACTAATGTAAAGGTACCAATAAACTCCGCAACGTACTTCTTCATACTCTATTCTTTTATTTTGGGGGGGAATCAAATTATAGACATTTACATAATTGTTAACTTTTGCCCATTGTTAACTTTGGTTAAACAACAATGAAATCCCATATCAAATGCGGAAATTCACGTAATAAACCGGTTATTGGGAACAAAACCATGGCACTTTTTTAAACAAAGACATAACAAAATATCGACTACGAGGTCGTTCGTAAATGCCAAAACCAACTTTAGAGATTTTACAGAATGTATGTGAGTATTTTAGTTTGGGGAATCTTCGGTGTTTCGAAAACGCCGGCGGCTGTGCAAACAAAAACTCCGAGCTTGAAACAGATAAGGGTCGTTATTTCGTAAAATTTGTACTGAAACACTCACTCGACGCGCTTCGATCAGAGATTGAATATGTGGAGCGAATCTCATCGACGGGTTTCCCCTGCCCTGTGCCAATCAAATGCGAGGACGGAGACAACGTATTTAATTACGAAGAGAACAGTATTGTCGTGTTGCCTTACATTCAAGGCAAAGCACATGACACGGCAACACCGGAAAGAATTTCTCAACTCGGATGCGCCATGGCCGAGCTTCATCTTGTTGACACTAGCTCACTGCAACCCAGAACAACCTGGTGGCATCCGGATTATTTAGCTACCAGCTTTGCTCAAGCAAAAGAGCGCTTCGATAATGAATCTTTGGACGAACTGGAGAGAAAAATTGCATCTTTTACTACGTTTGATTCGAACACACTTCCTGCGAGTATCGTGCACGGTGATCCTTGGCCAGGGAATGCATTGTTCGATGGCGAACAACTAGTTGCACTGGTCGACTGGGAAGAAACCACCATAGGATACTCGATTTTCGATTTGGCTTATCTCGCCATTCACGGTGCTCTGGTCAACGGCTCATTTAAACCCGAACTGTTCGATGCCTTAATAAACGCTTATGAGAGTGTCCGGAAATTATCGAGTGCGGAACGTTACTACTTTGACCAAGTCGCTCAAAGAATCGCCTTTACCAATTATTTGTGGTTACTGTTGAAATCCCGCGATGAAATAACTAACCCAGAACATTTGTGGTGTACGCAATGGTACTGGAGTCTTGAACTTGAAAAGCTCAAACTCCACTGAATTAATAAAAAGCGATTTTTAGTCGTTTTTCTGAAAGATCGAAATCAGCCAGTCAACTACCGCCCTCACCCTTGCGAGCTTTCGCATGTCCGGATGAATCAACACCCAAACCTCGCGTGTTAAACTTTGCGTTTCGTAGTCAACCCGAATGAGTTTCGACTCTTTTTCTGCAACGACAACCGGTAACAACGACTTACCAATCCCTGTTTTTACACCTGCCAAAATCGCTTCTGCGTCATTCACCATCAAACAACTATGTTGTTGTTCATCCCGAATCATTTGTTTTCGTATCCAACGCGCATGAGGCAAATCTGACATGCTGTCTTCGTAAGCGATCCACGGCAGCAATTTCATTTTCTTACCCTTTCTCGCGTACACAGCATATTCGAGTTGTCCAATCCGACGCGTTACCGCACTGAGTTCACGGCTCGGGCGTGCTAGACGAAGCGCGATGTCAGCTTCGCGTTTTGTCAAACTCAGATTACGGGGTTCGGCAACTAACTCAAGTTGCAGTTGCGGGTGGGCCTTCAATAGATTTTGCAACTCCGGAACAAGCACGTGGTTTATCACTATAGGAACGGATGTCAGACGAACCGATCCAGCGACTACTTGATCCATGCCCGACACATCGTTTTGTATGGCGTACACATCCAATTCTATACGTTCCGCACGCGCTATCGCCTTTAACCCCGCCTTAGTTGGTTGTAGCCCGCCGATATTTCTTTCGAACAATTGAGTATTTAAGCACCGCTCGGCACCAGTAATACGGCGTGCGACGGTGCTTTCATTGACCCTCAATCGACGTGCGGCACCGGCAAACGATGCTGACCGGGCGGCAGCCAGGATAAAGCGTAAATCATCCCAATTTAATTCCTGCATTTTTGCAGATTAGTTCTGTATTTCTTAGTATTTTAACCTTAGTTTTGCAGGTATACCTTTATCCCGATCAAACAACAAGTACCTGGGAGCAGACAAATGATCTACGCGGTGTTATTTGAAGATGACGAAAGCTTTAGCAACAAAAGAGCGGAACACATGGACGAGCATCTTTCATTTCTGGAAAATAATGCGAACAACATTTTATCCGCAGGGCCACTTAAAAATGCAAGTGACGGAAGCCCTGCCGGTGGACTGTGGTTAGTCGACGCTCAAGATGCTAAGGATGTTCAATCGATCATTGAAGTAGATCCGTTCTGGCCTACAGGTTTACGTAAATCCGTCAACATTTGCGAATGGAAACAAGTTTTTACTGATGGAAAACGACAAATCTAAATATGTCGAGAATCGACAGTGATCAGTAATAACTACTGTATCGTTGAATTAGTGACTATAGGATTGCCGTTTCCCAAATAAAATATTCCAGGGAAACCCGGGGTTTCGAATCCCGCGCTGGGATTTTGTGTTAACGACGACTGATCGATACGCAACGTTCCGGTTCGATCATTACTGACGAAAAAGATAGCACCCCCGCCTTCGTTCGCTGTGTTGTTGTTTATTGCCGTTCCGCACAAGCTTAATGTGAAGGTCTTTCCATCATTGTATATGGCCCCGCCGCTGCCGCCACCGGGTGTACCGGGTTGAGCTGGGTTAGCGCCGTTGCCGATCGCCTTGTTGTAACTGAATGATGAGTTGATAACGGTAAACGAAACACCAATACTGCTCAATCCGCCACCGTTAGAACAAACATTACCTGTGTTTGGGCTACCACCGAAGGTGCTATTGACCACATACACGGGCAGTCCCTGATACTGGCTTAAGACACGTACTGCCGCGCCGCCCACATCCGGGCCTGTATCGGCGCAAACATTATTTTCGAACCTGGAGTTGACAATCTTGAAACGACCGCCTCGAACCCACACCGCACCACCGCCTTCAAAAGTCGTATCGGCTTTCGAATTACCGTTCTTAAATGTCAGGTTCTGGATAGTAAGCTGCGGATGATCCTGGTTTTGGCAATGCGATGTCGTCCAGACCTGATTTCGATCACACGTGTTCATATACAAAATACGGCGAGCGCCACCACCGCTTAGAGTTACCTTGTTGCCACCATCGATCACTATTTTTGGGCCGGTGTTGTTAAATATTTTAGCGGTTTGCTGCATCTGAATCTCAACCGATGATGGCCCACAGTTAAAAGTGATGACGCCCCCCTGAGCGACTGCTGATACGACGGCCGCACTGGTACAACTTTGCGGCGTGCCATTTCCAATAACGTGATCCGGACTGGACGTATTCTCCGCCCGCGCTTCAACAGGGATTGCGCACTGACTTCCGGGAACAGGCGGACTACCGTTCAAGTTTTTCGCCCCGGCCAGTATCGATGGCAACATGAGCAACAATGAATCGTCATCTTTGTCAGCCAGCACCGGTAGTGCGACGAACTGACCTGCCAGCATCAAGTTAAAAATGATGCAGGCCCTAATGCTTTTAAACGGCATCAGCTACGCTTTATTCTTTAACAATTGACAATCATCTATTTTGCCATGAATCGCCAAAGTGCTCTTTGCCTGTAATGTAAAAAACTCGCTGATTACTGGATACGCTTCTAATCTTTTATTTTTTCGTAGAATATTATTTTACTAATCAAAGATATTTCGCGAAATCCAATCCAAATCGGTCAAAAACCACAGATGATTTGCAACAAAATACTTTCGACAATATGTCAGGATTCAAACAGATTTACACTGACAAAACCGGTGCAAGGGGACACAAATGAAAGAACATTATTATCTGGATAACGCGGCCACCACTTGGCCAAAACCTGAAACCGTTTACGCCACCATGGATTCATTTTTTCGCGGTTACGGTGTTAACCCGGGCCGGGCCGGCCATGAACTGGCGGTTGAAGCAGAAAAAATGATTACGGAGACGCGTCGCATGCTGGCCGGTTTTTTTGGTTTTACCGGTGACCCGAGCCGTGTCGTATTCACGCAAAACGCGACGGATTCGTTAAACATCGCATTGTATGGTTTGATCGATGAGGGCGATCACGTTATCACCACCCGGCTGGAACACAATTCCGTTCTGCGCCCGCTCAATCATATGCAACGCGATCACAATGTCAGTGTTACGTTTGTCGGGCGCGATGAACAGGGTTATATCGACCCGCAGGATATTAAAAATGCAATCACATCAAAGACAAAAGTAGTTGTTGTTAATCATGCATCCAATGTATTAGGTTCCGTACAAGACCTGAAAGCAATCGGTACGATATGTAACGCAGCCGGCAAGACGCTCGTGATTGATACCTGCCAAACGGCAGGCGTACTGCCCATCGATATGGAAAAACTGGGTGTAGACATTCTGACATTTACCGGTCACAAAGGATTATTCGGTCCCATGGGAATTGGCGGCATGATCGTGCGCGAAGGATTGGACGTACGCCCTGCCCGCGTCGGCGGAACCGGTGTCGATTCAATCTCACCTTATCAACCTGACCAATACCCGTTTCATCTCGAAGCAGGAACGGTTTCCATTCCAGGTATCGCGGGGCTAAACGCTGCACAAAAATGGTTTGCCGAATTAGGCCGACAACAATCGGACAATAAAGAAGCCGATCACGCCACTGCTTGTCGAGCAGCGTTGGAACATATCGAGAAAAAAGAAAAGGAACATGTCGAAAAACTGGCGGGCGCCTTTCGCAGCATGGACGGCGTAACGGTTTATGGCCCGAAGTCACCGGATAACCGCGTCGCTACATTATCCATCAACATCAACGACATGCCTGCCGACCAAGCGGGAACGATGCTGGATGCGGATTACTATGTATGCGTACGAAGCGGACTGCACTGCGCGCCGCTGGTGCACGAAGACCAGGGCACGGTAGAACAAAAAGGAACTATCCGTTTTGCTCCGGGATATTTCACGGACGATGAAGACATCGAACAGGCGATTACGGGAATTTCGGAGTTAGCGGCTTAGCGAGCGAGCAAAACCAGGGGTTCCGAATACAAAACTAACTGTGAGACTGCACTGCGAGAGCCACGCGGTGGACCCAATTCATGTAGGCTAAAAAAATGACCGGGACTCAAATTGATGGGAGTGCAATGGAATCCCGGTCTAATGAGGTTGGAAGAAAATGGCTTAACTTACTTGACGATTTTTTTCAATCGTTTTCTCAACTTGTCAGATTCGATCTGATGAATGTTAATAGGCATAGGAGGTTCATACCTTAAGTCGAGCACCTGAATTGCGCCACCTACTCGCTCGGTACATACGACGTATTCCACATCTTTAAGATGTAAGGTCACTCTTAAACCGTTGTCCTCGGATTGCACGCCGCCATCAAAATCATTGGCAACGGAACGAATCGAGAACTGCACCAAATGATCTAGATCCAAGGCGTCCAGTTCGTCTGCCGCCTCAGGTGAAGTCGAGCCGTCGATAACGGTACAAAACCCGGGTGAGTTGGTCACATCCACCTTGGGTAGACCGGTCCTTTTATTTTGAAACACGTCGGCAGTTTGTTGGTCGTTCAACACTTCAAACTTGCGTTTTCCGTTAACGAGTTCCGCGGTAATTCCGAAGACCACGGCATCCTCATCTCGTCCACCACGGAATAGATCGGAACCATCACCGGGTTTCCATATAAAGATATCGTCTCCAGGACCACCGAACGCGCGATCGCGGTTCAACGGGTTGAAATGCTCAATGCCACCAATAATTACATCATCGCCACTGCGCCCAAACAGGGTGTCGATTCCAAGACGACCGATTAACAAATCGTCCTTTTTGCTTTTACCCGGCACAATGTCACCAAACTGCATGGTTTGATCCCGGCCACCGCCAGACAGAGCCGGGTCTTGGGGTTGGATAAACGGATTTTCTGCCGAATTGTTATCCGCACCAATGACGGTTCTATCAATGGACACATCAATTTGGTTGGCATGGGCTACCACCGATGCACCTAAACTAATTGCCGCAAATGTCGCTAACTTTCGTGTTGTGAATTTCATATCTATCTCCTTATAAACATTGAATAAGACTTAAGTAAGTTTCGAACCGCACAAAAATGGTTCAAATTGTCGTTTAATCGAACATTAAATGACGATGTGCAGAATACGGATTGCGAACAAATCAGTCATAACGAAGTGGTCATGAAGTGGTAAGAGATTAGTTAGAACAGGCGCAAAGAAGAGCAATAAAAACCGCCGGTGTCTGGATAAGCACACCGGCAATTGTCAATTGAACCAATAAATATTTTGAATAGCTAATTTTTTATCAAACACCATTTGAATTTGAGTAATGCAACTAAGAACCATCACCATCTGAGTTATGTTTCAGCGTTGAACAACAACCCCCGTAACCGATCCAGAAAACGCATTTGTCTTTGTGCCTACAAACTAATGAGAAGAATCAATCAAGTCGTATGGTTTGGGTCATAAAGAAATAAAGTGTGATGCAAATCACCGATTTACTGTGATGCAAATCACAGATTTACTGTGATGCAAATCACAGATTTACTGCGATGCAGATCGCAGATTTAATTCGCAAAGCACAGTATTCTAAGTATATGTCTCTTGTTTCGATAGTTTTGGTCAAAACTCAATTGTTTCAAATATATTGACCTTGCTTAGTTGCTGAATTAAGAACTACGCGGCCAAATAGAGACATTAAGGAGGACCCCCCATGCGGGAACATACTAGAAGCGGATATCATCGACCAGCTTTGCTTCGATTGTGAGAACCAATCCATTGTGCGCAATGGAAAACCCGTGCAGTTATCGCCAAAAGCATTTGGAGTATTGAACTACTTCCTCACCAAGCCAGGACACCTGATCACTAAAGATGAGTTACTAGACGCGGTATGGCCTGGTGTCTGTGTCGTCGATGCCGTGCTCAAAAATGCTGTTCGTGAGCTTCGCAAGATTTTGAATGACGATCCGCGCGCACCTAAGTTTATAGAAACAGTGCATCGCCGCGGTTATCGTTTTATTGGAGAAGAACACCTGAACGCCGTTCAACGAGCACCCCGATTTATCACAGTCAATCTCACCTATACAAAATAATTCACAAAGCGAATCTTCTATAGCAGCCGTGAAAAAGAGCTAACCGCTATTACACATCAATGGAAACAAGCGCAACAAGGTTTTCGTGCCAGCGTGGCCATCTACGGTGATCCAGGTATCGGCAAATCTACACTGGTAAACACCTGGGTACAAAAAGTGTCGAATGATTGTGATGATGTCTTAATTACCAGGACAACCTGTACCGCTGGGGCTAAAGAGCTACCCCTATATTTCTTTATTCGATGCACTCGGCCAGCTATGCAAACATTCAGCTTCCGCGTGGATATGCGATCTACTCGCGAAATACGCACCGAATTTGTCGACACAATTGCCGTGGTTAACACATCATAGCTGTGATCATGCGGCTTGTACTCACGAAAACGCCGCTCAACCCGAAAAACTGTTGTTGGAAGCAGTAGAGTTTATTGAACACCTTTCTCAAGAAAGGGCGCTGATTTGGTTTATCGATGACGTCCACCACTGTGATTCCGACACGCGAGAAGTCCTCGGCTATTTACTGCGTCGCGAGGGTCATGCGCGATTCTTGCTCCTAACCACGCAATGCCTTTGGCGTAACTCTAACGGTAATAATTCGATTCCAGCTACCGCCGAGACTTGGGCGCGCGAAAATACAACCGAAGAAATTTACCTTGGTTGCTTGGATAAAGCTGCAATTACGAAATACCTGGAACGACGTTTCCCAAACCGCGTCGTTCCAATACGGTTAGTAAACAGCGTATTCAAAGAAAGCGGTGGACACCCGTTATTTTTGAGTGGAATAGCCAGCCAACTGTACACGAGTCAAGCTGAACGAAATTTAGATAACGAAGAAAATATTAGAGAATCATCGAGCAGTCCTGCCATAGCGATTCCTGAAATCATATGCCGGCGCATGGACACTGAAGTTTCAACTTTGAATGCAGATCAATTTCGTCTTCTTCAAGCCGCCAGTGTTACCCTGGTTGACGGATTTTCTGCTGCGGCAGTGGCGACGTTACTCGATCAGGAGATTGTGGAAATCGAGGATCTATGCGATGAGTTAGCGCGCACCAACCGTTGGATCCAACGTCTCGGCAGTAGACAGTGGCCGGACAATACCTTGGCTCAGCTCTATGGTTTTTCTAATCCCGTTTATCGGGATTACTTGTATCAAACGCTGCCCGCCGCTCGCAGACGTCAATACCATTATAAACACGCCGAGCGACTTGAAAGTGCCTATGGCGATAATGTGGCCGCCATTTCAAGAAACTTGGCTTATCATTTTGACGTAGGCGGACAACCCCAACGTGGCAAACATTACAGACAGGTTGTACCGCATCACGAAAATTCGATGGGGAATCAATTCGGTAACCTCAAACCCCACTATCATCGAGGCATGTTGATTAGCGCGAGCTTAAACAGCTAATTACTTTTTTATAGTCATCATAATACGTCCTGGATTTTATGTGGCCTGTTAGTAATATATCTGGCAATTCGTAGCGTTCAGTACAAGCGTATTGCGTAGGTCGTTTCCTCGAGTTAGTTTGAGAAAATAAACTCTCTTAAATCTATTGGCACGTCGCCCCTGAAACGCACTCGGTGGTGACCTTCACTGATCACATGCTCCAGCACCATTAAATTGGCTGGTTAACAAAATGACGGCAACTTAGTTGGTATTCGCCTAGCTCTGATAGTTCTGCCACGACCACGATATCCTGCTGGCGGTCTAAACCTCGCCACACAGACGCACCACGTATGGGACAGTGCAATCCAAACCAGCGTTTTCTTAATACACCATCCTTAGTACCTAAGGTGCGCGACCAACGGTCATCAATGTTTAAATACACCATTACATCTTGGGTTGGCGTCAATAAGAGCTGATCGACCGAGCCGGTGGCACAAAATGACTGTCCTGAGTAAAAACGCTTTACCGCCTGGGGTATGTCATCACCCACTGCGATGGTTGCGCTGAACAAACACACGGCAAACAGGCAACAACGAACTAAGCCCCATCGTAAAGTGAGAACCCGCATAAAAATCATGAAGTTGGATTTACCGTTGTAGCATCGTGACCGCATGGCAATTGACGACCATACACGAACAACACAGAGCCTCATCTCCTGGTAGGATCGATACAGAGTATGTTCCGCTCCGACGTACAATGGTTCACTGTCGAGTTTTTAGACTCGTCAGAAGGAACCGGATACTACTTGTCTAAAGCGTTATCGATGCACTCCTACATTCATTACTAATCATCCAAGAATAGTATTAGCCAGGGCAGCACGGTTGTGTTGCGAGGCGGTCCCGTTGTGATGGTTCCACCGACTTCGAAAGCGCCTATATCGGGTGAACTTCCCCGGGAGTTCCCTAGAATATCGTCCGCGGGCGCGTCGCTCGCATCTGCTTGATTTAAGGCTGCGCTATTACTCGCCGGTTTGCCGTGGCGATTGGCAAAATCGACAAACACGTCTCGAATAGTATTTAAACCACCGCCAAAGTTTGAGCCATTGTAGACTGGCAGTACCAAACCACTCTGAGTTGGGAGGCGTGGATCGCCGATCACCGGATTAGTGTCATGGCTCAGGTTCACTTCTTGAGAGGTATCAGCGGGTATCGTGTTGCCACCGTTGTAATACAAATTATTCCTCAATTCTACTGAAGCATTGTCGCCGCTCGGGGCATCAAACACGTCGGCACCATTGAAACCCTCAGCACCCATACTGCCAGTGGGGTCCGCCCAGAGGTTATTGCTCAGAACGATATTTTGGTTGGGGCGGTTACTGCCAACAGCTAATAATCGCGCCGCAAAACTGCGAGATGGCAGATCACCGACGACGGTGTTGAATCGGAAACGCACATCGCTCGAGCCTTGCACGGTGAATGAGCTACGCATGAGCCTACTGGAGTTACCAATCATTAGATTATTTTCTATTAACACATTTTCGGCTTCAAAATTGGCAGTGCCGTCTTCGCCAACGCGTATGAAGCTTTGACCGTCGTTACCCTGCCAATTAAAGAAGATATTACGCCGTATATTGACGTTTTTTGCACCCAACACACCGTCGCTACTACCGTTGCTGTCTTTCACAACAATGTAAGAGCTGGTTATTGATTGCGGCGTGCTATTAAAAAACACGTTATCCCGAACGGTGACCCCGATAATGCTATTAATATCAATGTGTTCGTCGCTACCGGCTTGATTGTAGAACATGTTCCCTTCAACCAATACGTTGCGTGCACCGTTGTTGATTTTCAACAAATCATTGTCGGTGCTGTCGTGAATAATATTGTTGCGCAAGGTAACGTCAGAGATGGCGGACGTTTGGATTTGTATGACCAGGCCACCAACATTGTTCGTGCTGTGCGCGATGTCAAAACCTTCGAGCGTTACCCCACGGCACGTAAAACAGATCACTACCGCACCGTTGTCATAACGCAGCCGTGCTTTGTACGGAACCGCAGAGCGAATCAGGACACCATTGGTAAAACTTTGATCTAGCCGGACCCTCCCGTTATAAGTGCCCGGCGCAACTTCTATGACTGCACCGTCTGTAACTTGGTCGATAGCATAGCTTATGCTTGCCCAAGGGTTTTGTTGACTGCCGTTGGCCGGTTGGTCGCTGCCATTAGTGGCGACATAAAACGTTTGTGCCTGCGCGTGACTCAAGACAAAGATTGGCGCTAACAGGCATATGCTTAAAAACATGTAAATAGTTTTAAACGCCACACCTCGACTCTTAATTGTCATTGTTCTTCAGGTAGCTTGAAATAATCCTGCAAAAGCGGAAACTGGAACTAGGTTCGATTGTACGTCGTTAAAACAATTCGGACTACTGTGATTTTGAATTCAGAATATGACTAAATCGTGTTCAGGGCTATCGGCATTTGCCTGCGCTGAGAAAGGCATTGCTCAAAACCCTGCGTATTGAATCCACCATGCAAGGCAAAGCAGCTTGATGATAAACTTACCGAATCACTGAAAGTTTCAACTAAGAATGACACCTTCTTTGACCTAAAATATTTATTTCCTGAAACTATGTTGAATGTCATTGCGCAGAGTGCCGCAGAAAATTCAAGTCAGCACCCAGCAACCTATAACAAATGAAAAAAGATCAAACCGTAATACTTGGTGCGGGTCAGGCTGGACACTGGTCTGCCATCACCATGAGAAAAGAAGGCTACGACGGTTCTATCGTCCTGATCGGCGATGAATCCCATATACCTTATGAACGACCGCCACTTTCCAAAGATATTTTGTCGAGAGAGAAACCATCTGACAGTTGTTATTTTAGTTCGACGGAAGAATACGCGGAAAAAGAAATTGAACTGAGAACAGGTAGTCGATGCGAGGAGATTAATCTCAAACTAAAAAACGTTCGGCTCGAGGATAATACGTCGCTTGATTTCAATAAACTTATCATTACGACGGGTTCGCGCGTGATCCAGCCACCGATACCCGGCAAGAATTTAGATGGTGTATTTTATCTACGAACTTTGGATGATTGCCTCGCACTGCAGAAACGATTGACCGATGGCCATCGCGTGGTGTTAATTGGCGGTGGATACATAGGATTGGAAGTTGCGGCCACTGCGCGCAAACTCAAATGCGATGTTACCGTGGTTGAGATGCAGGACAAACTGATGGCCCGCGCAGTTCCGCCCGAATTAAGCGCCTATTTCGCGTCGGTACATCACGAACACGGAGTCAATATTAGTACTGGCACAACCGTTACGGCAATTGAACCGGATGGCGATACCTTAACGGTCAAATGTAACGACGGCTCGATCGTACCGGCAGACACGGTCATTATTGGCGTCGGAATCACGCCCAACGATGACGTCGCGAAAACTGCCGGTCTCGAAGTCAACAACGGTATTATCGTAAACGAGTACGGCGAGACATTGCATGACAATATCTATGCCGCGGGCGATGTTTCGAATCACTTTAACCCGTTGTTGCAAAAACATATTCGCCTGGAGTCATGGCAAAACGCACAAAACCAGGCCACAGTTGTCGCTAAACGAATCTGCGGCGCCGCTGAAAAACCCTACGCTGAAATACCCTGGTTCTGGTCAGTGCAATACGACAAAATCCTGCAGATTACCGGGATGCCGGACAGGTGGAAGAATATTGTCTGGCGTGGCTCCAGCGATGATAAAAGTTTTGTAGTGTTTTCACTTGACGACAGCAATCAGATTGAAGCCGCCGTTGGCGTTAACGCCGCGCTGGATATTCGGTTCACGCGTCAAATGATCGCACACGGCAAACGAGTTGAACCCGCTATCCTGCAGGACACTGACAACAAGATACGCGATATCGCAAAAAGCTCATAAGGAACCAAGATAAAACTGTAGGCGAAACGAATAACGCACCGTTGCGAACAGCGCCTAAATATGAAGCCCGCACAAACTCCTGGACGTAGCGGATCAGGTGTTTCAGAACGCTCTAACGACACGAAAGATCGAGTTTACGAGATTTACGATTACATGATTACAAACGCTATCCGCACATTTTCCCGCACGGATATCGCGGTGGTAGTATCCTAACCAAGCGACGTTATTATTTGAATATGACTGATACAGACGAAGGTTGGCATCGCGCCGCCCAACTAGCGGAGATTGAACCTGACGAAGCGCTGCCTGTTGATATCGGCGATATCGAAATTGCGCTTTGCAAGCTCGGTGACTCCGTTTACGCACTCAGTAACATTTGTACACACGAATATGCATGCATGTCGGATGGATTTATCGAAGGCGACACCATCGAATGCCCGCTACACCAGGCCCAATTTGATATCCCGACGGGTAAGGCTATGTCACCCCCAGCAGAGTTAGATTTGCAAACCTATCCGGTCAAAATTGTCGATGGAACCGTATTTGTTCAAATCAAATCCTAGCAAACTCTTAGTACAGCATTGCGAAATTAGTGGCGGCTGATTCACATCCATGACTGAATACGATTACGACCTTGGCAGCTTCAGTCGCAAAGTATCTACCGAATCAACCGAGGCACAGAAGTGGTTCAACCGCGGACTGATTTGGAGTTATTCGTTTGATTTTGAAGAATCCGCACGCTGCTTCACTAAAGCAATTGAATCGGATCCCGATTGCGCCATGGCCTATTGGGGACTCGCTTATGCAATAGGTCCGTACTACAACAAACAATGGCACAAGTTTGATCCTGTCGATCTGGTCAATACCGTTGCGCGTTCTTACGATGCGGCGCAACGAGCGTTACAGCGCATCGACAATGCGAGTGATGTAGAGCGCGCTCTAATCGAGGCTATCGTGCGACGCTATCCGTCGCACGAACCTGTCGTCGATTTCAGCGTCTGGAATGATGACTATGCGAATGCGATGCGCGATGTTTATCACTCGTTTCCCGATGACCCGGATGTGTGCACGTTATTTGCCGATGCGATGATGAATCGCACTCCGTGGCTGCTATGGGATTTGCATACAGGCGAGCCAGCCGAGGGCGCTGACACCGTCGAAGCGATTACCGTTTTAGAGAATATTCTGACACTAATCGAAGAAACGAAATCCGACGATCACGCCGGCGCACTCCACATGTACATCCATGCGCTGGAGATGTCGCCATATCCTGAAAAAGCGTTGCCCGCGGCGGATAAGCTGCGCAATCTTGTGCCTGACGCCGGGCATTTGAGACACATGTCTACGCATATCGATGCGCAATGCGGACACTATGACAATGTGGTCTCGTCAAACAATGCCGCGATCGAAGCCGATAAAAAACACGTCGCACAAAACGGGAAAATGAATTTTCGTGCTTTATCACGAGCACATAATTTTCATTTCAAATTATACGGCGCGATGTTTTTGGGCCAGTACCAAGCCGCCATCGATGCTGCCGACGGTATGGTCGATACCATTCCAGAGGAACTGCTTCGCGTGGCAAGTCCTCCCATGGCGGATTGGCTCGAAGGTTATGTCGCCATGCGGGTTCATGCGCCGATACGATTTGGAAAATGGCAGGACATTATTGACACGCCGCTACCACAGGATAAAGGCCTTTATTGCACGACCACGGCGCTATTGCACTATGGCAAGGGATTAGCCCATGCCGTGCTCAACAATATTTCAGCGGCAGAAGAAGAAAAGGAAAAATTCCATACAGCGGTTAAAAACGTCCTGAAACACGCACTGTGTTTAACAACACTTGCGTCGATATTCTTGCAATCGCACAAGAGATGTTGAACGGTGAAATCGAATATCGAAAAGAAAACTACGATACGGCCTTCGCCCATTTACGCAAGGCGGTCGTCCTTGCCGATGAATTACCTTACGACGAACCCTGGGGTTGGATGCAACCAGCACGCCATGCGTTGGGCGCGCTATTGCTTGAACAAGGGCGCGTCGAAGAAGCGGAAGCGGAGTATCGCGCCGATCTTGGCTACAACGACACCTTGATTCGTGCTTGCAGACATCCGGACAATGTCTGGAGCCTGCATGGCCTGCACGAATGCCTGGTGCGTCAGAAAAAACACAGCGAAGCACAAATGATTGCACCACGTCTATCCATCGCGATGGCTCGTGCGGATTTTCCAATCAATGCATCCTGTTTGTGTCGCTTAAAGTGTGCTTCGAGCTAAAATACCTCTTAAAAATAGTGGGTTACGGCTTTCGCCTACTCTATCCTGCGTTTACTGGACACATCACCTTTCAGTTCGACAAACGTCAACGAAATCGATAAAACAATCAACGCAAGCGCTACTAACTTCGTTGCTGTCAACGGATCGCCAAGTATAATCCCCGCCGAAAGCACACCCGCAATCGGAATTGAAAGCGTGCCTATAGCGACGACGGATGCCGCCAGTCTAGCGACAACGCTCACCCACACCGCATAACAGATAACCGTTGGAAAAATAATGTGATAAACGAAAGTCCATACCACGCGGTTGGAAGGCCAATCCAGATTCTCTGGTGTTTCGAACAATAACGCCGCTAACAGGACGGGGGGAATAGAACAAAGAATCATCCAGGCTGCGCTTGATATCGGTTGAACCTCCCACTGACGTGCTTTTAATGCGACGGTACCCGCACCCCAGGACAATGCAGCGCCGAATATCAATATTGGCCCGAGAGGTGCATCCATGAGCGCCGCAACATCATCACTCATCAAGATGTATAGCCCCGTCATGCCAATGACGACGGATGCAATTCTAATCCAGGTTAGTGCCTCTTTTAAAAATACAACGGCAAATAATGTCGCCCACAGCGGCATGGTAAATGCGATGATAACCGCTTTCGATGTTTCCGTAAGCAGTTGACCAAAAGCGGTGAGTCCGTTGAAGCCCAGAATTGTAAACCAGCCCGCAATGGCGAGGGGCAAGCGTTCAATGGGTGGAGGAAGTAATGGTTGCCCCATGATACGTGCCAACAGATATAAAAGAATCGCGCTTATCGAAAACCCCACAGCACGCATGGTCAGCGGTGGCACTTCACCAAGAATGATTTTGACTGCAGGCCAATTCAGCCCCCACAACACCCCAATTGCCAGCACCAGCAACAAGGTCTTGCGGGTATTGTAGATCAAGAGTCAGGCGAGATCTCGCGCACCAAGCGAACTAAATCTTTTGGCCGCTCTGGTGCGAACTTTCAAGGCTTCGACTTCTCTGTCTTTGGGCGCCCCTGTTGTCACCAACGAGTCAACGAGTACTCGTACAACTTTGGCAGTATCCTCAACAGCACGATAAAACACTTGCTCATTCGCTTTTGACGGGTTGGTACATCCACTGATTTTTCTAACAAACTGGAGAGATGCTGCATTAACCTCATCATCAGTTGCTGGTGGCTCAAAATTAAACAGCGTCTTTATATTTCTACACATTTTCACGACCTCTCGGTGATGGCTTTCTAAGTTTTCGCAACCAATGATACAACGTGACAAAGAAACTTTTGCCGCCCTGTTACTATCAAGAAGTTACACAACTATCCAAGAATATCATGCAACTTCTGTCTAACACGCGCTTGCATATCACGAGCGCCCTCTTCCAGCCACGCGTCGGCGTCGGAACGTTCGAACAATGTTGGGTACCAGTTTTCAGTCAGGTAACGATCCTGTGTATGTTGGTCGGTAAGAAAATCATTATTGGGCGCTGCGCGTTTGACGACTTCGACGGCCAAGGTATCGGCGTCCACCGCCACACCTGATGCCATCTTCGTCACCCACCCCACTAACTCATCGCACAATACCAACATTTCCAGCGAACCGGTGCGACCTCCCGACAGAAAACCCAGGTTGTGAACAAAAGGCGTACTCGCCATCGCGGCGATCGCCATGTTCGCACCCGCTTCCGCTGCCGCCTGGGCGTCGAATTGGTGAGAGTCGGAACATCCTGCACCGATCCAGGATGGAATGTCTATGGATCGAAAATAGTCGCTGGCGCCTAATCCGTTTAACATGTATTCCGGTGAACCGTAGGCAAGATTCGCCTGGCGCATGTCCATCGGTAACACAGCGGAACCGCTTAACACCGGCGAACCGGGTTCGGTCAGTTGATGAATTACGATACCCGCCAGCGCCTCGGCAGATGATTGCACAACAGCACCGGCGGTCGTGATGGGACTGGACATTCCGGGGAATGTTGCCGGGTAACACACAACAGGTACGCGCCAACGAGCGCAGTTGATTAATCGCTCGCAAAACTCACCGGGCAATTTCAACGGTGAGATTGGCCCCATCAGTTCCAACACGATGGGTTTGTCGGCCAGTTGATTCCAACCACCGGCGACATCGACGACGTAAGACATCATGCGTTTTTGAATTTTTTCGTCATGCGCCAAGACCGCCGCCGGTTTACTGCAGTTTTCCAGCATTGCCCTGGTGGCTTCATATACTTCATCCTCCGCCGAAACATCGCTGGGATAACCCAGTGTGCAAGCCATGTCGATATTAGGAAGTTGCTCACACACTCTCGCCGTTTCCCGAATATCCTGAACCGTTCCGGGGCGTAATTCTCCGCTGCGAAAATCAAGCACACGAACGCAGTTGTGGCCGGGACAAAAACTGGACACTTTGCTACTGCTGTCCACACTGATCTTGCCGTTTAAATCGTAAAGCGCAATCTTGTTTGGGACGGTTGCAATAGCCTTGTTAACCAAATCCGGTGACATGCGCACATAACCATCATCGCCCAGTTTACAATCATGCTGCTTAACCAGCATTTCCCGCGACTGCGCGTGATCGATAATAACGCCAACTTCATTCAAAATCTTAAGCACGGCTTCATGAATCAACGCGCAATCTTCAGACTCAACAAGCTGCAGTGAAATCTGCTGTTCTCGTTTTACACTTTTGGAATTGGCGCTGGATTTACGCCGAATTTTATCGCTGCGCGAACTTTTTCTTCTCGCGCTTTCCCTGCGTGCGGGCGGCATTTATCGGAAGGACAAACTTTTTATCGTATAAAGCCGGTTTGGCAATGCAAACACATTGCCAAACCGCATGTTACAAATAACGAAGTTTGGGAATTAAACCATCCACCAGCGTTCGATCAATTTGTAACCGTCGAACTCCCAGTTACCCGCGATTTTTTCCGGAACACCTACTTTGTCGTTCACGGCGGATACATGGTTGGCAAACAATTGAACAACCGAACCACCATCATCCCGCACCAGCATTTGCATTTCGTGATACATATCACGCCGCTTGGCTTCGTCAATTTCCGCTCGTGCAGAAACCAGTAACTCATTAAAGCGGTCGTTCTTCCAAAAAGTTTCGTTCCAATTCGAAGCGGCAGAATAGCCCTGGGTAAACATCCAATCTTCCGTCGGCCGGCCACTCCAATAGCTGGCGCACCACGGGTGTTTAAGCCAAACGTCTGACCAATAACCATCGTCAGGTACGCGCTTGACGGTAATATCAATGCCCGCTTTTTTGGCATGTTCGCTATACAAGACCGCCGTATCCACAGCGCCACTGTACAACCCATCGGATGAACTGAGTTCGACCTTAAGATTTTCCATACCGGCTTGCTGCAAATGCCATTTCGCCTTTTCCGGGTCGTAAACGCGTTGCTCCAGATCGGCGGCATAGAAGCGGTTCGCCGGTGAGATGGGATGGTCGTTACCGACTTGACCGTAGCCTTTCAGAATTTTCTGTAAAACATCTTCGCGATCAATTGACAACTTCAACGCCATGCGCACATCGTAATTATCAAACGGCGCGAGGTCGGTGCGCATGGGGAAGACATAGTGCTGTGTACCCGTCACATCCAGAACCGTAATGTTCGGACGTCTGCCCAACAACTCGGCCGTTTTCGCTTCCACATCACCAATCACATCAACTGCACCTGTCACCAACGCATTCTGCCGCGCAGTGCTGTCAGCAATAGTCAGAATCTCCGCCGTATCAACATGTGCGCGATCATCCAGATAAAAATTAGGATTACGCTTTAGCTTGGCGCTTTGACCAGGTTCAAAATTCTCAAGCAAATATGGGCCTGTTCCAACACCAAACTCCTCTACCTTGCCATCTTTAGAGGGCAATATCCCAAAAGTAGATGCGCTCAACACAACAGGAAAATCCACACTGGCAGATTTCAACTTAAAAACGACGGTACGATCATCTTCTTTGCTGAGTGTATCGATCTCTTCGGCAAAGGACTTCATTGCGGATGCTGAGTCTTCGCCGCGATGTCGATCAATCGATGTAATCACATCATCCGCATCAACGGTTTTACCGTTATGAAATTCAACATCCTTGCGAATTCTAAAAAACCCATTCCGACGGATCATTCCGTATTTCAAATGACTCTGCCAGTAACGGTGCAATTTCACCATTAGGCAACACTTCGGTTAGCTGCGAGTGGATGGTATAAAATAAAAAATTTGTCATTCCACTGGTGAGCTGGGTCGGGTCAAGCAAGTCCGTTGACGAACCCTGAACCGTTGCTACCCGCATATGCCCGCCTTTTTTTGGCGTTGCCGCGTGTGCAGTGTTCATTAACAGACTGCCAGGTGCTGCCGCGGCGACACCCAAAACGCTGGCGCGTTTCAGAAACTCTCGCCGGGATATTTCGCCGTTGATGAGTTGCGCATGAAGTTTCTCGATAGCGTTCATAACTCCTCCGGTTTGTTCGGGTTATTCGATTAGTTTGTTTGTATGAGTTTATGCTTCTGGCTCAGTCCGGTTAGTCTACTCCAAATCAGGCGGGCAGGTGAATTGCACAGGCTGATCCCGTTTAAATTTTGGGTATAGTCCGACACGCCACGCCATGTTACGTCGAAACATAGCGTGTACACCATCTTCGTCCATGTCAGGCGTTTTAAGGAATGCGGGGTCTTCATCATTGGCCTCGCTCAATAAATTGGTCAAGCCACTCTCTGTTTCTAACCCGGCGGCGATCCATGCATTATTTCCACCTTCCAACGCGTAAATTGGCAAGGTAGTGTATTGCGCCAGATCAGATGCGGCAAGTCGCGCGAGTCGTCCGCTGGAGCTGGTGATAACTAGCTGTTCTATCTCATCAGGAATTTCCAAACTGCCGGGAATCTGCGCACGGGATATCCAGGCCGCACCGGGAATATGTTTATTACGGTAAATTTCACTGGGAGAAAAATCAATGACCATTGTCCTTCCACCCGGCAAAAGATTCGACAATTCGGTTGGCCACATGCGTACAACATCGAGCTGATCCAACTCTGGGAAATAATCGGGTTCGGGACCTTTTTCCAACCCCTGCGCGCTCTTCCAGTCATTTACGATAACAATATCTCGCCAGTTCTGCTGCTGCATCCAACTTGCCGTGATTTCGGCGCGCGCGCAATCCTCATCGGCGAACAACGCAAGACGCGCTTTTTGTGTCGCGAGATGGTCGATTGTCATGCCGGCGAGCTCACCGCCCGGAATCCAGATTGCACCAGGATAATGACCCGCCAGATATTCCTGCTCCGTACGCACATCGATTAAATAGCACGTGCGGTCAGGATTATCGTGACGCCATTGAGTCAGATCATCATGACTGGTGTAAGACAGATTAAACCGCTGTGCGATTTTTCTGCGCTGCCTGTTTAGAAAACTCTTTTGCGGTTGACGACACATTTGCATCTTCAACAGGTTGATTGGGCGACAAGGTGCCACCTGCCAATACCCACCCTCTTGTGCCCTCGCGTAAAGAATACACCGGGTTTTTAATACCTGCGTTCAGCAACCCCTGAGCACCGAGCGCCGCGCGTGTGACACCTGCGCAGTGCACGACTACCTGTGTCTTCGCGTCTGGCGCGAGATCGGGAATACGACGTGCGACTTCAGCAGCAGGAACGCTGATGGAGTTCGTTATGCTGTTGGCAATGTAATCGTTCTCAGCACGCGCGTCGACCAGGATGATGTCTTCACCTGCCTGTTGCTTAGCCATCAATTCCTCAGCGGTAATAATCGGTGTTTGATAATTTTCTTCGATAAAATATCCAAACGAATGCGCGATAACATAGTTCCCGGTCACTAAAGTTTTCCCCGATTTAACCCAGGCACCGATTCCGTCTTTCAGAATCTGAATATTGTCGTAACCCATTTCGCTTAAGGTCACCAACGCACGTTCCGCCAAGCCATTATCATCGTCACACAACACAATTCGAGTTTGAAGTCGTGGCACAAAACGCCGGATGCGAAATTCGATGCGTGACAACGGAATGTTGGTAGCCAACCACAAATGCCCTCCGGCGAACGGTGCCGCTTCACGAATGTCCAACAGCGCTATTTCATCCTCATCGTCCAGCAGCGCCTGCAACATCGTCGCATCGACATACTTGAAACTGTCTTTTTTCAGGAAAATTTTCATCTTTCTCTCGATTGATGCGATTCGCTGTACTCATCGCATCCTACAAAGGCATCAAATAGTTATACCGGGTAAGTCTATCGTTTATATGTACTTCGAGCCTTTATGCCTTGGCAAGTCATCGTCAGTGTCGAGCCATGGAATCGATTCGTCGTGAAACGTATGCTCAGTGGGTGGGAAATCTTCCGGATGATCCAGCGTGCTAACGTGAATCGCTAGAAACGAGCGGTTGTTTATCTCCGCCTCCCATGTCAGCGAAGTGCCGCAATCGTGACAAAACGCCCGGAATCGGCCTGGGGCGGATTCGTAGCGCGCCCTCTCGCTGGATATCCAGTGAACCTGATTGGGCGAACAGACCGCAAACGCTACAACCGGCGCACCGGTGTGTTTGCGGCAACTTTCACAGTGACAATAAACGTTCCACGTGGAATCATCCTGCAACTCATAACGGACTGCGCCACACATGCATCCACCGGCAGGTTTTTTATCGGTCACTTCAAACCCTCGTAAACAATATCAGAATAGTTTCAAAAGTATAAAACCGGCGAGCGATGACGATATAAAATCAATCACAATCAGCTTTGTAGGTATCGCTAATACATTGAATTGCCATTCTTAGTTTCATCTGGCACTTCCTGAATTGAATCCCAGTGTTCGACAATCTTACCGTTTTCATCAAAACGCAAGAAGTCCATGGTGACGTACTCTTCGTTTCCCGGCCATGTTTGATGCGTGTGCAGCGCTACCAAATCGCCCTCCGCAACCGCTCTTATAAACTCTATTTGCTTATCCGGATAGTCCCGCGCCATTTCGTCGAAGTAGGCAATAAATGCCTCTTTTCCATCTCCCACCAGCGGATTGTGTTGTATATATTCAGCGCCAACATACTGTTCGACAGCTTTTCTTGGATCACCCAGATAGGCGATGCGATAAAAAGCAATTGCGTTCTGTTTATTTAGTTCAAGATCGTGTTTCATTTTTATTTCCGTTTCATAGAAAGTTTCGCTACGCAGCGTTACGTCGATTGGAATTAAACTCAGCCATAGCTCCCAAAACATTATCCAAAGAGCAACGTGCTCCCGTTTGAAGATACTCCATCGCCCGTAGTGATGCTTCGTGGGCTTGCATGCTTGAACCGGCAACGCAATCCTCAATCACGCGACAAAAGTAATCCGATTGGTGCCCATCGACAAAAGTGTAGTGAACACAAACATCCGTCAGGCCACCACATAACAACAGTGTATCGACTTTCAGCCCACGCAACAGGATTTCAAAATCGGTACCAAAAAATGCCGAATAACGTCTCTTTTTAATCAAGTAGTCCGTGGGGAGAAAGCCCATTTCCTCAACGGCGATGTCGGTACCGGGATCGTTTTCCAGACAGTGCACATCCTCGCTGCCATCCAGTTCGCGCCCGAAGTCAACGAGATCCGGGCGGTGGACTTCCTGGATAAAAATAACCGGTATATTACATTCCCGGGCTTTATCAATCGCTGTACGTGCCTTGATCATTCGATCAGCGTAGTCAGGCATGGTGGGAATGGCTTCATCTGTCCGGTCATGAAAGGTTTCCGCCTGGATATCGATGACGATGAGCGCCGGGCGTCCTTCGATAAGGTTTCTTATAGTACTTTGTGACGTCTTCATATCTTAGGCCTGAAATATTAATAAAATTAGACGGCTAAATTAGTAATCATAGCTTACGGCATAGCCACACACTCGGTATTTGTACTTTAAAACCCGCCTTCTCATAGGCACGACGCGCCGGCGCGTGACTGGAATCCCCACCGGTCGAGACGGTCGCAACACGCATGCCCGCTTCCTTCATTCTCCCCAGCACGTGCTCGTACATTGCCGTTCCAATTCCCTTCCCTGCATAATCTGGGTGAACAGCGTTAAGTCCTATCTCGCCTACTTGTGTATCTTGATTGAGCTGAAGCGAGACGAATCCGACGACCGTACCTGCCGTTGCGGCAACATAGACTTCCCAACCGGACTCAGGCGCGAGCAGTGAGAGTAAAAGCTCACTCTGCGCCTCATCCTCACGCGCCTGCGCCAGCTCATACATGTCATCACCTAAGATCGAGCGGAAAGAAGCAAACACCGGCGCAAACGCGGCCTGCCGCAGAGCATCTAAATGAGGTTGGTCATCGGCCCTGACCGAGCGGATAACGACATCAGTTTCCAATGACAAGACTACTCACAAGAATACCTCTACGATACTGCCACACTTAACGCTTTGACGACGGCATCTCGGCTGGCCATTTTCATTCGATGTGCAAGCACTCGTGGATAATTCTCTGGATTGACACCATCGTCTTCCATCCACCTCGCCACCGTAAATAAATACGGGTCGACGACAGTATAAGACGAACCCATTACCCAAGAATCATCCTTCAATAAATACGTTTCAACATATCGCCAGATTTCCGCCATTGATTTGGGGACATATTCGCGCATCGCCGCTTGTGCCGCCTTGTCATCAGTCCATCGGTACGCCCGCATTCTATGCGCATGCGCTACATGCAGCGTCGAACACAGATAACTGGTGATGGACTGCAGTTGCGCAAACTCGTAGGGATCGTCTGCCGAAATTAAGTTGGCTTGAGGATACACTTGCGCCAGATACACCAATATTGCAGGCGTCTCGGTGATAACACCGTCGGTCGTTACCAACGATGGCACGCGCGCTTTTTGATTGATTGCCTTATATTTGTCCTGCCTTTGCTCTTCTTTCCCGAAATTCACTCGGATCGGTTCGTACTCAGCCCCAACCTCTTCAAGAACAATGAGAGACGCCAACGATATGGTTTCGGGTGCGAAATACAGTTTTAACATTCTTACTTTCTACTGAATAATCCAGTTTTAATATACGATCTATTCCAAGTTTTTATAACGTGGAATTTCATCATACTATAACTTCGTGATTATGATACGCTGCAATCAAATGGTATCTGACTAAATGGAGAACAAAGTTGAAAATAGTAATAGTTGGTGCTAGTGGCGCGGTTGGGAACACGGCTGTGGAAGCCTTGTCCGGGCGGCATGAAATCGTGACCGTTGGTCGATCAAGTGGCGATATTCAAGCCGATATCGAAGACATCGACAGTATTCGCTCGCTCTATCGGCAGGTCGGCAAGGTGGACGCCGTGGTGAGCGCTGTCGGGCATGGACATTTCGGAAAGGTACACGAAATGAACAGTGAACAATTTATGAAAGGCATCAACCACAAGGTACTGCCCCAAGTGAACCTGGTGCTGGAAGGTTTTGATTACATGAACGATGGCGGATCATTTACCTTGACCAGTGGCGTTTTAAATCGCGACCCAATACCGGGCGGCTCTTGCGCTGCTGCCGCAAACGGGGCGCTGGACGGATTTGTTTTAGGCGCCGCGGTCGATATGCCCAGGGGAATACGCATTAACGCGGTCAGCCCTGAGGTGCTCAAAGTGTCGCGAGAAAAATATACGGGATTCTTTCCAGGCCATGTGCATGTATCAAACGAGGATGTCGGACTTGCTTACTGTAAAGCCGTTGAAGGTTGCCTGACCGGACAAGTATTTATTGTAGACTGACTACTCGCATATACGCTAAACAGCGTGGAGAACTCATGGAGACCATAGAGATTTCCACGAATAATAATTTGTAAAAACTTGGACTTGACAGGACAATTCAAAATGTGAAGTTTCAATTAATTCTGACAATGTCTGTTGTATACACTTTGCCGTCACTCATGCGCTCAGTCACTTTGCGTACTCAAAATCCAAAGCTGTCATTCAGATTTTTGTTCAACACGGTAAGAAACACGTCGACGTAGTGTCCGTCTTCGTCTCAAGCAAACGTTGACTAGCCCAACTTTCGCGAAACTGTAGGGCTGTCGTCGCAGCCACGAATCATCGCTGATAGTTGTACCCTAGATTTCTACGACTACCTTTCCGATAGCCTGGCCGCTGGTCAGTCGGTCGTAAGCCTGCCCAACTTCAGTAAGGCTGAATTGCTGCTCGTCGATCATCGGCTTCAGCGCGCCAGCGTCTACGATATCGCAGAGCTTTGCGAGTATTGAGCCGTGCTCTTCTCGCTTGTAGTTGTGCAACATCGGGATCAACATGAATACAACGTGTAGCGAAAGACCTTTGAAGTGGGCTGGCGTCAGGTCAATCTCCAGCAGAGACACCGTTGTCGTAACCTGACCATTCAACCCAGCAGCGTCAAAGGAATTGGTCATATTTGCACCGCCAACTGTATCGAAAATGACGTCAAATCCGGTACCGTCCGTGTATTTTTCGACGTAGTCGGCGACTGTCTCGGTCTGGAAATCAATGGCCGTGGCACCAAACTGTTCGATGGCCCTAAGCTGAGTATCGCCTGTGCCTGTTGCATAAACGTCAGCACCAAAGTGCTTCGCCAATTGCACGACGACATGTCCTACGCCACCTGCACCGCCATGCACCAAAACCTTCTGACCTGCCTGAACATGCGCTCGCTGCAAGCCTTCATAGGCGGTGATACCAACTAGCGGGAGGGCAGCCGCTTCGCGCATCGAAAGAGTCTTTGGTTTCCGGGCGACTAATCGCGCATCAGCAAGGATATAGTCAGCGAGCGCACCTTGTAGGTCGGCGAGTCCTCCGGCACATCCGAAAACCTCATCACCCGGAGCAAAGTTCGTTACACCGTCACCGACGGCTTCAACGATTCCAGCGAAGTCCATGCCGAGTACTGCGGGCAGATCTGGCGAGAGCGGCAGGTTTTCCTGGCCCAATTGGCGGATCATGGTATCGACGGTGTTCACACTGGTTGCGGCGACGCGCACCAGCACATGAGCGGCCTCTACAGAGGGCTGGGGTAAATCTGTTAGTTGAAATTTGGCGTTATCGCCGTATTCGCTGAGAATCATTGCTTGCATTGAACCACTCCAAAGGTGTGCTGGGTTGGTCACCAAGATAGATCATCCTTAATGAACTAAAAACCAGCTCGCTGAAGAATCAGTATTCGGGATTTCTATAAGATCTGGCGACCAACGTTTCGGCTCTGCGATCACCCTGAGGCTAGCGTTCCCATATTGGCGGCTCGCCGATCTTCTCTATTAAGAAGTCGATGAAGACGCGGACTTTCGCTGTCAGCACGTTTGACTTGGGATACACCAGCCAAATCGCAGATTTGTCGTCAACCTCATAGTCAGGCAACACTCGAGCCAGCAATCCGTCCTGAATGTCATTATTGACACTCCAGCAGGAGTTCATAGAAATACCAACGCCGGCCTTGGTTGCAATTCTCATGCTTGCGCCATCGTCGCAAACCACTCGATTTCTAACACCTGGCGGTGGAAAGGTGCAAGCAGGCTTGTCACCACATGCTGTCAGCTTTCTTGCCGGCCCGTCCATAAAGACCAGAATTTGATGGTTCTCAAAGTCATCGGGACCTTCTGGAGTCCCTTGTCGTGCTAGATAGCCGGGAGACGCGCAGAGAATTCGCTTATCGTCTGCTAGCTTTCTTGCCCTCAGACTGCTGTCTTCGATTGCATAATTGCGCAGTGCTAGGTCGAACCCGCCTTCGATCAGATTCATCTGGCTGTCAGACAGTTTCAATTCCAGACTCACGCTGGGGTACCGCTCCAGGAACTGCGGAAGGATTGGCGCTATATAGAGTTGCGCAAAAGTGCTGGACGCGGCAAAACGCAACGTGCCAGTAATTTCGTTACTGCCGTGCCCCAAAGCCGCCCGCGCGGCGTCCTCCTGCGCCAAGATTTCTCGCGCAAAAGGAAGAAATTCTGTGCCCTCCAATGACAAGGAGACTTTCCGGGTCGAGCGATGTAACAAATCCGCTCCGACCTGTTTCTCGAGCTTTGACAATCGTGCGCTTGCAACAGCTGGTGCCAGACCGAGCTGACGTCCGGCAGCACTAATATTGAGCATGTCAGCGGCCATGACAAAGAGTCGTATACCTTCAGTATCCACGAGCATTTATCCGTTTGTCGTCCACTCATGCGGACATAGCAAATCCAAAGAGCAATTCAAATTATATTCGAAAACCGAATTCTCTTCTCCTAGATCACCTGTTTATTATCTAAATCGACTGTAATAGATTGCGTCGAGCAATACATGAAGACACGGCAGCTGCTGCCCAAACCGGGACAAGGATCGATGCGAGATACGGCATACGTTAACTACCACATCAAGAGTGCTGAACCGCAGGCGTTCCACTTTGATGTCGATTGCATTGTCGGGAATCTCGTTTCGCCGGATCTTGTTGCAACAAAGGTTCATGTTCGGGACATGCGAGACGGGTCTCCTGCCCCAGACTTCCACCAAGACAGCATCACGTTTGAACACCATGTCAGTCAGGTGAAGGACTTCGAGGATTCCTCAGACTGGGAAACGATCTATAACCATGAATTGTGCTCGCTGCTTGCGAACAAGATCGGTGCGAATGAAATCATTGTTTTCGATCATACCGTGCGTATTGATGACCCGGATGCTGTTCGAAAGCCCGCTCGCAACGTGCACACCGATTACAGCACTGCCGGAGCTAGTAAACGATTGATCGATATCGTCGGAGTAGAACGGGCGAAGGAATTTGAGGACGGCCACTACGGGTTTGTCAACGTCTGGCGCCCCGTTGAAAACACGATCAAGACGTCTCCGCTTGGATTCATTCGTCCAAGTTCCATGAAGCCGGACGACTGGATGACAATCGAACTGATCTATCCCGACCGAATCGGCCAGATCCTGGGCGTCGCCGCGAATGACGGTCACGACTGGTTTTACCTGTCCGAGATGACACCTGACGAAGTCGCGATTTTCAACATCTATGACAATGGCGGGCGATCCTTCCTTGGTCACAGCGCACTCGACATGGAAGACGCTAGCGACGACGTGACGCCCAGAAAGAGCATAGAGAGTCGTACTCTCGTTCACTACAAGTGATCGAAATGCAAAACACACTTGAAAAATCTGCGCACTACGAGTCATTCGATTCTATCAACGCAGGATACGATACGGTGTTCAAGCCGGACCAGCTATCCGTCGGTCTCGTTGTGCCCATCGAGACATATTCGAGTAGTCCCGTTCCGGAAATGCGCCGTCACATTGAACGCGTTCAATCGGCAGAATCGCTTGGCTTCTCCGCAGTCTGGCTGCGCGATGTGCCCTTTAACGTACCTTCGTTCGGAGACGCCGGACAAATTTTCGATCCCTTTGTCTATCTTGGTGCACTATCCACACAAACCACCAACATCGCGCTAGGCGTGGCCAGCATCATTTTGCCACTGCGACATCCAGCACATGTAGCAAAGGCAGCAGCAACCGCCGATGTTCTCTCTTGCGGAAGGCTCATTTTGGGCATTGCTTCCGGTGACAGACCCGAAGAATACCCAGCTCTGGACTTACCTTTCGTTGAACGCGGTAGGTTGTTTCGAGAGAGCTATGATTACATTCGTCAGATGGGTAACCCTACGCCGCAGTTTCGCAACACGTTTGGAAGCGTCGGCAGCGGCATCGACATGTTGCCCAAGCCGACAGTCGGAAGACTCCCGCTTCTCGTAACTGGATCCAGCCAACAATCGACCAACTGGATTGCTGCCAATGGTGATGGCTGGATGACCTATCCGCGACCTGCCGGTTCGCAGTCCGTCCTGATTGACGAATATCGTGCACGGATAGCGGCAGCTGGCGAACCGGATAAGCCAGTGATGGAGCCGCTGTATGTCGATCTTGCCGTAAACCCAGATACACCTCCCAAACCCATCCACTTGGGTTTGCATCTCGGCGTCAATTCGCTGCGCGACTACTTGGAAGCACGAAAAGCAATCGGCGTAAATCACGTCGCCCTAAACCTTCGCTTCAATCGCGCGAACACGGAGTCAACGCTTGCGACGCTGGCGGACGAAATTATTCCCGAATTTTCACATTAGGTCCTCAACCATGACGAAGACAATTTTGCTAACCGGAGCCACCGACGGCATAGGCCTTGAGACGGCTAAGCTGTTGGCGGGCGCAGGACACATAGTGTTGATACACGGCCGCAGCGATAAAAAGCTAACTGAGACTGAGAAAACCTTATCGGGCACCAGTGGCGTCGGAGCTATCGAAATTTATCGCGCGGACCTTTCAAAGATTGCTGAAGTCGAAGCTTTTGCCAGCGCGATTGCCAAGAACCACTCAACTGTTGATGTCATCATCAACAATGCGGGCGTTTTCAGCACGCCGAATCCTGTGACGGATGACGGATTTGATGTTCGCTTTGTCGTTAACACGATTGCTCCGTACTTGTTGACCAAGCGTCTTCTGCCCCTGCTGTCATCGACCAGCCGAGTCGTCAATTTATCATCTGCCGCACAGTCACCAGTCAGCCTCGACGCGCTCGCCGGCAGGCTTCAATTAAATGACAACCAGGCCTATGCCCAGAGCAAGCTTGCTATCACGATGTGGTCTTTCCATCTCGCGCGAACGCTGAATGACAAAGGACCGACGATCGTCGCCGTCAACCCAGGATCCCTGTTGGCCAGCAAAATGGTGAAAGACGCCTACGGTGTTGAAGGCAGTGACCTCGGAATTGGTGCTGACATTCTGGTCCGAGCCGCATTGAGCGATGAATTTGCCAACGCCTCCGGACGTTACTTCGACAATGATCGGGGCGAGTTTTCGCAACCCCATCCCGACGCGCTGAATGCAGCAAAGAACGAGAAACTTGTCGCGGCGATTGACGAGATTCTCGTCAAGCTTGTCGAAAAAGAACACTAAGAAATACATGAAACTCCGACTTTAGCTCGGGGCTTTTCTGTCACACCCTACTGAACCACCAACCTCTGATGCAGAACACAACGAAATACGAAGGATTTACAACATTTAGCGCAGAGCAACGTGAAGGCATTTTGACGGTCGCCTTTGACTTTGGCTCTGTGAGTGTTCAAGGCCAGGAAATGTTGGCAGACTTGAACAGTCTCGCCATGCGACTGGAGCGTGATCGCGAAACCAAAGTCATTGTCTTTCAATCCGCAAACTCAGAAATCTGAGTTTGTCACTATGACACAGAGCTTCTGAAAGACATGTCCGATCAAGCGGTTTCGCGTGAAGAAGCACAACTGTTAGATTCGCAATCCGTCTGTGAGCGGATCAGCAATGTGTCCCAGGCCACAATCGCCAAGTGGCGCTGGTATTTAGAATGACTGCTTTACATCCGTTGTCCCGATTATTACCAATTTAGTGGATGTCAGTAATGGGCAGAGACTGTGTAAAAACACGAATTTTATTATAATAAGGTTCCCCCCCAAGGCAATGACCGATGTCCCGATTTGTAGAAGGTGAGTCACGAACGCAATCGACGTTATTTCCGGATTGCATTGATGATTATATTAACGAAGAGAACCCCGTCAGATTCATTGATGCATTTGTTGATTCATTGGATTTAGAGCAACTCGAATTTTGTGGTGTTGTTCCCCACGTAACGGGAAGGCCTGCCTATCATCCCGCGGTAATGTTGAAGCTTTACATCTATGGTTATTTGAACCGTATCCAATCATCACGTCGTTTGGAGCGAGAAACCGGTCGAAATATCGAGTTGATGTGGTTGCTGGGCCGATTAAAGCCAGATTTCAAAACGATCGCGAATTTTCGCAGGAGCAATGGAAAGCCGATACGCAAGGTATGCGGGGAGTTTGTCAAGCTTTGTCGACAGATGGCCCTGTTCAGTGAGGCCATGATTGCAATAGATGGTAGCAAATTTAAAGCCTCAAACAATCGTGACAAGAATTTCACTCCAGCCAAACTGAGAAGGCGGATTGAGGAAATTGAGAAAAGCATTGAGCGCTATTTTTCACGACTGGATCGTGCGGATAAGGAAGCATATTCAGTGAAAGCGGAGACGGGACTGTTAAAAGAGAAGATTGCATCTCTTAAAGCCGAAGTCCAACGGCTTAAGGCACTCAAGCCCGAAGTAGAAAGTTCTCCGGACAAACAGCTATCGGAGGTCGACCCGGACTCACGTTCAATGCGCCTGAGGGGTACAGGAATTGTAGGCTACAACGTACAAAGCGCCGTAGATACCAAGAATCATTTGATTGTGTCTCATGAAGTTATCAATCAAAACAATGACCGGGACTGCCTGAGCGGAATGGCTCTCAAGGCGCGAGAGGCAATGGGGACCGAACAACTGGAGGTTCTTGCGGATCGTGGTTATTACAAGAGTCAGGAATTGAAAGCCAGTGAGGACGAAGGAATAGTGGCCTATGTACCCAAGTCCCACACCTCGAACAACAAAGCGCATGGTTTATTCGATAAATCTGACTTCAAATATTTTCCACAGACGGATGAATATCAATGTCCGGCAGGGGAACGTTTACCTTATCGGATGACGACACAAGAAAGTGGCAAGAGAATACATCGATATTGGAGTTCGAACTGCGAGCGATGCAAACTCAAATCCAAATGTACTCCCGGAAAGGAGCGGCGTGTTTCGCGCTGGGAACATGAAGATGTTTTGGATCGAGTCGAACAACGTCTCATGCGAAACCCCGAGAAGATGAATCTACGTAGTCAGACGGTAGAACATCCATTTGGAACGCTAAAAAACTGGATGGGGGCGACTCATTTTCAGATGAGGAAGTTGAATCATGTCCGCACGGAGATGAGTCTGCATGTACTGGCTTACAATATGAAACGTGTTTTAAAGATTGTGGACATGAAGATTCTAATAGCGGCGATTCGCGCCTTTATTTTCAGCTATATACGGCTACCAGGTCGGTCACACAGGCTTATCAGACGCCGGCAGCGCCCTAAAAACCAACCCATCGCTGAAAACTGGCGATTGTTAGGTCGTACAGTTCAATAACGAAAAGTATTTGAGTTATTACACACTCTGGGCAAACTACAGCCGCTCGCTGTTCAACGATTTCTAAACGAAATCTGTAATTTTTGTAAGATCAAGTCCAAGTTTTACAAATAATTAAATTGCCTTCGCCGCTTGTTCGATAGCGTATTCGGTTTGTTGTAAGTCTCCGTCCGTTAAAGCCAAAGACGGATAAGTTTTGCCTGGCGATTTGAATATTCCATGGGTGCGCAGCGACTTGTTAAAAGCAGCGCTCTTGTCTGCGTCCGCGCTGAATACATCGCGGTAGTTATTGACGGACTGATCGATGAATACAACATCGAATAATGTTGGATGGCCGACCACTTCGTGCGCATGACCACATGCACTAAGATGCGCAGCGCAGGCTTGCATCACTTTCTTTCCTTTCGCAATTAGCTCATCGTAGGTTCCAGGTCTGCGCAGAATCTCCAGCGTCTTCAAACCCGCGACCGAAGCAATCGGATTACCCGATAAGGTGCCGAGTTGCATTAAAAACCCTTCAGCACCGACTTTATCCTTGTCGAAATGCGCCATGATGTCGATACGCCCCGTGATGGCAGCCAACGGAAAGCCCCCGCCAATAACTTTACCCAGCGTGCAAACATCCGGTGTGACACCGTAAATCTCCTGCGCGCCGCCATAGGAAAAACGAAACCCGGTCACGATCTCATCAAACACCAGCACGATATCGTTTTTATCGCATTGTTCACGCAACAGTTTCAAGAATCGGGGTGCAGGCGGGATGATGCGTTGCAACGGTTCGACAATTATCGCGGCAATCTGATCGCGGTGTTCATGAATCAACGTTTGAACCATGTCTTCGTCGTTAAATGGCGCGATCAACATTTCATCGCGCACGCTTTGGGGAATTCCCGCAGAGTCAGCCACGGCACTCGGAAAATCAATCAACTTCGCCGGTGCCAGACTCATTTGCGCTTCCGCCGACATGCCATGATAACCGCCTTCGAACTTTAATATTTTTGTTCGCCCGGTAAACGCACGCGCCAGTCGTATTGCATACATGTCGGCTTCGCCACCGGTTGATACGTAACGCAGTTGTTCAGCACAAGGTACTGCCTTACAGATCTCTTCGGCCAGTTCGATGCCGGCTGCGTTGTTGGCAAAGAAAGTCATGCCTTTGCCCAGTTGCTCCTGCACAGCTTCTACTACTTCAGCATGTCCGTGCCCAAGCAACATTGGGCCGGAGCCAATCAGATAGTCAATATATTCGTTGCCGTCTTCATCCCAAACATGAGAACCCTGCCCGCGGCTGATGACGATACCCGGGTCGAAATTACCAAAGCCACCCGCGGGCAGAACCGCGCGCGCTCGTTCAATCCACTGTTGCTGTTTGCTCATAACGTTACGCGTATTGAATAAAGAACGGTTAATGATAAATAGCGACTGGCTCGCCCAACATATCGAGATCCGGTTGAACACCAAACCCTGGTTCATCCGATACCGTCAACACTCCCCCCTGCGTGTGGCAACCTGATTCCGGAGCGATGTCGACGGTTAACATATCCTGACATGCCCAGGTCGCCAGACAAAATTCCTCGGGTATACTTTGCGCGAGATGCGCCGCTTCCGTATCGGCCAATGTCGAACCACCGGTTGCCATGACAAACATTTGTATGCCGTGCGCCATGGCAACATCGCGTATCCGTCTCGCCTTGGTTAAACCGCCAACACGATTGATCTTAATGTTGATCGTATCGGCAATACCTTCACGCGCGATTCGCACCATGTCCTGCAAGGTGACCAGGGATTCATCCACGCTGATCGGCGAAGTCGTCACCTTTCTTAAAGCGGCCAGATCGTCCAATGTCTCGCAGGGTTGTTCGAAAGTCACACCTAGATCGGCAACGCCATTCATCGCAACATTGGCCTGGCGTCGCGTCCAGGCGCGATTGGCGTCATATAAAATGATTTCATTCGGTTTGCGCAGGGACTCTATGTGACGGATATTTTTGATATCCTGGATTTCGTCCGCGCCCACTTTGACCGAGTGCGCGAAGTAACCCCGTTGGCGATAATTTTCAATCAACGCGGTCATGGTGTTGGCGTCACCGGAAGAAATCGACGATGCCACAGGCGTACCCAACAATCGCCGTCCACCCAGCAGATCGGCGACGGGACGATTAAACACACGCCCCATAATATCCCAGCACGCCATATCAACAGGCGCCTTCGCATAAAGATGACCGGGCAGACACACATCCATCGCTCGTTCGACTAATTCGATTGCGCAAGGATCCAACCCCAACAAAACTTTCGCCATGGTTTCTATGCCCGCGCGAATACCCGGTCCGTGAGCGGGTAAATAAGTATGCCCCCAGGGACAACCCTCGCCCCAACCGCTGATGCCCATATCCGTATCGATGCGTAAAAACGTGCTGTCCAGTTGCTCGAATTTTAATCGCCCACCGGACAACCAGTACGGCTCGCTCAATGGCAGTTGCTTTTGCCAAACACTGATTCGAGTAATTTTCATGTCACTCAATTATTGTTTTGCGGATTCGCCATAAACGGCAACGGGTGTACCGAGGCTTTCAAAATCCGGTTCCACACCCAGACCCGGTGCATCACTCGCAAACAGCTTGCCATTCGCTGTTGTCGGCCCACCGATACCGGTGGAACGGGTGTTGTAATTGTGCAGGTCGGTTGAGTTGATCAAGAATTCTTCAGGCGTCGATGCTGCGAAGTGCGCCACGGTCGCCGTGGTGATTTCACCACCCCAGGTATCTTCCGCTACCACAGGCAAGCGGTTCTCAACCAGGTAATCACGCACCTTGCGCGCTTTTGACAATCCACCAAGATTCGAGATTTTCAAACAACACATTTCAGCGCCTTTGTCCTGCACAATGCGATGCGCCATGCGCATATCGGTTACACACTCGTCCAGCTTCATTGGCAAATCAGTCAACCGTCGAACCTGCTGACATTCTTCATAGGTTTTGCAGGGTTGCTCCAGTATGTAATCAAGGTCGCGCGTTGCACGAGCAACCCGAATGGCATCGTCGACCCGCCAACCCTGATTCGCGTCGGCCATCGCTTTTTCGCCTGGCTTCAGCAACGGCACTGTCTGGTGAATTCGATCTATGTCACTCGCCCAATCGGAACCAACCTTGATTTGAAACTGCCGATAACCGTTTGCGCGATGTTGTTCCAATTCGGTTTTTGTTTCTTCAACCGGTTTTTGTGGCGCGACCCGATACATGGGTGCACCGTCGGTGAGTTTCCCACCCAGCAACATCCAAACCGGTTGCCCGCTCGCCTTACCGAGCAAATCCCAGCAGGCCGCAATAAAAGGCGCTTTGGCGTAACCATGCCCTTGCACCGTGTGATCCATTAACCGGTCTATTTTCTCAACCTGCCGCGAATCTTCACCGAGCAAAACAGGTGCCAAAATTCGTGCCGCCGCTTCGACACCTTGAGAGTGAGCCTGCATATAGTTTTCGCCACAAGGTGTAAATTCACCACAACCCGTTAAACCCGCATTGGTTTCAATAACCACCACTGCCGCGTTGGCGACGACTATACAGTTGCCCGCACCCCAGACATACTCGCCGCCAACATAGGGCAAGTGTGTTTTATAAATCGAGATGCGGGTAATTTTCATCGGGCCTTTAAGAGTCGGAGCGATCGTGTGTCACAACAATATTTCCGATATGTTTTTTTTCGATAAACGCTGTTTGCGCAGCATGCAGTTGTTCTAATGGAAACGTTTTCGCCAATAAGGGTTTTATTTCACCGCGTTCGATATAACCGACCAAGTCCGCAAACACACCGGGCGGAACGATAGTCGCACCGGTAAAAGTCAGATCGTTTAAATAAAAAGTGCGTAAATCCATTTCCACGATGGGGCCTGCAATCGCACCCGCGCAGGTGTAGCGGCCACCACGCGCGAGCGCGTCAATCAAACTCGGCCACATCGCGCCGCCAACCACATCGGCGACAACCGTCACAGCGCTCTGACCGATAGCATCATGCAAGGCATTTTTTAAGTTTTCAGGCGAACGCGGCAGAATGGCCGTTGGGTTAATCTGGGCCAGTTGTGCATGCTTATCCGAAGACGCCATAGCAATTGTCATCGCACCACGCCGGTTCGCCAGTTGTACCAACGCTGAACCAACACCTCCTGAAGCTCCCGGAATCAACACGGTATCTTCCGCGCCCACTTGCGCACGATTCAACATGTTTTCCGCGGTTATATACGAGGTTGCAAATGTCGCAAGCTGTGCATCCGACAATTCGCTGTTAATAGCATGTACATTCTTTTGGTTTACTGTCGTGTAGTCGGCATAACCCCCATCCAGTTCGGAACCAAAATAACCACACTTGTTTAAATCCAGCGGATCATCCCAGTCGCGTAACCAGGGATCGACCAATACGCGCTTACCAACGAGTGTTGAATCCGCGCCATCGCCTGCCGCGACAACAAATCCGCAAACATCAGCTCCTTGTATTCGAGGAAACTCCAGCGACACCCCACCCCAGGCGGCATCCTCTTCATCGACATCGGCGAAAGCAGAGCCAGTTGTGTTTTCGCTCACCGCTTTTGAGTACCACGCGGTGCGTGTGTTGACGTCTGTATTATTCAACCCGCATGCCCGTACCTGTATCAATAACTCACCAGCCTGCGGTTGCGGCACCGGCCAGTCATCGTGAAACACCAGTTTATCCAGATCGCCGTGACCGGTCAGGACAAAGGCGCGCATTTTGTTTGGAATTGTCATGCTGTTTCCTGTTGTGGCACTTCGTCAGTGCGAGGTAAAAGATTTTTGGGGTCGTAAGCGGGTTCGGATAATACTCTCGCGGCACGCGGTTCGCCTGCAATAATCACTTCAAGCGTAGTTCCCGCTTTTGCGGCGGCGGGTTTTATATAAGCAAAGGCCAGAATTTTCCCCACCGTATGACTAAAGACAACGGACGCGGTTGAACCGACCACCAACCCGTTGTGCAAAACGGCCTCGCCGCCATGTCCATCGACCACACCATCCGGTTCGATTTCAAGATAAGCGCACAGCCACGGTAATTCGTTGTCCAGACTCACCCGGGTTTGCGTTTTACCCTCGAAATCGCCTTTGTCCATTTTGACAAAACGCATCACATCCGCTTCCGGCAGCGTCACCTCATTGGTCAACTCGCCCGCGCCTTTAAACATTTTTTCCATGCGCATGATATTCATCGCGAATGAACCGTAGTCAGCGATCCCAAACGATTCGCCGGCATACCAAAGCGCATCGTATATCACCGGTATATTTTTCCGTGGGCCATGCAATTCCCAACCGAGTTCGCCGGCATAAGACATGCGTAATGCCCAAACCTTGTGACCGGCGACTTCGATCTGTTGCGCGGTGAGCCATTTAAAATGCGCGTTATCCAGCCGGGCATCCGTACAACTCGTTAAAACGTTACGCGTGTGCGGGCCGTTTATCGCCAATGCTGCCCACTCGTTGGAACGATTAGTGATTACGGCACTGTTACCATTTAAACGATGCTTTAGATGATCCAGCAACCGCTGTTCAAAAAACGCTGCGCACACCAGGTAAAAACGATCGTCGGCGAGACGCACAACGGTAACTTCAACCTCGATACGCCCGCGCCGGTTGAGCAAATGCGTCAGCGCGATACCGCCCACTTTCGCCGGCAACTTATTGGGCGCGAGACCATCGAGAAAACTTTCTGCATCCGGGCCTGACACTTCCACTTTTGTAAACGCACAGATATCCATAATGCCAACACGTTCACGCACGGCCTTTACTTCCCGCGCCAAAACATCGTGTAGTTCGTTGCGCTTGAAGGAATAATAATCACGTTGTTCGATTCCATCTTTGGCAAACCAACGCGGACGTTCGTGCCCATACACTTCTTCGAATACCGCGCCTTTCGCTTTTAACCGTTCGTACAACGGGCTGGGTTTTAGCGGCCTGCCCTGCAGGCGATTAAAATGCGGAAAGGGGATTTCGTGACGCAAACAATAGTCTTCCTTTGCCTTGATGACCTGCCAATCTTTCGTAGCGTAGTCGCCAAAACGACGCGGATCGTATTCGCGCATGGAGATATCCGCAGCACCGTGTACCATCCAACGCGCCAGCTCCCGGGTCAAACCCGGCCCCCAGCCTATTCCGATCTGGGTACCACAACAACACCAGTAATTGCGCACACCCGGTGCCGGGCCAATCAACGGGTTGCCGTCCGGTGGGTGTGAAATCGCGCCATGAACTTCTCGTTTAATACCGAGCTGGGAAAATATCGGAACGCGCTCCAGCGCATTTTCCAGCCAGGGCATAATCCGGTCGTAGTCAGCAGCGAACAATTCGTTTTCCGCTTCCCAGGGACAATGGTCTTCCCAAACCGTGTTCGGGTTTTCTTTTTCGTAAATACCGATCAAACCCGATTTTTGTTCCATGCGTATGTATCCGGACACCAACTTGTCATCCCTGACCACGGGCAGTTCTTTTTCAAGCTCTAAAAATTCCGGCACGGTGTCGGTAACAAAATAATGATGTGTCATAGAGGTCATAGGTAATTGCAGACCCGACCATTCGCCCATTTGCCGGGCATAGGTTCCACCGGCGTTAACCACGTGCTCGCAAACGATGTCTCCCGCGATAGTGAACACTTTCCATTCACCCGTTGGCAATTGTTTAATATCCGTCGCTCGACAACGCCGAATGATTTTTACACCCAGCTGACGCGCGCCGAATGCCAACGCCTGGGTTACACCGGACGGGTCGACGTGCCCATCGTCGGGCGTGTACAAGGCACCGATAACACCATCCAGGTTATAGAATGGATGCAACGTGGCAATAAATTTCGGATCAACCAGTTCGATATTGAACCCGAGCGAGCGACCCACGCTGAGGGTATGCCGTAACCAATCCATCTCGTCTTCGGTATAAGCGAGACGAAATGAACCGCACCCATGCCATGTCACGGACTGGCCGGTTTCAGCTTCCAGAGCGCCGGCGTAAAGTCCAATGTTGTAGTCAACACACTTGCCCAAACCGAAGCTCGATGTAGAGTGCGTAATCTGACCTGCCGCATGCCAGGTGGAACCTGACGTCAGTTCAGCCTTCTCAAGTAACACGACATCGGTACAGCCTTCGTGTGCAAGATGGTAGGCCAGACCGCAACCCATCATACCGCCGCCTACGATTACAACGCGAGCCGTTTGCGGTAGATTTGCCGCTGAAGCTTTGGTCACCGAAAGACACTCCTTACCTGATGTTTTGTGTGGACAGAATACTGATACAAGTGTACATTTGTCAATTATGAATAATACATCTGTACCATCACTCGTCACTTATACGCCGGCCCATGTTTTGCGGGCACTGAGTACGGAGCTGGAAAACCTTTCACCCGAGGTGCGCAAGGCCGCTGCTTATGTGTTGGAGAATCCCAACGACGTCAGCGTATCGTCAATTCGCGAAATTGCCGACGACGCAGGCGTTAAACCGAATACGTTCGTGCGCATGGCGCGTTGCGTCGGATTTGAAGGTTACGAGGATTTTCGCGAACCGTTTCGTGAAGAAATTCGTCGTGGTGTAGTCAGTTTCCCTGACCGGGCGCGTTGGCTGCAGTCACTCGCGAAAGGCGGCAAGCTGGCGGGTCTGTACGCCGACATCGCGGCCAGCGCGATTCGCAATATCGAAGAAACCTTCGCGGCAACGGATGATCAATCCGTCAAGCACGCGGCCGATGCCATTGTTGATGCACGAAGAACTTATGTGCTCGGCGTCGGCGTTAACAATCATAACGCGCGCAATTTCACTTATCTTGCCGACATGGCACTGGATAGTCTGCAATCCATTCCCAAACAAGGTAGCACGGCAACCGATGATCTTGTGCGCGCCAACAGCGACGATGCACTGGTCGCCATGACCTGCAAGCCGTATCGGACCGAAGTGGTAGAAGCGGTCGCACTGGCAAAGTCCCAGGGTGTTATCGTCATTGCCATCTCCGATAGCGCCGCCTCCCCTATTGTTATTGGAGCAGACCACGCGTTTATCGTCGAAGCGGATACGCCGCAGTTCTTTCCATCGTCGGTATCGACTATTGCCTTACTGGAAACATTAATGGCATTTGTAATCGCGGATGCGAAACCGGATGTTATTGCAAACATAGAGAAATTTCACGCACGCCGGCATGAACTCGGCATTTATACGGAGGGTTATTAAATGAACAACTCGGTTGCACCAACCCCTGCACTGGCGGCCCACTACTACACTGATCCTGCGATTTTTGAAATTGAGAAGCAAGGCCTGCTGGCGCAGACCTGGCAACTGGCGGGTCATGCATCGCAGCTGGAAAAACCAGGTGATTTTTTTACTTTCGAAATCGCCGGTGAAAATCTATTCGCCGTTAGAACCCCAAGCAATGACATCAAAGCATTCTACAACGTGTGCCAGCACCGCGCGCACGAACTGGTCAGCGGCAGTGGCAATAAACGCGTCATCGTATGCCCCTATCACGCCTGGACATACGAGTTAACCGGTGAACTCAGAGGTGGCCGCAATATCGATGCGGTTCCGGGTTTTGATAAATCCAAAATTTGCCTGCAGGAAGTACGCGTGGAGAATTTCTGCGGATTTATTTTCGCCAATCTGGATAACAACGCAAAACCGATGGACGAATGGTTTCCGAAGGTACGCGAAGAGTTAACGGAATTCGTACCGAATATCGAACGGCTTAAACCGGTTGAGTGGGTAGAGACACCGGAAAAATGCAACTGGAAAATTTCTATCGAGAATTACTCCGAGTGTTACCACTGCCAGTTGAATCACCCCACATTCTCGACCGGTGTCGTGAAACCGGACACTTATGATATCCAGGCCCAGGGTTATTGTTTACGCCACACGACCGAGTGCCAGAATCTGGATCAAATGTCTTATCCCATCGATCTCGACAGCAATAAACATGCGGGCGATTATTCATCATGGTATCTGTGGCCGATGGTCAGTTTTCAGGTCTATCCCGGCAACGTATTAAACACATATCACTGGCGACCGGTCGATCATGAAAATGTTATTGTCTGGCGCGGTTGGTATACCGTCGACGGGGTAGATTCCGAGGTAATACGTCAATTATCGGTACAGGACCGGGAAACGACAGTCGAGGAAGATGTCCGTCTTGTACAATCCGTACAACGCGGTCTTAACAGTCGCGGCTATATCCCCGGGCCGCTTGTGGTCGATCCGAATTGCGGTGTTAACTCCGAACACTCTATCAAGACCCTGCAACACTGGATGCGTACCGCTGTCGACGAGCAGCTTGCACGTCAGAATATGTCTGCGTAGTCTCATTCATCTTTCGGCAATGCCGGTCAAATATCCGGCAATCGTATTTGCGCCGGGCAAGAAAGAAAATGCCGGGGCATGTCTATGTGGCCCGATGTTGACGCCAATCCCGTAACACTCTATATGCTGGTTGGTAAGTCCAGTTACACATTGTTATACCAACGGGAATAAACGATATGAAAAAATTATCCGGCGGACAGGCCGCAGTCGAATCGCTCAAGGTCGAGCGAGTCAAGCACGTTTTTGGCCTGATCGGCTCGGCCACCATGGAAATATTCGACGCGCTGTACGATGCTGAAAGCATCAACTTCATCGGCGTGCACGATGAACGCACCGGCACCCACATGGCTGACGGTTACGCCCGCGCATCAGGACAGGCCGGTGTGATATTAGCCGGACAAAACGGCCCCGGCGCCACTAACCTGGTTACTGGTCTTGCGCAGGCGGCTGCCGCGTTTTCGCCGGTCGTTTCAATCGCGGGTTCGCTCTCGTCCGGTCATGTTTACCGCGATGCTTTCCAGGAAGTCGATCAACAGGCATTGTTTAAACCGGTAACCAAAAAAACCTGGACGGTCACACAAACCGAGCGTGTGCCGGAAATGTTTCGCGAAGCCTTTCGTACTGCGATGACACCGCGACGCGGGCCGGTACAACTCAATCTGCCAAGAGATATTCTGGCGGCGACGGCCGAATTCGCTGATTTCCACGAACCGGAATCCTATCGCTCGCAGAACGTACCTGCAGGCGCGAGCGAGGCTATTGGGCGAGCGGCGGAACTGCTTCGTGCTGCAAAGCAACCTGTCATTGTCTTGGGTGGTGGCATTAAAAATACCGGCAGCCATGGGCAGGTATTGGAACTTGCTGAAAGATTAAACGCACCGATTGCCAGCGCGCCGGGGCACGGCGATGCGATTCCGTTTGGTCATGACTTAAACGCGGGACAAATGGGACCACGCGGCAATCCGGTTGCATCTCGCCTGGTCAGGGAAGCTGATGTCATTCTCGCATTGGGTACACGACTTGGATTTAATTCGACGTTTTACTCTTTCGACAACATCAATGAACAGGCCAAGATTATTCAGGTTGAACTCGAACCCACAGCTATCGGCCGTTACTTTCCCATTACCGTGGGAATCTGGGCTGATGCGTCGACCGCGGCAAAACAATTATCTGACGAACTAGCCAAAGTGGCGGCGCGAGCCGAAGTTGCAAAATGGACACAAGATTTCAAAACCCAACGCGCTGCTTATCTTGAACAACGCGATGCCGACGCCGCGACGGACGCCCACCCGATTCAACCTTCCGGGTTATTCAAAGCGTTGCGCGACGTTTTACCCAAGAACGCGGCAGTCACCATGGATGCTGGAACACTCTGCCTGCAAGCGACCGATGCGTTGAATTATTGGGAACCGCCCTGTTTGTTCACACCATTGGATTTCGGTCTGGTCGGTTTTTCTTTTGCATGTGGGTTAGGTGTAAAAATCGCACGCCCGGACCGCCCGGTAATCAGCCTGATGGGCGATGGCGGTTTCGGCATGACGCTGTCAGAATTAAGCACGGCTGTTCAGCATAGCGTAAACACGGTGACTGTTGTGATGAACAATCAATGTTGGGGAGCGGAGAAAGCATATCAACGCGACTTCTTTGGCGAACGTTACATCGGCGCCGACATTCACAGCCCGCCGTTTGACAAGATTGCCGAGTTGTACGGTGCGGCAGGTTATCGCGTAGAACGCATCGACGAGGTCAGTGATGCGGTCGAGGCGGCGCTCACCTGCGACAAACCTGCCGTCATTGATGTCGCAGTCGATCCGGCGGCACTGTACAGTTTTCGCCGTGACTCGTTTCAGCATAGGCCAGGAAATAATTAATAGTCGTCAGACCTTATTCGCAAACAAAAACTCATCAGGACAAAGCGACTGAAATAGTGTGGTAACACGAGAAAGTTTGCTAAATAATTCCTGAAAATCCTGTTTTTTCTTGATATTCCTTGTGATATCATTTTGATATCATATTTTCAGGATAAAGAAATGACTGAAATTCTCGTTCGTGATCTCGATCCCATAATCGTTACTCGCTTAAAAGCGCGCGCCCGCATGCATGGGCGTTCGCTGCAAAAAGAAATTAAGTTGATTCTTGAACAAAGCGCCCCTGTTGATTGCACTCAAGCGCTGGCCCTTTCGGAAAAATGGCAATCGAAACTCGGAGGACGGTCATTTTCCGACAGCACAGACCAACTCCGCGAGGATCGAAATCGTTGACCGACTGGTGGTTGACGCCAGCGTCGCCATCAAGTGGTTCATCCCTGAAAATTATTCCGACGACGCGAGGCGGTTACTAACACAAGAATGTATTCTGATGGCACCCGAATTGCTGTTGGCGGAAGTCGGCAACATTCTCTGGAAAAAACATCGTCTTGGAGAACTAACAGTCGATGATGCGGGTGGCATTATGGATGACCTGTGTCGTATGCCGTTGCAGCTCGTTCAAATGTCGCCCTATATTGAAAATGCGCTGGCGATAGCAATTCAGTATAAACGTACCGTCTATGACAGCATCTATTTAGCCTTGGCTATTCATCACGGAAGTCAATTCGTCACCGCCGACACCAAACTCGTTAACGCGCTTGTCGACACGCAACTGACAAACAAAATTTTACACATCGAAAATGTTTCATAACGTGCCAGATAAACCAGGCCCGACCATGCAACGCAGTTCTATAACGCTTTGACTCTACTCCTTATAGTCTTGCGCAGTTAATACAACATAGAGCTTTCGAACAGGCTCTTTTACATCCCAGGTACAATTACAACCACGTGGCATAACAAAGCTGTCACCGGCATTATAAGTCTCCGTATTTCCTTCATCGTCTATTACGTCGATTCGCCCCTGCAGCAAATAAACAAATTCATCGTAAGGCGCGCTCTCGATAATATGTTTGTTCGGTTCGCATTCCCATACACCGGAGTCCAACTGCCCCGTTTGATCGGCGTAATAACTCAAACCCCGCTCCTGCGGATCGCCCGATTTCAATGTCTCGGGCGGAATATAGTCCGTCGGCTCCAGTCCGGGTACAGTTCCACTGGTCGGTAGTCTCACACACTTCTTGCTCATTGATTGTTCTCCAGGTTGTTTTTGTTAAGCGATGTTACAAACGGATTCTACACTCGCCTAATATATTGTCACCACAACAATATTTCCGGGGGTCATAGCAGACAAACGCCAACGACTGATTTCACCCGTCGCGCTGCGAATCGTGGCGGTTGTATCCAGAATTGCGATCAGGACTTCGCATCGCCGTTATGCTGGTGAGCGAATATTGAGGTGTATCCACCGGTCCAATCCGGCGGAAGTGGCATTTGCATCTCTTCGTGATGGGCATAACGCGGTTGCGTGCCACGCACCAGTTCACCGTAGTGGGAACTGGGATAAGGCGCGGCAGTATAGGGAATCGCGTCCGCTGCGCTGTAGGTGATAACTAAAACAGGCCGCCCTCTGGTACTCGTGTTTTGTTTTGAGCCGTGCACCATTCGACTGTGATGCACGGTGACCGAACCCGCCAGGCCGGTTAACTCGACAATATTTTTTAACACATCGTCACCAAGATCGGATTCTGCAATGGCACCTGTCCATTCACGATTCGAATCATAATGTTAGTACATCGGACCTTCGTGACTACCCGGAATAACCCGCAACGGACCCTGTGCAGACTCGACATCTTCCAACGACAGCAAAAACTGGAACGTGCCCGAATTGGTGTGAGGATAAAACGCGATGTCCTGGTGCCATTTCACTTCTGCGCCACCGCCTGCCCATTTAAAATTTGCCATAAGTTCACGAAAACGAATATTCGGTCCCAACAAATCGGCGGCAATATCCGGAATCACAGAATCGGAACACAAACTCCAAAATACCGGGTCGATGTCATCAATGTAAGTTGCCCTGCGCAAGCAAGGGTTTGCTGCGCTGTGACCATTTTCCAGATCGAACCTGTTGCCGGAAACGCTGACCTCACGACTTAAATCGATAACTTTTGCCAACCCTGCACGCAGCAATACCAGTGTCTGTTCATCGATTAAACATGGAAAAGCGAGATAGCCCTGGTCATAAAAAAGCTCGCGCTGAGTTTGCTCAAGATACAACGGGGAGTTAGCAAGCACCTCTTCGCGTCTCATTCGTCAACCGCTCGCTATCTTAGAGTAAATGGAGAATGAGCTTATTGTATACGGTAGATAGTCGATCAACCACCGAACAAAATATACCAAATCAGCGAAATCACCGCTTCCGTTCTAATGTGTTGAGAAAAAAATCCCCGTACGTGGGTTAAGGGGAGGGAGGGAGAGACGTACGGGGTAATTTCTTGGGATGTGTTGTCGTAATTATTTTTAAAAGGCTCCATTCCCGGGAGCCGATAGTTATCCTACGCTAACTGATAAAAAGCATGTGTTAAGAATTGTGAATATAAGTTGTTCCATTTTTCAAAAAAATAAATAGCGAGATTCATGAAAGCAAACAAACGTAAAAACAATAGGCAAACCGGAATAACAATTCGTTGAATAGGCATAATCACCTAATAGATATAATTACTGTAGTATGAGCGACCACTATTAGTTAAAATATTTGCTAATCGTATTTTGTTAACTGCCCTCGCTCGGGTTTTCACTATTAACGGAGAACTGACCTGAACCCTGCCCCGCAGCATACAAAAGTTATCGTGTTTCTGGTAAAACGCATTGCGCAATACCTCGGTGTCGACATCGATGCAAAAAACTACCGTTTCGACGGTCACGGCCTGGATTGGGACGTAGACGGCATGGGCGTTGTATCCCAGGGGCAGGGTTATGTGGTCTTCGACTGTAATCGCAGAACCGAATTCACCGGGCAAAAGGAGAATGTCAGTTGCCGGATCGCCTACGAATTAACCCAATCAAGCCCTACGGCTAACGTGCAGGCGATTCCCCTGCGCGCCCAGGTACGCGACAACCTGCACCGGGCAAACGACCAAACTATTAATATTCGAATTATTCCGGATTCCAATCCGTTCGAAATGATTACAATACTCGTCGAAAAAGTCACCGCGCCGAATTTACACGCGGAAGGGACAACGACTTTATGTTGATCGCATACGCCCATCTTGGAAATAATAAGAGCGGGATATTTGCTCCGGCAACAACGCTCGTTTTCTGAAGCCGGCTGACAACTACTGTAATTTAGACTCGCTACCCTGATTCTGTACTCCGCCTGCAGGCGAATTGAATTCCGCTTGAATTTTTCCTGATACTATTTTAAGTTGCGTTGCGCAATTTCCTGCAACACGACCCACGACAATCAACGTCTTGAAATCACGCCGGACGTTCAACAGATATAAAAATGGAAGAAAAAAACAGCCAAACCAATCACTCTCCGTCCTTTGAACTGGAAATCAAAGATGCCCATGTTATTTTTAAGAGAGTGTGGGAGGCACTGGAAGAAGAACGCGGACATGAAAACCTGCGCTTTCCCAAAGAATTGATCCTGCTTGGCGGTGCGCCGGGAGCCGGCAAGGGAACTCAAACGCGATTCATCATGGATTCCCGGGGGCTGACGTGTCCGCCGATAGTTGTCAGTGAACTACTGACCACACCCGAGGCTCAGAAAATTAAAGACTCGGGACAATTAGTGGGTGACACTGACGTCATCGCGATCCTGTTGCGGGAGTTGTTAAAAGAAGAATACCGCGATGGCGCCCTTCTCGACGGCTTTCCACGCACGCGTGTCCAGGTCGAATGCCTCAAGATGCTGGTAGATCAGATTAACAAACTGAATAGCGAATTCGCCGATACCGACCTCGCCATGCATTTTCGTCGTCCCATTATTCATGCCATGGTTTTATTTGCCAGCGAAAGGACGAGTATCGAACGACAACTTCACCGTGGCATGGAGATCAAGGCACACAACAAAGAGGTAGACGAGACCGGTATGGGCGAGAAAATTGAGCTGCGCGCAACCGACACGAGTCGTGAGCATGCCCAACAGCGCTACCGCGTATTTAAAGAACAAACCTGGGATGCATTGCAATCGTTAAAAGAAATTTATCATTACCACTTTATCAATGCGGAAGGACCTATACAGGAAGTCGAGGAAAATATTCTCCGTGAACTGCAATATCAAAGCTCACTGGAACTCGAACAACGTACTTTTGATCGTCTTCACCCTATCCCCATTGCGCAGGAAATTACAATTCATGCACGACAGGAGTTGGTCAAACGCCTTGATAGCTATGAGATAAATCATCACGAATTGTTCGTGAAAGTGGTTGAAATCATCAAAAACAAGTTCATGTCGATCATCCAGCGCCATGCTTTGTCCGGACGCGCCAGCGTTAACCTGGAGGACGACACGTTTGATGACCCGCTTGCATTGTCGATGTTAATCGATATTTTTTCTGAACGCGGCTATCACGCGATGATAGACAAACGCATTCAGGAAGTACCTGAACGAGTGGATTTAAAAACTGGCGAAATTCACCGCCGCCAAAAAACCATCTATCGTATTCAAGTCCATTTTCAAGGCTCGTCTATTCGACGTGGTTAAACCCTCTCCCGCGCTTAGCTGAGATTAATAGCAACTGTCTCCCTAGGTTAAGTGACGCGATCGATAAAAAGATATTAGACGTCCATCAGGAATGTTTCGAATTACAACAGTTTAAGAACTCAGTCAAAATCCGGTTAAACTCGTCACTGCGCTCCCAAAACATTAAATGATCGCCCAGTGCGTGAACTTGCGCAGATGGTGTGTATTGCGAAGCCCAATTGGACACTAATTCGCCGATTTCATTACGAACCACGTACAGTAGTGGAATTTTGCCGTTGAGAGCGATTAAATCCTCACGAAAGTCCAGAAAGTTCGCTGTGGCGTTCAGCAACGCCGCGGCTGTGTCTGGGGTTTGGTTTGTAATATCGAGCACCCACTGTATGTTCTCCAAACTTTTGTTTTCTAACATCCACCGGGCAAACTCTCTATTGGTGAATTCTCTATTTTCTAGGCGCCCCATGGTGTAAAACGATTGCATTGCATCCGCATCATCGTATCGATAGGTGACCCATTCTTTTTTGTTATCTTCTCCAATTGCTCGCGGTGGGCCATCCAACATGATGAGACCCGATAGTCGCTTAGCTCCATATTGGTGCACGTAGGCAAGTACCGCTAAGGTTCCAAATGACCAGCCAGCGATAACGATGTTCTCGAGCTCCAGCTTCTCAATAAATGCGCAAATGTCGCTGCCGTGCTGCTCGTAGTGATGACCGTCTTGGGTCTTACTGCTGAGTCCGTGCGCTCTTGGGTCGAAGGTAATGAATCGATATTCATTTGAGTCTTTAAAATAGGCCAGTTGTCGCGTAAACACCTTGGTCGACATTGTCCACCCAGGCAAAAACAAAATGGGTCTTTCCCCGCGACCGGATTCTTCATAATGGATAGTTAATTCGTCATCAATTTTTAGAAGTTTACCGGTCACTTATAAGACACCTGTATTAACACTTTATGCTTCGGGATACAAAGAAGGGTCCTCGGCTCTTTCTATTCATTGTCTCAAGTCTATCCAAACACAATCCGCTTTTGTTTAGTGCCTCTACTACGTGATCGGGCGAATATAGATTGAATCCCTTATCTTCATAGCCAGATTGCCGAAGTGCCGTATCAGAACCAAATCCCAATGCGACTACTCCGCTCGTGCGAGTAACGCGTGCCATCTCTTCGATACCTCGTGACAGATCAGGCCAAAAATAGACCGTGTTAACACTACAAACGACATCGAAGTGACCATTCGAGAATGGTAGATTCTCAATTGTGCCTTTATGAAGATGCACTTTGTCGCAAAGCCCGCGTCGATGAATCATCGCGTTGACTCTATCCAGCATGGGTTTGGATACCTCAACGCCGTGTATCGAGCCTGAGGTGAGATTCTTTGCAATGCGAAAAACTAACCCGCCCCCACCAAATCCGATTTCCAGCACCCGCGCCTCCGGAGACGGCGCCAACACATCGTAAACAAATGCATTTAATTTGGAATTTGACCGATTAAGCAGAGGACCCATCAGCAGTTGTCCAACCCATCCGGATGGCGTTGCATACTGTTGGGCCATAAATTTGCTGACAACCATGCTGAATACTACAACAGGCTTGCACCCGTATCATAGAGTAGCCCTTGACACATCGTCATGCGGGCCAAACCAACCCTTAACAATAAATTCTTTGCAGGCAGTTAACGAAATTGGGATCAAAGTAATAAAAAAACGATGGGAGATTGGAAAATTCGGCTCGAATCTAGCAACGAAACGGACCCAACAATCTGAAGGTAAAACTGTCAACTATCGACCGAACTCAGCCGATAAAATATTGAATTTACTGCGATTTACACATGACGGCTTATGGCCATTTAAAGTGACGGAAGGTGTCTTATTCCTAGTTGAAATTCTCCGTGGCTCGTTAAGTTTATCATCAAGCGGCTTCCTTCTCGATGATGGATTCAATACGCAAGGCTTTTTGCAATGCCAGTCTTAGCGTTGGTAAGTGACGGTACCCCTGCACGCGTCGTAATCGGGGTTCGATATCCATCAACGATGCGGCCAACCAACGCTGCTTTTGATTGGAATTCTTCCAGTGATCGACATGACCACAACGTTCTTCGATCATGGCATTGAGCGACTCTAAGCAGTTGGTGGTTTTGAAGCTTGCACCGAGCAATGGAAACATCCCCAGAGCGTGCAGCGTCAGAGTCTCTTCCAGGCCTTCACGCAAACTGGCGGCCGCCGATTCGTTGACACACCGCAGCTCGTTGAGCAGTTGCTCTAGCTGGGCCTTGGCCTCCTGATACGTGGGACGTTCATACGTCTGTTGTAAGCGCTGGCGCCAAATCGGTTGTTGCGCTTTGGCGAGATACGCCACTACGTTCTCGCGCTTGTGCCATTGACAGCGTTGCACCATAGCGTATTTGCCGAACGCCTGACGCACCGCCGCGCGTAAGCCCTTGGCACCGTCCATGATCACCAGTAATCCTTGGGATACATCCAAACCACGGTCGACCAGACTGCGCAAAAACGGCGTCAACACGCGAGCGTTCTCGGTGCCAGTCTGGATAAACCCCAAGGGTACCTTCTCGCCGTCCATCGTGATCCCTAAGGCAATCACCATCGTATCCTCGGCAAAACTCTTGCCGTCGACAAACACCGCCACCAGGTCAAGTGTCGATAAATCCCGCTCCCGAAAGGCCTTCAGTTGCTCCCGGGTCGCTGCCACAAACGAGCGTGAGACACTGGCTGAAGACAAACCAATCGCCCCCGGCAAGGCTTGCGCCGCCGACGCATAGTTGCGGCACGACAGCCCATACAACACCCGGCGCAGTAACCCCTCATCCGGCTCGCGCGTGTCTCGCAGTGCCGCCCAACTTTCCAAGGCAACCTCCTCACCGCGTCGATCCCGTACCCGCGGCACGCGCACCCGATGGCGCTGGCCTTGCAGCTTCACCGAGCTGGGATTCGTGCCATGACGATAATGCTCACCGCCTCGACCGTAGCACGCGCCTGCTAACGCGCAGACCTCGTCTTCCAGCATCTCCTGCACCGCCATCAACCCCAGCGGAATTAGGGCGCGAATCAGTTCCACTTTGGTGTCCAATTGCTCGGTATGAAAATCCTTCGCCGACCAATCGACGGCTACTCCTAATCGCTTGCTTTTACGTCGTCGCTTCGTAATGCTAGACATCTGTGGCTCCTTTCTTTCTGTGGATGATTTCATTGGTAAAAACCATCCAATCAAAGATTGTGAGCCACTTCAAATTTCAACTAGGTTTGGGACACCCTCAAGTGACGGAATCTCGTTGCAACAATCTTTAACATTCATTAACGAGAAATTGATTGCTATTTATTGTTAATCTTCGCCTATCGCTGTGGGGGTGATAACGAAAGTTTGAGTGTGGTTTGACTATATCGGATTGAAACCCGGTGTGTGATGCATCCAAGCGTTTTATAAACGACACCCAATACCGTCGGCCTTACCTCTCTCGACCAGGAACTCTGAGCGGCACGCCATTATTGTCTGATGGTGGCGTGACTAACAATGAACATCAACACAGAAAGAGGGTAGTAATACATGATGCCATGTCAGTTTTATCGAGCTTCAACACCAAGTCACGAGAATCAACAAAAAGACCAAATCCAATCAAACACACAATCCTCAAAACCAAGATGCCTGCACAGATGTGCAAACCACGATACTCGAAATCACGTCGCATGTTGTGGTGATTTCACACGATGTAATATGCATCTAGATCTGCGACAACTAAATGAATTTATTCAATCCGAGATGTCCAGCCGGCGTGTCGAAGTCACATACAATAATAACGATAGCGGCGGTGTGTTGAAAATTGAAAATGGCACCTGGGCAGCGATGGAACTTACCCGGCGTTTTGGTCGACGCCAATCACGTAAAGAGGAAACGGTACTGGAATTCAAAGATCATGGGTTCACGTTTTCTCACGATATGCCCCCGGCATCGTTTAACAATACGGTGATATTTCCATTAGACACTATCTAAGGAAGGTCTGATCAATTGGTGAATTTACCGGTTTTCAAAAGATAAAATGACCGTTATGCGATTTGTTGTATACAGATCAGAGATTCATCCATGAGTTGCCTGATGTTTTGCTTTGATCTATCGGTGTTAACGACGACTGGGTTCATTTAGACGCAACTGGCCTATGGCGATGCCGCTAATCGGTTCTTCGACATCACCAAATTGATCAAGGTGCATTGCATAAACACCCAGTTCGCATTCTTGTCTAGTCCACGATACCGGACCTTGCGAAACCCGAACTGTCGTTTCATCACATGAAACGTGTGCTCCACCTTCGCGCGTACTTTCGACTTGGATCGGTTCTTTGACTTCTCCTCATCACTCAACTTGTCATTTCTCGATCCCTTCTTCTGGGTATAGTCTTTGGCATTCGGGTCCTGTTCTTTCAGCACCTCTTTTTGTCCACTATACGCCGAGTCCCCCCAGACCTTCGTCTCTTCCCCGTGCAACAGGTCTTCCAGTACCTGTGAGTCATGGGTATTGGCCGAGGTTACCGCCACCGAGTGAATCAGCTTGCTTTGGCTATCCACCCCAATATGCGTCTTCATCCCAAAGTACCATTGATTCCCCTTCTTCGTCGAATGCATGTCCGGATCCCGCTCCTTCTCCTTGTTCTTGGTCGAGGTCGGCGCTTCGATCAAGGTCGCGTCCACAATCGTCCCCTTCGACACGAACAATCCGTTCTCCGTCAAATACGCATTGACCAGATGAAACAACCGCTCTCCCAGATCATGCTCTTCCAGAATATGACGAAACTTGCAGATCGTCGTCTCATCCGGTGCCGGCTCCCGTCCCAGATCAATATGGGCAAACTCCCGTAACACCGGCATATCGTACAGCGCTTCTTCCATACCCGGATCAGACAGATTAAACCAGTGCTGCATAAAGTGAATTCGCAACATCCGTTCAATCCCAATGGGGCGCCGGCCACTGCCTTGAGGCTGCGGATAATGCGGCTCAATCACTTGGCTCAGCTCCTTCCAGGGAATGATTTCATCCATCTGGGACAGAAACTTTTCTTTCCGGGTGGCCTTGTTGTACTTGGCAAACGTGCCTTCGGCTAATGTCGTCTGGCGCATGAAATAAGCTTCTCTTAAAACAGGAATCTTATTATCGCAAATTTCGTGTTTTAATCAGAGTTTCCCTAGGTCAAAAGGCCATTGGTATGTTGGTTAAAAATGCACAAGAGTCAATTGGGAGTCTACTCGACGCAACGACTGACGGCAGTTTGTTCACGCAAAATCTAGCTGAAGTCGACGAATTAATTTTGATGAACGATCCTAACATTACGAATCCCCACGGCGAGGAGCAAATAGAGCGTCGCTCCAAAATACACATTCTTTCTACCTGTTGTAGAACCCTATGTTGTTATGGGCTACAGTAGATTGGAACGTGCGCTAAAAGCGGATTTAAGTGTACGTTGTGGCAAGCATCCGCTTGTGGTTAGCGTTATTGGATGTCGGAACCAGCTGCTATTGTTGTTACAGCAGACCTCAAAATAACAGCCAACGAAGGTCCGTTTCTAGCCGTTTAGTAAAGATAGAAATTTATCAGCACAGCGTACTTGACGCTCCAATCAGTTCTGACCTCACGGTTCCAAGCGGCGCACTAACGACACGAAAGTCGTATCACACTACTCAATGAGTGACGTGGGCGTTAAATTCGTCGATCATCCGATCCCAAATCGGTGCGACCTGCATGAGGTCATCCCAAAACGCAGGATCGCGGCGTGCATCGAAATCCGCTAACGAAACACCTTGCTGTTCGACCCAGGTGTAGTAACCCAGGTTAAACATGCGTTCGCGGTCCGTCCGCACCAACTCGATCATATGATCGGTCGCGGCACCAAGCAAGTAATGGCCATACACTTCCGCTGCTGCGCTTTCATCAAACCTGCCGCCATGTATAGCTGCTTCGCATTTTGCCAGTTCCGTACCGTACATTTCCGAACCATCGGTAGCAACCGTAATCACAGCATCGGATGATTTAAGCTCATTGTATTTAGCGTACTTGATCACACCAAGCACATTGGCGATCGAAGACAAACCGAGATTTGACAAGTCATCAATCACGCTTTGATCGACTCCCGTTCGCTTAACCATAAAAGAACGCCCGACTGGCGTGTTAAACAACAAGTTCAAACTATCCGAAGCTGCATCGGACACGCCGATGGCAAAATCCATATTGAGCACGTTATGGATAAACGGCACGTGTTTATCGCCGATACCTTGAATATTGTGTTCACCGTAGCCGTTGTACAGTAATGTCGGGCATTCCTGTGCTTCAACGACACAAGTCTGTGTGCCGAGCGATTGCTTGAGATAATCACCCGCCGCCAACGTGCCGCCGGAACCGGATGCGGCAACATAGGCGCGCAAATTCATTGTGCCGTCCTGATTAACGGCATTGAACACCTTTTCCAGTGCCGGGCCGGTCACCGCACGGTGAATAATGTAGTTTCCAAACTCGTTAAACTGGTTGAGTATGATGTTATCTACATCCTGCTCCAGCGCGTGACACGCATCATAGATCTCCTTAACGTTACTTTCCGTTCCGAATGTGCGGACAATGTCTTCAGGATTGGTTACCCACTGCTCTAGCCATTGAAAACGCTCCCTGCTCATGCCTTCCGGCAATACGGCGACACTGCGGCAACCGAGAATACGCGAGATGGCGACACCGCCACGGCAATAGTTCCCGGTGGATGGCCAGACCGCGCGGTGCCGTTCAGGATCGAATAGCCCGCATACCAGGCGTGGCACCAGACAACCGTAAGCGGCCAGAACCTTGTGCGCCTTTATCATCGGAAACCGGTTACCAAGAATAACTATAATGTTCGCATCAACCCCGGTTAAGGCGCTGGGCAATACAATATGTTCCGGCACCTTACTGACACCCTTGCGTGACGCATCGTTATGCCAATGAACACGAAACAGGTTTAACGGGTCGGCAACATCAGGATCTATTTCATTGAGTGAGCGAACGATATCGTCCGGAATACTTGCGGGGTCAGCCAACTCCGAAATCCGGGGCAAGCGAATTGACGCATCACGAAAACGAGCAACAGTTCGCTGATAAATGGCATTGTCGACAATACTGGTTTCGAGTTTAATGGTCATGGATTCTGGCTATTAGCGGTAAAGTGAATCAGGTCGGTACAGATTCCTATATTTAGTAGCATGTCGAATGGCGCAATAATGCAGTTCCACAGAGCATACTGCAAGTTTCTTGGTTAACCTCGAATAAACTATCACTCTCGCTACAGGTTTATGAGGCTCAAACATTGATAAAACGCATTCCCATTCCTGCACGACAAGCAGTAAGCATCGAACTTCGTAAAGATCAGCATTGCCGAATCGTGAACACGGAAGGCGGCCAAGTTGTTGACACCTGGGCATTCAACGCAGCTAATCTCGATGAATATCTGTCTATGGAACACAGTCGGTCAGCCATTTATCGCTTGTTATTCAAACCCGGCGATAAACTGGTCAGCAATCTGTTTAATCCGTTGCTTTCAATTATTGAAGACACATCGCCCGGCTATCACGATACCTTACATGCCGCGTGCAGCGCAGGAAGCAATCGATTTTTCGGTGCCGATGCGACACCTAATTGTCAGGACAATCTAGGACGACAAATGAAAACGAGAGGCATTTCACTATCCCATGTGCCCTGCCCCTGGAATCTGTTTGAACATGCATTGGTAGATACGTCACTTGCATTGCATGATGAACCTTCGACCGCACAACCCGGCGACTACATCGAATTAAAAGCGGAGATGAGTATCATTCTGGTGTGTTCCGCATGCCCGTCCACCGTCGGGCACATCAACGGCTCGACACCCCGCGGCGCTGCAATCGATTTGATGGACTGAACGCCTTACAGCGCTTTGTGATAGTGTGATGGTCTAATAAATTGTAATGGTCTAATAAATAAGGAGGGAGCAATGTCAGAAATAATTATTCATCATTACCCACCTTCGCCGGTGGCGGAAAAAATCCGCACGGCTATGGGATTTAAAAAATTAAGCTGGCAATCCGTTGAACAGAACCGCCTGCCCGAGCGGCCTGAGTTGTTCGCTATGACCGGCGGTTACCGGCGTATCCCCGTGATGCAAATCGGTGCTGATATTTTTTGTGATACGCAATGTATTTTTCGCGAACTGGAGCGACTCGTACCGCAACCGACCCTGTTCCCCAGTGGTAGCAACGGCATGCCGTTCGCTGTTTCGCGCTGGACCGACGGCCCTTTGTTTGAGCTGGCTGTACGCGCCGCATTCGCACCGGTCGCGGATAGTTTGGCGGCAGAGTTAGTCGCCGACCGTACACGGTTGTATTTTGGCCCGGATGGCGACATGGCCAAAGAAGCGAAGGATATGCCGCATACGCTGGCACAATTGAGGGCGCAACTCGGTTGGCTGGACGAACGCTTATCGTCGGGTCGCGATTATTTACTTGGTGACCAACCGGGTATGCCCGACCTTCTGGCCTGGAGTGTTGTCTGGTTCGTGCACGGTCGTTACACCGAGGCGGAAAGTTTTCTTTCAGAATTTCCGGCATTACTGGCTTGGGCGGGTCGGATGAAAGCCATTGGTCACGGAACATCAACGGATATAACACCGAAACAGGCCCTGGAAGTCGCAAAAGGTTGTGCACCACAGACTGAAGAACAATCAGATCCGCTCGACCCCCAAGGCATTAAACCGGGCATGCCGATTTCTGTCGAACCGTTAACCGACAGTGCAGAACAAGCCATCACCGGTATAGCTCGGGCGATTAACCGCAATACAATTGCGATAACACGCGAACACGATCTTTGCGGCGAAGTTGCCGTGCATTTCCCACGTGTGGGCTTTCGCGTGACAGTTTTATAACGCACCCGGTTTAGCCGCGTTCGTCCAACGAAAGCGTTGTTACTTTATTTACGCCAGTTCCAATGTTAACGAATACGCGTAGAAGTCCTCCAGCGCTTTTTTATAACCAAGCTTTTCATACAAGTGTTGTCCTGGTTTATTACTATGTGCTGTCAACAAATCGATACGCGCGGCGCCTGCATTTTTAGCGTATTCGCTGGCAGTGTCCATTAGCGAGGCGCCAACACCCGAATTCCGTTCGCTGGCATCGACATACAAATCGTACAGAATAAAAATCTTGATCGCGTCAACCGAACAGAAC
>CBDCFT010000071.1:0-32283 GCA_965216365.1 Arenicellales bacterium | reverse complement strand
GAACCCGCAGTGATTCATTATCGTCTATTTCGACTAAAGCACTGATTGCCAACGAGCGTACCGCAGGATCGGTATCGTTAATCGCTTGCTCAAACAAATGAACTGTATCGCTCCCGTCAACGGTTAACAAGGCGTCAACCGCCTGCTCACGCACCACACTGACTTCATCGCCTAAGGCGGAGGCAAGCAAAGTCAATACATCAGCGTCATCTATCTCCGCCAACATGGCGACTGCATCCAGACGGATGTCCTTATTTTCGTCCAATAACATGACACCTAATTCCGATATCCGCTCGCCACGATGATGCTTAGCTGATTTCAAACTGCCTTCTTCTAACGTTATTTCTATTTCTTCTTTTTCATTTGTAGGTCGAATGATACGTGTCGGCGGTCCAAAGTCACTTAGCGTATTCTCGCCAGTCGTATTTGAATTATTATCTGCGTACACCCACAGCTTACTCACAGATTTCGGATAAATTGACTGTAAATTGGAAGCCGGATTCACGTAATGTAACGCGAAACTACAGTCACGCAACACCTTCGCTAGTGCTTCAGGTAATGAAATATTTTCAACTTGCAACGTGATGCGCTCATCTAGTGCGCCGTACATATAAACAACGAGTTCGACCTTCTGTGTAATTTTTTTCAGAACCTCTGCAACTTGGGCTTCGCGCACATTTAGAATCACTAAAGCGTCTCTAACATCAACTTCGATTCTTGGGTTTTCGTCATATGTACTAACATCGTTGTCAAATGCTTGTTGCGCGAATGTGAAGTTGGCAAACGGCAACAATATAAAAAAGACAATGGCAAGCGAAAAAAACTTGTATTGGCGACATTTAGTAGTTTCTGAAACCATTTGAATCATTGTTCTTAACTCGTGAAGGTCGACCCCATTCGTTGCTTTCTCAGTACGAATGGGGCCGTGATCACATCATTTACTAACTAATCGCAAATCCTGAGAAACTGTTATTCTTCCTCTTCGGGACATTCCTCGATGCAAAAGCAGCTTTCAACGGCGGTCTGGTTGTAACTTGCCTCACGGACCAGGACTTCGAATTTAATCTCCGCCTCATCCAACTCCAAAATCTCCTCTGGCACCTCAAACTCGCGCGCCTCTGGTGGAAGGATAGCGCTAACTTTAAACGGCGTTTCATCAATTTCCACAACGACCTCATAGTTAACAACGTCAATTGAGACACCTGGAGTACCGATCGTTGGATGAGAGTCCGTGACTTCTGTCCAGCTAAGTACAACATCGTCGCCTTCAGCCACGACCGGTAATTCATCGTCGCAACTCGGCGCGGCATTAATACCGTTTACTTGCACCACCGCAGGTGCTGGCATCACATGGGTCAGTTCAGTTTCACTTTCCAACTCTACTCTGTCCAAGGTTAACCCTTCGATTTCGTAGATCCCCTCGGGGAATCGGCGAAAGAACTTTTCAGGCGGTAGCTCATCGAATGTTGGTTCCGCGCTTTCGAAAAAAATCTCAGTTAATCCTTGGCGGCGCAAACGTCCTTGGACATAGATATTCAACATTCTGCGCTCATGCGGGTCTTCAATCTCGAGACGTTTCCACGGTTCTCCATCGATTTTTGAATGAATACCTAAGTCTCCATCCGTGTTATTGAGTTCAAAGAATAAGTGAGCCTCCGAGAAGGGAATTTCATCATGATCAGCCCTCGCCATTGGTCCACCGGTAGCTAAAGCCAGGACTACAGGCGTTACTAATATTGTTGGTGATAACAACGTAGATTTTTTCATTGCTACATCTCCTTATCCAGTGTGTTGGTTGACTTTAAAACTTCCCGCCGTAACGCAGTGCATTGGCGAGGATCAACATATTACCGAGCCAGCTTCACCTTAAGCTTGCCGGGAGATGATCGTTTAGTAATCAAATATTATTTCGCCCACCGCGGTATGAACTTCGTCGGCGGCCAAAGGGAAGAGTCTTGCTTCTTCCCTTTGGAAACCCCATCGTTTCAGGTCTTGGATGCGACCTGTGGTCTAAGAGCGAATATTAAGTTTTACAAAGGGAAGGAATTTGCTGTTCAGGCAGGTAAAGTGACGGTAAATATACTGCCTTCGGAGGGTGTGCTGGTCAAATTGATGTCGCCACCGTGGGTGTGGGCGACGGCGCGCGCAAAAGCCAAACCCAAACCACAACCTTCCTGGGAACGGCTTTGATCGCAACGAAAAAAACGTTGAAACACCCGCTGTTGATCAGTCAATGGCACACCCACACCGGTATCGGCAATTTCGATCTGGATAGCGTCGTCATTGCGTTCGAGTCTAACATTGACCCGCCCTTTTGCCGGCGTGTATTTCATAGCATTGTCCAACAGATTAACTAACATGCGCTGGAGGTTCTGTCTATTTCCACGCAACCAGCACTCGGGTTCAAGCTTGGGCGACACAGTAATGCGTTTCTCCTCCGCAAGGGGCTCGAACAGTTCACACGCATTTTCAGTCAATTCAGAAATATTAACCGCTTCGATCATATTACTGGCCACACCGGATTCCGCCTCCGCCACGTCCAGCGTAGTATTAATGAGTTGAATCAAACGGTCACATTCTTCCAGTGTATCAGCGGCTGCTTTCTTGTACTCCTCGCCACGACCATTTTCCCGCCCGTTGTCTGACGCTGACAAGACCGACTCTGAAATAGCACGAATACGTCCCAGTGGACTACGCATATCATGCGCAATATTGTCAATCATCTCCCGCATCTCCGCGATCAAATTGCGAATGCGTTCCGCCATGGCATTAAATGTGTTGGCCAAGGTTTCAATCTCGTCACCCGACCCCGTGACCGACACACGTTGATCGAATTTGCCACGTTCTATATCGATGGCTGCGTGACTAACGGCCTCGATACCCCGAACCGCTTTTCTCGCCACAAATCGTCCCACCCCATATGCCAGCGGTATAACAAAACAAAACATAATAAGAAACACGAGGAACAACAATTCCATGATTTCCTCTTTTTCTTCCAGCGAGTCACCAAGATGCAATATCACACCCGGACCAATATAACCGTATATCATCCGTGTAGTGTGTTCCTGACTTTCGAAGTCCGCGCTCAATAAGACCGGTTCCACATCCGGAGCCGTGAACCGTTTTACAATATCGATGTCAGTGTTCAGGTTGTTCCAATGGTTCTGATCTGACGAATATATTTCCTTGCCGGCCGGGCTCAACAAACGCAAAAACTCATCAACCGTATCCCCCGCCATTACCTCACGATCTATTTCCCGCTTAACTTCTTCTAAGCCGTTGGTTTCGAATGTTAACCGAAACTCTTCGATATCTTCCTCCAAATCTTCATCTATACGGCTATTCAACACCGTATTCATAGACAAATAAAGAATCGCAAAAGCGACTACAAGAAAAAATACAAAGGCTGACGCGTACCATAGAGTCAACCGTGCAGCTAAAGTGTTGGGTAATCTAATCATGACGCTTGTTGATCACATAGCCCAAACCTCTGACCGTGTGTATCAGTGGAGTTGTAAATCCCTTATCGATTTTTTCCCTTAACTTGCTGATGCGTGCCTCCACCACGTTGGTACCCGGATCGAAGTTGTAATCCCAGACACGTTCCATAATCATGGTCTTGGAAACAACATGTCCGGCGTTACGAATCAAGTACTCTAATAACGAGAATTCCTTTGGTTGTAAATCGATTTTACGCCCCGCCCGTTCAACGGTGCGCGCTAACAAGTCCAGGGTTAAATCGTGAATAGACAAACTGGTAGGCTCAACGGTGTTGCTGGAACGGCGTAACAGCGCCTCGACACGCGCCAGCAACTCACTGAATGAAAATGGCTTGGTAAGATAATCGTCAGCGCCGTGCTGCAGGCCATCCACCTTTTCGTCGACAGTTCTTTTGGCACTCAATACGATTATCGGAATATTGATCTTTTTCTCGCGTATGCGGTCAATGACATTTAAGCCATCGAGTCTCGGCAACATAAGATCGACAATCGCAAGATCATAAACTTCATCTAATGCTGCGTGTAGTCCCGTAACACCGTCTTCCATATGGTCAATCGCAAAACCAGCTTGTTTCATCCCTTTGGTAATAAAATTGGCGATGACACTATCATCTTCGATCAACAGTATTCTCATAATCCAATAGTCCTTACAGCCTGACTCATTCCACAGGGATTGACTTGTATGCAATCTTGACCACCGCTAGCTTAATTTCCGGACACGCGTTAACTATACGATTCCAACCAGCGCATATTGCTTATCGCAACATTACCATATGATGAACTTGATGCTTGACGGTAGACTTATCTGAATCCTTTGTTGCAACATTTATGATAACAACAAAATACAATAAATATTCTACCTTGGAGAAGGAAATTGACGTTACTGAAATGGTGCTTTGCGCTACTGCTGCTTTTAACTACACCATTGGTCATCTATGCTGACCAAGAATCTGACGAAGAAGAGTCGCTATATCAGACCTACGATGAACGTCGCGAATCTGTTTTTGGAATTGAACTCAATGAGTGGATGACCTTAACTGGATCACTGGAATTTGAAAAAGAAAATCTCACTCTGCATTTCGAAGACAGAACCCGTAGTGTTGAAAATGAGGATCCAACGCAAACCCTGCAAATTGGTTTTGAAATCGGAATATCCGAAAACATCGGCATCGAACTGGTACTCGAAGGAGAAAGCAGCGACCGTATTCACGGCGAAATTGATGAAGGATTTATGGTCGCTGAATTTGACAACCTGAACTTTCAAGTCGGGCGCATAGATCTGCCATTTGGCGAATTCTATAGCTATTTTGTTGCAGATCCCCTACTTCAGTTTGGTGAAACAAAAGCGGATGCACTGGTCATCGAATATGAATTTGCAGAATTTTTAACATTCTCCCCATTCGTATTTGACAGCAAAGTGTCAAAAGAATTCGACAATGACAGTGTCGATTGGGGCGTGGTTTTATCTTTCATAAACGAAAACGAATCGATTCGAATCGGTGCGGGTTATATTTCGGATTTGGCAGAAAGCGATGAGCAGTTGTTATTTGACTTTGGCAATCGCTTTCGGAGCGCGTGCCCGGAATTAATGCCCATATCTTATTCGGTTTTGAGCAATTCGAGATTACGGCAGAATGGGTTGAGGCCAGTGACAAATTTCGTGAATTTGAAGCGCAATTCGATAAGCCGTCATCATATAACCTCGAAGTCGCGTATTTTCCAACACAACGTTTTCTTATTGCTACACGACTGGAACGAAGCCGGGAATTCGAAGACACCGAGGATGAACGCTACGGTATCGCGTTTACCTGGTTTGTTAACAAGCATGTTTCCGTTTCGCTTGACTATCTAACCGGGAAATTCAAACGCTTTCCCATAACTGTAGATGAAGAAGAAGATAATGATGATGAAATTGAACCAGCCGCAAATAGAAGCCGCACAATGGGGCTAATTTTAGAGTTTGAATTTTAATTCGCAACAAAATGCAAACATGCAGATCTTTTTAAGTGTAAAAACTTGGACTTGACAGGACAAATCAAAATGTGAAGTTTCAATCAATTTTGACAATGTCTCTTTTTACTCATCGCCGCCATTCAGTGAAAATTTCGTAAAGGTTGTACGTAACCCTTAGCGGTCATTTCCATCATCAAGCAAATCTGCATCTGAAGGAGGCGAACTCAAAATTACCGCTCACGCCTAACTACAGATCGTTTTATATGGCAAAAAACGCGTACTAACGACCCAACTCGGATCTTTATCATAATTTTCAAAAACTTACCGTTGTAATACTCGCAACGACCATTTCCCGAATGGTCCGACATAGTCAACTCTCCAATCAATTGCTGGCACCTATAGGGATTCTAATCAATTGGAGATTAATGCATTGATAATCGAAAATTAAGCGATATAATCGTTCATCGTCGATGAACGATTAGTGTAATTTAGAAATGCCTTTTTCCATTGCTGACGAAAAACTAGCGACTCAACTCAAAGCGCTGTCACACCCAGCGCGACTCAAAATAATAGAACTATTGGCGAATCGAGGGGAATGCGTTTGCGGCGAGATTGTTAATGTATTGCCAATAACACAATCTACGGTTTCACAGCATTTAAAAATACTTAAGGAAGCGGGTTTGCTGATTGGCACAATTGATGGCCCCAGATCATGTTACTACCTAGATAGAAAATTACTCGCTAACCTTAGGCGAGAATTACTAAAACGCTTTGACAGTATCGTGGACGCAACGAAAGCGTAAAATGGGCAAGTCCAAGACCAACATCTTCTGGGAACATGCGAGGGACGCTCGTAATCTCTTTGGGGTAGTTCCTTTATTCGCTATGAGTACAGGAGCACTATATCCCCTGATATCACTAGAACTTTTGTCTTCTGGTTACAGCAATACATTAATCGGTGCCGTGACGTCGGCTTGGTATTTAGGAGCTTTCCTTGGGACAGTACTGGGTGGGTATTTTGTAGGTAAATTAGGTTATCACAAAGCATTTTCCCTCTGTGCAGCATTGGCAACTTTTTCTGTCTGGGGACTCAATCTGTCGGATTCGGCCATCTGGTGGCTTTTACTTCGACTCATTGGCGGTTTTGGTCTTGGAGCCTACTACCTATTAATAGAAAGTTGGATAAGCGGGCTAGCAACGCAGAATACGCGAGGACGAATGGTGGCGACCTATGAAGCATTACGAGTAGGAACCGTTGCTTTAGGCCCCCTTCTATTAATAGTTACATCCGCTCACACCGCCTTCATATTGATTGGAGTTCTTTTTGTGTCTGCGATCATCCCGGTTGCGGGAGTTAAAGCCCCCGCCACTAAAACTGTGCGGTCAAACTGGCGAGATGCCTTTGAAATATTCGTGTGTTCACCCTGCACCGTTACACTGACAGTGGTTGCCGGTTTACTTAGTAGTTCGTTTTATGCCTTCGGCGCCGTGTATGCGGAAAGTCTCAGTTTTACAAAGGTTGAAATTGCACTATTCGTATCGATCATCCTATTCGCTCCGGCGCTTAGTCAATTACCCATCGGAACCCTAGCTGATTTTCACGGCCGTTTGCGAACAAGCGCCCTGATAACCTTCCTGGCAGCGGTCGGTGCTATTGTGTTAGCGTTACAGATACCCAATGTATTTCTTACGATAACTATTATGGCGGCAATAGTTACAAGTCTTAGTCATCCACTATACGCGTTAGGACACGGGCGTCTGGTTGACAGCGGGCATGAGTTAATCTCAGCGACTAGTACAGGGTTAATTGGCTACAACATTGGTACATTTCTAGGGCCACTGGGTGCAGCACTCGCTATGGACTATCTTAACTCAGCAGGATTATATTTTTGGGTCAGTCTGTGTCTAACAATTGGCTTGTGCGCTGCGATACTTGCAACAGTGTCTCCTCAACCACGTTGTTGCCCATTGTAATCGAGCATATTCATCGGTTTCTCTGCTGTATTGCTTTCTAATTGTCAAAGTTTCACGAACGACTGAAAAGGGCAAACTACGGCTGTTCGCTGTCCGACGATTTTTATACTAAATCTGTAATTTTTGTAAGATCAAGTTCAAGTTTTTACATTTTAAGCTATTGAAGCAGGATAAGAGACAACAAATTTTGTTGGGTTTTGTTTTCATTATTGTCGCTGATCATTAAATAACGATCATCATCAATCTTCGCAAGCCCTTCGAAATTATCCAGATCTAAATTCTCCTGACTGCTCAGCGTCATTAGTGTCTCGGCTTCGCAAACGCCACCTGATTCACACCCTGCAAATTTAACCCTTCGTAAAATGATTTCGAACGGTTTGGAAATATTGTCAAATGTACGTTCCAGCACTAGCAGATCACCGCTTCCCAGCTCTTCCATTCCACTAAACGAAGCCACGTCACCTAAACCAGTACGAAACGACCAAGACTGATCGCCACTTGGGTTAAAAATAGTATGGTGCAATTGATTTTGGCCAGACATCGCGACCTCAGGCACCAACAATAAACCATACTTGCCGTGCACTAACACGGTCTCCAACGATTTGTTTGGCTTATTATAATTTTCCTTGGACGCCAATGATTGGCCAAGCGTAATCGTGCCTGACCACACTCCATGAGGCGAATGTATCGCTACTCTCGGACGTCGTTCATAAGCGACGATTAGTTCTGTATCACCGGCGATACCATTGCGCGCGTTCACCACATCCAATCCTTCCGCATCGTTAAGCTTTCCCTTTAGTCGTTTATCTGACTTATCACGCAAAGGGTATGCCGCAATCAGTTTTACGTCTTGTATGATGTGGTTAACGATGCTGATATTGAAATGATAAATATCCCCGAGATCAGAAACGGCATATAGACGATTTTCATCCTGATCCCATGCAATACCCGAAAGCCCGGCAACGCTAACATCATTCAACATATCGTCTTTGATGTTATATGTCGAGGTGACCTTAGCGTTTGTGGACTTGTTGAAACTAAACAATCCATCGATCCCTGAAGATGTCGCAAAACCGGCTGTTTGACTAAGGACTACAGCCAGCGTAACAAGCTTTATCGAAATAAAATAAGAGATGGACATTCTCAAGCACAAATTTGCGCAGACACTGCCTGAAATTTAATTCCCAAAAGCGTTTATCGACTTTTCAATTTACGGCGCACTATGTTGCATTATTGACGAGCTAAACGACAATCCCGGCTCTATCTCTCGACATGTAACCGACTCCGTTTTCATCTCTCGATACGAGACTGCTTTGCTTGTACTTGGAAAATCCAACCTGCTTTAGTTGAAACAGTGAAATTAAATCCACCATCCAGCTTGGTACTTGTCCGATGTTACATTTCAATTCCAATACAACGCTGGCCTCGCTAAAAGTATTCATCGCATATATCGTTTCATTGTCGTAATTATTCAACGATTCATCGGGCACGAGACTATACGGGTCTCCAATATAGTTGGACAAATCCTGCTCTCTATACTTCATGTCAAAGTCCATGGTGACGCGAGCGTATTCGTCAATCGTCGAAAAAAACGCTCGCCGTTTATATTGGGTAAATATCTTAGGCTCAATAGCGTATGTATGAGCCAGCCGCATATACAGTGCTTTGTTTTGTTTTTCCACAGCACCGTCCCGCGCTGAAATTTCGAATTCAGGATCGGTCAATATACTTGGCCAGTCTTTTTCGTCTAACGTCGCTCGATACTTACTAGTCGACTGCCCCTTCTTGTGTTTTATTTCAAGATAATAAGGTGGCGATTCACCGGATTCATAGGAACGCACTCGCATATTAAATCGACTCATCTTTCCCCATAAACGTTGTTCTAAAAATTCGTTACAACGAGTATCAAAATACAACCCGTTTACTTTGTAAAAAAGATCCTTTGACATGCTTGAGAAATGGTCAAACTGACAGTAAGCGAGAACAAAATCAGAAATAGGCTCGACGTAAGACCACGGTATTAAGTATTTAAGTTCGTAACGCTGCAGTACCGGTGGCAGGGTAATTTTCTCCATCACAATCCCGCAACCACAGGTTGGCCGGTCTTAAGCCAGTTGCGCAAGGGGGTTTCGCCAATTACCCCGGAAAAACTAATCAATTCCACATACGCTCGCAGCAGATTTCCATAGGAGGTCGCGGCGCGTTGTGATAGCAGCAATCTCTCTTCGGATTGTGTCAGTATCAACTCTGCATTGGTAGCATCGGCGGCCCCAAAGTCAGCGTCATAACGAGACAATAACTCGTTGTACGCAGACCACTCGTTAAAATTCAACTCGAGAGAGTCAGTTAATTCACTGATCGTTTTCACATTAACATACTCTCTGGTCGCGTATTCATCATTTCCCTCGGCTAAGTTCAGTTGCCGCCGAATCAACTCCCGATTCGATCCAATATTTGGTAAACGAAAGCCAAAAGTTACACCGATGCTGTTACCTGAAGAATCATTGTTTAGTTCGAACTCCATCAAATTAAAACCAAAATCACTTTGCGCTTTCGATAAGCCTACCTCTTCATGCAATATCCGCGTGGTCAGTGCGTCAACTGCGGACTGCCTCGACATTGTTTTTTCGAACCAATCCGACTTGTGCTGCTGAACCAGGCTCCAAATTTCATCCGGAGAAACGATTGCGTCCGTACCCAGGTCGACTTCGTCTTGCCTTTCGACGTTTTTCGCTGAAGAATTCATAGAAAGCGTCAGTTGTCGACTTCGAATTTCATTGATCTCTTTCGCCTTTTCTATGCGGGCGATTTCAAAATTTACTTCTTGTAACCGTTCAGGATCGAATTCGTCAGTCTGCGCTAAACTTTGATGATACTGAGCCGACAAATCCAGTAACTTCTTCTGCTCGGCCAGATTTTTTTGTTCAAGCTCACTCCTCACGATATCAACTACACTTTCGTAAACGACTTTGATCTCGGCGAGTAGTCGTTGCTCCCTGCCCCGAGTTTGTCGATCCTGGCGTAATTTTGAAATAGTTTTTTGGGCGCGCTGTTCTTTTCTCAAAATAGGATTGAACCGCAATCGATATGACGTGTCGATTCCATCCCCATTGCTTTCGTCAAACGAGAGCCTCGCTTGAGGGTTATCAATCCAGGCCGCGAGTCCTGTACTGGGCGTTGCTAAAACTGGGTCATCACTTCGAAGCAAGTTTGATTGGAAAATTTCACTCAATGATTGATCAAACATATCGGCGGATGCGAAATTGCTCAGTATGATCACGCTAAAAATCAAACATGCCTTTTTTGTTGACTTTAAGTGCATAGCTTCGGCCTCCATTAGGTTGACGGAGTGAACGTATTGCGATCAAACGTCGATTTGTAAGCAGACATGACTTGTTTGTTATCTGTTTCCGTCGGCATTTTTTCACTGGCGATTGAATTTTCGATGCCATTGAACACACCCGATAGATAACGCCAGGACGACCCGAATTTTTCTTTTATCCCTAAAACCCGCTCAGCCACTGACCTCGGTTTTTGCATGGCAATTTCAACTTTTTCCCCTAGCAATAACGATTGATCCGCAGATATTCGAATAATGACCTCACGACCCCAGGCCGAAACCAGGGGCGTTTTCTTAAGTCGTATGGGGTATTCGACAATCCTTGAACCCAGACTTTCGATAACACCGGAAATAGTTGCGGCGTCTCTGACGTTGGCCGTTGTGATGAGCCAAACTTGTTGCCCTGGTTCCACCGAGTTAATTACCCTTTCGTGGATATAGCCACGAACAAAACTCGGGGATTTTGAATAGACGGTTAAAACCGGCTGGTAAGGTGGAACAACGTCACCGGGTTTATAGAAGTTGTCTCCAATACGTCCACTAATATTGGCCGCAACACTTAAATTAGTCTGTTGTCGTGCCAACTCGGATTTACGTTTATTCAAACCCGAAATTTGGGCGTCGACCGGTCGCTGATTTGCATTGAGTTTTTCAATCAAACTGTCAATTTCCGCCTGGATCGAACTCTGGATATGCTTACGCTGCTTTTGCAGACTCGTCATTTCTGCCAATAACGGACTATTGCCAGTATTGACTGAATCCGGACTCTCATGTGAAAGTTGATTTAATATCTTGATATTCAGATTGTGTCGGGAACGCAGACTTAGAATTCTGGCGTCAAGGTCAGCTAACTTCGCTTGTAAGTCTTCTTTCAAACTCGCGAGTCGAGCACGCAGCAAACCAGTCTCTTCGCGATCACGTGAGGTGATTTCGTCAATTTTGTCTTCAACTATGGCGCGCTCGGAATACAATTCGGGCCGCCGCACCTCGAGTATGAGATCACCCGGAGACACTTGTTGCCCATCGATAAAGTGAATGCGAGTAATTTCAACCGCCGTGTCGAACCGCACCGTTTGTTCCTGATCGTCCGCGATACCATAGAATTTCGTAGACTCGCCATGTATCTGTGCTGTTAAGGCAACGATTCCGCCGAGCGCCGCAATCCAAAGCACGGGTAATAGTTTTTTACTCATCTCACTTCACCTTCTTATGATTGTTGTTTAAAAGAAAACTGCGGCGAGAAACATCACAAATCCACCGTTGCTTCCTGCATCATCAAGTTCACGCCATTTATTGATTGAAGATTCTTTAATGCCTGCAAAAATTCTTCGTATTTTTTGTTTCTTCGTAGTTTGATGTGGTAGGCATAGTCCATTCGTCTACCTTGCTCAATCTCGCGCAATGTCACCAGAGAAAACGCTCTGCAATAATCAGAAATAACCGACTCCAATTCAGCCCGGTCGCTGTTCTCGCTCGGTGCATTAAACCGAAGCATGCCGTCGAAATAACTGGTCGGCCCCAGTGGTGAGCAATACAGCAACAACGCGGCTGCGCAGAATCCAATAGTCCCAATAATGGCGACAGAAAACGCAAATGCGCCACAAGCAATACCTGCTGCTAAACCCGCGAATAGAAATAGCGTATCGCGCGGATCTTTTAGATTAGTTCTGAATCGAATAATGGCCATGGCCGCCATGATGCCGATACCGCGCGCGAGACTATCGCCGACAGACTGGATCACCATCGCCGCCACTATGGAAATCAGAATGATTGCTTGAACGTAGTTTCTCGAATATGACAATCCACGAAAGGTTTTTTGGTAGACATACGCCAATACCGTTGACAGCACGAATGACAATAAGATGATGTAGGCAAGCGTGAAGGACACTGCCGTTTTCCGCTGCGGTTTGAACGTCGAGTATATCCAACATGTGTCCACCTCTTCCTGGCTTCCAAATTTTCATACCCATTACGCAAAACAATGCGTTTTAAGGCACACTAACTTTCTTGAAAATCAAGCTATAACTTTCACATTACCGTGGACTTACAGAAACATTACCTATTGGTAATCAAATACGAATATTCTTAGGTTGTGAATAGTCGACAACGCCGACTATGAGTAGAGAGGATTCACTGAATCCGGAGGGACATTGCGACTCTGCCTCAGAGTCACATTAAGGAAGCTCTGAATAAATCAGAGTTTCCTTAACAATATTGAATGAGTGCGGACTCCAGTTTTTGCAAACTGTGTAGATTATGTGCAGAGGTGTATATGTCAAGATGCGGCAAGGCCAATTGCAAACTCTTTTCTACCGGATAAATTTTTTCGGTTTTCTTACCTTCTCGTCGACCCAAAAGCGGATTCACCCAAATCACTCGTTTAGCCTGTGATTTTATTTTTTTTATCTCGACCGACAAGTCTTCCGGTTCGGCTGTATCGTAACCGTCACTGAAGATTAAGACAATCGACTGTGAGTTGAGTTGTTTGATATGACTGCGGCAATATTCAGCCAGGCTGCCACTGATGCGTGTACCGCCCAACCAGCCGGACGATAATTCACTGACGCGAGCTTGTACTTTTCCATTATCTCGAAGTTTTAGTACATCGCCGATATGCACCAGGCGTGTATGAAAGGCGAACACATCGGCACGCTTAAATGACTGTGCAATTGCGCGGGCAAAGCGCAGAAAAAGATAACTGTAAACTTCCATGGACTGGCTCACGTCGAGCAACAAAACAAACTCCGGCACACGCCGTCGGCGTTGCCGGTAACTGACATCGATAGGCCATCCGCCATAGTGCACACTGCGTCTGGCGGTTCGCCGAAAATCAATGATGTTGCCCTGAGTTTTTTCTTTTAGTCGCCGTCGCAAACGACGCTGCAAGCGTGCCGCCAACCGGTCCACCCATAACTCGATTTCACGCATTTGTTCGTGGTTCCAAACGAAACGGAAGTCACAATGAGCCAGCACCTCATAACTGCTGGCACCACCCTGCCCGACCACACCATCGTCCTCGTGCAACACCGTTTTTGAACGTTCCTGTTCATCGTCTGTTGCGGTGGTGCCGGATATTCCGGTTGCACCATGACTGCGTGTATGCGTCGTCGTTTCTACGACTTGCTCTTGAGCGGTTTCCTCGAAATCCAGTTTCTGCCAAAACTCTTTAAACATGTGATCAAACTCGATCCACTGCAACTTGTTTTGACAAAAAATTGAACGTAAGCCCCAGTACATTTTTTCGCGGCTGTGCAACGCATCGCTTTGCGCCATCTTGATGGCATCAAGGGTTTCACCCACACCGATTTGATAGTCCCTGGCCCTGGCAAAACGAACAAAAGCCGCGAGACGTTGAGTCAGTTGTGCGTCACTTTCACTGCGCATTGAAAGTGGAAAGTCAGAGCGTGGCAGCTATCGTGCCGATCATTTCCCGCGAAACAGCCTCCCTATCCTCGCGCGTTTTTAACAGACAAACCAAAGTATCGTAAATGTCATCAACCGATCGGTTCAAATTCTGCACTTCGAGATTCATCAGCGCTGCCGTCCAGTCCAGTGTCTCGGCTATACCCGGTGTCTTGCGTAAATCTTCCTGCCGCAATTGCTGCACCAAATTTACGATTTGCCCGGCCAGATTTCTACCGGCATCGGGCATGTGGAGTTGCAGAATATTCAGCTCCTTCTCATAAGATGGATAGTCGAGAAAATAATACAAACAACGCCGGCGTAAAGCGTCGCTTAATTCTCGTGTACCGTTTGATGTCAATACTACACGCGGAACTGTTTTAGCATTGATGGTGCCCAGCTCAGGAATACTGATTTGAAAGTCGGATAACAATTCCAGCAAATATGATTCAAATTCTTCATCGGTACGATCGATTTCATCGATAAGCAGCACCGGTGCTATTTCCTGTCTGATGGATCGCAACAAAGGCCGTTCTAACAAGAATCTTTCGCTAAATATTTCCTGCTCGCGTTGCTCAATAGTGTCATTAACATTCTCCATCAACTTGATCGCTAACAACTGACGCTGATAATTCCATTCGTAAATTGTGCTGTTAACGTCCAGCCCCTCGTAGCATTGCAGGCGAATCAATTCGCATTCATGCAAACGCGCCAGCATCTTTCCGACTTCCGTTTTACCCACCCCTGCATCGCCTTCCAGCAACAGCGGTCTGTGTAACGCATCCATAAGCAACAGACTGGAAGCCAGGCTGCGCTCCGCCACGTAGCCTGCGGTTTCCATTTGTTGCTGAAATGCGTTGAGCTTATCCATTGCGTTGTTTGTCGTAATAGCTCATCAGTTATTCAATAATATCTTGTCCAGCAAGTTTTCATAGCCGGGGTAAGCCTGCTTTTCAATGATATATTTTTGCACCGAATCGCCCCAACTCTGGTTGACGCTGCCACGCTCCATCAAAGTATTTACGTCTACCACGGTGCTCGCGCCAATAATGTCGACACCACGTTTGAATAACGGATCAGGCAGACAACTGGCGGTGGGTCCGATAACCGCGATCTTTTCGGCAGCCGTGCAATGCTTTAACACATCCGGTAACGAATCGTTCAACAAGGTCGAGGCGGTACACAAGACCTTGTTGCAGTGCTGCAAATGTTGCGGGTCCAGGGTTACCTGGAACTTGTCTTCCTTCTCCAACAGGTGCTCGCGCAGTTCGAGCACGGTTAAACGAATATTTTGTTCACGCAAACGCTCCACCAGCGACGGGAAAAAACCCACCATGCCGATATGATCCTGTTCGTTGAAATTCATTGCCGCCATGGAGTTACCCGCAGTGTCTAAAGAATAATCGGCGCGGCGAAAAATATGTTGTGAAATCGCGTTTACCGCGGCCATGGCGAAAGCGCGATCCAGATTGTCGCCCGATGCGAGTCCATTCACCAATGTGGCCGGATTCATTCCGGCAAATGCATTGGCCCGTATGTCGTCGTTCAGACGCTCCAATGTGTCACCCAGAAGCACATAGAAAAATCCCGCGCTGCCGTCATTTAACAGAATGAATCCAAACTCACCTTGCTCAGGTTTGATCGCGCGAACCGGTGGAATGTATACCGACTCGATAAACGGTAATTCCAGACGATTTTCGACGGCCTCCATTGTGGCAATCAGATCACCGGTGATACTCATAAACGACTACGCCGTTGACGCCTGTTTCATATCAAAGTAATCGGCAAAACTCCGGATCACGTAGTCAATGTCCGCGGAAGTGACATCCAGGTGAGTCACCATGCGCATGGGATTGTTCGCCGTCAACACGATACCTCGCTCACGCATGTCCGTTGTCAGCAGTTCAGCCACACCGTCTGCAAACGACGCAAACACCATATTGGTTTGCACAGCAGTCGCATCTACCGAAATGCCGCTAATGCCGGCCAGACCTTGCGCCAGACGCGTAGCGTTGTCGTGATCTTCGCGCAGACGATCGACATGATGCTCCAGCGCTTCGATACCCGCCGCAGCCAACACGCCGGCCTGACGCATACCGCCACCGACAACTTTCCGCCAGCGTCGCGCCCGCTTGATCAATTCGCTAGACCCCACTAACAACGATCCGACCGGCGCACCCAGACCTTTCGACAGGCAAATCGAAACAGAGTCAAAATACCGGGTTATCTCCTTTCCTGACACGCCAAGTTTGACTGCGGCGTTAAACAGACGAGCTCCGTCCAGATGCAAACCCAGTTCATACTGATCAACAAATTTCCGTGCCGAAGCGAGGTAGTCGAGCGCCAGCACTTTTCCGCCCTGGGTATTCTCCAAACACAACAACCGCGTTCTGGCGAAATGCGAGTCGTCCTCCTTGATGACGAACTTTACTTTGTCCAGATCAAGCGACCCGTCCGCTTCAAAATCCAGCGGCTGGGGCTGAATACTCCCGAGAACCGCAGCACCACCGCCTTCATATTTATAGGTGTGGGCGGTCTGCCCAACGATGTATTCATCACCTCGCTCGCAATGTGCCAGCAATGCAATCAAATTGGTCTGGGTACCGCTGGCCGCGAATACTGCCGCCTCCATACTCAGCATGTCCGCCGCCAGATTTTCCAGTCGATTGACGGTTGGATCCTCGCCGTAAACATCGTCGCCCACCTCGGCCTGGGCGATGACACGTCGCATGGTTTCGGTGGGCTTAGTTACCGTATCGCTTCTTAGATCGATCATCTTCATGTAATTTGTTAACTTTAATTAAATATAATAATCTATTGTTTTATATCGTTTTTCAGGCATTCTAGATAAATCTCTTTAGTCAGCTTCGAACAGGTAAAATACAACGCCCTGACTTAATCCATAACCTGAGAAATGAGCGCTATTAACCATGATTGATTTATATACCTGGTCTACACCGAACGGTCGCAAAGCCTCCATTATGCTGGAAGAACTGGGATTAGAGTACAACACGCATCCAATCGATATTACCAAGGACGAACAATTTGATCCTGACTTTTTACGCATCAGTCCTAACAACAAGATTCCTGCCATTGTCGATAACGACAACGGCATGGCACTGATGGAGTCCGGCGCCATACTCATGTATCTCGCGGACAAAACCGGACAATTGCTACCAGACTCGGGTGAAGCACGCTGGCGAACAATTGAATGGCTGATGTTCCAGATGGGTGGAGTCGGTCCGATGCTTGGGCAAGCGCACCATTTCCTGCAATTCAATCGCGGTAAAAGCGAATATGCAGAACAACGCTATTTGCAGGAAACCCATCGACTTTACAACGTATTAGACGATCATCTTGAACAACATGCTTACTTGGCGGATGAATACTCTATTGCAGACATTGCAACTTGGCCCTGGATATCACGTTTCGAATGGCAGTCTATGAATTTAAACGACTTTCCGAATGTAAAACGATGGTATTTAGCCATTGCAGAACGCCCCGCCGTGGAGCGTGGTTATCATGTTCCAGTGCAACAAAACAAGATTCCGATGCCGCACTGACCACCAAGTTTGCAGGTCAAAAGTTATTGTTAATCAAACAGAATTTCTTGAAAAAGCTACTTGTTTGATATTGAAAATGGTAGAGTATTGCCCCAAGGGTTAGAGAATAAGCGTTTTATTATTTACTTACATTTGCTTATCGATGACAGGCAGGGGCACCATGATTAATTACCTCAGCGTAAGCCGCAAACTGATGTGCGCAAGCGCATTGTTTGCGGTGTTCACCTCCAGCGCACTCGGACTCGGTTTTGGCAAAATGGACGTGGCCTCCGGACTGGGTGAACCTTTCTCTGCACGTATCAACCTGACGTCACTCTACGCTGGCGATTCCGAGCAACTTAGCGTTGCCCTGGCATCGCTGGAAGACTTCGCACGAGCCGGGCTTGATCGAGCGGACGTTCTGGACAAACTCCAGTTTGCTATTGCTTACGACGACGCCGGCCAACCCTATATCAGCGTCAGTTCCGACAGCCCGATTGATGAGCCTTTGCTGCAATTCATGGTGGCATTGCAATGGCAAGGCGGAAAGCTCGTGCGCAATTTCAACGCGTTACTCGACCCACCCACCTATGCGCGCAATGGTAGTTCTATCCATGTCCAGCAAATCGAAGCAACGACCGAAATCGCCGCAGCCGAAACGTATAGCCAGCCTGCACAAACCATCGAACAACCGATTGAACCTGTTGAGCCGGTAACAATCGAGCAACCCACGCAAGAGTTTGTCATCGTAGAGTCAGCGGCAAATGAATCGACCGAACAAGAATCTATCGCTACAACCGAATTGGCAGTCAGTGATACCGAATTGAGTTCATTCACGGTAAAACGCGGTCAAAGCCTTTGGATTGTCGCAGACCGCACCCGCGACGTCTCGACGACCGTCTATCAAATGATGATGGCGATTTACAACGCGAATCCTCGCGCCTTTGTCAGAGGCGACATTAATAAATTAAAAGCGGGTGCAACACTAACTATTCCGGCAGGCGAACTACGTGATGAGTTGAGTCATGCTGAAGCAATCGCTGCATTTCAAAGGACAGCGCAGGGGCAACACTCGCCAGATAATATTGCTGCCGTAAAAAGCGAGTCCGCCACGACTCCATCCGCTGACGTTGCGCAAACCGCTGCGAAACAACCCGAGTCAGCAGTCACCGCCATGGCATCAACCAACGCCGGCGAAGCAAACCAACCTGGTGAGACCATTGAACTGACAAACGCGGGTACCGATGCAGTATCTGCGGAGACGGCTGAAACAGCCGCCTCCACGAGCGAACTTTCAGTCGCTTCGGCTCAGTTTGAACAAAATGCCGGCGCATCGGAATTTGCTCTATCGAATACCGATAATAAAACTTTGGATTTGTTGACCCAGGAAGTCGCGTTGCTGGAAACTACATTGGCCCAGGCTAATGCGGAAAATCAGGGTTTAAAAGAACGCATCAACGATCTGGAAAACAAAGTCGATTTCGCTACCCGCTTCCTGGAATTCCAGAATATCGCATTGTCCATTACCGGCGACGATAACGCTGCCTCCATCAGCGACACGGTTGGAACCCCGGCTACACAATCGAATCTCGAAACGACACAACAGGAAGTTACGGCAAGCGAATCCGTCGATAACGCCGGCTCAAACGATACGCAAGCGGTGATCCGGGAAGGTTTGCTGGCTGCCACGGAAGCACTGTCGGAATCCGGGGATGCACTCACGCAATCCGAGCAGGACACATTGGTAGCGTCCGAGCAGCAACCAAACCACGACGATAATGCTTCTTCGACAACGGATGCAGCATCGTCAAACGCCGACTCGGGAGAATCGCGCTGGACCGCTTTTCAAGACAAGGTCGTTACACGGTTTGACGGCCTGAAATCTCTGTTTGCCACATCGACTTCACAACCTATGCAGCCTATTCTTACAATAGTAGCCGTCGCAATTCTGGCATTGGGTGCACTGGTTGCAATTTTTCGCCACCGTTCGTTCGCCCCGGCCAAATACACAGCTTATCCATCGAACAGCGGTTCTATTACGCGTTCCACGAACCGTCAGTCCCTGCAATCCTACGGTGCAAAGGCCACTGATGCCACAAAAAAACGATCTGAAAAGACGGCTGCTGATTCGGCGTCACCCACAACAGCAAACGAAAACGCAAACACCGACAAACAGTCAGTGAAGTATGCGGGAGCCAGCACGCTGATAGAACAGGCTGAGGTCTATATGGCTCTGGGCAGAGAAGATAAGGCCGAAGAGACTTTAAAGAATGCAATCAAGGGCGGATCGGTTGATACGGAAGCGTCCATGAAGCTAATGGAAATTTATCAGAAACGGCCGCCCGAGACTTCCAACCCTGCGCCAAACACAAGTTCGGATTCCAGCACTCAGCGTGCGACAACGGCGCCGTCGGTGCCGGTACCTGACCCTGTGCAAATGGATGCGATAAAACCTTCCACTCCCGAGATCATTCCCGATCCCGACATTATGCAGGCGTTGGTTCCTTCTGCGCCGGCTGCCGACTCGGAACAAACGGAAGCGACAAAATCTTCCACTCCTGAGGTCATTCCCGATCCCGACATTATGCAGGCGTTGGCACCTTCTGCGCCGACCGCCGACTCAGAACAAACAGAGACATTAAAACCCACCGCCTCAGAAATAAGTCAGGCCGAATCAAAACCCATAACCATTCCTCCCGTTTCGGATCTTTCTAAGCGTGAGGACAACACGCCTGTACCTTCCGTTTCCATACCCGACTCGGGACAAATCGAAGCCGCAAAGCCAGCGACGCCTGCACCCGATCCGGGTCATAAAGAATCCCTGCGTCCACGAGTAGAGAAACCGGTAGAACGCTCGCCCCTGGATCAACTGAGCACCGCACCGCCACCCTCCAAGTCAGGCGATGGGATTCCCATGTTTGACGTAGGCGACGACGGTTTATCACCAACCGAGCGTGCAGCTTTACGTAAAGCTGCTATGACCGCGGAGGTCGATACAAAGCCAGATGATGTCGAGGAGTCCGAACCAAAAATGGGGCGACGAAGCCGATTGCTGCAGGCTGCACAAGGCACTCAATTTGAAACCCGTAGTAAAGATGATCAGATAAAGGATTTGGAATCGAAGCTTGATGCACTGCAAAGCCAGATGGACGAGATACTACGCCGTTTGTCACGCGACGACTCTTCAAATTCTTCAGGAGGCGCAGCGTAGCCGTTAAAATCGCGTACCCTTATACAATTTAGTAAAAAAGGCGCTTAAAAGCGCCTTTTTTATTGTTATTGAAATAATTTCAGAATAAATGTTTGTGCAAAAACTGAATTGTGCGCTCCCACGCCAGTTGCATCGCCTGTTGATTATAAACGTCGGGACGCGTTTCATTGACGAAGCCGTGTTCGGCGTCATATCGATATAACTCGAATTCTGTACCGGCCTGTTTTAAAACACCCTCGAGTTCATCAACGCTTGCTGGCGTACACCAGTCATCCTGATTAGCGAAGTGCGCCTGAAACGGTATTTTAATATCTTTAGGATCAGCCTGTTCCGCCGGCGGTATGCCATAAAAACAAACGCCGGCATCGACTTCGGGAAGTTTCACACAGGCAATAATGGTTAATGCGCCGCCCATGCAGAATCCGGTTACAGCGACCTTATTGTTCATTGTTTTCAAATACGCTACAGCACCTTGTACTTCCTGCTCAGTGGCGCCGACCCAGTCGAGTCCACCCATCATGTGCTCTGCTTCATCTGCATCCTGAGTCACTCTGCCCTCATACAAATCAGGTGCGAGTGCGCTGATGCCGGCATCCGCAAACCGGTCCGCAATGCCTTTTATCTGATCGTTCAAACCCCACCATTCCTGCAACACGACAATCGCAGGTGCACCGGGGTTTTGCGCTTTGGCGATATAGCCTTGCGCATTATGTCCCGCCGGACACGAAAAGCTAATCATCTCACCCATAATGTATTCTCCTCTTTTTTGTGAAATTTCATTGTAGATTCAATTAAACACTCCAGGCAAGCATGGCAGAATGCGGAAAAGAAATTCACAGCTTAATGCAAGATGTCTTTACCTTATGAAAACATAACTGTTGTCGCATTGGAACAGGCGGTTGCCGCGCCATTTGCGACACGTCACCTGGCGGACCTGGGCGCTCGCGTTATAAAAATCGAACGCCCGGGCACTGGCGATTTCGCGCGGCGCTATGATGCGACTGTAAAAGGACAATCCAGCCATTTCGTGTGGTTAAATCGGTCTAAGGAAAGCCTTACCCTGGACTTAAAACATAACAGTGCGAGTGCCATTGTGCACCAGTTACTGGAGCACGCCGACGTATTCATTCAAAACCTTGCACCCGGTGCAAGCGCACGTCTCAGGCTGGATGGCGAAACCTTAACCACGAAATACCCGCGGCTTATTGTATGCAACATTTCCGGCTTCGGCACCGATGGGCCTTACCAACACAAGAAAGCTTACGACCTGCTGGTGCAAGCGGAAACCGGATTGTTGTCCGTCACAGGGACGCAAGAGTCGCCTTCTAAAACCGGCATTTCCACCGCAGACATCGCCGCCGGCATGTATGCATTCAGCGGCATTCAAACAGCATTGTTTATGCGCGAGCAGTCCGATAAAGGAACTGTTATTGACGTTTCAATGTTTGACGCGCTGGGAGAATGGATGAATTACCCGGCGTACTACACAGCCTATGGTGGCGAACCACCAAAAAGAACCGGCGCACATCATGCGACTATCGCGCCTTACGGCCCCTATAAGAGCCGGGATCACAAAACCATCATGCTGGGCATTCAAAACGAACGTGAGTGGCAATCGTTTTGTCGTGTCGTTTTATCTGACGGCGAACTCGCTCGTCATCCTAAATTTATAAGCAACTCGGAACGTATCAGGCACCGGGAAGAACTTGATAACATCATAAACACGTGCTTTGGACAGCTCGATGCCAACGCTTTGATATCCCGTTTGGACGACGCGCAAATCGCGAACGCGCGGGTAAACTCGATGCAGGAATTCTGGGAACATCCGCAATTGAAGGCGCGCGGCCGATGGCGTACGGTAGATTCACCCGCCGGCGCCATCCAAACACTGTTACCACCTGCTAACATCAAAGATGTTGAGGCGAGATTGGATGCGATACCGTCGGTTGGTGAACAGTCTCGCGCCATATTAAAAGAATTAGGTTATACCGAGGATGACATTAAACGGTTATCCGGCGACAATGTTATTTAAATCAAAAACCCCCAGTTCAACAATTTCAACAATTAAAGGAGATAAAAATGACTATTAACGTAGGCGATAAAATTCCCGCAGCTACTCTTGCCATAATGGGCAAAGACGGTCCGGAAAGTATTTCAACCGATGAGATATTCAATGGCAAGAAAGTGGTACTGTTTGCCTTGCCAGGGGCATTCACGCCAACCTGTTCCGCCAGCCACCTGCCCGGCTATGTCATCAACGCAGACAAGATTAAAGCCGCCGGTGTCGATACCATTGCCTGCCTTTCCGTCAACGACCCATTTGTTATGGGCGCCTGGGGCGAATCACAAAATGCCGAATCCATACTAATGTTGGCAGATGGCAGCGCTGATTTCACTAAAGCGGTCGGACTCGAACTCGATTTGACCGAACGCGGATTTGGCGTGCGCTCGGATCGTTACGCCATGATTGTCGACGACGGCGTTGTAACACATTTAAATCGGGAAGCACCGGGAAAGTTTGAAGTAAGCGGTGCGGAAACCATCCTGGATTTACTCTAAGTTACAATTGACGTTTCCGTAGAAAACCATAGCAATGCGCAAGTTTTGCAAAAGCTTGCTGCTACTCGCGCTACTCTGGTCGAGTAATTGTCCGGCGCTGGATGTCCAACCCGAACAAGGCACGGGTTGGACAGACAAAAAGTCTGTACAGGCAGATAAATTCATGGTGTCCAGCGCACACCCGCTGGCTACGCGGGCGGGGTACAACGTGCTGTATGCCGGTGGCAATACCATCGATGCAGCCATCGCGGTGCAATTCGTGTTGAATCTGGTGGAACCCCAATCTTCGGGGATTGGCGGCGGCGCGTTTGCCCTGTACTGGGATGCAAAAAATAAATCCCTGAGCAGTTGGGACGGGCGCGAGACTGCGCCCGCAGCCGCAACCCCGGATTATTTTCTTGACGAAAACGGCGAACCCGGTGACTGGTGGGAGACCGTTACCGGCGGTCGTTCCGTCGGTGTGCCGGGCACATTAAAAATGCTGGAAGAACTACACCAGCAATTTGGCACATGGCCATGGAAAACGTTAATCCAACCCGCCATCGATCTTGCCGAGAACGGTTTTGAAGTGTCGCCACGTTTGAGTCAATCTATTGCCGGGACAGCGGATAAAGGCTTAACAAAATTCGACGAAACACGAGAATATTTTTTTGATTCCAGTGGCACTCCACTTGCAGCCGGCACGACGTTAAAGAACCCAAAATTCGCTGCCACCTTAAAACTGATCGCACGACACGGCGCCACACCGTTTTATAAAGGCGTTATTGCCAAAGAAATTGTGAAAGCCGTAAACGGGACAGTAGACAACCCGGGCATTCTAAGCACTGAAGACTTCAACAACTATGAAGTAAAACGACGTACCCCGGTGTGTGTTAACTATCGTGGCTACTCGGTATGTGGCATGGGTCCACCCAGTTCCGGTGGCCTTACGGTCGGGCAAATTCTCGGCATACTCAATAATTTTAATTTAGGCAAACAAGCTAACGCTCACGCGATTCACCTGTATAACGAAGCGGCTAAACTCGCATATGCCGACCGCGCATTGTACATGGCGGACAGCGATTTTGTTTCCATGCCGTTGCCGGGGCTGACTGATCCGGTATATTTAAAATTGCGTGCTGAACTAATCGACAACGACAATGCGATGCCCGAGGCGACCGCAGGCAACCCGTCCTGGCAACAAGCGCGAGTTTATGCACCCGATACGCAATATGAGCGTCCGGGCACCAGTCATTTCAGTATCGTCGATCAAGACGGCAATGCATTGTCCATGACCACAACGATTGAAACAGGTTTCGGCAGCCGTTTAATGGTACGTGGATTTTTACTGAACAATGAATTAACCGATTTTTCATGGGAGCCGGGAAAAGACGGGCGACCGATCGCCAATCGCGTTGAAGGCAGCAAACGACCGCGCAGTTCCATGGCACCGACAATTGTTTTCAGTACAGACGGCGAACCCTACATACTGATCGGTTCGCCCGGCGGCAGCCGCATCATAAACTACGTTGCTAAAACACTGATCGCGGTATTGGATTGGAATATGGATATCCAGGATGCTATTAACCTCGGACATTTCGTTAATCGAAATGGCGCAACGGATTTAGAGCAGGATACGGACGCTACGGGTTGGGCGCCGGAACTGGAAGGTCTGGGTCATGAAATAAAAATACGCGACCTCAACAGCGGCTTGCATGGCATTGTAATTACACAGGACGGTTTGATTGGGGGCGCGGATCCGCGCCGGGAAGGACTAGTACTCGGGGATTAGTATCTACTACTCAGCGGTTAATTCGCGGGATAAAGAATAAGCTGGGTACAACGGAATAACGCAAGTGTCTTGCCTGTGGATTCACTGGCCACGGACGCATCCCAAATATGTGTGCTACGGCCCATGTGCGATGCAGTAGCCTCACAATGCAAAATACCTTCTGTGGCCGTCGACAAGAAATTACTTTTTAATTCCGCCGTGGTAAAACTGTTTGCGTTTTCCGGCAAGTGCGAAATGCAACCATACCCACAAGCAGTATCCGCTAATGCGATTAAGGTCGCGGCGTGCAGATATCCATTCGGTGCTAAAAACTGGGGCTGAATTTGCAAACTACTCGTGAGTCTGCCCCATTCCAATTCGAGAAATTGAATACCGAATAAATCCGGCAAACATTCATGACCGCGCTCATTCAGTTGCGCGAGAGTAAGAGAAGGCGTTGTCTTCATGCTCGCGTAAGATTACGCGAGCACAAAAACAATTTCAAAACCGTATCGGCGTCGTTTCGACTAAGCGGCGGCCGCCAGACTTTCCATCGGTTCTGCCACCGGACGCTCGAGTTTCACGATCTGCGCACTTTCCGGTTTACGGGACAAACTACCGTCCACCATACGGGCAATTTGACCCCGGCTTTCAATACCTATATCACGCAACAGGTGATCCGGTAATGCAGACAATTCATTGATCGCTTTGCGGCGAATATACCAAGTTTTCAAGTTTTTCAACATTGTGACACCCTTTAAAAGTTTAATATTAGAAGAATTTCGAAACATCGCGTCTTTTTCGATGTTGTCGTACAAAACATAAAGTGAACTCATTTCAGCGACCCCTAACTAATCAACGTTCAGTTCCGGATTTCTCGAGGATCAACCAATGATCATCAGAATAAGAGTTAAAATTGAAACGGCTCCAATAAAAGAAGCGCCCACCTTCACATGCATTTCAGTTGCCATAATCAGTCTCCTGTAAAAATTCACTTAATATTCAATAAATGATGCAGCGCACCATTAATCTGGTGTGAACTATAGTGCTTTAAATTGCTGTATTCAAACGATATATTTTCATACAATACATGAGTAATTACTCATGTATTGATAACAATGCGTAACATTCGATTTCCACCCATAACCGCACTGCGTGCGCTGGAGACAGCAGCCCGCCATCTCAGCTACACCAAAGCGGCGGAAGAACTGAACATCACTCAAAGCGCGGTCAGCCACCAGATTCGCCATGCGGAAGAATTGTGGGGTTTAAAACTGTTTGAACGACGCGGGCGCCGTTTGATTTTGACTCAAAACGGACAGGCGTTGGTGCCTGTGGTACGCAATTTTATCAACGGACTCACTTCCACCCTCGCAGACCTCAAAGAGGAAGACAATCGCGATTCGCTGCGTGTAAGCCTGTTACAGTCATTCGCTTTCAAATGGCTGGTGCCGCGGCTGGGTCGTTTTAATCAACAATACCCCGGCATTGATGTATGGATTTCGACAACGGAAGAACTCGTCGATTTTTCACTGGACAACGCGGACATGGGTATCCGCCTGGGTCATGGTGACTGGCCGGAATTACACGTTACACCCTTGCTGCAGGAGTACGTATTTCCGGTTTGCAGCCCACGAATGCTGGAAGAACTCGGAACGCCCAAAAACCCGGATGACTTGTTTAATTATCCGTTGCTAAGACGCAGCGCCATGGATATCTGCCCACGCTGGCGAGACTGGTTTCGTGATGCGGGTATTCACATCAAACGCATACCTAAAGGTACCAAATTTCCCGATACCAGTATGGCGATACAAGCCGCCATCGACGGTCAGGGCATCGCCCTCGCCCGCAGCGCCCATGTGAGCGATGATTTAGCCAGTGGTCGGCTCGTAAAACTTTTCAACATCTACAGTGAGTCCAACGTTTCATATTTCGTCGTTTGTCCGCGGGGCAAAGAGAACAACTCTTCCATCGTGGCGTTCACCGAATGGCTGATCGAAGAAGCGCAAGTCGCGCAAGCCGATTTCGACGCGGTCGTGGCAAATGATTTAAGACGTTAATCCGCGACCGTTTCTAAGTCTTGCGTTTCAGCAGCTTCGCGTAACAACCATTCACTGAACGATTTAATATTGGGTCGATCAGCCGTGCCCTGAGGGCACACAATGTAGTAGGCGTATTCCGACGGCAGGCGCAATTCGAATGGGCGCACCAACCGCCCGGCCTTTAACTCGTTGGCCGCCAGCACGCCACGCGCTAACGCGACGCCATGCCCCTCCACCGCGGCCTGGATTAACATGCCTGAATCCGTAATGATCGGACCGCGTGTCGCATCCACCCCCTTGACTCCTGCCGCCAGCAACCAGGTTTGCCAGTCACCGTGCCGGTCATCATGCAACAGAACTTGATGTTTGAGATCCTGCGGTTTGCGTAACGCCTTGCGCCGTTTCAGCAACTTAGGACTGCATACAGGAAAAATATCGTCCTGAATTAAGCGCTCTGAAAACATGCCGGCATATTTTCCATTGCCATAACGAATCGCGACATCCACCCCATCGTCACTAAAGGTACTCAGTGTACGCGAAGGGTTGATAAGAATATTTATATCAGGATGTTTGTCGAGAAAGCGTCCGAGACGAGGTATCAGCCAGCGTGAGGTAAATGACGGCAGTGCCGATACGGTCAATGAATCGACATCCTCTTTATTCATCAAACGCCGCGTAGCTTCGTACAAGGTCTCAAAAGATTGCTTCACGGCGGGCAGGTAATCCAATCCCTGCTCGGTTAGCACGAGTTCCCGGTTACGCCGGTAGAACAACTTTGTACCGAGGAATTCTTCTAACGATTTGATCTGATGACTGACGGCCGCTTGTGTCACATGCAATTCTTCAGCGGCGCGGGTAAAACTCAAATACCGCGCCGCCACCTCAAATGTGCGCAGGGAACCCAGTGGTGGAAGTTTTTTCATCTATTATTTTTACTAATGAATAGAATGAAAAATCATCGTTTGTACGACTATAAAAGTCCTTGTATTCTCGATTTCAACGCTCATAGCTATTTTTTGAGCAATTATTTCGGATTATTTTTACTAAGGAGTATAGACCATGTCAACATCGCACATCTGTGTAAACGAACTACCCGGCGTACAAGCAACCAACACCTCCCCGGCTAACACACTGAAACGATACATGCACTATGTTGCCTGCACACTGAAAGAGTGGAACCGCAGAAAGACAGGGCGCATACAGTTGTTAGTCCTCGACGAACATATGCTGAGAGACATCGGCATCAGCCGTGCCGACGCCGAATTTGAAGCTCGTAAGCCGTTTTGGAAAGAGTAAGTAAGAACGCGGTCAGCCGTCAGTGATCAGCATTCGAATAACATGCACAAGGCCAAATGCTGGAAGCATATTACGGCGGCAGGAGCGGCCCCTTGCCTTGTGTCCTTAGTTCCGTTGACGGCACATCCCTGTAACACTTCTCGCAGGGGCAAGTTTAGCGCGAATAGTCCCAGAATTGGATCCTTGCTTTCGCAGCAGTACGCTTAGCGAGAGGCAGCCGGATGAAGCAAACGGGCAGCAAGGTATTGCGGAAATCCTGCTGCCCGTCTGTATTATTACTCGTCTTTCTGACCTTCAGCCTCAAAGGTTAACATCATTTCATCGCCTATCGCGGGCAAACCGTAATTCACCCCGAAATCGGATCGTTTGATGGTGGTATTCGCATCGAAACCACAAGTCCATTTTTTACTGAACGGATGTTCACCGCAATTCATGGCAGTAACAGTAAGTGAAACCGGCTTGGTGACACCCAATATGGTTAAGTCACCGTCAATTGACGCCGGTGTCTCACCTTCCCATGTTACATTAGTAGACTTAAAAGTGATTTCAGGAAACTCTGCGACGTTCAAAAAATCCGGCGAACGCAGATGATCATCACGCTTATCATGTCCTGTGTCGATGGAAGACGCATCAATGGTAACTTCTACCGAGGCCGTTTTTCCCGCTGGGTCATAGGTAAACGCACCTGTCGAGCTATCAAATTTACCCGTCATGGTAGAAAAACCGAGGTGGTTAATCGTAAAACTGGGATAGGTGTGTCCGGGATCGATGGTGTAGTTATCCGCCGACGCGATTGATACAGGCAAAACGCCCAGTGCTGCCACAAGTATTACTTTTTTCATTTCTAAGTCTCCGTGAGGGAATGTTTAAGATTCTTGTTGCATCCTTGTTTGATTAACTAATATCCGGACTCTTCCATAAGCAACCAGACTGAGAGAATGGCGAGCGCCGCCACAACCATGGCAGCCCCCACCCACAAAATTGTTTTTAGAATACGCGGATACCCTTCGGGTAACGGTACACGCACCGCAAGCGGAACAAAGGCGAGAATCAATAGTGCAATCCACGGTAACTTGGCCAAAACCATACCGCCTGCGCCCAACAAACCACTTGTCAGCGCGACAGGAAATGTCATGACAGGTTCGATGCGCAAATCAGACCAGATTAACGCCAACAATAGTACCGCCCCTGATGCGGCCGCCATGGTTAACCCTAACTGACCGAGCAATGCCGATGCACCGAGTATCACCGCGAACCCGCTGCCGGCACCCAGAGCGACCGACGCCGCACCCGCCTGCAAAGGTTCCTTGCGCAAACCATGTAAAGCTGCGACCAACCAACATGTGTAAAGGCCGCCGCCCGCCAGCATAACCAACTTTACGCCTTCGGCACGCTTCAGCAGCGTCCAAAACACCCATACATAAGCGACAACGGAAAGGGCAACAAGTAATACCAAAGCTACCCCGCTCGCTTTTTTACCGGTTGAAAAAAACGCTCCTATCGCCGCTGCCGCCACGCCACAGACGATGGTTTTGCGTGCTGCCGTCATGGGTTCGAATTGCAATCCGTTAATCAACAATACGCCTGCGATAAACCCGGCGATCATACCCGCACCGGACCAAACAGCACCGCTTGGCTTTAACAATAAACCAACAACAAGCGCAACGACGAATGGCAATGCACCCTGAACTTCGGGCCGGCTTAAAAATTCTTCCATAAGCGTAAAAGACTACCTGACAATACGAAAAGTTCCTGGGTGCACATTTCGCACTCTCGAATTATTCCAGGCTTTCGATAATAGTATGGTGAAAATCTTCTCCTGAAAAACGACACAGTTCCTGCAGACCGGTCGGACTGGTAACATTGATTTCGATCAGTTTTCCTCCGATGACATCGATGCCACTAAACACGACGCCGTTTTCTATCAAGCCATCTTTTATCGCGGCACAAATTTCCAAATCAGCTTCATCCAACTCAGCGGGATGTGCTGTACCTCCCGCATCTAGGTTATTCAGTTCAACACCGTCGGCATGTAAACGTAAAATACCGCCCAAAGGTTCGCCGTGCAACAATAAAATTCGTTTGTCGCCTTCCGATGCCTTCGGTAAATATTCTTGCACTTTTATCCAGTGCGATTGCTGGTGGGTGATTTCACCAATCGATTGTTCGATGTTTTTATCGCTCTTCGACAAAAACAAAATACCTTCGCCACCATGACCATCCAAGGGTTTCAAGACGATACGATCATGTTCGTTTAAAAAAGAAACAATGTCTTGTGCGCGTCTTGCAATCAACGATTTTGGGGCATATGACGCATAAAATAGCGCCGCTAACTTTTCATTCCAATCACGAATAGCGGATGGGCGATTTATCACTCGCGTAGTTTCAGGTAACAAATCGAGCAATAAGGTCATATAAATGTAAGTTCGATCAACCGGCGGATCGGTGCGCACAAACACCAGATCCATCCCTCCCAGGTCGCAAAAAATTTGCCTATGAACGGTGAACGGCTTATCGATATCGGCATGCACATCGACACGATTGACCCGACTCATCACGCGCTGATCACGAACCAGAATATCACGATAGTCGAGATAGAAAACCTCATGTCCGCGATCAAACGCCGCCAGCATCAGGAAGTAAGTCGTATCCTTGTACGCTTTTACCTTATCCAACGGATCCATGATAAAAGCGATCTTCATCGGAACGAACCTATGCTCAGTTAAAGCGAGAAGTTATAAATACAGAATTAATGAGCGCGCCGTTGGCGTCGTTTCTTTCTACGTGGTTGCGCCTGTTCCAGAACATCATGCAAACATAAACTGCGTGCGCCGTCGGTTACTTTACCAAGACGCGCTTCCACCAGGGCAATGTCGGGTTTAGGATTCGATGGGGTTACGTCCAGTGCGTCACGCATGGAACGTATGTGCTCCGGCGTGGTGCCGCAACAACCACCGATAATGCGCGCACCCGCATCTCTTACGATACAGGCGTAATCGGCCATCAATTCCGGTGTTCCACTGTAACGAATAGCACCGTCTTTGAATTCCGGGATTCCACAATTCGCTTTGGCGACCAGTACGCTGTCAGCCTGATCTTTATGAATCTGAATAATGGCCGCGGCTACTTCTGATGGTCCGACGCCACAGTTAGTGCCATAAGCCACTGGCGCCGGCGATAATTCCGTGCAAATATTTGCCAGCTTGACCGGCGTGATTCCCATCATGGTGCTGCCATTGGTATCGAAACTTAAGGTGGACACGATAGGTAAATTCACCGTGGCGGCGCCTGCCACGGCTGCTTCCAGTTCTTCAATTGACGATAATGTTTCAAGCCACAACACATCGACACCACCGTCCGCCAATGCCGCCGCTTGCTCCGCAAAAGCGCTTTTGCCATCGTCAAAACTCAACTCCCCGACAGGTGCGAATATTTCACCGGTCGGCCCTATGGACCCCGCGACAATGACCGGCGGGTTTTCCTTGTCGGCTTCCTGCCGCGCGATTCGGGCGGCGGCAACATTCAATTCATGCACGCGATCCTGAGCGTTGTGCAGTTTCAGCCGGTAGCGTGAACCGCCGAATGTGTTCGTCAGGATAATGTCAGAACCTGCATCGAGAAACCCACGATGCAACGACGCTACGCGATCGGGATGATCGACATTCCATAACTCCGGCGCATCGCCGGAGACGAGACCCATGTTGAAATAATTGG
>CBDCFT010000070.1:0-172849 GCA_965216365.1 Arenicellales bacterium | reverse complement strand
TTGAGCTGTACGACACATTCGAAAAACAGGCGAACATGTAATCAATCCGATACGCCGGGGTGCATTCAGGTTTGGTCCGGCAGTCACGCTTTTAAAATGTTGAGCCACGCACCTTCCTGGTGAGAATGAGGATAACCACGTGACAAGAATAAAAAGAGACACGCTTGGGTATCTGTTTCTGATCGGCTTTTGCATTCTGTTGCTTGCCTGGGCCATTCCTGTTTATACACCTGAGTATCCAGGATATGGCGCGCCGCCCGCGCTGGTGCCGATTACGGCGGTCTGCGTCATGTTGGTCATGGCGTGCATTTCACTGGCTCGGAATATCATCGCGCTATCCTTAAACAAATCGATTCCAGCAGAAGAACAGGAGTTTCCGGAGGATATTGAGGATGGAGGAGGATTCACCCAGGTCGGGCGGGTGAATCTTTTTCATCTCGCCGGCATTATGATTCCATGCGTGCTGTTGCTGGTAGCGATTAACTATATCGGCTACGCGATCGCGTCATTCGCTTTTTTGATGATTCTTCAGTTCGTCATCGGCAGCCGCAAGTGGGGGCAGTCAATTGTTATTTCCGTTGCACTGGTTGCGGTTCTTTACGTCATTATGCGTTACGGTTTTGGCGTACCGGTACCCGGACCGCAGATTTTCTGATAGCGACCCGCCAGTCGAATACAAACCATGGAGTTAATTATTGCTGGACTCGCGGACTCCGTTTCCCCGGGTAGCCTGCTGTATCTATTTTTAGGTGTCTCCATCGGCGTATTGGTCGGCGCGATCCCGGGAATCAATGGCCCAATGGCCATTGCGCTGTTTATCCCCATTACTTATTACATGACGCCGCTGACCGCTATCGGTTTTCTTGTTGGCCTGAACAAAGGGGCGTTTTTCGGTGGCGCGGTTTCAGCGGTTCTGTTACGCACACCGGGCACGCCGGAAGCGGCGGCCACATCCTGGGACGGTTATGCGCTCACTCAGCAGGGCAAGGGTGAAAAAGCACTGCGCATGGCATTGTACAGTTCGGTGGCGGGGGACTTTCTGTCAACCATTGTTCTTATTGTTATTGCGGCACCGCTCGCCGCTGTGGCCTTGTTTATGGGACCGGCGGAAATATTTGCACTAATTTCCTTGGCATTAACTGTGATCGCCGGCATAGGGACGACCTCAATTGGCCGGGGTTTGATTGCGGCGGCTTTGGGCATTGTCCTGGGCTTGATCGGTACCGAACCCGTCACTGCCTTACCCCGACTGACCTTTGATATTTATCAGCTCGGTAGTGGATTGTCGTTGATTCCCGTGGCCATTGGCTTGCTGGCGTTTTCTGAGATTCTAATTCAACTGGAACGGTTCACTGGCAAAGGCGGTGCTGAACATTCTGCACACGTATTTTCTTCCAAACGCGAAGACCGGTTCATTCCGCTCAAGGAGTTTTTATCTAATTTCAAAACCTTGTTGCGGGGCTGCCTGATCGGTATTGGCGTTGGTGCGATGCCGGGATTGGGGGCGCCAGTAGCGTCGTTCATGTCATACGATCAGGCGATGAAGCGTTCCAAGCACAAGGAAGAATTTGGCAAAGGCCGGTTGGAAGGTATCGCAGCGTCGGAATCCGCCAATAGCTCGGTGGTCGCTTCCAGTTTGATTCCACTTTTCGTTCTGGGAATTCCCGGCAATCTTGCCGCCGCCATGTTGATGGGCGCTTTTATGATCCACGGCATGCAACCCGGCCCGTTGTTGTTCAAGGAAAATGCCCAGTTGATGTACGGCATTTATGGCAGCCTGGTTCTGGCCAGCCTGTTCCTGCTTGTCATAGGGCGTTTTGGTCTGCGTCTGTTTTGTAAGGCCGTTGATATTCCCGCAATGATTTTGTACCCGATCGTGATATTCACCTGTTTGATGGGTGCCTACCTCGGTAAGTCGTCCCTGTTTGACGTCGGTGTCATGCTCACGTTTGGTTTCATAGGTTATTTCATGCGTAAGTTCGACTACTCTTATGTGGCGTTGCTGATCGGTTTTATCCTTGCGCCGGAGTGGGAGCGCGCGCTGCAACAGGTAGTGATCATTTCCGAAAACAATACCTTCATGTTCTTCCAGCGGCCCGTTGCCATGACATTGATGGCAATGACACTGTTTGTAATCGTGCGCACGTTCTGGACCAGCTTCAAGGGGAAAAAGAAAAAGATTGCAGGATAAGTCCTACTGACGAATTGCGCGTAACCAAGTAAAGAGGTTGTACTCATGCAAAAAATGACAGACGCCGAATTGAAACAAAAATTAGGCGATTCCTATTTCGCACCGGTGGGCTTGTACGACAAGACCAAGGATATGCCGTTTCTTGGCCGGGTCACTTGCAATATAGAAGAAATGGACGCCGGCTCGTGGCAGGAAGTCATTATCGACTATGAATTAGGTCAATCCGGAATGGCAGACGGCTCATGGTTTAAAGCCACTTTTCGATTTTATTCGGACTGGGAACTGTTTCAGACGACTGATCCGACTGCCGCCAATTATGTTTCAGCGGAGTATCACGCCGGCCCGACCGTTGCAGGTCAAAGCCCGGCGTCGGTACAGAAATTGTCGGTGCGATTTGACCAAAAAGGCCATGAGCGCCCGTTCCAGAAGGCCGTAATCGTGGATACTTTCGATGGATACCTGAAAGCTGGTGACCATATCGTCATTCGCATGGGTGACCGGCGTTTTGGCGGACCGGGCACGCGGGTGCAAACTTTTACCGAGCAGGGCTTCAAATTTCGCTGCTATGTCGATCCGCTAGGGTCTTCCCGTTTTGCGGCGGTTGAGCCTGATCTTGTTGTTAATATCAAACCGGGTGTTCCAGCGCTGTTGCAATGGGCCGGATCGCGCATCGTAAAACAGGGTGAAAGCGTGCCGTTACGCGTTCGCGCGGAAGACGAATGGGGCAATACCTGTTGGAATCGTCCCGACAAAATCAAAGTAGAAGCAACACTTGATGGCAATATATGTTATGAAAATGACATCACTCTGCCGTCAGCGGGCTGGAGTGTTGCGCTGCTAGAGGATGTACCAACGGATCGGGCTGGTGAACTGACGATCAAGGCAAACATGCCGGAGCATCCCGCCGTCAAGGATCAGACTTTTTACGTCACCATAGACAAGGATCTGGCCTACCCGCGGATTTTCTACACCGACCTGCATGTCCACTCTAACGACACAATCGGCACCAACTCGACGGAATATAATCTGACTTATGGCAGAGACGTCACGGGTTTAGACGTGCTCGCGTTTGCGCACAACGACTTTAACATTACGACTGAGCGCTGGAACAAAACCGTTAAACTCATTCGGAATATCTGTACAGATGGCAAATTCATTGCTTATCCCGGAACCGAATGGTGTGGCAGCTCCTGTGCCGGTGGTGATCACAATGTGATTTTTTTGCATGATGACGAGCCGGAGTTTCCTTATTTACAAAACGGAACTCATGTCCGTTCGGTAGACTGGAACGAGGATTCCGGGACGACAGAAGCGGTTGCCGGTGCCTGGCCGCTGGAGGAACTCTGGGCAGCCTACATCAATAACCCGGAAGGTCACTTGTTAATCCCGCATGTCGGAGGACGGCGTTGCATTCTCGACTGGCATCATCCGGAACTGGAAAAGCTGATTGAAATCGGCTCTGCCTGGGGGCATTTCGGCTGGCTGTATCAGGAGGCGATGGAACGCGGCTACAAGATTGGTGCCAGCATGGCGGGTGATGAACACCGTGGACGCTGTGGTGGCGGTGTACCGGGTACAGCAGTGTTTGGAACCAAAGGAGGTATCTCTGGTGTCATTGCGCCGGAATTGACACGTACCGCGATTGCCAAGGCGTTGCGTGAACGTCATACCTTTGCCTCGACTGGTGAAAGAACTTTTGGAATGATTACCTGCGGCGAAAACATCATGGGTGACGAGTTTGACCATAATGGCGCAGCACAGATCAACTATCGTTTCCTTGGTGATCGTGGCTGGGACAAACTGATCGCCTACGACCATAGCGGTGAAATATGGCGGCGCAACTTGCAGGAGGAACTCGGGTACTCCGATCGTAAGATTCGTTTCCGCTGGGGCGGTGCGCGTATTAAAGATCGCTATCGCTGGGCGGCATGGAAAGGCACGATCACCATTACCAACGCGGTAATCAATGAGTTCATTGGTCTCGGGTTTGAACATCTGGAAGAGACCTGTTGGCGTCAAAACGCAACGACAGTTGGTTTCAAGAGCGATACTTATGGCGATGTCGATGCATTGGAGCTGGATATATCACATCTTGAAACAGCACAAATAAAGATAGAAGGGACGATTGACGGTTATGTGAAGGTAGGTGACCCGTTAAAAGGCAATCCTTTTGTGCACTGCCCCACCTTCTCTTGGGAAATCACGGGCAAAGAACTCCTTAAAGCGGCAACCTTAAAGAAAGAATTACCGGGCGTTGAAATGTTTCTTGCCATGGATCGCATCTCTGACTCTGCAGCGCCACGCGAGGTAAGCGGAAATTTTGAAATCAGCCCGACCAATGGGCCGCATGGACATCGGCCGGTTTATATGGTTGCGCATCAGGGCGATGATGCGAAAGTCTGGACATCGGCAATGTTTATTAACTTCAAGTAATTTGCAAACAAGTTGGATGTGACAAAAGACGACTGGCACAATCGACGTTTTGCGACAGACTGGGACGAAGCCGGCAGTCGGTCTACTAATCCGGATCGACTGAATCAGTTATCGTTGCTCGCCGACTTGCTCGTAGCATGTGCGCCAACACATCTGCTCGACCTCGGCATCGGCTCGGCTCAGGTCGAATCCGCGATCAACGATCGTCATCCGGCTTTTTTCGATCATTGTCGCGTCACCGGTGTCGACGCCTCCATTGCTATGCTGGAACTGGCTGAGCGACGTTGCGAAGTCGAAGGCTTGTCTGGCGTTAAGTTGATTCACGCTGATTTTGCGTCAATCGGTAAAATTGATATTGATAGTTCACCCGATGCCATTATTTGCGTCCAGGCTTTGCACGAAGTAACTCATGATGTGAAACAGTCGGTTTTCGCTCAAGTCTATGAATGGCTGCCGACGGGGTGCCCGTTTTATATTCTCGATCGATTCGATTATCCCGCTGATGCCTGGCTCAATGACTGGCGCGCAACTTGGAGTTGGATGTGCTCATCTTTATCGGAGGATGTACTCGAATTTGATGAATACCATCGCCGCTACCAGAACAAGACTGACTACATTGCATCTATTGAAGATTACCGGCGTTGGCTCGAAGCAACGGGATTTCAGACACTGTGCCCTTATCAATGCTTCAACCGAGCTTTAATCGTTGCTAAGACAGAATTTGTTCCTAATCAATCCGGGTAAAGTTAAATAAACTACCCCGTAGCAAGCTGCAGGGTAGTTTATTTCTACAACTTACGAATAAACAAATTTATCAAAGATAACAACGGCCGGGATCAACATTGTTCCCCCTGTGCGGGTCAACGATGACTCAAGACCTACCCCTCATTCAATTACTCGATAAAATCCAACTTACACTGATGAAGTATGGAGTACAATTGTATGCTCTGAACTTATATGCGCTAAACAGATTTCATATAACTTTATTATCACGCGTAAATGAGTACCAAAGGAGATGATCAAGCCCGAACAATTTAGGCAATGGCTTGAGGACATCGGACTCGGCCAATACGTCGGCGTGTTTAAGGCCAATGACGTCGACTTTCGAGCGCTCGCATACTTAAATGACGATGATCTGATAGAGCTGGGGATTTCACTCGGTCACCGGCGCATTCTGATGGCAGCGATCGCTAGACTAAACCAAAACGAGATCGTCGCACCGCGCACACCTGAACCATCTGGCGATGACGCCGAACGACGACAGCTCACTGTGATGTTCTGCGACTTGGTAGGGTCAACCGAGCTCTCGCGTCGACTCGACCCAGAAGACCTGCGCGAAATACTGCGCCGATATCAGGATATCGTAACCAACGCAGTAGTGCGTTACGAAGGTTACGTAGCGAAGTTTCTTGGCGACGGCGTCTTGGCGTACTTTGGATGGCCACAGGCATATGAAGATCAGGCAGAACGGGGAGTTCGCGCTGGTCTCGATGCCGTCAAATCGGTGCACAATGTAAAATTCGACAGCGGTGAAAGACTGAATGCGCGCATAGGTATCGCGACCGGGCAAGTAGTAGTGGGAAATTTGATCGGCGATGTGGCCTCGGACTTAAAAACTGTAACGGGTGAAACACCTAACCTCGCAGCGCGTCTACAAGCTATCGCCGATGTGGATCAGGTTGTGATTGAGTTATCCACGCGCCGTCTGGTAGGCACTACCTTCGAACTGAAAGATCTTGGTACACATCGATTAAAGGGGTTTCCCGACAAAGTGCCGGCCTGGAACGTGATCGGCGAAAGTTCCGCTGAGAGTCGATTCGAAGCAGCACACGGAAGCTCGCTCACGCATCTAGTAGGACGGGAACACGAATTAGGTTTATTGGAAGAGCGTTGGGAACTGGCTAAAGGCGGTGAAGGTCAAGTGGTTCTGCTGTCAGGCGAGGCCGGTATCGGCAAGTCGCGCATGGTGCAAGACTTTAGGAACCAACTTCAAGATCAGTCATGTTTTAACCTGCACTATCAGTGTTCTCCGCATCATACCAGCAGCGCTTTTTATCCCCTTATCCAACGCCTAGAACGCATGGCGGGTTTCTCCGGTGAGGACAAACCCGAGGCAAAACTGGATAAGTTGGAGCAGTTGTTGCATCGGATGAAAGAAGACGTCGCGGCAACAGCACCGTTGTTTGCCGATTTGTTATCACTGCCCGGAGAAGACCGTTATGGATCCCTAAACTTATCGCCGCAACAGCTGCGTCACCAAACCACCGAGATGCTGATCGATCAAGCGATATCATTGAGTCGCCAACGGCCAATTTTTTCGGTGCTTGAAGACGCACATTGGATCGATCCGTCGACAGAGGATTTCGTCGGCGAGATCATGCAACGCATCACCGAAAAGGCGGTACTTATGTTAGTCACTTACCGTCCGGAGCACACGCCGTCGTGGCCAGACCAACCGCATATGACTTCCGTTACGTTAAACCGGCTTGGCCGCCGGCAAGCCGCGGAAATTGCCAACTCGGTCGGTGGCAAAGATTTAAGAGACGCCATTATCGAAAGAATTGCGGCTCGCGCCGAAGGTGTACCATTGTATGTCGAAGAATTGACCAAATCGGTAGTTGAAGGGATATCTACAAACGAATCCGTAGCCGATGACTTAATTCCAGCAACTTTGCAATCGTCCTTGGAGGCACGTCTCGATCGCCTGGCGGAAGCTAAAGAGATTGCGCAAATTGGCGCCATTATCGGTCGAGAGTTTGCTTATGATCTTGTGGCTGCCGTTTCCAATACGACCGAGACCGAACTCAAATCCGCCCTCGATCGACTTGTTCAGTCCGGATTGGTGTTTCGACGCGGCTCTCCGCCCACTGCGACCTATACATTCAAGCACTCACTAGTGCAAGACGCCGCGTATGCGACGCTACTGATGAGTCGACGGCGGGAGTTACATGCACGGATCGTAAGCGCACTCGAAACTGCTCGAACCGAAAACATCGATCTACTCGCGCATCACGCATACCAAGCCGAAATCTGGGACAAAGCATTTAACTACCTAGAACAAGCGGGTCTCATGGCTATGGATCGCGCCGCGGTGCACGAGGCAATCGCACGATTCAAACAGGCACTGGCGGCTGGAGCTCGACTACCGGAAACCCGCGAATACTTAGAGAAGGCTATCGATCTTCGCTTTAACTTGCGCAACGCACTGTGGTCCATCGGCGCATTTGAAGAAATACTCTCACACTTCCGTGACGCCGTTCGCCTGGCAAAACAACTCGATGATCCTCGGCGAATAGGGTGGATATCGGTATACAAAAGTGCGAGTCTTTGGCAAATCGGCCGTTCCTCGGAGGCGCTCAAATCCGCCCATGAAGCACAGGCCATCAACAAAGAGCTAGGCGATCTCGAGCTTGGCGTCGGTGCGAACTTCTATTTAGGATGCGCTTACGTGACCTCCGGTGACTATAGGCGTGCCGAGTCCTTGTTCACAAAGATCGCGGATTCCCTTGTCGGCGAACTGAGTCGAGAACGTTGTGGATTGCCTTTCGTGCCCGCTGTGGTGTCACGTTCGTGGTTGGTCTGGGCGTTGGCGGAGCGGGGCGAGTTTGATGCCGGCATGGTCCACGGCCAAGAAGCACTGCAAATCGCCGAAGATGTGGGGCACCCATTCAATTTGGCGCATATCTTGTACGACCTCGGCTATTTGTACGGCGTGAAGGGCGAATTTAACCAAGCAATTGAAGCTCTTGAGCGTGCTTATGCCATCATACGCGAATGGAAGCTCACGTATCTGTCGCCGTTCATCATGGGATTCTTAGGCCATGTGTACGCGCTGTCTGGTCGCGTAACGGAGGGCACGTCATTGTTGCAGCAAGCGCAGTCGAATTACGAGTCGATGGGCTTAGGTTTGTTCAGGTCACTCGTTGGCGTACAGTTCGGTGAAGCATTATTGGTCGCTGATCGCGTTGACGATGCGCTGACTGTAACAAAGCAAGCATTAGCGCTGACGCGCCAGCGCGATGAGCGAGGCCACGCAGCATATGGTTTGCGCCTGTTAGGCGAAATTGCTACGCATCCGGATGCGCTTGACACCGATACTGCGCAACGGCACTTCATGGAATCAATGGCTCTAGCAGAACAATTTGGCATGTCCCCGCTTATCGCTCATTGCCACCTCAGCCTCGGGCGCACCTACAGGCAGGACGGCAAGCATCAAGAAGCCGAAGAACATGCTACGACGGCTACAATAATGTATCGTGACATGGGAATGCGCGTATGGCAGGAGCGCGCGAACACGCTGTGAAAAACTGAGATCTAAGACCAAAACGTGACTGAAAGCGGTCGTCTTGTGTCGCTACTATTTCCTGTACCTCGTCAACGAAAGTCGGACAAAATGAGGTAATTGAATAAGAGAGAGTTTTAACTCATCGTAACCTTAGTAAAAGGAGACGATGATGACTTCTCCCGATTCATCGTCGCGTTGTTGAAGCCAGTTTTGAGGGCGGTGATATCAGTTCCGACGGTGGTGTGCTGCTGTTGCGCCAAGCGGATCGCTAAATGGGTCTGAGTGAGGCCGTAGCGGCGGCATTGTCGGATACTCGCCGTTTGGCGAGTTGTGATCACGATCTTAAGAACCTGATCCGACAACGCCTGTGTGCCATAGCGCTGGGTTATGAAGACCTGAACGATCATGCGGATTTAAGTCAGGATGTGGCGCTGCAAACGGCCATGGAACGCGATCGGGTACTGGCCAGTAGCGCCACGTTGTGCCGTTTTGAGAACCGGGCGGATCGCGACAGGGCGTTTCGTGTGCACGAGGTGCTGCTCGAGCAGTTCATTGACTCATTCAAACACGCCCTGAAGCAGTTGATCCTGGACTTCGATGCCACCGAGTTGGCAAAAGCCAATGTCGGCACTATCCGTCTGAAGCTGTTCAAGATCGGGGTCGTTGTCCTCACAAACACCCGCCGCATCCGCTTTTTATTAACCAGTGGTCCCTATCAGGCTCTCTACTGCCTGGCTGCACGGCGGCTCGCGCCCAGATAAATCCAAACCCACAAAAACATAGTGTGTCGAAACAGGCGCGATGGATACCTGTGTGTGAAAAACACCGACAACGAAAAAATGACCACAGTAACTTCGCCACCACCTATCGATCAACACCACAACCACCGACGTCGCTCCCGACAACGCCGCCATCCATCCATATCACCACTATCCCGCTCCTAAAACTCCAACAACCCTTACTCATGAAATATGCGGGCTAATGCGCTACGGCGATTGAATACATATCACTCGCTAGCAGCAACATCAATTTAGAACCCGTTAATTTGGTTCAATAACTTTGTAATCGTATTACGCGTCAGTCAACTGCGGCCAGCAGACTAGCGTTACCACCGGCGGCAGTCGTATCGATACACAGATGGCGTTCCAGCACATAGCGCTCGGGCGCGATTATCTGAGTCTCGAGTGGAATGATGGCACCTGGTCGTTGCGCCAGTGCAATCCGCAACAAGCGCGTCCAATCGGAAACACCGGCTGCAGCAACCGCCGCGATGTCCTTTATCGCGACAAGCGTATCCGCTTCGACCTTGCCATCAAATACCGCCACCGGCGCACCTGCGTCAACCAGGGTTTGGCCAAGCTTGCTGACTTCAGACGCGACGATGACAACAGCACAGCCGGCACCGAGCGCCTGCGCGGCCTGGGCAGTCGCGATTTCGGCGCTTGGCCCGAGGCACAGAATCGTCCCCTTCGGATAAAGACTGAGACGATTACTTTCTCCGGTCGGTCCGGGCAGCGTTTGTGGCGTCATATCGAATGCGGCTGTTTCGGCGAGGGCCTTGCGAATCAACCGGCCGCTGCCCGCCAGGGCTTTGCGTAGCACAGCAACCCGGTCGGGTCGTGCTGACCAGTTGCGCGCGTCGAGCGCATCGATAGCCTCTTCCATCTGTCGCGTGCCGATTGCTTCGGCGACCGGCGCGGCTAATGACTCGGGTTCGACGCTGCGCCGGAAACGTTCCACGTAGTGTGGTCCACCTGCCTTTGGGCCGGTGCCCGACAGGCCTTCGCCGCCGAACGGCTGCGAACCGACAATGGCACCGATCTGGTTGCGATTGACGTAGGCGTTGCCGACGTGAAGGCGTTCGACGACTTGCTGCACCCGGTCGTCGATACGAGTGTGCAGACCGAAAGTGAGTCCGTAATCTCGCGCGTTAATGTCATCGACGATGTTATCGATATCGCGTGCCTTAAAACTTGCGACGTGCAGAATCGGGCCGAAGATTTCGCGCTCCATATCGGCAATGCCACCGACCGCAATTACCGCGGGCGAAACATAAGTCCCTTGTTGCGGCACCGGTAATTTTTTCAGCAGTTTTCCCGCTGCCTCATGTTGCGCTGTGTAGGCACTGATACTTTGTTGCGCTTCGCTATCGATTACCGGTGAAACATCGGTAGCGAGATGCCACGGATCGCCGATAGTCAATGCGTCCATCGCGCCGTACAGCATTTCCAGCAACCGTTCGCGCGCCTCTTCCTGAACATAGAGCATGCGCAGGGCCGAGCAGCGTTGACCCGCCGATTGAAACGACGAAATCAGAATGTCGCGCACCGCCTGTTCGGTCAACGCGGTACTGTCGACGATCATCGCGTTGAGTCCGCCTGTTTCGGCGATCAGTACCGCATCCGGTCCGGCATTTTTCGCCAGAGTCTTGTGAATAATCTGGGCGACCTCGGTCGACCCGGTGAAGCATACACCGGCGATGCGCGCATCCGAGGTCAGCGGGCCACCAACCGTGGGGCCGTCACCCGGCAGCAGTTGCAGTACGGCTTCCGGCAATCCGGCTTCGCGCATCAGCGCTACGGCGCGGGCTGCGATGACAGGTGTCTGTTCCGCAGGCTTCGCCAGTACGGCGTTACCCGCCGCGAGCGCCGCCGCGATCTGACCACTGAATATGGCGAGCGGAAAGTTCCACGGACTGATACAGACGAACACGCCGCACGGCTCAGCCGGCACTTCGAATTCAAGGCGCTCGGCCTCGTCGGCATAGTAGCGCAAAAAATCGACCGCCTCGCGCACCTCGGCGATGCCGTCCAATACCATCTTGCCTGCCTCACGCGTGGTGATCGCAGTCAGCTCGGCGATGTTGTCTTCATACAGGTCGGCTATCTTGCGCAGGATTTCGGCGCGCTTTGCGACTGGCCAGGCCGACCATTCCTCGAACCCGCCGTGGGCGGCATCAAGTGCCTGGGCAACCTCTTCGGCAGTCGCTTCCTGTACTTGGGCGACAACCCGGTTGGGATCTGCAGGAGAGGTGACTTTTCTCATCTCGCCGCGTGGTTCCGGGTCGCCGGCAATCATCGGCGCCGCGTGCCAGACGTGGTCGGCGAATTGTTCGCGCGCTTGCAGCAGTGGCGTAATCGATGCCGGTTCGTTGACACGATACCCTTTCGAGTTACGGCGCTGCGGCGCAAACAGGTCGAGCGGCAGTCGTATCGCCGGGTTGGCGATCGCATCGCCAAGCGCTTCGACCTCGGCCACCGGGTCGCGGGTAATCGATGCCGACGGAATATTTTCGTCGACAATCTGGTTAACGAATGAACTATTGGCGCCGTTTTCGAGCAGGCGTCGTACCAGATAGGCCAGCAGATCGCGATGCGCGCCGACCGGCGCGTAGATACGACAGTGGGCGCCATGAGTGCTGCGCACGATATCGTGCAGCGATTCGCCCATACCGTGCAGACGCTGAAATTCGAAACTATCCAGGTCATCACCCGCCAACGCCATTACCGCCGCGCAGGTGTGCGCATTGTGCGTGGCGAACTGCGGGTATATGTGGTCGCGCTTATCCAGCAGCATTTGCGCGCAGGCCATGTAGCTGGCATCGGTGTTGACCTTGCGGGTAAACACCGGGAATGACGCCACGCCCAGTTCCTGCGCGAGCTTGACCTCAGTGTCCCAGTAGGCACCCTTGACCAGGCGCACCATAATTTTACGGTGATGGCGCTGGGCAAGATCGTACAGCGTGTCGATCACCGGGGCGGCACGTTTGCCGTAGGCCTGCACGACAATACCGAGACCCTCCCAATCGGCAAGCGCCGGATCAGCCATCAGCGCTTCGATCACGTCCAGCGACAGATCCAGTCTATCCTGCTCTTCGGCGTCGATGTTGAAGCCGATCCTGGCTGCGGCGGCTTGTTTCGCCAGGTCAATCACTCGCGGCACCAGTTCCGTCATGACAGTTGCGTGATGCGTGTACTCATAACGCGGGTGCAGCGCCGAAAGCTTTACCGATATGCCCGGGCTGGAGCGAACATCACCCTTGGCCTGCTCGGCAATCGCGCTAATCGCCGTGGCGTAAGCCTGGTGATAACGGACAGCGTCCGCATCGGTGCGCGCCGCCTCGCCCAGCATGTCGTAGGAATAGGTGTAACCTTCGTCCTCAAGTTCGCGAGCGTTGCGCAAACCCTCGTCTATCGTCTGTCCGAGAACGAACTGACGGCCGAGCAGTTTCATCGCCTGAGCAACCGCTGTGCGCACCAGCGGCTCGCCGGCACGCCGGATCAGACTGCGCAGCGTTGCAGCCGGTTTTGCCGGGTCGTCTTCAAGCACCTTTCCGGTCAGCATCAGTGCCCAGGTCGAAGCGTTGATTAACGGTGACGCGGAATGACCAAGATGTGCACCCCAATTGGATGGTTCGATCTTGTCCTGAATGAGGTCATCGATCGTTTCGGCATCAGGAACACGCAGCAGCGCCTCAGCAAGACACATGAGTCCTACGCCTTCTTCGGTCGAGAGGCCATACTCGGCGAGAAAACTCTCCATCATCGACGGAGAAGTTTCCCGTCTTACGCGATCCACTATTTTCGCCCCCGCAACAGCAACGGCCTCGCGCTCGGGTATGCTCAGCCGGATGGACGCGATAAGACCACGAACGACCGCCGCCTCATCTGCCGCGTAGTTGTTACGCACGGCGGCACGAAAATCAGTGTCGTTGTTCTGGAATGACTGCTCAGAAGTGCTCATGCTTAACGGCCTCGACTAATACATAGTCCTATAAGTATATAGTCCTTCAAGGCAGGTTACCTGCACGACAGCGCGTGGTATGTGCCGGTTGAAGTCTGTGCAAGCACTTAATAGAGAGAACACTGTTTTCATGATCAAGTTCGAATTCTTTTCCGTTTCATCGAAATTTAAAACTAAATCCGCAGACGGAATTCAGGATAAAAATCTTAGTTTGAACCTTGTGCGGCCGCGGAGAAATTCGCATGCGACCCGACTGTTGTCAACCGTACTGTCGTATTCGTTTTATTAATACCGGATGTAGCAGTAAATTGATCCAGGTCATCAAAGAGGCGCCGAGATTGAAGAAAATTAGCTCTTTTGCCGTTAACTGTTCCGGAGTCGCACAACCCAGGAGACTCTCAGGCAAGCTGATGGTTTACAGTACAATAAGGTTACCGTGAAGAGTTCAATATTAAAAAACAGAAAAAAGAAAACGAGATAACCCGATGAACGGAAAATTTTGCGGTCTTCCAACACCTTGTTACGTCCTGGACGAATGTGCGTTACGTAAAAATCTCAAGATACTGCTTGACGTGCAGGATCGAACCGGCTGTCGTGTTCTCCTGGCTTTGAAAGCCTTCGCAATGTTCGAAGTTTTTCCAACTATAAAACAGTATCTAAGTGGTACGGCTGCGAGTTCACTTTTTGAAGCGCGGCTTGGTTTCGAAGAATTTGGTGACTCGGTTCATCTTTGCGCTCCAGCCTATCGTGAAATCGAGTTTGATGACTTATTGCGCTACTGTGGACACGTCGTTTTTAACTCTTTTTCTCAGTGGAAACGCTTTGAACCCTACGTCTTGCGGGCTGATAAAGAGATTGCATGTGGAATTCGGATTAACCCCGAACATACCGAGGTAGAGGTTCCGATTTACGATCCCTGTCGCGCGGGTTCGCGGCTAGGAGTCAGACTGGATGATTTTGAACCGGACGCACTTGCCGGCATTAACGGTATTCACTTCCACACTTTATGTGGCCACAACGCTGATGCGCTGAAACGAACCTTACAGGTTGTCGAAGAAAAATTCGGTAAATTCATAAAAGACATGAATTGGGTGAACTTTGGCGGGGGTCACCATATAACGCGCAATGACTACGACATCGATCAACTATGCGAGTTGATTTCCAGATTCAAGGAGCGTTATGACGTCGATGTGTTTTTAGAGCCGGGTGAGGCAGTGGTTCTGAATGCGGGTGTTTTGGTTACATCTGTATTGGATATATTGCCAAACAATATTGCGCTGTTGGATGTGTCCGCCACGGCTCACATGCCTGACGTTTTGGAGATGCCTTACCGGCCAGATATTGCAGGTGCAGGAGAACCCAGGGAACATCCCCATACATACAGACTCGGTGGTCCCACCTGCCTAGCCGGTGATGATATAGGTTTGTATTCTTTTACAGAACCTTTGAAATCCGGCTCAAGACTCGTTTTCGAAGACATGGCGTGTTACACGATGGTTAAAAACACCATGTTTAATGGCGTTTGTCTACCGGCAATCGCAATCCACGATGCGAATTCTCAGCAGACAAGAATTGTCCGCGAATTTGGTTTCGATAACTATCGAAATCGACTGTCGTAACAAGAGGAGAAATTTTCATGACAGGTGTATTGATTATTGGCGCTGGCGGCGTCGGTGCAGCCACCGCGCATAAATGCGCACAGCATAACGATGAACTGGGAGATATCTGCCTGGCCTCGCGGACCTTGGAAAAATGCGATGCTGTGATCGAAGCTATTCAAGAAAAAGAAAATCTAAAAAATAAAGCGGGAAGAATTTATTCCGCTCAAGTTGATGCGATGGATACGAAACAGGTCGTTGATCTGATTCGCCACACAAACTCGAGTCTTGTGTTAAATGTTGCGAGTCCCTACTGCAATCTAACGATTATGCGGGCTTGTTTGGAAGCAAGAGTGCATTACCTCGATACGGCAGTTTATGAACAGGAGGGTAATATCAATGAGTCACCACCCTGGTATGAAAACTATGAGTGGAAACACAGAGACGAGTTTATAGCGCGAGGAATTACGGGAATACTCGGTATCGGTTTCGATCCGGGTGCGGTAAACGCTTTTTGTGCTTATGTTTATAAACATCTGATCGATAGTATAGATACGATTGATATCATGGACGTTAACGCGGGAAGCCACGGTCGCTTTTTTGCTACGAATTTCGATCCGGAAACCAACTTAAGAGAAATCCTGGAGGATGTTATTTACTGGGAGAACGAAGGTTTCGTAACTATTCCTCACCATTCGAAATCGATCACGTATGACTTTCCGCAACTCGGTGAATATCGTGTGTATTCCATGGGTCATGACGAACTACACTCACTGCCATTCAACATTCCGGCAAAGCGCATTGAATTTTGGATGGGCTTTAACGATCAATACATTAACTGTTTCAACGTATTGAAAGAACTTGGTCTTTTATCAAGCGAGCCGGTACAAGTGCAAGGCAAGCCTGTGGTGCCCATCAAACTGTTGAAAGCGGTGTTACCAGACCCGCCAACTCTTGCCAAGGATTATTCCGGTATGGTTTGTATCGGCTGTCTTGTGAAAGGCTCTCAAGACGGAAAGGAAAAGGAGATCTTTATCTATACTCTTTGTGATCACGCCGAGTGTTACAAAGATATAGGTTCCCAAGCCATTTCGTATACGACCGCTGTGCCATTGGTGACGGCCGCGATTCTCGTAGCCAGAGGCGATTGGAACGTCCTCCGACTGGCTAACGTCGAAGAACTGGACCCCGACCCTTTTATGAAACTAATGCCAAAATTGGGACTGGATTGGAGTATTCGGGAGACGTAAAAACTTCAGGCGATCTATTTAACCTTCAATGGACAAACCTGATTGGGCTTTTTTCAATTATTAGGTATGACCTGCGCAAAACAAGTATCAAAATTTATTCCCTAGAAACCGAAATCAACACTATCAAACACCTGGTTAAATTTTTCACAACACTGACTTTTTGCTTAGCCTCACTGTCGTGCGCTGCGTCAGGGTCTTTAGTACTTGTTGGCGGGAATCTGAGCGACGACAACAACGAGATATACGGCAAATTTATCAGTCTCGCTGGCGGCAATAACGCGCGAGTTGGAGTTATTACCGCAGCTTCGAGAGAAAACTACTACAAGACCCAACAATCTTATATCGAAACCTTTGCGCAGTACGGTGTTCGTGCGGAGTGGATTGGAATTCATGTTAATAACCCTGATGCGGCTGAAAACGAAGAAATTCTTGCGCAACTCAGACCCCTAACCGGAATTTTTTTTGGCGGTGGCGATCAATCGCTTTTATATAGATTGCTGACGAATAAAGAAGGAAAAGACTCCAAAGCACTAAAATTGATCCGGAAAAAACATGAGCTGGGAATGCCAATTGGCGGAACCAGTGCAGGCGCGGTAATTATGTCTGGAACTCCGCACGTAATGGTTACGGGCGGCTGGCCTCATAAATCCATTTTGTACGGCTCTGTTCCTTTCGCGCACAATCTCGAACCCGGTAGGCTGACCTATAACCCGCATGGTGGTTTTGGATTCTTTCCCCACGGAATATTGGATACCCACCTTAGCGCACGTACCCAGGCAGGGCCGTTTGATTCGTCTGGCATCGGATACTAAATCAAGATTTGGTTTTGGCATCGATGAAGACACTAGCCTGGTCATGGAAGAAAGCGAACCGGGCAAACCGGTGTTGACGGTTTATGGCGTTAACGGGGTCTACATCGTGGATTTACTGGATGCCACATCAAGTGTCGATCACGAGAATAACTGGAGAATTACCAACGTAGAAAATCATTACTTGAAACAAGGCGATCAATTCAATCCGCAAACGGGAACGGCTTTGCTCAATTCGAATGTGACATCTACTGTTTCAACTTTTGACGACATAATCGATTTTGGCAAAGACTATCTTTATGAGATAGTACGATGTCTCGAAAACAATTCTTTTATTTCACAAACCGGCGCGGTTACAAATTCGTCCGTGAGCATTTTTCCTAAATCCGCTAGTGAGACAAATAAGTGCTTTAGTAGCACAGCCTCGTTTAATGGGCCTGAGTAAGAGTACTGGAAAATACTCGCAATGACGTCCATAGCAAAACGCTGCAATCGCTTTCTTCTTCTAAAATCGGTGTGGTTTCCGCACGCTGCAAATCCATTACACTGACGATGACTTACACTCTGGCAATTCACGGCGGCGCGGGCGCCCAGCCTCACATCGACTACGCGCAACAACGCCAACACTTGGCTGAACTAATCTCTAATGGAGAACAAATGTTGAAGTCCGGTCAGAGCGCGTTGGAAACTGTTACTGAGATGGTTGCTGCGATGGAGGTTTCAGGCCTGTATGTCGCGGGCAAAGGGTCAGCACCTAATACCGACGGCATCGTGGAACTCGACGCGAGCATCATGGACGGCAGTACACGCAAAGCCGGTGCGGTATCCGCAGTGTGTAATATCGTGAATCCGGTAAAAGCCGCGCTTTGCGTATTGGAAGATGGCAGGCACGTTATGCTGACCGCTCAAGGCGCCCGGATTTCGCGCTGGCCAATGGTCTGGATGCGGTAACTAATGCAGACACTTATTATATTGAACATAAAGATCACGGTTCAGGCGAGTCTGCGGCCGGCCACGGCACCGTCGGCGCTGTTGCGCTGGATACAAACGGCAGACTTGCCGCAGCAACGTCTACCGGCGGCACGTTCAACAAACGACCCGGCCGCGTAGGCGACACTCCCCTGATTGGTGCAGGTACATGGGCGGACGATCTGGTCGCCGTATCCTGTACCGGCATTGGCGAAGCGTTTATCAGAACCAACGCGGCATACGATGTTGCCGCCCACGTGCGTTACGGCGATGCATCGCTTGAATCGGCGGCGCAGGCGACACTAGCGCAAGTAAAACAACTTGGAGGGGATGGAGGCCTTATCGCAATCGACAAATCAGGTCATTTCGTCATGCCTTTTAACTCACAAGGCATGAAACGAGCGGCGGTGTCAGCCACAAAACCGGCGCAGGTACGAGTGTTCGAACCGAACGATCCGGAATAAATGTGAGTTCACGCTAGTAAGGTTAAGCATTAACCAGACGGACTTTCTATGTCACGCAACTCGCTTGGTAGATGAACAAACATATTCTAAGTTGCCAGCTTCCGTCCTAGCCTTTTTGCCTTTCGAACGACCTTGTCAGGCAACCTCATATCTTCTTTGTTTATGTTATGCGCCCAAAGAAATCCAATGGGGTGTGCGCCCAGAAGCCAGGTTAAATATTTCAGCGCATGGGTTGCTTCTCGAAAAGTTCTGCGCCTTCGCGCTGGCGCACCGCTTGCAGAGACAAGCACAGCCTTCTTGTGGATCTTTGGGTCCCTGATCTCTGGCTCGGTGCGTTCCCATGGCCAGTAGGCATAACCAACGCACCGTTCCATAAACATACGCATAACGGCCGTTACGTTTCCGAAATTCACTGGCGATCCTAATACAATACTCGTAGCACTTTCTATTTCTTGAAGCATGACTTCCATATCATCCTCGAGAACACATTTGCCTCTGTCTGAACCTGCTACCTGCATGCACGCACGGCAATTTGTACAAAACTCGATGCGCTTATCGATCAGGTAAAACTTTTTTGTACTTGCTCCTTCAAGTGCGGCCGCATCTAGCACCTCGGTGATCGCTTGATCTACGATACCATCTTTTCGGTAACTACCAACAATTCCAATGACTTTGTTCGAGGAACTCATAAATAAACACCCCCATCGATTGGGTTTGCAAGCTTACTACATCTGTGGAGAAAATATTTAGCGTTATTTTTACAGGGCTTGTGATCGAACCATTGTATTACGATAACCAACTAACTCTAACCCGATGAACTGAACTATCTTGTAATTCAAAATCCCCATTAACCCAAATAATTTTGACGACGTACACACTGCATAACAGAATGTGGTGGTATTGCATAGTGTCTCTCCCTTATTCAACTACGCCTTCAAGTCCAACTTAATTCCGATCAGGTACACTACGCGAACATTCTCGGCACCCCTATCCTTAGTTGCGCCATTGCGAAAAAAATGTGGAACAGTGAGATATAAAATGGTCATGCAACTCCGATAAGACGCCATCTTTTCTGTGCGCCAGCACAATGTGACCGGGCATGGTGTTCTCTTTGATTGGTCGCGACACCAAAGCCGAACCATCATAACTCATACTGTTTGCTGGTTTTGAAACCAATAACGTATATCCTAAGCCATTGCCGACCATGCCACGCACCATCTCGAAAGAGGGCGAACGAAATGCGATGTGCGGCATGATTCCTATTTCCTCAAACAAAGAACAGAAGTAATCTCGGCTGGGGGGAATATCCAGTAATACCATAGGTTCGTTCGCGAGTTCATGTAGTGAAATTTGTGTCGATTGTGCCAATGGATGAGCTGCTGGCAACAAAACGTGAGGTAAAACCTTTGCGAGCGAATGTGTAGATACAAAGTCACTTATATTGAAATCGTACATTAAGGCAATGTCAAAATCGTTGTTCTGCAGGCCGCGGAGAAGCTGTTTTTGCGTGCCCTCGAACAACTGGAAAACAGCGCTGTGTTTTCGCGAAAAATCCGCGATCAGGCGTGGCAGAAAGAATGGCCCTAAAGTAACAAAGCAGCCAAGACGTAAACATTGGCGTTCATTTTCTGCCTTGGATGTTGCGATAAAACTGTCAAGCTCGAGCAAACGACCGTAAGCACGATTGGCGTAGACTAATGCACGTCCGCTTTTACGATAGCAAATGTCTTTGACCTCGCCGATAAAAATATAGTGTGATCCAAACTGAAAATGTTCGCTGATCAGGCAATCAAAGCTAACCAGCGCCCCTTTCAGCGCGGGCGCTCCTGTAGTCAAACGTGCCCAGTCTCCACAGGAAAACCGATCCTCATCAGGCGCTTTCATGCGACCAGCAAAAGTATCCGAGATGTCCGACTGATCATCGCGCAACACATTCAGACACAGTACACCATTTTTAATCAACGCTTCGCAGGCTTTACTCTGATGGTGTACACACACCAACAATGAGGGTGGATCGGCAGATACAGAACACATCGCACTAACCGTTAGCCCGGCACGACCCTGTACGCCATCGGTCGTTATTACCGAAACCGTACACGCAGCGTGACTCATACCCTCTAAGAACTCGTTACGCTCCACATTGACTCCATCATTCAATTGGTTACCAGATTTTCGGATATCGCTCGAGGCGTACTTCACCACGTGGAAAACTACATTATCCGGAATACAACGGATAGTAGAGTTAAGCGGCTACTCGTTACAAAGTTGCCGGGCCAGGTACTGAGTAAACTCATGATTTTCGCGTTCTAGCCAACACAACGGACCGGATACCGATAAAGGTGCTTTAAGACCTCTTGCGATCCCTTCGACTACGTAACGGTCTTCTGCATTAACCTTTGTAAGGAACTCGATAACGTCATTCTTCAATTTATCCGGGTTATCGCTCGCAGCTAGTACTTCAGGTGCCAACGCAGCTCCGTAACGAATATGCACATGATCACAGTCCACAGGCTGCAATGACAAATACCAAAGATGATCGCGGCGCTAATGCATACATATGTGAAGGAAACACAGTGGGCAAAATAGACGTGCGGCGCTGATCTCCTGCAAGTCGAGTATTGTCTGGATGTGCATTTCCAACCGGTGCCGTTTCCTGCTTGGTAAAGTACTGATAAATGAACGCGGGATTCGGGGGTAATGACGAGAAGCGTGTGTCTTTAACCGGGAAATGACCACCCACAGTTTCTCGATGAGCAATTGGTAAATGATAACCCTCCATGAAATTTTCAGTTAGCAACTTCCAATTGGTGTTCCAAACATGGTCTTCCTGTACGATCTGCACATAGTTGGTCATACCATAGTCGGGCGACCACATCCTTGTAACTCAGACAAGAGTACTGCTACCGACATATTTCCCTGGTTAAGTGTGATGTAAATCCACCCTTCCCATTGTTCGCAACGCACACGCGGCAGCGGATAGGCAGACTTACTAAAGCCGGGGCGGTCCTGCATATACGGAGCAGCTACAAGATTGCCGTCAATAGAGTAGGTCCAGGCATGGTAGGGACAAATAATGCGTTTGCGTGGACACGTACCACTGCCGGAATAACAATTGCATCATTCGGTGACGACACACATTAGCAAAGGCGAGAATTTCGCCATCGACCTGGCGAATGATCACAATGGGTTGCGCCCCAATAAAGTAGGTTAAGTAGTCACCTGGATTGGGGATTGCATCGACACGCCCCGCGCACAACCACTGATCATTAAATATTCGCTCTTTCTCCAACTCAAGCAATCCCGCTGAGGTGTACATCTCGGAGAACATCGCTGTCGCTTGTTCGAGTGGCAGAGCAGCGAGTTTCTTTAGATTACCCAGTATCGTGTTCAGATCAGACATTGGAACCGACAGGCTTTTCCAGTTCCTACTATTGGGAAATTTATTTGCAAGCATCGTCAGGGATTATCGCTTCAACATCGATTTCCATGACCATTTCGGGAAGCGCCAGACCGTCAATGATCAGGCCCGTCGAACAAGGAAACACTCCCTTTAGCCATTTTCCAATAACTGTATACACTTCTTCTCGATAAGCTCGATCTGTTAGGTATATAGTAGTTTTACATATGTGTTCGAGTTCCGCACCCGCTTCCTTAAGAAGTGTTTCGGACGCACTGCATCGCCATTTCTGCCTGTTGCCGAAGGATCACCGACACCATGAAACTTGCCATCGAGGTCAAAGCCAGTTTGACCACGCAAGAATACATGATTGCCAGCACGAACAGCCATGCAAACGTCATTACTCATCTGTTTACCCGGGTACATATCCGCTGTGTTAAACCTTCGAATTCTTGTGTGTACCATTTTTGTGTCTCCTTAGTAGTTTAGAAACAGCTTTATTTTTGCTGCATAACTTTGTCGGAGAGACCCGCGGCAGTTCGTACAAACCCCAAAGTCTCTGAAAAGTCAAAATTGTTATACACGGCATTTAGATGAGCGAACGGTGGAGATTGTGCGAAGAGTTGGAACGTTATTTTGTGACCGGCATAGTCAGAGTTAAGTAAATCTCGACCAAACGCGAGTAATTTCCGTCGGTCGGTAGCGTTCCAAAATTCATTAATGTTGTAGTACTTCTGCAGCCATTCGCTCGACCCTTGCCCTTCAAAGGCCGCTGCATTTGGTGTTACACATACCTGACCACCGCACAGCTCACGTGCCAAATGAACCATCGCCGGTAATTGACTACAGGCGAGTACTCTACCCGTATAGAGTAACGATTGGTTTGGCATGAGCAAATCACGTGGGCTTCGTTCTGCGGTGGCGATCGCTGCCGTTAAATGTGCATTAATACCCTCGCGGTAACACACAAGCTGTGCGATTTTTTCCCTCACGGCAGGCTGGTTATCCAGGCCGGTCTGGCGGACATTGAATAATGCAGTTCCAATCATCAGATCTGCAATATGTAAGATGCGTAACACAAACGCATAGGCGCTATAGCGATGCAGCGTTCCTCGAATGAAGGAGGCTGCTTTCGTGTGTTGGTAGAACAATACATCTTCCCAGGGAATCAAGACATTATCGAAAATCAACAATGTATCGACCTCATCAAAACCGTTACTGAGTGGGTAGTCCTCCTGTCTTTTTACTCCAGCAAACCCACTGCGACAGATATGCTTCAATCCTCGAGCATTCATTGGGCATATAAATCCCACAGCATAGTCGGAAAGTTTGGCGTCACCCCAGTTGGCAATGGTCGGTTTTACAAACGCCTGATTCGCATAAGCAGCAGCCGTTTCGAATTTTGCACCGCGTACCACAATTCCAGCGTCGGTTTCTTTAACCGCGTGCAACAACATGTCCGGATCTTGATCTTGTGGCCGTTTAGATCGATCACCCTTGGGATCGGTATTAGCCGATACATGAAACGTATCGCTGACAATGACTTTATCAATATGTCTAGCGATATTCTCACTAAACCGTGGGTCAACCTCCGCCAGCATATCGCTGCCATCATACAACGACCACATTTCACCTGCTGTCTCGTCGCCAACACGGGTCACTACACCACCGATATCTCTCATCACCGTTGCTACCGATTCGCGTTTGAGCGCCCAATCCTCCTGTGTCTTTGGTAGCTTCAAACCGATGGCAAATCGTTCGTCACCATCAAGGTAACTCATGGTGTCACGATACCTGGATTCGTGCGCCATATCGTAGATACGTGCGCGAATATCAACAATCGGCTTAAATGCCGGGTGCGAAGGCACATCCTCAACACGTTCGTCGTCAATCCATACTTCGCGCCCATCACGTATTGATTCACGGTATTCGTCGCCGGTTTTAAGCATCCTCGTCTCCAGGTATCAGGTGAATTAAGTATTAATTTTGCATATGACCCGATAGAAGATAAAATATTATTTATCTTATATTTAGATAGTTTTTAACTTGTTTAATTTTTCACTCAAACAACTTGAATACTTCGCTAAAGTCGCCGAATCCGGCAGCCTTGCCGTTGCCGCACGTGAGCTGCATATTTCACAACCATCGATTTCTGCGGCTATCGCCAAGCTCGAAAATGCCCTAAACGTTCAATTGTTTGTGCGACATCACGCACAGGGCGTGTCGTTAACTTCCGCCGGCGGACGTGTATTCGCCGAGGTTAATGGTTTATTGGCCCATACCGAAGACTTCCGTCAAAACGCGCTAGGGTTGGGCAAACAAATGCGAGGTCGTTTGCACATCGGTTGTTTCGGGCCAATCGCGTCTATGTATATCCCGGCGCTAGTCACGCAGTTTCTAAAACACTACCCTGATGTCGAAATACAGCTCTATGAAGAAAATACGGAGACCCTCATTGCGGGCTTAGAGGGCAACCGATACGATGTTGTCATCGTGTATAAGCTTGATGTACCCCCTGCACTCGAATTGGAACCACTCGCGAGTTTAAGACCTTACGTGATACTCCCTGCAGAACACCCGCTCGTTGAAAAAAGCGCCCTACGATTAAAGCAACTTGCTCGATATCCAATGGTGTTATTGGATTTACCACGCAGCCGCGAATACTTCTCCGCCTTATTCGAAAGCAAGGGACTAAGCCCGCAAATCAGTTTGCGTTCGCCATCATTCGAAACAGTTCGGGCACTTGTTGCTAACGGCGCTGGATTTTCGGTACTTGTCACTCGCCCACATCATAATCTGAGCTATGACGCTAACCATGTGATAGAACGAGAGATCAAGGACATAGTTCCATCAATGGACATCGTAATCGTTCGCCAAGGAAAGTTACGTCCGACGCGATTACTAAGCACATTCGTTGATCACAGCAAAAGGTTCTTCTCTACTTACGAACTAAATGCTCGCCAGTACAAAACGTGACGCCAACATAACGTTCTGTGGTTAGGCGTCAGCGGTAATTTACAGTTCGTGTTTTTCAGACACAGATTTGCTTGATGATTGAAATGACCGCTATGCGTTGCGTACCACGTTCACTAAATATTCACTGAATGTCAGGTTTTAGTATCTGATCGACTAAGTAGTTATGCGCTTTGGACAAGCAGAGAACAAAAAACTGTTGTTGCCCTTCCGAGAGCGGGTTTTGCGCATGACGACAGAAAAATCGTTAGCGATCTATACGCTCGCCGACCTGCCAGTTTTTGTTTTTCAAATCCTGCAACAAAGCGAGCACCCGATTCCGATCGTCGTAAACCAGCAATACGAGAAAATCGCCGGGCTGCGCCCACTCCAACGCCTGATAAACAGATTGCATTTCATCATCGGCCTGCATAATTCTATCTGTGGAAACGCCGAGCACACGCAGCTCATCTAAAAAGATGGCTGGTATTTCACCGACCTTTCGTCCACGCAACTTACTTTCGAGTTCCTTAACGATGATCATATCCGGTTGAACGCGCCAAACGATTCGCGTCATTTCACGGATATCGTCATCACTGCGATCCCCAGCCTGACTAAGCAGAAACAGTCGTCGTTTGGCAGATATCCCATTTGTTGCCTCAACCAACGCGGCTAAACCATGCGGGTTATGGGCAAAGTCGATCAAAATATTAACACCACCGATTTCCATAAAATTCCCGCGCCCCGGATTCTCCTCCGGCGTCCCTTTGAAATCAGACAACGCCCGGGTCATCGCCGATACGGGCAAGTCCAGTGCCGAAGCCAGCGCAATCGCACCCAGCGCATTGGAAATATTGAATTTCGCAGCGCCGTGTAAAGCAGGTGCAAAATCCACTACCGGCAAAACAGGTATGTGTTCGCGCTGCCGTGCAAGCGTCATTACGCCATCTTTTACAAATACCGCATGGCCACCGGCATCGGTCCAACAGTTCAGCGCTTGTTCGTCCAGCGACAGGCCGTACCACGTGATGTCACCGCCGAATCGGACACTGCGGCTGACGAGTTCAGGATCATCGCCATTCAACACCATGCGGCCATCAGGCTTTACAGCATGCGTCAATAAAAATTTAGCATCCGCCAAGGCGGCGACATCCGTTATTCCATAATCACCCAGATGATCGGCAGCGATATTGGTAATGAGGCAAGCATCCGTCTGGGGTAGTGGCAATCCGCGTCGCATCAGACCGCCACGCGCCGTTTCGATAATGGCAAGGTTGACGCGTGTGTCGCGCACGGCCAGACGGGCGCCAGCAGGCCCGGAGTAATCGCCTTCATCAATAATCTCCTTACCAACACGCACCCAGTCACTTGACGACAAGCCGACGGTCAAGCCCGCGGCAGCACCGATGGCAGCGGTTAAACGCACAGTCGTCGATTTGCCGTTTGTACCCGTGACCATAGCAACGGGGACATCGTGAATTTCGCTCCAATCGATGTCGTCCTCCTGCGGTGCATCGTTATCCGGCCAAACCTTGCAACCGGCACCAAGACCCAGCGAAATCTTTCCATCGTCACCGAGAAACGTCATGTCGCGTGTACTAGCCGCGTTCGCCAACGCCATCAGATTTGAATTGCTTTCGGCACTGATCTTGTCGGTGATTTCTTCAGCTACGGTATCAATATTGAAATCGGATTGACCACGCAATTCGTCACAGGTTAACTCCCAGGCACGCTCGATCAGGTCGGTCGCAGCGTACAGCGCATCGATCGGCGCCGTCGTCATCAGACTTACCCCTCCGGGATAAGACCGCGCGACGATGTTCTCATGCGTCCAGCCAATGGCGTCTAATAATTGCCGCATGTATCTGCGCCAGATCGCGACCGCAAAACCTTTATGTTCATCCGGCACTGCAGCATCGGCGGCTGCACCGGGCAGTTTCGAAAAGAAATTGACACCGGTTAACCGGCGTACATTTGTCAATTTCATACCGTACGTGTCAGTCTGCTTCTTCTGGCTCATTCGCCAATCGCACACCGCGACTGTCACGCACCATTCGCATGCCTTGCAGCAATACGGACTCAGGCACCTCGGGTGCATCGGGTACCGGGGTCGCCTCGGCCAGCGGATCGTCCGGTGCATCTTCGGTCTGCACAATCTGAACCACGGCGGATTCTGGTTCAGAAGCATCTGTTTCCGCGATTCCTTCCTGCGGCCGATTAAAATAAATGATCTGCTTCCAGCAACGCGAAATATTATCGCCAAAAATCAATATCAAATCGCCCGCATCAGCCAAGCGTAACGCGGCGTCGACAGCTTCGGTTTCATCCGGAATAACACTGATTGCATCCTGCGCCACGCCACCCTCAAGTAACGCCGTTTTCAGAATGAGCGGCACCTCTTCGTTGCCACGTCCGCGCAAATTATCGTCACGCCGGCAAATATAGTGGTCAAAATGACCAGTCACGATTCGCGCGGCCTCGACGATGTCTTCGTCGCGCCGGTCACCGGGCAAAGTAAACACGCAAATGCGTTTGCCCTCCGGCTCCAACTGATCGACCAGCCGGCACATCGCTTCAATGGCAGACGGGTTGTGCCCGTAGTCGAGAATGACCTTAAACGGGTGTTCGTCAAACACATTCATCCTGCCCGGCGCCTGGAAGTAGGAACTGGCAAAGGTGCGCAAACCTTGACGGATATCCTCCAGACTCTTGCCCATGCTGAAACAGATGGCAGTCGCAAACAAGGCGTTCTGAACGTTGTGCATCGCCTTACCGTCCAGCGTGGCGGGGATCAGATGAGTCCACATCAATGGAATGTGCGCGCTATTGTCATAAATGGTGATCATCTGCCCATTCATGCCCTGCTCTAAAACGACCGCACGCCCGCCGGCGCGAACGTGTTCACGCACTAACGGATGACCGGCGTTCATCGTCACATAACACAGGTTCTCCGCCTTGGTACGTTCGGCCATGCGCAGGCAAAGCTCGTCATCGGCGTTGAGTACGGCGGTGTCTTTAGCTACTTCTACGACAATCTGTTTTACTCGTGCCATTTCTTCCAGCGTATCAATGCCACGCAATCCAAGGTGATCGGCAGCGATGTTGAGTACGGCGCCGGTATCGCATCCTTCATAACCCAAACCACGCCGCAACAAGCCACCACGGGCGGTTTCAAGCACTGCCGCATCAATGGTGGGATCGCGCAATATCATTTGCGCCGCCATGGGGCCGGTCAGGTCGCCCTTAACACTCAGGTTGCCATCTATATAAACACCATCGGTGGTGGCTAATCCGACCGTATTGCCACTCAACTTGTAGATGTGCGCAACCATCCGCGCGGTGGTAGTTTTACCATTCGTACCCGTAATAGAGATGATCGGTATTCGACTCGGCGCATTGACCGGAAACAACATGTCCATAACCGCATTGGCAACATCGCGTGGTTTCCCTTCGCTGGGTGCGACGTGCATGCGAAACCCCGGTGCTGCATTTATCTCGCAAATTGCCGCGCCGTTTTCTTTGTATGATTTCGAAATATCCGCGGACAGGAAATCGACACCGCCAATGTCGAGTCCGATCGCTTTGACCGCGCGCACCGCCATGTCGCGGTTGTCGGGATGGACGATATCAGTAACATCGATTGCCGTCCCACCTGTCGACAAGTTGGCCGTTGAACGCAGAAACACCACTTCACCAGCAGGCGGAACCGTGCCCCTGGTGTAGCCCAGTTCCTCCAGATGTTGAATTGCCTTGGCATCCAGCTCGATACGGGTTAGCACTTTTTCATGTCCGACGCCACGACGCGGATCGGAGTTGACCTCATCAACGAGTTGTTCCACCGTTTGTTTACCGTCGCCGACCACGTGGCCCGGCACCCGTTTGGATACCGCAACCAGTGTGCCGTTCACTACCAGCATACGGTGATCGAGTCCTTGAATAAGCGATTCAATAATCACTCCGTGACCACTGCGGTTGCTTTGCTGAGCGAAATCGAAGGCGGCTATGACCGAATCCGGGTCTTCTACACCAACGGATATGCCGCGACCATGGTTCGCGTTGAGTGGCTTGATGACGACGGGATAGCCGATGCGTTCCGCTGTTCGAACCGCGTTTTTTTGATCGTAGACCATGCGTTGTTGTGGCACGGGCAGGCCAAGGTCGGCGAGGATTTTATTGGTCGCTTCCTTGTCCGACGCGAGTTCAACCGCTATGTAGTGTGTTTCACTGGTAATGGTCGCCTGGATACGCTTCTGGTAGCGCCCGTGACCTAGTTGGATCAAGCTGTATTCGTTAAGGCGCAGCCAGGGGATGTCGCGTTCACGCGCAGCTCTGACAAGCGAAGCTGTGCTGGGACCCAGCGCACGACGTTGCGCGGCACGGATAAAACTGTCGCGTTCCTCGTCGAAGTTGAAGTCTTCAATTCGCTGTTCGGCTTCAACCAAATCATCCGGTAAAAGGTGTCGCAGAAGATTGATCGCGAGCTCACCCGCTTGTAACCCCACTTGCTCCTGCTCATATTCGTAAATCATATTGTAAATGCCGGTTTCACCGGCACCACGGGTTTTGCCAAAAGTGACATTGGCCCCAGCCACATTTTGTAATTCGAGGGCAACATGCTCCCAGACGTGACCTATCCAGGTGCCCTCATCTTCACGCAGACGGCGCACGAACCCACCCGGTTCTCCGTAGGAACACCCGTGTTCGTGCAAGCCCGGTAACGCTTCGAGTAACGGATCGATAAATTCGGCACCGAGCCGACCGGTCGGCCATTCCTCTAGAATGCCGATGTCTATCCGGTGCCGGATGACTGGAAACAGGGCGTAGATGTTTGGCCCGCGGAATACGGATGTCTCTAGGATTTTCATAATTCCCCTCTTTAATTTGCCGTGTGGCCCGGTCCCTGTCTATCCAGTTTGACCGGTACCGGATTGTGCAATATGGGTTGTCAGGTCGTAGCGGCCACCTTCGATCAGAATATGCAGTTTCACGCCAATCAAGCTGACCGGTTTTCCCTGTTTAGTTGCCGCCATTGAAGAATATTCCAGATCTGATACATCGATAACAGTGAGTGCGCCGGACCCCAGCACCTCAATAATATCGTCGGGGCTAATAAAGGCAGCGGTGTTTTCATCAACACCGATTCCGGTTGCAAAAGGATTGTAAGCTAGCGCAGTCAGCAGCCGGCCATGTCGGTCACGTTCGCGAAAGTGTTGGTCAATGATAACGCGATTGGTCAGCCCGAGTCCGGGCGACAACGTCGCCATGCCGCCTTTAGGTGTCGGGCCTCCTTTCCCAAATGCAATCATGTGTTCGCATACAAACGCGGCTCCGGCCGATGTGCCCGCGACGTGAATGCCTCTCGCATTACCGTGCCGGATAACTCTCGAAGCGCGAGTTCCTCCGGTTATTGTCGCCAGTCGCAACTGGTTGCCGCCGGTGAAAAAGATTCCGCTTGCCCGCTCTAAAAGCTCCAGTCGCCTGGCGTCCTCACAATCCGCGCGCGTTTCCAAATCGATGATATCGACGTGCCCGGCACCTAATTCGCGAAAAACCGTGTCATAACGTTCACCGGTATCGTCTAATTGAGAGGCGGTTGGAATTACTGCAATACGCGCCTCACCGGCACCGCATAGTTGCACAAACCTGTTCAAAATAGTGGATGAGCGAACTTTTTTCTCGCCACCACCAATAGGAATGATCCAGCCGCGTTGCCCCGGGCCGGTAACTTTTGCAGGACACACTATTGTTTAATTCTCCGAAATGATGATTTGGCCGCGAACATCGCGGATAGATGAACCAGTGTCAAGTATGAATTGAGGTATAGCATCGTAAATCCGCTCTCGATTCGCAGTGTTTTACCATGTAAAAGCATCGTTGTCAGGCTACCGCACCATCGCACTGAAGACGTTCTTTTGCATATCAACAACTACGCAAAATATTTTTCGGGTTATGTGATAGATCTATTTGTAAATCCTATGTAAAACCTGCCACTCGGTTTTTACACACTCATGCCTGATATCCGGATTTCCACGGATATACCCTTTTGGCTCCAACGTAAACACCAGGAGTCAAACAAATGAAATTTCATAGTAAATGTTTACCTCAAATACTACTTGGCGCTTGCCTTAGCACGGCAATGCTAACCCCGTCTGTTGCCAGTAACGCCAACGAAGTTGTCACATTCGACAACGGACAAAGTAACGTGCAATCGAGCAACCCGTTGGCACAACGGGTTTACTTACCCAAGATTCAACTGGCCATTCTGCTCGACACCAGTAACAGCATGGACGGTTTGATCGACCAGGCAAGAAACCAATTATGGGCTGCGGTTAACGAATTTTCCCATTCAACGCGCTTCGGTGTTCGCCCACTACTCGAAGTGGCTTTGTTCGAGTACGGCAATAGCGATCTCGCACACCAGGACGGTTTTGTTAGAGAGGTGCTTGGTTTTACGCAGGAGCTGGATAAAGTGTCCGAAGCACTATTTTCCCTGACCACCAATGGTGGCAGCGAATACTGCGGTTATGTTATCGACAAAGCGATAACCGGTCTCGACTGGAGCAATACCGATCACGACATCAAGTCGATCTTTATTGCCGGTAACGAACCGTTTAATCAAGGTCCGGTTGCGTACCAAAGAGCTATTCGCTCAGCCATCGAACGCGGCGTTACCGTCAATACCATATTCGCCGGTCATCGTGACGATACTGCGAGTGCGGCATGGAAACGCGGCGCGATGCTGGCACAGGGCAGTTACATGAGCATTGATCACAATCAACAGATCGTGCATTTCGATGCGCCCCAAGACGACCAACTCACCCGACTCAATCAACAACTGAACGAGACATACATTCCGTATGGCACTGAAGGCGCGCAAGCACTCGTGCGACAAACGGAGCAGGATAAACAAAGTAGCGAAATATCTACCGGTTTGTTGTCACAAAGAATTGGATCCAAGGCTAGCCCTATGTACCGCAACGAGAATTGGGATTTGGTGGACGCACTGGAAACCGGCTCTATGTCACTGGATAGTGTGGGAGAGGAATCCTTACCAAACGAAATGAAGAAAATGGATAAAACCGAGCGGGAAAATTATGTCGCGCAAAAAACAAAGGAAAGAAAAGCTGTGCAAGAAGAAATCGCAAAACTGACCAAGGAACGCAACCGGTATGTTGCTGAAAAACGCCGCCAGGCAACTCCGTCAGGTGTGGCAACTTTTAACGACGCCATCCTCTCCGCCGTGCGCGATGAAGCGAAAAAGAAACAGTTCGTATTTGAAAAATGATATGAACTAATTAGTGTTTGAGATGTGGGCGGTCAGAAGCGAATTTTCTGCCGCCCCGGTCATCCTACGAATCAACGAAATTTGTGGCTCGATCTTCCCAATCTCTAAAAACAGGACCCTTGTATTCACCGCGTATGATGCGTTGTCTCGATTCCTGCCACATCCGATTCCAGCGCTGCGCATCTTTTAGCTCGGTCGCCGGGTTCGCCCGGCTGCGCGCGATAAAACCCGGAAATGCAGGACGACCGCTGGGCTGTCCGATGGGGTGGTATCTGATGTCAACACTCCAGCGCAATTGGTTTGATCGATTGGGTAAGGAGCAGTGAATATTGTTTTTATCAAATATAACAACCCCACCGCGCTTTACCGGCAGGACGACACCTTCACGGCCATCTATAATAGCAGCAGGAACCGTAGGCTCCCTGGGAATGATGCCGGGCACATGTTGATGCGCTCCCTCTCGATGACTGCCGGGAATGGATACCAGACATCCGTTGTTTTCATTGGCATCGGTAACGGCAACCCAAACCGTTAATTGATTTGTGTCATCCGCCTCGGGTAAAACCGCAACAGTATCCTGGTGCCAGGTCGTCAGGCCAACACCGGAGTGCGCCACGTTTTCCTGCGACAATTTTTTCTGCGGTGGTTTCATTCGCATTTGCTGTACAGGACTGGAAGCGATCTCAGGCCCAATGACGGATTCGACCACATCCAGAATTTTACTGTTACGCAATAACCCGAAAACTGCCGGCCCGGTATGCGCATGATAATTTGAGGCATCTATCTCGCCGTTGATTAGCGGCAGCGATATGTTGAAATGATTGATGCTATCCGGATACGCCGATACCACTAATGCAAAGCGCTCATCGAAAGAATACGCCTCAAAAGTTGACGAGATGCGTCCTTGTTGAAAAAGTTTTTTGGCAACAGTATCGAGCAATACGCGGTATTCGCCTTCCAGTGGCAATAAATCTTCCTCGTCTAACACCCGCTCAATGGCTAAAAATCCGTTTTGGTCAAATGCATCCAATTGTTCTTTTGTTAATTCCATATTACTCACCGTCTGCCGATATCCGGTATATCGTTATATTGGTCTACAAAAAATACCCGGTCATACTTGATTCGATTATCGGCATCGATTTCCGCGTCCAGTGCGCGGGCATAACGATGACCGGAGAATATGGCGCCGGCAATAATAGCTGGCGCTTTGCAATCGCCGATTCGTGCAATTGACTTTAGTCCATTGCCGATCATGCTTTGTTTTCAACATGCGCTTTGACGCGCTTGTTCTTACTGTCGAAATAACCGTAAGGTTCTACCGCTTTTAACATTTTCCAGAAATTATCAACCCACTGTTTATCCTGAGCTTGTGGCGACAAGTCAACTACGGCTTGTGCGTCGACCCAGTAGTGATCATCTTCATCCGGCACAGATATGTTCTCTAGTGCTGATCGATTGTTGTTACTCGTATTATCGACTATGGAAAAGCTTTTCATCTCTTCATGTTCTTCCAATGATAATGCGCCGTCCTGATGAATTAGTATGTGCATTTCCAGATTACCTTGAATTAGAATCTATACTGTCAGTATAAAACACACTTTCCAACCTGTGAACAAAGCCATGACCGACCGACGAAAAGAATTACTAGAACTTACCAATCAATTTGTCGATGCGTTTAATCGGATGAATCTTGATGATGTTGTTTCAACTTTTTCTGAAGATGGAGTTTATGAGGACTCCCAAGGTGGAAGACACGTCGGCCATGACGCGATCAGAGCGGCTTTCGAACCACTTGTGTGCGGGTCACGTGGAAAGATTCAATTTGACGGAGAAGATATGTTCACTGAAGTCGAAACTGGAAAAGTACTGACCCGTTGGCGACTCAACATAGATAAGGATGGAGATATATCGATGATTCGCGGTTTGGACGTGCTGGAGTTTAAAGACAACAAGCTAGCGAAGAAAATGGCTTATATGAAAGTCGATAAACCGCATTTGGAGCTGAATCCAGAGTGATGTAGTCAAAAAATCAAAAAGGTATTATCGCGGTGTCCGAATTTGAAACTTATAAACTCGGTGATATTGATTTGCACAAAGGCGGAGTACTGCCAAACGCACGACTCGTTTATAAAACCTATGGCAAGCTAAATGTACCACGGGACAATGCTGTATTGTTGCCGACATTTTACACCGGTTCACATTTGCGAAACGATCTTTATTTCCAACCAGTCGATAATGCCTTGGAAGTGAATTTGGATAAAGAATGGCGAGTTGCGGATTTATGAATACCCCCTGGGGACATTGCATTGCATCGCCCGGTAATGGAACCGAATTTGCAAACTATCTTGATAATACAATTAACGAACTCATTAACTAGTGTCGTTGAACCTGAATGATCAAAAAATTATGACTGAAGTACAAAATCCAGACAGGGGAAACTTCGAAGCGTACTGTGGTTATCACCAGACCTGGGAAGGAAAGTCAATTCTCGACCTTGTACATACCGGACCGGGGACGTTGTGTGGAGAATATCTCAGACGTTACTGGCATCCTGTTTTTATCGCTAACGAACTTGGCGACAGACCGAGATTAGTCAAAGTACTTGGTGAAGAACTCGTGCTGTTCCACGATAAATCAGCGCAATACGGCCTGGTACACAAGAAATGCCCGCACCGACGCGCATCACTGGAGTTTGGGCGGTGTGAGGAGCGAGGTATACGTTGTTGCTATCACGGCTGGGTGTTTGATGTTGACGGTACAGTGCTGGAAGTTCCCGGGGAACCGGCGGATTCAATTTCTGTCAGCAATGTTAAAAGTAAATTGCGTCTTGGCGCCTACCCGGTTAAGGAATATAAAGGATTGTTATTTGCTTATCTTGGCCCGCAACGGGAATTACCCGAGTTTCCCATTTACGATACTTTCAATATTCCGGGCATGACCATGACGCCATATGCTGCGCCTTTTAATTGCAACTGGATACAGGTCCTGGATGCCATTGTTGATCCGGTACACACTGCATTTCTTCACCAGTCCCAGTTCTCCGACGGCTTCGGGAAGATGGGTGAACTCGCATTTTATCACCGGGAGAAAATCCGTTTTCTTGGTACAGCGACCCGAAGAGTCGGCGAAAACATTTGGGTGAGAGTTAACGAGCTTATTCTGCCAAATTTTACCCAGGCAGGATCAGCGTTTGCTACCGATGGAACAAAACCACGCTACTTTGGCCGCAGCGCATTTACCCGATGGGTGGTACCAGTGGATGATGAACACTGTATTGCTTACGCATGGGGTAATTTCGGCGAGCGTGGCGATCCGCATGAATACAACACCAAAGAAGGCATGCAACTTATTGAACAAGGCGAATTGATTGACCGCAGTTACGAACAAAAACAAATAAGCCCCGGCGATGTGGAAGCGGTTGAAGGAATGGGTGCGATATCCGATCACGAAAAAGAATATCTGGTATCGGGTGATCGCGGTGTCACCATGTATCGGAATCAAATCAGAAAACACTGCCGTAGTCTGCAAAAGGGCAAACGCCCACCACAACCTATAGATCTCGCGAAAGATGTGATTCCCACCTACGGAAGTGACACAGTTTTGAATATTTCAAAGGATTCTACTCAAGATGATTCGCTCGTGCTTAAGCAAACTAATGAACAAGTAATGAATATACTGTTTGCCAACGATCACCTGGTTGGGGCAGAACGCGACAGTGAAATCATTCAGTCAATAAAGACTCTGGCTTGATTAACTCCACTTCAGAACAAGATGCCGATAAAAATTCACGTAAAAAACAACCGTTGGGCACCGGGTTCATTTCCCAACACACCTGAAGGCGAAGCGGTTTTCACCATTACCCAGGAACGATTCGATAAAACCCGTGCTGCGTTTCCCGATCTGGCAACCGGACTTGATGTATTTATCGACTGGGATACGGATAATTTTGAAAGTTCCATGGCTAACGCCGATGTCCTTCTCACCTGGAATCTGCCGACGGAGAATCTGTCATCCGTTGCACCAAATCTAAGATGGATTCACTGCATTGGCGCCGGCGTCGAACACCTGTTGCCGATGGACTGGATTCCTGACGACGTTTGTCTGACTAATAATAAAGGCGTGCATTCCGCTAAGGCAGGGGAATTTGGTGTTATGGCTATACTAATGCTGCATTCCCACATACCGGCGATCTTCACCAACCAACGCAATAACGTTTATGATTCGCTTTACGCGTCACCGATAAAAGGAAAAACCGTCGCCATACTCGGCACCGGAAGCCTGGGTGGTGCTATCGCAAGGCAGATTCGTCCGTTTGGTGCCCGTGTTATTGGCATTAATCGCAGTGGTCGTGAAGTTGACGGTTGTGATGAGGTTGTAACAACAAATAATCTGGACGAAGTTCTACCGCAGGTCGATTATCTGGTCGCGGCGACGCCGGATACGCCTGAAACCAGGGGGTTACTGGACAAGCGCCGTCTCGATCTAATGAAAAACACGGCAGGAATTATTAACATTGGTCGTGAAGGCGTTATGGATTACAACGCCTTGTGTGACAAGCTTGATAAAGGATCGCTAGCTGGTGCCATACTCGACGTTTTTAATCCAGAACCGATTCCCGCCAAATCGCGATTGTGGGCGACAAAAAATTTGATTATTACACCGCACGTTTCGGCGGACGATGGCGATGCTTATATTCCTTTGACCTTGAATCTGTTTTTTGAAAATCTGAAATTGTTTAAAGCTGGAAAATCCTTATTGAATCCGGTGCGGCCGGAATTGGGTTACTAACTTACTGTCTTATCGAGACAGCTCCCCAAAAAGTCACTGATCTCAACCAATGACTCGCGGGCTTCGGGTAACTGTGGATACCACTCGAACACATGCCACATTTCTTCCCACACGCGCAGCTCCACATCGATTTTTGCACGACGCATTTGGCGCGAAAGATTGGTGCAATGACTTAAAAGCAAATCGCGACTGCCGCTGGTAATCAACGCCGGTGGGAAATTATCCGGAAACGTTGCATACAAGGGAGATAAATCGGGACTGGTTAAATCCTGACCCGGTGCAAACATAGCGGAACCCGCCGCCACCCATTCAGCAGTCAAAGATGGATCGCGTCCGTCATTAAATGCCAGCGAGTCTCCACTATTGCTTAGATCAACCCAAGGCGAAAGCAACGCGATGCCCGCAGGCATAGGAAGTCCTTTGGCATTACCACGCAACAGGGTTTGCATGGTCAGATTACCGCCGGCGGATTCACCGCATAGCAAAAGGCGATGCGGCGAAAGCTTCAAAAGCAGTGACTCATACACCGCCATACCGTCTTCAATGGCCTCAGGATATGGGTATTCCGGCGCCAGACGGTATCTAGGACACACGGTTCGTACGCCCAACCGATCAGCGATGACAGCCGCAATGGGCAGGTCTTCCTCGGGACTACCGGTAATGTAGCCACCACCGAAAAAATACAGCAATGCAACGTCATCTAATTTTTTGTTAGTGCTTGCCGGTGTGATTTCGAGACATGCGACGCCACCGATTTCTATATCGTTGAGCTGCGGTTGCAGTTCTTCGCGTATTGGGTCCACGGCGGATTCACATTCTGCAAAAATTTCGCGGCGCAGCTCCACTATATTATCCGTTGCAGGTAGAGGGCCTTCCCGCACCGGCAAATTTTCTGCCAAGTATTTTTTTGCTTCCTCACTGATCATGTATGGTTACACGGCATCAATAACAAGTACATTGCCGCCAATGAACCAACCATTTGGATCCCGTGTCAGACAAATGCAAGAAACAGTGTGTGCTCGATGGGTTTGCTCTTTGGTCAACCTGCCGTGCAAACCAACGCTGAAAATGGCGGGTGGCATGATCCAGAACCGGCGTAAGCACGCCGCCGTCAAATACTTTACTATTTCGTCCCAGTTATGACCCCTCGACCAAAGCACAAGCATTTTGAGATGAATTCTAATGCGCTTGCTTTTGTGGGTCGCCCCGCGTCATATCGCGATCACCAAATCCGCTGGGGAATGACACTGCGTGTTCCAATGCCGCCATCGCTTCAGGACTGAAATCTTGTGTGGGTCTGGGTTCCAGTTCAAACTGATCACCGTGATATTGACCCCGAACCAGCATGGCGGAATCTTTAGACGATTTGCAATAAGTATCGGCGGATATGAAACGCATCACAAACCCTATGCGATCATGATCCGATTCGTTTGGCCCACCGCCGTGCAATAGTTCAATATTGTGAATAGAAAATTCGCCCGGTTGCAGTTCAACGTCCAGAGCCTGCGATTCATCCACCGGCTTGTTCATTATGTGATCGTAAAAAAATAAATTGCCTTCGGATGATTTTCTATTGCCTTTCGCGACGCCTTCATGGGGATCGCCGTCATGATTTATTTTGCCTAACGCACCGGACTTATGTGTCCCGGGGAATACTTTCATCGCACCATTGGCAACCGTCGCCGGAGTTATCGCAAACCACACGCTGACAACTTTAGTCGTGGAAAGATTCCAGTAAGGCGTATCCTGATGCCAGGGAATCCAGGTTCCCTGGCCTGCAGCTTTAACGGCAAAATCGCTGCTCCACAACAAAATATCCGGGCCAATGGCAGCTTCGACCGCATCCAGAATAATCGGGTTATGCACTATGCCGTCCAGCCAGGTCGACACCAGATGCGGTTTCAAATGACACTCACGTCCTCTTACTTTGCTTACTTGTTGCTGAAAGTGGCGATATTTTTGTTCCAGATCTGTCGTTTCTCCTTGAGACATCGCAACTATCGGCCAAACTATCCCGTCACGATCAAATACGGTTACATCAAGTTTCGACATCGCGTTACCCATGAGCACAATCTTCAATTTATCTATTTGAACAGGCTACTACGGTTTGCCGTTGTTCGCCAAGGGATTGTATACCGCAAGTGATTACATCACCCGGCTGCAACCATTGTTGCGGATTCATACCCATACCCACACCCGGTGGTGTTCCGGTAGTAATCACGTCGCCCGGCATCAGCGTCATGAAACGGCTGAGATAACTCACCAGAAAAGCGCAACTGAATATCATGGTTCTTCGTATTGCCGGTCTGTTTGCGTTCGCCGTTAACGTCCAACCACATGTCCAGATTTTGCACATCATCAATTTCGTCACCGGTAACCAGCCACGGTCCCAATCGGACCAAAAGTATCGCACCCCTTGCCTTTACCCCATTGACTGCCGCCACGGTCAATTTGAAACGAGCGCTCGGAAATGTCGTTAACAATACAATAACCGGCAATACATTTTTCAGCCTCGCCTTCCACGACATACTGCGCCTTGCTGCCAATGACAATGGCAATTTCAATCTCCCAATCGAGCTTGGTGGATTCGGGCGGTTGAATCAGGTCGTCGTCAGGCCCGCAAACGCAGGTATCGGTTTTAAAGAAAACGATAGGTTCTTGCGGAGCCGGCATTCCTGTTTCTTTAGCATGATCGGAATAGTTAAGACCGATCGCGACAAACTTTCCCGGTGTCGCCACACAAGAACCGAGTCGCGGCGAACCCGGCACTAGGGGCAGACTTTCAGAATCAAGCGCTGCCAACCTTGATAGGGATTCTGGATTCAGAACCGAGCCGTCGATGTCGGATACCTCGCCCGACAGATCACGGATATTACCTTCACCATCCAGCAAACCCGGTTTCTCTTGGCCATTGTCCCCGTAACGCAGCAGTTTCATTTATCCGTTCCCTTAATTGATTGCCGCGTTTGAACGGATGCTCCGCTGAAACGCGTAATTCGAACAACTGATTGTAAGCTAGAATAGCCGCACAATTCTCGTCTTGTCTGTCATGCACGATAACAACGAATACGACTACATTATTCTGGGTGCGGGTTCCGCGGGTTGTGTACTGGCGAACGAACTCAGTCAGGATTCGAATAACAAGGTATTAATTCTTGAAGCGGGGCCGATGGATTACAAACTCATGGTGCACATGCCCGCAGGTGTACACCGTGCCTACAAAGATCCGAGTATCAACTGGAATTACGACAGCGAAAGCGAGTCCGAACTAAACAACCGCAATATTACTCTGCCTCGGGGTAAGGTCATTGGCGGATCTTCGTCGATCAACTCGATGGTTTATATGCGTGGTCATCCCAAAGACTACGACTACTGGGCCAACAACCACAATTTGCCACGATGGACCTATGCTCATTGCTTGCCCTACTTCAAGAAATGCGAATCGTCAGATCGCGGCGCGAACGACTGGCGTGGTGCGGACGGTCGACTCGGTGTTACCAAAGGTAAACTGGAAAATCCGCTTTATGATGCATTCTTTGCCGCGGGTGAACAGTCAGGGCAAGGTTATTCTGAAGATCTCAATGGGTTCAAACCGGAAGGCCTGGCCCGGCTCGATAGTACAACCAAGAATGGTCGACGATCCAGTGCCGCCGTTGCGCATCTAAAACCCGCGCTTTCAAGACTAAACTTAACACTGCGAACGAGAGCGCTGGTGCATCGCATTGTCATAGAGAATAATCGCGCGAAGTCAGTCATGTTTGAATACAAGAGAAACGTCCAAACAGCGCAAGCGGCAAAGGAAATCATCGTTTGCGCAGGCGCTATTAAATCACCACAGATTTTAATGTTGTCCGGCATCGGGCCACGCGATCACATCAAAGAATTTGACATCGAACCTGTACACCACCTCCCCGGCGTCGGTCAGAATCTGCAGGATCATTTGAACATCCCTGTTGTTCATGAATGCACCAAACCGGTCACCTTTGACCGTTATGCAAATCCGTTGCGACAACTGGCTGTTGGTTTGCAATGGATATTTACCCGCAAAGGTTTTGTTGCGTCTAATGTGTGGGAAGCCGGTGGTTATATTCATGGTTTTTCGGAAGTCGAATTCCCCAACCTGCAATATCACTTTGCTCCCGTTCATTATGAATATCACGGCACAAAAATAAACCTGTTCCAGGGCTTCACTACACAACTGGACCAACTGCGGCCACGCAGTCGCGGTGAAATCAAATTAATTTCCGCTAACCCGGCACATCGCCCCGCAGCACATTTTAATTATTTGTCCGATTCTTTCGATACAGGGGAAATGGTCGAAGCGGTCAAGAAAATACGCGAGTTAATCTCACAAACCGCGTTCGACGAATTTCGTGGCAAAGAGCTACAACCGGGAACCGGAGTGGTATCGGACAGCGATATTGAGCGTTATGTCAGGGCAGAGGCGACTACGGATTATCATCCCAGTTGCACCTGCCGTATGGGAACGGATGACGGCGCTGTGGTTGACGAAGAAATGCGCGTGCATGGCATCGATGGATTACGTGTGGTCGATGCCTCCGTCATGCCAGACATTATTAGCGGTAATTTGAACGCCCCGACGCAGATGATTGCATTACGTGCCGCCGATTTTATTCTTGGTCGAGAGCCGCTACCCGAATTTCATGCGCGATTCGATTTTCAGAATTAACCCAATTGAATAATCAACAGAAAGTGTTTGTTCGCAAACACTTACGTTGCGGATAAAACTAAGACGTACAGTTAAAACATTCTTTTAACCTGAATCTCGACCCGTCAATGTCGGTGTTTTACAAACAACGAATGAGTAAATCAGGCGAGCTAACGATTACTGTGCCCACACCTCTACCTTCTCTCCATTGCAACCGTCAACCGTCACACTTTCCAACGTGACAGAAGGATTACTGGGATCGGAATCGTTCTGGAGTGTTTTGTATTTTTCTTCGATATTGAGACTTTGATCGTTAACCCATTTTCTTACCAAAGTTACAGAATGCTTGCAGTAGTGAAGTTTATCTGAGTGATTCGCTGTTTTAACTAACTTTCCCGATGAATCTAAAATGAAGTACGCAAACGTCGATAAACCCGAGTTTGAAACACCAAGTAGATAGTTACCTTTGTCAAATGACGTCACTGCATCAAACGTAAGGGTCTTATGTAGCGCGACTTGTTTTCCGTCACGGTTGACTTGTAACTTGTACTCAGGATGAATCTGATTTTCTGTAGTATCAATTATTCTGACGACTTCGATTTCTCCAAGAGTAAACGTATCTTTTTTAATCTCTTTATCAAACATCCATGAATCGGCGTAGACGGATCCAAAAATACCGACACTCAAAACTAACAATGACCGACCTAGTGCATCCATGAATTTGTAAATCCTCGATTGATGAGATTGGAAACTTACTACATCGTGCGGAGACTAAGTTTTTCCTCGAAAAAATGTGTAAGGTCTACTTCCTGCAATAAATATACGTTATCGCGTATTTTTGTTCAGCACACGATCTATTTTATTCCACATCTCGATAGTGCTCGTGTTAATTCGCTCTACGCTCTCTGTACGAAGCCCCGATAAGTCAAAGAAATTAATGGTCTTCAGTATAAGTATCGATGTATTAACACTCATCATCTGCACATGTTCAATTGCATCGCAATGTTTATCACACAACGCACGAACCCATTCCTTATCGTCACCAGGAGAAGGTGAGGCAGCACCATCAACATTCGTTGACAACCAGTGCAACGAGTCTGCAGCCGGATGAACGATTCCACATAAGTGTTGGTAGAGAGGCATAACTATTGGATCGACTTGTAGTTCGATCGATTTAATATAAGTTGTCAGATTTTCTGCTTTATGTTGCACAGGCGCGAATTCATCTTTTTTTAACTTTCGAGCATACTGAAAGTGAATTAGCATATCTTCTAAGTCTTTGCACAGACCGACACCGGTCGCCGTGCCGTTCAAGGCCGTAGATATGTATTGATGATTCTCGGCCAGTGTTAAAGCAACCGCACCAAGGGAGTGTGCTGCGTCTGCGGATGATTCTGTTAGTCCGCGCAATGCGACACAAAACGCCAAATAATTAGCGTTGTGCTCGTAAAGTGTAACGCAAGCATCCGCCCAACGCTTGTGACGTAATATATTGGAAGACGCAGCCCAGTGTGCACGATAAAGTAATTCACTCCAGTAGACGCGAGCCATTTCTTCTGGTAGCAGTCGTTTAAATTCATGTTCGTCTGTAAATCGATAACAACTTCCAACCACATCGTGTGAAACACCGTCAACAATTGGTTGAACTATTTCACCAAATTTACCCAAGATATTCGAAATTGAAGTCATAATTTGAGTTGATTCCAAAAACCAGCTATTTATCACACTACATCGCGGTGCCGATATTTACGTCGTCAAACGGAAGCGAAACCACGTTGCCATTACGCGGTAAGCAATCGCTGCTTTCCACTGAGACTTTCTGACCTGCTTGCCAATAACCACGATCAACCATGCCTAGCGCGACATTACGTTTGAAGCGCGGCGACCAGATGGCGCTGGTGACATGACCAACGACATTATCGTCAACGTTTATTGGCCAGGGTGTTGCGCAAGGCGGGCAAGGTTCGCCATCGAATAGTACGCCGCGTATTTGTCGCTCTGGCCCGGATTTGTTAATTTCCAACAACGCTTCTTTGCCAATGAAATCTATCGAACCGTCCAGTTGGCAATACCGTGCCAACCCGCATTCCAGCGGATTATTCGCACACGTCATTTCATTGCCGTAGGACAACAGGCCGCCTTCTATCCGTTCAATCAGATTAGGGCAACCTGCTCGCATGTTCAATTCCAAACCTGCCTGCCAAAGAGCATCCCAAAGATCCAGACCCAATGCGCTGTCGTCGAGATAAATTTCAAAACCACCTTGCATGCTGTAACCCGAACGCGCGACGATGAGCGGATGGTCATTGAAGTTTAGCTTTTCGAAGCGGAAAAATCGTATCTTTCGCACCGCTTCGCCAAACACCTTTGCCATCAATGCATCTGACTTCGGACCTTGCACCGCAAGTGGCGACACGTCGGGTTCATCGATTGTGACGTCAAAACCAAAGCCAACTGCAAGACCTTTAGCCCACAATAATACATCGGCATCAGCAATGGACAACCAATAATGATCTTGCGCCAGTTTCAAAATAACCGGATCGTTTATCATGCCCGCGTTTTGATCAATCAACGGCGCATATAAACACTGCCCAACTGTTGCGTTGCGTAAATCACGCGGCGTCATCATCTGCATTAATCGCTCGGCATCTTTTCCTTTCAGTTCAACCTGGCGCTGACAACTGACATCCCACAACTGCACATGCTCGCGCAGATGCCAATAGTCGTCTTCGACCGAACGGCCAAAACCCTTGGGCAAAATGGTTCGATTAACGATGGAATAATCGGAAACGCCCAACGCTTCGATACGTGGTGTGTACGGCGTCGAACGCTGGCGGCGCGAAACCGTCAAACGCGGCGCGGATACCACAACATCGTCCACTAACTGGACCACCAGATTGTATAGGAATGCGGAGACAGCACCAGCGGTATGTGATAACGCGCCTCGGGATTGTCCAGCGTCAAACGCACGACGACTAAATCCATCACTTGCCTGGAACCCATTGCAGGCGATGGGAAATAATCCGCAGTGTGAAAAACCAACTCGTATTGTTCGGTCGAATTCGAATTATCAATGTCAATCGTTTCGGCAATGCGACCTTCTTCGTTTGCAATGACTTCGAACACGAGTTCTTTGGTTCCATCATCATGCAAACAAAACAATTCAACCCTGATACCACCAGCGTGTGTCCCCGCGACTGAATCCAGAATATGTGATGAGACTATTGCCATTTTTATTCTATCGACGCTTTGTCACGCTTACTGGTGGTCGCTAATACGATGGGACTAATATACCCTTTCGTTTTTACATTCACACAAGCCGTCTTGCCACTGGCGATAGCCCGTCGCAAAGCCGGCGCTAATTGTTCGCGTGTTTCGACCAACTCGCCATGCCCACCCAGACTTTCGAACATACTGTGAAACGGGATATCACGAAAGTCGGTGGCGAAGTGTTTTTCGCTTTCAAACATACGTTCCTGTTGCTGAGAAATACAATCCAGCCCGCCATTGTTATCGATCACGACAACGATAGGAAGATTCTCCTGAAACGCCGCCTCGATACTGAGTCCACCGGATAAAAATGCGCCGTCACCGCTGATGACAACCACATTAGCATTTGGATGCGTGAGTTTTGCTGTCGTTGCGAAAGATACGCCGACGCCGAGCATACTGAATGTGCCGGGATGCAAAATGTTGCCAAGCTTTTGGCCTTTCCAACCGGCAATATTAACGGCAATCTCCGACCAGAAATGCGTATTGCCGCCGTCGATTACCAACCAATCGCTATCGCCCATCGCCGCCTGCACATCGAGTGCGAGTTGCAACGGATGCAGCTTGCCTTCGGTTTCATCAACGCTCGGCAAGTCTTGCAGCGTCTGGTCGACCCATTCGCCACGCTTCAATCTATTCGTATCAAACCATGTTCTATCCAACTGCCACTGCCCATCATCTTTTAGCTGCAGCAACGCATCAAGAAACGCACCCGGATCACTGAGCAACGTTTTATCCGCCGCGCGATTAAGATCAACCTCCTCATGCGAGCCGTTAACGCAAATCAGTTGCGTTGATTTAGGGATAAACGGCGGGTTACCGAAATTCATCTGATTGTCCAACCGGCAACCCACCATAATCACAACATCGGATTCCTGTAACGCGTACTGCGATGGCGCATACTGGTGAATATCCGCCAAACCCATGTAGGCTTCGCATTCCTCGCCTAATAGTTTTTGATGATAGGGAACATTAAACACCGGAATACCCATTTTTATCCCGACCTCCTCCAGTTTGTGTTCCGCACCCGACCACCAAACACCATGACCGCCAATTAACACAGGGCGTTGCGCATTTTTTATAAGGTCAAGAACATCCACAAGATCATCCGGACACGGCCATGCCCGCGCCGGTTGGGTCGCCGCTCGGTTAAAAGGCCGTTCGTCACGTTGCACGTCTTCCTCAAACGAGCTGAACATGATGTCCACCGGAATACTCAGATGCACCGGTCCGGGATAACCGCTGATCGCGATTTTGAAGGCACGATCAACAAACTCGGGAATGCGTTCGCCGTCCGTCACCGATGCGCTGTACTTGGTCAGCGGTGCGGCGATGGCGACATCGTCTATTTCCTTAAACCCGCCCGCGCCCTGGCGTTTCAAGGTGCTCGAACCCGTGACAAAAATAACCGGTGAACGTTCGCCCCAGGCTTCCATCATCGACGGCACGGCATTGGCGAAACCTTCCGGGCCAACCAGACAAACTGCGGGTTTACGCGTGATTCGCGTGTAACCATCCGCAAGATGACCTGCTACCTGTTCATGCGGGGCGTTGATGACGGGAATGCCACATTGCATGAATCCTTCCAGCGCCGGGTTACAAAATCCGCCGCTTAATGTGAAAACCTGCTCGACGCCTTTCTCTTTAAATGCGCGCGCAAGCAACGCACCACCACGAATTTTCATTGTTGTTTTCCCCGCATTCACTAATTTGTTCTATGTTTAACTATATCAATGACCCGAATGATCGCAGGTCAGTATCAACAATCACGCTGCGATCAATGTCATTTATATCCGGTTTGCCCAGTTGTGCAAGCGTCAGACTCATTTCGGATGCGAGAATATCGATGATCCTTGCTAAACCTTGTGTTCCCGCCGCGCCAATGCCATATAAAAATGGTCGGCCCAGCATAACGAAATCCGCGCCCAACGCCAGCGCCTTAATAACACCTTCACCGTTGCGTACGCCGCTATCGAATAGTAACGGATAATCTTTGCCGACCGCCGCGCGAATCAAGGGCAACATTTGAATCGCTGGCGGGCCGCTGTCGAGTTGGCGACCACCGTGATTCGACACATAAACCGCGTCAACTCCGGCATCACGAACCCCCACCGCATCCTCCGGCGACAACACACCTTTGACGATCAGTTTTCGTGACCAACGATCGCGCAATCGTTTAAGAAAATCCCAATCAACGTGGCCCCGACTTTCGCCGCGCACGAAAGCCTTGTCGCCACTGTCCGCCGGATAATTCGCTGTGCGCGGAATGCCTTTTAATAGTGTTGAAATCGACCACTGCGGATGTAATGCGAAATCCAAAAACTGTTTTGGGCGAATTTTGAACGGTGTCTCAAAGCCATTGCGTAAATCACGCAAACGCGGCGCGACTTGGGGCACATCAACGGTAAGAACCAGGACTTGATAGCCTGCGGTTTCAGCACGGCGTATAAAATCCAGCGCTAACTCTTCCGACTGCCCGACATAGAGTTGAAACCAGGTATTGTCGCCTGCGCGTTTGCGTGTATCCTCCAACGTGCTCGATGCCGCTGTCGACATACACAGTGGAATATCATGACGCGATGCGGCGGCGGCGAGCATCGCATCCGCATCCGGCCAAGTCAGGTTACACATACCCATAGGGGCAATGCCTATGGGCAAATCCCATTCACGCCCAAGAAAGGCTTTACGCAAACTACGGTTTTCAACGTTGACTAAAACACGCGGCTGCAAACGAATCTGATCGATCAATGCGGTGTTGTGGTGTTTTAAATTCTCCGCGCCCGTCGCACCGTCGATATAATCGAATATCATGCGTGGCAGCCGCCGCTTGGCGGCGTTGCGAGCATCGTCTATGCAAAATATTTTCGTTAACATGGGAGTTTGAATACCGGATTTACACCCATCTTGTCATTTCGACCGAAGGGAGAAATCTTATTTGTTGTTGAGCAGTCTTCTATGCTGGAAAAGATTTCTCGCGTTGCTCGAAATGACAAATAATTCAGATATGAATTAGTATAAAGTCACTCAATTACGAAATCATTGGTCAAATCATGATTTTACTTACACATAAACAACAGAAGCCTACTGCAAAAGTCTCAGAATGAAAATTGCAGTCATAGGCGCCGGGGCAATGGGGTCGATTTACGCCGGGTTACTGGCAGACGCCGGCAACGAAGTGTGGGTTACGGATCTATGGCAGGAACACTTGACCACAATACACGACCACGGCCTGCGTATCGAGGGTGCAAGCGGCAATCGTACGGTAACCAAGATTCAGGTTTCGACAAACGCCGATATCGAAAACATCGGCGTTTGTGAACTGGTGATTATCGCTACCAAGGCGTCGGGCGTCGCAGCGGCGGCAAAATCAATTACGCCACTGTTAGACGATAAAACACTTGTGCTGACCATACAAAACGGTTTGGGTTCCGGCGAACGCATCGCGCAATGCATGCCCACTGACAATGTCTTGCTGGGCGTGGCGCAAGGTTTCGGCGCGGCAATGAAAGGACCCGGTCATGTACGGCATGAGGACATGAGTTTGATTCGAATAGGCGCTATGCAAACAGGCAATGATAATAATGGTCGTGTTGAAAATGTCGTCAAGCTATGGCGCGATGCCGGTTTCAACGCCGAGTCCTATGCCGACATCAACCAACTGATCTGGGAAAAATTCATCTGCAATGTCACTTTCAGCGCGCCTTGTACCGTATTTAATAAAACGCTGGGTGAACTCATGGCCAATCCTGATGCCTGGAACATCGCGCAACAATGCGCACTGGAAGCCTACGCCGCCGGCCGCGCAAAAAACATCAATATCACTTTCGATGATCCGATAGCCTATGTCACCGCATTCGGTGAACGAATGCCGAATGCACGGCCATCGATGCTGCTGGATCACTTGGCTAAACGCCGCTCCGAAATCGATGCAATTAACGGTATGGTTCCCGTTATCGCACAAGAAATAGGTACCCAGGCACCTTATAACGAAGTGGTCAGTGCCGTTGTCAGAGCACGGGAAGAAGACTTTTAATCAAAAACCCCATGTCTCATAAAACCGGCGATTTATTCGATACTTATGGTGACAGCCTGCAGGTCGGCGAACCGTTGTTAAATGCCTATGGTGGGAAAATTTTTAATGCCTATATCACGTAACGGAACCGCGTATCAATTAAGCGGCCCGGATAACGCGCCGGTTGTCACCCTCATTCACGGCATCGGCCTTAACCGACACGTCTGGCGTGACTACGAATCCATATTATCGAAAAATTACCGTGTCCTCAACTATGACTTATGCGGTCACGGCGAAAGCACGCCTGCATGCGTGAAATTGTCGTTAACCGTTTTCGCGAATCAACTTCGCGAGCTACTCGACGAACTTAACATCGAGCGCTGCGCACTGGTGGGATTCTCCATGGGTGGCATGATTAACCGCCGTTTCGCCATGGACTGTCCCGGGCGCGTGAGTGCCTTGATCATTCTAAACTCGCCACATGAACGCAGCCCGGAAGCACAAAAACTGGTGGAACAGCGACTCGCACAAACCGCCGATGGCGGTCCGGCAGCGACTTTGCAAACATCCCTCGAACGCTGGTTTACGCCTGAGTTTCTTGTGACGCAAACAGATGTGATTAACGAAGTGACACAATGGATACTCAGCAACGATCCGGACACCTACACGCAAAGCCGTCACGTATTAGCCACGGGCGTTGTCGAACTGATCCGCCCGCAACCGCCCATCGCTCAACCCACGTTGGTCATCACCTGCGAAAACGACAGCGGCAGTACGCCGGCAATGACACGAGCCATCGCCAAAGAAATTAAAAACGCAAAAACCATTATTATTCCGCACCTGCAACATCTTGGAATGATGGAACAACCAGCGTTGTTTATCGAGCCGATTGTTGATTTTCTGCGCGCGAATCTTTGTCGCAACACACGGTGACTGTCGGGTGATACACTTTTTGTGAACCACAGAACTTTGGCGAGACGAAAAACCCACATACAACAATGACGAGTTCAAAACGTATACCACCGATGTTTGAGCTGGATGGAAAAGTTGCACTGGTCACCGGTGCAAGCAAAGGCATTGGCGAAGCAATAGCACGCGGTCTGGCAGAGTTTGGTGCTAAAGTTGTTGTCAGTAGCCGCAAACAGGAAGCCGTGGACGCGGTAGCTAATTCGTTTAACGCCGACGGTTTGGAGGCGACCGGCATCGCCGCAAACATGGGAAATGCGGAACACATTCATACACTGGTCGATAAAACTGTCGAAACCTACAGCGGCATCGATATTGTCGTTAATAACGCCGCGGCTAACCCGGTGTTCGGGCCAATACAAAATACGGACGAACGCGCTTTTGACAAGATTATCGACGTAAACTTAAAAGGCCCGTTCGAGTTATGTAAAAAGGCTCACCCGATTCTTAAGCAACGGGGCGGTGGATCGATTATTCACATCAGCTCGATCGGTGGCTTGACTCCTGAAACCGGCATTGGCATTTATAGCGTGAGTAAGGCTGCGATCATCAACCTCACCAAGGCAATGGCTCAGGACTGGGGGGCTGATAACATTAGGGTCAACGCCATTTGTCCTGGCTTGATTAAAACCAAATTTAGCGAAGCCCTGTGGAGCAACAACGAAATTCTTGACCGATTTGTGAAAAATATTCCGCTTGGTCGGCTGGGAACACCCGATGATATCGCCGGCCTTGCAGTGTATCTCGCCTCAGATGCATCAAGCTATTGCACCGGCGGCGTGTACATGGCCGACGGCGGATACGCCGTGAGCTAAATTTTTTGTACATTTAAGAACCTCACAAAATGACAACTTCGCGTTATCAAAATGTAATGGCTGAGATAAAAGCCGGTGACACGCTGGTTATCGATGCTGGAACCGGCTCCGAGCTGCAACGACGTGGCGCATCCATGGAACGGGAAGCCTGGTGCGCGCTAGGCACGGAGTCTCACCCGCAAATTTTGCGCGAGATTCACGAGGATTATATTAAAGCCGGCGCTCGCGTGATAACGGCCAACACATTTGCCTCAACCAGGGAAATACTGGAACCCGTGGGGCTTGGCGACAAGTTTATAGAATTAAATAAACGATCAGTCGAGTTAGCGGTCGAAGCCAGGGAGCACGTACCGACGCAAAAAGATATTCTCGTCGCCGGTTCAATTACTCACATCACCCCCAGCGCGCGCGCCAGGGGAATGACGTACTACAGTGACCCCGAAAAATTTGAAGCCGATTGCACGGAGATGGCGGCCATTCACAAAGCAGCAGGTTGTGATTTGATATTGGCGGAGATGATGGGCGACCCGATTTACGCAACCTGTGTATTTCGTGCTGCAAAAGCGAATGAACTCCCGATTTGGATCGGTATATCGGCTATACGCAACACAGACGGCTCATTAATCACCTTCGATCCTGAACCCATACCACTGAACGATGCCTTCGAACCTATTGTCGCGGCCGGAGTGGGCGCCGGCGCTGATGTGATGGGCATTATGCATTCCAAACCTGAGACGACTCTGCCCGCATTGCAACTGTTAAGAGAACACTGGTCGGGGCCGTTGATGGCTTATCCTGATTCCGTAGACTATCGCGAAAACGAGAACGAAAAAAACCTGAATCTCGGCAACGTTATCGATGAACGGACGTTCGTTGACTACTGTCATAACTGGAAGCAACACGACGTGCAGGTGTTAGGAGGCTGTTGCGGCCTGACCGTCTCACACATTCAAGCGTTGAGTGATCACCTGGCGGAGGAAAACGCATGAAGTCCTCCCCCGTCTTTAACGAGCCGCCAACCTGTTGGGTAAATTTACCGCTCAGCAATCATCGATTCGATTAATTGCAAAAATCGTTTTACTTCGTCAACGGAATTATAGTGACACATGGACACGCGCACACAGGCATCCAACCCGAGTGGCGTTAGAATATTGCCGGAGAAATAATCGTTCTTTCTAACGTGGGTGCGAACGCCGCCTGCGTTGAGTTTTCCGACAACGTCGGCTGACGCTACACCCTCAACGACAATGGAGACAAGCCCTTCGCGGCGCGGGTTATCCAAACCGCCGATGACGAACACCTCAGGCATGTCACGCAAGCCTTTTTGCCCTTCCACACCATCGATCATGGCATTAACGAGGTGTTCTTCCTGTTCGTTCATGGCTTTGCCTGCCGCAACCAGCCGTTCGCGCCGGTCATTTGATTCAGTGAACTTTGACCCTAACCAATCCAAATAATTAACCACTTCCGAAAACGTCGCAAACGCCGATGTATCGCGCGTACCCAACTCCCAAAAATCATCTGCCGTACCATCCAGTTTATCGTGGGCCAGCGTGCTCATGCGTGGTGACACCCAGGCAACACCATAGTTGTGTTTGGAAAACACTTTATAAGCGGAAACCGCAAACGCATCGATGTTGTAACTATCGATATCCAGCGCACCGTGCGCCGCATGTTGAATACCGTCGACAACAATAAAACAATCCGGCGACACGGCACGAATCACATCGACCACAGCCTTGACATCCACCGCCATGCCGGTGACTGGACTGGTTTGAATAATGGTGGCGACACGCGTATCTGGCGTAACGTATTTTCGGTAATCCTCTGCTGTCACCGTCGCCGTATCATTGCAATGCGGAATAGACACATATTTTTTGTCCGTAATACCCGCCCAACGTTTGCAGGCACTCACCGTCGCCGGATGTTCCAGCGTACTGCCCAACACTTCACCATCTTTTTCCACACCCAATGCCGCGGCACGTATCAAGCGAAACAATAATTCGGTGCCACTCTCTCCAACGAATACCAGACCGTCCTGCGCACCAAGAAACAACATCATGTCCTGGCGCGCTTTATCAATAATGCGCACCAACTCATGGGATGCAGGATTATCGCGACCCTGATTATCAGGGATGGACGACAAATGCGTATTCACTTCAACCACCGACTTCAAAGTCAGCGAGCCACCGGCGTTTTCGAAAAAAGCCCGTGGCCCCTGGTAAGGACAGCTATCGACATGGTGAAATTTATCGCGTATTTCACCGAGCAAAGATTCCTTAAACATAATATAGTCAGGTCCCGAAATGTGTTGAGCACAAACCGATTGCGCGGGATTCAAAAAAATACCGTGAACGAGTTGTTGAATTTCCGCGTCTAAAATCGCCGGCGCAGCTTGCCACGTCACCCCCGGTCTTGCAATGATGAAAGAAGTTCAGATGTCCATTTTTTACACTTAATCCTGGCTCGATGCGATCTATAATGCAATCTGACGATGAACTTTAAACACGCTTACATATCGTGATGGAAATTGCCGGCTTTAACCAGCAGGACAACGGCCTGGAAATAAGCTGGGCCGATAATTACACGAGTTTTTTTCATTTTATCTGGCTGCGGGATTGCTGTTATTGCGAACACTGCGGAGACAGTTATTCCAGTAAACGCTATATCGTGCCCAGCGAAATTCCACTGGAAATCAAGCCTGCTTCAGTTGAAGTCTCGATAGACGGGCGGCTGGTAATCCGGTGGCTGCCGGACAATCATATCTCGCAATACGGTTCTACGTGGCTGCGTCAACATTGTTACGACAAAGATTCACGTGCGGCGCGCTTTCATAAACCCGTGCTATGGAACGCCGACATATCGGAATCGCTGCCGCTGGCGAACTATGACGACGCTTGTAAAAACGACGAAGTACGGTTAGACGTTTGCCGAAAACTGCGCGATTTTGGTTTTGTCATCGTTACAAACGGGCCGGGGACGCCGGGTTCGATTACGTCGGTTGCGAATCTGATCGGGGAGATGGGTGAATCGGCTTATACAAAAATCTTTGATCTCGCGCCGGCCAGTAATATACAGGTTCTGGGTAACACGACACGCCCCGTGCCTCCACATACAGACGAAGCATTTCGTTATTCACCACCCGGTATCAATGTCTTATCGTGTATTCAACCGGCGAATGACGGTGGCGATTCGATTCTGGTCGATGGGTTTCATCTCGCTGAAAAACTGCGCAAAGAAAATCCCGATGCCTTTAATCTACTCACCAATTACTCACAGTCGTTTCATCGGATTCACGATGGAGAAATTGACCAACGCGCACGACAACGCATGATCGCGCTGGATGACCGGGGTGAAGTCAGCGGCGTGCGTATTCACACCCGCGCCTCTGCGCCATTGGATCTTGCCGAAGAATTAGTCGAACCTTACTACGCCGCGCATCATTACCTGTGTAATTTAATGATGGAACCCGCCAACCAGGCGCGCTTTAAGTTAAATGCTGGTGACACGGTATTGTTCGACAATCATCGCGTGCTTCACGCCCGTAGCGAATTCACTGACCCGAATCGTTTTTTACAGATATGCAACGTGCCGCGCGAAAGTTTTCATGAGAAGCTGCGCCTGTTAGCCAACCAACTGGGCTATACCGATGAAGCGAATCAAATTTTAGCCTCGGGCATGACGTATTAAATTCAAACATGAAAATTGATATGAACAAAGATCGAACAGCGATAGTGACCGGTGGGTTGCAGGGAATTGGTCTGGCCATCGCTGCAGAACTTTCCCGGAAGGGTATTAGAGTTGCAGTCGGTGCGCGGCGTGGTGCAGACGCCGAATTAGCCGCGAAAGCGAAATCGGAAATCGGTGATGAGTGCCTGATCGCGCCCCTCGATGTGCAATCAACCGAGTCCGTTGACGGCTTCGTTAACAAGGTTAGAGATTCGATGGGCGCACCCGATATACTGATCAACGCCGCAGGTGTTTCCGTTCACCAAACCGTCTCGGGTCATTCCGACGAAGATTGGGATGCTGTTATCGATACGAATCTATGCGGCCCGTTTCGCATGATTCGCGCCTGTCTGCCGCATATGAAAGAACAAGGCTGGGGACGCATCGTTAACATCGCATCGACCGCAGCCCGTGTCGCCGCGCCGACCCATGCCGCTTATTGTGCTTCTAAGACCGGTTTGATCGGATTGACCCGTGCCGTTGCCTTGGAAGGCGGTCCGCACGGTATCACCTGCGTTGCCATCAGCCCGGGCTGGGTGGAAACGGAAATGTTGCGCGCAAGCGCACGCACTATGGCGAAAAAATCCGGGCGCACTCAGGCTGAAGAAATTGCGGCAATGGGTGCCAGCAACCCGCAAAACCGACTCATTCAACCGGAAGAAATCGCCGCCCTCGCCGCATTTTGCTGCTCGGATGCTGCCGCGGGCCTGACCATGGAAGACATTCAGGTGAATGCTGGCGCATTGTGGTGACCAATTAACTCAACTTGTAGGTTAGAAACTTAATCAATCCATCGAGGCAACCAAACCAACCTTGTTCGTGTTGGTCGCGTAACAAGCTCGTAGAAATCAATTCGTGATTGAGAATAATCTCCGTTCCCTGTTCGTGTTCTTTAAATTCCACGCAAACACGTTCCATATTTGGAGATTCCGTTTCAACAGTCCATGTATAGATCAATAAACGGGGTATCTGAATCGTTTCAAACACGCCTGATATCAATAAGATTTTTCCGTCGGGGAGTTCATTCGAAATTCGGTATTGACCACCTACTTGTAAATCGACATCCGCCGACAGACAACGAACACCAACAGGCCCCCACCACTTTTGTAATTCATCGGGACTCGTCCAGGCACGAAACACACGTTCCGGCGTCGCTGGAATCAATCTCTTGACGGACAGACTATTTGGGTTTGCAGCGTCTTTATCGTTAGTCATTTAACGTCTTTTTTGCCGGTTCGCGGTATGCGTCGAATCGTCCTCGACGTAGTCGATTAAAGCATCGAGGGTCTCATCCCAGAATTTTTCATAGTGCGCCAACCATTGGGTAGCATCTTTTAATGGCGTTGCATTAAGAGAGCAGCGGTGCACCCGTCCATTCACGGTACGTTTGACCAAGCCGGCCTGTTCGAGAACCTTGAGATGTTTACCCACCGCGGGTAATGACATATCAAACGGCTCGGCAAGCTCGGTAACCATTGCCGAGCCATCGGCGAGCCGGGAAAGAATCTCGCGTCGAGTTGGGTCCGCCAAAGCGCGAAAAATGCAGTCGAGGTCTTTGTCCGAAGCGACACCGGCTGCTTTGACAGTTGACAACATACCGTCAATAGTAAACCATGTGGTTTACTATTTCAATCGACCCATCAGGAGCGAATTCATCATGGCGATCAATCAGACAATCACGATCAAGGCCAGTCCCGAAAAAGTCTACAACGCGTTAATGTCCGCAGAAGAATTCGGCAAAGTGACCGGGGCGCCGGCGGAAATTGCACAGGATGAAGGCGGCGCATTCTCCTGCTTTGGCGGTCAGATCACCGGTCGTCACATAGAGTTAAAACCCAACGAGCGAATCGTTCAGGCCTGGCGTGCCGGCCCGTGGCCGGAAGGAACTTACTCGGTTGTGAAATTCGATATCAATGCATCAGGTGACTCAACTGAAGTCACTCTGGAGCACACGGGATTCCCTGAAGAATCGGCTGAACATCTTGCAGGCGGCTGGCAGAAAATGTATTGGCAACCATTAAAAGCGTACTTTCAATAATTCGCCGGACATAGCGCCGGTGTTGTTAGCGCCCGGCGATTACGCTTTGTACATTTTTCAAGTCTTTCGCACTGACTGCGTCATTCATGTTTGCTGGTCTCGCGGTTGTTGTTGGTAAAAGCTTATCACTTGTTTGTAGATGTGTTGTCATAGTTGTGATGCGTGTGGCAGCATGGCCACCTATCTGAGGATGTATCGCATAGCAGCTAATGAAGATTGCAAGTATCTCTGTCTATCAGGTGAAAATTCCGTTCAAGCCACTCGGCAGCAAATGGGTTGGACGACACAAACCCAGCCACCTCGACAGCACTGTTGTTATTATCGAAACACAATCCGGACTTTCAGGCGTTGGCGAGAGCTGTCCTATCGGTTCGATCTACCTGCCCGCTTTTGCTGATGGCGTGCGCGCCGGTATCGAAGAGATGGCTCCCGCTTTACTGGGTCAGGATGCAACCCAGCTTGACAGGATTGCACAATGCATGGACGAAGCGTTGTTTGGACATGGCTATGCCAAAGCGGCCATTGATATTGCCTGTTGGGATGTGCTGGGCAAACGCACGGGATTACCGGTCAGCGCATTACTCGGCGGACGCTTCCAGAGTACGATTCCAGCTTATGCCTCCATCGCGCTCGATACTCCGGATGCGATGACAGCAACCCTCGCGACGAAAAGGGAGGAAGGCTTTAGCCGCTTTCAGATAAAAATTGGCGATGATCCAGTTGAAGATGTTCAGCGGGTCAGAGCCGTAGTCGAAGCGGGCAAACCAGGCGATATTTTCATGGCCGACGCCAATCGCGGCTGGTCCAAGGCGGACGCCCTGCGGGCGGTTGCGGGGTTAAACGAAATCGATTGTTACGTCGAACAACCCTGCGCCACGTATCAAGAGTGTCGGACCGTACGTTCGCGTTGCCGCCGCCCCCTGATCCTGGATGAAGTGATAGACAATACAACCGATCTTGCCCGTGCTATTGCCGACGACGCACTGGATGGTTTGGTTATCAAAGTGACTCATGCGGGTGGACTCAGCCGCGCCCGTCGCATGCGTGATCTTTGTCTTCGCCACGGTATTCTTATGCGCATCGAAGACACCGCGGGAACTGAAATCACGCGGGCGGCACAAGCACAGCTTGCTGCGAACACACCAATCGGAATGCAACTGGGTTCATACAGTTTTATCAACGATATGGCGCCTGTAGCCGACGGCGCACCGGAGGTAAAAAACGGAATACTTCATTTAAACGACGAACCCGGCTTAGGCGTCACGCCACGCATGGACGCGCTGGGCGAACCGATAGCGGTTTACCATTAGCCTGATGAACAGCATGAAAATAACAAGAATATCCGTTTATCAAGTCAACCTGCCTTTCGACCGGGGAACTTATAAATTGTCTGGCGGGCGCACCTGGAATTCTCTGGACAACACGATTGTTCGCATCGATACGGACGCAGGTATCGTCGGCTGGGGCGAAACCTGTCCGTTTGGTCCGAACTATTTGGAGGCTTTCGCGCTTGGCGCGCGAGCGGGTATCGGGGAACTCGCACCATCATTGCTGGGACAAGACCCGAGCCGGCCCAAAGTTATCTATGACCTGATGGATCACAATATGTTGGGCCACCCTTATGTCAAGCACGGCATCGACATGGCGTGCTGGGATATCCTGGGTAAGGTTGCGGACGCGCCGCTTTACATGCTGCTGGGTGGAAAGTTAAACCAGAACGTTCAGACGGCAGGATGGATTCCCGTCACCCACAGCGAACTGATGGATCAACGCATCGAACAAAACCGCACCAACCAATGCACGCAGTTTTCGACTAAAGTCAGTGGCGATGTGGCAACCGACGTTGCTTTTATAACTGAATTGGGCGAAAAAATGTTGCCTGGCGAATCCGTCAAGATCGATGCCAACGGCGATTGGCGCGTGGACGAAGCCATTCGCATTATGCAAGTTACCAAAGACGTCGATATTTATTTCGAACAACCGTGTAATAGCTACGAAGAGTGCAAAACCGTTCGGCAAACCTGTGGACGGCCTATCGTACTCGACGAATGCGCACTTGATTTGAGCACTGTTGTTCGCGCATGGAATGACGGCGTATGTGATGCGGTGAATCTGAAAATTGGCCGTGTCGGCGGACTGACCCCGGCGCTGGAAATGCGCAATCTATGTATCGATTTAGGGATACCGGTGCATGTCCAGTGTTCCGGCGGCAGCAATATCACCCAGGCAGCGATAGTGCATCTCGCGCAGGCGACACCGGCCAACCGGTTGTTATGGATCTGGGATATCGGCGATCTGGTTAGTTTTAATACTGTTGAAAATCCCATCGCGCAAATTAACGGTACCATGCAGGCGCACGACCGCCCAGGTCTTGGTATAGAACCGCTGGCAGATGTTTTGGGCGATGCGGTAGCGGTTTACGAATAAACTTGCTCAAAAAAGGGCCGGTAAAACCGGCCCTTTTCGTTTAGGAAGTAGAACTTACGCGATTAAGCGAACCACCAGCGCTCAGCGTTCTTTGCGCCATCGAGTTCCCAGTTAGCACCGACAACTTCCGGCATGTGAAGTTTATCGTTTGCCGCCATGACATCGCTCTGGAACAGCGGCAGACAAACGCCGCCTTCTTCGTTAACGATGCGTTGCATCTCGACATACAGTTCACGGCGTTTACCGGTATCCAGTTCAGCACGCGCCTGCACCAGCAACTCGTTAAATTTGTCATGCTTCCAGTAGGTGTCATTCCAACTCGCGTCAGAAGCGTAAATTTGCGAGAAAATCCAGTTCTCGGTCGGGCGTCCACTCCAGTAACAGGCGCTGAACGCTTTTTGCATCCAGACATTGGACCAATAACCATCGTCAGGTTCGCGCACCACTTCGATGTCGATACCCGCCGGGGCCGCTGTTTCACGCATTAGCTGTCCGGCATCTATCGCACCACCAAAACCAGTTTCAGCAGCATGGAACTGGATCTTGATGCTGTCATGACCCGCTTTCTTTAGATGATGCTTGGCCTTGTCCGGATCGTACATACGTTGCGGAAGTTCATCCGTTGTCGCACGATAAATATTAGCCGGACCGATAGGATTGTCGTTACCCAATTCGCCATAACCGTAAACGATTTTCTCCAGCCACTGTTCACGATCGACGATATGTTTAACAGCAAGACGAAAATCGTTGTTATCGAACGGCGCGGTGTCGGTACGCATGGGCATGGTGATTTGTTTGTTGCCCGTGGTTGCGCGCACAACGATACCGGGAACTTTTTTCAGCCGGTTAACGGTTTTGACTTCGACGTTGTTCATGCAATCCAGCGAATCGGTGCGTAACGCATTAACCCGCGCACTCGCATCGGCGATTTGCAGGATTTCCACTTCGTCGAAGTGAGCCATGCCCTCTTTCCAGTAATTGGGATTGCGCTTCGTAAACGAACGCACGCCAGGATCATGTTCAACCAGTGTATATCCACCCGTGCCAACACCCGATTGCCAGTCAATAGTACCGTCACCATTAGACGGACAAATATTGAGGTGATAGTCACTCATCAGGTATGGGAAGTCGGCGTCACCACCGCTTAACTCAACCACGACGTTGTTGCCATCCGCTTTGACTGACACGATACCATCCAAAATTCCCTTTGCCGCCGAAGTCGATTCTTCACCCAGATGATGATTCAATGAATCGACAACGTCCTGGGAGTCGAGTGTCTTGCCATTGTGGAATTCGACACCTTGCCGGATGTTAAATGTCCAGATTTTTGCGTCGGGTGACGATTCCCAGCTTTCCGCCAGTTCTGGAATCAGTTCGCCGTTTGCATTGAATTCAGTCAAATTGTTACGCAATTGACCAAACTGCAAATGGATCATGTAAAGGTCGAGAATCTGACCCGGATCCATGACATCGCTGGTTGCACCACCGGTCAAACCGACACGAAGCCGGCCACCTTTTTTCGGTGTCGCGGCTTGCGCCTTGGTCAGAAATCCCGACGCCGCGGTCATTGATACACCTAACGCAAAAGTCGCGGCCATAAAATTGCGGCGGCTCATCTTGCCACTTTCGAATGCGGTCTGCAGTTTTTGCACTTTCTCAACTGCTTCCCGATCCGAAATACTACTTGTTATCCAATCTGTTTTCTTTGACATACAAACTCCTCATCAGTTTTAAATAGTTACTACCCGTTGGTCGGATTATTATCCCCCCAGAAGGGTGCGTAAGCAGTATAACCTGCCGGATATGGATTCTATAACAAAACCGGAATTGTTATTTTTTTGCAAAAAGTGCAGTCCTGGCGCCGAAATTGCGCGGTCTCCGATTGCATGTCGAAATACGCGGCTGGCAGTGAAATCGTTGAAAAATCAGGCATAATTAAAACCCCGCGCGTGTGATGCACAAAATTCTAGTTCGCTTTTAACGCACGCACGACGCGTAACTGGAAATCGTGCACAGCATGTTCGCTTACATCGGTTCGACCTGCATCAACAATAAAACGACCTTGTGTATAACCCTGGCTGTGTAATCCACGTTGCACATTTTCGCAAATCGGAATGTCTTCTTCGCGCACGACGTTAATGAAATCGATCACCTCGCGTTCCTGCTTTGTCGGTGTCTCGTTGGGGAAATACCACTCGGTTTCCTGCAGCGTGCGCTCCGGCCCCACAGGCACATGGTTGAATATAGTCAGATTACCGCCGGGATAAACTTCAAACACCATGTTCGGCCACAGCAACCAACTGCCGAATTCGTGATTCGCCGGTGCGCCGTTCGATTCTATTTTATATCCCTGTTGCTCGCCCACATCACTGGTGACGTGACGATGATAACCGGGGTAAACGTTAATTTTGTATTTGGTGATATCGAGTGCACCGTTCACCAGGGATGGATGACGATTGGGGCAGTGATAACACTCGGAATAGTTTTCCACGGAGTTCTTCCAGTTCGCCGCCAGCGGGAAGCTCTGTACGTGTGAGCGCGTCAGCTTTGCGGCATTGGGTGCCAGTGCGAGTATTTCATCTTCTAAGGATTTATATGTCTCGCGCATCGGCCTAGCGTCCGGGTCGAGATTCACGAATACGAAACCACACAGACTATCGACACGCACCGCCTGCAATCGAATATCGCTTTCCGGGAAATCCCGTACCTGATCACTGCCACGGGCGAATTGCAACTCGCCCGAAAGACCGTAGCACCAGGCATGATACGGACACACGATACGCTGATTGATCTGTCCTTCACCTTCCAGCAATCGGTGTGCACGATGCTGGCAGACATTGTGATAGGCGCGAATAACATTGTCGTTGTCTTTAATCACGACAATGCTTTGGTCACCAATTTCGCGCACGAAGTAGCTGCCCGGCTCGCTCAGGCGTGAACCATGACAAACGTATTGCCAGGTGCGATAAAAAATGGCCTTCAACTCCTTAGCATAAATATCCGGGTCATAGTAAAAATGCCCCGGCAAGGTCCAAGATTTTTCCGGATCGTCAACGAAACGACCGAGATCGCTTTTGTCCAATTTTCTGTTCATCATTTTATTTCGCGGTTCTATTTCGCGGTTCTACTGTGCGCAATATTAATACGATCGTGGCATTCCCAAAACATGTTCCGCAATGTAACTCAAAATCAAGTTGGTAGAGATCGGTGCAACTTGATACAGCCGTGTTTCGCGGAACTTTCGTTCAATATCATATTCTTCGGCAAAACCGAATCCACCATGGGTTTGCAGACAAGCCTCGGCCGCTGCCCATGACGCTTCCGCCGCCAGCATCTTAGCCAGGTTGGCTTCTTCGCCCGGATTTTTACCATCTTCATAAAGCCTGATTGCTTCGCGCAACATCAATTCCGCCGCACGCATTTGCCCATAGGCTTTTGCAATCGGAAACTGCACACCCTGATTTTGTCCGATCGGGCGATCAAACACTGTGCGTTCTTTCGCATAGCCGGATGCTTTTTCAATAAACCACTTCGCATCGCCGATACATTCTGCAGCAATCAAAATGCGTTCGGCGTTCATGCCGGACAAAATATAGCGAAAACCCTTGCCCTCCTCACCAATCAGGTTTTCTGCCGGCACCGGCATGTTGTCGAAAAACACTTCCGTGGTCGCATGGTTCATCATGGTGCGAATAGGTCGAATGGTCAGTGTCTTATCGCGCGTGTCACGCATATCGACCAGTAACACTGAAAGTCCGTTGGTTTTTTTGTCGACCTGATCGCGTGGTGTGGTGCGACACAGCAATAACATTAGATCCGAATACGCCGCACGCGATGTCCAGATCTTTTGCCCGTTAACGATATAGTTTGCGCCTTCAAGTTTAGCCGTCGTGCGCAACGCCGTCGTATCCGTACCGCTTGTGGGTTCGGTAACGCCGAACGCCTGCAGGCGCAGACTGCCATCGGCAATACCCGGCAGGTATTTTTGCTTTTGTTCCGGTGAACCGTGCCGCAAAACAGTACCCATCGTGTACATCTGCGCATGACACGCACCGGCATTGCCACCGGATCGATGAATCTCTTCAAGGATAGCCGCCGCGGCCGAAATCGGTAAACCCGAACCGCCATACTCCTCGGGAACAAGCGCGCCGAGAAACCCGCTTTCGGTCAATGCATCAACAAAGGCCTTGGGATAAGCCTGCTCTTTGTCGCATTTACGCCAATATTTGCCAGGATAATCCGCACACAAACGGGCAACGCTTGCACGAATTTCCTGATGGTCAAGTTCGTAATTCATCGTCAAATAATACTTACCTATTGTTTCAAATTACCGACGGAAATTTCCTTATTCGTATTCACGCGTTGGTGTATTAGTTTTATTCATCGCTTGCGTGAATTCCTGGGTCGAATTACTGCGCGGATAGGCAACGTCAGGCACCGGCTTGCCAAAAAATCGACACAAAGGTTGCCAGCCGTCGCCCAAATTGTATTCGAGCAGACGATCCTTGCTGAATGCACTCCGTACTTCAGCAATATTCTGTTCGTACACCGCAATCGCATGGTCACGATTATCCAGATTACCACCAAAGACACGTTCTCCAATCAACTTTACCCCGACCGAAGCGGGGTCATCACTCTCTTGCAAAACCTTGAAAATGGTTTTCACCATGCTTGCGTACCAGCTTTCCGAACTGCGTATGGTGAGCAATATTTTGGCATCGGGATAATACTCGCTCAACTCACGCCAGAAGTAGGCCGCGGGCCAATCGACGGCCGAGTTGTAACCGGCAAACAACACATCCCACTCCGGCGTCTTGCCGCTCGCGACCGACCTCCATAAATCTTTCTGTTGCGGATTCGCCAACACTTCTTTCATGTGATGACAGGGTCCAAAACCCAATATCTCAAACGCCTGCTTCATTGATTCCGTACCGGTGCGCCCGAATCCCGCACCAATTACTTTTAAAGTCACGATTTAATCCCCTTTGTCAGCCCGTCTGTTTATCCAATGGGTCGGTGTTTTGCATGACTATGCTGCATAATCGCCCCCAATAAAAGCGTGGCGACTACGGTAAAAATTGAAAATAAGATATTTCCGTCCATGACAAGTACAACCAGCGAGATCAAAAACGTAATAGCCACAATAATCGCGCCAACGAATCTTGTTTTTGGAATGACCAACAAGATGCCACCGATGATCTGAACCGCGCCATAAGCAACGAGGATGGGATTAGTGAATCCATATCGACCGAAGAACTCCACATCCTGCGGTAACAGCATGACTTTTGTAACTCCCGAGGCGACGGCTAGAAAAACCAAAATAATCAATATTACTTTGAGAAATATTTTCATGATTTGCTACACTTTTTTCTATTCTGTGGAGTTATTACTGCACTGTACCGCATCATTTTTCTGTTTGTTTCATACTAATACCCGAAGAAGTTCCAAATTGTAGTTCGGTAACTACTACAGTTTATATGTAGATGTATTTACAATTGCGCATTCGATATAAGAATAAACAACACTGACCGATGCAACTCGGCTGTTCGGAAATTGAACTCAAAAAACGTTACCCACTGCGTATTAGCCGCGGTGAATACTGGGGTTCGGTTAATTTATTCGTTTCTTTAAGTAACGATGGAAACACAGGACTAGGCGAATGCGCACCAGGCGAAACCACAGGCGCATCGACTGCTACCGAATGCGCGCAACAGCTGAATGATTTTGCTGACAACTACGATCTTGCTGACAGCAACCCACATGCAGCATGGCAGGCGGCACATGACGCTAATGTCGCACCCTGTGCCTATGCGGGTCTCGACATCGCATGGTGGGACTTGTTAGCTAAACAAGCAGCTATGCCGTTGTATAAACTACTCGGTTTATCCAAGCAAAGTGTTCCCACATCTTTGACCATCGGTATTGTGCCACCTGAGGTGGTGCGTGAACGTGTGCCGGAAATTATCACGCGTACCGGTGCGCGCTATTTGAAGGTAAAACTCGGTTCACCCGAAGGCATTGACGCCGACAAAACCATGTTTAATGCCATCATAGAAACGGTGAAGGATTCTGACGTTGGGATTCGGGTCGATGCCAACGGTGGCTGGTCACTTGAAGATTCCCGGCACATGGTGTCATGGCTTGCGAATCACGGTACAGAATATGTCGAACAACCGCTGCATCAATCCTGTGACGATCAATTGCCTGAATTATTTCGTGACCGCGCGTTGCCGATTTATGTCGATGAATCGTGCAACTTCAAAACCGATGTTGCACGACTTGCCCATGCAGTTGATGGCGTTAATTTAAAACTAATGAAATGCGGTGGTATCACCGAGGCGCTGAGAATTGTCGCAACCGCGCGTGCACACGGACTCAAAACCATGATTGGTTGCATGGGTGAATCGTCGGTTTCGATTTCCGCCGGCGCAGCCATTGGTTCGTTATTCGACTATATTGATCTTGATTCGCAACTCAATTTGGCGCCCGACCCTGCTGAAGGCGCAGTTTTAAAAAACGGTATCGTGACGCCCACCGATACACCCGGACACGGGGGCCGATTAAGGTGTTAAATCCCGATCTGCCCATCGCCATTTTGTTTAACGATCAACTCGGTGAATTGAATGGCAAGATGGGTCACGGTGTATTGCGGTATTCGCCAAACCCAGTCACCTGCGTTATCGATACGCGTCACAACGGAAAACGCCTGCATGACATCGTCGACTTTGGCAACGATTGCCCTGTCGTCGGCAATGTTGATGCAGCGGCCAAACTCGGCGCGCGGGTTCTGATACTGGGTATGGCCCCTTCCGGGGGACGCTTACCGTCTCACTTGAAATCGGAGATCGATTCTGCGGTTGCACAGGGTATGTGCGTGGTCAACGGGCTGCATGAATTGATGGCACAAAACTACCCCGAGCTGGAACCCGGACAATGGGTGTGGGATATTCGAACCGAACCCGAAGGCATCAACATCGCCCGTGCCCGTGCGTCGGCACTGAATAACAAACGCGTTGTCATTGTCGGCACGGACATGGCCATCGGTAAAATGACGGTGGGATTGGAAATCTGGAAACTCGCACGGCAACGCGGTATTAAGAGCGACTTTCTCGCGACGGGACAAATCGGTATCACTATCGCGGGCAAAGGCATACCGCTGGATGCGATCAGAGTAGACTATGCCTGTGGCGCGGTCGAACAAATGGTGCTGGATGCGGCGGACAACGATCTGGTCATTATCGAAGGCCAGGGTTCGTTGGTGCATCCGGGCAGCACATCCAACCTGCCCTTGATTCGTGGTAGTTGCCCAACGCATTTTATTCTTTGTCATCAGGCGGGAGCGAACAAACTATGGGCGGAAGACGGCGATGTCGCTATCCCGCCACTCGATCAGTTGATAAAACTGTATGAAGACCTATCTTCAGTTTGCGGTAGTTATGAACGCGCCAAAACGGTAGGTGTTGCGTTAAATACTTACGACATGAACGAAGAACAAGCGCGACAACAAATCGAACACACCGAAAAAATAACCGGGCTTCCGACAACTGACGCGGTACGTTATGGTGCGGGCGAGTTACTCGATGCCATAATGAATTGATCGACCAAGACACACAGACTTGAAAACCAGAACCGGCGGAGAATTATTAATCGACTGCTTGCTTGCACAGCAAACATCGATTGTTTTTGGCGTCCCTGGTGAAAGTTACCTCGCCGTTCTAGATGCGTTGTACGGGGCAAAAGAAAACATAAAAACCGTCATGTGCCGACAGGAAGGCGGTGCCGGTTTTATGGCTGCGGCCTATGGCAAACTCACTGGCAGACCGGGTGTTTGTTTCGTCACCCGTGGTCCCGGCGCGACCAATGCGTCCATCGGTGTGCATACCGCGCAACAGGATTCATCGCCCATGATCTTGTTCGTTGGCCAGGTGGCGCGCAACGACCGTGGACGCGATGCGTTTCAGGAAATCGATTACACAACATTTTTCGCTGCTACCGCTAAATGGTCGGTGGAAATAAATGAAACAGACCGGATGCCGGAAATCGTTGCGCGTGCATTTTCCGTTGCACTGTCCGGCCGGCCCGGCCCGGTCGTCATTTCTCTACCGGAGGATATGCTGGTCGATACCACGAACGCGATGCCCACGCCTGCGGTTCAAGTGAAAGAACCTGAAATTAGCCCGCGAACACTAAACGAAGTATTTGAACATTTAGCCGACGCAAACAAACCTATAGTTATGGCAGGCGGCGGTGGCTGGACAGGTCTAGGCAGAAAAAATCTTAAACAATTTGCCGAACAAAATAACCTACCCGTCGTTGCCGGTTTTCGCTGCCAGGACCGCATGGATAACCACAGCCAATGTTATGTGGGCGATGCAGGTGTCGGTGTCACGGAACAAACAAAAAAACTTTTTGGCGAAGCGGATTTAATACTCGCCATCGGACTCGATTTGAGTGAAATCACCACCAACAGTTATCAACTACTCGATGTTCCGGCGCCACGACAAAAACTGATTCATGTCCATGCCAGCGAAACCGAGATTGGCAAAGTGTATCAACCTATTTTGGGTGTCCACTGTGGAGCAAATTCTTTTGTACAGGCCGCGGTTCGATTCTCTCCAATAAAAAAACCATCATGGACTAAATGGACCAGCGATGCACGCAAGGGATACTTACAGTCGCTGGCGATTCCGCAGCAACCCGGCAATGTCGACATGGGCGCGATCATGGCGTGGTTGCGCGAACACCTGCCCGACGATGTCATTGTTACTAACGGCGCGGGAAATTTTTCCGTGTGGCCAAACAAGTTTTTTCAGTACGGTGAAAATGCACGATTGATTGCGCCGGAAAGCGGCGCCATGGGTTATGGAGTGCCGGCGGCCATCGCAGCCAAACTGTCCTATCCGGATAAAACAGTCGTTTGTTTCGCCGGCGACGGTGATTTCCAAATGAATGGACAGGAACTCGCCACTGCTGCGCAATACGATGCGCAACCTATTGTATTGCTTTTGAATAACAGCATGTACGGCACCATTCGTATGCACCAGGAGCGCCATTATCCGAATCGCGTACATGGCACGGAGATTGTCAATCCGGATTTTGGTTTGCTCGCCCAGGCCTATGGATTTCACTTTGAACGCGTATCAAGGACTGCGGACTTCGAAACTGCGTTTCAAAATGCACTTGCCGTAAAAAGCGGAACATTAATTGAATTGATAATTGATGCAGAAGCCATCACGCCAAGACAAACACTGAGTGAGATACGCAATTCAGGCGAAAATAAATAGAAATCTTTTTGTGATTATCGCCAGTGACACCACTGAGGAAAATTACCTAGCCTATGAATATGGTATCGAGTATACATAGCACCTAAAAGCTTCGTAACACAAAGGAACGCTACCCCAAAGTTCGTCCCGTTAAATTCTCCCAATAATCTGCTATGCGCCGACAACATCCTGGCGTATCCCCCTGAAACCCTTGAAATAAAACGGTTTCGAGATTGAATAGTTCTGTGGAAATCAAATACTTAGTGTAATAAACTGGTATTGGTATTAACCAAGAGGAAAGCCAAAGCAGTACGGATATATACGACAGTAACAACCACACCAAATTCAGGGAGTAAAGCTAATGAGCGAAGAAAAGAAAATGAGTCTCACGGTAAAAGTTCTGTTAGGCATGGCGTTAGGAATCGTCGTCGGGCTAATCATTAACCTGACAGGCTTGAATGCGTCCGGCGGTTTTGTAGATCAATACATTGTTAACGGATTATTCCATGTTGTAGGAACAATGTTTGTTAACGCATTAAAAATGCTAGTTGTACCACTGGTATTTTTCTCCCTCATTTGCGGTGTTTGCGGTATTGGAGATATCCGCATGTTGGGGCGCGTCGGTGGAAAATCATTCGCCTTGTACATGATGACCACCGCTATTGCGATCGCAACCGCAATCATCATTGCGGTGACTTTCGGAATTGGCAAGGGTATGAATCAGGCGACCGACGCTGCTTTTACCGGTAAAGAGTCACCCCCGTTATCCCAGGTGTTGATTGACATCATTCCGAAGAACCCCATTGCTTCAATGGCGAACGGTGACATGTTACCCATTATTTTCTTTGCAATTCTGGTCGGTATCAGCATGTTGATTGTGGGCACCAAAGCGAAGAGTTTTGTTGAAGGCGCTGAAATTGCCAACGAAATTATGATGAAAATGGTGACTATCGTGATGTCGGTCGCGCCTTACGCCGTTTTTGCTCTTATCGCGAAAGCAGTGGCCACACTGGGACTCGGCTTACTCGCGTCTTTAGCAGGTTACGTTGGAGTCTTGGTGGGCGCCCTGATGTTTCATCTATTCGTCACTTTGATGATTGTGTTGAAAGTTTTCTCGGGACTCAGTCCTGCAATGTTTCTTAAGAAAATAAGAAACGTACAGGTTTTTGCGTTTAGTACCGCGAGTTCTAATGCAACTATCCCTGTCACCATGAGAACAGTAACAGAACGATTTGGCGTTAACAATTCAGTCGCATCTTTTACCGTTCCATTTGGCGCCACGATCAATATGGACGGAACCGCGATAATGCAAGGCGTGGCAACGGTTTTTATTGCCAACGTCTACGGTGTAGAACTTGGGATTGGCGGCTATTTGACTGTAATTCTGATGTCCGTGCTGGCATCGATTGGTACGGCCGGCGTACCTGGCGTGGGTTTGATAATGTTGTCCATGGTGTTTACCCAAGTTGGCCTGCCGGTCGAAGGTATTGGTCTCGTTCTTGGTGTTGATCGTTTGATGGACATGATTAGAACGGCCGTTAATGTTTCCGGTGATGCGACCGTTTCAAGCATTGTCGCCAAAAGCGAAGGTAAACTCGATTTATCCGTTTACCAGGATCCGGAAGCGGGAGTTTTGGATACGGATGAAGAAATCCATATTGACGAAACAGTCGAAGCGGAACTCGCAAAAGCGATAGAAGCGACTCACGATAAACAGTAACAAGTCAGGTACTAAAAAGGGCGGAGTGCAAACTCCGCCCTTTTCTTTATAAGCTGCCTTACATGGTTGATTTACAGCGTTGCCCAGCGAGAGAGTTGACTGGTTTCAGGGCATTCAGAGTTCGATCATACGGTCGGGTTCGCTTTTTTTGAAACCCAATCGCGGAATGCCCAATATTCGGCAGTGAGTGGCGCTCTACCCTGTCGCTTGATTTTATCGAAGAAGGTATTTAATTCTTCAAAATGACTGGATGCTTTTTTTATGTATGCGAGTTGTCTTTTGTTTACAACCCTCAACAACTCCAGACCTTTTAATACCTCGTCATAGTAAGTTAACAACCACATACTGCTTAGGGCGCTGGCCAGTATGGTGACGCTTGCTATCCAGTTACTCGCTTGTTCCGTAAACAGCATCACAATCATTGATGCAAACAAACCGCACGAACTGCTTGTTAACACCCCAATCGTTATCAGTTGAAGTTTTCGTTTGCCGTTTCCGTCGATCATCATTCCGGTAAATACGCCAAACCACACACCAACGTAGATACATATTTTGAATAATTCCAGATTGCCATCGAAGTTCAAACTAATGGCACGATACGTGACACCCGACGCAAGAACCAAGGACGCCACTACGAAATTGATGTTGGTTTTGTAAGTCGATTTTAAGAGTCTGACTTTCTCATTGATATCGTTTTGCGACAACGGTTGTCGTCTGAGGTCGACCTCGACAATGTATCGATGTTCGGAATTACCGATCACTGAAACTATTGATACCAGTAGAATCTTGTGTCTAAGATCATCCTAATCTACCACAAAGTGCTGTTCAAACCCTTTTCTGAAACGCGGTCAATCCTCCATTTATAAAGAACATTCCAACGATTACCGCACAAATCCCGCTTGCCAGCGACCAGGACAAGCTTTCTCCCAGCAATAGAATACCGACACATATGGCGACTGCAGATCTTAAATAGCTTTGACTGGCAACACCCATCGAGCCGATTGTCTTTACCAATCTGAAATAGATGAGTAGAGCACCGGCGGTTGAGAAGACTGACAGAATCAGTGCTGCCAATAGTGCAGGATATTCAATAGTTAGCTGCCACGGTCGATCTAATATACATGCGATGGGTATCAGACATAGCGAAGCCCAAATCATGGTTCCGGCTGCGGAAGTAGCGGGTGACAAGTCTTTAAATCGTTTCCCATAAACTGCCGCACAAGCATACAGGAGCGCCCCTAACAGTATCGCGAACTGCGCCAATCCTTCGCGTCCAAGTCCATACAGTGTATCAACCCCCATCAGCAGGATTACCCCGACCATACCCAGCATCGCCCCAAAAAACTTTGCTATGTCGATGGATTCATGACGTGTCCATAGTAATGTCATAAAGAACACAAATACAGGCGATGTCGAATTCAAAACACCGGCCAAACCGCTATCGACATACTGTTGACCCCAGGCTAACACCGTCCAGGCGCCAATACTGTTAAAAAACGCTTGTAGTAGTAACGCCCTCCAGGTGTTTAAATCAGATGGAAATTGATGCCCCGCGCGCAAAACCACAATCGTTAGAATAACAGCGGCAATGGAGACGCGGATTGCCATTAGCGTAACCGGTGGAAACGAGACCAGCGCAATCTTGATGAGCGAATAGGACACGCCCCACAATAATGCGAGGAGTACGAGTAACGCGTACTCTGTCAATGGCGGACTATCGTATGCACTGCTCAACTTCGTCACCCAGCGAATCGATAGCGCCAAGGGGTGCCTGTTCGATAATCACCCGTGAAACTGCTGACTGTCGGGTGGCGCCTGATCGCGGTTTTGCATGCTGTAGTCCCGCGTTACATCGGCAATCCGTAACCGGTAATCCGAAAAATATGTTTCGCGTCCTAACATCTGGGCTTTTCGGTGCTCGGTTGTATTGCGCCACGCGAAAACGGCTTCTTCATCGCGGAAAAAGCCCAAAGATAGAATTTTGCCCGGCTCATATAAACTTTCGAAGCGTTCAATGGAAATGAATCCATCGATACTTTCAAGGAGACTTTTAAGTTTAGCTGCTTCGTCGAGATAACCTTGTTTATGCTCAGCCTTCGGCCACACTTCAAACATCATAGCAATCATCGCTGGATAACCTCCGCATGAGGGGCTGAGGCTAGACGCAGAAAAATACGATCCTCACGCAACAGGAATTTTTCTTGTTGAGCGAATTCGTAATTGGCCTTGCCACCAGGGTGTTCCGAAAGCCGGGTACGATAGGTTTCGTATTCCGCCAGGCTGGCAATGTTATATACGCCGTAGGCCGTCGTACTTGATCCTTCGTGGGGCGCGAAATAACCGATTAAGTCTGCGCCACACTCTGGTATGACTTGCCCCCAGCTACGAGCGTATTCCTCGAATGCCGTTTTTTTAGTCGGATCAATTTCATAACGGATAAAACAAGTAATGCTCATCGATTTGTCTCCAAGTTAGTTTAGGAGTCGAAACGATAGCAGCTTGCAAGTCAGCAACGGTTCGATTAGGATCGAACTATGAAAGATGGTCCTAACATTGTTGGTATTGCCGCATTGATCGGCGATCACGCCAGGTGCGCCATGCTGACCGCTCTAATGTCCGGAGAGGCGCTAACGGCGACGGAACTCGCCACGGAAGCCAATATTACGAAACAAACTGCGAGTTCACATCTCGCCAAACTCGAAGACGCAGGATTAGTAGCTGTAGAAAGTCAGGGTAGACACCGTTATTTTCGTTTGGCCGCACCGGATGTCGCTCAGTTACTGGAAAGTCTGATGGGCGTCGCGCAACGTACAGGGGCTACAAGGGTTCGGCCAGGACCACGGGAACCGGCACTGAGAAAAGCCAGGGTGTGTTACGACCATTTGGCTGGTGACCTCGGTGTTGCGATCTATGACTCTTTTCTGAAACAGCGTTTCATACGAGTCCATCGGAATAAAGATCAAAAGGCACCCACTATCGATTTAACAAGAAAGGGCCGGGAGTTTATTAAAGGCCTCAATATCGATATTCAGACGACCCCAAAATCAAAACGCCCCTTGTGCCGACCGTGCCTGGATTGGAGTGTTCGTCGACATCATCTGGCTGGTTCATTGGGGGCAGCTATCCTGAATCACTGTTACCAGAAAAAATGGGCTAAAAGAATTGATGGAACCCGGGTAGTGCATTTTTTCCCCAAAGGCGAACAATCGCTGCTGGAAGTGTTTGGAGTATCCAACTCAACAACGACGTTTAACCGATCCTGAAACATACTTTGCCCAGGAAAATTTTTATCGAGTTCTTACTTTTTAGATAAAGCCACGCATAATCTGCCGGGCTTTAAAAGCAACCTCCATCGCTATAAACTTTACTCCGCGAAAAGTATCGGCCACGGGTTTTGTCAAAGGCTGCGGCAAAACCGATTCATCGCCGCTCGCAATATACTCCGCAACGCCCTTGCCAAACACCGTTCCCGGTGCGATGCCACGACCGTTGTAACCCATAGGACAAAACAGTCCCGGCGCCGGATTGTATATGGATGGTGTGTGACTCGGCGTTAACGCGATAGTTCCATGCCAGCAATGTTCCCACTCAACATCACCGAGCTGAGGGAACATACGCTCCCGAGTCCTGTTGGCCCAACGGCGGCTGAGTCCGCCGCTTCCACCTATAATCTTGCCCATGCTTCCCAGTATTAACCGATCTTGCATATCAATACGCAGCGACGACATGATTGGAGCAGTATCCCAAATGCCCTCACGCCGGGGCACGATATTTTTAATACGATCCCCAAGCGGCTTGCTGGCCACTTGATAATAATTCATCGGCGTAAATGTCTTTGGCAATTCCGGCCATAAGTTATCGCCATACGCATTAGTCGCGACAATGACGCGTTGCGCATTGATCGATCCGTGAGTCGTTTGAACCATCCATTGACCATCTTTACGCGCAAGTCCGGTAACGCGGGTGCCGGTATGCAGTCGCGCGCCGGCATTGGCCGCTGCCCGTGCCAGCCCGCGCACATAACCCATCGGGTTGATGGTGCCGGCGCGTTTATCCAGTAATCCGCCGTGAAATATATCCGATTGAATTCTCTCCCGTGTCTCATGCTCATCCAGCAATTCGACTGGCGCATCAAGCGCATGCCATTGTTCAGCGCGTTGTGCCAAATCTTTGAACCCGGCTGCAGAATGCGCGGCATGAATCGTACCGTTGCGACGCGCTTCACAGTCGATGTCATATTGCTCGATAAGGGAAAATACAAGTTTGGGGCCCGCGCCCAACTCGGCAATCAAACGCCGGCCCTTTTGTTCGCCCAATTGTTCGATGACTGTTAGCGGAGGCAACCACACACCGGCATTCACCAGACCCACGTTACGACCCGAACCACCGTAGCCGAATTTGTTCGCCTCAAGCAAAATTGTTCCAACGCTTCGCTTCGCGAGGTACAAGGCGGCGGAACAACCGGTGAATCCGCCGCCAACAATGAGCACATCAATATCCGCGTCGCCGGGTAAAGGGTCCACGTCAAGAGCCGGCGGTGCGGTCTCGTCCCACAAGGAAATATATTGATTGGCTGTCAACGTAACATGTATAAACGTTTTAGTTCGGTATTCTAATTCGAAATCGTTTTCCTGGCTGCCCGCCAATCATTAATCAACGGGACAACCAGAAATAAGACAGCAACAACCAGCAGAGATAACGTTAGCGGCCGCTCCCATAGAAAATCAAATCCATTTGACTTGCGGATAGCGCGACCCAGGTTGTCTTCCAGCATACCGCCCAGGATGAAACCGATAATCAATGGCGGCAGCGGGTAATGTGCGAAGCGAAACAATGTTGCCATGACGCCGAGTCCGACCATGATGAGCAGTTCCGTAGAATTGTTTTGTCCGATGTATGCACCGATCAAGGCGAAAAACAGGACAAACGGCACCAAATAATTTCGCGGCACCGCCAACAGCTTCGCGATATACGGAATCAACGGCAGATTCAGTACAAGCAATACGATATTGCCGATGTACATTGAAATGATAACCGACCAAAACACTTCCGGGCGGTCCAACATCAGGCGCGGGCCGGGGTTCACATTCAGCGCAATTAACGCACCGAGCAATATGGCCGTAGTGCCCGAACCCGGTATGCCCAAAGTCAACAGGGGTACAAAGGAACCTGTGCAGGCGGCATTATTAGCAGTCTCCGGTGCAGCCAGGCCTTTTATCGAGCCTTTGCCAAATTCGGCACGGTCTTTTTGCGGTGCGATGTTACGCTCCATTGCATAACCCAGGAACGAAGCAATCGTCGCGCCTGCGCCCGGCATCACGCCAATCAGAAAACCGATAATGGATTGGCGCCCGATTACCGGTGAAATATGTTTAGCTTCGCTCTTGGTAATACGTAAATCTTTAATGGCACCATCGCCTTTCCTTGGCTGTTTACCACGTGATGGATCAAACACCAGAAACAACGCTTCCGGTATGGCGAACAAACCCATAACCAGGGTGACAAAATAAATTCCCGATTGCAGGTCCATCACTCCCAGCGTGAAACGCGGTGCGTTGTGCAATGCGCTTTCACCGACTGTCGCCAGCATCAACCCGAATACAGTCATTAGCAACGCTTTCAATACCTGGCCTTTACCGGCGAACGTGGCAATCGCAGTCAAACCGCATACCATCAATGCAAAGTATTCCGGTGATTGAAACAGCAACGCGAGTTTAGCTAAAGCGGGTGCGAAGAAAATTAGCAATATCGCGCCAATGGTGCCACCGCCAAAAGATGCGATGGCAGCTACCGTCAACGCCTTACCCGCTTTGCCCTGACGCGCCAATGGATAACCATCGAAAGAGGTCGCCACGGTACCGGCAACACCGGGCGCGTTAATCAGTATAGACGATGTGGAACCACCGAAGATCGCGCCATAATAAACACCCGCCAACAATATCAGCGCTGCTGCCGGATCGCCCAGCTTGATGGCGACCGGAATCATGATGGCAATAATGGTCATGGGACCGAGTCCCGGCAACATGCCGATAAACGTGCCAATCAATACGCCCGCCATCACCATGAGCAGATTGTTAAGCGAAAAAGCGGTTCCCAGACCGAGCAGCAATCCCTCCAGCACGATGACTAACCAAAAACCAGCGGCCAGGGATTCATATAAATCCCCAACAGCTCCTGCACGATGTACCAGATAGAAAACGCACCTGTCAGCGCGACCGGAACCAGGATATGAAATTTGCGCTCGCCAAGCACTGATGAACCCAGCACCAGAAATGCAGCGGTAGCGACGATAAATCCAAACGGGCGCAGCGACAAGGCATAGGCAATCATTAGAACGATCAACAAGATCGGGCGAAGCCAGTCGTATTGAATGCGCACCGCTTCTTGCTCTTTTGTATCAACCGTCGACTCATCCATAACGGCGGCATCAGCACGTTGCGGCAAAACCAAAACCGCGAACGACAACACAATGCCGATAACGGACAAACCAATCGGCATCGTGTTGGGTTTGAAGGGCAGGTTGCGCTCGAAGGGCAGTAACTCGTAGTTATACGCCAGCCAGGCATACGCTGACGAGAACGCGAGCAGCGCCAGTGCGATAATGCGATCCAGTTTAATCACAACGTTGTGTCAGTACCGACGACCAGCGGCGTGTTGCGGGTACCGGTCGATACACAAGTATGAGATTCTCTTAAAGAAAACCCAACTCTGTCATCAAGTCTTTAAGGATCTTTTCCTGCTGCTCGAGAAACGTCGTGAACTCGTCACCAGGATTATAAATATTCACCCAACCATTGCGGGCGCGCACGGTTTCCCACTCCTGCGTGTCATACATGTCGCCCAGAACTTTGATATAGGCATCGCGCTGGTCATCGGGTAACCCCGGTGCAGCAAAAAAGCCACGCCAGTTGACAAAGGTTGCGTCTATACCTTGTTCCTTAAACGTCGAGACATCCGGTGCATCGGGCAAACGCTCCTCGGCGGTCACCGCCAACACACGCACTTCACCCGCTTTTGCCAACTCAATCGCTTCGCCAAATCCGGTTGATAATGCATCCGCTTCACCGGACAATAATGCCGCCATCGCTTCACCACCCGCATCAAAAGGCAAGTACACGACTTGGGTAGGGTCGGCACCGGCAGCCTTAAATGCCAACGCCGGTACCAGGTGATCCATACCGCCGGGTACGGAACCGCCGGCTATGGCAAGTTCTTGCGGATCTTTGTTATAAATATCGACCAGATCATTGAAACTATTAATATCGCTGTCTGCCTTAACAACCAACGCCGCATAGTCACCAATCGTGCCCGCTATCATGGTCAGATCACGAAAACTTTGCGGGAAGCGACCCGTCAACGAACGAATAACAATGGGTGTGGAATTCACCATTAACGTGCCATGATTACTGTCCGCGTTTTCGAATAAATAACCGATGGCTTTACCGCCGCCACCGCCGGACATGTTTTCATACGTCGCCGAGCCGACCAACCCAGCCTTAGTTAGCGCCTCACCCGTACCGCGCGCGGTGCCATCCCAGCCGCCACCTGCGCCGCCAGGTATCAGGAAATGGATGGATTCGATCTGTGCCTGTGCATGCGTGTTGCCGGAAATCAGCATGCATGTAACAAACAAACTCAGTAAAAGCTTTGTGCAATGAGCTTTCATTTTATTCTCCTCTGCGTGAGTGCCAGTTGTTACCATTTGTATTAATTTCTATTTGATTGTACGCGAAACCCAAAATGACATCGATAGAACTGGATAAAGTTGAAAACACAGCCGTTGTTTACCTTAACAATCCGCCGGTTAACGCTTTGTCGCATGGCTTACGTGTATCCCTGCATGAAGCTCTGCATACTTTAGTGCAAGAGGACACCGTTAAAGCGATAGTGATTATCGGCAAGGGAAAACACTTTTGCGCCGGCGCGGACGTGCGCGAGTTTGACAAACCCGCAAACGAACCTTTGTTACCGGAGCTGATCGCTGCAATCGAGCAATTGAGTAAACCGGTAGTTGCGGCAATTCACGAGACAGCATTAGGCGGTGGGTTGGAATTGGCGCTGGGTTGTCATTACCGCGTCGCGGAAAAACACGCCAGACTGGGTTTGCCCGAAGTCACCATCGGCATTATTCCCGGTGCGGGTGGAACCCAACGGCTACCTCGCCTGGTTGGACTAGAAATAGCGACAGACATGATAACGTCCGGACGACACATCAATGCGTCTGAAGCATTGAAAATCGGTTTGATAAATGGTATCGCAGACACAAACCTTAAAGACTACGCCATTCGGTTCGCGCAAAATCACATCGGCAAACCGTTCTCACGATTGTCGGAAAGACAACTAAAACCACCCGTCTCCGCGAATTTTTTCAGCGAACAAAAAGCCCGATTGCAAAAAAAGTATCGCAGACAACAAAGTCCGCTTCGGGCGCTTGATGCTATTCAGGCCTCAATGGAACTATCCTTCGATGAAGGGTTAGCTAAAGAGCGAAAGATATTCTCAAAGTTACGCAATTCAGATCAAGCGCGCGCACTACGGCATGTGTTTTTTGCGGAACGTGTAGTATCCACGGTGCCGGAGTACGCGAACGTCAAGTCACGCGATGTTAATTCTGCCGCAGTAATCGGCGGCGGCACCATGGGTGCGGGTATTGCCGCAGCATTTTTGAAGGCCGGTTTGCCGGTAACTTTGCTTGAACGCGATGACTGTGCGTTGACTACCAGCCTGGAAAATGTCGGTAATAATTTACAAGGTTTTGTTAACCGCGGGCGCATGGATAAAGATGAAAAGATCAGGGCGCTCAAAAATCTCAAAGGAACAACACACTATGAAAATACCGGGGAAGCCGATCTCATAATCGAGGCTGTATTTGAAAACATGGAACTCAAGAAAAATGTGTTCGCGCAACTCGATAAAGCTGCAAGGCATGACGCGATTCTCGCGACCAATACATCGTATCTGGATATTAATGAAATTGCCCAGGCTACAAACCATCCACAAAATGTGCTGGGTTTACATTTTTTCTCACCGGCTCATGTCATGCGTCTCCTTGAGATTGTCAAAGGTGACCATACCGTGCCGGAAGTTACTGCGACTGGCTTTTCCATCGCTAAACGCTTGGGCAAGATCGGCGTCCTGAGTGGTGTTTGCGAGGGGTTTATCGGCAATCGCCTGCTCGCCCATATGCGCAAACAGGCGGACTACCTGCTGGAGGATGGTGCTTTACCGTGGGAAATCGATCATGCCATGGAAGCATTCGGTCTGGCCATGGGGCCATTCAAAGTAAATGATCTCAGCGGATTGGACATCGGCTGGGCAATGCGCAAACGTCTCGCACCTGTCCGTGATCCGAACGAGCGCTACGTGTCCATCGCCGATCAGCTATGCGAACGCGGCTGGTTTGGCCGTAAGAGCGGGCGTGGCTGGTATGTGTACGCTGACAATGCGCAACCGGCACCAAACCCGGATGCAGAATCCATCATCCTTGCAGAATCAAGTAGGCGAAATATCCACCGTAGAAACTTTTCCAGTGAAGAGATTCAAAATCGTTTGATTTTTGCCATGATAAACGAGGCGTGCAATATTATTGATGAAGGCATTGCGCGACGCCCGCTGGATATCGACATTGTGAAAATTCACGGCTATGGATTTCCACGCTGGCGTGGCGGCCCGTTGTTTTATGCCGACAACGTTGGTTTGGAAAACGTCATCGCCAAGATTAAAACATTTGCTCAACAAGACAGTTACTTTTGGCGTTTATCGCCGTTACTAAAACGTATGCAGGAAAACGGTCAATCCTTTGCGGATTTGAATTCCAATAAAACATAAGACCGCGAGGTTATGTCGGCGGAACACGTTCCGCCCTACTGTCGGCTGATAACTAAACACTTAAGACTAATTCCTTATGCCAGCGCTTGCTGGATTAACTCGATAAGCTGTTCGCTGCGGTAGGGTTTAACTAAAAACCCGATTGCTCCGGAGGCCCTCGCTTTCGCCTCCATATCCGTATCGCCTTGACCGGTAACAAATATGACCGGTGCTTCAATACCACGCTTGATCACGTGCTCTTGCAACGCCAGGCCATCCATACCCGGCATATACAGATCGACGACGATACATCCTGGCAAAACCGGATCGTAGTCATCAAGAAATTCCTGCGCCGTGCTGTATGTGCGTACCTCATAACCCTTGCGTTCGACGGACATTTTCATCAAGTCACGTAAAGTGACGTTGTCGTCGATAAGATAAATTACCGGTTGAAATTCCATGATGCTAAAAATACCTGTTCAGTTCACGCAGGGCGCTATTCTACACCGAAGTAAACTGGTTACAGGAAGCAAATTTAAGTCACACTGAAATCAGCGTGGGAACTCAGGCCAAAGACAATGGAAATATAGTCCAGTCACCAAAAGGCATGGGTGGTGTAGTTCGGGAAAACTCGAGATTTAAGCGGTTTAAACTAAACACGGTAGCAATGCCACGAGTCTGACGCTGGCCAAAACGTCGTGTCATCTCGAAAGCCAACCAACTGTTACTTTCGGTTTGTAGTGCGCCCTGCAGATCGCGGTCGTTATAGATAAAATCCGCCCGTTTGCCGCGCATCTCATCTCGAATATAAGCGTTTAAACTGTCCTGATCCAACCGAATGGCGCAATTGAACAATTCGCCGTTGCATCCAAGTTGTTGATTGCCGGACTCGTCCAAACACGGATGCAGGCAACACGGACGTTTGGTATCCCCTTCTTCCGGACTTTTAAAATACGGACATTGTTTCATCGGTTCTTCACTGTTTATCTATGCGCGGTTAAGGTGCTTTAGAAATTTCTATGTCTATTGCACTGGCGGATACGCCTTCCATTGTGGCAAACATGACGAGTTCCTGGGTGACAGCCTGATAGTCATCCTTGGTCAAAACCTGCTTTGAGTTACCCGTTTTTGTGTTGGTCAGGTCAACCAGAACCAGGTCAGTGATATTTTCCTTTTTTTCATGTCGAACTCGCCACATGGACATTTCGTACCCCCGTAAGAGAAAACCGTAATAAAAAGTTTATCGTTGAATAGCAGATGGAGCACGTGGGTTTGTAAGCGAACAAATCGCTCATTTTCTCCCTGAAATCACGAATGGGTGTTTCGCTATTCCCTGTTAAACCCACGCGCTCCATTTACTCCCCAAGATTCCATATAACCCCATGAGAAGACGCACCATCCATGGCGCAAGTCTTCTGTCACTATTTAGTAAGGTCAGGTGCCATAGCATCCAGTGATACCCCTCATCACCGGTGTCACCTTCTCCCTACGTCCTGAATTAGACACGATTACGCAGGTAAAAAATATTAGGAAAATTACCTAGGTAATATTACCTATAGTAGTCAGTTTGCGGGCTATCGCGGCGGGAAAGGCGAAAGCGTCCGAACTCAGGCATTGACGAGACGCGGAAACGGGTATTTTGTCCGCTTGAATTCCATTTTATCTGGCGACAGGTCCTGAATCACGTCGACCAGCTCGTCGCCCTTAACCGGCTTGTGCAGCAGACGGCAACCCAGCGCCTGTACATCTTTCGCATCGACCAGCGAGGTATCGCCAGTTATCAGTATTGCGGGTAGTTTCATGTTCAGGACGGTGTTGATTTGTCGCAGAACATCCGTGCCCATCTCGCCGGCCGGCAAACGATAGTCAGAAATAACAATATCGGGTCGAGCGCCATCACCCGCTATCACCTCCAATGCAATCTGACCATTGGGTGCGGACAACACGGTATAACCCTTCAACTCCAGTAGTATTTTTAATGACTCCAACACCGCCGGGTCATCCTCGATACACAATATGGTTACGCGAAAGTTGTTTTCTATTGGCAAACGGCTATAGTCAGGGCCGAGTTCCAGATTCGCTTGTTTGATGCCGCGCGGAACCTGTATTGAAAACATGGAACCTTTACCCACTTTCGAGCGAACATTGACCGGATGCCCTAACAAACCGCTCAATCTGTTTACGATAGCCAAACCCAGCCCAAGCCCCTGCCTGCGATCACGGGCCGGATTGTCAACCTGATAAAACTCTTCAAATATCAGCAGTTTTCCATCCTCCGGAATTCCGACACCAGTGTCCCAGACCTCGATGCTGAGCTGCTTACCTCGTTTACGACATCCAATAAGAATACCGCCGTTGCTGGTGTATTTCAGAGCATTGGAGACAAAATTGTGCAACACGGTATAAAGCAAATCAGGATCGCTATTGATCCATGTATCACAACGCACTTGCCGAAACGCCAAGCCCTTGGCTATTGCCGCATCCCTAAAATCTGCGTCCAATCTATCCATTAGCGTTTTAAGGGCAAAGGCACGGCATTGGAGTTGAATCGAACCCAATTCCAGCCGGTTCAGATCGAGTAGCACGTCGAGTATGCGATCCATGCTATCCAACGCGGCTGCCTGCTTGCCAGTAATCAGTTTGGTCTGCGGATCAATAGCTGATTGTGTCAGCGCACTGTTCAATAAACGCAATGTTTGCAGCGGCTGGCGCAGATCGTGACTGGCCGCCGCGAGAAAACGTGACTTGGATGCATTGGCCTGTTCCGCGCTGGTTTTTGCCATACGCAACTCTTGTTCTGCCTTGACGCGCCCGGTGACGTCACGCCCAACGCCTCGATACCCCAGAAACCGGCCGTCATTCGCAAACAAAGGGTGTCCGTTAACGCTTATTTTGCGTTCAGACCCGTCAGCAGCGGTGAATGACATCTCTACATTGTCAATGACTTGCCGGTTATTCATCAACTCCACCTGTCTTTCGAAGACGCCGGCATTTTGCTCCTGCCAGCGTGGAAAATCCGGCGGGCCGCGACCCAAAACTTTCGACGGTTCGACACCTGTAATTTCCTGGTAGCGTTCAGACAAGTAACTACAGCGTAACTGCTCATCCAATTCCCAAATCCAATCCGCGGCGATGTCGGCGACGTCTTTAAATCGATTCTCGCTGTCTCGTAATGCCGCTACCGCTTGCTGACGTTCATCGATCTCCTTTTCCAGCGCGATCGTTTGAGTTTTGGCAACCTCCAACGCCTGTTCATTAACCGTTAACATGCGGCGACCAAAGCGCAACTGACGCACGAGACCGGTAATCAAACCAAAACTGCTGAACAAAATACTGGCAAATGAGGCGACCAAAAGGTATCGCAGTTTGTTAATTTTCTGTTCACCATAAGTCAGGGTGTCCGACCAAACCTGATAGGTGTCAAGCAAAATGGTGTGGATTATCGTTTCCAATTTGTGCATTTCATCGCGCACAAATTGGACATTATCAACATCGGTGGGAGTTAGCGCTTGTAATACCGGATCGATACGCACTAACGATTGTTCAACGAGGGATATGTTGGCCGCGTATTCTGGCAAATCTTGCAAAACGCCCGTTTCCGGACTGTGACGCATGACTGGCAAACGGCTCCAAAAAATATCGAACCGCAACAACAGCTTTTCCTTATTGGTACCCTTTTTCAAATACTCTTCAAGCTCATGCAAAAACCGCCAGTATTCCAGTTCCAGTGAGGACGCGGACCAGGTGGCGCCGTTGAACTGAGTACCGACAAACTGATTTTTATTCTGGATAGCGATAAAACCGTATATCGATACTAGCGAGAACATCACGACACATGCAGCCATAATAAGGTTAATCAAATACTGTTTTCGCTTAAGCATTTTCATTTTGGCAATCGCAATGCCGTTACTTAGTTACTTAATGTGAAGTGCATTAAGCTGCCATACCCATTTACGTCGCGTAGCGGGGCTATCCAGTTCAGGGTATTCGTCTTGTGGATAGATTACCCATAACGGCCCCTTATCCCTTATGCGCATATACTCACCATCCATTTTTAGCGCTAGCATTACCGGGTAATTTTTAAAATCTGAGGCGGGTATGTCGATTACATAGTCATTCAAAGCCATGGCCGTAACTGTGTCACCGCTCGCGCCAACGGCATTAAGCAAATCGATACCGATTACTCCCTCAAACGATACCCGACCACTAGTCCACGCGGTTTCCATCTCTCGCACTGACGTCCCAATAGCCTCCAGCATCGCACAGTCAAATTCTGCTTTACCCTTTCCGTCGTCATCCTGGGCATTGGTATACTGAATATTTCCCGTGACCGTCAGAACAACCGGCCCGGACGGTTGTGATAACCCATCCGCCAATAGTAACCTACAAGAACCGAAATACATGAGCATTACCCATAGCAGTAATACCCGTGAATGCAGTTTTGACACGCGAAAATGAAACATTATTTCTACTCTCCCCAAATTTCATTACAAACTACAGATCAGCCATCTAAATCACAAATCTTCGCCTTAGCAACTAGATCGGGCAGCGACTCTGCACGCATTTTTTCCATCACTCTGGCACGATGATGGTGTACGGTGCGATGACTGATACCCAGTTCACGCGCGATTTCCTTGCTGGACATATTGGCCGGCCCGGACACCAACAATGTCATAACATCTTTTTCCCGGGGAGTCAGTGTCTCGAAGTAAGACTTAACGGCATCGGTCAGTGTTTTTTGCGTCCGGTTTTGCAAATCCTCTTCGAAAGCCTGTTCGATTAACTCCAGCAGCGCTGTCTGACGAAAAGGTTTTTCCAGAAAATCCTTGGCGCCGGCTTTAATCGCCTTGACCGCCAGGGGCACATCACCATGCCCGGAAATAAAAATGATGGGCGATGTGCAACCCCGGTTAAGCAACTCGTTTTGCAGTTCCACACCACTCATTCCAGGCATACTCACATCCAGCACGATACATCCTGTTTGTTCAGGATCACACTCACATAAGAAATTTTCCGCAGAAGCATAACTCTGCACGGTGTATCCTTTCGCCTGCAGTAACGCAGTGAGAGAGTCGCGAATTGCAGCATCATCGTCGACCAAAAACACCGTGCTGCCGGTTGTCATTGCAGTATCCTGGAGGTCATTAGTTTGTCTCTAACGGCAACATGACATCGAATTGGTTGGAAGACTGCAATAACTGGCCGCCGTGTGCCTCAACAATGGAGCGGCTAATCGATAACGCGACATCGGCCGCATTGGCCTGTTCTTCTAATTCGGGTTCAGTATGGTCGCTTCCATTTTTCTTGGCCCATCGCGTCCCTTGACGGCTAATACTGAATGCCACGGCATCATCGGTGAGGCTCGTGTTAACAATAATTTTTCCACTCGCTGCGTAGTTATTATCGCTATCCAATAACGACAGGTGTAACAATGTGCCGAAGACCTGTGCCATCTGCACACGATTTATGTTCAACTCCGGTAATCGTTTTTCCAAGGACGATTCGAGAAAGATTTTTTTCTGATTCGCCTCGGATTCGACATAAGCCATCATCTGCCGTGCCAGATCGTTCAGTTGTACCGATTGCCCCGGCAGGTCGGCGCTACGAATAAACTGGCGCATGTGGCGTACTATTTCACCTGCACGCATGGCCTGTTCACGTGCGGATTCAATAAGACCGGTTAACGCGGGATCGGGAACCTGCTGCGATTGCACCGCAGCCAGTGCCGCATCGCAGTACAAACTAATGGCAGACAGGGGTTGGTTCAGCTCGTGCGCGAGGTTAGCCGCAATCTCGCCCATGATGCCCAGTCGAGTAACATGATCGAGTTCTGGTTTTACATCTTCTTCTTGCATATTCCCTTTGGTAATAGTTATATTTTATAGTCCTTTTATGTGCACTCTTAACTAATAGAACTTTTAGTAACTGTAACAGATGTTCACCATCCCAATTGTCAAACAATGTTAACCAGCCTGAACAAAAACTATATTAATACGACTGAATTTGAATCGATCCTAACCCATCTGTCGACAATAACTCTCCCTGAGAAATAAACTGGCAATAAATCCGGCCATTGTAATAACAGGCAACACCAGTAACGCGTTGGTATACATATTGACATCATAAAAAGGCGCGCCCGCCTGCATCTGTCCGTTCCACGCGACATCCAGCAACACACCAATCAACGGTTGCAACAACGCACCACTACCAACGACCGCGGTATTGACCAGGCCCAGAGCCGCGCCGCTGGTGTGACGTGGATTTAATTCTTTAACATTGGCGAAAGTCACCACCATGGACGCGCCGAACGTGCCCCCAACAAAAAACAAGAAAATAAGCATGAAACGCGTCAAACCGGGCAGCGTTAGGATGACAAGCAGGATAGCCGCCAGTCCGATACACCCGAACAACAGGAATGGTTTGCGCCGGCCGATCCGGTCAGAGGCCAGGCCTACCAGTGGCGCGGCAATACCCCAGCCAATAAAAAAAACCGACATGTTGCCGGCAGCCGTGGTACGAGTCATGTCATAAGCGGTCTGCAAATAAGGCACACCCCACAAACCGGCGAATGCCAGCATCGGGCCGGTCAGCGCTAAACCGACAAACGCATTCAACCAGGTTTGTGGATTGCCCATCACGGTTTTAAGACCCGCGCGCAACGACACACCGCGCCGGGAATCGTGTTTTTGATCGCGCACAAACACCCAGCTCAGTATCGCAATGACCGCAGTCGCAAGCGCAAACATCAGCATGGAATGACGCCAACCGAACTGCGCTACCAGGAACCCGGTCGGCGCCTGTCCGCCCACGGCGCCAGCCATACCGAACATCTGCAATACACCACCGAGCATAGCGAACCATTGCACCGGAAACCCATTGGCCGCGATGGTCAACGTGCCGACGTAACCAAAGGCCGCACCCGCACCAATCATGGCACGCCCGATATAAGCTGTTGTCACATCGGTGCTGTACGCAAACACAACACAACCCATGGCATATACCGCCGCCGCGCCGGTCATCAAACGGCGCGGGCCGATGCGATCCATCATCAAACCGATCGGAATCTGTATCGAGGCATAGGTGTAGAAATAGAAAGCAGACAGGTTGCCCAGAACCGATGCCCCAACCGAAAAATCCCGCATCAAGTCATTGACCATGACACTGGGCGAGACGCGTAAGACGAAGGCAACCAGAAAATACAAACAGCCGGTAATCAATGCCGCCCAGGTGAAGGCGGAAATTTTTACACTCATTTATTGCGAGGTGGTTACGGTAAAAGTCTGGAAAAATAAACCGGAAGATTCTGCTGGGGGATTGAACGCAAGCCCGGGCAGCATGCCATGATCGCACATCGATTTAAATCATTCATCGACATAATCGTTGTTATCACGGTAAGTCACAACACCGGCATCAGTCGGTTCGCTCGAACGCCAGGGGAAGACAGATATATTTGTAGGAGGCACGCCCGCGCGTCGAAAACGTGTTTTCAGCAATCGGCTGTCAGTGTTCCTTGAGTGTAGATATTCCGGTTGCTGAAAGCTGACGGTCGAACGCTCTTTTTCCGTTCAATGGCGAAACACGTTCCACCCTGCAAAAGTTGAATGTCCTCCGCCTGCAACTAATCCCAAAGATCTGTGCTTAAATAACGCTCACCGGTATCGGGCAGGATAGCCAGGAACACTTGATCACGGCTTTCGGGACGCGCGGCTACTTTAATCATTCCTGACACAGCGGCGCCACAGGATATGCCAGCGAAAATACCTTCCTTTTGCGCCAGAAATCGAGTGGTTTCGTATGCGTCTTCGGTTGTGATGGCAATAATCTCATCGTACGCGCTGGTGTCCAGCGTATCCGGAATAAAACCCGGCGCCGTACCCATGATTTTGTGTTTACAGGCGATGCCTTTCGACAGGATGGGCGAGTCAGCCGGCTCGGTTGCGATAATTTTTAACGCGGGCATGCGATCACGCAAATAATCATTCAGCCCGGAAATCGTACCACCGGTTCCAGTGGTGCATACGATTGCATCGAGTTCATCGCCAAAATCATTCCAGATTTCATCCGCCGTCGTTTTGTGCGATTCAGGATTTGCCGGATTGAAATGTTGACCGACAAAAAAATACCCTTTCTCCGCTTCGAGCCGGCGTGCTTCTTCGATGGCACCTACGGTGCCTTTTTGCGCCGGCGTCAAAACGATGGAGCTGCCATAGGCTTTCAAAATCGACTTGCGCTCTTCGCTCATGTCTTCCGACATGACAAAGACCGCCGGATAACCCTTGACGGCCGCCACCATAGCGAGACCGATGCCGGTATTACCCGAGGTGGGTTCAACGATGGTATCCCCGGGTTTCAACTTGCCACGGCGTTCGGCGTCCTCAATCATATTCAGCGCGGGCCTGTCCTTGACCGAGCCTGCGGGGTTAAAACTCTCCAGCTTGACCCAAAGAGCCGCCGCCCGTGTACCCCGCACTTTATGCAGACGCACAACCGGTGTATTGCCGACGGTTTGTAAAATATTATCGTATTTCATTTCAACCACATTAACAGAGCCGCGATTCTGCTCCAAGCATGCAAATGATGCGCGTGAAATCGCGCTAATTCATCCCCGCACCGACCTGATGAATTATTAGGTTTTCCAACATAAATCAGTTACTATAGCGTCAGCGCGCACTTTCAAGGTTATTTCAAGTCCTGCTTTACCGCAATATTGAAATCCCGTTTTGATCTCACAATCGAATGTAAGAGTTGTGCTATTTTTTGATGCGCTTAGGCGTATTCGTAATTTCGTAATTGATATTTTTAGAGGAAATATAGATGGCAACCGGTACTGTTAAGTGGTTCAACGAGTCAAAAGGATTTGGTTTTATTGCTCCAGCTGATGGCGGCAAAGATGTGTTCGTACATTACTCCGCGATCTCAGGCGGTGGTTTTAAAACCCTGGCTGAAGGTCAAACCGTTCAATACGAAGTTGAGCAGGGGCAAAAAGGGCCACAGGCCACGCAAGTGACCACAGGCGACTAGCACAGCTTTTCGTTAGCGACATATTATGAAATGCCCCGTTTAACAGACGGGGTTATTTCATTAACAACAGGTCGGGTGACAAGGCAGTCACCGTTACGGGGGGCATCGAATACACCCCCATTGTGACAACGCAGACAACGTTGACGCGTGTTCGCGTTGGGTTATATTTGCCACCGGCCTTCTAAAACTTGATTTGACAAGCGAACACCTGATTAATCAGATCATGGTTTATATTTTTATAGAGAGGATTCGATTTGAAAACACTATTTGTCGGCAATCTGACTCCGGACGCCACCGAGGAAGCCGTTAGTGAGCTGTTCTCGGAGTTCGGGACAGTGCGCTCGATCAGACTTATCACCGACGTGTTTTCCGGGAAATGTAGGGGTTTCGGCTTTGTTGAAATGGAAGGTCACGAAGCACGGGCCGCCATTGCAGGGCTGGATAACAAAGACTTTAACGGAAAACCGTTGAGCATTCGCTTCGAAGACCCGAAAAAGACTCGGGGCCGGAAGAGGCGTTAAGCTTCCAATCTTTGACCAGAAGCTTTTTTAAGCCAAACAGAACTACACCCGTTCGATTATAAAATCTTGCGCTACGTTTAAACACGTTGCGCAAGACTGGGTTTTCGCCCCCGCTCTGACATCACTAAACCACAATCAATCCGGTGGTTAGTCACAATCTCATAACCTCCAACATCATCATGCTTGTTTAACGAATGCCCTTAGCCGGTTATATCCAGTTTGCGGCTACCCATCGCCGTTTCATTGGATTCGGTTTTGCGATGGCTTTTGCATCGAGCTTTGGTCAGACATATTTTATTGGCATATTCGGCCCCAGCATTCAAACTGAATTTGGGTTGAGTCACACCGCCTGGGGAAGCATTTACATGATCGGCACCCTGGCGAGTGCGTTGGTACTACCGTGGACAGGCAAGCATATTGATCGCCTGAACTTGTTACTCTACACCTTACTCGCCTGTGCGCTATTGATCGTGGCGTGCGTGTTCGTGTCATTCACTACCGGGGTTTTCAGCCTAGTTTTTGCGATTTTTCTGTTGCGTCAATCCGGCCAAGGCTTGATGAGCCATGTTTCCATTACCAGCATGGCGCGCTACTTCGACAAGCAACGCGGGCGCGCTATCGCTATTGCTACAATCGGATTTGCAGCGGGTGAGGCTCTATTACCATTCATCGCCGTCACGGTTATCAGCGCCATCGGCTGGCGCTGGTCATATCGCGTTGCCGCCTGCTTTTTGATAATTATTTTTATCCCGTCGATATTCGTTTTTCTTAAAAATCATGCCGAACGGCATGCCGCGCATCTGCGAAACCTGCACGACGACACCGACCGATCATCAAGCGGCGTTCGATCATGGACCCGGGCAGAGGTCTTACGTGACCGGCGTTTTCTCTTGTTGTTACCCGGCATACTGGCACCCTCAATGATTTTGACTTCGATGTTTTTTCATCATTTGAATCTAGCCGATGCGAAACAGTGGTCACACGGCTGGATTACCGGCAGTTATGTGATTTACGCTGCCGCCGTCACCATGACATCGCTGGCCTCGGGGCCGTTGATCGATAGATACAGCGCCGTACGGCTGGTGCCCTACATGCTCGGGCCATTGATCGCCGCCATGATCGTGGTGGCCATTTTCGATAACCCGTGGACGGCGTGGATTTATTTCATTCTGGCCGGCATCAATGTCGGCATTGCCCACACTGCGGCGTCCGCAATCTGGGCGGAACTGTATGGGGTCGCCCATCTTGGTGCCATTAAAAGTCTGTTCGCGGCATTGGGTGTTTTTTCTTCCGCGCTCGGGCCAGTCATTGCGGGCGGGTTGATGGATCTGGGTATATCCATCGAACAGGTTTGTTTGCTGTTTGCCGGCTACGCACTGTTTGGTGCAGTATTAATATATCTCGCACTACGCCCCGGTTCATCGGTATGACACGGCAAAGGTAAACTGTCACTGCAACGTGATACGCAATTTATAATAGATAAAAGAGACCTCCAGATAATAAAGACAACCATGACGAATGATTCTAAATTTGACATATCGAATATCGTAGATGACGCCGTAAGTGTCATCACTAATCCAACCGATTTTTACCGCAACATGAAGCGCGACGGTGGCTTAGCCGAACCTATTATTTTTTTGCTGGTGATGGCAGCGATCATGGGTGTGGTTCTGACCCTGTTTTCGTTATTCGGTGGCGGCCGTATCGGTGCTATGGCAGTTGGATTTAGCGCCATTGTTTTCGTACCGGTTATGGCGTTGATAACGAGTTTTATCGCAGCTGGAATCATGTTCGTGATCTGGAAACTCATGGGTTCCAGCGAATCCTTTGCGACGGGTTATCGCTGCGTCGCTTTTGCCGCAGCGATTTATCCAATAGTAGCGGTTCTGAGTTTAATCCCCTACGCCGGCACTATAATCGGCGTTGCCTGGGGAACTTTTCTGATGTTTACGGCGAGTGTAGAAGTTCATCGACTGGCGCGAAATACTGCCATGATTGTGATGGGGATATTAGGGATTGTAATGCTGATCTGGAATATCAACAGTGAACGCATGGGCCGTCATTTCGAATCGCGTATAGAAAAAATGGGAAGCACCGTGGAAGGTGTGGGAGACATAACGCCGGAAGAAGCCGGTAAAACACGGCGATTTTCGTAAAGGACTGAAAGAAGTGAAACAAAGTCCGCATAGCAGCGGACATGATGCTTGATTCGATCTATCCTAATCGCAATCCCAATCGATCATGCCATTCGGCAATCGATTCTTCGGGATAATTATCGAATTGCTGATCACCCTCCCGCAAACAGGGTTCCACCCACGGCGCTTTCGACGCCAACATGAGATGAGTGCGTTCTGGTGGCTTCGGTAACTCCGTATCGATGACTGAGGAAAACGGATGCACCAGATCTGGCCAGCGCGGGTCCCACACCCACAACGCACTTGCACAGTGCCGGCAGAAACTTCGTTGACTCGGGCTTTGTTCGCCGTCAATGGTCGCTTGGTAGATGGTTATATGTTCTTGCCTCCTTACCACTAACGAGTTGTAGTCACCATCCAGATTGATGGCAAACCCACCACCACCGGCTGTCTTGCGGCAAATAGAGCAATAACATAGATTAAATGGATAGGGATGCAATGATTGCAATGTAAAATTCACCGCACCACAGTGACATGAACCTTCGAGTTTCATTTTGTTTTCCTTAAGTTTTGATGATATACCTCGCGATTAACGCAAACCAATTACTAACGACGAAACAATCAGGAAAATACCGAAACGCTTTTTTTAACAGTTTATCATTCGCACGCTTCCGCGATCCGAACGCCTAACGGTACGCAGATAACCAGCATGGTCGACATAATGATAAATGCCGGCAAATAAATAAACCCGATCTGCAGCGGATGGTAGGTTGCTCATGTTCCATCCAGCGCTAACGTAGCCGATCAAACCGGCCACTGTAAACACCGCGGCACCGGTAGTCGACGTGCCGATAACACGCTGCATTGTCATCGGGAAGCGGGACAAATACGGAATCGCCAACATACCCGATGCAACGCCCACCCATGCTGGTAATTGTCGCGATCAGGAAAAACACCGGCTGCATCGTCTTCGGCTGCGCGATCTTTGCCGCACGATCCTGTACGGTGGTAGTGATGCTGAACAACATTTGCATACCGATCAAAAAAAGCACAAGACCCAGGTAAACCTTGAGCCATTGCGTAGGCATAAAACGATTTATCCATGCCCCGGCCAACGCCCCCAGAACATAGGCAACAATCATCGTTTTAAATATCGGCACTTCCACATTACCTGCACGCCAATGCGTAATCGCTGCCGTCACTGCACCAAATGTCATCGCCGCAACAGTGGTGCCGACCGCGAGACGCAGATAATCGTATTCGGGAAACAAACCGGCGAATATGAAAATCAGAGTAGGCAGCATGACTAAACTGCTGCCGGTACCGATAAGGCCAATGAGTAAACCACCTACGCCACCGGCGATTATAAAAATCAAATAGACCAAACTGGGCGATTGGGGGAGGGTTGCCGGCTAACTATGTAATCGACGATGAGTAAAACGATACTTTTATTAGCAATTCAGTTTGATTCGTCCAATATACGATTGCGCAGCATGTAATCAACACCTTTTTGCCATGACTTATCGGTATTGGAACGAATATCGACAAATGACGAGTTAACGACCTTACCGCTCTCAACATCTTTAATGACAATGTTGAAATTTAGAATCAGATTGCTCACCTTTTGCACCCACATCACCATTAGTTGCTCCGCCTGTAATGACTTTGCGATAGGTAATTCGCAGTCATTGCAATCGTGCAAATAACGCACACGGCTCGAGCGTTTCATCCAACTCCTGCGCCACGGACCCAGTATCCATTACCGAGTATTTACCCGAAGCATTCAGACTGCCACGAACTTGATCACCCAGTTCTTTTAAGCGGCGGGTTTCATCTGGGTTTTCCCCTAGCATTTCCCCTTCCAGACTGGTATCGACAATCGCAGCGTCGAATACAACTATTTTTACCGGCTCCGACGCAAGGATAATTGACGTAATAGAAACTCCAGCAAGAAAACAAAATGTTTTGAATTTTGTGTTCACATGCTTAAAAATTTGTTTTGGCTTTAAACGAAAGATACTAAGAAATGAAGTCCGTATCCAACCATCTCTTTGTGACAATAATGGCCATGCCAATCACGTTCGCCACGGTAAACACCGTATCGTATGTAGCGGGATACAGTAGTTGATAGAAAACGTCCTCCCTTGAAAAGCCCGGCATCGCCAGGCTTTTTCTTTTGGGTTCAACCATTCCGACTTCATTCAGGTTGACACCACTACATATTGTGTCTACATTGTTCCGCTGACTCGATATCTTGGGGAAGACGTGATGAATGTGGCCGATTTACAGCAAATAGATCGCTGGCAAGCCGCGCAGTGTATTGCGTATTTAGAACAACATGGTGGCGTCGCCCCGGAGTATGACTTGGAAGCCAATGGGCTGGATATGCTGCGGCGCGATTGCAAGGAAAAAGCCTTGCGTGATCGGCGGCTCGAACTGTCGTCATCCGGCAAAGGCCTCAAGTTTCGTAACGATTCTGACGAAAACCCTGATCTGGTCGGTTTGACCGGGTCCTAAACCACCACCCGAAGTTCCGAATGCGCGGCCAGCAGCGTACGTCGCGGGCCGCTACCTCGTTAAAAGGTCTTTCTCCAGCGTAAATGTGAACCTACCCAGGTATTTCGAGTCCGGTAAAACACTGGCTTTGCCGTTACAATTGCGTGCAAAAGTTAAATTGCGCCAATGTCGACCAAATGAGCATCTCTTTAGTGCAACACCTCAATAACGAACTCGATTCGATTCGCGAACAAGGGTTATACAAAGAAGAACGAAAAATCGCGTCGGCGCAAGACGCTGCCATCACAGTGCTGGATGACGGCAGCAGCACAGATGTCATCAATCTATGCGCAAATAATTACCTCGGCCTATCCAACCACCCCGGTGTGATAAAAGCCGCCCATGCCGCACTCGATCGACACGGTTTTGGAATGTCGTCGGTGCGGTTTATTTGCGGCACACAAGATATTCACAAAGAGCTGGAAGCGCGACTGAGTGAGTTTCTCGGGTTTGACGATGCGATTCTGTATTCGTCCTGCTTCGACGCCAACACCGGACTGTTCGAGACTTTACTCGGAGAAGACGACGCCACTATCAGCGACGCCTTGAACCATGCCAGCATTATCGACGGCGTCCGTTTGTGTAAAGCAAAGCGGTTTCGTTATCCCAATAACGACATGCAGGAACTGGAAAACTGCCTGCGCGACTCCCAGGAGCAACGTTTTCGCCTGATTGCAACTGACGGTGTATTTTCCATGGACGGCACGTATGCGAACTTGCCGGCAATTTGCGATCTCGCGGAACAATACGACGCTTTAGTGATGGTGGACGATTCCCATGCTGTGGGTTTCGTCGGTGATCATGGCCGTGGTACCCACGAGCACTGGCATGTCCAGGGACGCGTCCACATTATGACCGGCACTCTGGGCAAGGCATTAGGTGGTGCCTCCGGTGGTTATACCGTTGCCGATAAAACCATCGTCGATTGGCTACGACAACGCTCACGCCCTTACTTGTTTTCCAATTCCCTGGCACCGCCTATCGTCGAAACATCCATCACTGTGTTGGAGATGTTGCAACAATCGGGCGGCCTGCGCGAACGTTTGAATACAAACACCATTGTCTTTCGCGATGGTTTACAGGCTCTCGGTTTTGACCTCGTAGAAGGTTCACACCCTATAATCCCCATCATGCTGGGCGATGCACGCCTGGCCCAGGATATGGCAAAACAACTATTGGAGGAAGGCATTTACGTCATTGGATTTTCCTATCCCGTCGTGCCAAAAGGCGCGGCGCGTATCCGTACTCAGATGTCAGCGGCGTTGACTACCGAGCATATCGAACGTGCGTTGGCAGCATTCGAAAAAGTCGGCCGCCAATTAAAAGTAATTTAAATCCCTGTAATGAAAGCGCTGGTTAAATTGAAAAAGGAGCAAGGTCTTTGGATGGACGACCGGCCATTACCCGAAGTCGGTCACGACGATGTATTGATTAAAATCAACACCTCCGCGATTTGTGGCACGGACATGCATATTTATAACTGGGATGAATGGGCGCAGGCCACCATCCCGGTGCCTATGATCGTGGGCCATGAATACGTCGGTGTGGTTACCGAAGTCGGACGCGACGTGAACGGCATCAAAATCGGCGAACGCGTGTCCGGCGAAGGACACATTGTGTGTGGACAATGCCGTAACTGCCGCGCCGGTCGCGAACATTTGTGCAAAGATACCATCGGCGTCGGCGTTAATCGACCGGGCAGCTTTGCGGAATACTTGTCCATACCAGCACATAATGTTTATCCCATACCGCTCGATGTCAACGACGAAACCGCAGCTATTCTCGACCCGTTTGGCAATGCCGCACATACGGCGTTGGCTTATGATCTGGTCGGCGAAGATGTGCTCATTACCGGTGCCGGCCCGATTGGTGTCATGGCTTGCGCCATCGCACGTCATGTTGGTGCGCGTCACATTGTCGTAACCGATATTAACGATTACCGTTTGCGGCTGGCAGAAAAAATGGGCGCAACACGGACTATCAACGTAAAGAAAAATGATTTAACAACAATCATTCCGGAACTCGGGATGAAAGAAGGATTCGATGTAGGCATGGAGATGTCCGGCAATCCGACTGCGTTTCGACAAATGCTGGAACTCATGCATCACGGTGGCAATATTGCGCTGTTAGGCATACCGCCAAAAGACTTCGCCGTTAACTGGAATGAGATTATTTTCAAGAGTCTCAACCTGCGCGGTATTTACGGTCGTGAGATGTTCGATACTTGGTACAAAATGGTCGCCATGTTACAAAGCGGACTTGATTTATCGCCGGTCATTACACATCGTTTTAGTATTAACGATTTTCAAAAAGGTTTTGATGCAATGCAAAGCGGCGAGTCCGGCAAAGTATTGCTCACCTGGGAAAACTAAATGCCGGTAATCGCAACTAACGGGAAACGCTCGCGGCGGCGAAGGCGCACCACGTCAACCGAAACTCCGGGCACACTGCGACAAAAACCCTGGGCGCGTATTCGCAATCCATTCAGGCCGGTTGAAGCGGTATCCACCGATGAATTAGAGGCCATTCACTTTGCATCGCTCACTATTCTGGAAGAAATTGGACTGGACTTCCTGTTGCCGCAAGCACGTGATTTGATGCAACAAGCGGGCGCGACCGTTGACGATGAACGTGTTCGCATTGATCGTGACATGATCGATGAAGCTTTAGCAAAAACCATCCCGTCATTCACCTTACACTCACGCAATCCGGAACACGATCTCGAAATCGGAGGTGAAGTTGCCTGCTTCGCATCCGTCGCCAGCGCACCTAACGCATCGGATACCGACAACGGACGTCGCGCGGGTAATCATCAAGACTACCAAGATTTCCTAAAGCTCGGTCAAAACCTGAATATTATTCACTGCTTTGGCGGATACCCTGTGGAGCCAGTGGATTTGCACGCCTCTATTCGCCACCTTGAATGCCTGCGCGATTTCGTGACGCTTACCGACAAAGTTTTTCACGTTTACTCCCTGGGCCAGCAACGCAATCTCGACGCCCTGGAAATTACACGTATCGCTCGCGGCATCAGTAACCAACAACTGGACAATGAACCCAGTCTGTTCACTATTATCAATTCCAGCTCACCGTTGCGACTGGATGCGCCCATGTTGCAGGGCATTATTGAGATGGCCTCACGCAATCAGGTGGTTGTACTCACACCATTCACACTGGCGGGTGCTATGGCACCAGTAACCGTGGCTGGTGCATTGGCGCAACAAAACGCCGAAGCACTTGCCGGAATGGTACTCAGTCAAATCGTACGCCCCGGTTCGCCGTTTGTCTATGGCGGCTTCACGTCGAATGTGGACATGCGTTCCGGCGCACCTGCTTTTGGTACGCCGGAATACATGAAAGCCGCGTTGGTCGGTGGGCAACTGGCGCGGCGTTATAACTTGCCCTATCGCTCATCCAATGTGTGCGCAGCCAATGCGGTAGATGCCCAATCCGCTTACGAATCCGTGTTTTCGTTATGGGGGGCGATGATGGGCGGGTGCAACCTGCTCATGCACGGCGCAGGCTGGATGGAAGGCGGTTTGTGCGCATCCTTTGAAAAATTTGTTATTGATGCAGACCTGTTGCAAATGACGGCAGAGTTTTTTATGCCATTAAAAGTTGACGATGCCGAACTCGCACTGGAAGCCGTGCGTGATGTCGGACCCGGTGGACATTTTTTTGGTACGCAACATACCCAGGACCGATATCGCAACGCATTTTACGAACCTATGATATCTGACTGGCGAAATTTTGAATCCTGGCAGGAAGCCGGTTCACCGATTGCATTGGAACATGCTAATCGATTGTATAAAAAGATTCTAAACGAGTATGCTCCACCTGCACTGGATCCTGCCATTCGAGAGGAACTGGACGAATTTGTAGAAAAGCGCAAACGCGAAGGCGGTGTAGCAACCGATTTTTAACTCTAAACAAATATTTTTGGACTCATAATGAAAACCCATGCGCAAGTAGTTGTTATCGGTGGCGGTGTCGTCGGTTGCAGCGTGTTGTATCACCTCACCAAACTGGGTTGGAAAGATGTTGTATTGATAGAACGCTCGGAACTCACATCGGGTTCGACCTGGCACGCTGCCGGTGGCATGCACACCATTAACAGCGACCCCAATGTCGCGAAGCTACAGGACTACACCATCAAGCTGTATAAAGAACTGGAAGAGATTTCCGGTCAATCCTGTGGCATTCACCTTACCGGTGGCATCATGGCAGCCGACACGCCGGAACGATTGGATTTTTTGCGTATCGCCCAGGCACGCGGGCGTTATCTCGGCATGGACAGCGAATTTATTTCGCTGGAGGAAGCCAAACAACGCCACCCGTTAATCAACATCGAACATTTTGTTGGTGCTTTGTTTGACCCAAACGAAGGTCACGTCGATCCGTCCGGCGTGACCAACGCATACGCCAAAGCAGCCCGCATCGGCGGCGCTGAAATTGTTCGCAACAATCGCGTCACCGCACTAAACGCTACCAGCGAGGGTGGCTGGGAAGTCGTCACGGAACAAGGCACAATCAAAACCGACATCGTGGTCAACGCCGGTGGACTGTGGGCGCGGGAAGTCGGTCGCATGGTCGGAGTCGAGCTACCCATTTTAGCGATGGAACATCAATATCTGATTACCGAAGATATACCCGAGATAAAAGAATTCGACGGCGAGCTACCACACTGTATCGACTTTGGCGGGGAGATTTACACACGCGCGGAACACAACGGCTTGTTGGTTGGCACTTACGAGAAAGCCTGCGTGCCGTGGTCGGAACACACCACGCCCTGGGAATTTGGTCATGAATTATTGAACGAAGATCTTGATCGCATCGCGCCCAGCCTAGAAGTCGCGTTTCAACATTTTCCGGCAGTCGAACAAGCAGGCATCAAAAAAGTTATCAACGGCCCGTTTACATTTGCCTCGGACGGCAACCCGCTGGTCGGTCCTGTTCGTGGTTTAAAAAACTTTTACGTCGCCTGTGGTGTCATGGCGGGATTCAGCCAGGGCGGTGGCGTCGGTCTTTCACTGGCAAACTGGATTGTGGACGGCGATCCCGGTATCGACGTGTTCGCCATGGATGTGGCGCGCTTCGGCGAATTCGCGACACGTTCTTACACCAATGCCAAGGTGCGGGAAAATTACAGCCGTCGCTTTTCCATTACGTTCCCGAATGAAGAACTGCCCGCCGCACGGCCCTTGCGCACCACGCCGGTTTATCAGCGATTAAAGGAAAAGAATGCAGTGTTTGGCGCGAACTATGGACTGGAACATGCATTGTGGTACGCCCCCGAAGGAACAAAACCGTTCGAGACACCGACCTTCAGGCGTTCCAACGCATTCGAAACCGTTGCCGGGGAATGTCAGGCCGTGCGTCAAAGTGTCGGGCTGATAGAAATCTCCAACTACGCCAAATACGATGTCACCGGCCCGGGTGCGCAAAACTGGCTTGATGGATTATTAGCTAACGCCATGCCCGCAACCGGCAGGGTCGTGCTCGCGCCGATGCTGAATTGAGAAAGGCCGGTTAATTGGTGACTTTACCGTGGCGAAACTCGCCGATAACCATTTCATGATTTTTGGCTCCGGTATTGCCGAGGGTTACCACATGCGCTGGTTCGAAGCGCATTTACCGGACAACGGCGTGCAAGTACGCAGCCTGTCGTCCGAGATGACCGGTTTTTTCCATCGCCGGACCCAACGCACGCGAACTACTATCGCGTGTTGCCAGTGATGACGTATCGAAAGATACATTTCGTTTCTTTTCTATTTCGACCGATGGACATTGAAAATGCACCCGCATTGGTGGCACGAGTGAGTTTTACCGGCGAATTAGGCTACGAGATCTGGATGAAATCGGATTATCAACTCGCAGTTTACGACGCGCTATGTGCTGCCGGTGGAGAGTTCGATATGCGTCACTTTGGCGGACGCGCGCCTGAATTCATTACGACTGGAAAAGAGTTTTGGCAGTTTTACCCGGGAATACACGCCGGACTACACGCCGTTTGAGGCCAATTTGAACCGTTTTGTAAAACTCGACAAGGGCGATTTCATAGGTCGAAATGCGTTAGAGAAAGCCGTAAAAGACGGCCCGAAATACCGGTTAGTTACCCTGGTAGTGGAATCAAACAATGTTGATGCCACCGGAAACGAACCGGTTATGCAGGACGGTAAAGCGATCGGCTGGGTCAACATCCGGCGGTTTTTGTCATTGTGCCGGTGAGAGCGTGGCCATGGCTTACGTGCCGGCGGAAATGGCGGACGAAATTGACTTCAAAATAGAAATACTCGGCGAGATGTGCCACGCCCAGCGCACGACCGAAGCACTGGTCGATCCCGGCGGTTCCCGTATGCGCTCGTGAACCAGTTTTTATTGTGAATTTGAAACACAAAGCCTAGCCTTTTTTCTGCCAGCGAACGACAATTACCGTTTCTTGATTCATCTGGACTAAATCGTGCGCTATATCAGTACCCGTGGCCAGGCGCCCGTTCTTGGTTTCTCCGACGTATTGCTGGCCGGCCTGGCGACGGACGGCGGTTTGTATGTACCTGAGGCCTGGCCGAAGTTCTCAAACAAGGAACTCGTCGAGTTTGGCCGTCTGAGTTATTCCGAGCTTGCCTTGCGTATTATCAAACCTTTTATTGATGACGAAATTGCGGATGACGATCTCGAAGCCATTATCAATGCCACCTACTCGCGTTTCGATCACTCTGCTGTCGCACCGTTAAAACAACTGCAACACAACCTCTGGGTATTGGAGTTGTTTCATGGCCCGACGCTGGCCTTCAAAGACTTTGCCATGCAGTTGCTGGCGGGTTTGTTCGAATATGAATTGAATCGTCGCGGAGAACGCGTCACCATTATCGGCGCCACTTCCGGCGATACCGGCGCGGCTGCAGTCGAAGCCCTGCGACACAATCAATCCGCTGTCGTTTTTATGCTGCATCCCCATGAACGTGTGTCGGACATCCAGCGCCGGCAAATGACCACCGTGGATGCACCCAACATACATAATATTGCCATCGACCGGGACATTTGATGATTGTCAAAGCCTGGTAAAAACCCTGTTTAGCAATCAGAAAATGCGTGAAGAGTTAAATTTTTCAGCGGTCAACTCAATTAACTGGGCACGCGTGGCTGCACAATGCATATATTATTTTTATGCAGCGTCGGCTTTAGGCGTACCGCAGCGGCCGGTGAGTTTTGCAGTTCCAACCGGAAACTTCGGCAATATTTTCGCCGGTTATGCAGCTAAACAAATGGGCCTGCCCATCGACCGGCTGATTATCGCATCCAACTGCAACGATATTTTGACCCGGTTTTGTCACGACGGACGTATGCAATCGGACCAAGTAACACCGACTTACTCGCCCAGCATGGATATTCAGGTTTCGAGTAACTTTGAAAGGCTATTATTTGAATTGTATGAACGAAGTGCTGAGGATGTTGTGACTCTAATGCAACCAATTTAAAGATCGTGGTGAATTTGAGATCGATCAAACTCGTTTTGCACAATTCCGCAGCGACTTTGACGCACACCGTTTCGACGATAAGGAAACTATTCGATGGATAGAGGATATTTACCAACAAACCGGCGAACTGCTCGACCCGCACAGCGTAATCGGGGTGGCAGCAGCAAATCAAACAAACAATGTCGTATCTTCGCCCATCGTTTCACTCGCCACTGCCCACCCGGGGAAATTCCCGCAGGCTATACAGGCGGCTGTCAGCACTTCGGCTGCTTTACCTGGGAGAATGAAAAAGTTACTCGCCAGCGATGAGCAGTATCAGGTTTTACCGAACAGTATTGACGATTTAAAAGAATTTATCCGGAGCAAAAGTCTGTGAACGCAATTCAACACGGCATACGCCGTTATAGAACACTGATTATCATCGGTGTTGTTTTGTTAATTGCGTTTGGCTTCTGGCTTAACACACGCATACAAGCGAGCAGATTTATGACCCAGGTGCAATCTGTCGTCACTGACGCCGGGTTGAGCATGGAGAATATCGAGATACTAAATAATCAAATTACCCTGTCCGGCGAAATCGAAAACCAGGCGATGCGCGCAAAGTTACTCGATGACTTGCAAGCACTGCCGGATATCAAAACGGTAGTCGATGGCCTGACCCTGCAGCGCACCGCGTTGCCGACACTAACGATGCGTGGCTTCGCCGGGACCTTTGCTGGTAGCCGGTACGCTACCCGATCAAGAGTCCGTCGATTATATCGTTGGTTTGCTCAGCAAGCGTTTTGACAATATAGATAATCAATTGCAGGTCGACGCGAGCACGATCACGCCGGAGTGGTTGACCCATTTTGAAAAACTGGCGCCGGAACTGACCGCGCTGGAACCGCTTACATTCAGCATCGACGGTAACGAAATTAATATAAACGGCATTGTGCGCGATCGTTCAAAACGCGATTCGGTCAGTCTTGCATTACAAACGGTGTTCGGCGGCGAGTACAACGTCAACTATCAAGTCAGTATGCCGGCACCGACGGATTCCGCCCGTCTGGTTTACCAACGCGAGGGGGTGGATGTTACCCCTGCGAGGCGTATTGCCCAATCAGGCGATGGTTGACCGGATCGTGACTGTGGTCAAAGAAAAATTACCGGCAACGAAAGTGCAGTTCGAGTTGTCGATCAGCAGTAATGTTTCAGAGCCTGGCTGGATTGAACAAGCTGTAAGCATAATTGACTCGTTGTCCGTCGCAGACCCCGCGGGATTTGAAATCAACAATTCACTGATCGCATTAAGCGGCGAAGTCAAAAGCGATCGACAAAAAAAACGAACTGCAAACCCTGGCAAACAATGCATTTAGTGAACCGGTCGATATTGATAATCAATTAGTTGTCGTAGAACCGGCAAAGCAATCGAATTTCGACTTGCGTGTGCAAAACGGAATGGCAGTCCTGTCAGGCGTTATTCCGGACAAGGTCATGGAACGAGACTTATTGGCCGCCCAGCGACTCTGCGTTCGGCCCAGATAAAGTGACCAATAATTTGACCGTTGCGAAAGATGTCGCCGACCCGGCCTGGCTACAGGAAGCGGTAGATAAAATTTACGACCTGAAAAATATTAAAAATCTGCAATTATCGGCCAACCAGGGACGAAGTGAACGTCAGCGCTGTTACTTTGTTTAGCGCCGAAGAAACTGGCTGCTATGCAACCATCGGCAACGGACAACGTTCGCATTGTTGAGTCCAGTGGACTTGAAGGCGGTAAAAAGTCATCGGGTGCGAGTGGCAACGACACTAAGCAACAATCTGATCAACAGGATTCGCAATTACAACCGGCGCTACCCGAAACTGAAGCGGTCGCGGACACGAAGCTATCGACAACCGATCATGAAAAACTACGCAGTGGTCTTGCCGAAATAGCAGTAGACAGGATTCAATTTTCACCCAACAGTACCGAACTCACCGCGGAAAGTAAGACCATACTCGATCTGCTCAGCGAACTACTTGGCAAATATCAATCTGCAATCATTGAGGTCGGCGGACATACCGATTCTCAAGGCAGTGAGAATTATAATAAAAAACTCAGTCAACAACGCGCTGACAGTGTAGTGCATTACCTTAATCAACAACGGTGCGCGGAAGACACAACTTAAAGCCAAAGGCTACGGCGAAAGCAAACCGATTGCAGACAACACAACTGAGTCGGGTCGAGCCACTAACCGGCGTATCGAACTTGCTGTTTTAAACCAGGGAAATTCGTAACCGGTTTAGACAACCATGTTTGGTGGCGTGAAACTCTGGCTGGGCCGTTGGCTGGCTAACTACTTAACCGCTCCGATCAAAACGCTATCGCCCGTTTTCAGTACACAATGTCTCGACCCTGGCGTCGACGTTACGGCCCGCGGATATATTGTTAGTCGAAGGCAACACCCGCATCAGCACGGCTATTAAATATCTGACGCAGTCCACCTGGTCACATACCGCCATGTTTGTTGGAGAAATACCAAACTACGATGCTGGCGGCGAACCCTGTCATCTGATCGAAGCGGACTTGAAACAAGGCGTCATCGGCGTGCCGTTGTCCAAATACAAAAACTTCAATACACGCATTTGCCGTGCTGTCGACCTTGACCAACAAGACGAACAGTCCGTTGTGAAATATATGATCGACAGCCTTGGTAAAATCCTATGATTTGAAAAACGTCACCGATTTAATGCGCTACCTGATGCCGACACCCACCTGTACCCGTGCAATGGAGGCGGCGCTTGATCGCGCTGGGCAGTGGCGACCCGTCCCGCGCCATTTGCTCGACCTTGATAGCCCAGGCCTTTCAATCGGTACACTATCCCATCCTTCCCACCATCGAAAGAACCACGCGTATCGAAGATTACGGTTACACCGAAGCGGAGATATTACATATTCGTCACTACAGTCTGTTCTCCCCCCGAGATTTTGACATTTCCCCTTACTTTCGCGTCATGAAACCAACCATCGAATCGGGGTTTGATTACCGCAACCTGAATTGGTCGCATAAGCAATAGTCTTTTGACGTGGACAATAGAGAAATAACCCACGATTACAAAAGCTTCTCATCCGCTGCTAAATCGCGGTTCCGAGAAATGGCTAAAGCGCTCGGCTATGACCAAATAACCGGAATCGTATATACCAAACCACGAAACGGTTGCTACGAAATGTTCAACCTGCAAACCTCTTCCTACGGCAATCCATTTTTTTTTACATCAATTATGGTGTTTTTATCCCAGATCTCTGGCCGAGAGCAAGTTGTGTGTCACTCAAAGACTCCAGCTTGATACTCGGCCACAGGCTCGACTACAAAGGCGAAGGTACGTTTCCAAATGGAACAAAGGCGAAAATCGAGGAAAGCGCGAAATACGCACTTAAGGTTTATCAAACCAACGCGGTTCCCTGGCTCGAAAGCCTAACGCTTACAACAATTTGTGACGAGTGTTTTCAAAGTACAAACCTTGACAAGAATCGTCTAGGAAACCACAAGTGGGATCATCAATTGAGCGCTGCAAATTACGGTTTCTAGTAACGGGGAAGTGGGTTGAAAGAATTTCTGCCGGATCAAATTTTGGTTGGAAGCTTTGATACCGTTCATACACGTAGTCTTCTAAGATGAGTTTCTCTACGCGTAGAGTGGTGATCATCAGAAAGCCGCTGTTGTTCTAACACCGCTAACACAGATACGAGACAAAATGTCGTCGCTTGGTCACATTTTGCTAGCTGTTCAAGTTGCTCTGCCGTTAACTCGATGGATAGTTTGGTTTTTGTCCCAGCGCTAGGATCATACAAGTTGGTGGATCGTTCGGTTAGTCGTCCTGATAAAGCTCCAACAAATTGCGAAAACGATCCCCCAACCTTGAAAATCTTCTTCATGCAACGCAACGCCGCCCGACATTGCCGCTGATAAGTGTTCAAAGTCGACAAGACGGTAATTCTGATTGTTTACTGAAACAACCTTCATCTCAAATGGCTCTCCGGCCAGGAGTGAACACGATCCCAATATGCATGTGACGAGTGACCACCGAATCCACCATCGCATCGTTTAAATTTAATCTACAGCAATAGCAAGGTGTTACTCGTAAGTCACTAGACTCATTCGATCGAATTCGAGAAGCGTTTTTGATTTACAGCGATCAGAACCCCCTGTGAGGTACTGGAACAACGGTTATCTTTAGCTTCTTACTGCGCTTGCATACTGTACGCAATCGGTCGGTAACGATGACTTTCTTGAAGGCTGGCATGAGTGGATGTGCTCGCCGGTGATCAAACGGGCGGCGTTGCTTTTTGATATCGCAGTGGCCAGCACCGCCAAAGCAACCGCCATGACCGAACACGTGGAAACTGCCGGCATAGCCATTTCGGGCGGTCTTAGTCGTTTTGCCGTTGCCTTCGGGTTGTTAAAGAATATACGTGCCTCGTAACTATATCCACTATGATCAACACCGTAAAAGTTAAGATCCGCTCGATTGAATTTGTTCTCGAAGCTGTCGATATCGAGTTGGAATATCCTTGAACTCTTTGTTTTTGCTTTAAGCAAACTTTTCGTAATCATATGTTCACCTCCACTTCTGCTCCGGCGTAGTCGTATCCTAAATTGCGAACATCAGCACATCACCCACGGTCAGCTCAAATGGCGCTAATGTGAAAGACTGAAGCGAAGCAGGAAAACCCGTTGTGGTGCCATTGTCCAATTGCCACAGGCGCCAAATCCTATCGATCATCGCGTGGTGTGACCAAAAAATGGGATCGTAGGCGGCCGTCGCGACGCTACCCATGTCGCCGAACACAATTCGATCGATATTCGCGTTCGGATTGGTAATTACATCATCGTTTTCATCGACGGGTTGCCCTGGGCGTTGCGTTTAAATCCTCCCACCCAACCGTGAATTCCATCATGGACATTTTCTAGTTCGTCATTGAAGTCGTCCAGATCACCCAGTGCCAGTAAGTCACTGACTGCATTCTCTTCGGTTAGATCTTCGGGCTCCATCGGAAATCGACGTGTTGCCCGGTCGATACCAGCACTAGGAACGTCCATATGAAATGCCAAAAGGGGGTGTCGTTTCGTTGATATCGAGTTCATCGCTGAAGGCATCTGGCACACCATCCTGCCGAGATTGATCGGACCGCCAATCCCACCAAGGCAATCCGACTTCTCCAGCTCCCACTGTATCCGCGGCATCCAGTAGCGCTTGTTCGAACGTATACAGATACGCCTGTGCCAAGGTAAGAATAGACGCACTCCAAAATTACTTTGCCGAAATTCTTGGTGGTGCCAGCACCAAAATCCTGTGGCTCCATGATGATCAGCGATAAAGCCATAGCCACGATTATCGGTGATCGACATGAAATGCCGATACGCGGCGCGCGTATTGTTTAGTTGATCGGGGGATAAATTACGGATGTTTTTCCTAAGTATCAATCCATCTGTCATTGTCCACTCCTTTAGCAGTATGCCAATAGTACTTAGCGATATTCAGTATAAGCTTTTTGCGGAAAAAATACAGTACTAGAGGACGTGCGAACATCACAACACTCTGATCGCAAACAACTTAATAGTTGTGTTTATCGCAAATTCCCTAATTGTGATATTTCTCACAGCTTTTTTGACACGTACTTGATATAGATAGTGTAACCGTATATCGTGCTTGTTTTACGCACTTGCCGAAAGGTAGGTTGTGCTCGCTACTCAGGAGGAGGTTGCGATGACTGAAAATGATCGTCTGTCTTGTGGTGTCATCGGCTTTTTGCTAATAACATCGTTGATGCTGAACGGTTGTGTCAGAAACGAACCGTGGCGAACTGCAACTTCGGAACAAAGGGAAGTTGTCTACACACCGGGCTCTGGGCCTGATCAGTGCGAACCCAAAGACCCCCTGTGCTAAAGCACTGGTGGAAGTATTTCAAGACGAAACCGGCAACAAGTTATTCGAAATCAATTACATCGAATTCACAGAGCGTGGCAATGTCTTTGATACCGAGCGCACCGACTTTGTCCTAGATCGAATCAACGAGTACGCCGCCGGTGACGAGGGTGTCATTACCATTGTTTTTATTCATGGCTGGAAAAACAATGCCAGTACCCGCAACGACAACGTCCAAGCATTTCGTAATCGCCTAGCCCTGTTTGTAAAAGACAACACATCGATTTTGGGCCGGCATGTCGTCGGCGTCTATATCGGTTGGCGCGGGACTTCATTGTCATTACCGCTGCTCAAGGAATTGACTTTTTGGGATCGTAAGGCCGTCGCACAGAAGATAGGCAAAGGCGGTGTGACGGACATTCTGCTTGACCTCAGAAAGCTATGATGCTGCGAAGAAAAAGAATGTTCTGGTGGTTGTTGGCCACAGTTTTGGCGGCGCTATATTGTTGAGTGCCTATAGCGAATTGATCTTAGATCGGGTCAAATCGCTGGCTAAGAACAATGGGACCCTACCGGTCGGCTCCTCGGTGGCTGATGCGTTAGTGCTTATCAATCCAGCGATTGAGGCCAATGAGATGCTGCGTGTCAAAGAAGCCATCATCAAGCACCAGGGAAATGGAATGGGACCACCCCCAATCTCTTGCGGGTGCTCAGCACCGAGGCGGACAGAGCGACGCATCGTCTGTTTCCCTGGGGCCAATGGCTGGGGACGGTCATTACCTGGAATCAAGACCAATTGTCTCGGTCCTACCTCAAAGCGGAAGAGAATCCAGAGGCGTTGAAATACCTACATGAACGTACCTTAGATAGGACGACGGTCGGCAATTATCTACGTTTCATACGCGGGAAATGATCTTTGACAATACTTCGGAGGATTATCCCTGGTCCTTCAACGAGTTGTGTAACGGCGGCCGTCGACAACTCGGAGATGACAACGCGCCAAAATTTGACTGCAGTGGCGAAGACCCAGTGCAGTTTGTTTACACTCCCAAAGAATTCATGAAGGGCATAGCGACATATTCAACGATGAAGTGAGCGCTTACATCATCACTAATATTGACGCGGCGTTGCGTCAAACGGGTCTTGTTTCGTCGCTTCCATCGACACAGACGAAAGCGCAACGGTTCGAGCAAGACTTTAAGAAAGCATATGAAGCCGTAAAGGGAGCGGATCCTAGTCCCTTTAAAACAGTAGACAGGCAATAATCATTCGACGTCACCACCCTCAGCGAAATTTCAATGCTTGTAGGTAAAGCCCTATGGACAAAATTCTACATTGTAGATTACTAATACCGACGACTAGGAAGCGGCCATGATTTCCCAATTAAAGAAGGGGCTAATGTTATATTGCTTCCTAGGCGTGTGTGCAATTGTTTCTGGATGCTCGATAGCTCGAGTTAGTGAGCAACAATCGCTTCGAGAGCAAATGATGGAGAACATTGGGTGCCTCCGTATCCAAAGAAAATCAGAAATTCGCAATATTTTTAGGCACAGGCAACACATATTGTCGGTTTCTTATCCATTTAGGGATTGAGGCCAAAGACAACCTCAAAGATTGTTACGACCGTCATGGAGAACGTAAGTGCGCGATCATTGGGCAAGACATCGATCATTATGATCATTGGACAAAACAACCGATGAACGATTACGCAAAAGCACTGCTCGTTGAACCAATCTCAGGAAAACCTTTTCCGAAAGGAACAATTATCTACTTGCCGGGACGCAGAGGAGTGGTCAAAGAGATATGGCGAGTTTCCAAGGAGACTTTGTTTGGCCCGTCTGACCCCCCCGAAGCTAGATTTAAACCTTTAGGTGGGCAATCTTTCGATAGAGTTTATTGTCATAGTAACGGCTGTACCCAAGCCCAAAAAGCTGCAGAAATTGGTAAGATTTATATAAATCAAATTCTGCATCTTGGCGCACCCCATATGTTGACGGATGACATACCAAACAACGGTGCACGTTTTATTCTCTAGGGAACTGGATATGATTCCTAGCTTAGGCATAACAAGCTTGCTACATATACCCGTCAACGCATGGAAGTCTGTGACCTTAGCACGTCGGGGTCGTATGATTCAGGATTCGGGGTGCTGTACGGTTTATTTTCCCCAAAAAGTCCTCACAGGAAGCTAAGGGTGGACATGCCGTTGCGCGGTATTTTAATGACATCCGATTTTGGTACGAACAATTAGGAGAATTTGTTCGTCGTGATGGGACGCTACCGGCAAGATCTCCATACGAGAAAAAAACATTTCTTAAAACCAGTAATTCGATCATCATTTCCTGAATTGTTCAACGTACACAGGGATGGCGTTCCATTTCTTGGATTTAACATCCAAAAAGGATTGTTACGTTGTAATGAAAAAAGAAAGAAAACTGATTGTAACGACGTGTATTACGTAAACCATCGCTTGTCAGAACACCGGTTTAAAGATTTCAATGGTTTCACAACGTTAGGCAAAGCAGAAGCTTGCGCCCAATTATTGTTCAACATGCATTTTAAAGAGCAAAGAAAAAAGTCGTCATTTAACAAGTGCAAATCGATATCAATAAACTAACGGAACAATTGAAATTACACGGATGCTCATTTGTCACGTATGCCTTATCGGCAATGTTTAAGATTCAGTGGTAGTGAACCGGTTTATTTCACTTGGTCCGGGAATATCGTTCCCAGTTTCTGTTGCAGTTGTGCTTTTATCGACTAGTTGCGCCGTTATCAATTTCCCACCGCAAAAATTACCGGACCCATACACCGATATTACGCACCACAATCCACTGGTGGAGACCAATCTGACAGTGGCGCTGTTAGGAAATACAAATGTCTTGATTTCAGACGGGCACCATTCCATTCTTGTGGATGGGTTCTTTACACGCGCATGCTTGCTCAGGTCGATTCTTGGTAAAGCGCCCTCCTTGGAAGAAATAAAAAAGGCACTTGCAATTGCAAACGTACCGGACGCTTTAGATGCGATTATCGTGTCGCATTCTCATTTTGATCATGCGATGGATGCGCCATTAGTGGCTACTCTGACGGATGCCGATTTAATAGGGTCATCCTCCACGAAATGGATAGCCGCTGGATTCAATCAATATCGAAACAGACCGGTTGATTTCAACATAGCGGAAAAATTTCAATTGATTTCAGAAAAGGGAGGCAGTTGGTCAAACGACACATTTGAAGTGAAGCTCTACGCTGGTGAGCATGGTCCAGCAGCTTTCAAATGGGCGGCAAAGTTGCTAGGTGGGTTAATCGAGAAACCGATTAAACCACCAGCGTCCCTAGTGAAGTATAAAGAGGGAGAGGTTGTACACCGTGTGGATCAAACATCTTCCCTCAGGAAAGAGGTTTCTCGTTCAACCCATCAGCAACAACTAAGAATCCACTTGATAATGTCAAGGCCGACATTGTATTTCTTGGGATAGCTTATACAGGAAAAAGGTTTTCAGCCATCGATTGGCACAACTATTACAGTAATTTTGTTCAATATCCCACAGCAAGTCTGGTTATCCCAATTCATTGGGAGAATTTCTTCCGTTCACCAAGTGCGCATATCAGGCCAAGGCCTAACTTTGTTGATCGTCTCGATAAGGCTAAAGAGCATTTAAAAGCGCGCGTCGCATTAGATCCGAATGTCAACCTTTATTGGCTATTGCCTGATAAGCGATTAATCGTACCCTCGCAACATTAACGCTTTATGAGATTCTGTTAGCCTAAAGCTATAACGTTTTGCAGAGGATATGTGTCAGACGGAAACCGCCGTATCTATAAACACCGTATTTATTGAACAGTAATAGCTAAAGACTCAACGTCACATTTTTAGCAATCGCTCACACAGGCACTATGTGAATTACCCATCTTAAGAAACATATTATGCGTATCGTAAAACTAATTTATCCGTATGCGCCAAGTTAAGAGCACCCTGTTAGCCTGAGCGTTGTTGTGTCAGTCTTGCTGTTTTAATAATAGCGAGCGATGGGAAAATCGTTCATAAAAGAGAAAAATATGCCCGAGTCGAGAAACCAGAACGTCACGAAGTCGAACAGATCGAGACTATACAAAGAACAATTCGCGAGTTGGAGAACGTCTGAATCTGCATTTCTTACATTCCATCCGGGCTACACTCGCTGGTCTGTAAAGGCATGGATGAAGCGGATGTTCTATATTTATTGTGCTATACACGAGGTGGTACGAGGACAAAGTTACCAAAATGGGTCTTATTCATGAATTCCTGTTGCGCGATTGCGATATCTTTCAGATCGAATGTCTTCGCTACCAGTGGTTTGATTTCACCTTTTTCAATGTACCCGATGAGGTTTGGGAAGACGGGTTCATCCCATGCGGTGCAACCGATCAAGTTCAAATCCTTGAGATAGAAATCACGCATGTCCATGTTGACTATCGGTCCTGCGATGGCGCCCGAAGAGGCGTAGCGACCACCTCGAACAATAATCTTTAGTAGTTGTCCGAAGTCTTTGCCCGCGACATTGTCTATCACGACGTCAATGCTGGATTCGCCGAGTTCGGTGACTATGTCCGCGTCGCGAGGAATAACTCTGTCAGCACCAAGACTTAGTACCGCATCGATCTTGGCTCGCCCGACAACCGCGGTAACATGGGCGCCACGACGTTTCGCAAGTTGTACGACTGCTGATCCGACACCACCCGACGCACCGGTGACCAGTACGCTGTCAGACGGGCTGACGCGGTTCGGTGCACCATGTTTTCCGCCGTGCCGTAGGCGCAGGGTATGGTCGCGAGTTCAATATCACTCCAGGTGCAATCGACCTCGAACACTTCGCTTGCTGGCACTGTGACATATTGCGCGAAGGCACCGTCGAAGTCGGACGCCATCCATATGTTTTCCAGCGACTCGTAGCCATTCACGCGCATGCAGGCGCGTACCAGTACCCGTTTACAGATGGTTGGATGGGTCACACCATCGGCCTGTTCGATCACCTCACCACAACAGTCGGTTCCCTGAATCAATGGGAAGGGTGTTTTCTCATTCCAACCGCCATCGTCCATTTCGGAATCGGGTTTATTTGTTGACAACTGCTCGGTTCCACTGATCACTGATGATGAATACCAGCCAAGGCGTGTGTTGATTTCGGTATTGTTGACCCCCGCCGCCAGGACTTTGAGTAATACTTCGCCAAGACCGGGTACCGGGATGGGCACATCGCAATAATCGAGTTTGTCGTATCCACCATTACCCGTTGTGACGACAGCTTTCATAACAGGTTGATCTGATTTGAGATCGAAACGATTAGAATTGCTATTCGACAGATAGCCCAGATTAGGCATTGAGGTAGACCCGTTAGTATTTTTAACGCTCAACGATTGCGTCTCATCCGTATATTTCAAATTCTCGATGAATGTGATTCCGCTAACAACCTGACCTCGATCATTATTGTATTGCTAAAAGAAAGATCGACTTTAGATTGATAATAAGTCTTTTTTGTATAGCTACTTAGCTACCAACGTTGCATCGATTCAAAACAAAACATTCACGAACGTATCTGCGTACCCACACCTTTGTCGGTAAAGATTTCGAGTAGCACTGCGTGGGTCACACGACCATCGACAATGATCGCGGATTCGACACCGCTGGCGACAGCGTCCGCTGCGCAGTTGACCTTAGGCAACATACCGCCGTGGATGGTATCATCGTTGATCAGCGTTTTAATATCTTTCAACATCACTTCACGTATCAACTCATTGTTGCCGTCCAGTACGCCAGGGGTGTTGGTCAGCAATATCAACTTGGCGGCATTCAAAGTAATCGCGAGCTTGCCGGCCACCACATCGGCGTTGATGTTGTAGGTTTGACCGTCGTCGCCGATACCAATAGGCGCGATAACGGGAATGAATCGCTCCTGATCCAACACTGACACCACCCGTGGGTCTATGCTTTGCACTTCGCCGACATGTCCAATATCAATCGACGTTTCAGTCGGCGACGGGTCGTCTTGTTGTAATACCATTTTACGCGCGCGAATCAGGTTACCGTCTTTACCGGACAAACCGATCGCTTTGCCGCCGTGGGAATTGATCAGGGTTACAATTTCCTTGTTGACCAAACCACCCAGCACCATCTCGACGATGTCCATGGTTTCACGATCGGTAACCCGCATGCCTTCGACAAAACGGGTTTCCTTTCCTACCCGTTTAAGCAAATCGCTGATTTGCGGTCCGCCACCGTGAACCACAACGGGATTCATACCCACCAGCTTCATCAACACGACATCGCGGGCAAAACCGGTTTTCAGCGTTTCATCTACCATGGCATTACCACCGTATTTGATAACAATGGTTTTTCCATGGTAACGCTGAATATAGGGTAAGGCCTCGGTTAAAACCTCGGCAGTAGCCGCCGCGTCAGAGTGGGCGTGCAAAATGGATTCAATATCATTCATGATTAGCGCGCTACTATAACAACACGCCCGGACAGGTGCGAGTAGTGTCCAAATAAAAAAGGGCCGCAAATGCGACCCTTTTTCTTATTCAATTTTATTTTGACTATTGGATTTGTACTTCGATTTTCCTCGGCTGTACTTCCTCAGCCTTAGGTAAAGTCAACGCCAACACACCGTCCTTGTAATCCGCCTGAACTTTAGACTCGTCGACATCGGCGCCCAAGCGCAGTGAGCGGACATATTTTCCATAACGGCGTTCTTGTCGAATCAAACGACCGTGTTTTTCCTCGTCGTGCTCAAACTTCGACTCGGCATTGATGGTTAACAGTCCATCCTTGATGGTCACATCAAGATCATCCTTGCTCACGCCTGGTAACTCGGCTTTCAAAATATAAGCCTTGTCGGTTTCAGCAATATCGACTGACGGCGCCAGTGCCTGACCATTACCAACGTTGCGCACGGGTTTAAACAGACTGTTTACAACATTATCAAAGTCATCAAACAAGTCCCAACCCAGACGTTTTTCGGGTGAACGAATTACTGCATTATTCATAACATATCTCCTAGAATTTCAAATCATGACCGTAAACCGGCCCTCGCTTGATTTTCTAAATGGGGATATGCAATGCGTATTTCAATACTCGACAGATAGATTTTTTTGAGCCGGTTTACAGGATATAACGGGATAAATCCTGATCACTTACTAAATCCTGCAGATGCTCATCGACATAAGCCGGGTCAACGACAATAGCATTGCCACTTTCGTCCGCTGCTTCGAACGAGACCGTTTCAAGTAATCGCTCGACGACTGTATGCAAGCGACGCGCACCAATATTTTCCGTTTGCTCATTAACCTGCCAGGCGACTTCGGCGATACGACGCACCCCCGCTGAATTGAAACTCAGGGTTAATCCTTCAGTCGCCATGAGCGCACTGTATTGTTCGGTTAAAGACGCATCCGGCTCCGTCAGGATACGCACAAAATCTTCAGTGTTAAGCGCTTTTAGCTCCACACGAATCGGCAGCCGCCCCTGCAATTCCGGGATCAAATCCGAAGGCTTGGATAGCTGAAACGCACCCGACGCAATAAACAAAACATGGTCCGTTTTGACCATACCGTATTTGGTTGAAATGGTCGATCCTTCGATTAAAGGCAACAAATCCCGTTGTACGCCTTCACGCGATACGTCCGGGCCGCGCCCGGTTTCTGAACGTCCGACAATTTTATCGAACTCATCGATAAATACGATACCGTCCTGTTCCGCTCGTTCGACAGCGCGCATTTTTATATCATCTTCGTTAATCAGCTTGGAGGCTTCCTCTTCAGTCAACAGTTTTAATGCCTCCTTGATTTGAGTTTTGCGCGCCTTGGGACGTTTCGCGCCCATGTTTTGCATCATGCCCTGCAACTGACTGGTCATTTCTTCCATGCCCGGCGGGCCGAATATCTCCACACCCACGGTCGGCGCGCTGACTTCTATTTCGACCTCTTTTTCATCCAGCTTGCCTTCGCGCAATAATTTGCGAAAGCGTTGACGCGCCGCGCCTTCGCTGGCCGGTTCATCGCTTTCATTGTCGGCAGCGCGCGCCGGCGGCAATAAAATATCCAGGATACGATCTTCGGCGGCATCTTCCGCCCTTGGTTTCACCTTGTCGATTTCCTCTTCCCGCGTCATTTTCACCGATGTATCCACCAGGTCGCGCACAATAGAATCCACATCGCGACCGACATAACCGACCTCGGTAAACTTGGTCGCTTCAACTTTTATGAATGGCGCTCGCGCCAGACGCGCCAGGCGCCGGGCGATCTCGGTTTTTCCCACACCGGTGGGGCCAATCATGAGAATATTTTTTGGTGTAATTTCCGCACGCAGATCCTCGTCGTCCACCTGCATGCGCCGCCAACGATTACGCAAGGCGATAGCCACCGCGCGTTTGGCGGAATTCTGGCCGACGATATGTTTGTCGAGTTCCTCGACAATTTCTCTGGGCGTCATTTCAGACACGTTCTATTCTCCAGCTACCAGCTCTTCGATGGTTAACGAGTGGTTCGTATACACACAGATATCGGCCGCAATGGCAAGACTGCGTTCGACGATAGTTCTCGCATCCAGTTCAGTCGATTCCACCAGCGCGCGCGCTGCGGCTTTGGCGTAAGAGCCACCGGAACCAATTGCCATGATGCCGCTTTCAGGTTCAATCACATCGCCGTTACCGGAGATGATTAACGAAGATTCTGTATCCGCGACCGTTAACAGGGCTTCGAGGCGGCGTAACATGCGATCCGTGCGCCAGTCCTTGGCTAACTCGACCGCGGAGCGCACCAGATTGCCCTGATGTTTTTCCAACTTGCCTTCGAATCGTTCGAACAAGGTAAACGCATCCGCTGTGCCACCGGCAAAACCGGCCAATACTTTGTCGTTATGCAAACGGCGCACCTTGCGCGCATTGCCTTTCATTACTGTATCGCCCATCGACACCTGACCGTCACCACCCACCACGACACGATCACCACGGCGTACTGATAAGATAGTCGTTCCTCGAAATTGATTCATATTGGTCTTTTTTTTGCGGGCGAAACGGTATACATGCGGTTTCACACCGGGAATTTCAAGAGCGCGAAATTTTTCTTTATTGAACCAGTTTTAAGTGAGGACGTTTAGCGGGTTTCTTTGCTTTTTCCGCTTCGGGACCGGTCGGGGAAGTCGCGTCGGTTACAGCGGGTGCCGAGTTATCATCGGCGTCATCGCCTTTAAAATACAAACCCTGCCCGTTTTCCCGGGCATAAATTGCCAGCACCGCCCTGACCGGAACTTCGATGTGATTCTCGACACCACCGAAACGTGCGCTGAACAATATCCATTCATTGTTTAACTCGATGCCATTGACCGCACGATCATGAATGTTTAGAACGATTTTTCCATCCTGCACGTAAGACGATGGTACGTTAACATTTTCAACCGCCGCGTCGACAAGGATCTGCGGTGTGACTCCATTATCCATCGCCCACTCTCGAATGGCGCGAATCAGATAAGGTTTTGTGGAAATCATGGTATTAGTCAAGTTCGTGCAACTCAGGACAGACGAATCTCCCGTTCTATATCGCTCAAACTGGATGAGAATGCAGACCGGTCAAACAATCGGTCGGCGTAGTCTAAAATCGGTTGTGCCTGTTTTGGTAACTCGATGCCGAGCCAGGGCAAACGCCATAACAACGGCGCCATATAGCAATCTACCAGTGTGTACTCTTCACCCATCATATACGTTTGTTCATCGAAAGCAGGTGAAATCGCCAGCAAACCATCCCGAATATTTTGCCGCATGACGGGCGTTAGCGATTTGGGGTCTGCGATATTCTTTAGAATATTCAACCAATCCCGTTGTATCCGTTCAACGTACAAACGCGCACGCCCGCGGCTTACCGGATCGACCGGCATTAACGGCGGATGCGGCAGGCGTTCATCGAGATATTCGTTAATAATACGCGCTTCAAATAACACCAACTCACGATCGACCAGGGTCGGTGTTTCGTTGTAGGGATTGAGTTCCGCCAATTCCTCATGATCGCTGTCCGTGGTCACATATTGAACATAGCAATCCACTTCCTTTTCGTATACGACAATACGACAGCTATGGCTGTGGATGGATTGTTTTGCCGAAAATAAAACCATATGTGAGTTACGGGTCGTATCGGGTGTCATTGTAAACGCCCCGCAGTCAGCGCTGGCAGGTGGATTAGCCCGCAGCGCCTTGCGCTTGCAACACTAATGAACGTCTCTCCAGTATTCCTTTTTGAGCAGATAAGACAAAAAGGACAAAACAATCAGCAGTAAAATAATCCAGAAACCCATTTGGTAGCGCACCAATTTTGCCGGTTCCGCAAGATACACCAGGAAGTTAGTCAGATCCGCCATGGCGACATCGTATTCCGCCGGCGTCAGTTTGCCCGGAATAACAATTTCAAACAGACTTTCGCCCTCTTCATTGGGATTACAATCCTCACCTTTTAAACGCTGACTGCCTTGCCATTCGTACAACGCATGGGGCATGGCAACATGCGGGAAAACACAGTTGTTCCAGCCGCCGGGCGATGACTCGTCCAGATAAAAACTGCGCAAATAGGTGTACAACCAGTCCGGACCACGCGAACGTGCAACCAGGCTTAAATCCGGCGGTGCTATACCAAACCAGTCTTCAGCCTGCTCGGCCGGCATAGTAGTGATCATCAAATCGCCCACCTTGCCTTCTCCGAACATCAGATTTTCTTCCAGTAGATCTTCGCTGATTTCCAGGTCTTTTCCCATGCGGTTGTAACGCATAAACGACGCACTGTGACAGGACAGACAAAAATTCACGAATGTCGACGCGCCACGTTGCAGGGATGGTTTGTTACCCAGGTCGATATGAACTTTATCGAGATGAACATCACTGCCACCCGCAGCAAACCCCCGGACAGGTAGCAATGCCGGGAGCAACATGCAAACAAAAATCAGAAAACGTTTTTTCATGGCACCCCTCATGATGTCACCCTCTCTGGTACGGGCTTGGTTTTATCGAGTTTCGTATAGAGCGGCATCAATATGAAAAATCCGAAATAAACCACCAGGCAGATTTGCGCCCACCTGACATTTTTTAGCCAGAACAAATCGATGTCGTCTGGTTTTACCGTACCCAGGTAACCGAGGATAAAAAACACGATGACAAACAATGTGACCGCGGTTTTAAACATCCAGCCACGGTAACGCACGGACGCGACCGGTGAATGATCCAGCCAAGGCAACAGGAACATCACGATAATCGCCATGCCCATCATCACCACGCCCCAGAATTCCGGCTTGAATATATTCATGGCAATGATGACACCGACGCCAATGATTACCGCTGCCGCTTTACCCAGAATGCTCTTAGAATTGAGAATGGCAACCAAGGAAGAGGCCGCCACGAGAATCATCAATACAATCATGTATTGTCCAGTTACAGCACGCAAAATAGAGTAATAAGGCGTGAAATACCACAATGGCACAATATTAGGCGGTGTTTGTAAAACATTCGCCGGGGCGAAATTATCTTTTTCCAGGAACCAGCCACCCAATTCCGGTACGAAAAAGACGATGACGAAGTACAGTATGAGAAATACAGCCGCTCCAAATATGTCCTTAACCGTGTAATAGGGATGAAACGGTATACCGTCCACCGGCTTGCCTTCGCTGTCCTTGTTTTGCTTGATCTCAATGCCATCCGGGTTATTCGAACCCACCTGATGCAAGGCAACGATATGTAAAAACACCAGACCAAACAGTAATAATGGAACGAGAATCACATGGAAAGCAAAAAAGCGATTCAGCGTCGCGTCTGACACAACGAAGTCACCACGAATCCATTCCGACAATCCCTCGCCGATAAAGGGGATAGTACCGAACAGATTGATGATGACCTGCGCGCCCCAGTAAGACATGTTGCCCCAGGGCAACAAATAACCCATAAAGGCTTCCGCCATTAACGACAGAAAAATCACCATACCGATAATCCAGACCAACTCCCGTGGCGCACGGTAGGAGCCGTACACAAGTCCCCGAAACATGTGCAGATAAATCACCACAAAAAACATTGAGGCACCGGTCGAATGCATATAACGAATCAACCAGCCGAACGGCACGTCGCGCATGATGTATTCCACCGAGGCAAAAGCTTCTTCGGCGCTCGGTGTGTAATGCATGGTGAGAAAGATTCCGGTGACAATCTGTATCACCAGCACCAAGATGGCGAGAGAACCAAAGAAGTACCAGAAGTTGAAATTCTTTGGCGCGTAGTACTGCGCCATGTGCTCTTGCCACACCTTGGTCAGTGGGATGCGTTCGTCAATCCATCCGAGCAGCTTTTCCATCAGGCGGTGTCCTCAGTGTCGTCGCCGACCAGAATCAAATTCTCGTCAAGGAATTTATACGGTGGAATTACCAGATTAGTCGGCGCAGGTACGTTTTTATACACACGCCCCGCCAGGTCAAATTTAGAGCCGTGACAGGCGCAGAAAAACCCACCGGGCCAGTCACTCACACCTTCCAGCGACCCCTGTGCCAGTTTCTCCGTAGGCGAACAACCCAGATGGGTGCAAAGACCTACGATGACGGCAATCTCGGGACGTCTTGATCGATATTGATTAATCGCATATTCCGGTTGTTGATCTACTTCCGATTCCGGGTCGAGCAACTCGTCCTCGACTTCAGACAGACTATCGAGCATCTCTTGAGTGCGATTAATAACCCACACCGGTTGGCCACGCCACTCCGCTACCTTCATTTGGCCGGGTGGCAGGTCGCTGATATCGACTTCCACCGGCGCACCCGCCGCCTTGGCACGCTCGCTTGGGGACATACTGGCAACAAAAGGAATGGCGCCAATACCAACGCCGACCAGACCGACGCCGCTGGTGACTGTCGTCAGCATCAGCCGGCGGCCTTTATCTACTTGCTTATCGCTCATGATTCGCCTCTAACACGAGAAAGTTTTAAATTTTTCGGGGAACAGCCGGTTTGGTCCCTGTACCGGTGCCGTGCAAAACAGGCTCCCACTTAGTTGACGGCGGATTATATCAGATTGGAATTGGACTCTGGGTGGTAACGCACTGTGCAATCGTGGAGATCTTTACCTGAAATTACTCCGGAAATACGGCAACCCGCTAACTGCTATCCGATTTACCGCTTAAATGCTCGGACACTGCTGAACCCGCATACATAGCCCCATCAGCGCTTTCCTCATCGTCAACCTCTTCCGATTGAGGCTCAAAGTGTTTTGAAAAATAAAGCCCTATTTCGAATAAAACCCATACCGGTAGTGCTAACAAGGTCTGGGAAATGATGTCCGGCGGCGTCAACAGCATACCAACGACAAAGGCAGCGACAATAATGTATGGCCGTTTTTGTTTTAGACTGTCCGGTGTGGTCATGCCCATGCGCACCAGTATCACCGTCGCCACCGGCACTTCAAAGGCAACCCCAAAGGCAAAAAACAATTTCAGCACAAAACTCAGGTAGGCGTTGATATCCGTCATCATGGTCACGCCTTCCGGCGCTGTCGCGGAAAAAAATGAGAACACCAACGGAAAGACAACGAAATACGCAAACAAAATGCCTAAATAGAATAGCGCACTACTGGAAACGACCAGTGGCAAAGCCAGTTTCTTCTCGTTCTCATACAGACCAGGAGCAACAAATGCCCACAACTGATACAGCAAATACGGGATGGTAATGATGACTGCCACCGCAAATGCGAGTTTGAACGGCACAAAAAATGTCGTGTGTACCTCAGTAGCAATCATGCTTGCGCCTTCCGGTAACGCTGCCATCAGTGGCGAAGCTAAAAACTCATAGAGTGGGTCCGCAACGGGAGTCAGGCAGAGAAACACCACCAGCACCGCGCCGATAGCGCGCATCAATCGATCACGCAACTCAACCAGGTGGGAAATAAACGTAGTGCCTTCGGTATCCATGTTTATGCTGTATGTTTAATTCGCCTCAGTGCTTTTTGGCGTATCGTCCGACGTGGAGTTATTCGCGGATTTATCCGCTGTCTTTTCCGATGATGGATCGATAGAGTTCGTATCAGACTCCGTGTCGATGGTTTCGTTCAAAACCTCAGCACTTTGTTTTATTTCCTCGCCCGCTTTTTTTATTTCATTGCCAATGTCCTTGAATTCTTCCAGCTCGCTGCGGCGTACTTCACGATCAATATCCGCCTTCACGTCCGCCAGCATACGACGCGCGCGTCCAATCCATAGACCGGCGGTACGCGCAGCTTTGGGGAGACGATCAGGGCCGAGAATAATAAGGGCGATTACCCCTATCAGCGCCAGCTCCGAAAACCCGACATCAAACACGGGGCGGAGTTAATCTAAGAGTTAAAACCGTAAGGCGAGTGTCAGGCCTTCTCTTTCTCGACCGTGGACGCTTCGCCTTCGATGACTTTATCAGCGTCATCTTTTGCCGCTTCAGCGTTTTCCACGGGTGTTGCCGAATCTTCATCTTTCATAGCTTTGCGAAAGCCCTTGACGGCGGAACCGAGGTCACCACCCATACCTTTCAGTTTTTTCGTGCCGAATAATAACAACACGATCACTAAAACAATTAACAGTTGCCAAATACTAATACCACCTAAGCCCATCTTGCTTTCTCCTGACTAATTTAATCGTCGCTGACCTGGTTTTTAGGCCAGCATGCTCTACCCGTATTGTAACGCGCGCGTGCTTTAACGTGTTTGTTTACCGGTCGGGACTGACGCACGCGCAGCCTTTTCCGCCACCCCTGATACGCCGAAACGACATTGCAATTCCGCCAAAACCTGCTCCGGGCGCAGTCCCTGCTCAGCCAGCATGATCAGACAATGAAACCACAAATCGGCGGTTTCATGAATCATACCCTGCCTGTCGCCGGCTTTAGCCGCTAAAACGGTTTCCGTCGCTTCTTCGCCGATTTTCTTCAGAATCCTATCACGTTCGCCGTGTAAAAGGCTTGCAACATAGGATTCGCCGGCTTTTTCACCCGCTAAGTCCTTGCGCGATTCGATCACATCGGCCAGACGCGACAATACGTTTACCGCGTCGATATCTTTATCGTGCGCATCTCCCGTCACCGCTTACCACCATAAATCGCCTGTGGATCTTTTCGAACCGGTTCAAACTCTTTCCATTCCTGTTCGTTCAGTTGTTGAAAAAAACAGGTCTGACGACCGGTATGACAAGCCAGGCCGGTCTGCTCGACTTCCAGCAAAATCGTATCACCGTCGCAATCAAGGCATATTCTGTTTACCTTTTGTACGTGTCCGGATTGCTCGCCTTTACGCCACAATCGCTGTTTTGAACGCGACCAATAGGTAGCACGACCCTTCTCTGCGGTTTCCTGCAACGCCGCGCGATTCATCCACGCCATCATTAACACCTTACCAGTCTTGGCCTCCTGCGCGATTGCCGACACCAGGCCATCGCTATTCCACTTTATTTTATCCAGCCAGCCGTTATTCATTTGCCGCATTGAACTCGCTGGGTAACCGCACTTCGATACCCGCCGAAGCCATGCAGCACTTGGCTTCGTCGATAGTGTGCTCACCAAAATGGAAAATGCTGGCGGCCAACACCGCATCGGCGCCACCTTCGCTAACGCCTCGCGCCAAATGTTCGAGTTCCCCTACACCACCAGACGCGATCACCGGCACCGTCACGGCCGCAACGACTGCACGGGTCAGTGGTATATCGAAGCCTTCACGTGTACCGTCTCTATCCATACTGGTTAACAGTATTTCTCCAGCGCCATAGTCGACCATTTTTTCACACCACTCGATAGCATCGAGACCGGTCGCATTGCGTCCACCGTGAGTAAATATTTCCCAACGCGGAGATTCCTTATCGTTCACCTGTTTGGCATCGACCGCGACCACAATACATTGCGAACCGAACTTTTTACTCGCTTCGCACACAAACTCAGGTCGATTTACCGCCGCCGTGTTGATCGAAATCTTGTCCGCACCGGCGTTTAACATGCGTCGTATATCATCCACTTCTCGAATTCCACCACCGACAGTCAAAGGTATGAATACCTGCTCGGCAACTTGTTCTACTACATGCAACATGGTGTCGCGATTATCCGAGCTCGCAGTAATATCAAGAAACGTGATTTCATCCGCGCCCTGTTCATCGTAACGACGCGCAACTTCCACCGGATCACCTGCGTCGCGTATCCCGACAAAGTTGACACCTTTTACAACGCGGCCATTGTCAACGTCCAGGCACGGGATAATGCGTTTGGCTAAACCCACAGGATTCTACGCATCGACCTGCGTCAATTCATCTGCCAGTTGCTGCGCCGAAGCGAAATCAATCGTGCCTTCGTAGATCGCACGTCCGGTAATCACGCCTTGAATACCGGAATCCGCTACTTTGCACAACTCACGAATACCATCGATATCTTTCAATCCACCCGACGCAATCACGGGTATTCGAATGGACTCGGCTAATTCGGCGGTGGCGTCTACATTGACGCCGCTTAACATGCCGTCACGCCCGATGTCGGTATAAATAATCGCTTCGACGCCATCATTTTCAAAATGCTGTGCCATGTCGATCACGTCATGCCTGGACAATTTTGACCAACCGTCGGTCGCCACCTTGCCGTCTTTGGCATCCAGACCAACGATAATATGACCCGGAAATTCCGCGCACACGTCGCTGACGAAATGCGGCGCATTGACCGCCCGCGTTCCGAGTATGACGAATTGCACACCTGCGTTAATGTAGTTTTCAATCGCATCTTCATCGCGTATGCCGCCGCCGACCTGCACCGGCAATTCGGGATGTTGTTCAATGATCGCCTTGACAATATCGATGATATTCGACTTCCCCGCCTTGGCACCATCCAGATCAACAATATGCAATCGACGCGCACCGGCATCCACCCACCGCTGGGCGGTAGCTACAGGATCATCGGAATAAACCGTTGGCGTTTGCATGTCGCCTTGCTGCAAACGCACACATTGGCCGTCTTTTAGATCAATGGCCGGAATTAAAAACATGATTTATTTCTCAGTGGTGGAAAACTATTCTCTGTAAACATCATTACAAGCTGCCGTCCCATTCAGCAAAGTTGCGTAACAACTGCAGGCCCGCATGTTGACTTTTTTCGGGATGAAACTGCACGGCAAACACATTTTGCCGTGCAGCAGCGGCGGTGAAATCGATACCGTAGTTCGTTTCACCGGCGATGTCTGATGAATCTGTGGATTCGGGATAAAAGCTGTGCACAAAATAAAAGCGCGAGTTGTCCGGCACGTTACGCCACAATGGATGATCCTGGCGCTGCGCAACATTATTCCAACCCATGTGCGGCACTTTTAAATTTTTATCCTTGGTGTCGAATCGTTTAACCATGCCACGAAAAAAACCGAGACCGTCAACACCATTGTCTTCTTCGCTGGATTCGTACAAAGCCTGCAAGCCAAGACATATTCCCAGCACCGGTTTCGTATTGATCGCTTCCTGGATCACATCGCTCAATTCATGTTTGCGCATGGCTGTTATCCAACTGCCCATCGCACCCTGGCCCGGCATAACGATTTTATCCGCGCGCGAGATTTTTTCGCCGTCAAAACTGGTTTCAATTTTCTGCCTGGGCGCGACATGCTGCAAAGCCTTAACCACCGAGCGTAAATTTCCCGTACCGAAATCCACCACCACAATACTCATACCGGGTATACGGGACTATAAAACACCTTTTGTAGACGGAATGGATCCGACCAAACGCGGATCGGGTTCCGACGCCATACGCAGTGCGCGACCAAAAGCCTTGAATATGGTTTCCGCGATGTGATGTGCATTGGCACCACGCAGATTATCGATGTGCAAGGTCACCAACGCGTGGTTACAAAAGCCTTGAAAAAGCTCATGGATTAAATCCACGTCGAATTCACCAACCCGGCTGCGTGGATAAGTCACGTGATACTCCAGCGCAGGCCGGCCCGAATAGTCGATCACCACCCGGCTCAAGGCCTCGTCCAAGGGTACATAGGCATGGCCATAACGCCGCACACCTTTTTTCTCGCCAATCGCTTTGGCAACGGCCTGGCCCAATGTAATGCCAATATCTTCCACCGTGTGGTGCGCATCGATTTCCAGGTCGCCATTCGCCTTAATGTCGATGTCCATCACACCGTGGCGGGCAACCTGATCCAGCATGTGTTCCAGAAACGGCAGACCGGTTTCAAATTTACCGTTACCGTTGCCATCCAGATTCAAGCTGACATCAATTTGGGTCTCGTTGGTGTGGCGCGATATTTTGGCGCTGCGTTCGGTCATGATGAAGACGAGTAGATAAAACGACTAATAAAACTATGAGATAAACTTGAGGTGCAGTTAAGACTGCTGGAGGTATTAAGTATGTGACGCGCTGCTGCTTTGTTCAATCTAATAGTAGCAGATTATTACCCGCATAGCGTAACAAATGGGTAACTTTACGCCAGCTAGCGGATAACTTTTCGTAAGGCGGCAAGGAATAAATCATTTTGTTCGGGGGTGCCCACCGTTACACGCAAACAATCCGCTAACAAGTTCGCTTTCGCCGTTTTTTCCGGATTATGCAGGTTTTTAATCAACACTTTTTCCTCAATCAATGCTTGATGAATCGCACCCGCACGACCTGGTTTCGTTCGCAGGAGAAGAAAATTTGCCTGACTCGGAAAAACTTCAATTGCATCGATTGTTTTCAACTCGTCAAAAAGACGCGCGCGTTGTGAGCGAGTTTTTTCCGCCTGGGATTCAAATATTGCATAGTTGTCTAATGCGAAGGCAACGCTGGCCTGGGTCAAGCAATTGACATTATAGGGTAAGCGAATTTTCTCAAACTCGTTTAACCACTCCGGCGCACCCACCAGATAACCTAAACGCAAACCCGCCAGGCCGATTTTTGACAGGGTACGCATGACCACAAGGTTTTCAAATTCAGCAATTCGATCGAGATAACTGTCACCGCAAAACGCGTGATAGGCCTCGTCGATAATGACCAATCCATTGGTCACGCCGATAATTTCATCGATTGCATTGCGGGAAAAACAATTCCCCGTGGGATTGTTCGGATACGCAATAAACACACATGCCGGGTTATCGCGTTTTATCGATTCAATCATCTGTTCCGCATCAAGCGAAAAATCATCCATTAGATTTACGCCGATAAACTTCATGCGCAGGGTGCGCGCGATATGTTCATACATCACAAACGACGGCGCAGGTGCTATTACGGAACGTCCGTCCGCCGCCATGGCCGTTTGGACAATCTGAATCAACTCATCCGAACCGTTGCCCAACAAAACATCGTGCTCGTCAGGTATTGCCGCGACCTCGCGCAAACGTTGCGTCAACTCGCGTGCCGACGCATCCGGATAGCGATTTAACGAAACTGTCTTTAGGGTTTGCAACCAGGCATCTCTAATATCGTCACCCCACTCGTAAGGATTCTCCATTGCATCCAATTTTAGCAATCCCTCCGAAGATGGAACGTGATAGGCTTGCATGGATCGAATATCGTCACGTATCCAATGCGCGACTCGTTTCGCTGCACTCGCAGTTCCGCCATTAAATTTCACTTCTAATTCCGGTAAAGATTTCCGTTACGACCGAACAAATAAAAACCATCTCAATATAGTCAAAACGCTGACGATTGGGGCTTATGCTTTTAGGCGATACTCAGCGGACCTGGCATGTGCCGTTAAGCCCTCTGCATGCGCCAGTGTCGACGCAACACCAGCAATGTTCGCAGCGCCTGTTTGCGAGCATGCGATAACGCTCATGCGTTTTTGAAAATCGTAAACACCTAGTGGCGAACTAAAGCGGGCGGTACCCGAGGTCGGCAAAACATGGTTCGGCCCCGCACAGTAATCACCCAATGATTCGGCGCTGTATTGACCGACAAACAACGCGCCTGCATGACGAATTTTTGCAGCGGTTTGTTCGCCGTTTTGCGCAATCAACTCTAAATGTTCCGGTGCAATACGGTTTGCAATATCAACGCCTTCATCCATATCCGAAACTTTGATCAACGCGCCGTGTTGCGCTAACGAGGTACGAATGACCGATTGTCGTTCCATTTGCGGCAGTAACTCATCAATTGACTGTTGAACCCGCGCAATGAATTCCGCGTCAGGGCAAATCAAAATAGATTGTGCGCTCTCGTCATGCTCAGCCTGGGCAAACAAATCCATCGTCACCCAGTGTGGATCGGCACTGCTGTCGCACAACACAACCACCTCGGAAGGACCGGCAATCATGTCGATACCCACCTGACCAAACACCAGACGCTTTGCCGTTGCGACATAGGCATTGCCCGGCCCGACAATTTTATCCACAGGCGCAATAGTGTCCGTGCCGTAAGCCAGCGCGGCAATCGCCTGGGCGCCGCCGATTGTAAACACACGATCCACACCTGCAATCGCGGCGGCGGCAAGCACAGTTTCGTTAACCACGCCTTTCGGTGTCGGCACCACCATGGTGAGTTCACCCACATTCGCCACCCTGGCCGGAATAGCTGTCATCAAAACCGAAGATGGGTACGCAGCTTTGCCACCCGGCACATATAAACCGACTTTGTCCAGTGGCGTTACGCGTTGACCAAAGCGATTGCCATCCGCTTCGCTGAATTCCCAGGATTGCTCGAGTTGTTTTGCATGAAAATGCTGTATGCGCTCGGCAGCGGTTTGTAGTGCCTGTCGTGTTTTTCTATCGATTGAATCCAATGCTTGCTGCAATCGCGCGATCGGCATCTCAAGATCACCGACAAAACTGACATCGAGTTGGTCGTACTCGCGGGTGTATTCCAACAAGGCTTGGTCGCCGTCTTTGCGTATACGCCCGATAATAGCGCGCACGGATTGTTCGATATCCGGATCGAAGTCGGTGCTCCTATCGAGCAACGAGGTAAGCTCAGTTTCAAATGAGTCGTTAGCGCTATCTAGTTTTCGAATATTAACCACGGCGAAATCCTAAGCCTTAAGGTTAGCAGCACCGGCGATGGTGTCTGCCAGCTCGCCGATGCGTGGTTGCTTGAGTTTCATTGCGGCAGGATTCGCGACCAGTCGTGAGGTGATTTGCGCCACCTGTTCCATTTCCACCAGTCCGTTCGCTTTTAGCGTGTTGCCGGTATCGACCAGATCGACAATTCTGTCTGCCAGCCCGACGAGTGGCGCCAGCTCTATAGAGCCGTACAGTTTTATCGCTTCGGTTTGAACACCTTTGGCGGCCAAATGACGTTTGGTAATATTGGGATACTTCGTCGCGATGCGCAATCGCTGCCATGCGGCAGGATCGTCGTGATCAGCCAGACGTTGCGGTTCCGCAACCACCAACCGGCAACGCGCAATATGCAAATCCGCCAATTCATACATACCGTCACCACCTTCTTCCATGAGCTGATCTTTGCCCATGATGCCTAAATCGGCCGCGCCGAATCGAACATAGGTTGCGGCATCGGCACCACGAACAATCATTAAGCGCACATCTTTCGCATCCGTATCAAATACCAGTTTTCGGCTAACGCGCGGATCTTCACGTGGAACAACGCCGGCACTCGCCAACAAGGGCAGCGCTTCTGCCAAAATGCGACCCTTGCATACGGCAATGGTGATGGATGGGTTCATGGAAAATCTATTTACATGCAGCGAAGGAATCGCCAATCAACCTATGCGACAGCGGATTTGTACTCCATAAAGTTGCCCGGCACACGGCGAATACGCGAACCCATTTGTGCCAGTTTTTCTTCGATACATTGATAACCGCGATCAATATGATAAATACGGTCAATCAAGGTGTCGCCCATCGCGACTAACCCCGCGATTACCAAACAGGCGGATGCACGCAAATCCGTCGCCATGACCGGCGCACCGGTGAGTTGTTCCACTCCGCGCACAACCGCGGTGTTTCCCTGCAATTCGATGTCCGCGCCCATGCGTTGCAGTTCCTGTACGTGCATGAATCGATTTTCAAACACCGTTTCGGTTACCGTGCCGGTGCCTTGGGCAATGCTGTTAAGCAAAACAAACTGCGCCTGCATGTCTGTTGGGAAGGCAGGATAAGGCGAGGTGCGGATATTGACCGCCTGCGGGCGTTGGCCATCCATATCCAGACTAATCCAGTTTTCGCCCAGTTCAATTTTGGCGCCCGCTTCGCGCAATTTCTCCAGCACCGCTTCGAGATGATGCGGGTTAACGTCGCGTAATTTTATTTTGCCGCCGGTCACCGCGGCAGCCACCAAATAAGTTCCGGCTTCGATACGATCCGGAATCACCGCGTGGTCGGCACCACCCAATGCATCGACACCTTCTATTACGATTTCGTCGCTGCCCGCGCCACTGATTTGCGCGCCCATTTTGTTAAGACATTGCGCCAGGTCGACTACTTCCGGTTCGCGCGCGGCATTTTCAATGACCGTTGTACCTTGCGCCAGCGTTGCCGCCATAATCAAATTCTCGGTGCCGGTGACTGAAATCAAATCCATGAAAATACGCGCACCTTTGAGTCGCGCCGCACTGGCCTGGATATAACCGCCATCAATACTGATATCCGCACCCATGGCTTCCAGCCCGCGGATATGCAAATTCACCGGCCGTGAACCGATGGTGCAGCCACCCGGTAATGACACGTCGGCTTTACCGAATCGCGCCAGTAACGGCCCCAAAACCAAAATAGATGCGCGCATGGTTTTAACCAGCTCATACGGCGCCTGATAGCTTTCGACATTAGCGGCGTCGGCTTCGATAGCCATGTCCTCGTCAACCTGTAACGACACGCCCAGGCGCCCGAGCAATTCCATGGTCGTAGTGATGTCGTGCAAATGCGGGACATTGCTAATCCGCAGGGGTTTATCCGTCAGCAGCGAGGCCATCATTAATGGCAATGCGGAATTTTTCGCACCGGAGATGCGTGCTTCACCACGCAACGGCCGGCCACCACTGACTATTAACTTATCCATTTTTAATTCAACAAAGCTGTCCTAGAGAATTTGACATACCTACCGGGAGTATCCGAAGGTTAAGTTGCAAAATATTGGTGGGTCCGTCAGCGTCTGGTAGTCACTGGTAAGTTGTCACCGGTTTTTTAGACCGGGTTTAAGTTCTAACTTGTGATGGGCGAATTTGTAACTGAGTTGCGCTGCCCACCGCGCTCCAGAGCGGGTCCTGTATGTTTTCAACCCCCAGGCCCCGTGCCGGGGTCTAACACTCGCCCGGACCCATAATCGATGACTGTCTATTCCTTCAGTTCCGCCCTCCAATTGGTTTCTTGAATTTGCGCGTTTAACTCTCGTATGTTCTTTGCTAAATCCTCCGCTTGTTTCTGGAGATTGGCGACTTTCAAGGTTGCAACCCACTTTATCTCAGTCATGCTGTAGCGGTCAGGCTCCTTGTGCGTATGTTCTATCGCGTGCTGCAATATTGAATGTTGGCCAACAAGTGTATCGCGACGCGCGATTGCTTCAGTAAGCGATCGACCATCTGCAAGTGTGTTGTGAAGATTGGCCTCATTGATTTTGAATACGAGTGACTCAAGCTCCCCTAAAATCGCAAATGCTTCTTTGATCAACTTTGACGCGTCTTCGTGTGGTTTATCTCCTTCCTGCACAACTGCATTTTGGGCGATGCGATTTCGAAGAGAGGCAAGCTTCTTTTGTTGATCTGCCCGAACCAGCAGTGCTTCGGCAATTTTCACATTTTCTGACCCGTACAAAACACCGAGGCCTCCCAGTGTAAAGAATAAACTGCGAACAAGTTTAGAATACTGGTGTCCACAATAGCTCTAAAAAGGCGTCATTTCAGATAAGTCCAAGCGGTTTTCTATTCTTGCCGGGCCAGTTTTTTCTGCAATTCGCCGTTCTGGTACATCTCCATCACGATGTCGCTGCCACCAATGAATTCACCATCCACATACAACTGGGGAATGGTCGGCCAGTTGGAAAATTGTTTAATGCCTTCGCGAATTTCCATATCCTGCAATACGTCCACAGATGCGAATTCCGTATCGCAGGCCTGCAATATCTGCACGGCGCGCCCGGAAAAACCGCATTGCGGAAAGTCCGGCGAACCCTTCATAAATAATACGACATCGTTGTTCTCAACGGTTTCTTTAATTCGTTCCTGTGCGCTCATCACTCAAATACCTCGATAAAAATGTCAGTTCATTTAAAGTCAGATCCCACTCTGGGTCTGGTGTTCTTCCGGTGTCAGCGTCTGCATGGATAAGGCATGAATCTCGGATTTCATGCGATCACCCAGTGCAGCGTACACCATTTGATGTTGCTGGATGCGGTTTTTACCGGCAAAGCCGGGGCAAACAATCACCGCGTTGAAGTGGTGACCGTCGCCTTCTATTTCAACCACTGAATTTTCAAGATTTTCTTCAATCCAGCCTTTTATGTCTTCGGGTTGTACCATGTTCAGGTCTATTGTTTTCTGCTTAAGCCTATTTTACGGGATTCCTGGTCCAATTCCTGGGCCAATCGACTTAAAAATTGTTTTTATCGATGTATCCAAGTGATCAAAGGGCTACAAATCAAAAACCGTCTCCAGTTCCGCTACTTTTATCATCGCCGCGAGTTGTGCAGGAATATTGCTGAAACCGATTCTCGCATCGCGCTGACGTGCATCCTGCACCCATTGTATTAGTAAAGCGAGACCGGCGCTGTCGGCCCGGGTAACCTCAGTGAGATCGAGTTCAACAGCCTTGTCCTGAGCAAACGGTCCTGGATATAACCCGGACACGGTATTGAATCCTAATTCGCCGGTTATCCTGTAGCGACCATCGCCCGACGATTGAATCTGCGCAGACATCAGCTTGCTACTTAGCTGCTGCTCAACTGCACATTCTTATCGGCCAGCGATTCAATCAAGGCATCCATCCCCTCGTTTTGAATAATCCGGTTGTAAGAACTGCGATAATTCGTCACCAGACTCACCCCATCCACGGAAACATCGTATACTTTCCAATCACCAGACTTATTTTTATGAAATGAGTAATTCATACTCACCGCCGGACCACTGCCCAGGTCAAACTCCGTGCGCACGATAACGCGTTTATCGTCGTCTTTCAGTTTTAACGGTTTTATACTCAGACTGTTTTCCGTGTTGTATTCAAACAAAGCGGTCGCATAGGTCCGCACCAGCAAGGTGCGAAACTCCTCGACAAATCGCGTTTGCTGATCTGCATTGGCCGCTCTCCAGGAACGGCCCAGCACTAATCGGGACATGCGCGCGAAATCGAAGTGCGGTACAACAATGTCGTCAACTAGCTTATAGAGTTTTGCGTTGTCTGCGGCCAAGGCCTGGCGGTCTGCATCCAGTTCACCGATCAATTTATCCGTTGTATCGCGAATCACCTGATCCGGCGGCGAACCCGCGAATGCAATTTGAGTCAAACCAAACAACACTAAAAACGAGAATATCAATCCTGATTTTTTCATTACTCTTCTCCTGCGGCCTTGCTGAACAGCATCTGACCAATCAATTGCTCCAGCACTACGGCCGATTGGGTTAAATAGATTTGATCGCCATTTTGCAGAAAAATTTCCTCACCACCGGGTTCCAGGCCGATGTATTGTGCACCGAGTAAGCCGGCGGTCAGAATGGATGCGCTGGTATCTTCGGGCAAATTGTCGTATTCGCTGCTGATTTGCATTTCCACTTCTGCGCGATAATCGTCTTTCGCCACGCGAATATCGGTAACTCTGCCGATTCGCACACCGGCCAGTGACACCGGCGCCTTGACGGTCAAACCGCCGATATTGTCAAACTGCGCGGTGATAGTAAAACCGGCGCCATTTCCCGCGTTGCTTAAATTACCTACTTTCAACGCCAGCATTAATAACGCGGCGATACCGGCTAACACAAACAGCCCTACCCAGATTTCAATCGATTTACGCTGCATACTAAATTTCTCCAAACATGATAGCGGTCAACACATAATCCAATGCCAGCACCGCCAGCGAAGCGGTGACGACGGTACGGGTGGTGGCGCGGCTGACACCCTCGGATGTAGGTTCGGCGTCATAGCCTTCAAAAACGGCAATCCAGGTGACGACGAATCCAAATACTAAACTCTTGATCACACCGTTCAAGATATCGTCGTAAAAATCGACACCATCCTGCATGGCGGTCCAGTAAACACCACTGTCCACGCCCAGTTGCCCAACGCCGACCAGATAACCGCCCAGTACACCGACAGCGGTAAAAATAGCAGACAACAATGGCACAGCGATAACTCCAGCGAGCAGACGCGGAGCGATCACACGCACCATGGGATTAACCGCCATCATTTCCAATGCGTTCAATTGCTCTGTGGCTTTCATCAAACCTATCTCGGCGGTCAACGCGGAGCCTGCTCGACCGGCAAACAGCAAAGCCGCCAACACCGGGCCAAGTTCACGCGTTAACGATAATGCAACCACCAGGCCCAGCGAGGATTCTGCGCCGAAATCAACCAGTGTGTTGTAGCCCTGCAAACCCAGCACCATGCCGACAAACAACCCGGCAACGACGATGATCAACAAAGTTAAAACGCCGATGGCATACAATTGTTGCACGAGCAAACTAAAACGGCTGATTGCCACTGGCATTCCACGCATGGCGCTTAGTAAAAATACACTGGCGCTGCCCAAGCGCTCGATCGCGATCAAAGTGCCGGCACCGATGTTACGAATAGCATTCATGATTCGGCAGACAGCAAGTCGTCAAGATAATTGTCATTGGAATAATGAAACGGCACCGGGCCATCCGGTAACCCGCCGACGAATTGTTTTATCTCGGGCGCGTTACTTTCACTCATCTCCTGTGGTGAACCGCTGCCAATCACTTTGCCGCCACCCAGCAGATAAACCTGATCGGCGATACTGAAACCTTCCGCCACATCATGTGTTACAACAATTGAAGTGTGTCCCAACGCGTCGTTCAATTCACGGATAAGTTTCACCACCATACCCTTGGAAATCGGATCAAGACCGGCGAACGGTTCGTCGTACATCACGACGTCCGGGTCAAACGCAATAGCACGCGCCAGCGCAACACGCCGTGCCATGCCACCGGACAATTCGTCCGGCATTAAATTCCGTGCTCCGCGCAGGCCGACCATTTGCAGTTTGACCAACACCAGGCTGCGCACTAACGCTTCCGGCAAATCCGTATGTTCGCGCACGGGAAAGGCGACGTTGTCGAACACACTCATATCGGTTAACAAAGCGCTGTGCTGGAACAACATGCCCATGCGTTTGCGCATTTCATACAATACACCGCCACGCAAAGCGGGAACCGACACGCCATCGAAGGTCAAATCCCCGCGTGATGGCCGCAAACGGCCGCCAATCAAGGATAACAATGTCGATTTGCCGCAACCACTCGGACCCATGATAGCGGTCACCTTGCCACGCGGAATATCCAGATCGACACCGCTGTATATAGAACGTGTACTAAAAGCAAAATGCACGTCACGAACCGCGATGATGGGATCGTTGTGGTCACGGACAGTTACCGTTTCAACCAATTGTTAACCTTTGTTATGCATGGGATGGAGTGAAGCCGCCGCATTCTACCAGACTTGCTTGCCGGTAAACGCTGTCGGGTAACACGAACACTCGTACAACTGCGTTATACTTACTACGCAAAACCGCGACGAAAGAGTTGTTTACGATATTGACGCAATCACTTTACCGAACTGACGTTAACCCAACATGAACGATGCCCCCGCAAACGCCAGGGACTTTATTGGTTATGGCCACACAGTAGTGGAAATGGAACTGGCGGCGTTGGATAAAATTAAACACCGGATCGACACGAAATTCACACAAGCCTGTGAGATGATCCTGGCTTGTGAAGGCCGGGTTGTTGTTGTCGGTATGGGCAAGTCAGGTCATATCGGTGGCAAAATTGCATCGACGCTTGCCAGTACGGGAACGCCGGCCTTTTTTGTTCATCCAGGTGAAGCCAGTCATGGCGACATGGGCATGATCACCGCGCATGATTTGGTCATCGCGATTTCAAACTCAGGCGAGACCGCCGAGATTTTAACAATGATTCCCATCGTAAAACGCATGGGTGTACAACTGATCGCAATGCTGGGCAATCAAAATTCGACTTTAAGCGAACAAGCGGATGTAGTGCTGGATGTCAGTGTCGAACAGGAAGCCTGCCCCATGAATCTTGCACCAACTTCAAGCACCACGGCGACCTTGTTAATGGGTGATGCCTTAGCCGTTGCCGTATTTCGCGCACGCGGTTTTTCCGAGCGGGATTTTGCCCGCACGCATCCGGGCGGATTACTGGGTCGAAGATTGCTGTTGTACGCACGCGACGTTATGCACACCGACGATGCCATACCGCTGGTCGAACAGCAGGCGTCGTTGTCGGACGTGTTACTGGAGATGACCAGCAAATCTCTCGGCATGACTGGTGTCATCAACAAGGATAAAAAACTCATCGGTATGTTTACCGATGGGGACTTGCGTCGCACGTTGAACAACCAGACCGATGTTTACAACGTCAAGGCGAAGGATGTCATGACACCCGATCCGTTTACTATCAGCCCCGACGTGCTGGCTGCCGAAATTGTGCATATGATGCGCGAGCATGCGCGGCATGGGCCACACGCGATCAATGGCGTGTTCGTGGTGGATGAAAAAAACCATGTATTAGGCGCATTGAATACGCATGATTTATTGCGCGCCGGTGTATTGTAATCAGCGCTCGTAAAAAACCATGACCACGCTACTGCATAATGAAAAATTTGTATTGATCTCGGTCTTCGCTGCGTTGACGCTGGTCAGTCTGTGGTTACAGTTTGTTTTGCTCAAACCGGCGCAAAAAACCGAGGAGGTCGCACTCACCCATGACCCGGATTACTACGTGGAAAATTTTACCGCGACGGGTATGGACCCGGACGGTGTAAAATATGTTTTGGAAGCGGAACGCCTGGTGCATTATCCCGACGACGGCTCCTCGTTACTGGACAATCCCCATGTTATTCAATACGAAGCGGAACAACCCCCACGCCATATTTACTCCAAGTCGGGCTGGCTATCAGGCGACGGTAAGGATATTCTGTTAACCGGTGATGTGCGGGTAATCCAGGGCAAAGGTGACGAAGGCGCCGGTGGCATCACCACGACACGTAAACTTAAGTTGCGTTTGAAAGACTGAATACACATTTTACTGAATATATATTTTAAGGAATAAAACCACACGACATGCCGATCGGAAACAAGACAATGAAATTCGAATTTAGCTGCGCCCTGCTGATAGCAATCGTGGTGGGTATGCCGAACACGGCATCCGCGCTGGACTCTGATCGTAATCAACCGGCGGTAATCGACGCCGATGAAGTGGATATCGATCTTGAAACCGGCGAGCGCATCTACCGCAAAAATGTGTATATGCAACAAGGCACTATTCGAGTCAAAGCCGATGAAGTCGTGACCATGATTAAAAACGGCAAACTACAAAATGCCGTAGCCGTTGGGCGCCCGGCGATATTTCGTCAACGGCCGGAAGGCAAGGAAACGGATGTGATTGCCAAGGGCAGTAAAATGGAAATCGACGAAGTAGCCGATATTGTAACCCTGTTCGGCAACCCGGCTGTTGTTGAGCAGGAAGGCAACGTCGTGACCGGCAAAACCATCGTCTACAACATGTCGACATCGAAAGTAAAAATTCGTGGCGGCGGTTCACAATCGCCCGCTCCGCAACAAGACGAACAAACCGCAGAGCAAAGTGACGGTATACTGGCGCAACCATCGGATGAAACCGGTGACGCCGGGCAGGCCGAAGGCGACGCAGCAACGACTGACTCCGGTGGCCGTGCTCGCATGACTATCCCGCCGCGCAAGAAACAAGAATCAAGCGATTGAGCGCAAACCCTTCAGCGCAAATCGCGCCGCGGATTATTGAAGGTAACGCCGAAACCGTTGCCGAAACGATTTCCTTATCCACGGCCGGGTTAACCAAACGCTACAAAGGCGCCATGGTTGTCGATCATGTCGATGTGGCGGTTGAAAGCGGCGAAGTGGTTGGCTTACTGGGTGCAAACGGCGCCGGTAAAACCACTTGTTTTTACATGATCGTCGGATTGATCCGGCGTGACAGCGGCACCATCATGCTGAATGAAAAAGACATCAGCGACCTGCCCATGCATGAACGCGCGCGTTTAGGCATCGGTTATCTGCCGCAAGAAGCATCTATTTTTCGCAAGCTCAATGTTGAAGACAACATCATGGCTGTGCTGGAAGCGCAACCCGATTTGTCTGACGAAGAACGCCGCGAACGTGTCGACACCCTGCTGGAAGAATTCGGTATCGCGCACAAACGCAAGTCCATGGGCTTCAGTCTTTCCGGTGGTGAAAGACGGCGCGTGGAAATTGCGCGGGCGTTAGCCGTGCAACCGTATTTTATATTACTCGACGAGCCATTCGCCGGTATCGATCCTATTTCGATAGGCGACATTCAATTTGTCATTTCGATGTTGCGTGATCGGGGTATCGGTGTACTGATTACCGATCACCAGGTGGGTGCGACGCTGGGTATTTGTGATCGTGCATATATTTTACACCAAGGCAAAGTTTTGACCGCAGGCAGTCCGGAAGAAGTATTATCCCACGAAGGCGTAAGAGAAGTTTACCTCGGTACTAATTTTCGCTTGTAAGTCCGACGGTTACGACCGCCGAATTCCTGTAAAATAGTCTAAAACGTTTCCTATAACGAGGGTATAAGGTATCAAACGTATTGTTTGATACAAAACAATGTTGTGAAGCAATCGCTGGAACTCAAACTCGGTCAACGACTTACGTTAACACCGCAACTGCGGCAAGCCATTCGCCTGCTACAGTTATCGACGATCGAGTTGCGCACGGAACTGCGCGAAGTCATCGAAGGCAATCCATTGCTGGAAGAAGTGGAAGACGATATAGCGGAAATTCTGCACACGGAAGCCTCGCCGGAGACAACTTCCGACAACGATACCGACTCCAATCTGGACGACGAGTTTGATTTCGAAAGCCCGGATTCGATGATAGAACATACCGAACCCCAAGATGCGACCAACGAAGGCGAAATCAATGATACGGATTTAGACAGCGATTCAAGCTCCATCGAAGAACCGTCAACGGATTTCGACCCTGTCGATTACCGCACCACGGTCAACAACAGTCATGCCGATTCGGGTTTGCCGGATTTTACCGAACGCATGCAAAGCGCCACCACCTTGCATGAACACCTGATATGGCAAATGAATATGACGCCTTTCAGTGACGTCGACCGAAAAATCGCTGAAATTATTATTGGCTGTATAAACGAAGACGGTTACCTCGAATCAACCGTCGAAGAAATTACGAGCATGATGAATCATGATGAAGTCGATGTCGAAGAAGTCAACGCCGTACTGCATCGCGTCCAGACATTCGACCCCATTGGTGTTGGCGCGTGCGATTTAAACGAATGCCTGATTTTACAGTTGCAGCAAAAAGATCCATCGACCCCGCTTATTCTGCATGCACAGGAATTGGTTCAACACCATTTAAATCTGCTGGCGAAACACGACTTCAAGAGCCTGAAGAAAAAACTGCGACTGAATACTGAACAGTTACAGATAACCATCGACCTGATACGCAAGCTCAACCCCAAACCGGGCAGTGAAGTAGAAACCAGCGATGCGGAATATGTTATTCCTGATGTCATCGTTGCCAAACACAATAACCGCTGGCAGGTGGCACTCAATCCCAGCGCATCGCCCGGACTGCGCTTTAACGACAGCTATCAATCCATGATGAGCAATAACAACCAGGATAAGGAAACACACTCCTATTTGAAAAATCAAATGACTGAGGCGAAATGGATTATGCGCAGCCTGCAAAACCGCCACGATACGGTGTTGCGTGTAGCGCAGGAAATTGTCAAGAAACAAACCGATTTTCTCGATAACGGCCCGGATGCCATGAAACCATTAGTCATGCGTGAGATCGCCGAACAACTCGAAATTCACGAGTCCACGGTTTCGCGTGCAACAACACAAAAATACATGTTGACCCCACGTGGCGTGTTTGAGCTGCGTTATTTCTTTTCCAGCCATGTGGAAACCGATGAAGGCGAGGCGTTTTCATCGACCGCGATTCAATCACGTATTCGTAAACTCATTGAAGACGAACCCACGTCAAAACCGATCAGCGACAACAAGATTTCCGATACCCTGCAAAAGGAGGGAATCAAGGTAGCACGCCGCACGGTGGCCAAATACCGCGAACAAATGAATATACCGCCTTCCAGTCAAAGGAAGGTATTGATGTAACCCTAGCTACGGAGGTACTGCCATGCAAATAACAATCACAGGACAACATCTCGACGTTACTCCAGCGTTGCGTGAGTACGTTTCCGAAAAAATGTCGCGTATCTCGCGGCACTTCGATCATGTCACCACGGCGCATGTTGTCCTGCATGTCGAAAAACAACGTCATCTGGCCGAAGCCACCATGAATGCAAAAGGCGCAACCTTACACGCAGGCGGTGAAGCGGGTGACATGTACGCAGCAATTGACGCACTGATCAATAAACTTGACCGGCAGATTAGAAAACATAAGGGGAAACGCACTGACCACCATCAAAGTAACGGCGCACTGAAGGAACAAATTTCCGAATGAGTGATGTGGCACAAGACTCCGTACAGACTCAAGCAAAATCTTCAGGAGACCATCACGGGATTACACAATACATAACAGCGGGTCGGGTCGCGATAGATCTGCACGTCGCCAGCAAAAAAAGACTGCTGGAAGAGATCGCAGCCTTGTTGCTGAAAGATCAAAGCGGCCTGGATAAGGAAACGGTGTTCCAAGTGCTGTTTGAACGCGAACGACTGGGCAGCACCGGCATCGGTTATGGCGTCGCCCTGCCCCACGGGCGTATCAACGGCATAGACGAACCGATTATCGCATTGGCCAAGTTACGCCGGCCGCTGGATTTTGACGCGCCGGACCAGCTACCGGTGGAATTAATCATCGCCTTACTGGTGCCGGCGGACGCGACCGAAACGCATTTACAACTACTGGCGGCACTGGCCTCGTTACTCAATCAGGAAGAAATTCGTTCCGGCCTGAACAATGCGACCCACGCCGATGAAATGATCAGCTGGCTCGAACGGAACACGGAATCCGCAACTTAGGCTTTATGCATTTGAAACACGCGTCGTGAACATTTTTATTGTCAGCGGATTGTCCGGGTCCGGTAAGAGTATCGCGCTTCAAGCGCTTGAGGACTTGGGTTATTACTGCATTGACAATTTACCCGCCGTATTACTCGCTGAATTTGCTGACCAGGTGCTAAAACACGACAGCGCGAAGGTTGATCGTGCGGCCGTGAGTATCGATTCACGTAATCAACTGTTTCTCGAATCCTTGCCCGAACATTTGCAGAAACTGCATGGACTCGGCATTGACTACCATATTATTTTTCTCGAGGCGGACGACCGAGCGCTGGTCAAGCGTTTCAGCGAGACGCGGCGTAAACACCCCTTGTCCAACGACGATACTTCGCTGCTGGAAAGCATCGGTCAGGAACGTGAATTACTGGCACCTTTATCCGATCACGCCAGCCGCCGCATCAATACCACCACTACGACACCGCACGAATTACGCCGCATGGTGCGCGATATAGCGGGTGGCGAACAACCCAGCGGCGCGGTGTTAATGTTTGAATCATTCGGTTACAAACATGGCACACCGCTCGACGCGGACTTCGTATTCGATGTGCGTTGCCTGCCCAATCCGCACTGGCAACCGGAACTGCGCCTCCAGACCGGCTTGGATTCACCGGTTATTGAATTCCTGGAAAGTCACGCACCGGTGATAAAAATGGTGGAACAAATCAAGTCCTTTATCGAATACTGGTTGCCGAGTTTTGAAGCGGAAAATCGCAGCTACATTACCATTGCCATAGGTTGCACCGGTGGTCAACACCGTTCGGTTTATATATCGCAAAAGTTAAGTGACTATTTCGCAAACAGGCAGATTCATGTGCAAACAAGACATCGCGAGTTAAAACCGCAGCACACCGGTGAACATCAGACTCATAACGGGCTAACGCAACCGTTAGCGGCCATCAAATGAAACTGGAACGCGAAATTAAAGTGGTTAACAAATTGGGTTTGCATGCCCGCGCGGCCGCCAAGCTGGTAAGCACCGCCAGTTCATTCGCTTCACACGTGCGTTTGCATTGCGAAGAACGTGAAGCTGACGCCAAGAGCATTATGAGCGTGATGATGCTGGCCGCCGCTAAAGGCACTCACGTAACTGTCGCCACTGAAGGTGAAGATGCGGAGTCAGCCTTGAGTGCGGTGACAAAGTTATTCGCCGACAGATTCGGCGAGGACGAATAATGTTTTCCCTGCACGGCGCGGGGGTAGGTGCCGGTGTGGCGATTGGGACAGCGTTCGTTTTCAATCGTGATCGCCCGGAAATTCCAGATTATCTGGTGACATCGGAAAAAATCGAGCAGGAAGTCGAGCGATTTCAATCTGCTATCACGGCCGCGCGAGAGAAACTGCTAGCAATACAAGAAAAAGTTCCGGACGACGCACCATCAGAAATTTCATCATTCATTGATACGCACTTATTGATGCTGGACGACCCGCTGATTTGCCAAAAACCAGCCGATACCATTCGCGAGTCACACTGCAATGCGGAAAAAGCCCTGCAACTGCAGGCGGAAGTATTGATCAGCGCATTTGAAAAAATCGAAGACCCTTACCTGCGTAGTAAAAAATCCGATGTCAACCAAGTTGTCGGACGTGTTTACAGCGAGCTGCTGGATGTCACCGACGAGTTCGCCGAGCATTTACCCGGCGGACTCGATGGTCAAATCGTCATCACCAATGATCTCACACCGGCAGATGCGGTGACATTAAAAAACCGCCGTATGGCGGCATTTGTTACCAACCTCGGCGGCCCTATTTCACACACAGCCATTTTGGCGCGCAGTCTGCGCATACCGGCTATCGTCGGTTTGCACGGTGCGACTCGTTACATTCGTAACGGCGATACCCTGGTGGTGGATGCCCATAACGGCGCGATACTGGTTGACCCCGATCAATCGGTTCTCGAAGCTTACCAGCAACGCCAAGCTCGGGAAGCTGTTTCACAACATGAGTTGTTGTTACTCAAAGATGTTAGAACATGCACTCAAGACGGAGTGGATGTGTCTTTGTTGGCGAATATTGAGTTGCCGGACGATATTAATGCCGTCATCCATGCAGGCGCAACCGGAGTCGGCCTGTACCGCACAGAGTTTTTGTTCATGAATCGCGAGCAACCACCCAGTGAAGAGGAACAATATGAAGCCTACTCCGTTGTGCTAGATGCACTGCCCGGCCCCGTGGTGATTCGCACACTTGATTTAGGCGCAGATAAGCAGGTCGACGGCGGTCGTACCGGTTCGCATGCGACTACCAACCCGGCATTGGGTTTACGTGCAGTGCGTTTATGTTTACACGACCCCGGATTATTTCGCCCGCAACTACGTGCCATCCTGCGTGCTTCGGTGCACGGGTCCGTGCAGATCATGATACCTATGTTATCGACCCTGAACGAACTCGATCAGGTGCTGGAAATGATGCGTGAGGTAAAACGTGAACTCACCCGCGAAGGTATCGAATTCAAACCGATATTCCCATTGGCGGTATGATTGAAGTTCCGGCTGCGGCCATCGCAGCGGACTTGTTCGCTGGTAAACTCGATTTTCTCTCCATCGGCACGAATGACCTGATTCAATACACACTCGCTATTGATCGTGTCGATGACGAAGTGAACTACCTTTACGATCCATTGCACCCGTCCGTGCTGCGTTTGATTCACAATACCATTCGTTCCGGTCATACCGCCGGTATCCCGGTGGCCATGTGTGGTGAAATGGCAGGTGACACACGTTTTACCCGCTTGTTGTTAGGCATGGGATTGCGCACCTTCAGCATGGATCCCACGACATTACTCGATGTAAAAAAGAACATACTGGAAACCAATATCAGGACCTTAACCCAACCGACGGATGAAATCCTGGCGACCGCGAATAGCGGTGAACTGCGCAAGCGGGTTGAGCAACTCAACTTTTGCCCCGGCACCATCAATTAGCCGCACTCACTGTTGTATGTTAACTTAGCGCCGCTATTGCGCAACCGGCGGCGAGCGCTCAGCGTGTGGTCGTGGTGACCATATCGTATCCACTCAACGCAGACCAATCGAATCGATTCATGTCACAAGCTGAAAACCAGGAAGTGCTTGAACAATTGAGCGGCGCTCTCGCAAGCGGAGCGTTTGCACAGATTCGCGCGTTATTGCAGGAGTTGCACCCGGCCGACACCGCTCAATTACTCGAAAGTATTCCTCCCGACCAACGTATCTCGGTCTGGTCTGAAGTTCCAGTAGACAAAATGGGAGAAGTGCTGACCGAAGTCTCCGACGGTGTGCGCGAAGGTTTGCTGGAGACGATGGATACGCAGATGCTGGCCAGCGCCGTGCGTTCACTGGACGTGGATGATATCGCGGATCTTGCCCCGGATTTGCCGGACGATGTTATCGCCGACATCCTGTTCAGCGTCGATAAGGAAGAACGCCCGGCCTACGACGCCGTGTTGTCTTACCCCGAGGACAGCGCCGGCGGTTTGATGAACATCGATACGACGGAGATTCGCGCGACCATTACGCTGGCCACGGTGTCGCGTTACCTGCGTTTGAAAGGCGAATTGCCCGAGTACACGGATAAACTATTCGTGGTGGACCGTGATAACCGACTGCGCGGGATTTTATTTGTCGCCACGTTGTTAACCAATGACCAGAGCCTGCGTGTGGCGCGATTCATGGATAACGACCCGATAAAATTTAAAATCGACACACCCAGCACCGAGGTCGCCGCCGCATTCGAACGTTATAATTTAATTTCCGCGCCGGTCGTCGATGACGATGATCGAGTGCTCGGACGCATCACCGTAGACGACGTCATCGATGTCATACGTGAAACCGCCGATCACTCGGTGATGGTGCGTGCAGGTGTCAGCGAAGAAGAAGATATCTTTGCGCCAGTGCGCCAAACCACGCGTGCCCGTGCGATCTGGCTGGGCGTTAATTTAATCACCGCCGTTATTGCATCCTGGGTGATAGGCCAGTTCGAAAATACGATTGAAAAACTAGTCGCTGTGGCGGTGTTGATGCCGATTGTCGCCAGCATGGGCGGCAATGCCGGCATGCAAACCCTGACTATAGTCATACGTGGTCTTGCTATCGGCACGATTACCAAAAATAATGCTTTTCGGGTTTTACGCAAAGAGTTTTTAGTCGGTGGACTGAATGGTCTGATCTGGGCGCTGGCTATCGCCCTGGTGGCGACGCTTTGGTATCACGATTTATTTCTCGGTGTAATTATCGCGCTCGCCATGTTTATCAACCTGATCGCGTCAGCCGCCGCTGGGGTTCTCTTACCCCTTGCCTGCAAGCGCTTTGGTATCGATCCCGCTTTAGCCAGCGGCGTAGCCTTGACGACAATCACTGACGTGATTGGTTTTCTTTCGGTGTTAGGTCTGGCCGCGCTGTTCCTGGTCTAGTGAGCGCGGCACCGGTTATCGCCAGGAATAACATCGCTATTAACATCGGGTAATTTCCAAAACGCACAAACGGCGTCACGCCACTCATGGGTTGTACGTCGCTGAGTAAAACATCGAATTGAAACTGCGGAGTTTGCGTGATGATGTTTCCACGCGGATCAATCACGGCGCTGACACCCGTATTAGCAGCGCGCACAAATGGCCGTGCAGTTTCCATGGCACGCATCTGCGCGATCTGCAAACGTTGATGGGGAGCCAACGAATCACCAAACCAGGCATCCTCACTCACGTTCACCAGCAGTGTGGCCTGCGGCAATGCCTTGCGCACACCAAGCGGGAACGCGTCCTCGTAACACACCGAAATTCCGGCGCGTTGGCCGGCCGCTGTTAACGCCGGTTGCGGTGCTTTCCAACTGGTAAAGTCCGCCATGGGAATTTCAAGACGGCCGATTACCCAGGAAAACAATGGTTTGAATGGCAAAAACTCGCCGAACGGCACCAGGTGTTTTTTGCGATAAAACTCAAGTTCGTCACTAACCGCAACCACGCTATTGTAGTAAGGCGTACCACCGGGTTCGCGTTCCAGCAAACCCAAGATAAAATCCGCCGGGTGTTCGCGCAGCGCTTGCCAAAAATCGTCACCAACTTCATCAACAAAATAAGGCAAGGAGGATTCCGGCCATACAATCAAATCGCGATCGGATAAAGTCAGGCTGGATTGCAAATACACGTCGCGAATGCGAATCGATTGATCCGGCTCCCACTTCGCGGTCAATGGAATATTGCCCTGCACCAATGCTACGCGTAACGACTCCCCTTCGGGTGTTGACCACGCAACGCGATCCGCCGACCATGCCAGCATGAAAATCACCGCGATCAGCGCGCCGCCTTTGAACCCAAACCGGCGCGGATTGAGCACGCTTGCGGCGAGCAATCCCGCGCATACTGCTACGATTAAACTGACACCGTATACACCCACCCACGGTGCAAAGTGTCCTAACCATGAATTCACCTGACTGTAACCGGCGGACAACCAGGGAAATCCAGTTAACACCCAATCACGCAACCACTCGGCGAACATCCACCCCGCGGGCATAAGCAAGGTCATGGCGGCGATGGAATGACCGCATGCGATACGCGCTTGTACATAAGCACCAACAGCCGGAAACAACGATAACAGGGCTATTAAACCGGCGACACTGACAGCTGCGAGTATGGGCGTCATATTGCCGAAAGTGTGCAGACTGACATAAATCCACGACACGCCAATGGTGAACATGCCGAACCCAAAAAGAAACGCGCGCCACGCGACACGGCCGGGTGAAACACACGTCCATGTCACGAACAGTGCGGCGAGGCAAATGATGCCGAGCGGGAATAAAAAGAAAGGCGCGAAAGCGAAGGGAAATAATAGTCCGCTCACGAGCGCGATTACATCACCGGTTTTGCCGGTTAGTGTGTTTTGTACCTTACTCAAGTATTAGTTTCGATATAACGCGACAGCAAAGCCCCGTGACGAGTATCTACGGATCTGTGACAACAACATCGTTCACACGACTGGCGCGTAATAAATGTACACGACGGCTATCGGCGTTTAACACCTCGAAGCGGAATCCTTCGACATCCGCCGATTCGCCACGTTGCGGCACATGACCCAACGCGTTAATCACAAGCCCACCGATGGTGTCAAACTCATCGTCATTGATATCGGTTTTAAAGTACTCATTAAAATCTTCGATAGGGTATACCGCCTTTACAACAAAGTCGTTTTCATCGCGTTGCATAATCATACTGGCTTCTTCGTCGATGTCGTATTCATCCTCGATCTCACCGACAATTTGCTCGAGCACATCTTCAATAGTAATCAAACCGCCAACCCCACCATACTCATCCACGACAATTGCCATGTGGTTGCGATTCGCGCGAAACTCGGTTAACAACACGTTCAAACGCTTGCTTTCCGGAATGAATACCGCGGGGCGCAACATGTCGCGCCATTGAAACCGCTCTTCGCTGTTTTCATGGAAATAGCGCAACAAATCCTTTGCCAGCAGTATGCCGATAACTTTATCGCGTTCGCCGTCGGTTGCTGGAAAACGCGAGTGCCCCGATTCAATAACCAGCGGTAGCAAATCCTCCGGCGATTGCCTGCGATCAATCATTACCGCCTGGGATCCAGGCACCATGACATCACGCACGCGCAATTCCGATACCTGTATAACACGTTGAATGGTATCCAGAGCATCCTGATCCAGCAGGTCACGATTTTTGGCTTCGCGCAATATTTCGAATAGTTGTTCGCGTGTCGCGGGTTCACGCTGTACTAAAGAGAATAACTTTTCTATCCAGCGAGAGGTCGGCGAACCGGATTTCGTGTCTTGACTCATCTATTTATTATTTTTATATCAGTACTTAGAGTAAGGCGCGGGAAATCCGAGTCGCGTCATGATGTCCGTTTCTATGCTTTCCATTTGTTCCGCCTGCTCTGATTGTTCATGATCGTATCCACACAAATGCAAAATGCCGTGTACAACCATGTGCGCCCAATGCGCTTCTGGTGCTTTGTCCTGCTCCTGCGCTTCGCGCTTTACCACTGCGGCACACACGATAACATCCCCCAGAATGCTGGTTGCGGTTTCTGGCGGATCGGTAAACGGAAACGACAAAACATTGGTCACTTTGTCTTTACCCCGATAAGTCCTGTTTAAATCGGTAATTTCCGATTCATCTACGATACGCACAGTCAATTCTGATTTTTTGTTATCAATATCCTCCAGCGCAGCTTGTGCCCAGCGGGAAATCGTCTCGTTCGAGGGCACGTCGGATAACACGGACACATTTTGAACCACTACCGCAATGCTCATTCGGTTTCGGGTTTGTCTTTAGTGTGTTGCTCATAGGCTTCGACAATACGCTGCACCAGAGGATGCCGTACTACATCCTGCGGTTTAAACGTGGTGAAACTGATACCGTTAATGCCGTCGAGAATGTGTGACGCATGACGCAAACCGGATGACGTGCCACGAGGCAAATCGACCTGGGTAACATCGCCTGTGATCACGGCTTTCGAACCGAAACCGATGCGCGTCAAGAACATTTTCATTTGTTCGACGGTCGTATTTTGCGCTTCGTCGAGAATAACAAATGATTCGTTCAGGGTGCGCCCACGCATGTAAGCCAACGGTGCAAGCTCGATAATCCCCCGGTCCATCAGTTTGCCGACACGATCAAACCCTAACATTTCATACAAGGCGTCGTACAAGGGCCGCAAATACGGGTCCACCTTTTGTCCGATATCTCCAGGCAAAAAACCCAGACGTTCGCCGGCTTCCACGGCAGGACGAACCAACACGATGCGTGACACCGCATCATCCGCCAAGGCTTGTGTTGCGCAGGCAACCGCAAGATAAGTTTTACCCGTGCCGGCGGGGCCAATGCCGAAATTAATGTCATTGGTCAAAATGCTGTGCAAGTAACTTCGTTGGCGCTTGTTTTGCGGACGCACTAGAACCTTACGTGCGCGTATAACAATATCGCGTTGCGGTTCTTCCTGTAACTCGTCCGCCTGAGACAACACCAGGTGCACTTTGTCCGCGCCCAGCTCAGCGTTTTCTTCAGTGTCGTCATACAACTTGCGTAACACGCGTTCAACCTGAACAACGTCGGCATCCTCGCCAGCCACGCTGAACAGATTTCCCCTGCACGTGATTTTTACATCAAAACGATCTTCTATCTGACGCAGGTTTGAATTGAATTGGCCACACAAACCGGCCAGGCGTTCATTATCAACAGGCGTCAGCGCGAATGTGACGGGGGATGAAGTGGTCTTCAAATGTGACGATTAAAATCCTGAACGGATGGAAATAACGTCGAACAAACTCAGGCTACGGTGGCAACCGAAGCCTGGTCGGAATTTTTTTGCTGCTGTGAAGTGCCGCACGCGCGGCCACGCAGTGAATTGGGCAAGGCTTGTGTGATTTCGATATCCACGAATTGACCTATCATATCACTGCTTGCAGGGAAATTTACAACACGATTATTGTCTGTGCGCCCGCTCATTTGCGCGGCATCCTTACGCGCTCTGCTGTCAACCAATACCGATTGCGTTGTACCCACCATGTTAGCGCTGATACGTGAAGCCATTTCGTTTATACACGCCTGTAATTCGGCCAAACGTTGTTGCTTGAGCGCTCGCGTCGTATCGTCGCTTAATTCGGCTGCCGGCGTGCCGGGACGGGCGCTATAAATAAAACTGAATGACTGATCGAAGCCGACGTGTTTTATCAAATCCATGGTTGCTTTGAAATCTTCTTCGGTTTCGCCGGGAAATCCGATAATAAAATCCGACGATAGTGAAAGCTGCGGTCGTCGTTGACGCAGCTTGTCGATGATTTCAATATAATCCTGCGCCGTGTATTGCCGTTTCATAGCTGCCAGTATTTTGTCTGAACCGCTTTGTACGGGTAAGTGCAAATGGCTGACTAGTTTAGGAACATCGGCGTAAACATCAATCAGTCGATCGGAAAATTCCACCGGATGCGAGGTGGTATAGCGAATACGATCTATGCCCTCGACCTCGGCCACATAACGCAATAACTCGGCAAAATCTATTTCACCAGCATCATGCGTTTTGCCACGGTACGCATTTACGTTTTGACCGAGCAAAGTTACTTCGCGTACGCCTTGCTCGGCCAGTTCAACGATTTCGGTTATGACATCATCAAATGGTCGGCTGAACTCTTCACCACGCGTATACGGCACGACACAAAAAGTACAGTATTTGCTACAACCTTCCATGATGGAAACAAACGCGCGCACACCATCAATCCGCGGTGGCGGCAGTCGATCGAACTTTTCGATTTCGGGAAAGCTGATATCAATTGACGGCTTGTGTGTGGTTTCGACATCACTAACCATTTTCGGCAAACGGTGATAAGTCTGCGGACCAAAAACCATGTCGACATAAGGCGCGCGCTTTAAAATAGTCTTGCCTTCCTGACTGGCAACACAACCACCCACACCGATCACCAGTTCCGGATTATGTTCCTTCCACTCGCGCCAACGACCCAGTTGGGAAAATACTTTCTCCTGGGCTTTCTCACGCACCGAACAAGTGTTGAGTAACAATACGTCCGCGTCCTCCGGCTTGTCGGTTTTCTCTAGACCATGAGACTCGCCGAGCATATCCGCCATACGTGCGGAATCGTACTCGTTCATCTGACAACCGAAAGTCTTAATGTAAAGTTTGCGGGACATAAGCTGTTTTTCGTGGGGCGCGTACCATACTGATTTAGGCGTTAAATATCCAGTTTACCCCATCAACCTCACCCATTTCGTCCCCGTGCATGGTCGCGCACGGCGTCGCCAAAGACTTTGAAAAAACGGGTAGAGAATTCATTCTCCAATGGTTTGTATTCCGGGTGCCATTGTACACCGAGGGCAAAAGCCCTGGCGTTGTTAACGGCGACCGCCTCTATGGTTCCATCCGGCGCGACACCCGCGCAGGACAGACCGCTGCCGATCTTATCGATCCCCTGTGTATGCAGCGAGTTCACATCAATTTGCGTTGTCCCTGCGATCTTCGTAAATTCACTGTCCGCTTCGAATTTGACAGCGTGTCGGGCGCCATAACGCACATCCATATCTTCTTCGTGTTGATCACGATGATCGTCTCGACCCTCGACAGTGTGCAGTTGGGCATACAACGTCCCACCCATAGCGACATTTAGCTCCTGAAATCCTCGACACACTGCCATGAGCGGCACACCCGCCGCTAACACTTTTTCAATCAAAGCAAACGTCACTTCGTCCCGTTGCACATCGTAAGGTTCCGCGTGATCGTGGGCATCGTCGCCATAACGGGTGGGATGCACATTGGAAACACTGCCGGTGAGCATTAACCCGTCGACATGTTCCAATAAGTGATCGATATCGACGATATCGATCAATGCAGGAACGATGAACGGAACGCATTCGGCAGCGTCGTGTATGGCGGTTAAATATTTCTGGCCAACCGCGTGAAATGGTGAGCCACTAATCAACTTGACATCTGCCGTAACGGCAACCAATGGTTTGTTCAATCTTTATCCCCGTACTAAGTGGTGTTTATGTTGTGACATTTTCGCTAAAAATAACTTTCGCGGCGACCCCAGGACAAGCTTGTAACAAAAAATGCGGGCCGTCAATTTCATGTAATTTCAGCGTTGGGATATTATCGACAAATTCCTGTGTGCAACGACGTGGAACCAGCCTGTCCTGACTCGCCAGCAGGTAAACAGATGGAATATTAATTCGTCCCAACTCGTCGATTAAATTCAGTTCGCCTATCATCTCGAGTCTCGCTTGCAGTAGTGATACAGGAATCTTGTCAATGATGTGACTGACTTGCTCAACAATAGTCTGAGATCCCGAACCATTCAAACAAAAGTGCCTTACACCAAGACTGACCGCCCCCGACCACACGCGCATCAATCGAAGGATTGCTTTTACAAGCCATTTGAATCCTGGTACCGGTGAACTGGCAAACGCGGCGCAAAATACCACGCTTTTGTAGTTTCGTTGGCTTCTTGTCAACAATCGTATCGCAACAAGACCGGAAAACGATTCGGCAACAAGTTGTATAGGTTTTTCGGCAGGAATTTGATTTTCGGCAATTTCAACCAACGTATCGAAACTGAGTTTAGTTTGTGTCGGATAAGTGACGACAGTAATCTCATGGTTTGCTGGTGCAACGCGTAACAATGGCTCGAACAGTTCACCGCTCCCGTGCAACCCCGGCAAAAGAACAGTTTCTATTGCTTTCGATGGACTCACTCGGCTAATGTTTCTGTTTTGAGACTAAAAACGAGTAAAAGTAATGAGCGATAGATTAGCAGGAAAGAAAATTTGGGTAACCGGTGCTGGCGGTGCGTTGGGTCGGGCGACTTCAATACGCCTGGCACAGGAAGGCGCGGCGATTGCAAATTGTGATATCGATCAGACATCGGTTGACGAAACGACCCAAGCTATTGTCGCTGCAGGTGGCGAAGCGGTCAGCATCGTCGGTGATGTAACGGATGAAAAAGATTGCGCGCGTATGCTGGAACAAGCTGACACGGAACTGGGCGGGTTAAACGTTCTATTTAACAACGCCGGAATACTATTACCTGACGATACCGGGCCGGTTGAGACACCGCTGGATTCCTGGAACAAAACGTTAGCAGTTAATCTCACCGGTGTATTTTTGTGTTGTAAATATGGCGTGCCAAAACTCGAACAAAGCGGTGGTGGCAGTGTCATCAATACGGCGTCCATCGCCGCCCAAGTCGGTTCCGCGTTTCCACAGGTCGCCTACGGGGCCAGCAAGGGTGGCGTACTGGCCATGACCAAAGAAATGGCCATTCAATACGCCCGCTCCAACATTCGATTTAATGCACTATGTCCAGGCCCGGTGCATACCAAACTGGCCGAAGTATTTCTGGCCGGCGAAGGCCGTTGGGAGGCTCGCCAACCGTTCATCCCGATGGGTCGCCTCGGCAAACCCAAAGAAATTGCCAACATGGTCGTATTTCTCGCCTCGGACGAATCATCCTTCGTCAACGGCGCAACCATGAATGTCGATGGCGGCATTACGGCGGCGTACGTGGCGTCGGATATGGAACCGAAATCCTGATTAACTTTTTTAAATCTGGGTTGTCGTATTCTACGCGTTGAACCGGGTTTGTTTTCATTGTACAATAACGCGTACATATATTAAATAACTATTTATTTTTAAATGGAAAATATTACCTATTCAGCGTTTCGTACCAATCTTGCGTCTGTCATGGATAAAGTCAATGAAGATCATGCACCAGTATTAATAACCCGGCAGAAGGGCAAACCTGCCGTTTTAATTTCCCTCGATGATTTTCAATCTTACGAAGAAACGGCCTATCTAATGGCCAGCCCAAAAAACGCGCAAAGGTTGAATGAATCGATAGGGCAATTGCGCAATGGCGAAGGTGAAAAACGGGAATTACTTGATTGATTATCAAATGGTCTGAACATGCATGGGAAGACTATTTGCATTGGCAAACAAACGACCGCAAGATTCTCAAACGTATAAACCGGCTCATTAGCGACATTCAACGCAATCCTTATACGGGCATTGGCGACCCCGAACCACTGCGGCATAACTGGTCCGGGTTTTGGTCAAAACGAGTCACGCGTGAGCATCGTCTTGTTTACACCGTCGAGAAGAACAAATTGTTAATCGCCCAATGCCGGTATCGCTACTAATACGTTCTATATGAGTAAAAATCCATGCGCGGTTGGATAATTGCTTTAACACTTTTTCTCGGCCTGGCTGTCGCTGAAATCAGCGTTACGGCATTTTTAGTAGGGCGATTTGGAATCTGGAAACTTGTAATAGTCTATGCGGTAACCACATCCACCGGTTTCGCTTTTCTATAGACGCAACATCACACTGTCAATGCCGTTTTGCAAGATCGCGAGACTCGAAAAGAACGACGGAAACGTTATAGGCGTTGGAAAACCGGAGAGGTCAATTCATCCGATAAAACGTTAATGATCAATTCAGCGTTGGCGACACTCTATATCACTGCACTAATCATGCTTATTTTGCCTGGAATAATGACCGACTTATTGGGAATCGCCCTTATCGTGCCTTGGTCGCAACGAAAGCTGCTACATCGCGAGTTTCTGAAGTACAAATTTACAGAAGCGGATAAAGAAGCCGTTAGAATTGGGATGGAAATTCGGCATGACTAAGCGGCACGAGAAAAATGCAATTCATCCATTGCCAGTTGTTTAGCCGTGGCAAAATCTTTTTTACCGCTGCCCAACATCGGCACTTCGTCGATACTTCGAATCTCCGCCGGAATCATTAACGGATTGCAATTGGATTGCACCAAAGCCTTTTTGATCTGCGCGGATTCGATGTCAGACACCACCAGCGCGACTATGCGCTCGCCTTTCTTGTTATCCGGCAGATTCACGGCGACCAGTTCCAGGTCAGGTTGATCTAACGCTAATCTAATTTGGTCTTCTACCGCGGCCAGACTCACCATCTCACCGCCCAATTTGGCAAAGCGTGAGTAACGATCCACGATAGTCAAGAATCCATCTACGTCCAAACGACCTTTATCGCCAGTCTTGTACCAGCGTTGTCCATCGAGGGCCACAATGGTCTCGGCAGTTTTTTCATCGTTATTTAAGTACCCCGTCATCACCTGGGGACCGGCAATCAATATATGCCCGTCTTCTCCCGGTTGCATCGTTTTAAGCGTATCCGGCTCTACGACACGAAAAGCCGTGCCCGGTATCGGCATACCGACTGTTCCTATTTTGCTACCGCGATGAATGCGTCCGGTAATCGGATCACGGGAATCCGGCAGATTCACACTCGCCACCGGCGACGTTTCTGTCGCCCCAAAACCCTCATAAATATCCTTGCCAAACTTTTGCTTGAACGCGTTTCGTACTTCGACGCTGAGTTTTTCAGCACCCGCCACGACCAGCCGTAACGAATCCAGCATCAGGGGTTCGACCTGACGATTACGATTGTAAAGACGAAGGAAGGTCGACGTACCCAATAAAATGGTGGCGTGGTGATTCGCGACGAGTTGCGACACATTGACCACATCGGTCGGGTCAGGGTGATAAATGACCGGTAACCCTTCGATCAAAGGCAGAAATGTCGTCACGGTCAAGCCAAAAGCATGAAACTGGGGCAAGGTCGCCATGACCTTGTCGGTTTCCTGAATATTCAACACGTCCGCGGTTTGTTTCAGGTTCGCCATCAAATTGCGATGACTCAGCATGACACCCTTCGGTGAACCCTCGCTGCCACTGGAAAACAGGATGGCCGCCGTGCTTTCGACGTCGACCTTTTTGCAAAACAGTTTGCTTAGCAGGAAACCGGGCAAACATTTAATTGCCAACAGCGTCAGCAGTTTTGCCGGTGCGCTGATTTGCTCTTTCAAATCTTCCATGTATAACACTTTGCATTGACTCAAAACATCGTCCAGAACGATACCACGCACTTTGAGTTTCGAGATGAATTTACGCGAGGTGTAGACGGATCTAATTTGCGCCCGCTCGATGGCGGACAGCAATGCATCAGTACTTGCGGTGTAGTTGAGATTGACCACAGTCTTGCCGCGTAACAAAACCGCCGTATTGGCAATCGCGGCTGCGTTTGACGGCGGCAATAACAAACCAATGTTCTGTTCCGGGCTTTCACGCCGAATCAACCGCGAAAAACACACCGCACCGGTTAACACTTTGTTCGCGGTTAGCGCACCACTGGTGGCATCGCTTGCAATGCGCTGGGAGCCGTGCCGTTTAACCGAATCAATCCAGGCGTTGGGTAAAGTCGGCAATGTCTGAGCGTATTGTTCCCAGGACGTGATAGACAAGTCGAAAACTATGCGTTTCAACTCATCCGCTTTCGTGTTCATGGGCAGTTGTTCGCCGAATGATACGACGATGTCCAGCTTGCCACCTGCACGTCGCGTCATTTTCAGCTTGTCGCTGGATCGGGCGAAGCGACTACCCCAAAGTCCGTGCAAATAGAATGGTAGGATTACACCCTGCGCGTTTTCCGCTGCACGCTCGTAACCGCGTTTGAACTCATTCATGTGACCGGTGCGGGTAATAATGCCTTCCGGAAACAGGCACACCACTTCGCCTTCGTTCAATAGTTGCGTAACCTGCTCCAGCGCGGCTTTGCTCGCGCCTTTGGAAATAGGAATGACGCCAAATAAGTTCAACAAAGGTTTTAAATACCAACGCTCGTAAATACTGCGTTCCATAACAAAACGAACGGGACGCGGCGAAGCGACTTGTATGATGGACCAGTCAATCCAGCTTGCGTGATTACCCAGCATTAACACGCCACCTTGTTCAGGGATATTTTTAAACCCCAGCACCTGCAAGCGGTAACGATTACGAACGACCAAATTCAGCACCAGTCGCGTCAATGATTGTGGCAACTTGTACAAGGTATACATCGCACCCGCGAATCCCACTACGGCGATGATAATAAACAAGGTGCGGCCGTTGGCCCCGGCGTATGCAAAACCAGCGGTTAAACCGAGAAAACCCAGCATGACCGCGTTTTGCACCAGGTTGTTACCCGCCAGAACCCGGCCAAGTTGTTTTTCGCCTGCATGAAATTGAATCAGGGCATTGAGCGGTACAATAAACAATCCACCTAACGTTCCGAGGGCGATAAAACCCGCCGCCATGGTCCAGGCATTTTGCAATCCAGGAAATATCGCCAATGCACCCGCAACGCCGATAGCGCCTAAAGGAATCAAACCTGTTTCAATGTAATTTCTTGACACGCGACCGGCGATCAACGAACCGATCACAATACCGATCCCCGAACAGGCCATCAGTCCATGTATTACTACCGTATTATTTTGTCCTAAAACGTCTTCGGCGAAGGCAGGGAACGCGGCTAACATCACTTGCGATATGGACCAAAATATTGAAAGCCCGATAATGGATAACCAGATCACCTGATTGCCTCGTATCGTTTTAAAGTTGGAACGCAGGTAATCGCCACCCGTATACCGCGCCCAATCGAATTGCACCGCTTGCTTGGTTTGCGTTTTTTGCGGCAAACGATAAGCCAAAATTAATTCCATTACCGAGCCTGCGACCAACAACCAACCGACTGGTGCAACAAGTTGCATGATCTGTTCCGGTTGCGCCCAATTTTGAGCGGCAAGCATGTTTTCGAACAACATGGAAAAACTGAAAATACCCACCAGCATTGAAACAATGGTAACCGCCTGCACAATACCGTTGGCCTGAGCCAGATGTTTTCCGCCGACCAGTTCCTTGATGTAACCGTATTTAGCCGGCGAATAAATGGCGCTTTGCATGGCAAGCAAAAATGTCAAACCAAACGCCGGCCAGAACAGTCCGAAGTAGTAACAACAGGTAATAGCCAACGTAATAACTACCGCTGCCCATGCGCTGCAACGCATCACCCGATGCTTGGGATATTTGTCTGATAAAAAACCGGCGGGTGTAAACAATAAAATGAACGGCAACAATATTAGGCCGTTAACAATTGCCGTTAAGATAATTTGCAGTTCGCCATCGAAAATTTTGAATACGGTGTTTTGAATGACGATTTTGTGACCAAGGTCGACAAATGCATTCAAAAAAAGCATCGAAACGAAAGCCAGAAAACCGCTGGTTGTTAGAATGTTGCGCATGGTGTGTTTCCCTGATGAAAAATAAATTGCCAACGTGCAGGGTATCGAGTAAGGTCTGTATATCGCAACGATTACATCATTAATAACAATATTTACAACTACTAGTATCTTATTTTAATACTTTACACTGGAGATATCGTAATGGCTCAAACCGCGCCCCTGGTCGGGGTTTTAAAAAAATCACTCAAGACCCACGGTAAAACCTATGCCGATGTCGCCGATGCGCTGGAACTGACGGAAGCCAGCGTAAAGCGCTTGTTCTCGGAGAAAAGTTTTTCCCTGCACCGGCTGGATACCATTTGCCAGATGATGGAAATGGAAATTTCCGATCTCGTGCAACTAATGAATGAGGAACAACATCAGATCAATCAACTCACGGAGGAACAGGAGCAACAGATTGCATCCGACCCGTTGCTTATGCTGGTAGCGATATGCCTGTTAAATCATTGGACGGTGGATGAGATTCTCGAGAGCTATGCTATTAAACAAACCGATTGCGTGCGCAAGCTGGCGAAACTGGACAGGTTAAAGTTAATTGACTTGTTGCCTAACAACCGGGTGAAGCTGCGTGTGTCACCGAATTTTAAATGGCTTGAAGGCGGCCCCATTCAACGATTCTTTTTGTCACGAGTCGAAGCCGAGTTCTTTAATTCGCGATTCGATCAGGATACCGAACTGCTGGTCTGTATCAACGGCATGCTGTCCGACACCTCGAATGCTGTATTGCAACGGCGCATGCAACGCCTTGCGTCGGAATTTACCGAACTGAATAACGACGATGCCAACCTGAGCCTGGATAAACGCCATGGCAACACCATGGTGCTGGCACTGCGTCGTTGGGAATACGGTGTGTTTTCGAAGTTAAAGCGGCAGTAACAATGCGTCTTAAAACTTTACTGTCAATTACAATCGTAGTTTCGGTTTTGCTACCAACCCCATACACGTGGGCCGACGAGGAATGCGTGATTGTCCTGCACGGACTGGGTCGTACTAAATGGTCCATGCTGATGATGGAACGCAGTCTGCGCGATGAAGGCTATCGGGTATGGAATGAAAGTTATCCGTCCACTGACGAACCGGTCGAAGTGCTGGCTAAAGAGCATCTGGCAAAAGGACTCGCCTATTGTGATGAATTGAACACAAGCAAAGTCCATTTTGTTACTCACTCCATGGGCGGCATCATGTTACGACAATACTTTCAAACTCATCCTGTGCCGGACAATGCACGCGCCGTGTTGCTGGCAGCGCCCAATAAAGGCAGCGAAATTGTGGACTTACTGAAAGACTACTGGGTGTTTTCGGCCTCGACCGGCCCCGCCGGGAAACAACTGGGCACGGAGGAAACCAGCTTGCCCAACCAGTTGGCGCCCATCAACATGCATATCGGCGTTATCGCCGGAACATCCACTTCGGATCCCTGGTTTTCGCGCTTTATCGAAGGCGAGGATGACGGTAAAGTGTCGGTGGAAAGCGCGAAGTTACACGAAATGGACGATTTGCTTGTGGTCGACAGCGGTCACACGTTTATAATGAACAATACGTTTGTCATTGCGCAAACGATATTTTTTCTCAGGCACGGCAATTTTCACCAATAGTTTTGACATAAAAGATAACTCGAAGGGGTAGACATGAATATCGATGTTCGTTGGAGCACGTGGGACGGTATCGGCCTGGAACATTTAACGCTGAGGCAGGATTTGCATCGAATCATTGCAGACAGTGTGGTCATTTGTGATGTAAACGAAAAATCCTACGGCATGCGCTATCGCGTGGAGTGTGACGAATTCTGGCGGGTGCGCTACGCCAAAGTAGAAATGACCGGTTCGACTTATGCGCTTGAACTGAACAGCGACGGCGAAGGTAACTGGATTGATGGCAAGGGATTCACCCTGCAAAATCTTTCCGGCTGTATCGACATCGATATCGGCTGCACACCGTTCACCAACAGTCTGCCGATTCGCCGGTTGAATATGGCGGAAAAACAAATGCGCGATGTTCGCGTCGCCTATGTGTCGATTCCGGATCTAAAAGTCGATGCGATGCAACAACGTTATTCCTGTATAACACTTGGTGAGCGATACAAATACGAACGTTTTATGCCGGACTATTCCGTGGATCTGGTTGTAGATGTGGATGGTTTAATTGTCGAATACCCACAGCGGTTTCAGCGGTTGAGTTAGCTGCGTTATTTTTTGTTCTAACCCGTTCGACCTGGATATTTCAGCATTGGAGTCCGGGAATACCTGTTCATCCCAGTTTCCGTTTCACTGCATCCGGGCTACGCTTGCTAAGGCTCATATATGTTAGGCATGCCCACCCGCCACGAGAAATGCTCCAACCAAGAAACTAAGAATTGAAATAAAGAAGAAAGCACCACCCAGCCTGGACAGCCAAAACAATGTCTTAACCGATAAGGATTGTAATCGCATTCCATTTGGCGCAGCTCTCCAAGGAATAAAGTATGTCGCCCTAAGCAATCTGGGTATCCATGATACTTTTCCGAGAAACTCGTTCGGCTGAACAAACAGATCGTCTGAGATGGGGTCATCCTTGGTTACCAATAACAATAGATTCCCCCAGCTAAAGACGGGGTGCTTACTGTCACAGCCCTTCGGGCTGCCGTTGCTGCTCATCACTTCAACTACGGGCCACGATGAGCAACAACGTAGCTCATTCACCCACGGGTAAACCCGTGGTGCTCTGTCTTCGACCGCATAGAAATGAAGAGAGTACATGCGGCCCCATTGAAAGCTGGCATACAAAAAAGGTTTTGTCCATATTTCTGTTGTATACCTAACGTGGATCTAGCCTGCAACGGCTTCTATTCCCATGGATGGGTATAAAAGCCGTTTGTCGGGTTTTGCGTCTAGATAGGCGGCGCGAGATGTATCTAGTTGAGTTTCGTGCAACAAAATCGGTGTATCGCTAATCATGGATATTATTTCACTCAATTACACCGTCCGCGGTGTTAAGTAGGTGTTTTACATATGCCTGAAACTAACCCAAACACCAACGCTGTAACCAGTCCGAATATGCATCCCAACACAATAATTTGCCTGTCAATCGAAAAATTACTCCCAAACATAATGGCGAACGAAACATTAATGACAGAATAGTAGAAAACACCAGTAATCGCGCCAGATAATGATAAGCTAATAATGTTTAACAGTCTTAATCTTTTTAAGAGATATGTTACGGGCAAACCAAATACTATTAAACCAAGTAGCGTTACCATATACGTTGGCATCGAAGTAAGAAGCAGTTCATCTAGCCTTGGTAAGCTTCCTTCGAAAACTAAAGAAATGCCCACCCAATACAATGAAACAATTAACGGAGTGAGTACTAGACCTAAAAGTATTCTCATACGATACCTGGATTCGTAGGACGGACAAATCGCGTCAGCGACGCCATTCGCCGATAAAAATTTGAATCCGGTTTTTCACGTCCAGTCAAGCAAGTACGCGCGTAGCTCGCTGCTTTGCGGATGCGCAAGCAACCATTCACGAAACTCGCGTACATGACGATAGTCTTGCTCACCCCAATCCTCCTGCAAACGTTTTTCCAACCGCTGGTTCGTTTCGGTCTTTACGATTCGGGATTGCCATGGTTCAGTAAAGATTGTGGACAAACGGTTGTGAATGCCGAGTTGTTTAAGCATCTGCCACTCACCGGTGTCCATCCACACTTCATCACAATGCGCGCACAAGTCCAGTCGATGATCGGTTTTCTCGGAAACTCGATACTTGGTCATCAAGCGTTCGCACTTTGGACATAACATCGCATCGTCAGTATCTTCGGCAAGCACTTCGATGTTTTCGTCTCGATGAGAATCGTCGCCGGAATTCTCCAACCAGTAACGGTAATTCAACAAGGCAATCAGAACCCCGTCGCACGCAGCGCAATACATTGCCGGCAACTCATCGGCCATCTTGTACGGCTTTAAGGTATTGTGTTTACATTTTGGACAATCCATGGATTAGTTCTCCAATCGGTTAAATGTTGCCAGTTTGTGATTAACAGACGTCAGCAAGCGTGAGGTGGATTAGGCGTAAGCCGTAATCCACCATTTCGATTCTATCCCCATATTCGATACATCAAATTTAAATCTCACCTGTATACGGCGGGTTACGCTTCGCTAACCCGCCCTACGCTGGTTGCTCTGTGTTGTTGGCGGTTTGTTTATCCCACCATTTCCCAATATTGTCTGGCTCGGATATGGCTGCATACACTGTTGAAGGCGAGGCATTGATTGCTACTTGGTGGTGTATTTTCATAAAACGTATCCTCGGTGGTCTTGACAGCTAACGCAAAAGTAACCGGCGCTTTTAAGCGTCCGGTTAACTGACTTGTTAGACATTACCAACACATAGCAATGCAGTTGGTTCCAGTTCTTTTGGTAGTTTCAATATAGATTTGACCATATCATTCTTAAAACCGCCTACAAATACCATGCCTATATTTAAAGCTGTTCCTTGTAATTGAATGTTCTGTGCAACAGCCCCTGTTTCAATATAAACATACCTTTCACCACGTTTCTTTACTGGAGGCTGCTCAGCGAAATGTTCGTTCATTGATTCAATATTAGCCGTTAAAATAATTATTGCAGCTGCTTCATCAATCCACGGCTGTTCACCTATAGCAGCTTCACTAAGTACCTGTCTGAACTCGCCACTTAAAACCTGTTCTAAAGAATGATCTGTATTTTTGTACTGAAATATTCCAACATCAATTTCCGATATTTTGTGTGCAACTACGAAAACCGTTAAAGGATACTGCCCACCGGCAGAAGGAGCATTTAACTTCCCACTTTCACCTCGCTTTCCTTGTGCTGCCCATAGCAATTGGGAGAGATGGCCAAGAGAAATTGGTTTACTCGAATAGTCTCGTATAGTTTCTCGTAGTTCCAATGCTGTCTCAATCCTCATAGGACTTGAGGGTTTTTGGGATAGCAGTTGAATTTTCATACTCACCTATTTTTGTCTAACGCCGAGGTAAGCGGCGGCTGGTGCGGAGCAGCGTTTGCGCAAACATGGCGAAGCCATGCGCAAAAAGCCGCGGAGCACCAGACGTCCGAGTGAGCGAAGCGAACGACTTGACCGAATTGTTATACCGGCAACTTCTTGTGCGCATAACCAACGAACTCGTTGTATCGCTTGAATGACTCTGTACCTAGCCGATTCAACTCGCTCTTGTATTCGATCATTTTAGGGCGATCTTCCCAATCTTTCATGCCAATCGAGATGAAGCCATTTCCTTCTCCTCCCGAACGTTCACTGAAACGATCCAGAAACGCCCGCAGGGATTCGACAAATGCGGCTTTTTTGCTTTCAATCCGTTTATTCAGAAATATTCGATCAACTCTGTTCCATTCTTCGACCACCCTGTGCAGCGGGCTGATGATTTCGTATTTAAAAGGATCGCCCATATCGTGTTCATCTAGGAACCGGATAGCCGGGCTGTCAGGCGGAAGCTCGCCCATTAGCGAATCAAAGACTTTGCGATCCTTCTTTCCCCGTTGGGAATACCCGAAGGTCACAAAGCGAACGAGTGTTTCGAGGGCCTTTTCTTCCATCGGCTTTCGCTAATTAGGTATAACAGTGAGTAGACGGCTATACGCCGTGTTGTAACACGGCCTGTTGCGCGATATTACGCAAGCCTGTCTCATTAAAATACTTAACTTGCAGGGAAATTCTCATATTTAATTCAGCTATAAATCAATTTTTTACACATTTTATCTCGATATAATGTTTCCAGCAGTCACGCGTGATATACGACCAATGGCCGTATATTGACAATATACCGGCTAAATACCTGGGCAATGTAATGCTGCAAGTCTGTGATTAATTGGTGCCAAGGTTTGCTGCGCATCACGATAGATGGAAAATAACTCATCGTAGATTAGTTTTGTATTTTTGTCTGGCTCCACTGCGTTATTGATTTTTACGCAGCGTTTGATCGCATCATTGGCATCGTCAAATTCGCCAACACCGATACCCGCCACCAGTGCACTGCCAAACGATGCATCTCCTTGCACCGGTATTTCCAAGTCCAGTCCTGTGACATCCGTCATAATCTGCGACCAGGTTGCGCTGCGCGCACCGCCACCGATTAAACGTGCGGATAAAATCTCTAATCCTTTTTCCGTCGCATCCTGCATTAAATCACGTATGGAAAATGCAATTCCTTCGTACACGGCCCGTGCGATATGCGCGCGCGTGTGCTGCATGGTTAAGCCGATGAAATCCGCCCGCAAATCCGGATCCCAATACGGTGCGCGTTCACCCTGAAGGTAGGGATGAAACAACAAGCCGTCGCAGCCCGGTACAACACCTGCCACAAGTTTATCCATTTCATCGAATGCATCAGCGGTTGTTTCACCCTTGGCCAGACTTTCCGGGTTGAAAAACTGATCACACGCCCACTGGTGGGCAGATGCGCAGGAGTTCGTCCCCGAAGCGAGGTAGTAACGGCCAGCGACCAAATGCGGATAACACGAGATAGGCGGTTGCAATACGGGTTCCTTGGCAACCAACGACAAAACCCCCGCCGTCGCCAGTTTAATCGAAGCCTGACCGACCTCGACTACCCCGGCGCCCAACAATTCGACACTCGTGTCGATACTGCCGACGACTACTGGCGTCCCCGAAGCCAGCCCCGTGTCTTCGGCCGCCTGCTTTGTAATCGAACCGGCCTTGTCGGTTGCGTTTTTGACCTGGGGAAGCGTACCCATCGACCAGCTTATCAACTGACAAATTTCCTGCGACCAGTCACTTGTGTTCACATCTCCCATCAATGCGCCGATGACATCGCCGAAGTCCGTCGCCCACTCGCCGGTCAACCGGTAACGCAAATAATCCTTCGCCATGCAAAGTTTACGTACCCGCGCGATATTGTCAGGTTCCTGTTCCTGCAACCAACGCAACATCGCCAGCGACCAGGTTGGGTTCGCCTTGTTTAACGATGTTTCAAGAATCAGATCACCGTGTTGTTCGTGCAGTGATTTCACCTGGGCGGCGCTGCGTTGATCGTTCCACATAATTGCCGGTCGAATAACCGCATCGTGTTTATCCAACAACACCGGAATATGCGCACCAGCGGAGATGGCTATTCCCCTGATGCTAATTGAGTTCAGTTTATTTTGAGCAAGGGCTTTTTTAACCGCAACACACAACGCGTCATACCATTGCACTGGGTTTTGCTCGGACCATCCTGGCTGTGGTATGTGCGTGTCCACCGGGTGCGCGCCTGTACTCAATACGGCGCCGTCCTGCTCGGCTGAAATGACAGTTGCTTTGAGACTGCCCGCGCCCAAGTCGATACCCAGTAATGCCGATTGAATCAACTGCTCACCTCGAAAAGGTTTGAATAGTGGTTATAGCCTGCATGACCAGTATGGTACATTGCAAATCGACCGTATAAAGATGTTTTACCTGCAAAATGGCTGTATTAACCCATCCAAAATCTATTCATGCCGATATTCCTGACCCATCGATACCTGTTATCGATTTGCAACCATTTCTACTGGGTGACGCAAAACAACGTCAAATCGTAGCTGATGGAGTTGGCGATGCGTGCCACAACCTCGGGTTTTTTTACATAAAGAACCACGGCATAAGTCAAGGATTGATTGAAGAAACATTTGTCCAGGCAAAACTTTTTTTTGCGTTACCTTTGCAGACCAAGTCGGAAATTGCGATTGACGAGTCCCCTTGCCATCGTGGTTATTTCGCTGTTGGCGGCGAGAACCTGGACCCGGCCAAACAACGCAATGACGGCGACTATAAGGAAGGGGTGAAGATCGGCCGTGACCTGACACCGGATCATCCCCTGGTGCTTGCCGGGACGCCTTTACACGGCCCCAACCAATGGCCACGAAACCTGCCGGGCTGGAAAGAGTCGATGCAAAGCTACTATGACGCCTGTCAGGGGCTGGGGCTGGAGCTTATGCATGCGTTTGCGCTGGCGTTAAAACTGCCGGAATATTATTTCGACGAGTTTCTACAACTACCGATGGCGACATTAGGACTGCTCCATTATCCGTCGAATCAAAATAATCGTGACGAATCGCACCTTGGCGCCGGCGCGCACACTGACTTCGGTTGCCTGACTATTCTCGCCCAGGACGAGGTAGGCGGCCTGCAAATTCAAGATGCCAATGGCGACTGGATGGATGCACCACCTGTTGAAAACACGTTCGTGATCAATATCGGCGACATGATGGCACGTTGGAGTAACGATACGTTCGCATCGACCAGACATCGTGTCATCAGCCATCCCCACAAGCATCGTTATTCGCTTCCGTTCTTTTATGATCCTGAGTTTGACACCCCCGTCGCCTGTCTGGACTCCTGCCAGGATTCGGATAACCCGCCAAAATATCTGCCTACAACAGGCGGACAGTATTTGATCGATCGTATCAACGACACCTTCGACTATCGTGAACATCAATCCTGAAAATTTCGAATGAATAAAGACTCATTTATGGCCGCAGCAGGTGAATTACGAAAACAACATGATGACCTGCGCTATTTCGATCTTTTCTATGGCGATCTGTGTGGTGTCATGCGTGGCAAGCGTTATCCTGCGGATCAAATGGAAAAGGTTCTGGAAAAAGGCGCGGCCCATTGCGGGTCGGTATTTCTGCTGTCCGTAACCGGAGAAAATATGAACCCACTGGGCCTGGGATTTTCAGACGGCGATCCGGACGAACAGGTCAGCGTTATACCGGGAACCCTGGCACCGGTTCCCTGGGCCGAGTACCCGACCGCCCAGGCCATGATGACGTTGCACGGCGCGAATGGAACGCCGTACTACTTTGAGCCACGTAATGTTTTACGACGCGTGCTGGAACGGTTCGCGCAGACCGATTTGAATCCGGTTGTCGCGTTCGAACTGGAATTCTATCTGATCGACCAGCAACGAACTGCATCGGGATTCCCCCAGGCACCGTTGACACCGGGCGCGCAAACCCGTGCCGAAGCGACCCAGGTTTACGGTTTTAATGCGCTGGATGAATTCGCTGAATTGTTGTCCGATCTGTCGCACTGTTTCAAGCTGCAAAACATTCACACCGGCGCGATAACATCCGAGTACGCACCGGGTCAGTTTGAAATCAATTTGCATCACAACGATGATCCGTTACGTGCAGCGGATGAATGCATCATGTTCAAACGGGCGGTGCAAGGCGTCGCGCGTAAACACGACATGCAGGCGACCTTCATGCCCAAACCTTATGTCGAACAAGCCGGAAGCGGTTTGCATTTACACATCAGTCTGTATGACAACGACGGCAACAATGTGCTTGATGGTGGCGGCGAATCCGGACAGCCCGACAGCATTTCCGACACCATGCGTCATGCAATGGGAGGCTTGCTACAACTCATGCCGGAATACATGGCGGTACTGGCTCCCAGTATTAATTCTTATCGCCGCTTTCAACCGGACACTTTTGTACCCATTCAAGCGAGTTGGGGATTTGAAAACCGCTCAACCGCAATTCGCATTCCCATCGGTGAAGGCGCAGCGCGGCGCATTGAACATCGCGTCGCCGGTGCCGATGCCAACCCTTATTTAAGCCTGGCTATTTTGTTGGCGGCGATGCACCACGGTATCGGCAATAAAATCGACCCGGGCAAACCGCATAAAAGTAACGCGAGCGAAACACGCGATCCCAACTTGCCGTTTCGCATGCAACCTGCGTTAAAGCAAATGGCTGCCAGCGATGTGTTAAAAGATTATCTCGGCGAACGATACGTGCAGGCCTATTGCGAGTGCAAACAAGGCGAGCTCGAGGCCTTCGAAGACATCGTCACAGCAAAAGAGTACGACTGGTATTTACAAACCTGAGTCTTTAGAACTGAGAAAAAAGAAGTTATGAGCAAACACCATCACAACGACCCTTTACCGGATACGGTTTTACGCGTGAAAGCGCTGGAGTCATTATTGGTTGAAAAGGGTTTGGTCGATCCCGCTGCGCTGGATGAGTTAATTGAAACCTATGAGACCAGGGTCGGGCCGCGCAATGGCGCACAAGTAGTTGCGAAAGCGTGGGTCGATGCGGAGTATAAAAAGCGTTTGTTGCAGGATGCGACCGCAGCTATCGCGGAACTCGGTTTCGAAGGACGCCAGGGTGAAGACATGGTGGTGCTGGAAAACACCGACGATATACACAATATGGTGGTATGTACTTTGTGCTCCTGTTATCCCTGGCCCGTGCTGGGACTGCCGCCGGTGTGGTACAAGTCCGCGCCCTACCGTGCGCGTTCGGTCATCGATCCGCGCGGTGTCTTGAAAGAATTCGGTATCGACCTGCCGAACTCGGTCACCATACGAGTGTGGGACAGCACGGCGGAAGTACGGTATATGGTATTGCCGCAAAGGCCGGCTGGTAGCGAAGGATTGAGCGAACAACAACTTACCGGACTGGTGACGCGGAATTCCATGATCGGTACCGGACTCGCGCTCAAACCAGATACAAAAACATGAACGGTGCGCATGATTTAGGCGGCATGCATGGTTTCGGGCCGATAAACCCGCAAGCGGATGAACCGGTATTTCATGAGGAATGGGAACGCCGTGCATTTGCCATTACCTTGGCCATGGGATCACACGGTAAATGGAATCTCGATATGTCGCGTTATGCACGTGAACGCATGGACCCGGCGGAATATTTATCCACCAGCTACTACGAGCACTGGATTCATGGCCTGGAACTGCTGCTGGTTGAAAACGGGTTCCTGAGCGAAGACGAAATCCGCCAACGCATGGCCGAGATAGCGCAGCACGAAAAGTCATGAATATTTTAACCGCGGATCGGGTGGCCGAAGTTTTGCGTAAAGGCGGCAGCGCTCGTTTAAATCGCACGCTAGCTACGAAATTCAAACCTGGCGATTGGGTATTAACGCGAAACATCAATCCTGTAGGGCATACCCGCTTGCCACGTTACGCGCGTGGTAAACGAGGCGTTATCGACTCAAATCATGGAGTGTTTATTTTTCCCGATGAACATGCGGCGACAGGTGGGAAAATCGGACAACATCTTTACAGTGTTTGTTTCAGCGCCACCGAATTATGGGGCGAGGATGCAGCACATCCGGATGATCAGGTCTTTATTGATTTATTCGAATCGTACCTGGAAGTCGAATGAGCAACTCTATTGATCTGGCAGTGCTACCCGCCATACCGCGCGACGATGACGGGCCGGTGTTCGCCGAACCCTGGCAGGCGCAGGCTTTTTCCATGACGCTTAAACTACACGAACAAGGTTGTTTTAGCTGGAACGAATGGGCGGAATATTTGAGCAAGGAAATCAAAGTGGCCGGTGCACATGGCGACCCCGATCTTGGCGACACCTACTATCATCACTGGCTGGTGGCCCTGGAAAAGTTATTGACGGATAAGGGAGTGACATCGCAAACCGAGCTTCAAACACGCAAACAACAGTGGGATGATGCGGCGCGAGCAACGGAGCACGGCAAACCGATTGTGCTCAATCCGGATTGAGTTCCGGCTGACTTGATGCGCGCTTCAATGGACGACACGCACACTGTTTTGCTGCCGTTGAGTTCGGATACGCTACTCGCCAAACTCGATGAACTCGGCATTCACCACCGCACCGTTAGTCATGCGCCAATGTTTACGGTGCAAGACTCCAAGGCCTGGCGTAGCGATTCTGAGGGTGGTCACAGCAAAAATCTTTTTCTGCGCAACAAAAAAGGCGTCATGTGGCTGGTCACCTGCCACGAGGATGCCGTAGTGAATTTAAAACGACTCGGTGAGTTACTGGGTATCGGACGCGTGTCTTTCGCTAGCAAAGAACGTTTGTTCAATTATCTCGGTGTCATTCCCGGCGCGGTAACACCCTTCGCGGTGATTAACGACGTGAATGCAAACGTGCAAATCGCACTGGATGAAAAACTAATGGAGTTCGACAAACTGCACTTTCATCCACTGGACAATGCCAAAACAACAACCATAACCAATCAAGATTTGATCAAGTTCTTGCATGCAGTGGAACATCCACCAAAGTTAATTAAGTGCGACACGGACTGAACGGACACCACCAGAATGCAAAACCCGGACTTGATAGAACAAGTCTATTAGTTGCTATCAAATCTGATAATGACTCTTAATACACGCAAAGCAGCCATTCGGTAGTTTAGAAGACAGGACTCTAGCCCGGATATTGCATGAGTAGTGGAGTGTCAGGAGGAAAAGGCCTTGTTATGCAGGTTGAGTCGTTGAAAGGCCTATGTATTTTCAGATAGAGGTGTGAATTGGCATTTGTTCCACTCAATGTGATCGATTTTCAGGGGTGAATCGGCATTTTCTTTGTCCCAGGGCGAGCGATGTCCTGGCGTGATGCATCACGCCGTTGAAATGGAGATAACGGTCGATTATCCGGGTGCGAGTCGGTGGGCGACGAGGAAGAATAAATGCTGATAGGGATAACGACTCGATAACAGAAAACGGACACGGCGGGTATTGCGCAGGATCACCGCACCGATCTTGAGCAGTTTCAATCGTAATGTGCCGACATAGGCACGGGCCAGTTCGGTGCCCTTGAGTGCCAACCGTCGAATGGCCTCCAACAAGGTGTAGGCCATCGAGGAGAGCAGTAAGCGAAACTGGTTCGGCCACCACGCGGAACAACTGGTGCGATCGGCAAACATATCCAGTTGTTGCTCCTTGATCCGGTTCTCCATGTCACCACGGGCACAGTACAACTTGTCGTACAGGTGTTGGACATCGCCGTGGAGGTTGGTCACCACGTAACGCGGATTGACCCCGTGCTGTGAGTACTCGATCTTGGCAATCACCCGCCTGGGATGATCCCAGCTTGCGGCAGCGTAGTGCAGGTCGGTAAAGCAGCGCACTTTGTGCCCGCTCACGGCAAAGCACTCGGCGGCCTCACTCTGCAAATCTGCCGTCAGGGCGTTCAAACGCTTGTTTTTCGCCACGCCCACGATGTAGCCCACGCCATGACGCTCACACCACGATAGCATCCGCCAGCGACAAAACCCCGAATCGGCCCGAAAGACAATCTTCACCTTGGGCCACACCTGGCGCAGGCGTTTGACTAACAACGCCAAAATCGCCCACGCGTGCTTCGCCCCATCGATCTTGCTCGGACGCAGATAACTGACTAACAATTGATCTCGGCAAAAAACATACAACGGCAGGAAACAGTAGTGGTCGTAATACCCGTGAAAAAATCGACCCTCCTGGCTCCCATACACCGCATCGTCGGTCGCATCACAGTCCAGCACTAAACGCTTCGGCGCGCGTTTGAACGATTCGATAAACTGCTCCACCAACACTTCGTGGATGCGCCAGGCACTGTCACGTTCCGACCGGTTCTCAAAACGGCATAACGTCGAAGGACTCGCTAGTTCCGTATCCCGATCCACTCCCGTCTGCATCGCTAAATCCTTGCGCAACGTGTCATGATCGTTCAAATCCTCATACCCCAGCGCCAACCCATATACCCGCTGGCGCAATAAACTCACCGCATCGTGCCCACAACTGGCCTGACGGCGCGGATCGCTCAGTACTTTACTCACCGCTTCGCTTAACCCCAACACCCGATCCACTTGACGCAACAACAACACCCCACCATCGCTGCTGATGGCCCCTCCCTCAAAATCCGCCTCCACACAGCGCCTTTTACACACTGGAAATTCAAACGTCGTTTGGGTACATTGGGTCACGGCGAAGCCTCCTTTATTTCTTTTCTAGCAAATTGAATTATAAAGGATTTATAGGCTTCGCCTTTCTTATTCGTGAAATATCCAGGCTAGTCGACCCATAACGGTCTATTTCGCCGAATCAAAATAATGTCCGCTATGGTCGTAAGCGATGTGTATGTAGTGAGCGTATAAAAACTAACGGTCCACGTCTACCGGGGCTTTAGTTCAATAGCCTTGTACAACCAGTTGGCGAAATCACGAGCTGCAGGTTTGTGGAGCCCTCGGTCTGAAATCCAACGGAAAAACCCTCGTTCAGTTCGCACCCGTCTGTTACTTGCCATACTAAGGCGATTCGCCCTGAGCAAGTCGTCGATATAGACAGACCAACCCAGTGCAATGCCATCCCCGTTCAATGCGGCTTGCAAATAGGTCGTATAAGCGGTGTAACGATTTGATGCGGTTGATGGAGGTGCCTTTGTAGCCGAATCGGATAGAAAGGTATTCCAATCCTCTAAATGATTTGGTTCGTGCAGATAGAGCAACCTCTCTTTTGCAAGATCTTCGTCACTGAGCGGCTCTTGTCCCTCCAGATAATCAGGTGCGCAAACCGCAATCAATTCTTCGGGAAATAAGAGTCTCACATCACGGCTTGGGATGTTTTCTTTTTCCGAAAAAATAATAGCCACATCAAATTCACGCGGGTTGTACTTTCGGTACAGGTCACTGGTTACCAGTTCCAGTTCTGCATCAGGATAGAGTGAGTTGAAATCAGACAACCTGGGCATGAGAAAGCAACTTGCAAAACCGATGGACGCGGTGACCACGAATGACTGAGTGCTATTACGGTCGCGAATGATATCTACGGCGTGTGCAATTTGCCCAAATCCAGTGGATACCGCCGTGAGTAGTGTTTCTCCATCATAGGTTAATCCCAGTTTCGGTTTCTTTCGAATAAACAAGGTGGCGCCAAGCTCCCTTTCCAATGCTGAAATGTGACGACTGACCGCCGGTTGCAGAATGTCTAATTCTTTTGCGGCCTTGGTAAAACTGAGATGGCGCGCCGCAGCTTCGAAGGCGCTAAGCCCGTTAAGAGAGGGCAATACATTTTTCATTATCATTCCTTTTTCGAATGATCAAAATCCCTATTCTAGTCTTTATATGGGCAATTTAGGAGTGATAGATTCTTTTTCTGAATTTAATTGCCTATTAACACATTAAAGCAAGCCCACTAACCTAATGAAACGACTCTATACATACGGTCTTGAGCAGGTTGAGCGAAATGTCACACTCGCCGAGCTGTCGAACAATCGATGCAAAAGGAGATTTCCCCAAAAAATCGAATTGGGTTTCGACGTAACCTAATGTCAAGCAAAAAAGATTTACCACCTTGGAGCCAAGCCCCGGTTGTCGGGATAGATCACCATCCTCGACAAGGCTCTGTATCGGTCTGTATTCACTTATTGGGTTAAGGCCACCTTTTTAATTCTAACCACTGGAGGATCAATGAAATGAGAAATTCATCCGCGCCTAAAAAAGGACAAAACGAGCTATCGTATTCCGATTTATCAGCTTATGATCAAGCTCTCGTTGAAAAGGCTTTAAACAATAAATTGTCGAGACGCCATCTCTTAAAATTGATGGCCGCGACAGGTGTTTCCCTTGCGACCGCTCAGCACTTACTCAAAACGGGAGGCGAGGCAGTGGCCCAAACTCCGAAAAAAGGTGGGAGCGTCCGTTATGCTTCGAACCTGCATGGGCCAGACGATCAGCTGGACCCATCGCTTTTCACTTCCTCAATTGATTACTGTCGAGGACGTTGTACATACAACAGTCTGGTACAACACGCAGACGACCTAACGCCGCAAT
>CBDCFT010000069.1:0-18001 GCA_965216365.1 Arenicellales bacterium | reverse complement strand
TTCGAATGCAATGCCAGGTGTTTGGCACCGGCATCAACTTTGATACCCGGCACAACGCCAATGCCGTTTAGATGTTCAGGGAATGGTACTTCTGCCAGGGTTTTTTGGCGCAGGGTTTCATCAAACAATATCGCGCCGCCAAGATAGTCACCCAGGTTCTCGCCGGTCACCAGCATATCGCGATAAGCGCGGCGATTTTCTTCCGTCGTCGCAATACCCAGGGCTTCAAAACGCTTGTTACACGTTGGATGACTTTCATCCATTGCCAGAATGCCTTTACCGGGTGCGACCATCGCGGCAGCCGTTTTTTTTCAATAGATCGAGATTCATTTTGTTACTCCTGATTTTGAATTTATAACAAGACTATTCAGCGGGAACTACTGTTAAGCGACTTGGTTTCCCGCCTGTATGATTTTCATGGTATTAGTGCCACCGGCAACACCGGCGCGCTCACCTTTTGTAAGAATAATTCTATCACCTTTGTTGACGACGCCGCGTCGTATCAATTCGTCCACCACCTCATGATCCACCGCAGCGTAATCGCTCGCATCGATCGTGTAGTCGATGGGATAAACGCCTCGATATAAGGTCACACGGCGTTGAGTACGCGGACTCGAGGTAATAGCGAAAATAGGCGTCGTCGAGTCGAGTCGGGAAATCCATTTAGCCGACATACCGGATTCGGTCAAAGTCACTATCGCGGCAACATCCAATCGATTGGCGGCATACATGGTCGCCATGGTGACCGCTTCTTCAGCAGTTTTGAAAATTCGATCATTCGGCCCGGTCGGTGCTACCGATTCCATGTGCCGTTCCGCACCCTCGCAGATCCGATCCATTGCCGCAACCACCCGCGCCGGATGTTTGCCGACCGCGGTTTCCGCTGACAACATGACAACATCCGAGCCATCTAAGATAGCATTGGCAACGTCCAGCACTTCCGCTCGTGTCGGTTGCGGGCTATCGACCATGGACTGCATCATTTGCGTGGCCGTCACGACAATGGTGTTACGCCGGCGTGCTTCGCGAATTAATCTTTTTTGCACACCGGGCAATTCCGCATTACCGACTTCGACACCGAGATCGCCACGCGCGATCATAACGGCATCGGAGGCGTCGATAATCTCTTCCATGTTTTCCAGCGCTTCGGCGCGTTCAATCTTAGCCATGATATGACCTTCGCCACCGGCTTCGCGTAACAGGCGGCGTGCGGTTTCGATGTCTTGTGCATCGCGCGCGAAAGACACAGCGAGATAGTCGATGTCCATCTCCGCGGCAAAACGAATGTCTTCGTAATCTTTTTCCGTTAATGCGGCGGTAGATAAACCACCACCACGACGATTCACGCCTTTGTTTCCGGATAACTCACCACCAGTGATGACACGGGTTTGTATCGCCCCGTCAACTTTTTCTACACGCAAAACAATATTGCCGTCATCCAGCAATAAGGTGTCGCCTTCATTTACATCATGGGGTAACTCTTTATAAGTCACACCGACTTTTCCATCGTCACCGTCTTCAGAACCTAAACCCGGGTCGATAACGAACACCGTGCCGTTGCGCAATTGAATTGAGCCGGTTTTAAACCCTTCGATTCGAATTTTCGGCCCCTGCAAATCGCACAACATGCCGATGGGTTTACCGGCCTTCTCGGCCTTGGCCCGCACATCCAGAATGCGTTTGCGATGATCGTCAAAATTTCCATGGGAAAAATTCACCCGCGCACAATCCAACCCGGCCTTGATAACATCATCCAACACTTTTTTACGGTCGGTTGACGGACCCAGGGTAGCAATTATTTTTGTTCTTCTTTGCATACGGATATCTTGAGCTAGGTCTTGTTGGATCGCTGTTCCAAAATCTCCACAGCCGGCAATTTCTTCCCCTCAAGAAACTCCAGAAAAGCACCGCCACCGGTTGAAATATAAGACACCTTGTCCGCGATACCGAATTTGTCGATAGCCGCCAGAGTGTCACCGCCACCGGCGATGGAAAAAGCGCTGCTGTTCGCGATGGCCTGCGCCAAAACCCGTGTGCCGTGACTGAATTGTTCGAATTCAAAAACGCCGACTGGCCCGTTCCACACAATCGTACCGGCCTGTTTAATAATTTCGGCAAATTGTTTAGCGGTTTCGGGGCCGATATCGAAAATCATGTCGTCATTCGCCACATCGCCAACAGGTTTGATCGTGGCCGCTGCCTGTTCACCGAATTCCTTGCCGACGACCACATCTACCGGAATTGGAATGTCCGCGTCGCGGCTTTTCGCTGCGGCAACAAGACGTTTTGCCTCATCGATCAACTCATTTTCCGTTAACGAATTGCCAATGGAATGGCCCGCCGCCTGCATAAACGTGTTGGCAATTCCACCACCGACAATAAGCCGGTCAATGACTTGAGACAGATTGTCCAGCACCGTGAGCTTGGTCGACACTTTGGAGCCGCCAACGATAGCAAGCATGGGGCGTGCAGGATTATCCAGCGCCGTGGTCAACGCCTCGATCTCACCGGCCAGCAATGGCCCGGCACAGGCGATGGGGGCAAACTTCGCAACGCCGTGAGTCGACGCTTGTGCACGGTGGGCCGTGCCGAACGCATCCATCACGAAAACATCGCACAGAGCCGCCATCTTTTTTGCCAGCGTTTTATCGTTGGCTTTTTCACCCGCATTAAAACGCACGTTTTCGCATAACACGATTTCGCCGGTATTTGACTCAATACCGTCCAGCCATTCGCGTTGTAGTTTTACCGGTTGATTCAGCAACTCCGACAAGCGTTCGGCAACCGGTTGCAACGAGAATTGCTGGTCGAATTCGCCTTCCTTTGGCCGCCCCAGATGCGACATCAACATGACATGCGCACCGGCTGCAGTCGCGAGTTTGATTGTCGGCAGGGAAGCAAGCAGGCGCTGGTCGCTCGCCACCTTGCCGTCTTTTAACGGAACATTCACATCCTGGCGAATCAATACCCGCTTGCCGGAAAGATCGACACCTGTCATTAACAACATCGCGGAAATCCTTATCGACTATCCAGCATTCATCAATGCAACCGTCGCGTCCAGCATACGGTTGGAAAAACCCCATTCGTTGTCATACCAGGAACAGACTTTGACAAAGTTGCCGTTGATAACACGCGTCATGTACGCGTCGTAAGTCGACGATACCGGAGTGTGATTGAAATCCACGGACACCAGCGGTTTATCGCTGTAGTCCAATATACCCCTTAACTCGCCTTCGGATGCCGCTTTGACCACCTGGTGCACTTCATCGACCGAGGTGTCGCGTGCAGCGTGAAAAGTCAGGTCGACGATGGATACGTTTATCGTCGGAACGCGAATCGCAAAACCATCGAGTTTGCCGTCCAGCTCAGGCAACACCAGGCCAACCGCAGCGGCGGCACCGGTCTTGGTTGGAATCATGGACTGGGTCGCGGAACGCGCACGGCGCAGATCCGAATGGTAGACATCGGACAACACCTGATCATTGGTGTATGCATGAATCGTGGTCATTAAACCGCGTTCGACACCGATACCGTCATTTAAAGCTTTGACCAATGGGGCAAGACAATTTGTCGTGCACGATGCGTTGGAAATAACCGTGTCGCTGGCTTTCAACACATTGTGGTTGACGCCGTAAACAATGGTTGCGTCGACGTCTTTACCGCCGGGCGCAGAGATAATAACTTTTTTTGCGCCACCGGCAATATGCCCACCTGCTTTTTCTTTGCTTGTGAATAAACCCGTGCACTCCAAAACAACGTCTACACCCATCTCACCCCAGGGCAGTTTGGAAGGATCACGTTCGGCCAACACACGCATGCGGTCGTTGTTAACGACAATATCGCTTCCGTCGACCACTACCTCGCCGGGAAAGTTGCCGTGTGCAGTATCGTGTTTTAACAAGTGCGCATTGGTGTTGGCATCACCTAGATCATTAATGGCAACAAGATCAATTTCACCGGCGCGCCCGGATTCGTGCAGTGCGCGACAGACATTGCGACCAATACGGCCAAAGCCGTTAATGGCAACTTTTATAGACATGATTAACTCCTGTGATTAACTTAAAAATCTGAAAGCTGACAATGCCACGACTCACTCAAGACACTAGATCATTGACAGCATTAACTACATTTTCGACGGTAAAACCAAAGTGTTTGAATACATCGCCAGCGGGCGCTGATTCGCCAAACGTGTCGATGCTGATAATTCTTCCTTCGCTACTGGCGTATTTATACCAGCCGTTGCTCACACCTGCCTCGATGACTAACCGTTGCCGAATATCGTCCGGCAATACAGATTGTTTGTAAGCATCGTCTTGTGCGTCGAATGCATCCGTCGACGGCATGGACACGACGCGCACATTCGTCCCGGCATCGTGCAACTTGTTAGCGGCATTCATTGCCAATTCCACTTCGGAACCCGTGGCAATAATTATCGCCTGCGGCTCGCCCGCACAATCCGACAAGACATATGCACCACGACGAATGTTTTGCATCTGATCCGCATCACGCTGCTGGCAAGGCAAACCCTGGCGTGACAGCAATAAGCAGGTAGGTGTATTCGTGCTTTCTATCGCGGCTTGCCAGGCGACGGCGGTTTCCACGGTGTCGCAAGGCCGCCATACCGACATGTTGGGTATACAACGCAGGGTCGCCGTCTGTTCCACTGCCTGATGTGTCGGGCCGTCTTCGCCCAGGCCAACCGAATCGTGGGTGTAAACAAAGATCGACGGAACTTGCATCAATGCCGCCATGCGCAAGGCATTGCGCGCGTATTCGGAAAACATCAAAAATGTCCCGGCGTAAGGAATAAACCCGCCGTGCAGGGCAATGCCGTTGGTGATGGCGCTCATGCCAAATTCGCGCACGCCGAAATAAATATAGTTGCCACCAGCGTCGCCGGCGGTAATCGGCTTAGCGTCGCTCCACAAGGTCAGATTGGATCCAGTCAAGTCGGCAGAACCACCAATGATTTCTGGCAACACAGGGCCGAATGCATTAAGTGTTTTTTGCGAAGCCTGGCGAGTCGCCAGTTTATCGCCCGCCGCGTCAGTCTCCTGAATGTGTTTTTCGACGGTTGTCTGCCATTCATCCGGCAATTTCCCTGTCATACGGCGTTCGAATTGCGCTGCCAGATCAGGGTGTTCGTCTCGATAGCTGGCAAATTGTTCATTCCATGCCGATTGTGCATCGTCGCCCAGACTGCGCGCATCCCAGGCAGTATAAATTTCCGCTGGGATTTCAAATGGCGCATGAGGCCAGCCTATTTTTTCGCGTACTAATGTTACTTCATCCTCGCCCAAGGCAGCACCGTGTGACGATGCTTTGCCGCCTTTGTTCGGCGAACCCCAACCGATGATGGTCTTACAACAGATTAAAGTCGGACGTTCGGTTTCATTGCGGGCCTGCTCGGTAGCCTGTCGAACCGCCTCCGCATCATGACCATCGACACCGCGAACCACATGCCAACCATAGGCTTCGAAGCGTGCAGGTGTATCGTCAGTAAACCAACCGTCAACATCGCCATCGATGGAAATATTGTTGTCATCCCAATACGCAATGAGCTTCCTCAAACCCAGCGTGCCGGCGAGTGAACAGGCCTCGTGGGAAATACCCTCCATCATGCAGCCGTCGCCCATAAATACATAAGTGAAATGATCGACGATATTGTGTTCGCCGCGATTAAACTGCGCCGCCAAGACTTTTTCCGATAACGCCATGCCGACTGCATTGCTGATGCCCTGCCCGAGTGGACCGGTCGTCGTTTCGACACCGGGGGTTAAGCGGTATTCGGGGTGTCCCGGTGTTTTGGAATGTAACTGACGAAAATTCTTGATCTCGTCAATCGAAAGATCATATCCGGTCAAATGCAGCAGCGAATAAATCAACATAGAACCGTGACCGTTGGACAAGACGAAGCGGTCACGATCAACCCAGGCCGGGTCAGCCGGGTTGTGTTTTAAAAAATCACACCATAATACTTCGGCAATGTCCGCCATGCCCATGGGCATGCCGGGATGTCCGGAGTTGGCTTGTTGCACCGCGTCCATGCTGAGCGCCCGGATGGCGTTGGCTTTTTCAAGACGGCTGGGTGTAGTCATAGTAAGTTCACTGCTTGCATTCGAGATCATTCGTCAGGCCTGTTGATTATGAATCAAACTATGGTACTCGATGATCAATTCAGACTGCGCAATGATTAATTTATCCTACTCTACAGTTAGTTAATATTGGCTCGCGAGCCATGACCCACGGACTCAGCCACCCATTTGTACCATGCTTTAAACAACGGGGCGTTAATCGCCGCGACCACAGAGCGCTTGGCCATACTGCGGCCATCGATGTCTTCACCCTCGATGGAGCGCGCGAAGCCGCCGGCTTCGCTAAGGATCAGACTGCCAGCGGCGAAATCCCATAATTTTTGACCACCATGCAGATACAACTGCATCCGGCCCGCCGCCAGCCAGCACCATTCGATCACGCTGGTACCGAGGTTACGCTGGGAGCGATACGGGCACGAACGCACTAACCGGTCAGACAAGCGTGTCATCAATCGTTTGTAATCCACATTGGCGACGCAATCGCGCAGTGCAAGCGGTTGCTCCGGGGTATGCAGACGTATGCCGTTCAGACGGGCGCCCTCGCCTCGTCGCGCACTAAACGTTTCCCTGCGTACGGGATCGTACACAACACCGACCTGGGAATGCCCGTTCACGATCAAAGCAGCCGACACACCGTAAAACGGAAACCCCGCGGCATAATTTGTCGTGCCGTCGAGCGGGTCGATGCTCCACACACCGGGTGATTCCGTTTCCAGAATCTCCGCCTGCGCCGCGTGCTCCATCTCTTCGCCGAGAATCGTAAAATGTGGCCAGTGTCGCTTCAACTCGCCGGAGATGTATTCCTGCAGTTGCAGATCGATAGCCGTAACCACGCTGCCATCGTCTTTATACTGCGCCGCCACATTTCTGGGTGTGCTCAATGCCATTTTATCCGCCGCATCGACCAGAATCCGGCTAATTGAATCCGTGTCGGGTAATTCCACCATTTATGCCATCAAATTACGAAAATTAAGCGCATAACGGCAGCTTCCAGCGCTGACTAAGCCTGGCGGACTGTAAAATTTCGTGAAAAAAGCACCCGCAATCAATAAATGCGTTTTACAACGCTAATGTGCAAACGGCAAGTGTTTTTTCTAACGAATCCGGGGTTTCCCGCGTATAATTGACTGGTTATGTACTCATTACCGATTTTGACGCAAATCAATGGCCCGGCACCGAGTTTGCCTGCCACGGGAGTCGGTTTATCGTGACCGGCGCGGATCGATTCGGCTTCAGCATTTTTGGCTCGGCCATCGCGCATGTGTTCGTTGCCCTGGGGGTGGCGTTCACAGTGCCGGAATCGGCCCCGCATCAGGCCCTGCCGCCAACGCTCAATGTGACTCTGGCCAATACCCCGTCGGAAGAAGAACCGGATGACGCGGATTTTATCGCCAACATGCAACAGCAAGGCGGTGGTGATACAGACAAGCAACAGATTGCCCGCAGCCCCGACCAGGTCGACACAGACGGCATTAATAGCGAGCAGTCTTCATTGCTGGCGGCTAACTCGCGCAAGGAGGAATTGAACGTGCTGTTACAGACCGCGCCGGGTATTTACCGTTTGACTCGGGCTGACCAAACGGACTCGATCGACCCGAACAATACCGATATGCCGATGCCACAGCAATCGGTGCCGACGCAACAGGAAGCAAAGGTTAAAGGCGAACTAAGCCCTGTCGTCGAAGAAGCGAAGGCTCATTTGCGGCAAAAATTCCTCAGCGCATCGACCAAGGAATCCAAATATGCAACCTATATGGAATTGTGGCGCTCCCAGGTTGAATTGATCGGCAACGAAAATTATCCCAGCGAAGCACGGCAAAAAGACCTCGCCGGCACGCTGGTGCTGGACGTAGTGTTACGCCCGGACGGTAGTATCGAGGCCATCGATGTCATTCGGCCGTCGGGTTACGACTTGCTTGACAAAGCGGCGATGGAAATCGTGCGCAAGGCCGCACCATTCATGCCATTTCCGCGCGACTTTCGCGAAGAGGTGGATTTATTGCATATTATTCGCACCTGGCAGTTCCTGCGTGGCTAATATTTGTTTTGTTTGATGCATGACAGCGTTTGAAGGCTTAACCAACCAGTTTCTCATCGCCATGCCCAGTCTGGGCGACCCTAATTTTGAGCGTACCGTAACGTTGATTTGTCAGCATGACGCGAACGGCGCTTTAGGGGTTGTTATTAACCGGCCCACTCAACTTACGCTGGGCGATGTGTTCTTGCAACTGGATTTGCCCGCGGATAATGTTGCTGAACCGGAATCGCCCATATTCAACGGCGGGCCGGTGCATACCGAACGCGGGCTGGTGTTGCACAGCAATTCCGGTAATTGGGATTCGAGTTTGAAAGTGAGTGACGAACTCTCCTTAACCACTTCGCGCGATATCCTTGAGGCCATGGCCAATAACAAAGGCCCAAAGCAAAGCTTGATGGTGCTGGGTTATGCCGGTTGGGGCGAAGGGCAACTGGAAAGTGAAATCCGGCAAAACTCGTGGTTAAGCGGCCCGGCGGACAATGACATTATTTTTAAAACGCCGACAGAGGATCGCTGGACAAAAGCTGCCGAACAATTGGGAGTCGATCTTACCTTAATGTCCTCCCAGGTCGGTCACGCTTGACCTGGCGCACACTGCTGGCATTCGATTTCGGCTTGCAAAAAATCGGTGTCGCTGCCGGTCAGGAGTTAACCGGAACAGCACAAGGCATTGCCACAATCCGCGTTAGAGACAATGAACCGGATTGGCAGCAAATCGACAACCTCATCGACGAATGGCAGCCCAACATACTGATCGTGGGTTTGCCACTGCACTTGAACGGCGAAGCCAGCGAAATGAGCAATATGGCACGCGCTTTTGGCAACACATTAGCGCGGCGAACCGGCTTGACGGTGGATTGGGTGGATGAACGCTTGAGCAGCGACCAGGCCAATGTCACCATGCGTGAATTGACTCAACAGGGGAAACGCATTTCGAATAAACTTAAACAACAACGTGACGCCATTGCGGCACAACATATTTTGCAATCCTACATGGCGGAGAATTGACAAGTCAGCGAGCAAATATGAGTAACAAAACGCTGCAAACGGTAGACGAAATCCTGTCTAACATGGAACAGGAGCTGCACCCAATGATCAATTCGGACACATTGATGATCGGTGTGCACAGCGGTGGTGTATGGTTGGCTGAACGTTTGCATCGATCCTTTGGCTTATCCACTGCGCTGGGTTCGCTCGATATTTCGTTTTACCGGGATGATTTCAGCCGGGTCGGGTTGCATCCGCAGGTCAGAGGTTCAAACCTGCCGGAAGTACTGGACGAACGTGACATTATTCTGATCGACGATGTATTGCACACAGGTCGCACCATTCGTGCCGCGCTGAATGAAATTTTTTCTTATGGCCGCCCTGGCAATGTGCGATTGGCGGTGCTGGTAGAACGAAGCGGACGCGAGTTACCGATACAAGCGGATGTGGTCGGACAACATCTGCAAATGAATAATGACGAATACGTAAAACTCGCCGGGCCGGACCCGCTGGCGTTGTCCATCACCAGAAAAAACTAAATTCCGATGCTTGCCATGCATGACCGGGATATACAACACGACAGCAACGGCGCATTAAAACACTTTCTCACTATTGAAGGTTTGTCACGAGAGTCCATTTACGACATTCTCAATATCGCAGAAACCTTTATCAGTTTCGGGCAACGGGAAATCAAGAAAGTCCCGTTGCTGCGCGGCAAAACGGTAGTTAATCTTTTCTTTGAAGACAGTACACGCACTCGCACCACGTTCGAGATTGCCGCCAAGCGGCTTTCCGCCGACGTCATAAATATCAACGTGCAGCGCAGCTCGGTCAGCAAGGGCGAAACCATGCTGGACACCATCCGCACGCTGGAAGCCATGCATACGGATATGTTCGTTATACGTCATTCATCCAGTGGCGCGGCACATCTGATTGCGCAACACGTTCCCGAACATGTACGCATTATCAATGCTGGCGATGGCCGTCACGCGCATCCGACCCAAGCCATGCTGGATATGTTCACCATTCGTCAATACAAAGGCGACTTTGCGCCGCTGTGCGTGGCTATCGTTGGCGATATCCTGCATTCGCGTGTTGCACGCTCCCAGATTCACGCGCTGAAATCGTTGGGCGCTGCGGAAGTACGCGTAATCGCTCCACGAACCTTGTTACCCACCGGAATCGAATCGCTGGGTGTTAAACCGTTTACCGATATGCGCGCAGGACTGGACGGTGTCGATGTAGTCATGATGCTGCGGCTGCAACTTGAACGCATGGAAGGACAATTGGTCGCCAGCGAGCAGGAGTATTTCAGTCACTATGGATTGACAGACGAAAAACTACACTACGCCAAACCCGATGCGGTTGTCATGCATCCAGGGCCGATGAATCGCGGCCTGGAAATCACCTCCAGCGTTGCCGACAGTGACAAGTCGCTAATCCTGCCCCAGGTCACCAACGGCATTGCTGTGCGCATGGCCATCATGGCGCGCATCATGGGTGGCAGTGCCGAAGGAGCGAATCAATGAGCGTATTGATTCGCGGCGGTCGTGTGATTGATCCGGCAAATAATATCGACGATACACTCGATATCGCTATCGAAGACGGCGCGATTGTATCCGTGGGCAAAATACCGCAAGGATTCCACGCCACGGAAACCATCGACGCTAAAGGAAAAATCGTGTGTCCGGGTTTAGTGGATTTACAGGCGCGCCTGCGCGAACCCGGTCAGGAGCACAAAGCCACCATGGAGAGCGAATGCGCAGCGGCGGTTCGCGGCGGCATCACGACTTTGTGTATTCCGCCCGACACCTACCCCGTCATCGATACCCCGGCCATGGCGCATCTGATCCACGACCGTTCGCAAAACGTGGGTTTAAGCAAAGTGGTTCCGTTGGGCGCATTAACAACCGGTTTGCAGGGTGACCGCTTGTCCGACATGGCCGCTTTGTCCAACGCGGGCTGTGTAGCAATGAGCAATGCCGACTCACCCGTGACCAACACCCTGGTCATGCGGCGCGCCATGCAATACGCCGCGAGTTTTGATCTAACGGTTTTTCTCAATGCGCAGGACCCGTGGCTGCAGGGCAATGGGTGTGTGCATGAAGGCGAGATAAGCACCCGTCTCGGTCTGCCTGCGATTCCCGAAGCGGCTGAGATCGTTGGCGCGGCGCGGGATCTAGCCTTAATCGAAACCACCGGTGTACGCGCGCATTTCTGCAAGCTGTCCAGCGCCCGCGCAGTAGCCATGATTGCCGAAGCCCAATCCCGCGGTTTGAATGTCACTGCCGATGTGACCGCACATCATTTGCATTTATCCGAACACGATATCGGATTGTTCGATACCCAGTGTTTTGTCTTGCCACCGTTACGCAGCGCCACGGATCGCGATGCATTGCGACAGGCTTTAAGTGATGGTGTTGTATCGGCGGTGTGTTCCGATCACCAACCACATGGCGCCGACGCCAAGCTGGCTCCATTTAACGAAGCCGCATCCGGTGTCTCCGGGCTGGAAACGTTATTGATCTTGATGCTGCGCCTGGTTGACGATGGTGTAATGACACTGCCTCAAGTCATTCAATCGCTCACCGTCAATCCCAGTCGTATCCTGGGAACTGATGGCGGCACGCTTTCGATTGATGCAAATGCTGATATTTGTATTTTCGATCCCGGCCGTAAATGGACGCTGACAGAAAATGATTTTCATAGTCGCGGCAAAAATTCACCCTTTGCCGGATGGGAATTCAAAGGCAAGGTGAGCCAAGCCATTGTTGGCGGAAGGATTGTCCACGACGATGATTAGATATGAATTAAACAATACCCTGCAATGATGGATATTCTCTAATGCACCTGTTGGCTAATTTTTCTAACCGCGTGTGAATCAATCGACCCTATTGATTCGCCTTCAAACCCGTTTTTCTCTCTCGAATTACCTATCCCGGATTCCGTTTCACTCCATCCAGGTTACGCTTGCTTACCCCTACGAAAGCAGCGGGCGAGGGAACTCTTGGGTAGGAACGCCTTTAGGCGCGAACAATTTTAACTAGCCCGGATATTGCATGAGTAGTGGAGTGTCAGGAGGAAAAGGCCTTGTTATGCAGGTTGAGTCGTTGAAAGGCCTATGTATTTTCAGATAGAGGTGTGAATTGGCATTTGTTCCACTCAATGTGATCGATTTTCAGGGGTGAATCGGCATTTTCTTTGTCCCAGGGCGAGCGATGTCCTGGCGTGATGCATCACGCCGTTGAAATGGAGATAACGGTCGATTATCCGGGTGCGAGTCGGTGGGCGACGAGGAAGAATAAATGCTGATAGGGATAACGACTCGATAACAGAAAACGGACACGGCGGGTATTGCGCAGGATCACCGCACCGATCTTGAGCAGTTTCAATCGTAATGTGCCGACATAGGCACGGGCCAGTTCGGTGCCCTTGAGTGCCAACCGTCGAATGGCCTCCAACAAGGTGTAGGCCATCGAGGAGAGCAGTAAGCGAAACTGGTTCGGCCACCACGCGGAACAACTGGTGCGATCGGCAAACATATCCAGTTGTTGCTCCTTGATCCGGTTCTCCATGTCACCACGGGCACAGTACAACTTGTCGTACAGGTGTTGGACATCGCCGTGGAGGTTGGTCACCACGTAACGCGGATTGACCCCGTGCTGTGAGTACTCGATCTTGGCAATCACCCGCCTGGGATGATCCCAGCTTGCGGCAGCGTAGTGCAGGTCGGTAAAGCAGCGCACTTTGTGCCCGCTCACGGCAAAGCACTCGGCGGCCTCACTCTGCAAATCTGCCGTCAGGGCGTTCAAACGCTTGTTTTTCGCCACGCCCACGATGTAGCCCACGCCATGACGCTCACACCACGATAGCATCCGCCAGCGACAAAACCCCGAATCGGCCCGAAAGACAATCTTCACCTTGGGCCACACCTGGCGCAGGCGTTTGACTAACAACGCCAAAATCGCCCACGCGTGCTTCGCCCCATCGATCTTGCTCGGACGCAGATAACTGACTAACAATTGATCTCGGCAAAAAACATACAACGGCAGGAAACAGTAGTGGTCGTAATACCCGTGAAAAAATCGACCCTCCTGGCTCCCATACACCGCATCGTCGGTCGCATCACAGTCCAGCACTAAACGCTTCGGCGCGCGTTTGAACGATTCGATAAACTGCTCCACCAACACTTCGTGGATGCGCCAGGCACTGTCACGTTCCGACCGGTTCTCAAAACGGCATAACGTCGAAGGACTCGCTAGTTCCGTATCCCGATCCACTCCCGTCTGCATCGCTAAATCCTTGCGCAACGTGTCATGATCGTTCAAATCCTCATACCCCAGCGCCAACCCATATACCCGCTGGCGCAATAAACTCACCGCATCGTGCCCACAACTGGCCTGACGGCGCGGATCGCTCAGTACTTTACTCACCGCTTCGCTTAACCCCAACACCCGATCCACTTGACGCAACAACAACACCCCACCATCGCTGCTGATGGCCCCTCCCTCAAAATCCGCCTCCACACAGCGCCTTTTACACACTGGAAATTCAAACGTCGTTTGGGTACATTGGGTCACGGCGAAGCCTCCTTTATTTCTTTTCTAGCAAATTGAATTATAAAGGATTTATAGGCTTCGCCTTTCTTATTCGTGAAATATCCAGGCTAGATGCTTCGCGGAGCTTGCCCTGAGTGAAGAAAGAACAGTCCGTCGAGGTGCATCAGGGAAAGGAGCAAGCGGAGGGCGGGTTAGCTAAGTGTAACCCGCCGCACGAGTATTGTTTGAACTTTCACAAGCGCACGCTTGAGCGTGACATTTTCCGGACAATGCCGGCTTGGAGGTCAGAACTTTACGTTTTTCAGGCTTTCGCCCAAAGATGCTGCATCCGCGTCCTTGCCTTCCAATTTGATGCGCAGACGCACATCGTTTTTGGATTCGGCGTTACGAATCGCATCTTCGTAAGTGATGAAGTCCTGTTCATAAAGATTAAAAATAGCCTGATCGAAGGTCTGCATACCTTGCTCGTTCGAGCGGGCGATAACATCGGGAATCTCGTGCATTTCCCCGCGCAAAATTAAATCGGCGATCAACGGCGTGTTGATCATGACTTCGATGGCCGGTACCCGGCCCTTGCGATCCTTGATCGGCAACAATCGTTGCGAGACTAGCGCTTTCAGGTTCATAGATAAATCCATCAACAACTGCGTGCGGCGTTCTTCCGGGAAAAAGTTGATGATTCGATCCATCGCCTGATAGGTGTTATTCGCGTGCAGGGTCGCGAGACATAAGTGACCGGTTTCGGAAAACACAATCGCGTTGTCCATGGTTTCGCGGGTTCGAATTTCACCGATCTGGATAACGTCTGGCGCCTGACGCATGGCGTTAACCAACGCGGTTTCAAACGACTCGGTATCCACGCCGACTTCACGTTGAGTCACGACGCAGTTGCGATGCTCATGCACGTATTCGATCGGGTCTTCAACGGTAATAATGTGACCGTAACTGTTCTGATTACGAAAACCCAGCATCGCGGCCATCGAAGTTGACTTACCGGTACCGGTGCCACCTACAAAAATAATCAACCCGCGTTTTTCCATCGCCAGATCGGCAATCACCGGTGGCAAATGCAATTCTTCAATTTCCGGTATGTAGGTTTGAATAGTACGCAACACCATGCCCACCGCGCCTTGCTGGATAAACACGTTGACACGAAAGCGCCCGATCTCAACCGGATAAATCGCGAAGTTACATTCCTTGGTCGCCTCAAACTGGCGGCGTTGTTCCTCGTTCATGATGCTGTAGGCCAGATCGCGCGCTGCTTCGGCGGTCAGCGATTCCTGGGTAATCGGTCGAATCTTGCCGTCTATTTTGACGCAGGGTGGCTTTAACGCAGTAACAAACAAGTCCGATGCATTGTTCTGCACCATGAATTGCAACATTTTCGCGACTGACATGGCTTACCTCCTCGCGGCAGCGGCAGCAGGCGCAGTCACCTGGAACTTGCTCTTGTCCAGTGCGCGTGCGCGTGCGACATCCATTGGAATTTGACGGCGTTTTACCAAATCGAGCAAATGCTGATCCATGGTCTGCATGCCGTGTTCCATACCGGTCTGCATGACGGAATAAAGTTGCGGAATCTTGTTTTCACGCACCAGGTTGCGCACAGCCGGCGTACCGATCATGATTTCCCAACCGGCAACACGACCGCCTTCGGGTTTTTTAATCAGGGTTTGCGCGATAACAGCTTGTATCGATTCGGACAACATCGCTCGTACCATTTCTTTTTCCGCTGCCGGAAAAACGTCAACAACACGGTCGACGGTTTTTGCAGCTGAAGTCGTGTGCAATGTCGCCAGCACCAGGTGACCGGTTTCCGCTGCAGTTAACGCGAGACGAATGGTTTCAAGGTCACGCAACTCGCCGACCAGAATAATGTCCGGATCTTCACGCAAAGCGGAGCGCAATGCCGCAGAAAAGTCATGCGTATGCGGGCCTAACTCACGCTGATTGACCAGACAGTTTTTACTAACGTGAACAAACTCGATGGGGTCTTCAATGGTGAGAATGTGTTCGTGTTTGGTGTCGTTGATATGATCGACCATGGCCGCCAGCGTGGTTGACTTGCCCGAACCGGTCGGACCGGTAACCAGTATCAAGCCACGCGCTTTCATCGCGACCGAGCTGAAAACGGATGGTGCGTTCAACTCTTCAAGTGTCAGTACACGCGTGGGAATGGTTCGAAATACGGCGGACGGACCGCGCATCTGGTTGAATGCGTTGACCCGAAAGCGCGCGATATTGGGCAACTCAAACGAAAAGTCGGTTTCGAGAAATTCCTCGAACGCCTTACGTTGTTTATCGTTCATAATGTCGTAAATCATGCCGTGCACGGCACGATCATCCAGCGGATCGACGTTGATTCTCTTTATTTCACCATCAACACGAATTAGCGGTGGCAGACCGGCCGACAAGTGTAAGTCTGACGCGCCATTTTTGTTCGCAAATGCAAGAAGTTCAGCAATATCCATAATAACTCCAACCCAGTTAATACACCGAATCGGGAATTATAGCCCTAGAATTCGCGTAAATCCTTAGAATTCAAAGATAACTTTTTCAATTTAACGAAATTACACAATTTGTAAAACGACCGGGTTTACATGCAGAATGCCGTGAATTTACGCTATGTTGGGGCTATGACCAATACGGAACATAAGAATCAGCTTGTTTCGCGCTACCAAAGTGTGATTATGCGAATCCGTCACGCGGAGAAAGCGGCTCAACGACCGCGCGGCAGTGTTTCGCTGGTGGCGGTCAGCAAGACCTATCCGGCAACCGATATCCGCCTCGTGGCTGAACAGGGACAAACGGCATTTGGCGAAAACTACCTACAGGATGCGCTACCAAAGATTAATGAGCTGAAAGACATGAACCTGCAATGGCATTTTATCGGGCATATCCAGAGTAACAAATGCCGCGACATCGCCGCGCACTTCGATTGGGTACACAGTGTTGACCGTTTCAAGATCGGCAAACGGTTAAGCGATCAGCGATCAACGGAACAAGCGGATCTAAATATTTTTCTGCAGGTTAATCTGCACGATGAAGTGTCCAAATCCGGGGTCAGCCCCGACCAAGCCGCTGACACGGCGCGACAAATCAGTGCGTTGCCCAATATACGCTTACGTGGACTCATGGCGATACCGGAACCGAGTGACGATTTTACCCGTCAACGTAACGTGTTTGCTGAGGTGCGCACACTTCAAGAGAGATTGGTAGATGAAGGATTACAATTGGACTGCTTGTCTATGGGCATGACGGGCGACCTTGAAGCGGCGGTGGCGGAAGGTGCTACCCACGTGCGAATCGGTACGGCGATATTCGGACCAAGACAAAAGAAACCACAGTAATCCATGTTACATTAGCTTTAATGACCAGTACGGCGGCAAAACAACGCACGCAAGCACAACTGTCGATTCCTATGCCCGCTGATCAGGCGGGTGCGGCCGACCCGGATGTCGATCAAACTGTACACACGTCACCTCAGGAAGAACCGGAAGCAGAAATAACTACGCACACCGGAACAGGGGTGACCGGCGATATCGACTACCAGAATCGGATTCTTCCGGGTGTGTCGCGCACCTTCGCATTAACCATACCGCAACTGCCGGGTCCGTTGCGCGTTATCGTTGCCAACGCCTATTTGTTGTGTCGAATTGCCGACACCATTGAAGACGATGCCGGCGTCGACATCGAAGACAAGAAAGAGTTACATGATTTGTTCCTGGCCGCCCTGGGTGGAGAAGTTTCCAGCGAAACATTTATTGAACGCGTGTACCCGCTTATTTCCGACGACGCGTTGCCGCAGGAACGTGAGCTGATAAAAAACACGGATCGCGTATTACGCATTACCCACAGCTTCAGCGCGCGTCAGCAAAATATATTGCAACGCCGTATCGGCACCATGTGCGCGGGCATGCCGGTGTTTCAACACGCTTTGAAACGCCAGGGCCTGGATAATCTGGACACACTGGATGAGTATTGCTACTACGTTGCCGGCGTCGTGGGGGAGATGTTGACTGAGTTATTCTGTGATTACTCCGCAGACATTGCTGCCTGTGGCGGTCAAATGATGCAGTTGGCGGCATCGTTCGGACAGGGCTTGCAGATGACCAATATTCTCAAAGATATCTGGGATGATTTCGAAAACGAAACCTGTTGGCTGCCACGAGATGTATTTAATGCGGTCGGTTACGATTTAACTGCACTGTCCCGCCATGAAGATTCCCCGGCCTTTGCACAAGGCATCGATCACCTGGTTAGTATTGCCCACGCCCATTTGCGAAATGCACTCGAATACACCCTGCTTATCCCACGACGCG
>CBDCFT010000068.1:0-48496 GCA_965216365.1 Arenicellales bacterium | reverse complement strand
CAGCGTGAATGGTTTGCATTGATGTGTCATCGTTAACATTTGCGAATCCGAGCGATTGTTCTGCAGAGTAAAACGGACCGCCGATTGCCCAACAACCCATGCCGAGTGGTGGAACTTCACTTCCAAGAATATTCACAATTTTTCCTTGATCTAATTCGTCGAAAGATGAGCAATATGCACTAAACTTGATGTGACTTAAATGAAAGATTATGTAATGATCTTTTCATGTATGAAATGAATATTAATTGGAATGATCTCAAGTTATTTTTAGCAGTTGCGCGTGCTGGCGGTTTGTCCGCCGCCGCGAGCGCTACCGGCAAAAGCGCGCCAACACTGGGCAGGCGAATGCTTGCACTCGAAGCGATCACTGGCAGTGAGTTATTCCACCGTTTACCTCGTGGCTATGAACTCACAGAACAAGGAACAGCACTCTTTAACAAGGTCGTTACTCTTGAAGAACAAATTTTACCTCTCGACCGATCAGCCGAATCGCGCGGTATTGTGGTGGTAAAAGTATCTGCCGGAAGCTGGATGACAAACGTTCTTTGTGAAAATATTCAAACGATCTTAAAGGGTAATGAGTCGACGCGACTGCGGTTTATATCTGCTGAACATGTTCTCGATATCGCCCATCGTGAAACGGTAATTGGAATAAGGAATCAACGTCCTGAGCAAAACGCGCTGGCCTGCCGAAAAATAGGTCGAGTACAATTCGCCGGATACGCAAAAAATAAGAGTGTCAAACCTTGGGTGAGAGTTGTTGGTAAAACACCTTCGGCTCATTGGTTAGCATCGCAACCGAATAGCATCTTGAATTTAGAAGTGACAGCTCCGCGCAATGCTCTTGACATCGCTCGAACGGGTGTTGCACGTGCACTGCTTCCAACATTTGTTGGTGATAGCCTAAAAGGCTTGATTAGAGTGACAGCCCCAATATCAGAGCTATCACACGATCAATGGTTGGTTACACACCAAGACGAACGTTTCAAACCCGAGGTGCGTCTTACTATTGATCGAATATATGAACTAGCAAAATCTCTGCACCGAAAAACGTGATGAGAAAGGCATCAAGTGAGTAGATTGCGTCAAAGTAAATTCATAGGAATCGTAACGCTTCCAACAACATATGGAGTTTCAGGAATCACTAGTAGTTTTGTGTCAGGCCGCGCCCAGCGTTAGCTGTTGAACATCACAGTTCGGCCCAGACTGTGTAAAAACGTGTTGCGTTTTATGCTGCATATTATAATGAGACCTTCCCCCAGGGTTGTGTCTATGAAGCGTTTTATCGAAGGCGAATCGCGAACACAAACGGCTTTGTTTCCCGCGTGTTTGGAAGATGTTATCCGTGACGACAATCCCGTTAGGGTCATTGACGCATTTATCGATGAATTGGATCTCGGCAAATTAGGTTTTGACCGAAGCCTTTCCAAGGAAACCGGCAGGCCTGCCTATCACCCATCAACGTTGTTGAAGATCTACGTCTACGGTTATCTCAACGGTATCCATTCAAGTCGTCGTCTAGAGCGAGAAACCCAACGCAACATTGAACTAAAGTAGTTTGCCGGTCAATAGAGATCTTAGTTTGGAGAGGGTACCACGTGACAGCAACCGCTGATTCAACTACAAACTTTTTAGCAAGCTAAAGTAGTTGTAACTCAACCGATTGCGTGGCAAGGTCTTTAGCTCGTTTCCCAACTATTGAACATCAATGTCTTCAAAATGAGTATTGAGTTTATTCTGACATCAATGGTAGTCATTCTTCTACCAGGAACGGGTGTTATTTACACCTTGGCTGTAGGTCTGGGTCGAGGATTCAAAGCCAGCATCGCCGCAGCGCTCGGATGTACCTTCGGGATAGTTCCAGCCGCATTCGCTAGCATTGTCGGTCTCGCCGCGATATTTCACACCAGTGCACTGGCGTTTCAGGTGACGAAATTTCTTGGCGCGGCTTACCTGCTCTATATGGCATGGAATGTCCTAAAAATGGGTGGAACACTTGACATTCGTGAAGATCGAAATGTCGTGTCCATGACTCGCACCGCCATAAACGGAACGCTTATAAATATTCTTAATCCAAAGCTATCTCTTTTCTTTTTAGCGTTTCTCCCACAGTTTGTCGAAACCACTGAGCCAAACGTAACCTTTACCATGATGCTCCTTGCCAGTATCTTCATGCTGCTCACTTTTATTGTATTCGTAGCGTATGGCGGTTGTGCTGCATTGGCCCGCGATTATGTGATCTCCCGACCAAATATTATGATTTGGATGAAACGCTCCTTCGCCGCTGCATTTGGGTATCTCAGTGTGCGCTTGGCGTTGTCGGACAGGTAGCCATTTGTCGCGCGTACCTTGTTGTTCATTCATCGGAATTGTAGAACTACTTGAGATCGGTTAGTGAGAATTTGACTCCTACATCCAGAATTTTCACATTGCGCAAGTTATTCTGGAAGCAATAGCTAAACAAACTGCGACGTGGGATTCAATTTTCGATTTACATTGAAGCGGGCGCTAGACTTGCGATTTGCATCGGGTCCCAACCCTCTACTGTTAGACATCTCAGTGCGGCCACAAAAAGACGTTTTCTTCAAGTCAGAAATTCGCCGGATTATTGATACATAACGGACCGTGGTTGCATAGCCCTAGACCCTTCGCTTAATTCAATTACCCCATTTTGTCCCATTTACCCCGGCGGCGTACTGTATTACCTTTGTCGTTCAACATTAATGGGTCACGTTTAGTCACGTTTTCGCCGGGCCAGTGTGCGTAACTTACTTGAATGTTAAAAAAACTTTTTTAAGTTGTGACTCTTCACACGGCAGAGGTCGCTGGTTCGAACCTAGCATCGCCCACCATATAAAGCAATCGGACAGCTATTTTTCTAATTTACCCCTTTTCCAAATGTGGCTCGGCGTGTCCATTCGGCGGCGCGGCAGCAGTGAGATCTTTACCTGTTAATCATGGGTTATTCGGACGCGACGAGATTAAGTTGTAAGCCCTGGGCTTGATCTTTATATCTCGGGGCTTTAATTTTGTTAAAGCTACTCTTGTTCGAATCTTATTGGATAGCAATAACATGGCTGAAATACCGTTTCACGAAGACGATTGGAGTCAGTTATCTACCCATCGTAATTTACCCGAGATCGACATCGCGCGGATGCAGCGTTACCGCCTGGATCGTATTCGCAACAGTTTACGAAGTGCCGGAGCTTCCATGGGTATTTTCGTCAGCCCGGTCAGCTTGCGTTATGCGGTCGATTACCGAGGTTACGCCCTGTTTCAGTCGCATATTCCCAGTTCCTATCTTTTCGTCCCCGTTGGGGGGCCAGTCGTGCTGCATGGTGCCTTTGGTGAACCGTCATCAGTGGTTGACGAAGTTCGGCCTGCACGCGCCATTGCTTACTTTCACGGCGGCGGTGATCTCGTCGAGCGAGCAGGGTATCTGGCTGATGATGTCAGTCAGTTTCTGTCAGAAATTGGGACTGACAACCGCCGTATTGCAGTCGAGTATGTCAATCCGAGCGTTACCCAGGCATTCGAGCGACAGGGAATGGAGGTAATCGATGCCGTCGGTTTAATCGAGGACGCACGAGTGATCAAGTCACCTGAAGAAATTGAATGTATGAAATGGGCGATTGCTGTCGCGGATCTCGGTATTAATAAGATGAAAGAAATGATGCGACCGGGAATCAGTGAAGCCCAGCTGTGGGCTTTGCTCAACTATACCAACCTTGCCAACAACGGTGACTGGCACGATGGACGCATGCTGGTTTCCGGAGATCGAATCAATCCCTGGTATCAGGAAGCATCTTTGCGAAAACTGGAGGCGGGTGATTTGTTGGGCTTTGACACGGATATGGTGGGGCCGTTTGGTTATTGTGCTGATATTTCACGCACTTTTTATTGCGGTCCGGGTCAGCCGACCGCTCGCCAAAAAGTGCTTTACCGTCTTGCCTTTGATGAAGTCGAACACAATCTTACTCTGCTAAAGCCAGGCGTTACACTCCAGGAAATCAGCGAACGCGCTTATGTGCCGCCCGAGGAGTTTCACGCCAATCGTTATGCCTGCATCATGCATGGAGTAGGCATGTGCGATGAATTTCCAAAGGTTTATTATCCCCAGGACATTGAGCAACGTGGTTACGAAGGAACGGTCGAAAAAAATATGGTGCTGTGTGTGGAAAGTTATATGGGTGCCGTCGGAGAACGTGATGGTGTCAAGCTGGAACAACAAGTGCTGATCACTGATGATGGTTATGAGTTGTTGTCGACGTATCCGTTTGAAGTTACTCTACTGCAATGAACCGTGTCTGTAGAGCCAACAATGATTGACTGCACATCAGTTAATCGTCCGATTGAATCAGCGGTCGGTTTACCGAATAGCTGTTACACCGACCCCGCTCACTTTCAAATGGAGCAAAAGCGCGTGCTTGGGCGCAACTGGATTGGTATAGCGCTGGATACGGATGTGCCCCAGGTCGGAGACGTTTACCCCGTCAACGCCGCAGGGCAGTCGCTGATTGTGGTACGTGGTCACGATCAACAGATAAGGGTGTTCCACAATGTTTGTCGTCATCGTGGTACGCGGCTGGTCGATGCACCGTGCCAGGGTCAACGAAGTCTCGTATGTCCCTACCATGCCTGGAGTTATGGACTCGAAGGCGAGCTGCTCAACACGCCACATTTCAGCGGTTTTAATCAGCACAGCCATGCTAATTTTGAAGAAGGGACACAGGACTTAATCGAAGTTCGCAGTGGTGTATGGCACCACATCGTATTCGTCAATCTTTCGGGTGACGCACAATCATTGCAGGAATACACCAGCGTTCTGGATGAGCGATGGCAATCTTTCGATCTGGACGATGTCTATCACGGCGGCAGCGATGTGTTTGAAATTCGCGCCAACTGGAAGCTGGTGCTGGAGAACTTCGTCGAGAGTTATCACCTGCCAATGGTGCACCGCGAATTGTCTCGCTACTCACCACTGGAGGATCACGAATTGATTGTGCAGGACAATATACTCGGCCAGTTAAGTCTGAACTATCAACCCAGTGACGAAGGCAAGGGTTTACCGCGTTTCGCTGACCTGCCACAAGACAAGGCGACAACCGGCGAATATCTCCTGTTGTTTCCGACCTTAATGTTGTCCGTTACACCGGATCATTTTCGCATTACCTTCGTCACTCCAATTACGCCGCAGCTTACTCACCAGCGCTGGGAATTTTTCTTTGTTGGCGAAAAAAGTCAGGAACAACGCTATGCGGCAGCACGTGCTGCGGTTGTTGAGCGCATTCACTCTGTGACCAGTGAAGACATCAATATCCTGGAAAAAATGCAGGCGGGTAGGGCTTCTGACGGGTTTGATGGTGGACGCTTTTCGCCATATCATGAAACCACCACCCATCACTTTCAAAAGCTGGTTGCGAAATGTATTAGTGGCGCCTGACTGCAGGCGCTTTACTAAATGCGAATTCCAGAACCAGATGGCGAACACTGCCTCGCTCAGTCCGGTAAGCGGACGGTGCGCGGCAGAACATTAGATATAGTTGGAGCGGGTTTGTTGCGGTAACGCAATATCATCAGACCACTAATGAATATAAGCGCCGCCCCCAGCAAAACAAAACTATCCAGCACGTCGCCCCAAAACAGGTAGCCGAAAGCGGCAGCGTATAGAATCGATGAATACTTGAACGTCGATAGCACGGTCGCTTCAACAAGGCGGAAGGCTTCGACCATTAAAATTTGTGCTGCGGAAAATAACAGGCCGGATAATGCAAGCTGGCCAAATTGCATCGCGCTAATCGTTGCCCAGCCCAGCGGGATGGACAGCAGGGCAACTATAATTGAAAAAAAGTTAGCGTAAGCGACAATCGATAGGGCACTTTCACCGGCCGCGATTTTTCGCGTGACGATGTCACGCAAAGCAACCATGAAGGCAACGATCAGCGGCAGGAAGACAGTCCAGTGAATGACGCCGCCGACCGGTTTAATCACCAGGCACGCGCCGCCAAACCCAATTAACACTGCGACCCATTGTTGCCAGCGCGTTTTCTCTTTGATCATCAAAGGTGCCAGCGCGACTACCCAAATCGGACTGGTATACACAAGAATAATTGCGTCGGCCAGCGGCATGTGGGGCAGACACATGGGGAAGACGACAATATTGAAAACCAGCAAGCCGCTGCACAGAATTACATCACGCTGTCTGTTGGCGTGCAGTCTGGCGACACCACCCGCCCAGGGCATCAACAAAAGCACAACCGCCAGGGCAAATATTCCACGTAAGCCGATCACCTGCCCCAGAGGAAGCGATCCCACCAGAGACTTCATCAGCGCGTCATTTGCTGTGAGTAGACCACAGCCTGCAAGCATGAGCAGTAGACCCCTGGTCATCACTGCATAGCCGGGCAACAAAAAAAGGGCTGCATGGAATGACTCCATGCAGCCCGCATGAGCAGGTAACTCGTTAAAAGAAGTTCGATCAGGCCAGCCAGGTGAATTCGGGCCATTCTCCTCCGCCAAGCGGTCCAATCGGTACTTGCGGTATTCCCATGACATTGTTTGCAAGGCCATCGTTGGTATTGGAAAAGGCTGGTACTACTATGCCGCTGTTTTCATGTATCAGCGTTTGCATTTCGCAATACATGGTATGCCGTTTCTCAGGGTCGAGCTCGGATAACGACAGTTTGAGCAGTTCGCCCATGCGGTCAGAGTTCCAATGGGTGTCATTCCAGGGTGCGCCAGGAGCGAACTGTACCGCCATCTGAGCGTTGGCTGTTGGTCGCATGTTCCAATTCACCACGTTAATGGGTTCCTTCAACCAAACGGCACCCCAGTAACCATCCGCCGGTACCTTTTTAATCTTGAGATCAAAACCAATTTTTGCGCAGTTTGCCTGAGTCAATAAGACAATATCTTCAATCGACACCGCAACAGGAGCCACATGTATCTCAGCGCTGCTAACACCTGATTTTTCAAAGTGAAACTTGGCCTTGTCAGGATCGAATTCGCGTTGTGGCAACTCGGAACACCAGTCCTGGCCGTGTGCCGGTGAAATCGGGGTATCGTTGCCGAGAGTGCCCTTGTCTTTGAGGATACGCTTAACAACGCGTTCCCGGTCCTGTATGTACTGCATGCCCTTGACGAAATCATCGTTCTTTCCAGGCTCGGTGCTTTTCAGGCAACAGATTCCGATTTGTTGTGCCGCTGGAATCGACAGCAGTTTTGCCGTTGAAGACGTTTCAACCTGTTTAAAGGAATTCGGTTCCACGAAAGCAACCAACTGCACGTCGCCAGCGATTAACGCGTTGACGCGGGCAACCGGGTCGGTAATCGCGGTCATTTCGATCGCATCTAAGTGTGCGCCTTCACGCCAGTAATTTTCGTTACGCTTGTGCACGGACTTCACACCGGGTTCGAATGATTCCAGCACAAATGGCCCGGTGCCGTTACCCCGCCCTTGCTGCCGTCTTTGATAATCTTCGCCTGATACAACCCGAGCAACGACGGTAAATCGGCATTCGGGGTATTCATTTCTGCTATCACCTCGTTTGGCCCGGTTTTTCGCCACTCTTTCACCGATTCAATAATGGACTTCATTACCGAAGTCGAATCTTCGCCAAGATGCCGGTTCATACTGTAAACCACGTCCTCAGCAGTCATCGGAGAACCGTCATGAAAGGTGACACCCTCACGCAGTTTGAACGTCCACTCGGTTGCGTCACCGTTGGGGGTAAATGATTCGGCCAGTTCAGGTTGCGGCACCAATCCTTCACCAATCTGCACCAGCCCGTTGTAGGTAGCGCGGGCGCGATTGTAGTCGATCGCCGACGTTAAAAGATTCGGGTCAACCGTATCATCGGGGCCGTGAATATTCGAAGCCATTCGGACGCTGCCGCCTTTCTTTGGTGTCTGCGCGAGCGCGGCCTGTCCATCGGAAAATATCTGGTGTGCTGTTGTCGCTGTTGCACCGATCGCCATGATCAACTTCATAACATCGCGTCTGGACCATCCTTTGCGAATGGCGTCCTGAATCGAATGCCTATCAGCGCGATCAAGCTTTTCGAAATTTATACCCGTCGCTGTTTCGGTTTTCTTCGATGTGTTTTTCATTGGTTTTACCTCTTTTGGCTTGTTGTAATGCAGGAATGTTTTCGCAATAACGCAATTCAAAATCCAACAGACGCTTCCGGTAAATCTTTATACGGCTGTTGGCGAAAATAGGCTGCCACCTCTTTTTGCGTGGTTTCGATATGTTTGCGCAGAATTCCGACGGCGGCCTTCACCTGCCCTTTTCGACACGCGTCGAGTAACGCACAATGCTCCGCATGTGGACGTTTCAGTCCACTGGCGAGTGACACTCGCATGCGCATCACCGTGCCTACACGGGCTTGTAACTCGCAAATCGAATTAAGCAAATGATGATTAGCGCTCGGCGCGTACAAACAATTGTGAAAGCGTATATTGAGTGTAGCCCATTGTTGTGCGTCGACCTCCCGGCTGTATTTGTCGAGTATACCGGCGGCAGTTAAAAAATCATTCTCAGTCATATTGGGAATCGCCAGTTCAATGGCGCGACACTCAAGAGCAATGCGAATATCCAGTATATCGTGAATATCCCGGGCCGAAAGTATTGCGACCACCGCACCGCGGCGTGGTCGAAATTCGACCAGATTTTCCATCTCGAGCTGCCGTAATGCTTCGCGCACAGGAATCTTGCTGATACCAAACTCTTCAGCCACCTCATTTTGTTTGAGTGCTACACCGCCTTGCAGGTCGCCACTGATAATGCGTTGCTTAATCGCGTTATAAACGGTGTGCGACGACAGACCACTGCGGTCAAACTGTTTTTGAGCTGGTTTTAACAAACTGTATTTAGAAGCGGTTTCCATGGCGATTGAATATGAAAATTGTATACTATTTTGAGGTATGGAGATACTATTTATAAAAATACCCAAGGACCTTTTTAATCAACCCAGACGCCTTCGATTCAATCTCCAAACCTCAAGACGACAGAATCAAAATGACAATAAGTAGCCGCTATAAAGCTGTGTTTCAGCCGTTCAAGCTCAAACATCTGACCTTGAAGAATCGCATTTTAAGCACTTCCCATGCGCCATCCTATGCAGAAGATGGCAAGCCGCAACTCAAATATCAGCGTTATCACGAGGAAAAAGCCAAAGGTGGATTGGCACTGACCATGTTCGGTGGCGCTTCGGCAATCGCGCCGGACTCGCCGCCTGCGTTCGGCCAGCTTTATGTTGGTGACGACAGCATCATTCCGCATTTTCGCGCCTTTGCCGATCGGATTCACAAACACGATGTAGCGTTGATGTGTCAGTTGAGTCACGCCGGCAGGCGCACCGTCGCCAACCATGGTAGCTGGTTACCGGCGCTGTCGACGACACCGGTAAAAGAACCGGCACATGGTTCGTTTCCTAAAGTGATCGAAGACACCGACATCCACCGAATTATCAAAGCCTACGGCGCAGCGGCGCGGCGTTGTAAGGAAGGCGAGCTGGATGGTTGCGAGTTATTGGTCAGCGGCCACTTGATCGGTCAATTCTGGTCGCCACTGGTCAATCAGCGTAGCGACGACTACGGCGGTTCGCTGGATAATCGAATACGTTTTGGCCTGCAGGTGCTGGAGGAAATCCGCCAACAGGTGGGTGATGATTTTATTGTCGGTCTGCGCTTTACGGCTGACGAATTCATCGACGGCGGTTTGAACATCGAGGAATCTGTGGAAATTGCACGCCGGCATGAGCACAGCGGTCTGCTGGACTTTTTCAACGTCAATGGCGGCTGCAACTGGACTCATGCCGGGGTAGCGGAAACAGTACCCGGTATGGCTTACCCCGGTTCCACTTATTTGCACATTGCCGGCAGGATTCGTGCACAAGTGTCGTTGCCCGTCTTTCATGCGGCACGCATCGGCGATCTCGACAGCGCCGAACACGCGCTGCAAGAGGGGCTGGTCGATATGGTCGGCATGACCCGCGCACACATCGCCGACCCGTATTTGATCGCCAAACACCTGGCCGGGCGCGATGAGGATATTCGCCCCTGCGTCGGTGCCGGATATTGCATCGACCGAATTTATACCGGCAGCGATGCGCTGTGCATACATAACGCGACCACGGGTCGTGAACAGTTTATACCGCAGATCATCGCGCGCGCGCCCAAAATTATGAAAGTTGTTGTCGTAGGCGGTGGGCCGGGTGGTCTTGAAGCAGCGCGCGTGGCCGCCGAACGCGGACACGACGTAGTTTTGTTCGAGGCGAGCGGTGCGTTGGGCGGACAAGTCTTATTGGCTGCTGAAGCGCTCTGGCGGCGCGAGTTGATTGGCATCGTGCGCTGGTTACAACATCGTGTGGAGTCTCTCGGCGTAGATGTTCGTTACAACACGCTGGCCGATGCAGGTGATGTCCTGGTCGAAGATCCACAAGCAGTCATTATCGCAACCGGCGGGGTTCCCAACACCGAGCTGGTGCCGGGCGCAGGCTTAGCAGTCAGTAGCTGGGACGTGCTCAGTGGGCATGTTGTCGCTGGTGACAACGTGCTGGTTTATGACGATAACGGTGGTCATCAGGCTCTGTCGGTTGGCGAGGTGTTGACCAAAAAAGCGAACCGGGTCGAGCTTGTTACACCAGAGCGTCAGGTTGGTCGCGATATCGGCGCCACCAACATCGCCGTTCACCTGCGCAATTTATACAAACAGGGTGTACGGCTGACTCCTGACGAGCGTCTGCACGATATCGAAAAGGCGGATGCGCAACTAAAGGTCACGTTGTGCAATGAGTATAGTGATGAGACCAGCGAACGTCTGGTGGATCAGGTGGTAATTGAATGCGGCACCTTGCCGGTGGATGATGTGTATTTTGAGTTGCGCGAAGCATCGCGTAACCACGGTGAGATTGAGCTTGATGCCTTTGCCGAATGCCGCCTCGAACCGATCGAACGCAACCCGTCCGGTAGGTTTTTGCTGTTTCGCATTGGTGATGCTGTCGCCAGTCGCAATATTCATGCCGCGATGTATGATGCGATTCGCATCGCTAACCACCTGTGACGAATTTTGATGTCGTCATTATTGGCGGCGGTATTATCGGTTCCGCTGCCGCTTATTTTTTAGCACGCTCGGGCGATGCAGACAGGGTCGCTGTCATCGAACCTGACTTGAGTTACACGCGAGCAACAACGCCACAGGCTGCCGGCGGCGTACGCCAGTTGTTTAGTGTGAAAGAAAACATTCAGATGTCGCAGATGAGCCTCGGGTTTTATAAAACTTTCGACCGCGACATGGCGCTGGAAAATTATCAGCCGGATATTAACTTCCGCGAGCAGGGATACTTGTTTACCGTGACACCCGAAGGCGAGCAAACGCTGCGTAAAAATCACGCCTTACAAACATCGCTGGGTGTACGAGCTGAATTGCTCGATGCTGACGCGTTGAAAGCACGGTTTCCTTCCGTCGGCTGTGATGACGTCGCACTAGCCTGTTACTCCGGCGACGACGGCTGGATTGACCCGCATGCTGCACTACAGGGTTTTAGAAAATACGCCGAACACCTGGGGGTTACTTATGTGCCGGCACAGGTAACACGGCTTGAAAGCCGAGGTCGCAGGGTTGTTAATGCGCAACTGGACAGCGGCGAAAAAATGGTTGGCGAGGTTTTCATCAACACTGCCGGACCATGGGCGGCACAAATTGCTGCGATGCTCAACGTCGCCTTGCCGGTGCAACCCATGTGCCGCGTGCAACATTTCTGGCTGTGCAATGAAGAATTGGAGCAGTTGCCGCTGGTCAAAGACGAAAGCGGCATGTTTTTTCGCCCCGAGGGTGGTGGATTTGTGGGCGGTTGCCCGAACTTCGACATTGAACCCGGCTTTGTCGACGATATCTATCGCGGCTTCTTTGCAGATTATTTCGAGCGCGTGGTTTGGCCGCTGGTAGCCACGCGTATACCGAAGTTCGAAAGTATAAAATTACAACGCAGCTGGCTGGCCACTATGCGCAAAACCTGCTCGACGGCAACATGATTATTGGCAACTTTTCACCTCAGCACGACAACATCATTACGGCCTGTGGCTTCTCAGGCCATGGCATTATGCATGCGCCGGCGGTAGGTCGGGCGCTGAGTGAACTGGTGTTGTTCAAGCGCTATGCAACACTGGATTTGAGCGCGCTGGGTATTGAGCGTGTGTGGAACAATAAGCCACTGCCCGAAACCGGTATTCGCTAACACCATGACCCAACACCATACCGACACGGTCGTTATTGGTGCCGGCATCGCCGGTATTGCCTGCGCCTACTATTTGACCATCCAGGCGAAACACTTTCGTGTCGCGCTGGTCGATTCCATGCAGCCGATGGCTTTAACTTCGGCGCAGTCCGGTGAAAACTACCGCAACTGGTGGCCACACCCGACAATGGTTGCGTTCACCAACTACAGCACTACCTTGATGGAACGTATTGCTCGTGACAGCGATAACCGCCTGCACATGACCCGGCGCGGTTACGCATTGGCGACGCGTCGGGAAGACATCGACGATTTGATAGAAGAACTGCGGACCGGTTACGCGGGTGACGCCGAAGCAACGATTCGCATGCACGACAATGCATCGGCAAGCTTCTATCGACCGCCTTTGTCTGCCGACTGGCAGAGTGCGCCGGACGGTGTCGATGTGTTGCGTGACCGTGCGCTGATTCAACACACCTTCCCGACATTTTCCAGCGATGTCGCCAACGTTTTGCACATTCGACGCGCTGGTGACATCAGTGGCCAACAGCTGGGGCAATACATGCTGGAAGTTGTCCGCGCGCATGGCGGCAGGTTAGTACGCGCCGAGGTGCGCGGCATAGACAACCATGGCCACTTCCAACTAGATCTGGACAATGGCGAACGAATTCATGCCGAGTGTTTAATCAATGCGGCGGGGCCGTTTGTTGATCAAGTCGCTGACATGTTGGGCGTGACCTTGCCGGTTGAAAATGTATTGCAGCAAAAGATCGCCTTTGAAGATCGCGAAAAAGTAATTCCGCGTGACATGCCGTTTTCCATCGATCTCGACCCGCGCATAATCGACTGGACTGACGATGAGTCCGAATTGCTTGCCGAAGATCCACAAACAGCGTGGCTGACAGAACCCATCCACGGTGGAATTCACTGTCGTCCTGATGGTGGTGATCACGGTAGTTGGGTCAAGCTGGGCTGGGCGTTCAATCACGCGACTGTTGAAGCCAGCCGTGAGCCATTTCTGGATCCACATTTCCCGGAGATTGTTTTGCGTGGTGCTGCCGCGTTAAACCCGGCACTAAAAGCCTACTATCAACGACTGCCTGCCAACACGAGTCACTATGGTGGTTATTACACTATGACCAAAGAAAACTGGCCATTGATAGGCCCGATGGGTGTTGACGGTGCGTTCATTGTCGGTGCGTTGTCGGGTTTTGGAACTATGGTCGCCTGCGCCGCCGGATCGCTTTGCGCGAGTTGGATATCGGGTGATGACCTGCCGGACTACGCCGGTGATTTGAGTATGATGCGCTATCAAAATCAAACATTGATGGATGATTTAAAAAATGCCGCCAGCCGTGGCGTTCTTTAAATAAGAAAATTGAAATCGTCGTATGTTGTCGAGTGTACGATGTTGTTAAGTATCAAGTATAAATTTTCCGATAAGGATTGCACTCAGTCGCAAGTGACTGAGGACGGCCAAAAAATTGAATTTATGATACCCATTTAGGTCTACCCGGAATCAAGATTTGTCGCCACCCCAGTGCATGAATCGTTTTAATGCGAAATCATTCTTGATTAGGTATTACAGTTACGCTTCGGGCCAAGTGAAGTGATCGCTGTGTAAATACTGAATATCCGTATCACCAGGTTTTGCACCCGCCGCAGTAAGCATCGTGTGCACCTGGCCACGATGATGCGTGCCGTGGTTGAACAATTGCACAACCAGCGTCCATCGCGGGCGGCACATCTCGGATTGGACTATGCCGGAGTACCACGTTAGATTTTCGTGAAGATCGTCTTCGTTCACCCGCGATACCCATTCGATGAGCGCTTGATCGGTCGCCAACCTGTCCGCCCTGAGCGCGTCCCAATGTTCATGTGTATTAACCGAACCCGCGATGTTAGCTTGCACGGGTTTCGGTGTTCCCGCGAGTCGGTGCATCCAAAGCTGATCACCCCACAATAAGTGATTTAAGGTGGCATGAATCGATCCGAAGAAGGCGCCAAGGTCTTTCTTACGTTCTTCATCACTCAGTGTATCCGCCGACTGATAGACATTTTGATTTTGCCATGCGGTGTAAGCCGCCATTAATCGAATGTATTCAGTTGATATCATTGTGACTTCCTTTTGAATCTCAGGCGATTAAACTTAATCGTTAATCAGAAAGACCTTTATTGTGTCCCCATTTGAGCAACTATCGTTTATTAGACTACGCCGTGAATTTTCGCGAAAGGATCCCAGGTCGAGTCTTGATGCCATTCGTATTCCGCCCATGTCGCCACTTGCTCCGCGATCTTTTGCCCCTGTATTTTTGCTATCACAGCCAACGACATATCCATACCCGCCGACACACCGGAAGAAGTAAAGAATCGATCATCTTCAACCCATCGGGCTTGCTTTTCCCAAACGACATTTGGGCCTTGAGTACTCACCCATTCAAACGCCAACTTATTTGTCGTCGCATGATGTTCGTCCAGCAATCCCGCCTTCGCTAACAGCGCACTCCCTGTACAGACAGATGTGACAATTTCTGCATTCACAGACTGGAGTTTCAACCAATCCAGTAACACGGGATCGTTAATTTGTTTGCGTGTTCCTCTGCCACCTGGCACAAGCAAGATATTGTATTGATGATTGTCGGCAAATACTTTTTCAGCAACCGATCTCGGACCTTGCGCGCTTTGAATCTGTCCTCGTTTCTCCGCTACCAGTTGAATTTCGAAATGCTCGGGTAATAGTCCGTACATTTCGAGTGGCCCGAACACGTCCAGTAACTCGAACTCATGAAAGAGAACAACGCCTATGGATCGTTTAGAATTCACGACTATTATTTATTAGAAAACGAATATTAAGACTGAGGATTGTACTTATACATTGTATTTATTTTCCAGCAACGAAGTGTATTGAAGGCTTGGTTCCTACCATTCGATTTAGGATAGCATTGGGCATGGCTCGCGTAATAAAAATAACAGATGGAACAGGCCATATCCCTTGCCCTGAATCCATACCAGACCAAAGTTTCCCCGCGACGCGTGCAACGCGAAATCACCTTCGTCCAACACTATGGCATGCCCGACTACACAAACATTACTAACGGCCATATTGAATACTACAATAGACCTGCCGCCCAAGCCTGGAATTTCGCATTACACGTCTAAAAATGAAGTAAAGGAAGGCCATACAGAGAAGAACGATATATTCTTGCCAGGTAAAAAATAGAGATTGCACAACGAACATGGGTATCATCGCTTAACCTTGAGGTTAATATGACTAGCCTGGATATTTCACGAATAAGAAAGGCGAAGCCTATAAATCCTTTATAATTCAATTTGCTAGAAAAGAAATAAAGGAGGCTTCGCCGTGACCCAATGTACCCAAACGACGTTTGAATTTCCAGTGTGTAAAAGGCGCTGTGTGGAGGCGGATTTTGAGGGAGGGGCCATCAGCAGCGATGGTGGGGTGTTGTTGTTGCGTCAAGTGGATCGGGTGTTGGGGTTAAGCGAAGCGGTGAGTAAAGTACTGAGCGATCCGCGCCGTCAGGCCAGTTGTGGGCACGATGCGGTGAGTTTATTGCGCCAGCGGGTATATGGGTTGGCGCTGGGGTATGAGGATTTGAACGATCATGACACGTTGCGCAAGGATTTAGCGATGCAGACGGGAGTGGATCGGGATACGGAACTAGCGAGTCCTTCGACGTTATGCCGTTTTGAGAACCGGTCGGAACGTGACAGTGCCTGGCGCATCCACGAAGTGTTGGTGGAGCAGTTTATCGAATCGTTCAAACGCGCGCCGAAGCGTTTAGTGCTGGACTGTGATGCGACCGACGATGCGGTGTATGGGAGCCAGGAGGGTCGATTTTTTCACGGGTATTACGACCACTACTGTTTCCTGCCGTTGTATGTTTTTTGCCGAGATCAATTGTTAGTCAGTTATCTGCGTCCGAGCAAGATCGATGGGGCGAAGCACGCGTGGGCGATTTTGGCGTTGTTAGTCAAACGCCTGCGCCAGGTGTGGCCCAAGGTGAAGATTGTCTTTCGGGCCGATTCGGGGTTTTGTCGCTGGCGGATGCTATCGTGGTGTGAGCGTCATGGCGTGGGCTACATCGTGGGCGTGGCGAAAAACAAGCGTTTGAACGCCCTGACGGCAGATTTGCAGAGTGAGGCCGCCGAGTGCTTTGCCGTGAGCGGGCACAAAGTGCGCTGCTTTACCGACCTGCACTACGCTGCCGCAAGCTGGGATCATCCCAGGCGGGTGATTGCCAAGATCGAGTACTCACAGCACGGGGTCAATCCGCGTTACGTGGTGACCAACCTCCACGGCGATGTCCAACACCTGTACGACAAGTTGTACTGTGCCCGTGGTGACATGGAGAACCGGATCAAGGAGCAACAACTGGATATGTTTGCCGATCGCACCAGTTGTTCCGCGTGGTGGCCGAACCAGTTTCGCTTACTGCTCTCCTCGATGGCCTACACCTTGTTGGAGGCCATTCGACGGTTGGCACTCAAGGGCACCGAACTGGCCCGTGCCTATGTCGGCACATTACGATTGAAACTGCTCAAGATCGGTGCGGTGATCCTGCGCAATACCCGCCGTGTCCGTTTTCTGTTATCGAGTCGTTATCCCTATCAGCATTTATTCTTCCTCGTCGCCCACCGACTCGCACCCGGATAATCGACCGTTATCTCCATTTCAACGGCGTGATGCATCACGCCAGGACATCGCTCGCCCTGGGACAAAGAAAATGCCGATTCACCCCTGAAAATCGATCACATTGAGTGGAACAAATGCCAATTCACACCTCTATCTGAAAATACATAGGCCTTTCAACGACTCAACCTGCATAACAAGGCCTTTTCCTCCTGACACTCCACTACTCATGCAATATCCGGGCTAGCGGCGCACTGTTCTACGTAAACGATGCAAGTTGCGGTATAACGTCACCAAAACACATCAATCGTGTGCGGCTCATGTATTGCTATGCTAGCCTTCGATATCCATCACTAAAAATAAGGAATACAAATGAAGGTAGCGTATATTTTTTCTAGCCAAGGACACACGGTCTCCTACAAGCTTGGAAAAATGATTCTTCCCCAACTGGAAGAACAGGCGCACGGTCCTGACGTGGTCGGTATGTTCTTTTTCGAGGACAACAACTATGTTTTGGTTAAAGGCGATCCGATTGGCGAGCGTCTGGCCAGAGTTGCTAAGGAACAAAATATCATGTTGATGGGGTGCGACCAGTGTTGCTGGGAACGCGAAATCGACGGCAAACTGGTCGACGGCGCCACTATTGGGTGCTTCCCGAATCTCTACGAGGCGTTGGCTGGAAACATGCCAGATCAGGTCATCACTTTGTGACGTCAGCGCACTTTTCTGGCTTACCCGACAGAGTGCTGTGTGTTTTAAAGGCTGCTGACAAGAAATGTTTCTCGTGATACTTCTAATTGAACGCGATTAGGTTGTGTAGTTGCCTATGTTTTGAACGCAGTGAATCATCCTTCACTTCTCTGAATAATGTCATTCTGGTGCGGTCGCTTTCATCGCGGGGCGTTCGAGGAACGTGCTTCCCCAATCGGTCAGACCTGGGTGTCCGTCGCGCCAGTCCGGCCATCCTCCGAGTTCCGCTCTGAAGTCGAGATAACCCAAGACGCATCCGACACCAATGTGACCCATGTCCACGGGGTCTGCCAGATGGCCAAGCCAATGTGATTCCATTGCTTCCAAGCCACGCGCAATTTTTGCCTGTTGTCCCGCAACCCAATCAGTGGATCGAATGGCTTCATCGCGGCAACGCGTTTCATAAATACATAACACTGCGGCATCGAGCATGCCATCCACGTGCGCCTCGAGATTTAGTGTCTTCCAGATCCTGTCATCTTGTGGATACAATCCACAACTAAAACGCGAATCCAGGTACCGGGTAATGACACGGCTGTCATAAATAGATCGGCCGTCGTCCGTGATAAGACATGGAACTTTGCCAATCGGATTCGCCTCAAACACAGTCTCGTTTGGCGCAGTAGGTGAACCAAAACCATCAATCAACTCGACTTCATTTCTCTTTCCGGCTTCTTCCAGAACAACCATCACCTCTCGAACAAAAGGCGATGGTTTGGCGTAGAACAATTTCATGATTTTACACTCCAATTTATTATCGTAGTATTAACCTGGATACCGGCATTATGGCATGAGCCAGGGAATATGACTGACATTGACCAAACATACATTAGTTTGCCAATCGCGCCTTGAAAAAACGGACGGCGTTGTCGAAACAGATTTTGCGGGCAATTTCTTCAGGAAGAAAGGACAGCCAACGGCGATGAAATGTAATGAAGGTATCGAGGTGATCCCAGCCGGTGTTGGGTTCATCCCAGTAGAGCTGATCTTCGATAAAAAAGGGATCAGAGCCAATCATGATCCGTTCATGGTAATCGAGAACGAACCGCTCCCATTCGGGTGTGAGCCGTCCTGCGTCGTCAACGATGGTGTGAAGGCCCCCGTAACGCATCGGATCGCGCGCCGACATGTCCACCCACACGTTTGCACAGGCGTCGAGAAGCGCTGACACCTCACTGGCCTTGAGCACGCCTCCAGCGTGCGCCCAGAATATGCGTGCTGTCGGGTGGCGTTTACACAGTGGCAGGAAATACCGATGACTTCCGGCCTCGACGTGCATCGATAAAGGGACGTCATACTCCACACCCAGTTCCACAAGTCCGTCGATGGTGGGCTGTCGCTTTTCGAGCGACGGTGCGAACCCGACAATCAGATGCATTTCCCCCAATCCCTTATAAAGTCCCGAGGACAGGGCATTACGGGCCGCCGGCAGCACGCGGGTGTCGTAGAACCAGTCACCCTTTCTTTCGGGCTCCAGATACGGCATGAAGAAGGGGATAATCCAGCCGTCGGCTGCATCCGCGAGTTCTAAAGCAAGTGCAGGCGGTTTGCTCGAAACCACGGCGAGGGTAACGCCATTGTTTTTGAGGCGGCTGATTGCCTCGGGCGGATCCAGTATTTCGGCCTGATCCCAATTGTAATGCAGATGAACATCCGCCAGCGGAGCCGGTTGTTCCGCTATCCCCGCTGGTGACCAGAGGAGCACGATACCGGTCAGACAAATCACGGTGCCAAACCACCATGCCGCGTTCCGCGAACAGCGCCATAAATTCAACCGGGTAGTGCAATACGCAACAAACCCTAGAGAATTTAGGGTCTGACCCGCCCGGGTTAATTCGCACTTTGATGAATTGTTCAATTTCAATTTATTCCTGCCAAGTTGCAACGCGGATAACTGCTGAAAGATCAATTTGCGGGTAGCGCAATTGCCCTGACGATTCACATCGATACGTAAGTGTAACCAGGATTCTACTCATTCTTTAATACCATTCGTTGCGTTATGATTCATCTTTCAGTCACCCAAATCAGGAGGAGTAAGTAAACAATGAAACTAACAAGCATATTTCCAGTTGTCATTGGGGCGGTGTTGGTTACTGCGCAAACTTGGGCAGGCGTGCAATCAAAATCCGTGTCATATCAAGACGGTGATACACAGTTAACTGGACACATGTATTGGGATGATGCCATCGAGGGGAAACGCCCCGGTGTATTGGTTGTGCATGAATGGTGGGGGCTTAACGACTACGCTAAAAAGCGGGCCGAAATGCTGGCGGAGATGGGTTATGTCGCTTTCGCGCTGGATATGTATGGTGAAGACAAGGTCACGACACACCCAGAACAGGCGAAAGAGTGGATGAGCGCGACAACCGCTAATCTTGATGCCTGGCGTCAACGCGCGGGTCTGGGACTCGATCAACTCCGCTCGGATGCATTAACGGATCCAAACCGGATCGCGGCCATTGGGTATTGCTTTGGTGGCGCGACCGTCATGCAACTCGCTTATGCGGGAACTGATCTAAAAGGCGTCGTTAGTTTCCATGGTTCGTTACCCCTGCCGGAAGGTGATGAAGTGTCCAAGATCAAAGGCTCGGTATTGATCGAACACGGCAACGCTGATGCATTTATTCCAATGGAGCGCGTCGACGCATTTAAAGCGGCATTAAACGATGCGGGTGTCAATTTGGTTTTCAATGGCCACGACGGCGCCCGGCACGGATTTACCAATCCTGACGCGGGCAGCTTCGGTATCGAAAACCTTAAATATGATGAAGCCGCCGATAAGGCCTCATGGCAATCCATGCAAAGCTTGTTTAGCGATATTTTTTAAGTTTAACTATTGCACATTAAACTTACTCTTGTGATATGTCTGACGGACCAGGTTGAATCTGGCCTCTCGCGGCTGTTCGCTATCGCGGTCATCGCAATTAGTGCACGGCACGGACTCTGGTAAATTCTTTCAGCGCGGATGGTGCCGCTTCGGTTATGATTCCGTGCTTGCCGAATGGGTCAATCAGATTCTGCCGGTAGCGCGTGCCACCGTTGCTGACCCCAAAAATAAAAAATGGCTGCGTTGCGGTGGCACTTGGTTCGCGGGGGTTAATGTGTTGCCCAATGACGAACGGGGTGCGGTTAAAGGCGGCACGCCTATTGGTGGAAAAGCGATTGAATTTATCGCTACCAAGCTAAAGCTTAGTGGCGTGTCCTGGGACAAAGCACAAATCTCGGTGTGTTATCCGGGCTACCCAAAGCCTGATCCATTGGAGTCTTCCGCCGCTTACCGTTACCGGCAACGGCATGATGCCGCCCACATCGATGGGTTATTGCCGGTTGGCAGCAAACGCCGCCGGTACTTACGCGAATACCACGCGTTTTATCCTCGGTATTCCGTTGGTGGAGTTTGATGCGGATTGTTCACCATTTGTTGTCTGGGAAGGTTCGCATGAAGTGATTCGCGAAAAAACTTTCTCATTGTTTAAATGACGTGGAACCGGCCCGCTGGGGTTATAAAGATGTGACCGAAGTCTATCACGCAACGCGACAACGCATTTTTTCGGAGTGCAAACGTATCGAAATCGCCGTCCGTACAGGAGAGGCTTTTCTCGCCCACCGTTTAATCTTGCACGGCACCGCGCCCTGGTTGCCGTCGGCGGTGGCGGGACCGGACGGTAGAATGATTTGTTATTTTCGTCCTTCTATGGACAAACCTAATCAATGGTTAACCGAACCTTAATTCGGTATGGCCATTTTCTTAACACTCCGTCTTTATAGACACTTTTGCGCCTCCCCCTTACTTGCGAATGTTTTGCTTGGTAACGATAAAGTACAGCTATACTCAACACCGCACGTTACTCGCAAAATTTAGTCTACCCACTCCATGTAGGATGTGAGACAAATTGTGATTCGATCCCGCTATCTGGGAAACTACCGTTTTAAAATGAGCTAAAACTATACATGTTTGGCATCGCCGCAACATTTAATGGAAGCTGAGGTCGCCGTTGTTGGTGGCGGGATCCTCGGTATTTCCATCGCCTGGGGCTTGCAGCGAATAGGACGCGATGTCGTGGTGTTGGACGAAGGTGATTTTGCGTTGCGCGCGTCGCGGGGGAACTTTGGCTTGGTATGGGTTCAGGGCAAGGGATATGGCATACCTGACTACACACGCTGGACACGGCGTTCGGCGTCACTCTGGCCTGAGTTTGCCGAAGAACTTGAAGGTGCCACCGGAATCAAATTGGAGTTATCGCAACCGGGCGGTGTGGATTTTTGTTTAAGCGATCAGGAAGCCGACGACACAGTTGCGCAACTCGAACAAATTCGTGAATCGCTGGACGGTGATTATCCTTTCGAGCTTGTTCAACACGATGCGCTAGAAAAAATGATTCCGCAAATCGGACCTGACGTTGTCGGTGCGACTTATTGCCCTGAGGACGGGCATGTGAATCCGTTGTATCTACTCAGAGCTTTGTATACGGATTTTGCAGCCAGGGGCGGGCGTGTTAGTAACGGCAGCCGGGTTACTCAAATTGACAAGACGGCAAATGGTTTTCGTATTCGATGTGCTTCCGAAGTGTACGCAGAAAAAGTTGTACTTTGCGCTGGCCTGGGTAATCATGAGCTAGGCGATATGGTTGATATCAACGTGCCGGTCGAACCGAATCGTGGACAGTTGTTGATTTGTGAGCGCGTCGAACCATTCCTGAAATATCCATCCGTGCAAATTCGACAGGTGGGCGAAGGCGCGATACAAATTGGAGACTCAAAAGAGAACAGTGGCTTCAATGACGATACAACGCCGAACATGATCGCGCAAATCGCCCGGCGCGCAGCGAAAATTTATCCACTGCTTGCGCACTTGCGCACCATAAGAACTTGGGCAGCTTTGCGTGTCATGAGTCCGGATGGTTTTCCGATTTATCAGCAATCCGATTCTTACCCCGGTGCATTCGTTGTGACTTGTCATAGTGGCATCACCTTGGCAGCCGTGCATGCGTTGGTGCTTGCGCGCTGGATTGGTGGGGAGGCGCAACCTGAGGGCCTGGAGAGTTTCAGTGGCGAACGATTTTCGATTTAAACGTCAACTCGAGTTGAATGGCGCGACGGTGACCATACAATTCGAGGGTCGTTCGCTACAGGCTTTTGAAGGCGAATCCGTCGCAACGGCTTTACTGGCAAACGGCGTCGATTTCACCCGTACAACGCCCGTCAGCGGTAGCCCGCGTGCGCCGTTTTGCATGATGGGAACCTGTTTTGAGTGTTTAATGGAAATTGACCGGGTTCCTAATCGTCAGTCTTGCATGGTGCAAGTAGCGGATGGAATGGTAATTCGCAGAATGAACGGCGCAAGAAATGTCGAACAAGACGAATAAAAAGCAGCTCGTCATTATCGGCGCTGGCCCGGCGGGTTTGGCTGCCGCCGATGTCGCAGGTGGCTTAAGCATTGACACATTAGTTATAGATGACCAACAGACTGCCGGCGGACAGATTTATCGCGGCATTTCGAACAGCACAAATGACTTACGCAGGGTTCTTGGTTCTGCGTACCGACACGGGAGCACGCTGTTATCGGGCTTAGAACACTCCAGTGTCACCTGGCAATTGCAGTCTACGGTTTGGCAAGTCACGCAAGACGGTCTGGTTTATTACTTCGGGCCTAACGGTTCTGATTATGTGCAGGCGGAGTATGTCATTCTGGCGACGGGGGCGATGGAAAGACCGATGCCATTCCCCGGTTGGACATTACCAGGAGTCATGACTGCGGGCGCATTGCAAATAGCATTAAAGACCGCTGGATTGGTACCTGATGGCAAGTTGGTTTTAGCCGGCAGTAGTCCACTGTTGTTGTTACTTGCCCGGCAAATACTGGATGCAGGTGGAGAGATTTGTGCACTGGTGGAAACGACGCCACAGAAAAACAAATTGGATGCCGCGAAGTATTTTCCCGGCATGTTGCGTTGTACATCAATGCTACGCGAGGGATTGAATTTATTATGGCAAATCCGTAAACGAAAAATTAAACACTATGGACAGGCGAGGTCTTTATCAGCAATCGGTAAAGTAAAAGTGGAGGGCCTTCGTTTTGATTCTACCGGTCAAACGCATGAACTCGCTTGCGACGTGTTGGCAATACACAATGGCGTTGTTCCCAATGTACAGATCTCTCGTCAACTCGGATTGACACATGACTGACAGGAACATCAACGCTGTTGGTATCCACGCGTTGGCGAGAACGGCGAAACAGAATTAAACTGGCTCAGGATTGCCGGGGACGGTGGCGGCATATTCGGTGCGCGCGCGGCGGAATACCAGGGCGCTGTTGCAGCATGGTCAGTAGCACAAACACTAAGTAAGGTTGATGAATCAAAGGCGCAACAAGCGATTAATGCGGCAAAACGAAATCTTGCTCGGTTTAAATCAGCACGAAAGTTTGTCGACTGTTTGTACTCACCGGCAAAAGAATTTTTAGTGCCATCAGATGAAACCGTAATATGCCGTTGTGAGGAAGTAACCGCCAAAGACATTCGTCATTACGTTGACCTCGGCTGCATCGGCCCAAATCAAACAAAATCATTTGGTCGGCCCGGCATGGGGCCATGCCAGGGACGTTACTGCGGGTTAACAGTAAGCGAGATCATCGCCGATCAACGTGGCGTCCCTGTTGCGGATGTTGGGTATTACAGAATTCGACCGCCGATCAAACCGGTGACCATTGCAGAGCTGGCGTCATTGCATGATGATGAATAACCGAATTTGAATTTGTTAATCTTCACTTAAACCGAAATGACACAACCGCTGACGCAACGATTTGCAAACTGGACAGTTGATCTCGACATCACAGATATTCCCGACGACGTTTTAAACGTTGCCAGACATGCCATGTTCGACACTATCGGTGTAACGGCGGCAGGTGCGGTACACAAAAGCGTAAAGCTGCTCGACCGGACGCACGGCAATGGAGCTGGAAAATGTTCGTTAGTCACAGGCACAACCGGGTTGCCAACGGAAGCGGCTTTAATAAACGGCGCGGTGGCACATGCGTGGGACTTTGATGACACCGGTTACACCGGCATCATGCACGGCTCGACTATTGTGTTTCCGCCGTGTTAGCAGTCGCGCAAGAATTGGGTTGCAGTGAAGGCGAGTTAGTCTTTGCATTCGTCGTCGGCTCCGAGATCACTTACGTACTTGCCGACATTTGCACACACGATCATTATTTTAACGGCTGGTTTAGCAGTGCCACCTTCAGTTTGATCGGGTCAACCGTTGCTTGTGCAAAACTATACGGCCTGGATGCAACACAAACCGCATACGCTGCAGGTTTTGCCGCCGCTGCCGCGGGTGGTTGCCGATGTTTGTTCGGAACCGACGCAAAACCCTATTTGATCGGCGAAACTGCGAAACGCACGATTGAAATGGTGTTAGCGGCGAAAACCGGATTAACCGGTCCCGTCAATGCGTTTGAAGACAGGAACGGTTATTTCAAGTTGTTGAATAAAGGAGAAGCCGATCTAAGTCAGGCAGACACGCTAGGCAAGCGCTGGCGATTAGTTGATCCCGGACTACTGTTTAAAACCAGCCCGGTTTGTTCCGCCGCGCACGCGGCCATCCACCAGACTGCAAAATTAGTGAAGCAAACCGGTGCAAGTTCAAGCGATATCGAAAGCATACAAGCTTATGTACCGGAGTTGGTAGACATCAGCCTGGTTTACGACGACCCCGTCGAACCACAGCAAGCTCAATTCAGCATGCAATATGCACTCGCCTGCGCAGTGTTATATGGACGCGTGCGTTTGCAGGATTTAACTATGAAGGAAGTGACATCGCCGAAAAAAATGGAGCTTATGCGCAGAGTAAAAAAGATCGTCGACCCTGATTTATCGACTGACGCAATGCGTGTGCGCACATCGTGAATGTGCACGCATCAAACTGATGCTCAAAGATGATCGGTGTGTGGAAGGTTTCTGCGGCAGCGCCTACGGAATGCCCGACAATCCGTTATCACAATCCGATTTGTTGAAAAGTTCAACGAGTGCATTCAGTTTGGTAAAGGGAGAAAACTTAATGCATCACCAACAGGAAGTAGTATTTTTGAACTGGTTGAACAATGTTTCTCGTGAACAAAGCAACCTGTGATACGATCTTCCTAAAGTGATACTAATAACAATGGAGGATAAGAGTGCCGCTCGAAGACGTTGTTGTATCGTTTCGAAACGTCTATAAACGATATGGAGAAGTTACAGCTGCGCGAAATTTAAACCTCGCGGTTAATCAAGGCGAGTTTCTATCTTTGCTCGGACCGTCCGGTTGTGGCAAGACCACAACACTGCGCATGATTGCTGGGTTCGATCAACCCAGCGAAGGTGACGTGTTTCTGCATGGCGAACTAATAAACGGCGTGCCCGCTTATCGTCGACCGGTCAATATGGTCTTTCAACACTATGCTTTGTTTCCTCATCTGAACATTGCGGACAACGTTGCCTATGGTTTAAGACAGAGGTTGCCGAAACCGCCTGCAAATGAAATCAATCAACGTGTCAATGAAATGCTGGAACTCGTTCAACTGGGCGGATTTCAAAACAGAAAAATTTGGGAGACATCAGGTGGTCAACAACAACGTGTGGCACTTGCTCGTGCTTTGATAAACGAACCAAAAGTTTTACTACTGGACGAACCGCTGGCAGCACTCGATCGAAAACTCAGACGCGAAATGCAGATTGAATTGCAAAATCTGCAACGTAATGTCGGCATTACTTTTATCCTTGTCACACACGATCAGGAAGAAGCACTGTCCATGAGTGACAGGGTGTGCATCATGCAGGACGGCGAGATTGTGCAAATTGGCACGCCAGGTGAACTTTACGACAGCCCGTCAAGTCGATACGTGGCAGACTTTGTTGGAAAGTCTAACTTCTTCGATGGCACAGTGGAGCAACTCGGGCGATCCGCCGTTACCATAAGGCTCAATGCCGGTGTAAGCGTATCCGCAACCCAGACTGTTGATTCCAACAAGCTTGCAGTCGGTGATAAAGTCAGTGTAAGTGTTCGTCCGGAACAAATACTGTTGGCACGCGATAAGCAACGTCTGCCCGAAGAATTAGGAGTAAGTTTAGAGGCGCGAGTCTTAAACCGAATTTTTCTTGGCGAACATACCGAATATTTACTGCGCGAAGAAAAGCTGGGCGAGTTTCTTGTATTATCGCCGCGTCAAAACGAACTCAGCGAACGACCTTTTGACGCGGGTGAAGTTGTTAACGTGGCTTGGCGCTCGGATGCTGCGCTGGTATTAACAGATATCTGACGCAAAGATTTATCAATCACGAACCAAAGTAGAGGAAAAAGCGATGTTTAAAAAAGATGATCTACCCATTAGCCGTCAAAAATTCATGCAAGAATTATGGCGTTACAAACGCGGTTCCGTTACCCGGCGGCATTTTTTGGGTGTAACCGGCGTTGGGGTCGCCACCGCAGTGATGGGCGCCGCGGTTCCCGGCCTGTTGCCACGTAAGTCCTGGGCTGCCGGCGATATTGGTGACCGTGTCATTCTAGCGACCTGGCCAAATTACCACGACGAAGCAAACTTTGAAGCGTTTACCGAAATGACCGGCGCTAACGTACAGGTCAACGTGTTCGGGTCTAATGAAGAAATGTTAGCTAAGCTGCAAGCGGGTGGCAGCGGTTGGGATGTGTTCGTACCCACCAACTACACCATAACGACTTATGTTGGGGAAGGATTGATCGAGCCACTCGATTTATCTCAGATACCGAACTTCGACGGCAGCGCTTTCGATCCGCGTTTTTCTGATGCGGGTACCGTCGACGGTATGGTCTACGCGGTACCCAAGAATTGGGGAACCACCGGTTATGTGGTTAATACAAAACACACTGACGGGCGAACACTCGCGACATGGAAAGACTTTTGGGATATCACGAAAGAGGAATTTTCCGGTCGAACCATGGTGCATGACTATCAGTTGACTACGATTGGCAACGCGCTGAAATATTTTGGCTACTCGTTCAATTCCGTTGATGCAAATGAACTTGCCGATGCGGAAAAACTGCTACTGGAAGTGAAACCGCATTTATTTGCCATCAACAGTGACTACCAACCACCACTTCGAAACGGTGATGCATGGATGTCCATGTGTTGGACAGGCGACGGTAAACAACTCAACACGGACATTCCGGAAATGGAGTACGTCTTAGGCAAAGAAGGCGGTGAGATATGGAGTGACTACTACGCAATGCCAAAGGGTGCAGAACATCCTGCAGCCGGTTATGCCCTGATTAACTTTTTGCTTGATCCGCAAGTGAACGCAAAAGAGGTGTTGGCGCATGGATACCCGGTGGCTGACAGTCGTGCCAATGAACTGTTGCCAAAAGAATTGCTGGAAGATCCGATTCTATATCCCGCGCAAGAATTGCTGGATGCACTGGAGTTCGGTGCGGCGGCGACACTGACCGATCCTAACCGGGCGGAGTTGTTGGCACGGTTTAAGTCCGCCTAGCGACGCGAGCTAACCTCCGACGCAGACAAGAGCATGGGCAACCGCCGATGGGTTAATCCCTTATTGCTCTTGCCTGCGACGGGCTGGTTACTCGTGATGCTGGTGTTGCCACTTTTGGTAGTGGTGATATTCAGTTTCGGTGAGCGCGGCGCGGCCGGTGGCTATGTTCCAGCATTGACGTTATCGCAGTACGCCAACCTGCCTGCCCGTTTCACCGCGTTCAAAAATACCTTAATCCTTGCACCCATCGGTACCTTAGCTGCCTTATTGGTAGCGTATCCGTTAGCGTACTTTCTTGCGTTAAGAGTAAGTCCAAAGTGGAAAATCATTTTGCTGGTCATGGTCATCGTGCCGTTTTGGACCAGTATTTTAATCCGCACCTATGCCTGGATATTTATTTTTGGCGGCCAGGGTATTCCCAAACTTCTTGGCTTTGTAGGATTAGAAGGAGTACGCTTAATCAATACCCCCGTTGCTGTGCTCATCGGCATTATTTATGGTTATTTGCCGTTAATGGTGTTCCCCATATTTGTCAGCCTGGAAAAGTTAGATAAGCGTTTACTGGATGCATCGAACGATTTAGGCGCATCGCCTTTACGAACTTTTCGCAATGTCACTTTGCCATTATCGCTGCCGGGTGTTGCTACTGGTTGCATGCTGGTTTTTATATTGTTGATGGGTGAATTTCTAATACCTGCGTTATTGGGTGGTGGCAAGGTTTTCTTTGTCGGTAATGCGCTGGTCGATCTTTTTCTACAGTCGCGCAACTGGGCATACGGTTCGGCAGTAGCGGCAACGCTGGTTGTGACCATGTTAATTGTTATCAGTATCTATACGAAGTTGATTACACGCGGTTCGCATCAACGCGACAATGCTGCATTGTTTTGATTATTAGTTTAATGCGACTGTACGCAGTGGTTGTTTATCTGTTTCTGTACATTCCCATCGGGATAATCGTACTGTTTAGTTTTAACGCCGGTCGTCATGCTAGCGATTTCCATGGCTTTTCTATAAAGTGGTATGGAAAGGTTTTAAGTAATCCATTCGCCATGGAAGCGTTGACTACCAGTTTAACCGTAGCGTTTGTTACCGCCGTCTTGGCCAGTCTGTTTGGCACTATGGCGGCGTTGGCATTGCAAAAAGTTCGCGGACAATTGCGTTTTTTTTATGACACGGCGATCTACATCGCCATCATGATTCCCGGAATCGTTATCGGGATTGCAACATTGATTGCGCTGGTTACCGTATTCAATTTCCTTAATCCATTGTTCGAAGCGCATTGGCCTGTGAGTTGGAGCGATCCACCGCGGCTAAAGATGGGGCACGCATCTTTGATTGCGGCGCACACATTATTCACTATGGCGCTGGTTATTGTCATAGTCCGCGCCCGTATTACCGGAATGGATAAAACTCTGATTGAAGCGTCTGCCGATTTGTATGCAACACCCTGGCGAACGTTTTGGCAAGTGACCTTGCCGCAGATTTATCCTGCTATTCTCGCTGGATTCCTGCTGAGCTTTACCTTTAGCTTCGATGACTTCATCATCGCGTTTTTTGTCGCCGGGTCAGAAACGACATTGCCTATTTACGTCTTTGCGTCTATTCGCCGTGGCGTAACACCGGAAATCAACGCGATTGGGACTATGGTGCTAACCACTTCGCTGATTCTATTAATTATCGCCCAGTTTTTATTGCGTTTTCGTGACCGACAATCAACCACAGGGTAAAGTGCAAAGCCTCGTCCTAAAGTTGCTATACGGGCGTGTATCGCTTAACTTATGAATAAGTCATACCAAAGAGGAGCAGAACAATGGATAAATCAGTTACCACACTAAACGACGTCAACATGGATGCTGTCGCAGGCCTCGCCGGCAAGATTCAGCAAGAGCCTAATGTTGCCCAAACTCAATGGAAGGCCGAGGTAAAATGGAAAGGTGGATTTCGTTCCGAGGCAAAGATTCGGGATTTTGAACCGTCAGCATCGGACGAACCCGGAGCGCTGGGTGGCACGGATACCGGACCCAATCCGGTTGAGCAAGTTCTCGGAGCATTGGGAAATTGCCTCGCCGTCGGTTACGCCGCTAATGCATCCGCCGCCGGTATTACACTCAAAGATCTTTCCATCGAGTTAGAAGGCAACCTCGATTTGCATACTTTTCTGGGATTGTCGGATGGCAATGCGGGTTACAACGACATCGCGGTAAAAGTACACATTGACAGTGATGCGTCAGCGGAAGATATTCAGGCATTGCATAACAAAGTGACCAGCACCTCGCCGGTAGGTCATACGTTGACTCGTGCGGTGCCGGTCAAAATCGAGTTGGCCTGATAAGCACCCAGTATTTTCAAATTCGACAGCAAGAAGATATTTGCCGCTGGTCTCTAGATCGGTGACAAAGGCTTTAAGCCATTTTCGCGACACGGCTACGCGCCCAGGCGGAAATTATTTCCGATATAAACACAAGAAGAACAATCGACAATAAAATTGCGGCAACCCGTTCCGATTCGATTTGCAGAACATTACGTTTTAAATACCAACCCATTCCTCCGGCGCCAAAAAACCCCACCACCGTGGCGGCGCGAAAAGCGACATCCCAGGTGTAAATCGCAATGCCGGTGAAAGCAACGCGCACTTGCGGGAAAACACCATACACGAAAGTCTGCAACCCGTTCGCACCAGTCGCGCGCGTGGCCTCTACCGGCCCCATGTTGATTGCTTCGACTTCTTCGGCGAATAATTTTCCCGCGAATCCGGTACAGAAAAAAGTGAGTGCAAAAACACCCGGTAACATTCCGAATCCCAATATCGTCACAAACAATATGGCCCAAATCATCTCGTGCACCGCACGGCAAATCATCGTAATCAAACGCGCTATTGGATAGACAAAACGTCGGCTCGGTGTGACGTTATGCGCGCCAAACCAACCCAACAACAACGACGCTAGCAAACCAAACAGTGCGCCAAGATACGCCATTTGCATGGTATCCAGTACGGAGGCGAAATAGTCCTTATTATTAATGTAATCAATATCAGGTGGGTAGTAGCGTTCGGTTAGTTGTGTTCCGATGCGCCCAAACATGGTTAATAAACGCTCAAGAGGTATATTGAGATAATTGATGGCGTAAACCATGAAAACCAGCACACCTAACATTACACCAAAATGGTACAAGGACTGTGGAAACCTAAATCGTTTCCATTGGGGCAATTCGGTCGGTAACGCTGGCGACGACGTATTCACTTTTATATCACTGCTTTGCGCGAATAATGCGACAACACTTCGCCGATAAGGATCAGAATCAGAATCGCAATGATGACAGAAGTAACGCCTGGGTAATTAAAGGTGTTCATTTGTCGGAAAAAAACCAGACCGAGTCCGCCGGCACCAACCAGCCCTAGAATAGCGGAGCGCCGAATATTAATTTCCCATTCAAAAACCGTAACGCCAATAATCACAGGTAACACTTGCGGAAGAATGGCATAGCGCAACACTTGCAATTTGCCACCACCCATCGCTTGAATAGCTTCAACTGCTTTAGGGTCAATGTCTTCAATAGCCTCCGCCGAGATCTTGGCAATAAAACCGATGGAACGCATAGCAATCGCCAATATCCCCGGTAAAGCACCGAGTCCCACTGCGGCAACGAAGAACAAGGCCCAGACAATCTCATGAATAGAACGACTCAGTGTCATCATAAGGCGCGCCAAGGGATAGGTGATGGGTTTGAACGGTGTGATATTAGCGGCGCCAAACCAGATTACCGGTAAACACAAAACCACACCAAGTAAGGTTCCCAAACAGGCGATGACCAGGGTCTCGAATGCCGGTTCGATTAGTTTTGGAAACAGACTAAAGTCTAATGCAAAAAATCTGCTCGCTTCCTTCGCTATTGAACCGAACGACCCGATTCGTTCCCAATCAGTGTCGTCGATAACGGTGACTTTAATACTCCAAGCCACCAACAAAAAAAGAAAAAGATAGATTGTGGCACGCCGGCGTCGTGCTTCAGAACGTGATGCGAGAACTCGCTCGGCTGTGCTGTGCAGAGTTGCGTTTTCCATTGTTTGCTAAAGCACTTCCATAGCGTAAATCTCGTCAAGCTTTTGCTGATCCATGGTTTCCGTGGCACCGTCAAACATTTTTACACCATCTTGCAGGCCTAAGATTTTATTGCAAAATTCCATGGCCAATTGAACATCATGAATATTGCACAAAACAGGAACTTGAAATTCACCCGCGATCTCCTTTATCAGCGCCATGACCTCACGTGAAATTTTCGGATCGAGACTGGAAGTGGGCTCGTCTAGCAAAAGTAGTTTCGGCTCCTGCATTAACGCGCGAGCAATTCCGACGCGTTGTCGTTGTCCGCCGCTCAGTGCGTCCGCACGTTTATCGACATGCTCAATCAAACCAACCCGATCAAGAATTTGTAGCGCGCGGTCAATATCGCTGCGGGGAAAAAATTTGAACAAGGAACGAATCGTACCGACATAACCGAGACGACCGGATAACACGTTATCCATCACCGACATGCGATCGACCAGGTTAAACTCCTGAAAAATCATGCCGATATTACGACGCAAACGGCGCAACTCTGACGAAGACAATTTTAGTACATCGGTATCATAGAGTATGACTTCACCGCCAGTGGGTTCCACCAAGCGGTTGATACAGCGAATTAGCGTGGACTTGCCCGCACCACTCGGTCCAATGACGGCGAAGAAATCATCGGCTTCAACCGAAAAACTTAAGCTCTTTAGAATCTCAGGCGAACTATTGCTGTAACGTGCGCAGAGATCTCTGACCTCGAGTATGGGCATTTCGAAAACGGATGGCTGAAAAGGGAATGGCTAGGCTATAACCGAATGAAGCGGAGACGATGCTCCGCTTCATTCGGCATGCTATAAACAGCTAGTTTATGCGTATTATTTTGCTGCGTCTTTGGCCTTTTTCAGATCACGAATAACATCGTAATCCGCAGAAGTCATAGAAACGAACGTATTAGATTTAACATTATCCAAAAACGCTTTCGCGCCGGCTTGATCTTTTAAACCAAGGAAGGTTTCACGCACTTGCTCTTTGACATCGTCACACAAAGTATTTCGATAAACGAAAGGATCTTGTGGGATGGCTGGGGAACTCCAAAGAAAGTTGAAGTCATCGAAATTGACTTCGCCTTTATTCACAACATTATCGAAACGATGTGATGCAACAAAAGCCGCGTCAACTTTGCCCTGGGCGACTGCAACAGTCGACAATTCATGGCTACCCGTGTAAACCACTTTGCCAAAGTAATTATCGATATCGTCATTGATTTCTTTTGAGAACACGACACGTGGAACCAGGTTACCCGAAGTGCTGCCGGGATCGGTCAGCCCAATCACAGCGCCTTTAAGGGATTCGATTGAATCGAACTTAGAGCCTTTCTTGGAAACAAGTACACCTTTGTAACCCGGTCCTTCTTCCTGTAGATGGCCGGGTTTTTTTGCATAAGTCGCGAAGACTTCGATCTTTGGGTCTTTATCGTTTGCGATGACATAGGAGTAAGGCCCAAGCACTGCGACATCCACGAAGTCGCTTAACATGCCTTCGACTACGGATGCGTAAGACGTTGGCATAAAAAATTCGATTTTCTTGCCAGTCAGTTCAGCCAGACGATCAGTAACCGGCTTATACAGTTCCAACTCCGCGACGGTTTCTTCGGTGGGTATGATGGCAAAAGTGAGTGCCTCAGGATTTTCACATTCCTGAGCGATAGCGTGGGTACTTGCCGCCGTGACTATCAGAGCTAAAAAGCAACTGACAACCCGAGAGATATTTTTAAACATGTTAGTTTCCTCCTTTATTTGCTATTGTATGACTTGGTTTTTGTTACGTGACAAATAGGCTATTCAGCCATTTCTGGTCACTACAAGAGGTTAAATTACAAACGCCTCTTGCCGGTTTCAGCGTATCACAGCATTATACCAATACATAGACCCAACTCGAGGAAAGAAAACTGTGACAAAGACTCTGGCAGTGAATGGTACCGACTTCCGTTGGCCTGATAACCCTATCGTCGTCGTGTGTATAGACGGCGGTGACCCCGCTTACATAGAGCACGGCGTGTCCGCCGGCATCATCCCCAATATTGCGCGCTATAAACAAGAAGGGTTTTATACGGTGGCCGAGGGCACCATGCCGAGTTTCACCTGCCCGAACAACATGTCGATTGTCACCGGACGCCCTGCATCCGTGCACGGCATTTCCGGTAATTTTTATCTGGACAGAGAAACCAACGAGCCCGTGGTGATGACCGGCCCTGAGTTACTCAAGGCGCCGTCCATCATGAGCGAGTTTTCCTGTCATGGCGCAAAAGTGGTTTCGGTTACGGCGAAAGATAAGTTACGCAAGCAATTACAAAAGGGTATGGATTTGTCCAATGGTTCGGTCAGTATTTCGTCGCAGTTCGCCGGCGAAAGCACCATGCAGGAAAATGGTTTGGAGGATGCGCTGTCTTTTGTCGGTCAGCCACAACCGGATATGTATTCCGCCGATTTGTCATTGTTCGTTCTCGATGCGGGTATCAAACTACTGCAAGAACGTCGACCGGATATTCTTTACCTGTCGCTAACGGACTTTATTCAACACGCGTTCGCGCCGGGTCACCCCGAAGCCGACCAGTTTTATAAAGACATGGACGCAAGGTTTGGCCGACTGGAAGAACTGGGTGCGACGGTCGTGCTCACCGCCGATCACGGTATGAACGATAAAGCCAATGACGATGGCACACCCTGCGTCGTATGGTTGCAGGATATTCTCGATGCCGAGATTGGCGAGGGCAAAACCACAGTTATCTGTCCGATCACCGATGCATTTGTCGGACACCATGGTGCGTTGGGCGGATTTGTGCGTGTGTATTGTAACAACGGACAATCCATCGAGCAGGTCATCGAAGCAATCAAAGATGTACCGGGTCTCGAACGGGTGTTGTCGCGAGAAAGTGTATCCAGCGAGTTTGACATGCCCATAGATCGTGAGGGTGACATCGCAATATTAGGTGACAAGCGTACCGTCATCGGCGGTCGTGAAGTCGACCATGATTTGAGTGGACTCAAAGGCCATCGCCTGCGCACCCACGGCAGTGTCTACGAAGCGGACGTACCGATCATCATGAGCCGGCCGGTCAGTGATGAGTACGCGAAGCGCGCACAAGATTCACGTCTCAAGAGTTACAACGTGTTTGACTATGCGTTTAACGGCATGGCTGCCTGACCTGAGACCATGAGCAAGACCGGTCGCGCAGCCGTATACGATGCACCTAATGCGCCGTTTGAAGTGCGCGAATACCCCGTGCGGAACGTGCATGCCGGTGAGGTGTTGGTGCGCATTACGATGTCCACGATTTGCCGTTCCGATATTCATTCCTATTCCGGGCATCGTCCAAACCCTTGCCCTGGAATCTTAGGTCACGAGATTATCGGTGTCATCGAACAAATCGGTGATGGCATTCACAACGACATGCGTGGTGACAAATTAACTGTCGGTGACCGCGTTACTTGGACGGAGTTTTTTACCGACGGCGAGTCCTACTATCGCGATGTGCACGACATGCCACAGAAATCCTCGGGTTTACGCAAGTACGGTCACGATCTGGTAGAAGATGATCCACACTTTCTCGGCGGTTTCGCCGATTACTGTTACATCTTGCCCGGCACGGGAATCTTGAAACTTCCTGATGAGCTAAGTGATGAAGAAGCGACGCCGCTGAATTGCGGTGTTGCCACCATGATTTCGGTGACCGAGGCCGCTGCTATCGGCGTTGGTGAAACCGTGGTCGTCCAGGGCTTGGGTTTGCTCGGTATTTATGGTTGCGCCATTGCCAAAGCACGCGGTGCAGCCCGTGTCATCGCGCTCGATGCAGTTCCTTCACGTATGCAGGTGGCTAAACGTTTTGGCGCCGATTTGACATTCGATGTCAGCAGCATGAGTGAAGACGAACTGGTAAAAGCCGTGCGTGATGCTTCGCCACCGGACGGCCCCGATGTCGTCATGGAAGTATGCGGCGTGCCATCGGTTGTTCCCACAGGAATTCACATGCTACGCATCGGTGGGCGTTACGTGATCGGTGGTCTGGTTAATCCTGATGCCCATTTTTCGTTGGACGGCAATGAAATCTTGCGCAAGTGGATTACCTTACGTGGCATTCACAATTACCATCCGCGGCATTTAATACAGGCGCTGGATTTTGTCATGGCGAATCGTGATCGTTTTCCATTCAAAGAAATTGTCGATTCCCGTTTTGGGCTAGATCAACTTGGCGAGGCTTTTGAACAAGCCGCTAACAGGAGCGTATTACGTGCAGCCATAGTTCCATAAAGTGGTAGAAAATATTTATCAGTAGTCTAATTCGCTACTAAGCAACTAATAAAATGTAGGAGAGGAGATTTATTGGGCAGGATTCCATTACAGGGCATTGCAAGAAGCTTTAGGAACCTCTGATTAGAATGTCATTTCGAGCAACGCGAGAAATCTTTCTTTTAAAGGACTCTATGAATCAATTGGTTATAAGATTTCTTCCTGCGGTCGAAATGACAAGTTTGAGTTAATCAGAGGTTCCTTTAATGATACTAATCAATATTTTGTCGCAAACCACTCATTCGATATAAACTTTGTTTAACGTATGAAATTCATCCATTTTACCGATCCACACCTGGTCGCCCCCGGTGAAAAACTACATGGCATTGACCCCATGCAACGCATGCAGGAGTGTTTGAAACACATTGCGAGTAATCATAAAGACGCGAGTTTTTGTGTCATCACAGGCGATCTTGCGGATCAAGGTCAGCCAGAGGCTTATCAGTCCTTACATGATGAATTAGCAAAGTTTTCCTTGAAAACCTATTTACTACTGGGTAATCACGATCACCGGGAAAATTTTCTAAAAACGTTCCCAAATAAAACTCGAGATAAAAAAGGTTTCGTGCAATCGAGCTTGCAACATGAAACCGGTGACTTTCTGTTTTTAGATACCCTTGACCAGGGACAACACACCGGGATGTATTGCGAGGCGCGGCAAAGTTGGCTTTCAGATCACCTATCGAGTGCAAAAGATCGAGACGTGTATCTTTTTATGCATCATCCGCCGTTTGCCATCGGCATGCCTCAACTGGATTCGATTGCACTAGCAAATGGACGAGAGTTTGCGGATATTGTTGGGCGGCATGATCAAATCAAACACTTGTTTTTTGGTCATGTACACCGGCCTGTGACCGGCTCATGGCGTGGAATCCCGTTTTCCACTTTGTTCGGTACCAACCACCAGGTCGCGTTATTTTTCGAGTCTGTTGACGTTGTTCCGTATTCGCTCGAACCACCAGCCTATAGTGTCGTTTTATTGGGAGAAGATCGCACTATAGTTCACACCTGTCACTACCAGGATAATACAGCGTGGCGGCCTGAGAGACGGGCGTCTGTTCCAACCAATTAATTTAGATTGAGTTTGTTGTGGTAATCCCATAGTAGCTATTCTTGTTGAAGCAATAGTCAGGAAATAACATTGCGGTACTCCAACTAAATAGAAACTTCAGGTTTCTGTAAAATACTGTAGAATCTGCAAGCCATGCACTCAGCCGAAGAAATCAATACAAGGATTGCTAAGGGTGATTGCCTGGATATTCTGGCCGATTACCCTGATAATTTTTTTGATTTAATCATAACCTCTCCCCCATACGCCGATAGTCGCACTAAAACCTATGGTGGCGTGAAACCCACTGACTATGTCCCTTGGTTCTTAACGCGCAGTGAGCAATTTCTTCGTGTCCTTAAACCGTCGGGGACTTTTATTCTCAATATCAAAGAACGGGTTGTGAACGGTGAGAGAAGCACATACGTATTGGAATTAATTCTGGAAATGAGAAAGCAGGGATGGTATTGGACCGAAGAATTCATATGGCACAAGAAAAATTGCCATCCAGGCAAATGGCCAAACAGATTCCGGGACGCATGGGAACGTTGTCTTCAGTTCAACAAGGAGAAGAAATTTAAAATGAACCAAGAAGACGTCATGGTGCCAATGGGTGACTGGGCGAAATCCCGTTTAAAAAAACTGGGTAAGAACGATGTCGTTCGATTCGACTCTCAAGTAAATAGTGGTTTTGGAAAGAATATTTCTAATTGGGTCGGGCGTACAATGGCCTACCCATCAAATGTTCTGCATCTGGCCACAGAGACAGGCAATAAGAATCATAGTGCGACATTCCCCAGGTCTTTGCCTGAATGGTTTATAAAATTATTTACGGATGAAGGAGATTGGGTACTAGATCCGTTTGTAGGTTCGGGTACGACATGTGAAGTTGCAAAAAATCTAAATAGAAACTCCATTGGGGTCGATATTTTAGAAAAATATGTTTCTATGGCTCGAGATAGAACCGAAGAAAAATCAACACAAAAACAGTATGCACTACTGGAAGAACATGCAGGATACAAATAGTACAGAAGCGCATGAGCTAGTTGAATTTATTGAAGGGAGCACAAAGGACTATCACGAGAAACTTCTTGAAAAATTACTCGCGCTTAAATTAAAAGACATTCTGAAGCGCAAGAATCCGTACCTGTTCAGAGCCAAAGCTCTGGATACAGCACACGATCTGATTAAATCCATTCTTGATGCTTATTTATCTTCTCAAGAGGAAACCCTATTTGGCAGTGTACTCGAGTAATTAGCGGTGTTTATTTGTGCTCGAACATACGGTGGCAAAAAATCTTCCGCTGAAGGAATAGATTTGGAGTTTGAACGGGATTCCAGGCGCTTCTTTGTATCCATCAAATCGGGACCGAACTGGGGAAATAGCGGGCAAATTGCAAAATTAAAAGATAATTTTCGAAAAGCAAAGCGGATACTTGGTACAAATACCGCGAATGTAAATGTTGTCGCAGTAAACGGTTGTTGTTACGGAAGGGACAACAAACCTGATAAAGGTGAGTACATCAAATATTGCGGGCAGCAATTCTGGGAACTCATTTCGGGTGATTCAGAGCTGTACACCGAATTAATTCAGCCACTGGGGTTGAAAGCAAAGCAGCGCAACGAAACGTTCCAAAAAGAATATTCAAAAGTCATTAACCGTTTCACCCTGGATTTTTCCAGCGAATACTGTGACGACACGGGAGCGATAGACTGGAGCAAACTGGTTAGATACGCATCGGAACGCAAGACAAAATCTAAGTCATAGATACCTATTTGAAAGAAGGAGGGATGGTGTCAAAGGAAGTATTTGATGCGTTAGCAAATATTGACGGCTTTTCAGAATTTGAACTAGAGTCAATTTCCATCGAACGATTAGGTGGACTCACCAACCGTAACTATAAACTCGAAACACCGAAAGGTTCTTTTGTGTTGCGCCTGGCTGGTGAGGGTACAAGCGATTATATTGACCGGAGTGCGGAGTTTCACAACGCATCGATAGCATCCCGCGCGGACGTGAATGCCGAGATCGTTCACTTCAATATCGATAACGGTACGATGATTTGCCGTTATATCGACAACGCCGTGACCATGGATCAGGGAAAGTTTCGCGATTTAGACGCTGTACGCCGCACTGGACGTGCTTTTAGAAAATTACATGACTGCGGTGAGGAGTTCAAAGGCGAATTCGAGTTGTTTCAGCAAATCGATCAATACCTCGGTGTGGTGAAAGATCTTGGTGCCGCGGTGCCGGAAGGTTACGAGGCGGTACAAAAAGACGCAGAACAAGTGCGGGCAGCGTTATCAAAACACGCGTTGCCGAATGCGCCTTGTCACTGCGATCCCATGGTTGAGAACTGTATCGATAACGGCGAGCAAATGTACGTTATCGATTTCGAGTATGCTGGAAACAACGACCCGATGTGGGATCTGGGCGATTTGTCTGTCGAAGGTGCGTTTAACGACGAGCAGGATCACGCATTTCTAACCGCTTACTTTGGGCACGAGCCATCGGATTTTGATATTGGACGCATGGTGATGTACAAGGCGATGTGCGATCTGTTATGGACTTTGTGGGGTGTTGTGCAACACGCGAACAATAATCCGGCGGACGACTTCTGGGCCTATGCGGTCGAGCGTTTGCAGCGTTGCAAAAAACTAATGGCGACGGACGAATTCCCCAAACATTTAGCGGCGGTAACGAAAGGTCCTTGAATAACTCATTGCCGGGTGGTACGCAGCAAGCGCTGGATTCTTCGCAATACACGCTGTCATCCATTCAACAATACGAAGCCGTTTATGGCGAGGATTTTATCAGTCCCGGTGGTAAACCAATGGCCGTTGAGTTGATCCAGAAAATGGATCTGAAACCCGGCGCCCGCGTCCTCGACGTGGGTTGTGGTTTGGGTGGCAGCGCGTTTGTGATGGCGCGCGATTTTGGTTTGATTGTCGATGGAGTTGATCTTTCGAAGAATATGTTGGCACTGGCAAATCAAAAATTGGAAAAGTATGGTTTACCAGAAAGCGTCGCACTGGAACACGGTGATTGTTTGGAACTGAATCGTCCACAACGCTATGACGTTGTCTACAGTCGCGATGTTTTCCTGCATATAGAAAACAAAGCGAAACTGTTTTCAGTATTGAAAGAATGTCTGCGTTCAGGTGGTCGATTGTTGTTCACCGACTATTGTTGCGGCCCTGATCCCTGGCATGGTGACTTCACTGCCTATGTGCAAGAACGCGGTTACACACTACATACTCTTACGGAGTATGCTGATTTGTTATCTGTTGCACGATTCGAACACGTCGAATGTATTGATTTGACAACTCGATTCATCGCTATTCTTGAAGCTGATCTTGAAAAAATTGCTGAACTACCCCTTGAGGAGTCGAGTCGAGCTAAACTGGAGCAGAACTGGCGGGGAAAACTGGTGCACGCACAGACCGGCGACCATCGTTGGGGATTGTTCACAGCGGTCAAGACATAAAATTCCGCGCTATGTGTGGCCGTACTAGAATTTGTCAGCATGACACAATACGTTAACCAATACCGTCAATTGTGACGAATATCGTCACTCCATTCCTCTCGATTGCTGTATCACCCACGAAACTCAATGTATACACGAGTCTTTATCCTTCCAGACATGTGGCACGCGTGTTGCATGGGTAATTTTGCCTATTTGAAGGAGGGGCAGATTCGGGGCCGGAGAGCCGTAAATTTGTGGAGAGTTATCGGAGGTTCAAACAAATGAGCAAGATGAGACTTATAGAGACGCTAACGGTCGCTAAATTTGCCGGTGGCAACATCGTATGCGGTCGAGCGATTAGTAATAAAGATGAACAGTCAGGTAGAGGTGAGAATTCATGAATCCTATACCACAACATGAAAAAGCCGTCGGCTTTCTGGTAAAACGCGTTTCGCAGTATCTCGCGGTCGAGCTGGACGAAGAAAAGCATGATTTTGTCAGTGATGGACTGGAGTGGGAGGTAAACGCGAAAGGTGTCGTCGCTGATGGTGTTGGTTTCGTTATGTTCGATTGCAAGCGTCGCACACATATTTTTGACCAGTCAGAAGTCTGTTGTCGAATTGCTTACCAGCTGCTTCAGCCCAGTCCAACCTCACCGATGCAGGCTATCCCAATGCGCGCCCAGGCGCGTGACCGGTTGCCGCATCTGCGTGGGCCGTCGATAGAGATGCAATTACACCCGGGTTCCGAATCCAATCCCTATCAGCAAATCGCTGACTTGGTTTATCAAGTCGCCGATAGCAACCCAACCACGAATACACGTGGTGCAACGATAAACTAAATTCAAATCCTACGTCCTGTTAATTCAGGCGTAGTCATGGTGGGTTACAAGGGGGAGAATACTTAATCTCCCCATTTTTTTGTCGTTAGCACTCTTCCCGTTCAGGTGTTTAAATTGCCAAACGCCGCCATACAAACTGTATAGTTAATCCCAGTGAGATACCATTGTTGCAAGCGCAACCTATACTCACTTTGAGCACAGGAAATCGAGCCTATTAAAATTCTATATAAATGACATTGTTACCGGAGGCAGAAACGCTTGGCGCAAGCGAACTGCTGCCATACCAGCAGGCGGCATGGACGCGGCAACGTGAACATGTTTTAGCCAGATCGAAATTTTACAATGCGCTTTGGCGTGGAAAAGCCCCGCCTGAAGATTTGCGCGATCTAGTTTCGCTGCCGCTAACGTCAAAAGCACAGTTACGGGTTTCCCAGGCAAACCATCCGCCCTTTGGCGATTACCTGGCGGCAAGCCCGGACATGGCGACCCGAATGCATCGCACATCGGGAACAACCGGGCAAGCGATGAATCTTGCTTTGTCCGCGCGAGATTGCGAGGTGACTGAGATTGTCGGCGGGCGTAGTCATCGCACGGCCGGATTGATGCCGGAGCACATTGTTGTGCATTGTCTTAACTATCAAATGTGGATGGGTGGTGTTACGGATCATCTGACACTGGAGCGTACCGGCGCGATGGTGGTTCCATTTGGCACGGGCGGTACCGAGCGTTTGATCCACACCATTCGAGAAGTCGGTATCAACGCGATTTCTTGCACACCTTCCTACCCGGTAGTGCTGGAGCGTGTACTAACGGAGAATTTTCCTGATTTTGCGCCGCACGATCTGGGATTGAAGCTAGGCTTGTTTGGCGGTGAACCCGGTCTTGATGATCCCGCATTACGCGAACGCCTGAACGTAACCTGGGGTATGCAGGCGCGTAATGCCAACTATGGTGTATCGGATGTCCTGTCTAATTTCGCCGCACAGTGTGAACACGATACGCGACTGCATTTTCTTGCCGGCGACGTTCTATATCCAGAATTAATTGATACTGAAACAGAAGAGCCTCGTTCTATTGTAGCGGGTCAGGAAGGCGAACTCGTGTTGACACATTTGCAACGCGACTGCCAGCCACTGGTGCGATTTCGCACCGGTGATGTTATTGTCGTTGATGAAACACAGGCTTGTGCTTGTGGGCGCAAGGGCATGCGTTTTCGTGTCGTCGGGCGCAGCGATGATATGGTTGTCGTCAGAGGTTTGAATATCTACCCCACAATGATTGCGGCAGTAATTAACCAGTTCAGTGAATTGTCCGGAGATTATCGAATAATGCTTGAGCACATACCGCCTTATGACGCTCTTCCCTTGCAAGTCGAACTGGCGAAAGGACGGAACGTAATCGCGGGATTGGGACAAGGTATCGAGCGCGCTATTAAGGCAAAACTCGGTGCAAAGGCGAGAGTCATCGTCTTGCCGGCAAACTCATTTCCGGTTACTGAAGGCAAGACCAAACGCGTGATCAGGAGTTACGAATGACTGAATTTGAATACCAAACGGTGCTCAGCACACTGGGTCAAGAGGGTGTTCGCAGGATTTCGTTGAATCGACCGCAATCACTGAATGCGATGAATCGGCAGTTGATTGATGATGTTGCGCAGGCATTCGATGACGCAAATGCCGACGAAGACACAAGTGTAATTATTTTCACCGGTGAGGGACGCGCGTTTTGCGCGGGCGATGATCGCAAACAACATGTTCACCCTGAAAACGAAGCACAGGCACGTGATCTGGTCGATGCCATACAACGCGCAACACGCGCGATTGTGTTCGGCGCAAAACCGGTGGTCGGTGCTATAAACGGCTGGGCTGTGGGTGGCGGTTTTGAGTGGGCGATCAATTGTGACTTTCCGATCTGGGGTCAAAGCGCCAGGGGTTTTTTTCCGGAAGTATCGCTTAATTTATTTGTCACCGGTGCGGTGACATCGTTATTGCCCGCCCTGGTCGGATTGCACAAGGCACGCGAGATGCTTTTCCTGGGTGAACGGTATGATGCGTCCGCGCTAAAGGAAATGGGTGTCGCCTGGCGTGTTGTGCCCGATGATGAGCTACAGCGCGAAGCGGTGGCTGTCGCTACGCAACTCAGTCAATTGCCCGCACTTTCCGTTACGGCAATGAAACGAGTTTTAAATCAGTGTGCGATGAGTGATCTGGAGAATGCGTTACGGCTGGAAACGGAAGCAACAGTCGCCGGATTTCTCGATTCTGAAACGACAAGACGGCTAAAGGAATTTTGATCGAAGACCGTACGAAGTTTCTGTTTGTCTTTATAGGGCCACCCTTAACCTAGAATTTTAGTGTTGTGCATGTCGCGACGATTGATAAAATTCGCCGCATCTGACTTCGGTCTCAAGTAACAGACTTTTCGTTTCAGGAGTTGTATTTCGTGACCATGCCTTTTCTGACAGAATCGATACGCCTGCGCCGCACACCTTTTTCCCGCAGAGTTGAAGCGGCGGGTGTAAAAGCCTACACGGTTTACAATCATATGTTATTGCCATCGTATTTTCGTTCGGTCGAAGAAGACTATGTACACTTGAAATCTGCGGTGCAGATATGGGATGTGTCCTGCGAACGGCAGGTGGAGATCTTTGGGCCGGATGCCCGTCGCCTGGTGCAACTGACTACGCCACGGGACTTAAACAAAATGCGAGACGATCAGTGCTATTACATTCCCATGGTGGATGAGGCTGGTCGATTGCTTAACGACCCGTTGCTGGTCAAGTTGACGGATGAACGCTACTGGGTGTCGCTGGCCGACAGCGATATGCTCTACTACTACAAGGGTCTGGCCAGTGGTTTCGGATTGGATGTGCACGTATTCGAACCCGATGTTTCACCACTGGCCATTCAGGGTCCAAAGGCTGACGATCTGGTGCGCGAAGTATTTGGCCAGGATATTGTCGATACGAAGTTCTTTCACCACAAATCCATATCGTTTCAAGGTAAAAAGATGATCATCGCCCGTTCCGGTTGGTCTCACCAGGGTGGTTTCGAGCTTTATCTTGACGGTTCCGAATACGGTGAACCCATGTGGGATATGTTGCTCGAGGCCGGCAAAGATCTCGATGTGCGCGCAGGTTGCCCGAATAATATAGAACGAATTGAAGCGAGATTGTTGTCCTACGGTAGTGACATGACCAGAGAGCACTCGCCATTTGAAGCGGGTCTTGGCAGGTATTGTAATCTGGACACCGCCACCGATTGTCTTGGGCACGGTGCATTGTTGGCTCAACAAAATCCCACGCGACAGATTCGTCCGGTGGAAGTTGATGGTGCGTCGTTGCCGGGGATAAAGGCGTATTGGCCACTCAATGACAAGAACGGAGAACCGGCGGGTAATATTTCATCCGTTGCCTGGTCGCCGGACTTTGGCACTAATGTCGCTATCGCTATGGTGAACGAATCCTGTTGGGACGCAGGAACTGAACTTGAAGTACAAACGCCTGTCGGTGTTCGCGCAGTGCGTGTCAGAGAGAAGTTCTGGAATTGATTTCTTGAGACGCCTTCTATTAGCTAAAACAAGCGCAATAATGAATGATCGGAAAATTCGCCCGCGGCGCAGTTTCATATTTTCGCCGGGCCTGAAACCTGAAATGTTTCCAAAGGCGCTGGCATCCGGTGCCGATATCGTTTGTGTGGAACTCGAAGACGGTATCGCGCCAAAAGACAAAGATGCGGCACGCGCAAACACCATGGCGTTGTTTGCAACACCACAAGCAGATGATGATGTTGAGCGTATTTTACGGATTAACTGCCTGCGCACCGCTTTTGGTCTGGCTGATGTGCAGGCCTTACTGGATAGCGATACACCGCCACCGGCAGTGATGTTACCCAAGGTCATTACCCCGGACGAAATTGTCTGGCTGGATAATTTGTTGACTGAGCGGGGTCACAACACGCGATTACATATCATTATCGAATCCAACGCCGGACTTGAAGCGGTTTACGATATCGCGCGCGCCAGCACACGCATCGATGCGTTGTTTTTTGGTGGCGTTGACATGGCGGCGGAACTGCGCTGCAAGAACTCCTGGCAACCATTGTTGTATGCGCGTTCGCGTCTGGTGCACGCGGCCGCGAGTGCGGGTCTGGATGTAATCGACGTGCCGTATCTCGATCTTGAAGACGCCGCTGGCATGGAGCGCGAAGCGTGTCTGGCGAGAGAGTTGGGGTTTTGTGGTAAAGGTGCGATTCATCCGAAACAAATCGTGAGTTTAAATAATGTATTCACACCGGATGCAGCAACGGTGGCTTACGCCAGGCGGGTATTAAATGAATTTGAGAAAGCCGATACCGGCCTGGTAGTCATTGATGGCAAGCTAATTGAAAAACCCGTGCTACGGGAGATGCAGCGGATAATTTCTATTGCAGAACGTGTATCGAAAAGTAAATATCAGCATTTTTCGTAGACGTGGATTCTATGCGTCACTTCCGGTTCGCCATAAGGCATGGAGTGAAAACTTGCGGTTTTATATAAAGGCCGCCATAGTTCCGCATCTTCAAGGCGTTTCAATGCTGCGGGATATTCCGGCTCCTGCTTTGCATCGTCACGCAGGCTAAAAATAATTAGTGCCTGATTGCGTGTCACCCGAATCAGCTCATCGAAACTGTGCGCCGGCGCATGCCCAGGTGTGATAGTGCCACTTGAAAGCACCGCAGAAAAATGGTTGTCTGGAAAATCAAGCCGTTCACCCAAAGTCATTTGCCGCAGCTCCTGGTAAATCCCTTTGCGGCGGGCAATCTCCAGCATACCTGTTGATAGGTCGATACCGGTTATCGCATCGTAACCCAGCAGCGCCAGTGCTTCAGTCTGGATGCCGCCACCACAACCGGCGTCAAGGATTGGTGTTGTTCCCAAAGGTACGAATCGCGTAAACACCGTCGCGATGACTGCAGGGATGCGATATCCCATTGCGCACAAATCCTGTTCGTACTGCCCGGCCCATTCGTCATAGGCGGATTGTTGTTCTTCAACGCTCTTCGCGCCATAAGATTTTGAAACACTGGTATCGGCCACGACTAAAAGAGTTGTGGATTTAATGGTGAAGCCGCAGTCATGCCGCCGTCGAGGGTGTAGCATTGGCCGGTGGCGAATTCGGCGTCATCCGAAGCCAGCCAAACGGCAAGTTTGGCGATGTCTTGGGGTTGACCAAACCGGCCAGCCGGGTGACGTTTGAGTGCATCGGTTTGTGCGGCAGCGGGATCATGTGCTACGCCGAATGCAGCATCGGCCATATCCGTCATGATCCAACCGGGACTTATCGCGTTGCAACGTACGCTCGGTCCGTGATCGACGGCGATCGAGCGGGTTAAACCATGTACGAAAGATTTGGATGCGTTGTAGAGCGCCAGCCCCGGATCGGCAACATTACCGGAAATTGAACCGATGTTGATAATTGACCCACCTTTACTCATAACAGGTATCAGTTCACGGCACACCAGGAAAACCCCTTTTGCGTTCACACCCATGAGCATGTCCCAGTCATCGTCGGTCGTATCGATAATGGTTTTTTCGACTTGTACACCGGCGTTATTGACCAGAATCGCGAGCGTTTGAAATTTATCTTCGACCATTTCCTTCAACGAACGAACATCGTCGCTATTGGAAACATCACAGGTTTGCCAATGAATATTGGCGGGTAAATCGGATGGCCGTTCACCGCGTCCACAAGTGAACACTTGCGCGCCTTCATTCGCGAAGGAATCGACCATCGCGCGTCCGATGCCCTGGCGTCCGCCAGTAACCAGGGCGGTTTTGCCTTGCAGTCTAGTCATTGCGATTGCAGGTGTTGATAGACATACGCTTCGGTTGTTAATAGATTGGACTTGGCTGAGTCAGCATCGAATCCTGTGCAGATACGAATGGGGTCTTTCAGCAAGAGTGGCTTATCCATCGAATATTTTTTCATTGAATATTTTCGACCGGAAAGGGCTAATCAGCGTAACCCGGCATCTCTCGATCGAGCACCCGTTTCATGGCTTCAAAATACAAATGATGTCTTTGTCCTTTATGCCGATCATGTTCCGTTGGTGCCTGAACCTGCGCAATGACTTTCTCGGGAATAGGTAACAATGGCTTGCGCGTACTCATCGCCAACACCTGATTGCGACAAACGCGCTCCAACAGATATAAAGTTCGGTAGGCCTTGGCTATGGAATCGCCGACGACCAGAACACCGTGATTGCGCATAAACATCACTGTCTTGTCACCTAACAAATGCGCCAGACGTTCACCTTCTTCCAGATTGTCTGCCGTGCCGGCGTAGTCATCGTCGTAAACCACTTGTCCATAAAAATACGCCGCGGTTTGACTGGCTGTAATCAGTCGATTGTCCTCCAGCATGTTTAATGCGAGCGCCCAGGTTTGGTGTGTATGTAGGACTACCCGCGTGCTGGTGATGCGATGAATCGGTGCATGAATACACTGGGCGGACAATTCTACCAAGCCGTCACCTTCCAGCGTGTTGCCCGCTTCGTCGAATGTGATCAAATCGCTGGCGCATGCTTCCGACCAATGCTGGCCGAACGGCAACACCAGATATCTGT
>CBDCFT010000067.1:0-14410 GCA_965216365.1 Arenicellales bacterium | reverse complement strand
AGAGATTAAACGACCCACTATTTCATAATATGAAAAAGATAATTGTCGGCATGTCAGGCGCCAGTGGTTCGATTTACGGCGTTCGGCTACTGGAAGTGCTGCATGACCTGCCGGATATTGAAACGCATTTGGTCATCACCAATGCCGCAAAACGTACCCTGCTGATTGAAACCGACCATACGGTAGAAAATGTAGAATCGTTTGCGGACTATCGTTACAGCATTGGCGATATCGCCGCCTGTATTGCTTCCGGTTCGTATCCTACTGCGGGCATGGTCATTGTGCCCTGCTCTATTCGCTCGCTTTCCGGTGTTGCGAATTGCTACACGGACAACTTGCTACTGCGCGCCGCTGATGTCGTACTCAAAGATCGTCGAAAACTGGTACTGGTATTGCGCGAAAACGCCACTGCATGCAGGTCACGTTCGCCTGATGTCGCAAGCTATCGAAAATGGCGCAATCATGATGCCGGCCATGCCTGCGTTTTATCATCAACCGCAATCCATCGATGACCTTGTTAATCAACTGGTCAACCGAATTCTGGACCAATTGGAAATTGAACTACCCGAAGATTTATTCCAACGCTGGCAAGGGGCTGCGAAATAACACGGCACGAGCAATTCATGCTTTATCAAGCTTGCGTATAAAGTTACGCGCAAAAGCCCAGGCGATGATCCCCAACACCAGACCCTGCAACCCTCCCACGGTAATATCCAATGGTGTGTGTACTCTCAATATCGGGCGCGAATAACAAACAGCCAAAGCCCACGGAAGCAGCGCATAAAACCACCAGATTCTTGCGCTCAATATATAAGTGACAGCCATTGCTAAAAAGAATGTCGCAAAAAACATCGCGGAAAATGCATGGCCGGATGGAAATGAATACCCGGTTTCTTCAATCCAGTCTGCCTCGACCATTGAACTCAACAGAACGGGTTTTGGTTTCTGGCTCAGCGTTTTCTTTAGCGGCACTCGCCTCGCTTCCTTATCTCCGGTTTCATAAAACTGTAAAGGCGTCATACCTAAGGGACCAGCCCCATCATCTCCTGCCAGCCACACGATATTAGGCCGCGGAATTTTTAGCGCTTCTTTAATAACATGCTCGTTAATTGCCGCCCCGCCACCAGCAAAGAGTGCAACAACGGAAATAATTACACCCGACTCCTTCCATCTTCTCGAATTCGAGATACCGTCGCGCGAGACTAAAACTATCAACATAAATACACCGATGATCGGCACTCCGAACTTGCTCCCCGATAATGCAATCCAATATGCGATGTCGGAAAACGCGCCAGCGAGATTTACATAAGGGGCGCGAGTAGAATCGATCAGGGGCGATAAGAATGTCAGCGGCACCATTGACCAGGTTAAGAACATTACAACCCCGACCCGGTACAATGCCTGCCACGCCGACACTTCTTTAGATTCTCCTTTAAGGGGCACGAAGAAGCAGTTTAAGATGGATTTGCTTTAACCCACTCATACGCATCCTTTTCATTCTTGAATACGCGTATCTTTTTGCGGGCATCCGTTGCAAGCTCCCTGTATGTTACATACATTCTCGACAAGCCGTATGCGAAATTGGAGCTGACAATTAACGCGAGCCTTCTATAGGCATTGTCTTGATCAGTATTGGAGGCGATGCTCCCTATGGCTTTTATCCCTTCAGTAGTCAGATTGATTTTTCCAATTCTCGTTAAATCGACTACTTCGTTATAACCAACATAGTCCGGATGATTTTGAATTTCATTTTGATATTTCTTTATCGCCTCAATAAATTCAACATCATGTGCGTCACCTTCCCATGTCGTCACAATGAGCTTAGAATTTTCATTTACAAAATGTTTGGCGGGCATAATTTATCTTTACAATACAACGCAACATTCTGTAATTTTACCAAAACACTCTGCGCAAATTACGATTTAGAGTTACCAACGTAATGACAGGGTAACGACAGCGCAGCACCTTAATTATTATGTATAGCCAGTCTGTCTATTCCGAATTTTTCAAATTCTTCAGCGTATTTTTTCTCATAGGGTGAACGCAGTTCATAATACTTCTCAACAGCATTGAGCCGAATATTCTTGGACGAGCATTCAGCTCGCACATCACGCTCGGTAAGGCGTTCGATCAGCGCTTCCCAGAAGTTGTCCGAATTGTATTCGTCGATAATATCGTGAACGCCGCTTTCATCCTCATACTCGCGAGTTGGGAAATAACCCGCCATTTCCTTCGACGCTTCGATTAAATCTTCGCAACCCATTTCCTTGGCATGCGAGTAAATTTTTTGCGCTACCATGTCGTATTTCTCACTCTTCGGTGATGGACCTGTTTCGTGTGCTTCGACCATCCACCGCCCAAGATAGATGATATCCAAAAGCAATCGATACTCTTTCTTCGTAAAATTTATTTTCATGACCTGGTGCTAAATTTGATTATTATGTTTGTTCCGCATTCTGACAACACCGACCCTGTCACACTCGGCCAAACAAAAAATATGCTGAATGCACCTGACGACGATTGGCGCGGCGAGTAACCGTTTTTAATATCGATTAACACTAACCACATGAAGAATGTATAACGAAAAGGTTAGCCGCCCAGCAATAGAATCTCCCGTCACATAGACATCTTTACCAGCTCCGACACCTCCAACGAGCCGCCAATTTCAAGAAACGGACAGGATTTCGCCATTGCCAGTGCATCCTCCATTGATTCTGCTTCGACTATGGTAAAACCCGACATCGCTGTCGTGCCGCCGTCGCTGACGGCACCGTCAGGCTTAACCGTGCTTGTATTTTTAAGGGGATTCGCGGGACTCACCGCCGCATCGCCCAACGACGTTAACCATTCTTTATATTTCGCGAAATGCTGCTTGCCTTCTTCTGGAGTGGACGGCTGATTGCCGCCCAGATAGGTAATCATGTACTGAGCCATGTGGATTCTCCTTCATTCAATAAATTGTTTTGGTCCAAGTAAGACTAATATATTACATCCGACCGCCTGCAACGCCCCTTTCTTTCGTTCAGCGCAATGCACTTCGATAATCACGTCCTGCGTTCGAGAGGTGAAACGCTCTATTATGTGCTGAACGCTCCCAACAAAGGTAATTTTTTTACGTTGTGATACTTTAGCGATAAGGCAATACAGTGCTTCAACTCCTCTGTTGGCAGCGCTTCATCCAGCCCGAAGAAGATTTCCCTGTTGCCCACATAGTTAAACGTATCAGGATAAATTTCTTTAAACGTATATATCAATTGGGTATTACAGTTGAAGTACATCGAATACCGTTCAGGGTTCTTTGCCTTCCAATCAATTCGTAAAGTGCTGCCTCTCTTTGATAAATAACTCGGCTCTCCCCACTTCAGAGTTTCTTCAATATCGTTAATTTTTTCCTCTCTCGCAACCGCGAAGATAAGTGAACGTAAATATTCGAGTTTTTCTCTTATTTCTACAGGATAAGACTCGAACTTTTTCAGAACGTCCTTATTTTCGAATTTCATTGATGCTCCAGGTCATTACACGAAACGGTTTCACGAGTCTCTCGCCCCACAAACATTGTCTCGTCCATACGCCGCCGTCGTTGATTTCATCTCGTTTAAGTCCATACGTTCTCCATCATCATGGCACCCGCAGGCTAGATACACGATACGCCGCTCCGCCACGATGCCAAACCGCGTAGCGTCGCGCGCTTCCCGGCGGCTTGAGCTGATGGTTACAACTCAATAGCGGCCTCTACATCTGTTTGAAAATTTTGGAAGTCGCTATTTTCAAATTCTAGCAACCAAGTGGTACGTAGCTTAACCGGCAACCTTCTGTCTTTGATCTCTCCAAATATAATACTCGTCACGTCTACCGGATGATGAGCTGCAAAAAAGTAGATCGAAGCATCAATGTACCCTTGTTCGGGGTTCACTGGAAAATCAAAAATTTTCCCCTCAAGCGCCGTAGGGACAGATGGAATGTCGATGCCATCAAGCCTTATCGAAGTTTCCACTCTCTCCGAATAGTCGCCAGCACTAAGCTCGAACGGTGACAGGCTGATCTCCAGTGAAACATCTCCGTCCAAGCCGAAAAGCGTACCTGACTTCGGGCTAATCCTGTGCAACGGAAATTTTTCCATGGTTCTTGAGTTACAACTTGGAGTGAGTGGTTGCGAACAGCGCTTTTTGCCGTCCGAGTTAATTTGCCTTGATACTCATTGAGGCCCCCTCCCAAGATTTGGGGCTTGGTAATGATTTACCATCCATATTGTCTGTAAACAATGACTCAAGAGGAGACCTCAAAATGAAATTTTACACCAAACAGCATGCTTATTACTGCGGTATTGATTTGGATGCCCGCAGTCTTTATATCTGTATATTAAACCAGACAGGAGAGATTGTTCTGCATAAAAATATCAAGGCCAGTTCAGAAGCATTGTTGAAAGCGATAGCCCCCTTTCGTACTCGCTTGGTGATTGGTGTTGAATGTATGTTTGCCTGGTATTGGGTGGCTGATTTGAGTGATCGGGAAGGTATTGATTTTGTTCTGGGTCATGCCCTGTACACGCGGGCGATTCATGGTGGCAAGGCCAAAAATGATAGGATTGATGCGCATAAGATCGCTACCCTAATGCGGGGAGGGATATTTCCGCAAGCCTATGTTTATCCACGCAAGATGCGAGCGACACGCGATCTGATGCGTCGGCGTATGCACATGATGCGCAAACGAGCGGAATTACTAGCGCATATCCACAATACCAATAGTCAGTATAACCACCCTGAGATCAATAAGAACCTGCGCTATGGCTTTAATCGAGAGGGAATAGCGGATCGTTATGAAGACAGCAGCACTCGCAAAAGTATCGAACTGGATTTGAATCTGATTGATTTTTATGACAGGCAGTTGAGTAAGGTGGAATGGCATATTCAGAAACAGCCAATCAAGTCGATAAGCAAAGTCTGACGGTACTACGGTCTATTCCAGGTATCGGTCAGATTCTATCGCTGGTTATCTTGTATGAGATTGAGAATATCGAACGATTTCCACGGATACAGGATTTTGTCTCTTACTGTCGTCTTGTCAAATGCAAAAGGGAATCAGGAGGAAAAAGCTACGGTAGCAACGGTAAAAAGATTGGCAATTCCTTTCTGAAGTGGGCCTTTTCTGGAGCCGCTGTGTTATTTTTGCGAGCGAATCCTGAAGCACAGGCCTGGGTGGAGAAAAAAGCCAATCAACACAACAAGGCTAAAGCGCTCACCATCCTGGCGTACAAACTGGGCCGAGCGGTTTACATCATGCTGAAGAAGAAAACCGTGTTCGATCAACGGCGACTACTGGGTAGCCACTGAGTTCATGGAAGCGGTATCAATAGCCTCACGCCTAACTGGGTATCGCCAGGTAAAAGTGACCGGATTGAAACATATAAGGCACAAAATGACCTTGAATCCCATCCCTACAGAAAACCAGATAACCATTGTGCCTTGATTGGCATTGGTACCGTCTTCCTCCACAAACCCGGGTTAACAAGAACTGCACCCTCCCCAAGTCTGAAGCTAACTGGAAGTTCAGAAAGTCATCAAGTCTATGCACCTATGAATAGACTGGTACAGGGTTAACTGAAATTGATTCTAGAGCGGCAAGGTGAATCACCCCGGATTTATCGGAGACCGGTTTGTTTGAGTCCTGCTGCTTTCGCTGACTCGGTTTGTTGATAATACATCATTTCATATTCTACAGGCGGAATATGTCCAATCGGTTCAAGTAGTCGTCTGTTATTAAACCAATCGATCCAATCAAGTGTGGCACGCTCAACTTCATCAATACTTTTCCAGGGTCCCTTGTGACGAATGACTTCCGTTTTATAAAGGCCATTAATGGTTTCAGCCAGCGCATTGTCGTAGGAGTCGCCAACACTGCCAACGGAAGCTTGGATGCCTGCTTCGACTAATCGTTCACTATATCGAATGGATAAATATTGACTGCCCCTATCACTGTGGTGAATGAGACCGGTATGTTTACCTCTGGCCCATAAAGCTTGCTCTAACGCATCCATGACGCTGTCGGTGTGTAGTGAACGTGAGACACGCCAGCCGACGATGAAACGCGCAAACACATCCACCACAAAGGCCACATACACAAATCCAGACCAGGTGGCCACATACGTCAGATCAGCCACCCAAAGTTGATTGGGACGTGTGGCTGTAAATTGCCGATTAACCAGATCCAAGGGTTTTTCGTCATGTGTTGATGGAATTGTCGTTTTGCAACGTGCACCCCGTCTGACGCCCGCAAGTCCTAATTTGCGCATCAATCGCTCTACCGTGCAGCGTGCGACCTGAATCCCTTCACGGTGTAACTGACGCCAAACTTTAACCGCACCATACACGTCGTTATTCTCATGCCACAGCCGTTTAATCTGCACCTTGAGTTCATCGTCCCGTTTCGCACGTGCTGAACGACAGCCTGGATCACGTTCATTTGATTTGTGTTTGTAATACGTCGACGGTGCAATCGGCAATACCGCACAGATCGGCTCGACACCGTAGATCGATCGATGTTGATCAATGAAAGACACCATTACTTCGCTTTGCGGTCGAACTCCGCCTGGGCGAAAAAAGCCGCTGCTTTGCGTAAAATCTCATTGGCACGCTTTAGTTCTCGGTTTTCTCGTTCAAGCGCTTTTGTATAGTGGGCTTGATCGGATGTCACACCCGATCTGATACCCCGATCAATCTCAGATCGTTGAATCCACTTCCTCAGCGTTTCTGGCGTACAGCCAATCTTTGCAGCTACTGATTGCGTGGCTGCCCAGCGCGATGCATGGTCTTGTTCGCTGGTGAACACCAATCGAACTGCGCGTTCCCGTACTTCGGATGAATAGGTCGGTTGTTTCTTCATTGGCTAATCCTCTCAAAGGTTTTAGCCTCCGACAATCCCGGGGTGATTCAAGGGACCAGAGCTAACTCTTGTAAGACGACTCTCGATATGTGTTTAGTGCAGAACCTTTATTTTGAATTACTAAGGAGTTTGTTAGTAACCTGACATTAACTGAGGATGTATTGCAGATTCGGTTCATGGAAAAAGAACGAACCAGCGCCGGAGTCTTCTGCAATGATCGTAAATGGCCAAGCACAACACGCTTCATCTCGTCTCGAGTGCGGATGATGCGTTTGCCGATACCGTGATTCTTCAAATGATTCTAAACCAATTCATCGGGGTTGAATTCTGGGCAATAGGGTGGCAGAAAGAACAGGCGCAGCTTCCCGTGAGTGGCTTGCACGAACTCTATGACCTTTCTCGCCCGATGCGAAGGGTGAGCATCGACGACAAGAAAGACCGGGCGCGTCTGATTGTCCATCAGACGGCGAAGGAACTCGATGAACTTTCCCGCGTTCATGCGCCCGTTCACCACCATGAGTCGAATTTCTCCTCTGGGACTCTCCGCCGAGATGAGATTCAAACCGAAGCGCTGTCTGGTGGCTTCAACCACCGGAGTGTGTCCTCTCGGCGCCCAGGTGGTGCCGGCGTGACAATCCGAGCGCACCCCCGCTTCGTCGCCAAAATACATCACGGCGCGTTCGCGTTTAGCCAGCGCTTGAATCTTCGGATACTCCTCATCGAGCCATTTCTGTACACGCTCGGGGTCTCGTTCACAGGCACGGCGCAACGGTTTTTTCCACGGTAGCTCGCCTCCTGAGTTTCACCAAGGCGGGCGAAGTGCTTTACATGACCCAACCTGCCGTGACTTTTCAGGTGCGCCAGCTCGAGGAACATTTTAATACACGGTTGTTTGACCGGACCCACAACCGCATCAGTTTGACCGAGGCGGGTGAACTAGTGAAGGGTTATGCCGACCGTATTCTTGCCTTGTATGGCGAGATGGAAAACGATGTGCGCCGCATGACCGGTGACGTGTCCGGGCCACTCAGTCTTGGTGCGAGCACCACAATTTCGGAATATGTCATTCTGAGTTTACTGGGAAAATTCCAGGCCAAATATCCCGATGTCACTGTTCGCCTTAGTGTCGCCAATACCCTGGGTGTTGTTCACATGGTCGAAAATAACGAGATCGACCTCGGTATTGTCGAAGGCCCGGTGCACAATAAAAACCTGTCCACCGAAGCGTTGTGGAATGACGAATTGGTGCTGATCTGCCCTCCAACGCATACATTGGCAGGCCGGGAAAAAGTGTCGCTTGAAGAGATTTCCGAATATCCGTTTATCAGCCGTGAAGAAGGTTCCGGCACCCGCGAAGTCACCGAAGATTATTTCAAAGAGCATGACGTGGATTTTTCCAATCTGAATGTTGCCATGCAACTCGGCAATCCCGAATCCATCAAAAGCGCCGTCGAAGCGGGACTCGGTGTCGCCATCCTGTCCGTTGCGACTCTGGAGAAAGAACTCAAACTCGGCACGCTGGCCGCGGTCAGCCTCGACCCTAAAATCTCACGGCCGTTTTCTATTGTTTATCAACGGCAACAATTCCGCCTGCGCGCCATCGAAGAGTTTATCGAGTTTATAAAATCAAAAAGTGAATCGGGTTAATCGCGGTATTTAGGGCTGCTTAATTCTGCAAGTGTTCACCCCCAATAGAGCATAAGGTGGACACCAGCCAATGGCGGCTGTACCAAGCATGACGGCGCCCACTACCAGCATTGCAATACCGAGCGCACCGCCAATTCCTGCTAAAAGTGACCAGGCGATTAGTACAATTCCGACCGACACGCGAATAGCGCGATCAATGTTACCAACATTTTTCTGCATGACATTTACCTCGATTAGAAATGATTGCATTTTATACAGCTCATTCAAGAGTGTCAGTGACAAAGTCACTCAATACTGAAAAAGTCAATTCGCTTGGAACTTGTTACTGTTTTGAGAGCTGCCATATGGCATTGTGGTCGATCAGCTCAATCTTTCCCCGACTTGTTGCTATTAGGCCACGGTCGGTGAAGTCCTTAAGCACACGGCTGATCACCTCCCGGGAGCTGCCAAGATCAGCCGCAAGCTCGGCATGAGTTATGTCCAAACTGGACACTCCAGCAGATAATGATTTCTCAAATCTCTCGGCCAGGCGTACGTCCAGTCTTTTAAAGGCAACTTCTTCAACCACCGAAATAATACTTCCCAGGCGACGGGACAGCAGACCGAATACGAACTGTTGAATCACCCCGGATTTATCGGAGACCGGTTTGTTTGAGTCCTGCTGCTTTCGCTGACTCGGTTTGTTGATAATACATCATTTCATATTCTACAGGCGGAATATGTCCAATCGGTTCAAGTAGTCGTCTGTTATTAAACCAATCGATCCAATCAAGTGTGGCACGCTCAACTTCATCAATACTTTTCCAGGGTCCCTTGTGACGAATGACTTCCGTTTTATAAAGGCCATTAATGGTTTCAGCCAGCGCATTGTCGTAGGAGTCGCCAACACTGCCAACGGAAGCTTGGATGCCTGCTTCGACTAATCGTTCACTATATCGAATGGATAAATATTGACTGCCCCTATCACTGTGGTGAATGAGACCGGTATGTTTACCTCTGGCCCATAAAGCTTGCTCTAACGCATCCATGACGCTGTCGGTGTGTAGTGAACGTGAGACACGCCAGCCGACGATGAAACGCGCAAACACATCCACCACAAAGGCCACATACACAAATCCAGACCAGGTGGCCACATACGTCAGATCAGCCACCCAAAGTTGATTGGGACGTGTGGCTGTAAATTGCCGATTAACCAGATCCAAGGGTTTTTCGTCATGTGTTGATGGAATTGTCGTTTTGCAACGTGCACCCCGTCTGACGCCCGCAAGTCCTAATTTGCGCATCAATCGCTCTACCGTGCAGCGTGCGACCTGAATCCCTTCACGGTGTAACTGACGCCAAACTTTAACCGCACCATACACGTCGTTATTCTCATGCCACAGCCGTTTAATCTGCACCTTGAGTTCATCGTCCCGTTTCGCACGTGCTGAACGACAGCCTGGATCACGTTCATTTGATTTGTGTTTGTAATACGTCGACGGTGCAATCGGCAATACCGCACAGATCGGCTCGACACCGTAGATCGATCGATGTTGATCAATGAAAGACACCATTACTTCGCTTTGCGGTCGAACTCCGCCTGGGCGAAAAAAGCCGCTGCTTTGCGTAAAATCTCATTGGCACGCTTTAGTTCTCGGTTTTCTCGTTCAAGCGCTTTTGTATAGTGGGCTTGATCGGATGTCACACCCGATCTGATACCCCGATCAATCTCAGATCGTTGAATCCACTTCCTCAGCGTTTCTGGCGTACAGCCAATCTTTGCAGCTACTGATTGCGTGGCTGCCCAGCGCGATGCATGGTCTTGTTCGCTGGTGAACACCAATCGAACTGCGCGTTCCCGTACTTCGGATGAATAGGTCGGTTGTTTCTTCATTGGCTAATCCTCTCAAAGGTTTTAGCCTCCGACAATCCCGGGGTGATTCACTGTTGCCATTGAGTATCGAGGCAAATCCAGCTTTTTACTTTGTGCGCGGGAACAGCGACAGCGCGAATAGGAGTTTCGCTCACCGCCATAGCCGGGAAACCTTCATCATTCATGATACATGAAGCGGTTAACACGCAGCCCTCACCGGATTCAACCCGGTATAGCGTGACCTCACGACCACCTGGCGACAATTTGTACACCCGGCCAACACCATCCAGGAGCAGAGCCAATTGTGCGCACTGTTCTCCCTCTTCGCAGATCGACACTTGCGCTGGCAGTTCAATGTATCGACACGCGTCATAGAACTCAGTAATAAATTTTTTTCCTGCCAGGGTAACGAAGGGGAATAGCAGCTCTAATTCCTTTTGGAATTGCCTGGTCATCATGTTTAGCAGCCTGCTGGCGTAATATACATTGCTATTAAGCCAGAATTCCCCTCAGCACGCCAATGAGGATAATATCCACACCAGCCATAAAAGGTCTGCTTCATTCACAAGCCACCGTCATCAATGTCATCTCAACTACATTCGTACGCACCTATCGTGCTTGCACCCGCGGTGCTGGCGCCATTTGTTATGCATCTTGTTTTAGTCAGCCCAACCTAGATTCATTGGACACCGCTATACATGCTGATCGACAAGGATTGGATTTCCGTCGGGGTCAACCGCTACGAAACTCGCCGGACCTGTGGCGTTCTCGTCAGCTTCTGACAATAGCTCTACACCTTGAGCTTTCAATTGACGCTGTAGATCGCGAACGTCGGTGAATGTATCGAGTTGCCTCGCGTTATTGTCCCAGCCCGGATTGAAAGTTAATGTATTCTTTTCGAACATGCCCTGAAAAATACCAATTGTGTGATCGCCATTCTTTAGAATCAGCCAATTCTGCGAGGCATCTCCGCCGAAAACCTTGAAGCCAAACTTTTCATAGAAAGCTCTCGAAGCTTCGACGTCTTTGACAGCCAGGCTGATTGAAAATGCGCCAAGTTCCATGGTTCACTCCTTTATAAATTTGATACTGTGGGGTTGGATGCATAACGTGGAGCTAGCTTGCAACGGCTTTTATCCCTGTGGATGGGGAGAAAAGGCGTTTGTCGGCTTGAGTGATTTGTTATACCGCCGGCCTGCCTGTGTTTGTTAGGCCTCAGGTTCGTGACAAACCACTTCTATGTTGTGCCCGTCCGGACCGATGACGAAAGCAGCATAGTAGTTTGAATGGTACTGCGGGCGAAGACCAGGTGAACCATTGTCTTTAGCTCCCGCCTCAATAGCCGCCCTGTAGAAGCTTTCGACTTGCCCGCGATTCACCGCCTTGAAGGCCAAGTGTAAATGCGTCGCCGCCTCCTCGACTCGGCGGATGCACAGTGATGCATTGCTGTCAGGACAACAAAGCTCAACTCCAAGCGGCCCCTCCGAAGCTATAGCTACGCCGAGCGGTTTGAGTGCCTTGAGGAAAAAGGCCTTGCTCGCTGCATAGTCGCTGACTCCAAATACGACGTGATCGAACATAGTTCTCCTGAACCTCGAATATCTCGGTGAGGCCTAACGCCACGCATCAGCGGCTGCGGAAAGCGCGCAGCGCTTGGAGCAGTCCGACTGCATGCGCTTGTTAGGAAATTGGTTCACGGTTCGATTCGAATCTTTCCCAGAATCTCAACTTCACCGTCTTCGGTCACGGCACCTACTAACAGATCACCAATCTCAATTAATTCCAACGTCAATACATCAATATTGGGGCGATGATTCACGAAGGCTATCGGTGTGCTACCGCGATGCATGTTAAGTAATTCCATTGCTTTAGTCTGAAATGAATCTTGTCCATTTGTGTCCTCAGGTGATTTTTGCCTTAACTCCGGGTCAGACACATATTCTCCAAAAGCTATCTCTGCCGTTTCAGTGCATCGACACATGGGAGAGCTAATAACAATTGGTTTGATACCGTGCTTTGAAAATGCTGCACCAATTTTTGCTGCATGAACCTTGCCTTCATCAGTCAAGGTGCTTTCGCCATCGCATTTTCCCGAGGCATCCCATCTCAGCATGTTAATCCCGTCACGATTACCACTCGATTCTGCATTTCGCATCAGGACGACCATATTTGGATCTTGTTTTATTTTTTGCCATAGTGATTCGTCGGCTTTTGCTGACGATACGATTGAAAATAGACATAGTAGACAGATGATGCGCATTCTTATTTCCTAACAGTGAGTAGACAGCACATTGCTGTGTCTTAACACAGCAGGTTGCTGTATATCCCGCAATTTTAAATCGCGTAGTATAACCATACGTTACCGCTTAGACTGTTCTTTGTCGTTTTTAAACAAAATGTTAGAAACTATATCTCAAATTGTCTTTAACAAAGGCCAGGCGGCGAATATAGCAACTTGCGTCGTTATTCAATATAACTGTAATTATATAGTGCTACTATAAAACATCCGTTCTTGAGCGTGAACAAATACCCGACTCAACAGCCATGACCGCGGCTTCGACGCGTGAGTGCACGCTGAGCTTTCGCAGGATGGCTTTGACATGCAGTTTTACCGTGCCGTCGGAGATGTCGAGATCGCGGGCAATCATTTTATTGCTTTGTCCTTCCGCCAGGTGACACAGGATTTCGTGTTCTCTTGGCGTGAGACTGTCAAAAGGTGTTGACTGTTCCTTTTCTTCGCGATCACCGTGTTTGACCAAATTGGCGAGTGCGCCAGTCAGACCGGGCGCAACGACAGTTTTTCCCGCCACGATTTCTTTCAATGCAAGCACCAGTTCGTCCGGCTCCATGTCTTTCAACAAATAGCCACTGGCGCCGGAACGTAGACATTCGGCAAGATCGTCTTCACCCGTGCTAGTAGTTAACATGACGACAGGTAACTCTGCATGTTTTTCATGCAAAGTTTGCAGTACTTCAATTCCACCGGTTTCAGGCATGCGCAAATCGAGCAGTACGACGTCTGGGTTGACATCCGCTACCATGCGTATGCCTTCGCGACCCTCGCCGGATGAAAACACCTGAATACCGCGTCGTTCAAGCAGCCCTTCTAATCCAACTCTAAACAATGAGTGATCGTCTATTACCAGTATTTTCATCAGGCAACGTTTCTCTCGGGTTGAGTTATGTTTATTTTACCCAGCGTCGGGATTATGAGTTCTACACGCGTGCCCTCATCCGGTTCGCTATCGATGCGCACTTCGCCGCCAATTTTTTTTCCACGTTCCTGCATTATAGATAGTCCAATATGTTCGCCAGGTTTATTCGACAGTATGGGTTGATCGAAACCCCTACCATCATCTTCAATCAACACGCGATGTGTACCGTCGGCGCCACTGCGTAACAGTATGCGTACGGCGCTGGCATCGCTGTGTTTGCGGCAATTGGTAAGCGCTTCTTGAACGATACGTACAATTTGCATATCCCATTCAGCGGATAAGTCGATTTTTTCATTCCATTCGTTCTGAATAAATACCGGAATGTCAGTCTGTTTGCGAAAACGCGATGCGGCCGCTTCGATAGCGGGCAACAAACCTCGCTTGTCTATCGGCGCACGAAAATGGGCGATCAGTTCACGCAGTTCCGCATAGGCCTCGTCCATACTGGCTTCGAGACGTTCCATCACTTCCCAAACCGCGGATTCGTCATTTTGATGCAGAGTCTCGTCCAACACCCTCACTTGAAATCGCAGGCTGGCCAGTGTTTGCGCCAATGAGTCATGCAACTCATTCGACAACTGTGTTCGCGCTTCGATACGCGATATGCGTTCCTGCTCTTTATCCAGACGAAGTTTTTCAACTGCAATACCCAATTGACGACCGATACTACTGAGCATTTCTTTCATATCGCTGGAAAGTGTTGCGCTGTCCGCATCAACGTAAAGTTTGTACTGACCCAGGACACGATCATGATGTTGCAGCGGAATTTCAATCGCGCTGAGATTATCCGGCGCAGCTTGGTTGAGCATTTCGACCC
>CBDCFT010000066.1:0-9102 GCA_965216365.1 Arenicellales bacterium | reverse complement strand
TCGTGCGATGCGTTGTCGACCACGACGATTTCCAACGGGATATCTGATAGGAACAAGGACTCAAGACAACGGCGCAGGTAATCACCTGCATTGTAATTGACGATGATGACGCTGACCGTGTTTTTATCCTGCATGCCGGCTCAGATAGGGAACAAATAAACCACCCAGCATGTATTGCCGGATTTCTTCATCGCTGGCGCGTCTTTGTGACTGTACCCGTTTGCGTTTTTTCAAAACTTTGCCCAATTGTTTCAACGCATCATATTTCGCTTTGCCCAATAAAACCCCCCTGCCCTTGAACGCGTAATAAATAATAGACACCAGGTTTAGCAATAGATGTTGCGGCAAATAACGCCAAAACAAACCGACTGGCATGTTTTTAATATATGTCCAGACCAAGTTCCGATGTCCGTGATAAACGGAGAAATCGCTATCACGGCCGGTAACGCCGGAACCCACGTGGTACACCCACGCTTCCGGTAAATAAATGCAGGAGTAGCCCAGCAATCGCAGTCGAAAACCAAGATCGATGTCTTCAAAATAACAGAAATAATCCTCGTCAAACCCACCGCTTTCTTCCAACACTTCGCGTCGATAGATTGCGGCCGCGGCACAGGGCGCAAATACCGGTCTCAGTGGACTGTTTTTCGTCTCGTCTTTTAATTCTAACTCGTCACGCAACGCTCCATAATCGCGGCGCCAGGCCAAACCCGACACATGATAAATATCTCCGGTTCCGTCCAGGCGCGAATCGTCGTGCGCCTGACGCATCTGACAAGCTATCGCACCAACGGATTCATTCTTGTTTATACCGTTGACCACATTTTCCAACCAGCATGAATCAACGAATGCATCCGGATTGACTAATGCGATCCAATCAAACTCGCGACACTCTTCAATACCCCGGTTATTGGCGGCCGCGAACCCCGTATTGCTTTGTCGGCGAACTACCTTAATAACGTTTGAAAGACCGGAAATGGACTCAAGTGAATCGTCAGTACTGGCATTATCGACAACAACGATTCTTGCAACCGGCATGGATTGGCTCAATAACGCCTCAATGCAACGCCTAAGGTATTCACCGGAATTCCAATTAACAACAATGACTGCGATATGGGAATTATCAACCAAACTCGTCAAGACGGTTTAACCGGACGGCTCGAGAAAATTTCTCGAATGACGTAAATCGGTTTGTGTTGCGACTCATGATAAGTCCGGATCTGCATCTCCGCCAGCAGGCCCACGGTAATAAACTGCAGACCAATAAACATGAGTAACACGGCCAGCAACAATATCGGCCTGTCGCCCAGGGGAATATTGAAAAACAATCGTTGCACGGTGACATAGAGCGACATCAAAAACCCAAGCGCACCTGATGCCATGCCGATGGAGCCAAAGAACTGAATAGGACGTGTCGAATAACTCAATAAAAATTTTACGGTTATCAAATCCAATATCACACGGAACGTCCGGGATATACCGTATTTAGAAGTACCCAGCACACGCGGTCGGTGATTAACCTTGACTTCGGCAATGGACACGCCCATCCAACTGGCAATCGCCGGAATGAACCGGTGCATTTCACCATACAACGACAGTTGTTTAGCCACATCCAACTTGAATGCTTTCAATGTGCAACCATAGTCATGCAGCTTCACGTCGGTGGCGAACGAAATAACGCGATTTGCAATCTGCGACGGCAGACGTCGTAATAAAAAGCCGTCCTGCCGGTTAAATCGCCAGCCTGAAACCAGATCGAAACCTTCATCAATCTTTCTCAGAAGTGTCGGAATATCAGCCGGGTCGTTTTGTTGATCTGCGTCCATAGTGACAATGACACTGCCACTCGCGGTATCGAATCCGGCCGACATTGCCGCCGTCTGACCAAAGTTACGCCGGAATGTCACAACAACAACATTCTCGTCACGCGCCTGGATTGCTTTTAACTTATCCAGGGTACCATCGCTGCTGCCGTCATCGACAAATACGATCTCGTAACTATACGATTGATCTGACAAGACACCGGCGATTTCGTTATAGACGAATTCGATGTTTTCTTCTTCATTGAATACCGGCAATACGACGGATAAATCCAATAAAGCCTTGTTGTTATCTGACAAAATTATGCCCCATAATCTGTTTCAATGTTTATTATCAATCCAGTCATCGAGTTGTTGAAAAAACTCTTCGCTGAACGCCTGCGGCCATGAGGATGCCCAGTCAACTTGCGCGCCACTTAGCCGCTTATCTTTGTCGTTCACTTTCTGCACGGCTTGTTTTAATCCGGCGAGAACGCCATCGATGGTTGGCGTTGCGCCAAACAAATTCGTCGTAATGCGGTGTAAGTCGGCATGTGTTTTATTCATACACTCGCTGGTGACAACCACCATGCCTGCAGCAGCCATTTCCAGCGGCAATAAACTTGGGTGTGGTGTGTACATCAAACTCAAACCGATATCATACTGCGGCAACAACTCGCGGTATTCGGTCAAATCCACGATGCCACGCATCACCAGTTCACGGCCGTTTGACAACGGTATGTTTTTGTGATTACTGCCAACACCGTGAAACTCCCATTGATCGTTAAACACGCCTTGTTCGATTGCCTTTGACAACGCGATATATGCGATTTCGAACATGTTACGCGATGCGTGCGCTTCGGGACGGGCGTAGAACAATAAACGATGTGGCGTGCGGTTCTGGAATGTCAGTTCGCTGTCGTTATAAGTAAAAATAGCGTTCTCAAATGCCATCGCGTTGCCTTCGTTGTCCCGGCATTCTTTCGCAAAAACTCCAATCCCCTGACTCTCAAAATAGGATTGCAGGAAATGCGTCGAGAATATTGCATAATGGGGATAATCATAAGAAGAACGTGCCATGGCATAGTACGAACCCATAGGAAAGGTAAACGGCTCGAACTCCTGAATTAAATAAACGAATTTTTCTCGCCCCAGTTGCCTGGCTGCTGCGGCAGCAATATAAGCGGTCCACCAGGTTGTCGCAACGAAGGTGTCGCCAGAATTCACCGGCACGCCTTTTTTTCGATCATCGCAGCATTGCACGTCGATATAGTCGAAAACATTTTCCAACCCGGCATATTCCTGGATGCGTTCACGCCAAAGTTCGATCTGATAAGGACAGGGATCGACAGTCAGCAGTCGGACTTTGCGTCCTCGTTGCGCCAACATTAACGCCAGGTTGAATTTCGCGATATAACCGCCGTAAAAACACTCGAAGTTGATCTCAGGAATAACAAGATTAACCCTCACCGGTTGATCGTTATCAATCACCAAACGCAAGACCTCGGTTTTCGTACTCAGCCGATTGACAACCGCCGCGTTGTAATACGTCTCCATCAATCGCCGCATGGATTTTTTGACCGGCAACGCAGCGTTGGAACTTGCCGCCTTGGAGATCAGTTTATGCACGACCGACATCAGGTGATTGGGAGGTCAGCCATGGCGCGTTTAAATTGCTTTCTTTTTTGACGTTTAATACGCTTGTCTTCAAACCACTTTACGAAATAACCCAAGGCCAGACGCAACTCCGCATCATCCGTGGTCTTTTTCTGCAGCAATACTTTAATGTGCAATATCAACAGGCGAAAACCGGATCCAAGACCGTGACCGAACAGCCTCAGCACTTTTTCGCTATCCTGGTTTATCAAGCCGCGAAGACGCAACGTCTCCACGATCAACTCCAGCCGCCGGCATTCATAGTAATAAACACCGAGCGAACCGGACCGCAACTGTGTCAACAATGCGACGGCGTGCCGGGGGACACACAATCGTCTAATGACATTCAACAAACTCCATACGCGTTTCCACATTGGCCAAGGTGTAAAATCGCAGTGCCCGATTACGCTTTCGCCGTGTTGATAATAGTCGTATAACGGCTCATCGACGTATTTGATGCTGGATTGACTTAGCGCGACACACGCAATCCAATGATCATGAAATGCGTCACCTACCCGGACGGGAAAGGGCAGCACATATTCAAGAAGTTCGCGTTTAAACAACGACGCTGCGCCGGTAACCGTATTAGCAACCAGCAATACGTCAATATCTTTATATTCGTTTTTTCGGTTCAGCCAATAACTCGGCGATACGACTTCTCCGCCTTCGTGCAAGATACGCATGTCGCTATACACCAAAGCGGTATTGGCATCGAATTCTCCAAGCAGGCGTTCCAGTTTTTTGGGATACCAGTAGTCATCCTGGTCGGATAAAGCAACGTACTCGACATCAGCCGGAATCCGCTTTAAACATTGTTCAAAATTCCTGTAAAACCCGAGATTGTTATCGTTTTGGGCAAACCGAATACGCGCATCACGATTACATATCGCCTGAATCTCATTTGCGATATCGGAATTCGAACAGTCGTCATTTACCAGACATATCCAATTATCAAAGGATTGATTCAATATAGAATCCAACTGGCGTTTGAACCTATCCGGCTTGGGTTCATAAGTGCAAAGGCAAATTGCTATCAACGGCGACTTATGTTCCAGCGCGTGTTTTTCTTGGCAAATCCGGTTTTCGCTTAACGCAAACTCCGTCTTTCCTATGTGTATCTTTTGTTCATCACCATTTTCAAGCTCCACGTCGAGATTCAAATCGACTCTTGTACCGCTCAACTCCTTAGTGACCGGGATTTTTGCCCAAAAACCTGAATAAATTCGATTTAAGTCTTGTTCGGCAAGTGATTTATCAATCAACTCCGGTCGCAAATCACAGTTGTGGCGAACCGGAAAGTTATGATCGTTGGCCTTAACGCTCAAATGCTTAACGGTTTGACTGTCGCTGTAACAATATCCACTAACAACGAAAATACTGCCCTCGCCCATTTCGGTGCGTGGCTCGAATTGTTGATCGAACCGCCATGCCAGACTGCCTGCACTCAATACCGCGTTATGCTCGTGCGCTGAAATCTTCCGCGGTATGGGTTAGATTCGGGTTGTAAAACGGGTCGCCGTGTTCGAATAGCTCGGCATAGCGTTGAGAAAATAAAGCTTTTTCCGCATCAAAACGTGCTTTTTTATCGTCTGTTGTTTCATAGCCACGGCTTGCCGATTCGTCGTGGTAAGCCTCGGCGTAAGGGGTAAATATATTGTAGTAACCCAACGCACGCAGACGCAGGCAGAAATCGACATCGTTACAGGCAATTTGGAAATGATCTTCGTCAAACCCGCCAACGTTTTCGAATAACGACTTCTTCACCATCATAAATGCACCGGTCACCGCCGAAACATTATGCGTGACCTGCAACCGGTTAAAGTAACCGTTTGCGCGAGCGGGCGCTCGCTTATGACCATGACCGGCATAGCCATCAATACCGACAACAATCCCGGCATGTTGAACAGTATTGTCAGGGTAATAAAGTTTTCCGCCGACGGCACCGACTTCGTCACGTTGTGAATGTTGCAATAACGCTTCAATCCAACTCCAGGTGATGACACGAATATCGTTATTCACCAAAACGACATGTTCACCGTTTGATTTTGATACACCATAATTGACTATCCGTGAGAAATTAAACGGATTATTGAATTCATAAAACTTTACCCGGTTGTCCATCAGCTCATAGTCGCGCATAGCACGGTGTGTTTCATCCAGTTCGCTGTTGTTGGAAACGCCGATAATTTCATAGTTGTTATAAGTGCTGACTTCCAGTATCCGGCTAATGCACAAATCCAACAAATCAGCTCTGTCCATGAACGGAATGACGATACCCACCAGCGGCTCGTTGTGAATTTTTCTATCTATGCGATAAAAGTAAGGCATGTTGGCATGAGAAACGACCCCTTTGACACCTCGTCGTGTTAAGGCAGCGCGAACAACATCGAGCGCTCTGTCATTCGCTTCGGGTTTCGCATCGGCGACCATGCTGGTCGATTGTTGTGTTTGCCGCCAGTGATAAAGCACTTTCGGAATATGATGAATGCGATTGGTTTTTTCACATGCCCGTAGTACAAAGTCATAGTCCTGCGCGCCGTCGAAGGCAGAATTTAACTTGCCGACCTCCTCAACCAGTGCTTTACGAACAACCAACAAATGAGTGATATAGTTGTGTGACAACAATAAATCGGGCGAATAATCCGGTTTATAATGTGGTCGACTATATTCTCCTCGGGGGTCGATTAGATCTTCATCCGAGTAAACAATATCCGGGTCGTGTTCATTGATCGATTTAACGACTTCGTACAATGCGTCCGGCGTTAGCTCATCGTCATGGTCCATGAAGGCTATATACTCGCCGCTCGCCATTCGCAAACCCGCGTTCGTCGCCCGCGATATGCCTCTATTTTCCGGTAAAGTCTGGAGCTTTACTCTTGGGTCGTTTATCTTGCTTAGCCCTGTACGTGTATCGGTGTTACTGGAACAATCATCCACGATACACACTTCCCAGTTACCATAACTCTGGTATTTTATCGATGATATGGCCGCTTCCAGCCACAGTGAATCGGTGTTAAATACCGGCATCACGATGCTGATTTTAGGATTTATCTCGAATGGATTTTGTCTAGCGGGCTGGCTGCGATCGGTAGCCGGATTACTGCCGGGTGATGCGCTATCCGCAACGAAAAGCTCATCCGGGAATTTTTTCGACACGCGATGATTGACGTCATTCGCGTCGGCAATTCGTGAATTGGGCGTAGTTCCGTTTAACGGCTTTTTAAGCAAACCTCCGTACAATAAACGGCGGCCTTTTTCAGCTGTTTCCCAGACACGTGAAGACTTGATTAGTCGCAATTCCTGTTTTGCAGCTTTGAGTTCCTTTTGAATCGTGTGGTTTGCCTGAACCAGTTCAAATTTTTCAGCACGTAGTTCAACTATTTGTTGCCGGTGAGACACAAGATCGAGTTCAAGCGCAGTGTTTTTGTTTACATAAGCATCTCGAAACAAGCCGAAATCTTTTGATACAGGCCAATCCAGCGTTACGATTACATGCAGGCGGGTCGAATTTTCCGGGAAATCTAAGCCGGACAAATCAAGTTCAATGCCCGCATCGTCCTGTTTGAAAAAAAATACCGCAGCGCCATCCTCGTCTTGCTCAGCGTCGATATGTTCAAGCATCGCGCGTTGCGCTATTTCCGCCCCTAAGATAGATGTAATCGTTACTTCCTCATTGTCGTCTCCGACGGCATAAACAGCAAACTCATGCAGATGCAAAAAACCCGACACCGACGGCGAAAAACGCAGTGAATGTATCCGGGGTAATCCTGTCGGCAATTCAAACTTCACCCGTTGATCATTTTGACCAAGGTAGGCGCGACATTTGAGTTCACCTTGAGATTGGTCAGGCGCTGTCCAGATCAATTTCGGTTCAAACTCATATAAACCGAATGCTTTCTCCAATTCTTCGCGAATCTCAAAAGCGTGATCTTTATTTCTCGTTACTTGCTGAATGTAATTTTCCATCTCGATGTATGTGTCAAGATGACGCTCAAGATCGAGTCCGAGACAAGTAAAACTTTTCTTTACAAATTGTCGGATGTTGATGATTTCTTCCGTCGCGAGAACGTGACGCAAAGCCGACCTGTCGTTGATCGCGAAATACAACAACGCCCTGAACAAAACAAAATCCGGTTCAACCTCGCCGTCTTTCCATACCCATTCGTGGTCTATCGCCTGGTAACGGCCATCGGGATGCACAATGATGTTAAACGGCAATAAATCCACCAGCCCACCCGACTCCTTGTATTCACTGCGACATTGCAAAAGATAATCGAAATAGGTGTGCAACGATTTCACCAGGTCGCTAAAACTTCCGCCGCACAACAAGATTTTGCACCATTGATCCGCAAGCGTTTCCCCGCTGACAAAAGTCTCTTCTGTCGGCCGATGCACCAGCCGGCTGTCTCCGCTAGCAGGTGTGATTTCAGGATAAATCTTGTGTTTAAAAACAATATTCTTTTCTGCCGGCTTACGCGAAACAGTGCGATAAACCGGTTTACGCGCCAGATTCGAACAATGTACGAAGTCATTTGCGGCAAATTGTTTAATCGCGTCGTCAGACCGGGCCAGTACAATGAGAAAAGAATTTGACAATGAACCTGCAATGTTCTCCTGTTGCAAACCCTCCCAAAAAGTTTTTTCCGGATTGTCGTGCGCGAGCAGGTTCGCATAGTCACGCGATGCAATTCTGGAAAACTGGGTTGCGGCGTGTGGATTACCGTTCAAATACTCATCGCAGAGAATAACACTTGGGACTTTGTAATCCGGGAAAGGAAACAAAAACGAATGACTTTCTATTCCCAACTCTGAAAAAATTCCAAGCCACTCGTTCCTGGAATATGTTCGAATACTGTCATCCACACGATAACCATAAACGCCGGTATATGCACTACCGTAATGATCCTCCCCCGCACCGAATAAATATTTAAGCCCCAGCCGATTCTCAATAGCTATAACAATGCAACCCTCTTGAGACAGCGAACTCAGCAGGTTATTTAAGATCACTTTTACGGTTTCCCGGTGCGATGCGTCGCCCGATCTAAAATATTTCGCGTATTCCATGACACCAATAGCGAAAATACCGTCGTAGTAATTTTCAGGTAATTCAAGATCGTTAAAATTGCAATTAACAATAGAAACATTATCAAGCTCGTGACAACGTTGACGCGCCAGCGCCGCGCGTGCTGCACTTCCTTCTATCGCATCCACCTGCAACCCGGCCTCACCCAAATACCGTGTAATGGTTCCGCAACCTGCACCCAGCTCCAACACTTTGTCCGTTCGTGTCAAATCGAATGCGCGCAATAAATTCGCGCGCATGGGCGATAAGTGATACTCGGTGGGCCAATCAACGATACGATCTTCCAGTTGGATTGAAGTTGACGATAGATCCGAGCATTCTTCGAAACACTTTTTCAGATAGGTTTCTACCTCGCTCCCATCGGAGTAGCCAAAATTCTCCGTTGGCGCAGGGACATGCCAGACATTGTCAGCACTCAAGACCAGGTTGTTCGTTGCGGCTAACGAAGTCATGATGTTTGCGCCATCTTCGCGGGAACAATGGTTTGCGGTTCTACCGCACCGTCCTCGTCGAATTTCAAATCCAGATTGGCAATACCGAAATCATATTCCGGACCTTCGATAT
>CBDCFT010000065.1:0-104233 GCA_965216365.1 Arenicellales bacterium | reverse complement strand
TAAGCGTGCACCGGTGCGTTCGATATGCCGTAAATCATGTGTCGCAACCACGACCGTGGTGTTGTGTTGGTTGAGCGTGACGAATAAATCCATGATCTCGTCAGCCAACTGTGGGTCGAGATTACCGGTTGGTTCATCCGCAAGTAAAATCGGCGGCCGGTTGGCAATAGCCCGCGCGATGCCAACACGTTGCTGCTCGCCGCCGGATAACATAATGGGAAAAAGACTCTCTTTACCGAGCAGCGAAACCTTGTCCAGCGCAGCGCGCACGCGCCGGGCAATTTCGCGATGCCCCACACCCGCCACTACTAGAGGCAGGGCAATGTTGTCAAACACCGTGCGGTCATACAGCAGTTTATGATCCTGAAACACGACACCGACCTGACGCCGGTGTTGCGGTGTGCGCCTTACCGGCAAACGCATCAGATTCTGATCGTTGACGATGACCTGGCCGCGGGTGGCGCGCTCCACCAGCAGAATCAATTTTAACAAGGTACTTTTTCCGGCTCCGGAATGACCGGTCAATAAAACCAACTCACCCGGCTCAATGTGAAAAGTGATGCCTTTCAAGGCTTCAAAGCCATTGGCGTAGCGCTTGTGTACCTGACTGAATCGAATCACTTCGTTTTATGCATTCAGTCCCTTAGCATTCGCGTATTTCAATGATTAAAGCGTTGCAGGAATCAGCGCTTCAACAAACTCGGCCGCATCGAAATCACGCAAATCATCGACTCCTTCACCAATACCGATATAACGAACAGGAACCTGGTGTTGTCTGGTCAACGCCACGATTACGCCGCCTTTGGCTGTGCCATCCAGCTTGGTTACACACATGCCACTGACATCAACTGCCTCATTAAAATGCTGATATTGTGACAACACATTCTGACCGCTGCCGGCATCGACGGTCAGCAGCACCTCGTGCGGCGCGTCCGGCATCACTTTGCCCAGTACGCGTTTAACTTTTTTCAGTTGCTCCATGAGATCGCCATGCGTGTGCTGGCGGCCCGCGGTATCCACAATCAACACATCGCATTGACGCGCGATGGCCGCAGTCAGGGCATCGTGCGCTACCGCAGCGGCATCGGCGCCGTGTTGTTGCGCGATCACCGGAATATTCAAACGCTCACCCCAGGTTTGCAGTTGCTCCACCGCCGCCGCCCGAAACGTGTCCGCCGCTGCCAGGATGACCGAATGGCCCGATGTCGATAAACGATGCGCCAGCTTGGCCGTTGTGGTGGTTTTACCGACGCCGTTAACACCCACCATCATGATGACAAAAGGCGAATGTTTTCCGATCTCGAATGGCTTCACCATCTCGTGGTCGAACATCTTCTGTACTTCAAGACGTAGCAACTTCAACAAATCTTCGCCGGTCGCGATACGCTGGCTGCGTGCCTCGGCACGCAGGGTTTCGACAATTTCCGTACTCGCCGCGACACCCAGATCCGCCAGTATCAATTGTTCCTCAATCTCGTCAAACAACGCGTCATCGAGTTTCGGTGCGCCACCGAGCAGGTTTTTCAAGCCTGACGACAGGCGCTCACGAGACTTGGTCAGCCGGCTGAACAGACCGCCCCGGGACTTGCTTGCATGGTTCGAATCGTTCATGAAATCAGTCAGGATGAATTAGGTGATAGCGACACAGGTTACAACGTAAACACATTATCCTATCATCGCCGATTTACACAATTAAAGCTGCCAATCCCTCGGCAAAGTCTTACCTGATCTCGACGCTTTTCGCATAGTGAAACAATCCAAAAAATACCAACGGACGGGTAAAACCGGCACGCTGCGTATCATCGGCGGGCATTGGCGCAGCCGCAGAATCTCTTTTGCTGCCGAATCGGGCATCAGACCCACACCGGATGCAGTACGCGAAACATTGTTTAACTGGCTAGCGCCTTACATCGACGGGGCAAGCTGTCTGGACTTATTCGCCGGCAGTGGCGCCCTCGGTTTTGAGGCCGCATCGCGCGCAGCCGCCCAGGTTGTCATGGTGGAAAATAATCGTAACGACGCACGGCAACTCGGCGTCAATAAAGACAAGCTGGAAGCGGACACAGTTACAGTTATTCAACAAACAGCGGAAGTTTTTGTACGCGAAACCGGTGATCGATTCGATATTGTTTTTATCGACCCGCCCTTCCAGCAGGATATTATCGAATCTATTTGTAACGAGATTAAAAAAAACAATGTGTTAAAACCGGCGGCGCTGATTTATATCGAAACGGAAAAACAGCTTGCCCCCTTACCAATTCCCGCAGACTGGCATATCATTCGCCAACGCATTCAAGGCGCCGTGGCTTACTATCTCGTATCAACGGATGTATAGGCCGTAGACGCGATTGTTAGACACTTCAAATTAATAAGAACACACATGAATCAAACCGCCCTGTATCCGGGTACATTTGACCCGATTACCAATGGTCATAACGACCTCATTAACCGTGCCACGCGATTATTCGACGAGGTCGTCGTCGCCATTGCCGCCAGTCCGGCCAAAACACCGTTGTTTTGTCTGGAGGAACGCATCGCACTGGCTGAAACCGTGACCGCGGGTTTACCCCAGGTGCGTGTCATCGGTTTTAACGGGCTGTTAATCGATTGTCTGAAAGACGTCGGCAGCCGCACTATTTTGCGTGGCCTGCGCGCCGTGTCCGATTTTGAGTATGAATTCCAGTTAGCATCCATGAACCGGACGCTCGACCCCAATGTAGAAACCGTATTCCTGACGCCGTCGGAACAACACACGTTTATATCCGCCTCGCTGGTCAAGGAGATCGCTAAACTCAACGGCAACGTCAGTAAATTCCTGCACCCGGAAGTCAACCAGGCGTTACGTACCAAGCTAGACACGGATTAGATGTAAAAACCGATGGCGTTGTACATTACCGACGAATGCATTAACTGCGACGTATGCGAGCCTGAATGCCCCAACGATGCTATTTATCAGGGTGAGGAGATTTATGAAATCAACCCGTCCTTGTGCACCGAATGCGTCGGTCATTTCGACGATCAGCAATGCGTCGTCGTGTGTCCGGTGGAATGCATATTCGTTGATCCGCAGCATACGGAAACGCGGGAACAGTTGTATGCGAAATACATACGACTGACAGGAAATGAGATTGAAACGGGAACCTAGTGTACTGTCTGATTAATTCGGTTAAGAATACTATTTACCGAAGTAATGATTTCATCTGCCGTTTTTATCCATCTAAATGGCGTAGGTTGTTCGTTGTGCGTATCGAGATAAGATCGAATGGCGTTTTCCAAAGCAGGGACTGATCGGTGTGTCCCCCGACGGAGTTGATGTTCTGTCAAAGTCGCAAAAAACCGTTCAACCAAATTGATCCAGGAACTGTATGTGGGTGTGAAATGACAATGGAATCGTGGGTGGCGAAGTAACCAGTTCCTCACCTTTTCAGTCTTGTGGGTGCCGTAGTTGTCGAGAATCATGTGAACATCAAGCTCAGCGCGAACTTGGGAATCGATGTGTCGTAGAAAACTAATGAACTCTTGACTTCGATGACGACGTTTCAGTTTGCCCATCACTTTGCCGGTTGCAACATCAAGGGCAGCAAACAGTGTCGTTGTGCCATAGCGCCGATAATCGTGTGTATGCGTTTCCGGTATACCATAATTCATCGGCAACGAGGGTTGCGTGCGATCTAAAGCCTGAATCTGGCTTTTCTCATCCACGCATAAAACCAATGCTTTATCGGGTGGATCCAGATATAAGCCCACAATGTCTCGCACTTTCTCGACAAAGTGCGGATCTGTCGATAATTTGAAACTATGCGTCAGATGGGGCTTCAGTCCGAACGCCTTCCATACACGGTGAACAAAGTCTCGTGGAAAATCAAGTTCCGCCGACAGACTGCGCACGCTCCAGTGTGTGGCATTCTTAGGCCGACGGTTCAGGGTCGTATCCAATACCATCTGCACACGCTCATCATCATGTTTGCGAGGTTGACCACTGCGCGGAGCATCCGAAAGCCCTGCAATCCGGTCTTTGGCAAAGCGTCGGCGCCACTTGGATACGGTTTGCTCACTGGTGCGGTGCCTCACCGCAATTTCTTCACCGCTGTAACCCTGCGCGCAGTCCAATATGATGCCGGCTCGCAAATGCAACCCGGCTTTCGTGTTTCGACGTCGTCTCCAACTCTTGAGCTCGGACTCTTCGTCTGCATCAAGTACAATCGGTATCGCTAATCGGGCCATCGTACGATCCTCTGTTACTACTGGATCATACGACAACATCTCATATGATTAGTTCAACTAATTAATCAGACAGTACACTAGCTTTGTATGCGTTATCGCGGCGAGGGCACCGCTCCTACAAGAATACCGTAAGCTCAGGCGTTACTTGTAAGAGACGCGCCCCACGGCGATAGCGTGCTTTCAGCAATCAGTGTTGGTCAATTTTTGAACTCTAATCGCTGACCACCGACAACTGATAGCCAACATCACCTTTGACACCTTGAACAATAAAACGTCGATCTTTGTCCAATCACTTTGCGCCGAATAACGCTGCCACATTGGTGACAAGCCTCCCCCTCCCGTCCATACGTATTTAACGACAAGGCAAAATAACCCGGATCGCCAGCGCTGTTGTAGTAGTCACGCAGGGTTGTTCCACCCGATGTAATGGCATCGCGCAGGGTTTGTTTGATGCATTCGCATAATCGCCCATAACGTTGCAGGCTGACCCGGCCGGCCGCGCGCGATGGATGGATGCCACTCAGAAATAAAGCTTCGCTGGCATAAATATTCCCGACACCGACGACGATACGGCCATCCATGATGAAATTCTTGATCGCGGTTTCGCGGCCACGCGATTGTCGGTACAAATATTCGGCATCAAATTCTTCAGACAACGGTTCCACACCCAACGAGGCAAGACGCGGATGCTGTAAAACATCCCCATCTGCCCACAACACGCAGCCGAAACGACGCGGGTCATGTAAACGCAGACAATCGCCGTCCTGCAATTGAATTTCCACATGGTCATGCGGGCGTGCAGGTGCAGTACCGGGTAACACGCGCAAACTGCCCGACATACCAAGATGTATGATGACACTGCCCGCGCCGATATCCAGCAGTAGATATTTCGCCCGGCGCCATACCTTTGTAACAGGATGGCCAACGATGTGCGACGCCAGGTCTTGCGGCACCGGCCAGCGTAAACGACCGTCACGAATCATCACACCACTGACAGTTTTGTCCAGCACGTGGGGCGCAATGCCACGTGCGGTGGTTTCCACCTCCGGTAACTCAGGCATCAATCCATTCCCGCGTGAAATTCACTTTAAGCATTTTTCGTGGGAGAATCCGCGCTCCTTTTGTTTGTCGCATAATTTTTCATGAGTTACACCGTTACCAATCGCACGTCGGTACAACAGTTCGCCGTTGAAGGCGACGAGACCATCCTCGATGCCGCCCTGCGCCAGGGCCGGGTAATGCCCTACAGTTGTCGCAGCGGCACTTGCGGTACCTGCAAATCGAAACTGGTGTCCGGGCGCGTGGATTATGGCACGTACGAAAGCCAGGCAATGACGGAGGAGGAAAAAAACAACGGCCATGTGCTGATATGCCAGGCCAAACCGTTGGAAGATATTGTCATCGAAGCGCGTGAAGTTGCGGCGGCGGCGAATATTACGATCAAAACCCTGCCCTGCCGTGTAGTGCGTATGGAAAAACTGGCACACGATGTCATGTGTCTGCATCTCAAATTGCCGCAGGGTCAGGAACTCGCTTACCTGGCGGGTCAATACATCGATATTATTTTACGCAACGGTAAACGCCGCAGCTTCTCGATGGCGACCCGCGCGCAATCGGAGCAGGATTTACAAATTCACGTACGACATGTACCGGATGGACAATTTACCGGGCACGTGTTCAACAATATGAAAGAAAAAGACTTACTGCGCTTGCAGGGACCGCTGGGCACATTCTTTTTACGCCAGGAATCTGCACGCCCCGTTATCATGATGGCCGGTGGAACCGGCTTCGCGCCGATTAAAAGCATTCTGGAACAAGCCTTCGCCGATGGCATCCAGCGCCCTATGCATTTGTTTAGGGGTGTGCGCGCAGCACGCGATTTATATATGCACGAGCTGGCCGAAAAATGGGCAGGCGAGTTCGCCCACCTGCACTACACACCGGTGCTGTCGGAACCATTGGACGAAGACCAGTGGAGTGGTGAAACCGGTTGGGTGCATGACAGCGTGGTCACGCACTATCCCGATTTAAGCGAATACGAAGTTTACGCCAGCGGTCCGCCACCGATGATTGAAGCGGGCAAAACCGCCTTTGCCGCCCACGGTCTGGACAGCGAAAATCTTTATTTTGATTCTTTTGAATTTGCCGCCGATTCAACGACTACCGCGTCTTGAACCTCGGCATCGCTGTCTGCCTCTTGGGCATCAGCGTCAGTCTCAACACTCTCACCTGTTAAAACCAACTGTTGGCCAGCCTCATCGGCTGATTCGACCAGCGACGATGGCGCCAGTTTTTGCATGCCCTGGCGGTAGCACAACAAGGCCTGTTCGCCCTCGCCCTGCTGTTCCAGCAATAAACCCAGTTCGGTGTAAGCTTCCTGTCGGCCGCCGTTGGCAATCGCGTTTTGAAAATACTCCCGCGCCTGTTCCCAGTCCTCTTTGCGCATGGCGATGCGCCCGAGGGTCAATAACAAATCTGGGTCACGCGCGTGCTCGGTCATCCAGGCTTTCGCTTGCTTGTATTGTTTATCCAGATTTTCGGATTTAACCAAACCAAATAAATACACCAACTCAGAATTCCATTCGCGTTTTATTGCGCCACGCAGGATCTTTTCGCATTGCGCCATATCGCCGGTTTCGAGCAAGCGCTTGACGTACAACCCCACCACGTCCGGGTCATGTTTCTTCGCCCGGGGCAAAGCATTCCACGTGCCGCCTAGGGCGTTGGACTGACCTTGTTGCAAAACCGGGTTTTCGAACATTTCACGATACGCTTCCAGCTCACGTTCCTTTAACTCATCCGCATCCATTGCCTTGGTTTTTTTCAACGCCGGTAACAACTTAGTCACGCCCTGCCAGTCACTGACTTCGCGACTGACATCCGCCAGTAAGCGCAAGACCGGCACATTGTTGGGCGCGTGGTTGTGCAGCCGGCCCAATGTCTCTCGCGCTTCGCTCAATTGACCGGTTTGAAATTGTAAACGCGCCTTGGTCAAACCCACCGCAAAACGGTTATTGGGGTCACGTTGACTCGCTTCTTGCAAATAGTTATCGCGTGTCTGCGCATCGCCACGTTGCTGCGCGGCATAGGCCGCACCCAGATAATTCAACATCGGCGTAGGACTGTGCTCCAGGCGCTTGGTCAATTGCTTTTCCGCCTTTTCCCAATCACCTTGAATCAATCCGGCGTAACCACGCAGGGTCTCGGATTGCGCTTTTTCAACCCGCTTGCGTGCATTGTATTTGCGCATGTCGGCGGGCGCCTGGTACATACGCGATAAAAAACGAAAAGCCAGATAGCACAAAACAAAAGCGATAATCAGAAAAATACCGAACAGCGCGAGTGATATTTCTATCTCGTACGGCGCGCGTGATATCACCACCAACCCGGGGTCTTCCTGCGCAAGCAGTGCGAGAAATACAACCGCGGCCAGGGCAACCAGAATAAAAATTAGTAGTCTCACGATGCACTCCCGCTGCGCGCCTTCAGAATTTGGCGCAATTCATTCAGCGAATTGGAAATATCGGGCAAAGCCGGTTTGATGGTCACACCGGACAACTCGCCAATCTTGCCGGAAAAGTCTTTTACCGCGTCCGCTTCCGTATCGAAGTGATCACCAACCCAGGTACCGGCAGTTTCGAGATTTTGTTTGTACGTGCTCTCCGCTCCACGCAAAACTGCAAGCTGCGCACTGTTGAGAAGCAAACGCAGATTCTCGTAAATGAAATATTCCTGTTCCACCGGCAGACTGGGGGTACGGGTTTCATCCACATTTTTTACCTTGACCATACTGCCCATATCCTTAAGCACGGTTTTCGCCATGGCTTTTAACCGGTCAGTCTTGGAACCGCTCGCAGCCGGCTGCGCGGCATCGCCGCCCGCTGCAGCCTTTGCCGCCGGTGTTTGAATTTCGGGTTCTGGTGCGGGCAACGGCAAGGCATTAACCGAACCCGCCATGGAGGCAAGATTCAGCGCCAGACCGGGAACATCGACTGTCTCGACAGCATTCAATGCATTAATTTCATCGGCAATCGCCGCGCGCACATCGGTAAAACCGGGGTCACCGATTTCGGCCAGGCGCGCATCCGCCAGTTCCAACGCCGTCGCAGCGACATCGACATCGCCAGCCAATTGCAAGCGTTGATTGGCCAGACTTAGTAAATTTTCCACTTCTTCGACTGCCCAGGTATCGACACTGCGGCCGAGATCCTGATAAACCTTGCTCACCGATGCCGACAATTCATTGAATTCGGAGCGAAAACCATCCAACTCCTGCGCCCGCGTACTCTTGTCGGCCTCGATCTGTCCGGCGAGCGACGTCTTGGCGTTATCGATCAAATCAGCAAACTTGGCCTGGGAACCGTCCAACTCGCTGCGCAACTTGGAATATTGTTCATCCACAGTGCCTTTTAACCCGGATACCTGATCCTCCATGTCACCCTTGAGCTTATTGTATTGCTCGCTCAATTGCGTCTGTGTATTACTTAAGCCATCGAGTTTTTCGCCCACCGCACCTACTTGCAAAGACTGCTTTTCAGTCGCGAGCTTGCCGGCGAAACCGGCCTGATAACCTGAAAAACCGCCAAGAAACAACGCGATGAGACTGATGACCAGGGCAAGAATGCCCAACAGTTTACCGCTACCCGATGCATTGCCCTGCGCCGGAGTAGCGACTACGGCCTCGGGTGGGCTGGTTTTGTTGGTGCTTTGACGGGAGGATCGGCTCCTGCCCTTGGATGGGGATGAGGATGAACGCGAGCCACCCGTTCCCTTGGTCTTATCGCTATCGGCTGATGATTTGGAGTCTGCCACTGAATGTCACCTTGGAGTTAAGAAATTTGCGAAAGAGCTTAATCGTACCTGAGTCTGGCCTTAGCCGTCTAATTTGATTGGGCCGGATTTCGAGCTATCTGCGCGGCGCGGCCATTCAATCAGTTTGTCCACAATTCCCTGATCACTGGCATGCTCCACGATCAAGGGGGCCGGCAGGAAACCAACCTGTCGACAGGCATCGGCAATACGCTGGCTGAAAACCACGCTGGGAAGGCGTTTTATCCAACTACGGGCACCGAGCATGGATAACAGGTTTTTCAGCGCCGTCACGCTGGTTAATGTAATGATATCTATCTCTCCTTTTGACCCGCGTTGTTGAATGGGTTGCGGGTCAATCTCCGGTTGGGCGCGTTGGTAACAAACAGCGTAGTCTACCCTGGCACCGCGTTCTCTCAGCGTGTCGCCTAACAACGGACGACCGCCGTCACCACGAAATATTACAATGGACTTGCCATCCACATCGGCCAGTGAGGGACTATTTAACAAAACTTCACTTTGTGCCCGTCCGCTTGGAATTGCATGCACTGCAATACCCAGGCGCTCGAGCAGCCGGGCGGTGCCCTCACCTATGGCGATAACGCGTAAATGCGGCGCAAGCGCACCCGTACGCTGGCTAATTGCGCGCACGCCGTACTCGGCAGCATTGGGGCTAATGAATATGACGATATCCGTTTCGGATAGTGCATCAATACAAGTGGCGAGAGTGGCGCGGTCATCCGGTTCACGAATCTCGATGGTTGGAAATCGCAGGGCTTCACCGCCTACCCGCTCAATCAATGTGCACAGATTGTCGGCCTGGTGTTGCGGGCGTGTTACCAGCACGGTAACACCAAACAACTCAGCCGCCGGCATAAGCCGCTTGCAGAATTTCGGCGGCGCCCTGCGCCAGTAGATCTTCCGCCACCTGCACACCAATGTCATGCGCGCCGGATGACGTTTCGTTCGCCTGGGCATGTAACTGCCGAGTACCGTCGACTGTACCGACCATTCCATTCAAATATAAATCATCACCGTTAAGCGTCGCGTATGCTGCCACGGGTACATGACACCCGCCATCAAGACGCGCGTTGGCAGCGCGTTCCGCCGTCAGACAAATCTGTGTTTCCCTGTGATTCAAAGGCGCTAGCAATTCATTTAGATTTGTATCGTCTTCACGGCATTCGATGCCGACCGCACCCTGCCCGACTGCCGGGATAAAAATATCCGTTGGCAAAGATTGTTGAATCCGTTCATTTAACTCAAGCCGCAATAAACCAGCGGCAGCCAGAACAATACCGTCGAACTCGCCTGCATCCAGCTTGCCCAACCGCGTGTCGACATTACCGCGCAGATTTGACACCTGTAAATGCGGGTATTGGTGCCGCAGGATACTCTGACGGCGCAGACTGGTGGTGCCGACGCGCGCGCCTTCAGGTAATGCGGATATGTCGTCGTATTCGTTTGACACCCAGGCATCACGCGGATCTTCGCGCCGGCAAATCACCGGGATATGCAAACCATCTGGCAAAGTCACGGTTACATCTTTCATCGAGTGCACAGCGATGTCGATTTTATTTTCCAACAAGGCAGTTTCCAGTTCTTTCAAAAACAAACCCTTACCGCCTTTTTGCGACAACGGTACATCCAAAGTCTTATCGCCTTCTGTCACCATCTCGACTAACTCGACGGCGAGACCTGAATGCGCGACCTGTAATGCATCACGCACATAGTAAGCCTGCCACAGTGCTAACCGACTACGGCGTGTTCCGATACGGATTTTTGTTTTCAATGGCTTGAATTTGAATCCCTAAATTACTGAACTCTTCATTTACTGGCACTCGTTCAGAGTGTCAAGCATGTCATTGCGAATGTAGTGAAGCAATCTCTTTTTTTAATTTACTAACGAGATCGCCACGCCGCTGTCGCAGCTCGCGATGACAAGTTTTTTGTTGTATTAATTGATTTGCGATCCTATTGTGCTGGTCAATTATTGTTATTTCCGCCCAGCGGGTTACGCTGCGCTAATCCCCCCAATAATAATTTTATTTGGATAACATCAATGAATCGATGTCATTCTGCGCGCAGCGGAGAATCCAGGTATATTGTAACTAATGACTGCATTCCATCCTTAGGTCCGCCCAACGCGTACATCCCTGCACTGGCTCCTTCAGAATGACACAAGTGTAGAATTCGATTAAATTCACCCGCGAGCAGGCCGCCCCTCACTCTCATCGTCAATAATTGAAATTTTGCGCAATTTATCAACCGTATCTCCTAATCATCCGGCTCTTGAATAATTTCCATACATAGCGTCACACATTCATCACAAATATTCGCTTTATAACCGGAAGAAATGAGATGCCTCAATTCGCTTTTGTATTTTCCGCAAAATGAACAGCGAGGTTCGTCTGCGTCGAATTTCGAGTAATTTACTTTGTTGTTCTTGTTTAACTTGCGTCGCGCTTTTTCTTCAATTTGCCGAATTCGTTCCCTCGTGATATCAAACTGACGCCCCACTTCTTCCAACGTAGGACTTTTAGTCGAGTCATCATCTTTCAAATTAAGACCAAAACGCTCCTCCAAAACCTTACGTTCTCGCGGTGTTAAGGTTTCTAATATTTTTTTAATTTCGTCGTCGGATTTTTCAGTCATCTGTTGGAGTCATTTAGAATGTTAAATTTCCCCCGGTGGGTTACGCTGCACTAGCCCACCCTACAAAAGACATTATTGTCGGCGCAGCGACCCAACGCGATTGTTAAATCTAAACCTTACGCCTTCGCGCAATCCAGACACAAATCAGCAACAAGGGTACAAACATGATGGCTTCCAGGCCGACCGCCATCAAATTGTGTAATGAAAATATATCGGCAATAACACCCATGTTGCCTTGGCCGACATCACCGTGGGTGATATTCGAAATGAAGGGCGACGGCGCAATGTAATAAGCACTCTGGAATGGCCAGAATAGGGGGATACCGAACGGCGCGGTAAGATCGTGGGCAAAGTAATCGCCCACCAAATGGGAGGTATACACCAAACTGCCGATCACTCCAATGGCAACGGGGTGTTTTGTATATCGCCACACGACAAGCCCGGTTAACCAGCCAAACAAGAAGGCCGCGAACAACGAATGCGATCCCGTGTGATGATAGCGATTCATGTCACCAATCAGAAATCCGGGTACGAAATCCAGATCGGGTGCATTGGCTGCAAATAGAATAAACAGGTACCACGGCCAAGAACGTAACGGTCGCTGCCCGGTGGCGAGTTCCGCCACCGACAAACCCAACACACTATGACCAAATGGCGATGCCATCGCGAACTCTGTTTAGTATTTCAATTGGATTACTCGATTAGCGATTTCGACCTGCGCTTATTCCCAATCGAAACGTGGCAATCCGCTAAAGGCATTGCTCAATCCCTTTTGCCAGCCTTCACGCAATGCGGTGTAGTACGGCGATTCGAATTCAAACCGCTCCTGCCGTGACAAGTGAAAAGAGTTGGAAGGATAAATGGCCAAATCGAATGGCGGGCCAACACTGACGTTGGAGCGAATAGTAGCGTCCAGCGATATCAACGAGAGTCTTGCGCCGTCTTCCAAAGACAGCCCGGCGTTAATCACCCGATCCAACATGGGTTTACCGTACTTGCTTTCACCGATTTGCAGGTATGGCGTTTCCACCGACGCCATGATGTAGTTGCCCTGGGGATAGATCAAACAAATGCCATCAGCCTCACCCTGTATTTGCCCGCCCAGGATTAAACTGGCTTCGCCGTTAACACCTGACTGTTGCAGGGCCTGCGCATGCATTTGTTGCACGTCGACACTCACGCGACCGAGATAAGTGGCCGCCTCGAATAAATGACTCGCGGTTAACAGGCTTTCAGCAGCCGCGCTGATAATATCCCGTTGCACGCGATCGAGTATTTCCTGGGTAGTCGCCAGGTTGCCTGCCGAAAGAATGACAAACAGGCGGTCTTCGCTTGGGGAAAAAACATGCATCTTGCGATAGGAGCTGATGTAGTCCGAACCCGCATTGGTGCGGGTGTCCGACGCGAAAACCAAACCCTGGTTGAGTTGTATTGCCAAACAATAAGTCATAGGATTAAAACGACAAAAACATACACGCAGTGTAACTGTAAAAAAATTCCATGGTAATCATAGCATTTACAGAAAATCCGATAATCATCAAATGACCATTGATTGGCGCGCATACCGCACGCCGGGATTGTATGACGAATTGATCCAGCAACCGGGGCGTGCGCGTGCGGCGGCAAAACCACTGACAGGTTATTTGTCGGCGCTGGATGAAAATGAACTCGCCGGCATCCAGAACGCAGCGGAAGTGGCTATCAAGGAAATGGGTATCACCTTCAGAGTTTATTCCGATGAGGAAGGCTCCATTGACCGCTCGTGGCCATTCGACATTGTTCCGCGCATTATTGATTTAAAGGAATGGACAACCATCGAACGAGGTCTGAAACAACGTGTCCAGGCGCTAAACCTGTTTATCGACGATATCTATCACGAACAAAAGATCGTCAAGGATAACGTTTTTCCCGCGCAGGTGTTGGCCAAGTCAGCAAACTTTCGTGAACGATGCATTGGATTGAACCCTGCGTTCGGTGTGTGGGCCAATATCTGTGGCTCTGATTTAATACGCGACAAAGACGGCACAATCTACGTACTGGAAGATAATTTACGCGTGCCATCGGGCGTGTCTTACATGCTGGAAAACCGCGAAGTGACCAAACGCGTTTTTCCTGAAGTCTTTGAAGACGCCAATATCCTGCCGGTTGACGAGTATCCATCACAACTGTTTGACATGCTGGCGTCTATTTCTCCGCGACCGGCGGACTACCCCGAAGTTGTTGTATTAACGCCCGGGATCTATAACTCAGCTTATTTCGAACACTCTTTCCTGGCCCAGCGCATGGGCTGCGAGTTAGTCGAAGGACGCGACCTGGTGGTAACGGAAGACGACTGTGTTCATATGCGTACCGTCGAGGGGCTGGCGCGGGTCGACGTGATTTACCGGCGCATTGACGATTTGTTTCTCGACCCCGAAGTATTCAACGCTGAGTCCCTGCTCGGTGTACCCGGACTGATGCGCGCATGGAAGGCGGGCAATGTCGCGTTGGCCAATGCGCCCGGTGCCGGTGTCGCGGACGATAAGGTGTCTATGCATTCGTTCCGCAAATGATCGACTATTATCTCGACGAGGATGCCATCATCCCGAACGTGCCGACTTACCTGTGCATGGACAAGAAGCAACGCGAGCATGTTCTGGAAAATCTCGCGACCATGGTGGTAAAACCAGCTAATGAATCCGGTGGCTACGGCATGCTGGTTGGTCCGGCCTCCACCCGTGCGGAGCGCGAGCGATGCGCGAAGCAAATAAAAAAAGATCCAAGAAATTTTATCGGCCAGCCCACGCTGGCTTTGTCAACGGTGCCAACCGTAGTGAACAAACACGTAGAACCACGGCATGTCGATCTGCGCCCGTTTATTTTGTCCAGCGACCAGAACCATGTCACGACGGGCGGCTTGACCCGGGTCGCGTTACGCAAGGGTTCGCTGGTTGTCAATTCATCGCAGGGCGGCGGCTCTAAAGATACCTGGATTGTGGACAGCGGCGGCGACAAACCTCGTCGTAAACGGCGTGCAAAGAAAGGAAAATTGTAATGTTATCGCGCGTCGCTGAAAATCTTTACTGGTTGTCGCGCTACGTCGAACGCGCTGAAAACACTGCCCGCATTGTCAGTGTAAACGCGAATCTATTGCTCGACCTGCCAAAAGGCATAGCACCTGGATGGCAACCACTGGTCGAGATTATCGGCGACGATGTTGTGCCCTCCGAGCTTCACAAAGAATACGATGAACGTTCCGCGGTCAATTTTCTCGTGGGGGACACACGCAACCCTGGTTCCATTCTCAGCTCCTTGGCTCTCGCGCGTGAAAACGCACGCACCATCCGCGATATTTTTCAGCGTGAAGCCTGGGAATTGATCAACGAACTCTACCTGTACGCACAAGAAAATTTACACAGCGGCTTGTCTAAACGAGGACGTTTTGCCTATCTAAAACACATCATTCGCGGATCGCAAACCTTGACCGGTATCACCTCCGGCACCATGAATCACAACTCGGGATTTCATTTCTCGCGCCTTGGCGCATTACTGGAGCGTGCTGACATGACAACCCGTTTAATCGATGCCCGTTCCGCCAGCCTGTTGCCGGAGGAAATCAGCGGACAACGATCATACGAAAATATTCAATGGCGCAGTATATTGAGATCACTAAATGCCTATCAAATGTATCGTCAAAAGATGCAGGTGCGTGTACGACGTGCCGATGCATTGCGGTTTTTGTTACAGGATGACGAATTTCCGCGCGCTTTTTACCGTTGTATTATTGCGGCGGAATCACGTGTCAGAAAATTACCCAACCACGATGCCGTTCTACGCGCGCTGGCACGCACCAGCCGTGTGGTGACCAATGCGAATATCGAGTCATTGACCGAATCCCAGGAACAACTGCACGCGTTTATTGATGAGTTGCAACTGGGTCTGGCGCAGGTTCATGACCAGATTGCGCAGTGTTATTTTTTAAACACCACGACATAAAAATCCAGTAAATCATTTGCAACCGCATGGTCGCGGCAGCGCGGCGTGTAGATATCAAAAATCCTGCACTCTCGTTTTGTGCGTTTTTACACAGACCGCGTGAACCGACTTATGCATAATAATCTTATCCAAAGACCGTTAACACAGAGCATTGAAGCCAGTTAAACGGTGAGCGTACTACACGGTGAATTAGATACGATGTAATCAAAGGTGAGATAAGGGATGATCAGCAAAACCACAATATTGTGGCGCACCGGGTTATTAGGACTGCTGGCGATCGCGGTCCCTGGCGCTTTTTACTGGTACGACCGCGAGCAACAAGTGGATACGGAAACCATGCTCGACGTTTCCATTTCAATCAAAACCGTCTCTCATGTTCGCATCGATGCCGTCGGCGATTCCGTGTGGAAACCGGCTGCGGGTTCAGGATTTCTCGTTTCAACCGAACGCTGCGAAGTGTGGACCAACCACCATGTTGTTGCGGATGCGGCGCTGGTCGAGGTTTTTCCAAGACAATGGAACAGCACACAAGGCATTCCTGCAACGGTTGTTAATGCCAGCCCGTTGTCGGATACGGCGATCCTGCACATGCAACATTGCGACAATATACCCGCGGCACGCCTGGGTGATTCGGATGCCATCAAACCAGGCGACGAAGTCTACGCAGTCGGTAACCCACTCGGATTAAATCGCGATTCCGTCAGCCGCGGTATTATTTCCCACACCAGACGTTTTGTATCCGGTGTATTGCCGTTTCTACAAACCGACGCCGCCATTAATCCGGGCAGCTCGGGTGGTGCACTGTTTAACCGTAACGGTGAGGTCATCGGCATGAACACGGCCATCGCCTCGCAAGGTGACGGTAAAAACCTCGGCGTCGGTTATGCCAGGCCGATCAATTTAGTCCGTCAGGAAAACGAGTCATTGCAACACGGCCCACCGAGCTGGGGCGAGGCCGGCATCGATAAACTGGTCAGTGAATTAACACCGGACGAAGCTTCGATGTTTCGGGTGCCCGACGGACACGCAGCATTGATCGTAAACGAAACACCCGAACATGAATCTCCCGCATACAGCTTGCAGGCAAAAGACGTTATATTCGAACTGAACGACAGCGAGATTACCGGCAAGGACCAAGCGTTACGCATGATTAGCGATTACGGCGCAGGCGATACGTTGACCTTGCAAGTGCTCAGAGGGCTGACCTGTGCGCCCATCGAAATAACCCTGAACAACGGCTGGGAAACGCAAGACAAACCTGCACCGGATTATTACGCCGGTTTTCTCGGCATGACTTTACAGGAATGGAACGACCCGGACAGCAAACGCGGACAATTCACCACGCCGGTCATTACCCGTGTGCACAATCTTGGACCGGCACACATGGCGTCCATCACCAGTTCGCAGAAGACCTTCGCCCGCCGCGGCCCGTTCAGGATTCCGGTACAGATCAATGTTGAGACTATCACCGGGATAGTGTTTGACGGCACTTATCACCCGGTCGATTCGCTGAAGGAATTGGAAAAATACGCCGCGCGCGCTTTTCTGGATGACTCACCGATCATGCTCGAGATCGCCATGTGGGCGCGCGCCAATCCGCTCAAGTTTGACGATCCTTTGGAGCAGCAAAGCACATCATTTCATAAGCTGGTGCCCGCACTGACAACGGCCAGCACACCTGAACTGTACGGCAAGAGTAATGTACAACAAAACGTCGAACTGGTCAGTGATCGTTCAAACGATCAAGGATTAATTCGCGTCGGCATGGTGGGCAGTTAAAACAAGCACTGACTTGGTCAGTGCTTGTTTAGTTCTTTTCACGTTTAGCATTAGAATCCGCATCAAATCATCGCGGTATTCTTAAATCATCCATCAGGCTATGAAGTGCTGCTCACTGTTGCGACACGGCGGGGAATCATTAATTTGCGCAATATCCCCGCCAGACTAATCACAACCCAGGATACTTGAATAAGTGCCGATGCGAGATTAAACGCATAAAGAAGGCTGAATAACACGCATGACGAGGCAGTGAGATTAAGCAACACATAAACTAGCCCGTTGCCGTCGACTTTGCCTAACTGCAATGACGCATAGGTGAATATGTAAACGGCAGTTCCCACCACTCCGACGTATTGATGCCAATCCAATTGTCCCAACATTTCAGACGTCCCTTAGTTATGATTGTTTAATTCTCCATTGAATAAGAATTGTGTCGCACGCTCGGAAAAATTTCTGTGACAATGTTCACAGGAAAACTGATGGTAAGTTAACTTTTCGAATACACCGCGTTTGGTTGCCAGCCCTTGCCGGGTTGAGTACGCCCGTGCACAATCCACGTACAAATAATTCATCGACGAACCAATGACCAGCAAAGATCCGTTACTGCAACCGTTTCAACTAAAACACCTGACACTGAAGAATCGTGTGCTCAGCACCAGTCACGAACCGGCCTATTCCGAGGACGGCTTGCCGAAACTGCGCTACCAGCTCTATCAGGAGGAAAAAGCCAAAGGCGGAATGGCCCTGACCATGTTTGGTGGCTCCACGCTGATCGCGCCGGACTCGCCACCGGCATTCGGCAATCTGTACGCCGGAAACGATGACATCATTCCTTACTTCCAGGAATTAGCCGCGCGCATGCACAAATACGACGCTGCGGTGATGTGCCAGATCACCCACCTCGGCCGGCGCACATCGCCTTATCACTCGGACTGGCTGCCGACTATCTGGCCATCTTGTGTGCGCGAACCCGCCCATCGTGCGTTTCCGAAAGTCATGGAAATATCCGACATACAACGTGTGGTCAAAGCCTACGGCGCGGCGGCCTTACGTTGCAAACAAGGCGATCTCGATGGCGTCGAACTCGAAGCGTACGGGCATTTGCTGGACAGTTTCTGGTCAACCGCTAATAACAAACGCACCGACAAATACGGTGGTAGTCTGGAAAATCGCATGCGTTTCAGCCTGGAAGTGATCGAAGAAGTGCGCAAACAGGTTGGTACCGATTACATCGTCGGCATACGCATGGTAGTGGATGAAAATATGGATGGTGGCTTGTCGTTTGATGAAGGCATGCACATTGCAAAAACCCTGACCGACACCGGTATGCTGGACTTTTTTAACGTTATCCGCGGTCACGTCGATACCGATGAAGGTTTGTCTCATGTCATTCCCAACATGGGCACGGCCAGCGCGCCGCATCTTGAATTTACCGCGTCTATTAAATCGGAATTGGACTTGCCGGTTTTTCACGCGGCACGTATTAACGATGTCGCAACCGCGCGTTACGCCGTCGAAAGCAATGCGTTAGACATGGTCGGTATGACCCGCGCGCATATTGCCGACCCGCACATAGTAGCCAAAATCGAACGTGGCGAAGAACACAATATCCGGCCCTGTGTCGGCGCAGGATATTGTATCGATCGCATTTACGAAGCGAACGAAGCATTGTGTATTCACAACCCGGCGACCGGCCGGGAAGAATTCATACCGCATGTCATTGACAAAGCATCAACAACGAAAAAAGTGGTTGTAATCGGCGCCGGACCTGCCGGGCTGGAAGCAGCGCGTGTGTGTGCCGAACGCGGACATGACGTTGTATTATTCGAAGCGACGGATAAACCGGGTGGTCAGATCGTATTAGCGAGCAAAGTTGAACGCCGCCGCGAAATTATCGGCATTGTCGACTGGCGTTACGCGCAGTGCGAACGCCTGGGCGTGCAATGCCGGTTCAATACTTTCGCAGAAGCGGATGACGTATTAGCCGAAAACCCGGACGTTGTTATTATCGCAACCGGTGGCTTGCCGAATACGGAATTTTTACGCGAAGGAGCAGACCTCGTCACCACCACCTGGGATATTCTGAGCGGACAGGTGAATCCCGCGGACAATGTACTCGTCTACGACGACAACGGACAACACCAGGGCGTGTCCTGTGCCGAGCATATCTGCGACCAGGTAAAAACCCTGGAGATCGTCACACCAGATCGCTCCATCGGCCAGGAAATCGGCGGCACCAATTATCCGATTTACTTAAAAACGTTTTATGAAAATGGCGTGACCATGACAGTGAATCATCGTCTCACAAGTGTGGTTAAAGAAAATGGGAAACTCACCGCCACTTTCTTTAACGAATTTGACAAGTCACGTCCGACACGAAGCGTTGGTCAGGTTATTGTCGAACACGGCACACTGGCAATGGACGATTTGTATTTTGAACTGAAAGACCAATCAATAAACGCTGGTGAGACTAAAATAGATAACCTGATCCAAAACAAACCACAAAACCTTGAGCAAAATCCCGAGGGAAAATTTCAGCTATTCCGCGTCGGCGATGCTGTCGCCAGCCGCAATATCCATGCAGCGATTTACGACTCGATTCGGATTTGTAAAGATCTTTAGGTACGGCGACAAATCAAAATACAATTTCAAACTTCGCCTCTTATACGCAGATTGCATAAATGCACTAGTATCTACTCTTAAACAGCTTATTCAAGATCAACAAATGAACGAGAGTCAACTATCAAAAGCTCATCCTGTATGTGTACGCTTTAAAGAAAGTGAGTTTTTCTATAAAAAATATATGAAAAGTTGTGGACCACCGGCAGACAATTATTTTCATATGGTTTCTTTTTTTGACGCTTTTTTGTTTTGTTTTACGTCAATCGAGGAAATGGGGATGATTCAGATCAGAACGCAATGAGACAACTTGATGTGTTCATGTTTTTGAAGGCTGCGAGAAATGTCACTACGCACCACTCCATTATAGCGGCTCCATACCAGGTAGGGGAATTTGAGAGACCGTTTTCAAGAGTAATTGAAGATGGAAACACAGGAGTATCGTCAGCCCGACTAAAGATTAGAATCGGCAAGTTTGACGAAATGTTTCAAAAGGCTGCGTGTAAATTCCCCAAAGGTAAGAAGACTTTCGAATCTGCAGGTGATTACTTAAAAAATCTAGCCACTAACAATAGCGATGTTTTTGCTGAAGATGTTATGAAAAACGGATTATCGGAAGTAAGAGCTTTTTTGAAGTCCCGCATAACCAATTAAAAGCGCATATCTACTTTAAATAAATTATCGCGACCAAGATCGCCAGTGATGCCACCCACATGGTAATGGCGATACCGACAGAGGTACGGGCGCGTTGTTTCTCCGACCAGGTGCGGGGTTGTATTCCACGCAACAAAAAAACCAGTTTGGCGGACAGGTTGATGCATACGATGTTCACCGCCAGCAATAAAGCCGCGCCATTGGCTTTTTCAAACTCGGCCATACCCAACATCATGCCGAATGTCGCGGCAGGTGGCAGAATTGCCACCGCCACCATCACACCCACCAATACGCTGGGCAAGCCGCGTGTCATGGACAATGCACCGGCCGCACCCGAAGCCAAAGCGAGTGCGACAGTCGCAAGTCCTACGACCGTGCGTGACAGCACCTCCTCGCTGTAGGGTTCGGTTAAAGGCCATATCATGACAATAACGATGGACAACAATACCGCCAGCCCTACACCGGCAAAAATACATTTTGTTGCCCGCCATAGCAGATGCATATTACCCAAGGCCGAGCCGAGCGCCAGCGCAATGTTTGGCCCGAGTAAAGGCGCGATAACCATGGCGCCGACAACGACCGCCACGTTGTTTTCAATCAAACCGATGGCGGCCACTATGGTGGATAACGTAACCAATAAAATGTAGTTACCATCAAGCCGCGCGGAACGCTCGACATCGTCATACAACTCCTGGCGCGAAATATCCGCCTGCAACAATGTGACATCGTCGTCGGTCGCCTTATCGCTGGCTTTGGCAACAACGGAATCCACCGGCGTAATAAGGATGCGCGCTGTAGCATCGGTGTCTAACACCTTTTGCAGCGAATCCAGCACAGCCTGCCGTTTACCGGGGCGCACCAGCAAGTTCACATCAATGCGTTCTTCCTCCTCGTTCTTGCGCCACCAGAAATCCGTGACTTCTTCGTGCTCGGCGATACCCTTAATGGTGTCGAGGTGGCCGGCGTCGCAAACAACTTTGATTATTCGCATAGCTCACGGTATTTGGGAGGCGTTGAAAACGGCAGCTATTCTATCGTGAATACTGCAAAAACAGGTTTTATCATCGCACCGAATCATGATTCGCGCGTCACTCCTCACTCCTTCAATCCATCTGCCAATTGCCGTATAGTTACGCTGGTAATGGATAGAGGCTTGGAGCATGAAACACAAAGGATTTTCACTGGTTGAGGTCGCCGCAATTGTTGCGTTGCTCGGTGTTCTTGCGGCTATAGCGTATCCTGCATATCAACTCTACACGACACGCGCAAAAGTCGCAGAAGGCTTTGCACTGAGCGGTCCTGCAAAAACCGGAGTCGCATTGTTTCACCAAACCAACGGGAAGTTTCCCGACAACAACGAAACCGCGGGTGTCGCTGATGAAATTCGAGGCACGTATGTCGCGGCTGTCGATATTGGCCCCGAAGGGAAAATCACGATTTCCTATATGGACGACGGTGGCCCGCCACTCGATGGTCAAAACGTAGAACTCACACCGCAACCTAATGGAGGTGCCATCTATTGGGATTGCGACTCGGGTTCGATTCCACCCCGGTTTTTGCCACCGGAATGCAGACACGTTGAGGTTGCCAGTGTCACAATGGAGCCTGTCGAGTAAAAACTCGTTTTCACCTCATAACACTCGAGGTAGATACTTAAAAACGCTTTATCCTGTGTAAAACCGTTTTGGGGTGTGCGCAATAGACGTCGTAGAAAATAAAATAACTCTGCAAATGCTCCGCGCGGGCGCACTTGTGTTGTGTGTGAATCTGCACTCCCTGCCTGCTTGTGCGGATATTCAGATAACAGACGATACTGGGCAGGAATTAGCCCTCGAAAAACCCGCACAACGTGTTGTCAGCACGGCACCCCATGTTAGCGAGATGTTATTCGCCATCGGGGCAGGTGAAAAAATCGTGGGGGCGGCTGAATTCAGCAACTACCCTGAAGCGGCAAAAACAATTCCACGTATCGGGTCACATAACAAACTGAGCCTGGAAAAAATAATCGCATTACAACCTGACTTGATCGTTGCGTGGAAAACCGGCAACCCAAAATCCGACCTTGTCAAACTAAAGGAATTAGGTCTGCCGGTTTTTATTTCAGAACCCCGAAATCTGGGCGATATCGCATCAAATTTAAACAGACTGGGCGCACTCACCGGTTTCACCGAATCAGCAGCGGTGGCCGCCAATGACTTTGTCGCTCGCGTGCAATCTGTTATCGAAGCGAATAGAAATAAAAAACCCGTGCGGGTTTTTTACCAGGTGTGGGAAGAGCCGTTGATGACCCTAAGTGGCGATCATCTGGTGAGTAAAATTATTGAACATTGTGGCGGTGAGAATATCTTTGCGCCGCTTAACATTATTGCCCCGCCCGTTTCCATCGAATCGGTACTGCAAGCAAACCCGGACGTGATCATCGCCGGTGACGTGCCCGGCGGCGAAGGCGAGTGGAAACACTATTGGCGACGCTGGCCACAGCTAAAAGCCGTCGCCAACGGACAGCTTTACTCCATCCCGGCCGAACTCATTGTGCAGCACACGCCGCGATTGGTTAAGGGGATGGAAATGATGTGCGCGATTCTGGACCAGACAAGAGTCGCGCAATCAGACTAGCAAGAGGCTGTGTAGCTTATCGCGAAGCGGTGTAGCGTAATCGCAGCATCCCGGTAAATCCTTTTTCATTAAAACCGTCTGCGGTTTCATATTCCTCATCAAACAGGTTTTCCATATCCAATGTCAATGCTACCTTTGGCGTAAACACGTATCCCACTTTAGCATTCACCAACTCGTAGCCATCTAACTCAATAGTGTTAGCCAGATCTTCAAAACGTTTTCCCTGGCTCAATATCGAAAAACCGGTTTGCCAGTTACCGAAGGAACGATTAGCCGAAACCTTGATGCTGCGTTTGGCGCGCCGGCGTAATTCGTTACCGGTCGCTTTGTCCTCCGGGTCCAATAAAGTCAAACTGGTTGATACGTTCCAGTCGCTGATACTTGTCACGTATTCGGCTTCGAGACCTTTTATCTCGGCTTCCGCCACATTTTCAGGCAGGAACGTCGAAAGATTGGTAACAATCAAATCTTCAATACTACTGTCGAAAATACGCACACCCCACCGGCTGTTGTTGACGACACCACTCAAACCCAGTTCAACGGATTCCGACTCTTCCGGTTGTAAATCAGGATTGCCAAAATCGGGAAAATAGAGTTGATTAAACGACGGTGCCTTGAATGCGGTGCCAAAACCAAAGTTAAAGCGAAGGCTGTCAGTTAGATCGATGCCATAGTCGAAACTACCGGTCGATTGCGAACCAAACTGCTCGTTGTCGTCGTTACGCAAACCCAAAACAACGCTGTGTCGACCATAGTCACTTTGCCACTGGGCAAAAATACCGGTGTTATCGCGCGCAGCTTCATCGAAGTCAACGGAACCACTGACTTTATCATCCGAGTAATCGACCCCGACAGTAAACAAGTGAGCACCTCCGATTTCAAAATCATTTTGCACCGATAGTTCGTCACGTTTGGTATTAAATTCACTATTGAATCCACCGTCGGTAATGTCTTCCAACTCATCGCGGCTTTGTCCGAGCTGCAACACCAGCGACCAGATGTCGGAAGGCGAAATTTTCAGTCGTGCATTAGCGGCCTGCTGGACAAAATCTTCTTCATTTTGAATGTCCAGAGGATCGAACGGATTATCGAATTCGGTATTACCCTGCGCTCGCAATATATTAAAATCTATTCCGGTGTCGTCAAAAATCTCGTGCTGCACACTGGCGGTAACGGACGCGTTGTCGTACCCGTCATCATCCAATTGATTGCCCTGGGTGACGTCGATGCCGTCGGTCTGAAACGCACCACCACGTAAACTGAAACGGGTATCGCCCTTTGTTCCGCTAAATCCGGCGTTCAACTCCGCGCTGGAATCCGATCCACCGCCGACACCCACATCGCCGGTTGTTTTATCACCACCTTTGCGGGTAAATATTTGAATGACACCCCCGATCGCCTCGGAACCATACAACGCTGCGCGTGGGCCACGCACGATTTCAATACGCTCGATTTGATCCAGCGGAATAAACTGGAAAGCAGTCGCGCCCAATGTCGCGGAATAAAGTTTAATGCCATCGACCAATGTCAAAACATGATCGGAATTAGTGCCACGCATAAAAAACGCCGTCGTCTTGCCATAGGCGCCGTTGCTGCTGGCATCGAATCCCGGCGTACCTACCAGCAACTCACGCAAATCCTGGGCTGGGCTTCGCTCGATATCTTCGCGGGTGATGACGGTCACAGGCGCCAGCGTTTCATCGGCCGTTTGCGCCGTGCGGGTTGCTGTCACGATAACCGGTTCGGCTGCGGCACTCATGCCAACAAAGGTTAAACTGGTGACGATGGTCGATATAGCTGCGGAAAGAATATTTTTATTCATTGCTGTTCTCCTGTAACGCGCCGCCCGCGCGATTGATTGGTAAAAACGAGTGGAGATCAGCAAGTAAGAAACCGATAGCTCACCACCCGCCGTGGTTTGCGAAAGCTGTTATCACAGGCCGGTCTCCGGACTCACGGGTGGACTTAAACAATCCTCAATCAGCACCTTCCCATGTTCAATAACACAGTGGCGATAAGCTGATTTCATACCCGTTTACCGTTGCGGGGGCAGTGTCGGCATTGTCTTTCAACGCACCGACTTCCCGTTTCACCGTAAGCATGAAAATGTTCACGGAACCTGCAACAAAAGGTAAAACGCTGCGCGACTTTAACACAGCGCAACCAAGCACTGTCAAGAAAATAACCTAAACGCTACAGCGGCGTGAAAACGCGATGTGATGCACCGCCCAGCTCTACCAATTCATGCCCATAAAGTCGTCCCAGCACGTCGGCCTCCAGAACTTCGTCTTTAGGACCAAAACGTGTCTGCCCGTCGCCAAACAACAGCAGCAGGTGATCGCAAAATCGCGATGCGAGGTTGATATCGTGCAGTACCATAACTAATGACTTGTCGTTTACCCGGGTTAATGCAGTCAACTGCGACAACAATTCAATTTGATGATGTAAATCGAGGTGGTTATTCGGTTCGTCCAGCAAATAAATATCCGGATTTTGCACCATGACGGTGGCAATACCCAGACGACGACGCTCGCCGCCCGATAAGGTGTCAACACGACGCGCATCGAATCCTTGCAACCCAACACTATTCAACGCCATTCTCGCAATTTCGATATCGACATCGCTTTCCCACTGCCAAGCATTTATATGAGGATGCCGGCCAATCAATGCTGATTCCAAAACGGTCGTTGGAAATGGATCGGCGTTGTCCTGAAATAAAACACCTAGCTTTGTCGCGATGGTTTTTGCAGGCAATGACGCTATCGATTGGTCATCAATGTAAATTCCGCCGGACTGAGGACTGCGCAAACCGCACAAAGTGTGCAGCAACGTGGTCTTACCTGCACCGTTACCGCCAAGCACTCCCCAGCATTCGCCGGGTTTGACGCTGAAACTCAAATCATTACAAATTTTGACACTCGCAATATTTACCGCGAGTTCGCGTGCTTGTAATGTGATCATGAGCGAAAAGTTCCCGAACCACGATAGAGTAGATATAAAAACAAAGGCACGCCGATAAATGCCGTTACGACGCCGACGGGCAGTTGCTGGGGCGCTAACAAAGTGCGTGCGAGCGTGTCCGCCACCACGACGAGACTACCACCCAGTAACGCCGCTGCAGGCAATAACCAGCGGTGATCTCCACCACCGACAAGGCGCAGCATATGCGGCACGACCAGGCCAACGAACCCAATGATGCCGGCCAGAGTCACAGCCGCGGCAGTCAACAACGAGCCAAACAGGTATAACAAAACACGCAGCTTTGCCACCGAAACGCCTAATGATTTGGCCTGTTTCTCGCCATAGGCCAATACATTCAAACTGCGTGCAAAGTAAAATGAAACACACAGCGCGATGATTAAGACAACAGCGCTCCACCAGGGCGGTGCACTATGGCCCAAATCGCCCATCAACCAGAACAGCATGCCACGCACCATGGTGTCGGGGCTTAACGCTAACAACAGACCGATCATCGCACCCCATCCTGCTGCAACCACCACACCGGTCAACAACAAACGTGTCGACGACCAGGTACCGCGTCCGTGAGCCAAACCAAAAACCAACAACATGGATAGTAACGCGCCGGTAGCTGCACCGAATGAAACAATAACACCTGCAAATCCGAGCAATATCGCAAGCAACGCGCCGACTGCCGCACCACCTGACACACCCAGGATATAAGGATCGGCGAGCGGGTTGCGCAACAATACTTGCATGTAAACCCCGGCGACCGACAGCAACGCCCCGACAACGAATCCACGCAGCGCGCGTGGCAGACGCAATTGCCACACGATGGAATGCGACATCGCATCCGCCTCGACACCACCAAACGGCCATAATGTTCGCCATTGCACATCTGCGCTACCGGTGAGTAACGCAAACACCAGACTCAAACACGCCAACGCGACTAACGCCGGGATGTATAAACGTATTGTTTGAGATTGTGTTGCCAGCATTATGACTTAGTTGGATAACGCTTTAATCGTGAAGCTTTTCGGGAGTGCGTTCTAACACGGCGCAATGTTACTGACAATCGACAAGAACAGCGACCGATACTTGATTCCCGCCCGAACCAGTGATTTACTTGCACACAAGCGATGGTTCCCGCACGGGAATAAAGGGAACAGGGTATAGCACACGCTTAAACCCTGGCTGTCCCCGCAACTGTGAACGGCGAGCACGCGGCCACTATGCCACTGGTGACAACATCTGATCCACCGGGAAGGCGGCTGCAATGCGTTGACCCGTGAGCCAGGAAACCTGCCATCGCAGCGTCGCTCTCTGCTGGACGGGGTTCATTCGGTGGTGCGGATATCTTCGAGTATCTGTTGGCGGCGCAGTGGACTGTGACCGTAACAGGATATTCGATGGACAGCACCGATTTTGTATTGCGCGATTCAGAAGCCGTCAGCCGGATAAAACGGCTGGAGCTAAACCCGCATCAACACAACCCCACACTGAAACGCCTGAGCGCGTCTATTGTTTTATCTTTGCTATTGCACGGCGGTGCAATCGCTGCCGTCGCCGGCATTGTTAACGAATTCTCGAACGCCAGGACGGCTCCGGCATCCACAATTATTACCGCGCACCTGGTCACGGAACCCAGCATCAAAGCGCATACCGTCGAAGCGAGTGAAATTGTTTCGGCACCGGAAGCTTCGAGCGAGCCAGTAGATTCGGTCATAAAAACACCTTTTGAAAAACCAGTCGATGCTTCGGATCCGAAACAAACTTCCTCTGAAGAATCCGAATATCAAACCGTAGAAGCAAAACGGGAACCGGTTGTCAAAAACATCCCATCACCAAAACAACCTTCGCAGGAAGAAGCACCCGATGCCGAACCAGAAACTGTTGACGCTGCCAGGACACCGGCAAAAGAACTCCAAACAAATATGCCGCAACTGCAGGAATCCGAACCAGAGATAACATCTGAAAGAAAAACAACTCAAGAGTCGACTATGAAACCAGCTGTTTCAGACACTACGAAAACTATTGAATCTACTGCAAGCGCAGTTGCCGACGAACGGTTCACACAACGTGACGCTTTACCATTGAAATTGGAAATGGAATCGGCTTCAACAAATGAACAATCTATAGTGCTTGCTAAAGCAGATCGCTCTGTCATTGACGGTGCCGGGCGACGCCGCGATGCCACTCCAGCAACCGGTAACGCCAAACCGAAGTATCCACGCGTTGCAATCAGGAAAGGCTACGAAGGAAACGTGGTTTTGCGCGTCACGGTTAGCTCTACCGGCAAAGTAAAAGACATATTTGTCGACACAGGCAGCGGTTATCGTTCGCTGGATAAATCTGCGATAAATTCGGTGAAACGCTGGCGATTCGAACCCGCAGTTGAAAATGGCAAAGCAGTAGAAAGTGAGACCAAAGTCCCAATTGTTTTTCGGCTAATTGATGCCCAGATGTAGCAAAGAATGAGAATCGAAATTGATTTTGAAAAAATTGTAGATTGGGAGAGCTTCCATACGGTATTTAAGGAAGTTATGGGTTTCCCAGAATTTTACGGTGATAACTTGAATGCATGGATAGATTGTATGTCATACATTGACCAACCTGAGGCTGGTATGTCCGCTGTAACTGTAGCGACTAGCGAAAGCCTAGATATTATTGTTTTGAATACGGAAAATGCATTTAAAAATTGCCTGAGAATATTCCAAAGTTTCATAGAGTGCTCGGCTTTCGTAAATCAGCGATTCGTTGATTCTAGATCGAGTACCAGAGTTAAACTAACTTTTCAGTAAATTTTTTAGAATAAACTACCCCGCTGCAAGCTACGGGGTGTTAAAACAACGATAACTGACCAGCATGGTGAACTTGCTTATAGTCTAGCCCCTGACCTTTTACATACTCGCTGATCATTTGCTCATCGCCATGTTTGCCTACCGTACTACCAAAATACCCATCCGACCAGAACTCACCTCCCCACAATTGTTTCTTTACATTCGGACATCGACGAAATACTTCTCGTGCCGTAATACTTTTCAATGTCCGTACCAGCCTTGTCACACTGTACGTGGGGACACTTTGCACTAGAAAATGCACATAATCTTGATCGGTTCCTATCTCGATAAACTTCACTTGGTATCTTTTCTCGATCTCAAGACAAATATCTCGAAGTATTTCGTCCACGGCTTCGTCAAACACCACCCGTCAGTATTTTGTTGGAAAGACTAAATGGTAAAGCAATACCGTAACATTGCGGCTCTTGTGCACATATTCACTCACCCATACAGCTTACGCCCCAAGGGACGGGGAATTAAACTCTTAGTGATTAAACCGGAGAATGCGACGCGTTGCATCTCCCGGACTCTATGGGAGCCAAAAGAAGCGTAGGAACGACCTTGGTCGCGAATGGTTTTATCTGGATGCCTCGCTAAGCTCAGCATGACATTGGATGTTTATCAGCTATTCTGAACGAATACAGTGAGTGAAGAAACCAGGAAAACATCGCGGCGAGGCGCCGCTCCCACAAGATTTGCGGATGGTGGAAACAGCCTGACAGCTAATCGCCAATAGCTAAACCACAAAATACCGGGTACCGGCAAGCCGGTACCCGGTTGATTGCAAGATAAATCTAAAACTTTACTTGTACCTGAATACCGGCGAGATTGGCGTCGGGATCTTCAATATCAGCCCTGATCCTGTCGACAGCCGCACCGGGCGCGCTGGAAACCAGATCTATCGTGTTATCAATTTCGCTGTCATCAATAAATAAATGCGCGAAACCAAAATCAACAGTGACATTGGTGGTGGGATGGTAGCTTGCACCAATGCTTAACCATGTGCGGTCATTGTCAGGAATACGTGGCGTACGACGTTCTGCGTCGGGAACCGGTGATTCGTCCGCCGCGATGCCGAATCGAACGTCCCATTTCTGATTCGCCTGATAATTCAATCCCGCACTGAACGTCCACACGTCTTCCCAACTTTCGTCAGTCACAGAATCCGGCAGACCGTTATCAAATTCGATACGCAATTCTTCGAAGCGACTCCATTTTGTCCAACGCGCACTGGCTAGAAACGACCATTGACTATTCAACTGTTTAAACGCGGACAGGTACGCCGTCTCCGGTAATTCGACAGAAGCTTCGGCACCTGCTTCAGGAACAACCAGGCCGGGAATGGAGATGCGCAGCTTGCCATCCACTTCCTGCTCGATTTTCGAACGGTAACCAAAACCGATACGCGCATCGGCTGTGGGCGCATACATTAAACCAAAGTTAAAACCAACACTGGTGTCATCGCCTTCCACTTTCGCTTCACCCGCTGGCAGCCCTGGACCAAGGAATTGTGCCTGACTCAGCTCGGCGTCGGCTTTTTGAATACTGATACCACCACCAATCGTGAAATCCGGTGTAACCGCATAGGCGACGGATGGATTCAAATCAATGGTTGTCAATTCGGATCTTAAGGCGTGAAACTGACCGAACCAACCGTCTTTGTAATCGGTGGCTAATCCAAAAGGCGCATTGATGTTTACGCCAAATCGGAAATCACCGTAACGCGGAAGCGCATAATAAAGATTCGGAACCAGTGAATCTTCGCCGCCGTCGGCATCATCGCCTGTAACCGGCACGGTCAGGATACCGCCAGTCGTGGCAAAACTTTGTGTCGATCCGTTGTTAACAACTTTACCGGACGAGCTGATAAATGTGCCACCGATTTGAAACTGACGTTCGTCGCTCAACAACATCATGCCAGCCGGGTTGTAAAACATATCCGACAAATCGTCCCCTGCAACGCCGGCACCGGCGAATGCTCTGCCCAAACCGCTTACCGATGATTCGCTGATTTGAAAACCTGCACCGTAGGCCTGGGAACCTGAGAACAGAATCCCGGCGGTTATCGCAACAGTTAGAGCGGATTTTCGATATCCGTGTTTCATTGTGTTGTCTCCTCTTGCAAAAAGTTAGTTACGTAAGCGATGCATTACTCGCAATTCAACACCGCAATGCCAACGCGCCAGTTTATTGTTACGCGCATGCCCTCTCCAAACCCATGATACTAAATACTAACGCGATTTATCATAACCACGCTTATAACGCGCCATTTTAAGCGCACGCCACTGGTTTGCAAGCGCCAGTCAAGGTAATCTCAGGTAAAATTCGCTGGAAATAACGTCCCCCAACATACCCACAGGAGTCACCAAACCATGAAATACCGTGTTCCCTATCTGCTCGCCGCCTTGCTCACTCTGCCCGTGTTGTCCGTTAATGCAGGTGAAAAATGGGATATGCCGCTGGCCTATGCCGCCACCAACTATCATTCGGAAAATGCCACCCTATTCGCCGAGGCGGTAACTGCCGCAACAGGCGGCGAAATCGAGATCGTCACCCACCCGGGCGGATCGTTGTTTAAAGGCGATGAAATCTTTCGCGCCGTGCGCACGGGTCAGGCGCCGATTGGCGAACGGTTGATTTCCGCGTTAGGCAATGAGGACCCGTTATTTGAACTGGACGCTCTGCCCTTTTTAGCCACCAGTTTCAAGGACGCTAAAAAATTGTACGACGCATCCAAACCGGCGCTGGAGAAAGTCCTAGACGAGAAAGGCCTGACATTTCTCTATGCCGTGCCCTGGCCACCGCAAGGCTTGTACAACAAAACTCCGGTCAACAGCGCGGCGGATATGAAGGGCGTAAAATTTCGTGCGTACAACGCCGCCACTTCACGTCTGGCGGAGCTGATGGGCGCGGTGCCGACCAAAATTGAAGCAGCGGAATTGTCCCAGGCCTTCGCCACGGGTGTTGCCGAAAGCATGATCTCCTCTGGCTCCACCGGTTACGACCGTAAAATTTGGGAACACGTTAAGTATTGGTATGACGTGCAGGCCTGGTTGCCCAAGAACATGGTCATCGTCAATAAGAAAGCCTGGGAGGGTCTGGATGACAACATGCGACAAATAATTGCTAATGAAGCCGCCAAGGCCGAACAGGCCGGCTGGGCCAAAGCGCAGGAATTGTCTGACTGGTACAAAGAACAACTCGCTGAAAACGGCATGGAAGTGGGACCGCCGGGTGATCAGTTAAAAAATGACTTTATCGGTATCGGTGATACCATGACCCAGGAATGGCTCGAACGCGCAGGCGATGAGGGCAAGGCCGTGGTCGATTCCTATAAAAGCATGTGATCTTTGCATCGTGACGGCGTGCTTGCGTACGCCGTCAGCTTTTCTTTTTTCATTGTTATGAATTTTGTTAGCGCGCTGGATCGCGGTTTAAACCGTGTCTATGTCGTTTGTGGCGTACTGGCCGCGTTGTGCCTGATCGTGCTTGCGTTACTTGTAGTGACCAGCATCGTCAGCCGCTTGCTCAGTCTTTACGTGCCCGGCGTTATCGAATACTCCGGCTACGCGATGGCGGCCTCGAGTTTCTTCGCGTTGGCTTATGCGTTTCGAAACGGCAGTCACATTCGAGTCAATCTCTTACTCAATCGTTTACGCGGTAAAGCACAACGCATCGCGGAAATCTGGTGCCTCGCTGTTGCCAGTTTTGTCGGAGCCTATCTTGCGTTTTACCTTGTGAAATTATGCTACATCTCGTGGTTGCTGGAAGAACGCAGCGAAGGCGCTGACGCAATTTTGTTATGGATACCACAGACGTTGGTGGCAATTGGAGCATGCGTTTTCGCGATTTGTCTGATTCATAGCCTTGTGCGTGTCATCACACGAATTGATCGGCGGGCGCCGGTTGCCGAAGGCGTGCATTAGTTTCTAAATCATGGATGAGATCACCTTAACCATACTGTTTATTTTTGCCCTGTTTTTTCTTTTGGGCACCGGTGTGTGGGTCGGACTCAGCCTGATCGGCGTCGCCATGGTCGGCATGATGTTATTCACCAGCCGCCCGGTCGGCGATGCCATGGGGCTAACCATCTGGGGTGCCAGTTCATCATGGACATTGACTGCGTTGCCGCTTTTTATATGGATGGGGGAAATTTTATTTCGCACACGACTTTCGGATAATTTATTTCGTGGCCTGGCACCATGGCTGCACCGATTACCCGGCGGTTTGTTGCATGTCAATATCGCAGGTTGCACCTTGTTCGCTGCGATCTCCGGTTCTTCCGCCGCAACAGTTGCTACCGTCGGCAAAATCTCCATACCCGAACTGCGCTCACGCAAATATCCAGAGAATATGATCATCGGCACATTAGCCGGTGCGGGTACATTAGGCCTGCTCATTCCGCCATCGATCATCCTGATTATTTATGGCGTCACTATTAACGAGTCCATCGCTAAATTGTTTATCGCCGGAATTCTGCCCGGCATCATGCTCGCGTTGTTGTTCATGGGCTATGTCGTGTGCTGGAGCCTGTACAAGCGCCGCGAAATGCCATCTTCGGGTGAACGACACTCTCAGTTGGCAGACAAAATGCGTTCCACCGTTCAACTCATACCCGTGGTGTTGCTCATAGCGGCGGTCATGGGTTCCATTTATTTTGGCATTGCTACCGCAACTGAAGCGGCAGTGTTAGGCGTTATCGGCGCGCTGGTGATTTCCGCGCTGCAAAAATCGTTGTCATGGAAATCCTTTAATGAAGCCTTAATGGGCGCGACCCGCACCTCCGCGATGATCGCGCTGATACTAGCTGGCTCCTCTTTTCTATCCCTGGCAATGGGTTTTACCGGTCTGCCGCGCGCGCTGGCGACCTGGATCGCCGAGCTGCAATTAACACCTGTTCACCTCATTATCGCGCTGACCTTCTTTTACATTATTCTAGGTTGTTTTCTAGATGGTATTTCCGCCGTTGTTCTGACAATGGCTGTCATTGAACCGCTGGTACGTCAGGCCGGATTCGATATGATCTGGTTTGGAATATTTTTAGTCGTTGTAGTGGAAATGGCGCAAATTACACCGCCCATCGGATTTAATTTATTCGTACTGCAAGGCATGACCGGACGCGATATGGACTTTATCGCCAAAGCCGCCTTTCCATTGTTTATGATTATGATTGTCGCGGTCGCGTTGCTGGTGATCTTTCCACAGATTGCGTTGTTGCTGCCGCAGATGATGAGCACCAGCCCACCCGGTTAACGAAGGGTTTTTAATACCCAGTCGTCAAACTCTTTTAATTCGGCGGGCGAAGCGTTGGTAATGAGAATTTTTTCGTCTGCTTCACGCATTTCAGCGTAGCGCCCATCAGTTAACAAGTCCTGCAAACGACGCGGGCCGTAACTCAGTGTGGTGCCGAGTTGCAAATCTTTTTGCCAGCCGTGCACTTTGTGCTTGGCCGTTACCAATGCAAACGTGGCGTAGCGATTGCTGTCACCGATGTTTTTTATTTCCTGTTTAACCCGGCGCCAAAATGGTTTTACCGAATACGACGCATCCACCGCGACCAAAACCTGTTTTGGATAACCGCTCAAATACCAGTGCACACCACCGGCACAAAGACCAAATATGGCGCAATGTATGGCAATCCACGTAAAAAACGTTTTCATGCTTGTTCAGAACCTATTTCGAAATAGGCGAGCGCTGGCGAGACGAGGCGAAAACGCTCAAAAAAGCAGCGTCTACACGCAAACACATGAGTATTTTGAGAGCGTTTTTAACAACGTATCGGCAAAGCGCAGGCATTTTGAGACAGGTTCTTCTACATTTGTGCGTTTAGGAGATTACCGATTTTATAACCGACATCGCCCTGAGATGCATTCAAAGACGCCGCCTCTACCAGCGCTGAAATCTGCTTCAGTTCAGCGATCTGTTCAGCATAACCGATGGTATAAACCGGGATGCCAACACCGCGGATAATTTCTTCCATTTTGTTGAACTTTAAGCCTTTGTTGGTCTCGCCATCTGTCAACACAAACAACATCAAACGTGTATCGGGGTTGGCTTTGCGTTGTTCCAAAAGCAATTGCAGCGAAACCGCGATGCCGTCGTACATTGCCGTATTGCCTTCGGTTTGCAAATCTTCGACCGCAGCCCAGAATGCCGATTTTTGCCGCAGATCAAATGGCTCGGGTGGTAACACAACATTAACGGTGGTTTGAAACGTAACCAATCCAATGGAGTTATGCGTGGCGATAAAATCTGCACCGCCAATCAACGCCTGACGCACCGCCTTGATGCGCTCACCCGACATGGAACCGGATACATCGACCAGAAAAATCGAAGTGATAGGCCGCCCGGCATCTTTTTTCTCCTTCCACACCTTTTGTGCCTTGGCAAGAATGCCGCCGTCGGGAACATCGTAGCCACTGGAATAATCGTCCAGGCCATTGAAACCATAATTTGTCGCCAAGGTCATGGAAGCATTGCTTTCCGCATGCCGTGCCAGTAATTCGAGCACTTCTTTTTGCTCTTCCGTCACATCGCCCACAGCATACAACGGGTTGTCATGACGAACACCGAATGGAATAAATTCATACTCGGCACTCATTGGTGGTTGGGTTTGACTGAAAGTCTGCCACTCCATGACAAACGCATCGAGCACGCCATTGTTCTGCACGGAATCGCGCATTTGCAATGTGGTCATCGCAACGAATGGAACATTGCGCTGAAATGACTCAAAACTGCTAACCACATCCGGACGCAGCATGGCACTGTCGGTAGACTGCGCGAAGGCGTGTAACACCGATACCAGAAAATTAAGACCGGTCGAACTGGCGTAGGGATTGGTGTATCCGGTTATCAGCTTGCCCTGCGCAACCGCGTCGATAATGGACGATACATCCAACGTCGAGTATTGCTCGCGCAGTGTCGCGGCGACGTTCTTTTTCATTACTATGCCACCAACGTTGCCAACGAGACGATCGCGTATTTTATGCACGGGTATGCCTTGCGCTTCGATCATCTTGACCCACAACACATTACTCGGCGTGTACCCCTGCGGTACGTATTTACGCGCCGCGATAAATTGCGCACCTGTACCGGACGCGATTTTGCGTAATCGCACCTGTGCTACTTTGCCATTCGAAAGCGTAAAACGTTGCTGATTGAATGCCTTTACCACTTCGACCAACCAACCATCCGAACCGATTCCCGCTTTTTCGCTGGATGCAAAGACTTCCACCTCGACTCCACCAGACACTTGTGGCGCAGCGACAACGCCATATTGATCAATGTCGGGCAAGGTGTCCAGCAAATTGGTTTTGGTTAGTGAGACATTCGCCCGCCGTTGCACAAAATCCTGTGTCCAGTTGATGTCGTCGACAAAATCGGCCAGACGCGATTGCGCTTTTTCCGGTGTTAAATTCTTGTCGCCAAACGACGGAATGTTGATGTCACATCCGGCAAGTACGGACACACCGAATACTATTAATGCCCACCACTGAATTTTTTTCATCTGTTTCTTCCTGTTTATATAGTAATAATTTATTTCTTAACTGCCGGATTCTTCGTCCTGTGATTCGATATGTTCGGTCACCTGTCTTATCTGCTCGATAACATCGTGCGTATCCGTATTTTGTATTTGCTGCATATCCATGCTTGAAATCGTTGTTGCCGCATCGCTTAATGCGGTCAATGCTTTTTCGTTTTTCGTCACCAATTCATCGATGCGTTGTTGCTGCAATAAGTACAATGCTTCGCGTTCATGCAACGTATCGACTTCCGACGAATCCATTTTGTCCGCTTCCTGCAGCTCGTCAAGCCGATCCTTGATCTGGGACACATTAATGGATTCAACACTCTTCGCCATTGCCGCCACGGATTCAAGATTTCGGTATGCGCTTTTGTGTAATTGCAAAGCAGCACCCATATATCGATCCACCATTTCCGGTTTATCGGAAAAGCGCATTTGCAATACGTCGGAATACGCATGCAGTTTTTCGGTCAATTGACCAATCTGATTCGCCGCCTGATCGGCGCCCAGGCGGCGCAGGCTGCCCTGTAACTCTAACGAGCTGGTGCGGCGCAACTCTTGATCGGCCAGTTCGAGCGCGCTAAGGTGTTCCGGCGATCGACGATACATCCACCACCACAGCACCGCGCTCGCGACGCCAGCCAAAACAAATATCCCACCAATAACAATACCAAAATGACCGGTAAACCAGCGCCAAACGGCGAACTCGGTCAGACCGATGAGCGCGAACGCACCAAGGAACCACAGGCCACGCCAACGCACACCACCTGGTAAATAACGGCGTCGAATCATCTGTTCCCTACTCCGAACATAATCCAACCTTCTGCTTTGTTTTTTGCACTATTTGTAAATATATGTTTACAATATACACTATTTGTTACCAATTGTAAAATATTGTGATGACACCCGATGCCACCGAAATCGCCAATCTAAGCACAGTTTATTCTAAACAGTGGGCCGGCGTAATTAAGCGATTGTTAAAAACCGTCATGGCCAAACAAGACCTCAGTTATAAAGACCTCAGCAATCGTCTGCGACAAATCGGCACAGATCAATCGGCGGATAATTTACGCAATAAAATAAATAGAGGCATACTGGGCGCACAGTTATTTTTGCAAATTATTTACGTTTGTGATGAACGAATCGACAACGATGAAATCAAGGAGTTGCTGACATTAATACAAACCAACACCTGATAAAGTGGTCGATGCGAATTCATATCAAACGCATCTATGCAACGCCATCTACTGACGATGGCGCGCGCGTTCTTGTTGACCGCTTGTGGCCGCGTGGTCAAAGCAAAGAAAAACTGAAAATAGAATCATGGGCGAAAGAACTCGCACCCTCCCATGAATTACGTAAATGGTTCAAACATGAACCAGACAAATGGCTGGAATTCAAGCGGCGTTATAAAAAAGAACTCGACGGTAATATTGAATCAATCGAATCATTGCTAAACGATTTTTGTGATCGAACTATTACGTTGCTCTACTCCGCGAAAGACGAAAAATACAACCAAGCGGTTGTGCTACGAGACTACATGAAGGCAATAATCAAAAGAAAGACAGGAGTAAAAAATGTTAGCGGTAATCTTTGAAGTTGAAATGAAACCGGGACAAGGCGAAAACTATTTTGATCTCGCTGCCAGTCTGCGCCCCGATCTAGAGAAGATTGATGGATTTATATCCGTAGAACGTTTCGAAAGTCTGGTGACACCAGGCAAATATGTTTCACTCTCATTTTGGCGTGACGAAGAGGCAATAACAAAATGGAAGTCACATTTAAAACATCAAGCCGCGCAGGAACAAGGCAAGCGCAGTATTTTTTCAAACTATCGCATTCGTGTTGCAAACGTCATACGTGACTACAATATGGGCGGTAGTCCAAGATAGCACGCGAGGAACTTCTGCGAGGCACGAGCCACGCCAATCGAGACATCTTATTCCCGAACAGGCAATCTTTTCTTCGACTCACGCTCCACCTGGGCTTGATGCATGTCTGAACCGACATAACGCACTAATGTGCGCATAATGGTCAATACGATGCTCGCCACCAGCATCAGCAACATTCCGTTTACATTGCCGGACAAACCGAATCTTCTAAACAATCAGTGGTAACTTCTCAAAAAGTGAACGCACGAGTGTATCTGCTTTATGGCGTCATGGCATACGCAGGTTTTTTATCGCGACGATGCGGGAACCCGCATCAGAATTCAATGTCCAGATAGAAACTTGATTCGCTATAAATCCCTATGAAAAATCCATTTATTGTTTTCGCTCTTGCAATTGCTTTTGGCTCAAACACAGTTGCGGTGGAAAATCTTGAATTCGACCCGCCGCCAGGTGCGAAACCCTACTCCGAAACCTTGCGACAAACGCTGACGCAATTACTTAACGATAGAGGCGACCACTACGAACCGAGAACAGAGCATCTGCGAAAAGGCGGTAGCCCCAAGTACGTCAATCGTTTGATTCTCGAAGACTCTCCTTACCTGGTGCAACATGCGCATAATCCGGTTAATTGGTATTCGTGGGGTGCGGAAGCGTTTGAAACCGCGACGAAAGAAAACAAACCTGTATTTTTATCGATCGGTTATTCGACTTGTCACTGGTGTCACGTCATGGAGCGTGAGAGTTTCGACAACGAGGAAATCGCAGAATTTTTAAACAAGCACTTCATCGCTGTAAAAGTAGACCGGGAACAACGCCCGGATCTGGATGAGATTTACATGACTGCCGTTCAGTTGATGACGGGTGGTGGCGGTTGGCCGATGTCGAGTTTTTTAACCCCGCAAAGGGAGCCTTTTTTTGGCGCGACTTACTTTCCACCGCAACAGTTCGCGGAATTATTGGAACGCGTGCGTTCGGTGTGGTCTGAAAGACGCGAAGACGTGGTCGCCACCGCGACCCAGGTCACGGCAGCGATTGAGCAGGTTGCCGCCAGACGACAGGAAGCGAAAAACATCGATGACGACGTTATTCGATCGGCGATTGATGCGCTAGTCGAATACCAGGAGATGGAATACCCGGGCCAAGCACCGAAATTTCCTCGCGAGGCGGAGGTATTGCTACTGCTTAATCATGCCGCGCGTACGGGCAATAAAGACGCATTGAATGCGGCGACGACAAAACTCGACGACATGGCGCGTGGTGGCATTTTCGATCATGCTGGGGGTGGTTTTCATCGCTACTCAGTCGATGCTGACTGGCTGGTGCCGCACTTTGAAAAAATGCTTTATACCCAGGCATTGCTGATTCGCTCCTATACCATCGCATACCAACTCACCGGCAACGCGGAATACGAGCGGGTGGCGCGTCAGACGCTGAAATATCTTTTGCGCGACATGACATCAAACGAGGGCGCGTTTTACTCCGCGACGGACGCGGACAGTGAAGGCAGCGAGGGCGAATTTTTTATCTGGACACCGGATGAGGTTGTCAAAATCCTCGATAAAACGGATGCTGAATTTGCCATGGATATTTTCGGCGTTTCAGAAACCGGGAACTTCGAAGGGAAAAATATTCTTAATCTCGAAATATCTTACGAGGAGTACGCATCGAAAACCAATGTGATATTGGATGCATTATTGGTGCGCGTTAACAAGATCAAAGAAACTCTGCGTCTGGCGCGGGAAAACCGTGAACACCCTCTGCGCGACGATAAAATCGTCACGTCTTGGAACGCTATGACAATTACAGCGCTGGTCACCGCTTACGAAGTGTTCGGGGAACAGCGATATCTTGATGCGGCCGTACGCGCGGTAAATTATTTATGGCAAACAAACCGATCGGACTCAGGAGAGTTGTACCGCGCAAGTCTGAACGACGCGGCCTCCATCAATGCGACGCAGGAAGACTATGCTTATCTCGCCGAGGCATTGCTCAGTCTTTACGATGTTAGCGGCGATAATGAATGGCTGAACAAGGCAAAAGACATTAGCAACAGAATGTTGAGGGAGTTTTGGGATAATGACGACGGCGGATTTTTTATGGCGATGGCGTCGACTGACCCATTGTTAATCACACAACCCAAGAATTCGTTCGACAATGCCATGCCATCGGGCAACTCCGTGGCACTGCGCACGCTGGCGATGCTGGCTGCGCGTACGGATAATGCCGAATACCTGGAAAAAGCTGAAGCCACACTGGCCGCATTCTCCGGCGTGATTCACCAACAACCCGCGGCATACACGTATATGTTAGTTGGTGCAGATGAATTGCTATCCGGCGCCGTGGGCACTCGCCAATTTGCCGCCAAAGGCAACGTCGCGGCGCACGCGGCCATGAACACACCGGAGGAGATTGCTATTACACTGGACATTAAACCGGGTTGGCATATCAATTCGCATAAACCGCTGCAGGATTATTTGAAAGCAACCAACATTACCTTAAACGAAAACGCTGATGACTGGGAAATCGAATCGATAGAGTTCCCGGAGCATCAAACCGTAACCCTGGGTTTCCAGGATGAACCGCTGGCAGTATACGAAAATACGATACGAGTCACTGCTCGATTGAATAAAACGAGTGATACTTCCGCTGACTTTTCTATTCTGCCATTGGAATTACAGGTGCAAGCCTGTAACGATGAGATATGTTTGTTGCCGGAAAATATTGTGCTAGAGATTCCACAAGCGGGAAGTCATTAATTAACCAGTAGAATAAACCGCTAGCGAAAATCCAGCGAAAACAAACTATTCAAAAGCGGCACGACCAAAGTGGCCGCTCCAAAAAGAAGGAGTATATTGATGGTTTGATTATTTCCGTTGGCCATCTTTAATTGGGAAAAACCAAACCAACTGCTAAATATCACCACCAGCGCTGCCAACGGCCATAGAGAACTCGGCGCACCTGGATTTGACTGCAAAAACAGAACCCAAGATACGATGCCGGTCACCAGAACAAAGATGCCTAAATACTCCAACGCTGTCATCACGCCGTTCTCGGAATCTTTGTTTTTCAAATAATCGCGCTCAAACAAACCGAGTGCATGTCCGAGCGTCGCACCACTCATAGCGCCAAATGCGTTCACTACCATATCCCGCAGACCATAGTAACGCTGCACATGCAGCCCTTGCAGTATTTCATCATGCACGCCTAACAGCGCGGTCAACAACGCCGTCCATATCAGTAAAGCGACACCGGAATGGCGAAATGAAAATGCCTTGCGCACGATAATTGCCAGCAGCATGTATTCGGCGACGTGAATTCGCTTCGATGGAACCGCCGCATCAGGTAAATACAGACCGATACCCGCCAGTAATATCGCGATAACGATCCATATCAAATTGGGTCGCGAACCCGCTTGCGCAAACCAGGCGATCAACCCAAAAATAAAAACGAACGCGACAGCAACGGGCAATATCACCAACGATTGTAAAGACAACTTTTGATAAAGATACGCCCATATTGGAAATCCGTTGACGAAACAGAGCATTAACAAAACACTGAGGGCAAACCATGCGAACTCACTATCGCGATCGAGTTGTAGTTTGTTTTTTGACTTAAATCTGACGTTATTGATCACCGCTACCTATTACAATTACAGTTGGGCAGGCAAGCCCACCTCTGCAACTTCAACATCACTGTGCAGAATGGTAATCGGATAAAACCGCTATCAAAACACCGACAACGAAGTTTGCTGGACAAATAGTTTCAGCGCCTCCATCCCGGCGACGGAATTACCGGACGGTCCCAGTGCCGGCGACCACACACATAGCGTCAACTCATCCGGCACAATGGCAACGATACCGCCACCAACTCCACTTTTAGCGGGTAAACCCACGCTGAATGCAAATTCGCCGGCGCGATCATACGTGCCACAAGTCAACATGAGTGCATTGATGCGCCGTGCCCGGCTGGAAGACACAATCCGTTGATTCGATTCAGGCTGAACTCCACGGTTTGCGAGATAACCCAGCGCTCGTGCCAGTTCAACACAAGACATCGATAATGAACATTGATGAAAGTACACGTCGAGCACTTTATCAACGCCGTTTTCCAGATTACCAAAGCCTTTAATCAGATTCGCTAAAGCAAAATTGCGAAAACCTGTTTCTTTTTCGGAATGGGCGACCTCGCGATCAAAGTTCACTTTCGCGCCGGTAGTCTTCCGAGTAAGAGATAGTATTTCTTGTTTAGGGTTCTTAAACTCACTCAACAGGCAATCGGCGACCACGATAGCGCCCGGATTGATCAGTGAATTTCGCGGAATGCCATGTTCATATTCCAACTGCACCAGAGAATTAAACGGGTCCCCGGAAGGTTCCTTGCCGACGCGTTTCCATAAGCGTTCACCCAGGCAGTTCATAGCAAGCGTCAAGGTGAAGACCTTGGATATGCTTTGAATTGAAAATTTTTCTTTCGCGTCGCCAACAAAAAATTCCTGACCGTCAACGGTGCAAAGCGCCATGCCAAACTTGTCGGGCGAAATACTCGCGAGGGCGGGAATATAGTTAGCGACCTTGCCTTTGCCTATGTGAGAACGAATATTTTCGTGAATGTTTTCTAGAACAATTTGGTAGTTGGTATCCTGAGCGCTTTGCATTTTACTATTCGCGAGCAAGCTCGCCCCTACATTCGAATCAATATTGTATTATGAAGAATTCCTCTGCATTATGATTCCACGACCTGCATTTTTTGGAACAGGTATTTTCGCATGTTGTTCCAGCAATCCCTGCATTCTCTGTTGTACTTCCATATTAAAAGGTGACAGGTTACGCGTGTTCAGATCAAATCCCAGACCCATTATCTCATTCGTCGCTGCAACAGAGTCGTCAGCAACATTGATCATGGTATGAAATATACGAAACCTTTTTTCGTCGGCGCCCAGCAATTGGGTGGTCACTTTCAGAGCATCGCCCAGACGCACTTCGCGCAAATAGTTGACATGAGTTTCGACTACGGCATATTCCTCGCCTTCGCGTTGCGCCTGCGTTGTATTACCGTTGACCAGTTCCCAAAACGCAAATGTGGATTGGTCACACACCGCAACGTAGTTAGCGAGATTCATGTGACCAAAGCTATCGACCCATTCTTCGATCACCACGGTTTCGTGTAATTCAAGCAGCTGTGACATTTTTCACCTGTGTTTATATATTCGTATCGGTTTGGATAATAGCCAAAGCACCAGCATGCCGAGTCCGCCTATGATCAGTGCCTGTGTCAGCAAGGATTGTAACGTGGGCCAGTCAACCGTCTGCTCCGGCGACGTTTGCGATGATAGAACATACAACAACACCGCGAAAGCAAGCCGCCCGGACAATCCCTGCAGGGATAAATAAGTCGCCCTTTCCTGTGTTGCGATGCGTGGTGCAATGGCGGCATTCGTTGGCGCGTGAATCAATGCCATGGGAAAGTTCCTGAAGAATACCATCGACAATACTGCGATATGCAAAACAGCGGACATACCGATAATGATCCCGCATTGAATCAATACTGCGACCAAAAGAATACCCATCAACCCGAATCGCTCTTGCCAGTGCACGCTGATTGCCGCACCCAGTGCGCCACCAAACATGGAAATGGAAATCACTATTCCAGAAACGAATGGCGCATTGCCACCACCGGCAAACCAATCGAATTGCAACAGCGAAATATAGGGCTGATAAAACTCGTATGGCACATGCTCCATCATGTACATCAACGTGTAAAAAGCGAATAACCATGCCAATAACGGATCACGCAAACGCCGCATACAATTCAACAGTTGCCGTCCGAAACCTACCGTGACATGACGACTCTCATGATCCGGTTCGACAAACCTGAACACCATAACCACAGTGACGATGGCGGCGCACAGTGAAATAACATAGGCTAAACGCAGATCAATCAACCCACTAACCCCGCCAATCAAAGTAGCGAGCGCTGTTGATGTCAGCCCAAGGCGATGAGCACGCGCTTCACGTTGAGTGAACTCATGTTGCCGACCGAGTCTGTGTAACGAGTCATAGTGAAAAGCCGTGTCCGTACCGGACTGAAAAGCGAGTGCTACAGCCAGAAAGAATTGGCCAAGAGCAAGTACCCAAAACACCCCCCCGACTAAAAACAATGAGTACGACAATACGAATGCAAAAGCCGAAACAAGTAATGTCGTCCTGCGTCCAAACCGGTCAGAAAAATATCCCGAGGGTACTTCCAGCCAGAACACAGAAAAGTAATAAACCGCGGAGAGACGCAGCACATCCTGCAATGGAACAAATTCGCTAAAATAGAGAAAAAATACTGGAATCCAGGCGAAAGCATCCGCCGCGACGCGATACCAGGCGTAAGTTTCTACATTCCGTTCAATTGACCCTGCCACGATTGCTTTACTGTAATCACAAAATGAAGAGGCCGTTGAATTCAGCGGCCTCGTTGTTCACTGTAACTATTGAATTTACGCGTTTAACTTCTTGACGGCAACCTTAGCAGGCTTCCAATCCCATCGGTACAAATTGCTATTCCGTTCGTCAATATGTTTCGCTGATAGATTGTGCAATTTCGACCTGGTCGTTGCCAGCGATATCGTACTGGTCTTGCTTTTTACCGTCGGTTCCCAGCGTAATTCCGCCAAACACCGCGAACAGCAACAAGCCGACGCCTACACCAAAAAACCCGCCTTGCCGTTTCATACTGGTCATGTCTTTCATTTTTAGCCTCCAATGGATAGATAAGTTAGTTGAAACTGCATTGGTTCAATGTCCGATGCAGTGCCGCGAGATAATAATGACGCCTTGTTTCAATTCGATGTCACGTACCAGCAACATTGTTTCAATTGTTTCCCCCAACCCCGCGAAACAATTGAAACAATTCACGAGGTTTCTGACATACGCCTGAAATCATTGCCCTGTAGAGTTCGCCTCAGTCTTAATCATCAACAGCTAGCCGGTTACCCCGGCAATCGATACTTGATCATCCAAACGGAGGAACTATTCATGAACAACAATACAGCGAAAATCGAATACATCAGCACCAAACAAAACTGGATTGAAAAATCACATGTGCTCGGTCTTAATTTCGCTAAACGTGCAAACGACCTTGACCAATCCAATTTATTTGTAGAGCAAAACTACAAGGAACTTCGCGAAAACAAAGTATTTTCTGCCGGTATCCCGGGATCTTTAGGCGGTGGCGACACTTCTTATGAAGAGTTATGCAGTATTGTGCGCGAACTGGGTAAACATTGTGGGTCAACTGCGCTAGCATTTGCCATGCACTCGCACCCGGTCGCGGTCAATATATTCAAATACCTGCGGGGCGACGAAAAGGCCAAGAAAACATTGGCCAAAATTGCAACAAATGAATTCATTATTGCGGGCACTGGCGCAAACGATTGGTTAGACTCTAGCGGCGCAGCTGAAAAAGTCGAAGGCGGTTACCGTGTTAACGCACACAAACGATTTGTGAGCGGCGGCCCTGGAGCAAATGTATTCGTCACCAGCGTCCCTTTCACTGGCGAAAACGGTGAAGAAGTTTTACATTTTTCTATCCCGTTCAGTACTGAGGGAATCACTGTGAAAGATAACTGGCGCACTTTGGGAATGCGCGGTACGGGTTCAAACGATGTAGAAATGAGCAACGTATTCGTACCTGACGAAGCCATCATCGCTCGAAGGCCCGCGGGAGAATGGCACGCGATGTGGGATACGATTCTGCCGATTGCCTTGCCGATTATCGTCTCTTGCTATGTCGGTATTGCGGAGGCTGCTAATACTTGCGCCAAACAAAGTGTGAGGGGGAAATCCTATCTCGCCCCAGTGTTAGGCGAAGTACAAAACGATTTGGTCACGGCGCAACTCGCACTCGACGATATGGTGCGACGATGCGATGATTATCAATTCACACCTAGCGTCGACAATACGGATGCGATATTGACGCGCAAATCCATTGCAGCGCGTGCCGTTAAAATGGTGGTCGAAAAAGCAGCGGATATCGTTGGCGGACCAGGTTTCTTTCAGGGACATCCGATGGAGCGCATCGTGCGCGATATTCGTGCGGTACATTTTCATCCATTGCCTGAAAAACGTCAGCAATTGTTTTCAGGTCGTATTGCTCTCGGTCTCGATCCAATTAAGGACTGAATATTATTGGAGAAATTTATGGGTGTTTACAGTGAAAAGATCCTACCTCACCTGATTCACTGCGCTTGTTCGACGAAAGATGTCATGCACATGCGTGAGAAGGTAGTGCCGCACGCGTACGGCCGTGTCCTGGAAATCGGCATGGGTTCAGGCATAAATTTTCCGCTGTATGATGAGACGAAAGTAGAATTCGTATGGGGTCTCGAACCTTCCGCAGGAATGAGGAAAAAGGCGCAAAAGAATATTGAAGAGGCATCGATAGAAATTAAACCCATCGATTTGCCGGGCGAGGAAATCCCACTAGACGATGCAAGTGTTGATACAGTCCTGTTGACTTACACGTTATGTACAATCCCCGATTGGCAAACAGCACTTCGACAAATGCATCGAGTCCTGAAGCCTGAGGGCAAACTTTTGTTCTGTGAACATGGACTCGCCCCCGATTCGAACGTTAGGAATTGGCAGGATCGATTGAATCCGATCTGGAAACGTGTTGCGGGTGGTTGCAACATGAATCGACCTATCGGTAATCAGATTGAGCAAGGTGGATTCAACATAGAAGAAATCGAGACTGCGTATGAAGAAAACTCACCGCGGGTCCTCGGGTATACATTTATTGGCCAGGCTGGTAAAGAATGACTCAAAGTTTTTGCTTGCAATTTATCAAACCACTTGTGTAGTAGAATGGAGGATTCACTAGACACAACACGAAAAGGCCTTGTTGCAAACTGAGAAAGTTATCGACTACATTGTCGATTGGTTAGCTGAGTATTCAAATAATGCCGGGACAAATGGATTTGTTGTCGGTGTATCCGGCGGAATCGATTCGGCGGTAACTTCCAGCCTGGTAGCGCGAACTGACTTGCCTGTACTGTGTCTGGAAATGCCCATTCATCAATCGGCGGATCAAGTCAGTCGCGCACAAAGGCATATCGAAAAGCTCAAATCGAATTACGGCAACGTACAATCCGAGCGGGTCGATCTGACGGACGTGTTCGACGGATTGATAAAAGCGCTTCCCGATCCCGAAACCAAAGACCAGCTCGAGATGTCGCTGGCCAATACACGCGCACGACTACGCATGACTACGCTTTACTATTTTGCTGCTCTCAATGGCCAACTCGTCGCCGGCACGGGTAATAAGGTTGAAGACTTTGGCGTCGGTTTTTACACAAAATATGGCGATGGCGGCGTTGATCTCAGCCCGATCGCTGATTTAACGAAAACCGAAGTCTACAAGTTAGGTAAAGCGATGGATATCATCGAGGAAATCCTGCAGGCGCCACCAACCGATGGCTTATGGGGTGATGACCGCACCGACGAAGATCAGATTGGCGCTTCTTACCCGGAACTCGAATGGGCGATGGCATTCGAAGACAACGGCGCTGGAGAAGAAGACTTAAACGAACGCCAAAAAGAAGTTTTAAGCATTTATCGCCGCTACAACATGGCAAATAAACACAAGATGCTGCCGATTCCGGTGTGTGAGATTCCAGAGCGCTTACGAACGAACACCTAAAAAGCAATAGGTGATGTCTCGTTTCAAAGAGTTAAATCGAATCAAAAATGCGATCAAACACATCGATCAACGAGAATTGATTTGGGCGCAGGAATATTGAGAGATGCCTTTCAACTTATCAAATAAGAAACAACATAAAAATCACTTGCACAAACTGACAAAAGAAATCAATCAAGTCCTAAATTGTATTGTTGAAAAGTAATGAGTACGCCGGAACCCGTACGTATTCATTCGGCCTGTCCGCACGATTGCCCCAGCACTTGTGCGCTGGAAGTCGAACGTCTGGATGAAAACACTATCGGTCGTATTTATGGCGCTAAAGGTAATCCCTACACCGCAGGAACCATTTGCGCCAAGGTTGCACGTTACGCAGAGCGTGTTCACCACCCGGATCGGCTGCGAACACCAATGCGGCGGATTGGTGAAAAAGGCGATAAATCCGCATTCAAACCGATCCCATGGAATGAAGCGCTGGACGAAACCGCAAACCGGTTAAACCTCGCGGAACAGAAATACGGCAGCGAAACCGTGTGGCCACATTTTTACGCAGGCACCATGGGACTGGTACAACGCGACGGCATCGAACGGCTGCGTCACGCAAAAAAATACTCCCGGCAGTTTTCCACCATATGTACCGCTCTTGCAGACGCCGGATGGATGGCGGGCACCGGTATAAAACGCGGTGTCGATGGCCGCGAAATGGCTGAAAGCGATTTGATCGTGGTGTGGGGTGGCAACCCTGTCAACACCCAGGTCAACGTGATGCATCACATCGCCCAGACCAAACGCAATCGTAATGCGAAGTTGGTGGTGGTGGATCCTTACCGCACCGGCACGGCGAATAAAGCGCATATTCATTTAATGCCAAAACCCGGCACCGACGGCGCGCTGGCCTGTGCTGTCATGCACGTGTTATTTAGTGAAGGCTATGCAGACTGGGATTATTTAAAAAAATACACGGATGTTCCCGAAGAATTATCGCAACATGTCGCAAAACTTACTCCACCCTGGGCGGAGAAAATTACCGGCATCGATGCAGATCAAATTATCGAGTTCGCACATTTGTATGGTAAAACCAAACGCTCCTATATTCGCGTCGGCTATGGTTTCTCCCGTTCGCGTAACGGCGCGGCCAATGTCCATGCGGTCAGTTGCCTGCCGGCTGTGACCGGCGCTTGGAAATACAAGGGTGGCGGAGCGCTGTATAGCAACAACGCGCTGTACCTCATCGATGCAGCACTCATTCAAGGCCTGGATGTTCTCGATAAATCAACTCGGGTATTCGATCAATCCCGCATCGGCCCGATTCTTTGTAACGATCCCCAGGATATCGGTGACGGTCCACCGGTCACAGCCTTATTTATTCAAAACACGAATCCGATTGTTGTCTCGCCCGAGTCGAATAAAGTCGGACAGGGTTTCATGCGTGATGATTTATTCGTGTGCGTGCACGAACAATTCATGACCGAAACCGCGGCATTCGCGGATATTGTTTTACCCGCCACGACGTTTCTTGAACACGATGACATATATCAAGGCGGCGGCCACACATTCCTGCAGGTGACAAAGAAGGTAATCGAGCCTTTCGCCGAGTCCCGTCCCAATCATTGGGTGATATGCGAACTGGCAAAGCGACTGGGTGCAGAACACCCTGGATTTAATATGAGCGAGTGGGAGTTGATGGATGCGACGTTGAAACGATCCGGCCTGCCGGGCGCAGATACCATATATGAAAATCACTGGCACGATTGTTCGTTGGGTTTTGATGATATGCACTTCCTGAACGGCTTCGAGACACCGGACAGAAAGTTTCATTTTAAACCGGACTGGTCAAGAGTGGGAAAAAACTCGGAACCCATGCCGGTATTACCGAACCACATGACCTGCATCGATCAAGCAAGCAACGAGTATCCATTTCGCATGGTGACCGCGCCAGCGCGTAACTTTTTAAACACCAGCTTTACCGAAACACCGACATCTCGCAAAAACGAAAAACAACCATGCGTGTTAATTCACCCGGATGATTTACAACAATTAAAAATGGACGAGAATGACCGTGTCCGTATCGGTAGTACTATCGGCGAAGTTATAGTCCGCACAAAATCTTTTGATGGCCTTCAACCCGGCGTTGTCGTGGTTGAAAGCATCTGGCCTAACGATGCATTCGAAAACGGTATCGGAATCAACTCACTGGTCAGTGCCGATGCCGGTTTTCCTCGTGGCGGGGCGGTGTTTCACGATACCGCAGTCTGGTTAAAGCCGGTGTGTTAACGTATTTTTATGCTATTTGTCAGCGAGGCCGAACAGCTCGTCTTGTAACTCAAGATAGGAATCCGGCGGCGAATAAAACGGGGATCAATATGATCCCCGTTTTTACGAAACCCCCGCTTAACACTTCGTTTATTTTACGTGAAACACGTTCTTCGGTAAGCCCGACACGCCATTGCGCTTAAGAATATCCGACAACCTGGTTTTCTTCAGATCGTAAACGTCGTACAGGCACGCTTCTTTATGATAACGACACCAGTCTTTGGAAAAATACGGGTCATTTTCATACCAGAAACGGTCGCCATCACGCAGCCGTTCGAACTGATCTTTCAATACGGCAAACATCAGCTCACCGACATTCGATCCGGGCAAATGATCCTCCGCCAGCGCACCAATCCAGGGATCGATCTTATCGACATCGCCGTAGCATGCGGCTAAATCCTTCGCCAACTTTGTGTCTGATGTGATATCCGCAAAATCCCATACCGGCGCAAGACCAAAGTCCACGCGGCATTGATTGTAATCCGGCAAACCATGATCGCGGCCGCGCTGAATATTGAGCGCTGCCAGATCGAGCAGAGTCGGCGGATTGTCGCCGGGTCTCTGATGTGTTTCATGAAATAAAAACACACGAACCTCTTCGACAATTTTTGTATCGATTTCCTGCATGACCTGAGTTGCCAGACCCTGTAGAAACGGTTCAATTCCCGTCTCACGCACGAGGTCGGGTTTAAAAAACGCGTCACGCAGTTTTATCGAATCACCTTTTTTGCCAACATTGATACTCTCAGACAACATGCTGTGACCAAAACGGTAGCAAGCGGTGGAGAAAATATTGCTGATTGTCGCGTCGACATTGCACTTATAACCCTTGTAAGGACTCAAACCGCAGTCGCCGAATATCGCGGGTAAAAATTCTTCGTATGTAACCACTTGCATGAGCGCACCGACAATCTTGCGTGCGCGCTGATACAGATAATCGTCGATGTCTCTACCGAGTTCTTTCTTCTTGGCCGCGGAAATGCATTTTTTCAGCTCGTCGCATAACCGGTTGTGTTCACGTACAAACACCGTATGCATGGATGTCAATACCGCGTGTTCGTTCGCCCTGATGTCCCCCGCCAGAAACCATTTTTCTCCGGGTTTGACTTCGGCGTTGGGCAATCCGTAAGAGTTGACCGGCAGCAGGTCACCATGGTCACCTTCGCTGACCTTCAATTTACCGTCTTCCCCTGAGCGCAGCGCTTTACCACGTGTTCCATCCGTTCCATAAACATTTGCGCCATCGATGTACGACGACAACACGTTAATCTGCTGACGTGGATTGTCCAGGCTGCAACCTGTTGCGGTATCGTAAATTGAGCGCTTGAATGGAATGCGCCCACAGCGATATTCTTTTTCAGGATCGTCTTCTGGAATCGTGATGGACTCGTCTTCGCCGTAAGGTGACTCCGGCGTCAAATCCATCTCGTGATCGAGAAACTGACCCCACGCCCAAACAAAATCCGAAAGATGATGCTTGTTGGGGATTTTTTTGGTTTGTTTGCAGATTTTATTGCTGATGGCGCGCGGATTCGGTCTGTCCGGCCCGGCCATTTCATATTTACCCTGGTAGTAGCCCGGCGTGGTCAAGCGCAGCACCTGCTCTCCCGCCCGGCCCCAGTGTGGATTATCCAGATTATTGCCTTTCCCGTCGTACGTCCTGTATTCAATTTTAGACATTGTTGTGTCCTTCCATGGTGTGAAATTAGAGCAGCACCCTATCACTCACCAGCAACAAATTCGTCACCCATACGGGTGATATTTCAGTAAACCTTTTCTATCGAAGCGGTATACTTTTTAGATTGGAACAATAACCAAAATATGCCTATGCGTTACGTCATCGATAAATTTGAAACACCCAGTGTTGCCGTATCAGGCACTAGCGCGCGATTTCCTGTCCGGCGAATTTACCTGGTCGGACGCAACTATGCTGCCCATGCGAGAGAAATGGGACACGATCCGGACAGAGAAGAACCGTTCTTCTTTCAAAAACCAGCAGACGCAATTTGTACTGACGGCCAGAATTTCCCTTATCCATCCAAATCAAACGATGTGCACCACGAAATCGAGCTTGTCGTGGCTATGCAATCCGGCGGCACAAATATTAAAGAGCGTGACGCGTTGGACAAGATCTATGGCTATGCCGTCGGCATCGACATGACACGGCGTGATTTGCAGGCGCAAATGAAAAAAGCCGGACGGCCCTGGGAAATCGGCAAGGCATTTGAATGCTCCGCCCTCATGAGCGCCATAAAACCCGTCGACGAATGCGGTCATCCGAATCAAGGACGCATCTGGTTGAGCATTAACGACGAACTACGGCAAGAAGGCGATCTCAATCAAATGATCTGGAACGTGCCCGAAACCATCGCTTATCTATCTGGTTTATTTACACTGGCTGCAGGCGATTTAATTTTTACCGGCACGCCTGCCGGAGTCGGCCCGGTGCAACGGGGCGATTCAATTACCGGCGGCATCGAAGGTGTCGGTCAACTGTCACTGACTGTTGCATAACAAACAAGGGCAAACCCGTTTGTCATGCATGCTGTTTTTTACATTACTTTAACAGAAACTAAAATTACGCTTTGTTATATTCATTTCCGGACTCACCCCATGAGTCCTCTCCCCTTACCCAAAAAACGGGCCTCGCAGGATGCGGGGCCTTTTTATATGTCAATGTAAAACGTTCTTAACGTTCGTGTTGGTTTTACAATGCTTAACACAGACTCTATTGTGAAAAGTGTTTTCACCCTCTACCCTAGCCAACATAGGTAATGTTGCCTACTCCCCCAACACACCCGAAGCGGCAACATCAACACGAGAGTAAAAAACTATGGAAGAAATAAACGAACAAACCGCTGGTTTTACAAATTTTCTTACGCACTATTGGTCAGTCGTTCAGGGACGTACTGACGCTCATTGTGGCAAAGAATGGAAAAAAGACATGGACAGTTTGACCCATGCCTACCTGTTTATGTTTGGCGCGATCAACTGGTATGGTCGTAAACACGGACTTCCCATTGATCAAATCCTCAGCATTTTCGCCATGTTTTCCATCCAACATCTTGATGTCTCGACCCAGGACACACAAAGAATACTGGACGAATTGATTGATCATATTGAAAAATCTGATGCGACCGTGGACATTATTATTCAGGGCCAGGAAGCGGTTATCGCATTTCTGGAAGACAACATGGAAGCGCTGGATCGGCTCTCTGCGATTCTCAAACAAAAACTGCGGGCAACCAATATCGAAAAACCGCGGTTACCGAATCAAACGTATTCACTATTTTCAAAGGATTACGCCAGGACAATCCATTAATTGTCCACAAGTAAGCCGGCTGTAATTTACCTACAGGAGTTGTTAGTTTGATGTACAAAATTAGACGCAAGACGGGTGAGAGTTTTACTATTAACAATACTATCGAGATTAAAGTACTGAATCACGATGGCGATCAGATTGAAATAGGAATCTGCGTGCCGGAGTCATCGAAAGTTCTGTCTGCCGACTCACCCGAGATAATTGAAGTATTGAATAGTCTTGTGAATGGGCAATCCACAACCATTCATTAAAACTCAAACTTTAAACCGCCGCCTCTAATTCGTATAAAACGATACCGGATTTTTTACTGATAAAGCAGCCACCGCCTGCGTTTATAAAATATTTACCCAGACGCTGGCGATACCAGCCGGCGCTGCGCAAATAAACGTCGCCGTCGCTGAATTCCTGATCGCAATTCTCTTCCCAATCAGTTTTAGTCATCGCCTGCAGATATAACACGCCGCGGCACAGTCTATTAAAATTGTCGATGGCCTTTGCCGCCGCCGATGCAGGTAAATACTGCAAAACATCCTGGCAAATAACCAGGTCATATCTTTTCTTCGATTTGTATTCATCTACGCTGAAATGTTGCCAACCATAACGCCGGCACAAATACTCACTCGCCTCCACTCCATGGTAACTGGCGCTGGGGAAATTCCGCCGGATAATTTCACGCCAATGGCCAACGCCACAACCTAAGTCCAAAACCTGGCTAACGGACTGTCCCAGATACTCTAAATACGCACAGACATAAGCACCGCGTGCGATGATCTCAGTATCGCTCGCAACCCTGGTAGCAGGATCGTTGTAATACCGCTGGTAATAAGCCTCGTCAAATGAAAATGCCTTCGGCATATTGGCATATATCTTCCGTTTTTATAACAGTATATGATCGCCGCCTTCTCGAACGCGCAGCGCTAAGAACTCAATAATAACAAAGCAGTAGTTACTGTGAGGCCTTTGCATATACTAATGGCAATCTCCGTGCCTATTATCTGGGGCGGCGGGTTTCTATTTGCCAAGGCGGCGATCAATCACTTCCCGCCTATTTTATTGATGGCGTTTCGCTTCGCGATCACGGCATTAATACTGGTTTGGTTTGTCAAACCACCTGTTCGCTTGCTATATCGAATTTTCTGGATTGCGCTGGTCAGCGCCGCCATCCAATACAGCATGACGTTTACCGGTTTACGCGATCTCGATGCGTCCACCGCTGTTATCGTAGTACAACTGGAAGTACCGTTCGGCGTCTTGCTGGCTGTAATCTGGTTAAAAGACAAATTGACGGTTCGCCGGGTCTTCGGTATCGCGCTCGCATTCATCGGCGTTGTCATTACGGCTGGCGAACCCCACCTGGAAGGCAACCTGCTTCCCATTTTACTGGTCGTTGGTGGCGCGTTCACCTGGGCATTGGGACAAGTGATGATCAAAACCCTCGGCGCACCCGGTGGCTTTACATTGATCGCCTGGGTCGCGGTTTTTGCCACGCCACAGCTTTTCCTGTCGTCCTGGATATTCGAAGACAATCAGCTTGAAGCCATCATGACCGCAACGCCCATAGTCTGGGCGGCGGTTATCTATCTCGCCGTTGTAATGACAACGGTCGGCTATGCTGTCTGGTATCACCTGATCGGCCTGTACAACGTCAACCAGGTGATGCCGTATTTATTGTTACTGCCTGTCGTGACCGTATTCGGTGGCGTTGTGTTATTCGGGGATTCGTTGACGCCGGCGTTAATAACCGGTGGCCTGCTGGCCATCGCCGGTGTCGCTTTGATTACCCTGGAAAAAACGACACCACTGCCGCGCTCTGAAAATTCCTGACGTGAGCATTCGTGCTTCCCATCCCATTATCGCAGCATCGTTATGGATGTGTGTCACTATCGTTTCGTTTGTAGGCATGGCGATTGGTGCGCGTGAGTTGATCGACACGATGTCCGCATTTGAAATTCTGGCCATACGCAGTGCAATCGGTCTGGCGATTCTTTCCGTCTATATTGTTTTTAGCGGCGCAAGACAGTATCGAACCCAACGCCCGCTGGTTCATTTCGGTCGTAACATGATCCACTTTTGGGGGCAGTGTGCATGGGTGGCGAGTGTCGGCTTGTTACCGCTCGCGCAGGTGTTCGCACTCGAATTTACCGTTCCCGTTTGGATCGCGATACTGGCTGTTTTGTTTCTGGGCGAGAAATTGAGCAAACCACGCATCGTCGCGGTCGTCGGTGGATTTATCGGTGTGTTGATTATTCTGCGCCCCGGAATGATGACCCTGGAGCCTGGCGTGTTTCTCGTTCTATTCGCCGCGCTGTGTTTTGCCAGCACCACGGTTATCACGAAAACCCTGACAAAAACCGAAGGCGTGGTGACTATTTTATTTTATATGACTCTGATACAACTGGGTCTCGGTGCGGTATTCGCCCTGTCTAACTGGGTTCAACCAACGATTGCGGATGTACCATGGCTAATCGTCGTTGGCGTGACCGGTATGAGTGCTCATCTGGGCATAACCAATGCGCTGCGCATCGCCGACGCTTCATCCATATCGCCAATCGATTTTTTGCGCTTACCGACCATTGCCATCGTAGGTTATTTACTTTATGACGAAGCCATTGATATCTGGGTGTTAGCCGGTGCCGTTGTGATGTTCCTGGCAAACTACTACAACTTGCGCAAGGAATACAAACCACAAACGACCAGACTTTCACAGCAATCGTCCGGTCACTCATAATAACGAAGAAAATGAACCCGTCATCTCACACGCTTTATCGCAAAGGCCAAATGCAGGTTATGTTTGCGGCCTTGTTATGGAGCACCGGCGGCCTGCTGATCCGCCTGATTCAGGCCGACGAGTGGACGGTCATTTTCTGGCGCTCCGTTTTTGCCATCGCATTTTTATTGTTAGTCGTTTTCATACGCGAACCCGGCACCGTTCTGCGCAACTTCCGTCAGTTAGGCTGGCCCGGAGTCATTGTCGCGGTCTGCCTGGCGACGGACACCATTCTTTTTGTGTTGGCGTTAAACCGTACCAGCGTTGCAAACGGTTTAATCATGTTGGCAACCGCGCCGTTCTGGGCGGCACTGTTGGCATGGATAGTATTGCGCGAACACATTCCAGCGCGCACCTGGTTTGCCATGATTGCATGCATCGTCGGCATCGCGGTAATGGTATCCGGCTCGCTCGGAACGACCTCGCTGCTTGGCGATGGCATGGCTTTGAGCATCGCCATCCTGTTCGCCGTGCCTGTAGTCATTATTCGTAAACATCCGGAAATTCGCATGATGCCCGCCGTTATTCTTGCCGCAGCGATGGCCGCCACATTCGCGTTTCCCTTCGCCACAATTTGGGGCAATGCCGCTGTCGATTTGGGGTATATCGCGTTTTTCGGCATTGTCGAATACGGTGTAGCCAGCGTCATATTCATGGCCGGGGCGCGCCACATTCCCGCCGCCCAGGCGACGTTGATTGGAGTGATGGAAACCGTATTGGGACCAATCTGGGTGTGGCTTATCGTCGGTGAGTTCCCCGGACTGCGTACCGTTGCCGGGGGTGCACTGGTTCTCATTGCGCTGGCGATTTATACCTATCGGGATTTAAAAGCAACACGATATAAACCCGCAAGCCCTGAAGTGACGCGCTAATACGGATTCGATTTACACGCGAACAACACGGTAAAATCTAGCCGTTATTGTCAAATCTGATAATTTAATGGACAACACCTGGATCAAAGCGGCAACGCTGGATGAATTGAAACAAAAGTCGCGTGTTATCGTGCGTCATGACGGCCGACAAATTGTTATTTTTCATTCGAACGATGCCGTCCATGCCTGCAACAACCGCTGTCCGCATGAAGGTTATCCGCTGAGTGAAGGCGAACTCAATGGCGAGTGCATTCTGACCTGTCACTGGCACAATTGGAAATTTGATCTTAAAGATGGCAGCAATCTTTACGGTGGCGATCAGTTGCGAATTTATCCCGTCGAGGTCAGAGATGATCACGTATGGATTGATTTGTCCGATCCGCCCGTCGATGAACAACGCGCCCGTATTCTCAGTAATCTGCGCGAAGCTTTCGATGACAACGCTTACGATCGCATGGCACGGGAGCTGGCCCGCCTGCAGCAAATCGGTTGCGATCCAACGGAAGGATTAATTAACGCCATCGAATGGTCGTTTGATCGTATGGAATTTGGCTGGACTCATGCTTACGCAGCCAGCGCCGATTGGCTGACATTACACGACGAATATAAGGACAACCCAGCAAAACAAATGGCGTGCATATTGGAAAGTGTCGCACACATTGCCGATGATGTTTTACGTGAAAAACGGTATCCCTTTGCTAAAAGAGCCGAATCTTTCGACGACGATAAATTTTTAAGTGCAATAGAGCAACAAAATCACAAACGCGCTATTGCTTTGGTTCGTGGCGCACTTAAAGAGGATATACCGTTCGATAAACTTGAACCGGTATTTGCGCGTGCCGCGCTCGCTCACTACAACGACTTTGGTCATTCGTTGATTTACTTAACCAAGGCAAAATACCTGATAGAACGACTGGACAAACGCGTGACCGCACCACTATTGCTCAGTCTCACGCGAAGTTTTACCTATGCCATTCGCGAAGATCAAATTCCGGAGTTCAGGGACTACCAGAAAACACTCAGTGACTGGGGCAACGTACCCGAATCCCGCGTCGTTCCACAGATGCAGGAGTGGCGCAAACTGAGCATTGCAAAATCACTGGCACTGACTGCATCTTATGCAAAAACCGAGACCCAGCGGTTGTACCATGCTTTGCTCGGATCGAATGCCTGGAGTCTGCTTGCATTTGACATTCACCAGCAAAATAAAACCGACATCCCCATATCCGATAATATCGGATGGCTGAGCTTTACCCATGGCATCACCTTCGCTAACGCGGTAAATAAAATTTGTTCGCGTTATCCCGAACTGTGGCCGGCGGGCTTGTTGCAAATGTCCTGTTTTTGCGGGCGCAATGCTGCGTTCACGGAGCCGCAGGCTGACTTGATGAATTGGCGTGTTGGCGGGGCCAATCATTTCTACCAGGCTGAGATTGAAAAATTATTCGATCACGGTATGGATGAGTTCATCGTATCCGCTCATCGGTTGAAAACAATACTGGCGGCACGTGAAGAATCCAGCAACGACTTGCCGGAAGATGTTCAGCGGCATTTAAATGCATCGATTAATCGTTTTCTGAATTCACCGATAAAACGTAAGCAGGTACAACGCACCGTATTCCAAGCTATGAAGTTTGTAGCCCGCAACGGGTAACGAAAATAACTGAAACTTACCTTTGAAATCAAAGAGTTTTGTCCCTATTCAATCCCACTCGCAAAAGCACTATCATGGATATCCGTTATCCATCACGGAGGAACTCACATGCTCTACAGCATTTCAAATCAAATCGATTCACCTGCGCTGGACGCGATCAAACGACTCGAAGGTAAACTGGGCAAAACACTAATCGCCTTCGATAAGATAGAAAACGACGCCGACAAGTTGGATGCGTCCGAGTTAGCTGAATTACAGTCCCTGGAACAAAACCTTGGCGTGGTATTGGTCGCGGTTAAGCATTAAGCGAAGTGAACTTAGTGACACTAATAGCGTTAGTGTCACTGCATGGTTTTTAACCCGATTTCAACTCCAGACCGGTTTCACAAAAATCGATAGGTAATTCCACCATAATCGGGCCAAATCGATTGTTGTCGTAATCGGCTTCTTCGATTCCTTTGCCTAAAGACACGCCGACGACAAACCGGTGCATACCGGGCATAAACTCCGGCGATGGGCCGTAAAAATAGATAGGAAACGTCACCGACTCGGTTCCGCCTTGTAGAATCGTGGGCACTAACACACCGTTGCCCCAGTGTTTCATGCGCGAGTTGACCGCATAAATAAAACTGCCACGGGTTTTTAACAAATCAGGATTTTTTCCCAGATTCGCTATTTCCACCGTTACATACAGGACCGGATTAGCCGGTGTACATTCGTCGGCCAGTGAAAAACTTGCCGAACGCAAGAACAAATCCGGTTTGTCCGCTAACATGGCAATATCCGATTTTACCCGTGCATCTTGCACGTCACTGCGCAGTGCAGCGTGACTGAACGACGACACCAAAATCAAGCAAAGAAATCCGAGATCCCACCACGAAGAACCATTAAATCGTTTCACAATAAACCCCCTCAGCAAAATTGCTGAATTCACAACGCCAAACCGTTTTGACCCGGACAAATACAATTGTCGCGTTTCCCCGTCAAAACGGAACCCAGAGTTATTATAACTTCTCGCCACGGTTAACCAAAATCAATAGGTCACACAAAAAATGTGTGATTATTCACATGGTTAGACGAAAATTGGCTTGCACTATGGATTTGCGGGGAGTTTGATTAACAAGGCCCTAAATGTGCGAAAAACATTACAATCGTTAACATTGTCAAATACCGAAAAACCACCGAAAGGTGCTGTAACTCCATGCAGGACAACTTTTGGCACGAACGTTGGAAAAACAATGAAATCGCGTTTCATCAAAACGACATTAATCCGCTTTTACAAAAATACTGGCCGGATTTTCATCTAAAAAAAGGTGCAACGGTTTTCGTACCGTTGTGCGGAAAAACCCTGGATATGTTATGGCTGGCACAAAATGGCTTTCGTGTCATCGGTATCGAATTGAGTTCCATCGCTATTAAAGATTTCTTTGACGAAAATAATCTAAAACCCGCAACAACAAATAGAAACGGATTCGAGATTTGGCAATCTGACAACATCGAAATCTTATGTGGTGATTTCTTTCATTTAAAAACACGACACCTAGAACTCGCGGATGCCGTCTATGACAGGGCGTCTTTAATTGCCTTTCCGCAGGAAATGCGCAATCGTTACGTCGAACACTTGGAAAAAATATTACCCGATAAAGCCGAGACTTTGCTGATTATTCTCGAATATCCACAACACGAAATGAATGGCCCGCCTTTTTCCGTTACAGGCGATGAAGTAAAAGACTTGTATGAAACCTGGCAACAAGTTGTTCAGCTACGCAGAAACGAAATACTCGACAAGGTGCCGCGATTTAAAGAAAAAGGTTTAACGTCATTGATCGAATCCGTTTACCGGCTCTCACCACTCGTGAGCTAAGTAAACTCAATACGATTAACTAAACGCGATAATACAATGTCCGTCGAAGAAAACGACCCGGCCGTGCAATCACCTGAAGATGAGATTGGAAAGATCGCGGCCATTGTTCATTTGTCCGGACCACGACGTGGGCAAACGGAAAAGTTAAGCGGCAAGACACTTTGGATTGAGAGCATTGACAATGGCATCAAGTTTATCGAGCCTGACGAATCCGCACCGGATAACCTTGTCGCCGTACTCCATCGTTCGCGCGAAAGTTACGAGATCGAAACCAGAGCTGAGCACGCCATATGGATAAACGGCGAAAAAACCAAGAATCAGTTATTAGCCAGTGGTGATTTAATCGAAGTCGAACACGGACCGGTGCTGCGCTTTCGACTTTATCCTGCAGGCGCGCAAGTGTATAAATCCGTAGCGGACGTTTTTGTTGATTGCGTCGACTACGCACGGCGTGATGGCCGGCCTGTCTGGCGTCAAATGCCGGCATTATTTGCCGGTCTTGGTAGTGAGCTGGTGACAAAAACGTCACTATGGTTTCGCATTGGCGTCGTTATAGCCTTGGCGGCCTTAAGTACAATCATTGTTTCGATCACACGCCAAGCCACCGACCTGGAACAACGTCTGGCACAAGAACAAGAACGTGTACAAGGTTTGGCTCAACTATTGGAACGAGCCGAGCAAGAGGCGTTAACACGGGAAGAACTCGAAGCAGTGCGATCGGACATTGAACAAGGCCTAACCGCGGCCGAAGAACGCGTCACTGCCTTAGAGATTCGTTCGGCAGCGGCAAAAAATGTCATTGCAAATACCGCACCGTCGGTCGTATTTATTCTTGGCAGTTTTGGATTTGAAGATCCAGAGAGTGGAAAGCCCTTGCGGTTAACACTCGACTCTGACGGTGAGCCTTTACGCCTGCCCGGCGGACGGCCACTCATTACGCTCAAAGGCGAAGGCCCGTTAGTGGAAGCCACCTACACCGGCTCTGCTTTTATCGCCGCGCCAAACGGCATCCTGTTGACTAATCGGCATGTCGCATTTCCATGGGAAAAAGATGACGACGCAACCGGCATCCAACAGCTAGGTTTGGTGCCGGTACAACGTCGCTTGATCGGCTATCTGTCCGATCAAGCCGAGTCATTTGATATTGAATTAGTCGGTGTGAGTGAAAAATTCGATATCGCCGTTATGCGTTGTTCACAGGCAGCAAAATTACGTGATCCGCTCGTATTGTCTTCCACTACTCCACAAGCAGGCGACGAAGTTATCGTAATGGGTTACCCGACCGGAATTCGCGCCCTGCTCGCCCGCGCCGGCGAAAGCTTTGTCGAGAATCTTGGTGAGAGTGATGAACTCGATTTTTGGGATGTCGCTCAGGCACTCGCTGAAAACGGTCTAATTACGCCACTCGCGAGCCGCGGAATTATCGGACAAGTGACCAATGATGCCATAGTATACGATGCAGAGACCACCCAAGGCGGCAGCGGTGGCCCCGTACTTAAATTGAACGGCAATGTCGCCGCGATAAACGCTGCCATTATCCCGGAGTTTGGCGGTTCAAACCTTGGCGTACCAATTCAACATGCGCATGAATTAATGCAAATGCTGGAAATTGAAATTACCGAATAAACATTGCGTCTAAACGAACCCCGGTTCAAAGCTGTTTTATAATGACGAAATGCCAGTAACCGGTTTCACTAACCCACAATTCGATCTCGACACGATCTTGCGATCGGTGGTGTCTTTGCGCACTACTATTCCTGAAGATGCCCTAACCGCTCCAATTCTCGGCACGGAACGTTCCGGGCATGGCGTCATTATTGGTAGAGGTTTAATCGCCACCATAGGTTATCTTGTTACCGAAGCCGAGTCCGTCTGGATTATCGATCGCAACGCACGAGCCATCCCGGGTTACGTAGTTGCTTATGACCAGGAAACCGGATTTGGATTAGTACAGGCACTGAGCAATATCGATCTTCCCGTCGCACCGATGGGATCGTCAATGGGATTACAGGTATCGGAACGTGTTATCGTTGCAGGCTCTGGCGGCAACGATCAGGTCATTACCGCTGAAGTGATTGCGAAGCGGGAATTTGCCGGACACTGGGAGTATTTACTGGAAGAGGCCATTTTCACATCCCCTGCTCACCCGAACTGGGGCGGCGCGGGATTATTCGACGACAGCGGCTCGTTGTGTGGCATCGGCTCCATCGCCTTGCAAACCATAGACCAGGATGGTGAAGTGGAGAGCGCCAATATGTTCGTGCCTATTGATTTACTGCGACCGATTTTGGAGGAATTGCAGACTTATGGACAGCAGAATAAACCGGCAAGGCCGTGGCTCGGCTGGTTTGTTCAGGAAAATCAATCGACCCTGGTGGTCGGCGGCGTGTATGACAACGGGCCGGCCGCGCAAGCCGGAATAACCGCTGGCGATATTGTGATGGAAATTGACGGTCGCCCCGTCAGTGCGCTGGCGGACATGTTTCGTTGCGTTTGGGGTTTAGGTGAAGCGGGAATTGAGATACCGGTTACGTTTTTACGAAACAAGGAAACACACACGGCAACAATAAAGTCAGTGGATAGAAACACTTTATTAAAGAGTCACAACATTCACTAGCTGAATTCCTGCTTGCCTGAATTACCCGACATTCAGATATATATCGAGGCCCTGGAGCGACGGGTTATCGATCGGACGTTGCAAAGAGTTCATCTGCAAAATCCCTTTTTGTTGCGAACCGTTGCACCATCCATCAACCAAATTGAAAGCAAACCCGTAAAGTGTTTGCGCCGAATCGGAAAACGCATTGCATTTGGATTCGACGATAACTATTGGTTAGTGCTGCACTTAATGATTGCAGGGCGATTGCATTGGCACAATCCCGACAGCAAGCGACCGGGGAAACGCTGTAGTGCTGTATTTGAATTTGACAATGGACTTCTCTCACTAACGGAAGCGGGAACCAAAAAAAGGGCTTCCCTTCATTTACTACAAGGCAAAAATGCCTTGGACTTGATCAATCCCGGTGGAATAGAACCTCTCGAAATAGACGACAAAACATTTTCGCAGGCACTAACAAGAAACAACCACACGCTAAAAAGGGCGTTGTCCGACCCGCGCATATTCAGCGGCATTGGTAACGCTTACTCTGACGAGATACTACACAGCGCAGGTCTGTCGCCTATTGCCATGACGCAAAAACTTTCCGAAAAAGAGATAGAACGGTTATTCCAATCGACGCGTGACACGCTGACGTTGTGGACTACCAAACTACGCGACGAATGCGGTAATCGTTTTCCCGAAAAAGTCACCGCGTTCCGCAGCGATATGGCGGTACATGGAAAATTCAACAAACCCTGCCCGGTATGCGAGACCCCCATTCAACGCATTCGCTACGCGACCAACGAAACCAACTATTGTCCGCGTTGCCAGACGAACGGCCGGGTGCTTGCAGATCGTTCGCTTTCGCGATTACTTAAAAAAGACTGGCCACGCACCGTGGAAGAACTGGAAGCGACTGTAAAATTTTAGAATCGTTTCACGCTTCACTGCGATTTTCTACAAAGACAGATTCAGCTACAAGTTTGCCATAAAAACAGGCGATATTGGTCACCCAATATCGCCTGCATATCGATTTACTTTAAGCTCTTTTTACATTACCACCCTTTATGCGTGGAAACTCGCCACTTGCCAGTTTTCCCTGGTAGTCACGAAGAATTTCCTTAACTTTTGGCATCAGGAAGTACAGGCCTACAATGTTGAAAATGGCCATTGCAAAAATCATTGCATCCGAAAAATCGATTACCGGACCTAAACTCATGGAAGCGCCGATGATAACGAATATGCAGAATATGATTTTGAAAACCATTTCTTTCGCTGCGCCTTCACCAAATAAATAAGTCCAAGATTTCAAACCATAGTACGACCACGAAATCATGGTGGAAAAAGCGAACAACACTGCAGCAATTGCAAGCATATATTTAAAGCCACCGAAGTTACTTTCGAACGCTTTTGCGGTTAATGCTATGCCCGTTACACCGTCACCCGGGTTCCAGGCACCTGTGATAGTGATAACCAGCGAAGTCATCGTACAAATCACAACGGTATCGATAAATGGCTCAAGCAACGCTACATAACCTTCCGTCGCCGGGTGTTTGGTTTGCACGGCGGAGTGCGCGATCGATGCTGAACCAACACCGGCCTCGTTAGAAAATGCCGCGCGCTTAAAGCCTTGTATAAGAGCGCCGACGGCACCACCAGCTACGGCAGTCGGGGCGAATGCACCACTGATAATCGCACTAAAAGCGGCGCCTATCGATCCGATGTTGAGGAGAATAATCAACAACGCTGAACCGACATAGATGGCCGCCATAAACGGAACGACTTTTTCCGTTACCCTGGCAATGGACTTGATGCCGCCGATGATCACGGCTCCAACGACAATCGCCATTATCACGCCGAAGATAAATCCGTTGTTAGCAAAGAACGGGATTACGGCGCCGATCTGCTGCGCGGATTGATTGGCCTGGAACATATTGCCACCGCCTAGCGCACCACCGACACAACAAACGGCAAACAAGACTGCAAGCACTTTACCAAAGGTTGCTTTGCCTTGTTCGGATAATCCCTTGGATAAATAATACATTGGCCCACCCGAAACCGTTCCATCCGGATATTCGTTTCGATAATGGACACCAAGAGTACATTCGGTGAATTTTGACGCCATGCCGAGCAACCCGGCCAAGATCATCCAGAATGTTGCGCCAGGTCCACCCAAATAAACAGCAACACCAACACCGGCTATGTTACCCAAACCGACGGTTCCGGATAGTGCTGTACACAATGCCTGAAACGGTGTCACTTCACCTGCATCTTTCGGGTCAAGGTAATCGCCACGCACCAGTTCAACGGAATGCTTCACGCCGCGAAACTGGATAAATCCGAAATAAATGGTAAAGACGCATGCTGCAACGACCAACCAAAGAACAATCCAGGGGAATGCTGTTCCAAAAATAGCTTCGGAGCCAGGTAATGGCGAAAAGATAAAGCTAACGAAAGGATTGATAATGGGAGCAATCGCATCGTTTATTTTTTGATCTATCGGAATGTCATCCTGCGCATACAAAATCGCAGGAGTCAGCGCTGATAATATTCCAACAAGTGCAAGAATTATTTTTGATCTCATTGTTATTTTTCTCCTTTGGGGTTTAAGGGACAACGGTCACAGGTACGCTGGCGAGCTGAATCAGTTTTGTCGTAACACTGCCGAATAGCATTGATTTCAAACCTGATTCGCCGATTCGTCCAACAATTATTACGTCAGCCCCACACTCCGTTGCGAGTCCGTTCAGTACATCGGCCACGTTACCGTGACGGACTATGCCTTCCACTTCAATTCCCGCCGATTTCAATTGCTCAAGCGCAGGGTTGAGGACACTGTTTGTTGCACTCGCGATTTCTTCTTCACGCCGTTTATGACGTTGTTCATTTTCCTCTGGGGTGTTAAACGAATAGGGCGACCACTCAATAACATAAGTCACCACTAATTTCGCACCAGCTGTTTTAGCACGTTTGCGCGCAAACTCCAGGGCACGACGGCTGCCGTCACTGCTGTCTATTCCAACTAGAAAGCACTCACTCATAATCATCTCCTTGTCATGTTCAGGTTCAATAGACCAATCTTTTTCTTGGCTAATATGCCCCGATTGGAACAAATCTGTTCAGGGCATAATCGTATAATACGAGATAATTTTTCGAATTAATTAGGTAATTACAACAGATAGCAGTATTATTTATTGTATAATACTAAATTTACAATAATAATTATCGTAAAATGAAAAAGGCGCGAACGATAGAAGATCTTGACCGTATCGATCGAAAGATTCTTCGGGAACTCCAGGAGAACGGACGAATTTCCTATGTAGATTTAGGATCGATGGTGGGATTGAGTACGTCACCGTGCATAGAACGCGTAAGACGCCTGGAAAGAGAGGGTTTCATTCAGTCCTATTCGGCAATAATCGATCCACACCGGCTAAACGCAGCGATATTGATATTTGTGCAAATAAAATTAAAAGCTGTCAGTCCCGATGTATTTGAAGAGTTTCGTCGCGCAGTCGCCAGCATCCCGCAAATCCAAGAATGCCATTTCGTATCCGGTGCATACGATTATTTATTAAAAGTGCGCATCGAGTCGATGAATCACTACAGAGAATTGTTGGGAGAAATACTTCGCCAACTACCTGGCGTAAAAGACACCGAAAGCTTCGTTGTCGTTGAGGAAGTCAAAGAGTCGATAAAAATACCCATTCACAATTAAACTAATGGCAAATAACGATGCTTCCGTTCGTCGCGATGAAGAAGGTTACCTCGTTAATCCTGATGATTGGACGCCGGAGCTGGCGCAAGACCTGGCACGCGAAGAAGACCTGATTCTCACAGATGAACACTGGATCACCATCGATTTTGTGCGCAGGTATTATGCAGAGCGCGGCATTACACCAGACATCCGCCATGTTGCAAAACATTTGGCAACTCTTATCGACGTTGACAAGAAAGCGGCTAAAGCGCGGTTGTTTGAATTGTTTCCTTTTGGCTATGTCAAACAAACCTGCAAAATCGCAGGTATGAAACGCCCGCGCGCATGGAGTACAGGCTGACTTAAAAACTGCAGACCCGGCGCAGTGCAATTCAATACAGGAAAGCGGACAGAAACCGGAATTTCATTTGTTTCACCTTTGCAAACACCCTGGCATTGATTCAATGTCCTGATTTCCTTAGTAAGTGTCAGTACAACTAATTAATGAAAGCGACCGGCTTACGCTCAATTCGAATTCTTGCGCAAAATTTTATTTTGCCTTGAAACTCTGTTTTACAGAGTTTATACTCTGCAAAACAGAGTGAAAAAGTTCAAAAATCAAAATGGCAAATTTTCTTCACATTACGAATGGTGATAGCGCAGCTAATATTTTAAAGAAATCACACGTTAAGGGTGACGTATTGCCCTGGCGAGATCCTATGCATCATGGCCCATTTCCCGCTCAACTCGATCTTGATGAAGTCAGCGACGTTCGGGCACGTTATTTGACTGGTGATTCGGATGACGGAAATACCGAAACCACACGAGATTTCCGACTAAGAAACGAATGTTTAAGGGCTGCCGTCAAGTACGATGAAGTGGTCTTGTGGTTTGAACATGATTTGCTCGACCAACTACAAATATTACAAATACTGGATTGGTTTGGAAATGCAGAGAACAAACCGAACGGGTTAGCTATGATCTGTATAGATAGTTATGAAGGTATCGAACTATTTCGTGGAATCGGACAACTAAACTGCGACCAAATGGCATCCCTTTTTAATCTTCGTCAACCCGTTACAAGCACACAAATACAATTAGCCGAGGCCGGTTGGGCAGCGTTTCGATCACCAAACCCAGAAGAACTGGAATCCTTTATGGCAGGTAACTTAGAACCGCTACCGTTTTTACACGCGGCATTATTTCGCCATTTGCAAGAATACCCCTGGTTTTCAGACGGTCTCACTCGAACCGAGCGCCAAATTCTGACACTGGTTTCCAAAGGAGTTTGTAAACCAGGAAGAATTTTTGCCGAGAACATGGAACTGGAATCGGTTCTATTCATTGGTGATTGGCCCACCTATACGCATATCGGCAGCATGTGTAATACGCCTCATCCCTTGCTCGAATGTGAACCCAACAGGACTTTTCAACATCCTTATGTTAGGCAGATTTCCAGCGAAGAGTTCCGAGAACAGAAACTTTCACTGACTGCCGCTGGTAAACAATTGCTGTCTGGTCAGCTCCGTGCCACGGACTTTATTGAACGAGACTTCTGGTTAGGCGGTGTTCATCTCAAAACGGGGCAATCCATGTGGGTGTGGGATGCTGATAGTCAACAACTGAAAATCGACAAACGCTAACTCGTGCCGGGTTTAGCAACACTTGATCCGATATTTCATCAGACCGTACGAACGCGGTTGGCGGTACTCCTAAACAAAAAAGCACATAGCTTCTCTCAGTTGAAATCCGAATTAAACATAACGGACGGCAACCTCGACGCACATTTACGCAAACTTAGCGCGGCGGGTTATCTGCACAGCCGGATGATTTTTGAGGGTCGTCCACATACGATCTATCAGCTTTCAGACAGCGGAACAAAAGCTTTCCAACAATACCGTAATGCCCTTCGCCTGTTGATTAAGCAATCCGGAAAATAGATGTTCTAGAAAGCATGTAGAATTGCCGGCTTAGTAGTCGTATTTATTGGTTTGTCAGTTAGGCGGCACAGGAAAATTTTTTATCAATGATAGAAATACGGGGAAACAGGGTCCGACAACGTCGATAGAGTATCTATTCGGCCGCTACAGCACTGGTTGACGATAACCAAGTGATAAGGCAGTATTCACTGCGAAAACGCCTACCCAGGAAGAAAAGACATGAAGTCAGATTAAAGTAAGCAATCAGTGACATTCGCGCGGTTCAGTTTGTGCGAAATTCGTCTATGTGAACGCTACTTTAAATAGTCTTTATGTCTTCTTATCTTTTTTTATATCTTAGTATTTATTTCAGTTCGCTCTGCGCGGCAATCATACGTGACATAAGTCGCGTCGCGCGCAGTGTGTGCTGTCGTCTGGTCGGTGCTATTCGCCGGCATCATCAATACGCAACCGGCGATGTCCAATCATGCTGACCCAGCTAAAACAAATCTGGCGCCTCGGATTACCACTCAGTCTCACCTTTGTGATTCAAATGGTGATTGTGCTGGTGGATTCCGTGTTTGCCGGAAATATCAGTTATGTCGCGCTGGCAGCGGTTTCACTGGGCAGTAGTGCGTTTTATGTTTTCTTGTTGTTTCTTATTGGCATCAGCATCGCGAGCAGTGTTAAGGCAGGCCAGGCGTCGGGAGCGGGCGATAATGAAGCAATGCTCAACTGCTTTCGCCAGGGCGCTTTATTGTGTTTGCTGATCGGCTTTGTCATGGCCATCGCAATACTCAACCTTGAATCGATCTTGCTGCGCCTGGGGCAGGAGCCTGACGTGGTAGCACTGACAATACCTTACCTAAAATGGTTTGCCTGGACACTGCCGATACAGGCTCTGGTGGTATTGATCAGAAGCTACTTCGCTGTCATTGATCGGTCCTGGGCAACCGTACTCCCGGTTCTTTACGCATTACTGCTTAATGCTTTGCTCGATTATTGCCTGGCTACCGGCAACCTCGGTTTTCCGGCTATGGGTATCGCGGGGATTGGTCTGGCGAGCCTGATTTCGAATGTGGTTTTACTGGGCTTAATGTTACGCAACGTGGGCTGGAACACAGCCTTCGAATTATTTCATTTCAAACTACCCAGTGTTTGGCAAGACAATGGTTTAGGCAAACTATTGTTGGTCAGCTCTCCTATTGCCATCACCCTGGTAACTGAAGAAGCGTTTTTCTCGGGTAGTGTGTTTTTGGCGGGTTCGCTAGGGGCAGCGGAACAGGCGGCACATCAAATATTGTTCAACACCATGGGTATGTCTTATTTATTTAACTCAGGCATCGCCATCGCTTGCTCAATTCTTATTGGAAAATGCATTGGCGCAGGTACAACCGGGAAAATTATTTCCATAGTCAAAGCAGGTTGGGTGTTAGCACAGGCCTTTACCCTGCCCTTTATCCTAGTGCTTATATTTTTTAGTGACCAATGGATCAACCTTTTCCTGGACGAAACGCTGGTTCAGAACGAGGCGACAATCTTTTTTGTCAACAGCGTTTTATGGTTGGTCATCGCGATGCTTTTTGTCGACACCATTTGGCTGGTGATTATTGAATCCTTGCATGGCTTGCTGGATACCACTTACCCAGCATTGAGTGCATTGCTGGCCTATTGGGTTATTGGTGGACCATTTGCTTACTGGGCAACGCAAAACCTGACGACACCCTACGCCTGGCTTTGGATTGCCATGTTGCTGGCCGCCTGCATCCTGACTGTATTAGTTTATGTGCGGTTGCGTTATAAGATTCGATTACTCGACAAACTTAAGGACGACACCGCGACCACATAAAGAGGTATTCAATTTCGACACGTAGACGTTAGTCAAGGGTGAAACAGACAAATATCGTTTCAAAGTAATGTGCCGGCGGCATTTTTCATATCCGGGTTCTCATCATGGAATCGATTAACCACTTCAATGGTACGCAACCATTCATAAAAAATACCCTTCATGTTGGCAACGATTACACCTACGCTGCGCATCCGATCTATCCCGATCTCTTGTCCGGGCGCAGGTGTTCCTACCGTATCAACAACCACCGCCACACGATAACCACGCTCAATCAATCCGATTGCAGAATGCATGACACAGACATCTGTTTCCAAACCAACCAAAACAGCAGTCTTACGTTTCGTTTGTTCTACTGCCTTAAGTATGTCAGGTTGATGTGCAAGACCAAACACGGTTTTATTGAATACCGGTGTGTCACCAGGTAACGTGTTGACCAGCGTGGGAGTCAAAGGTTGTGTTTGAAATTGTTCGGCGGTTACGATCAACGGTATTTGCAACCACTCAGCGAGACGAATAAGCCAGCAAACGTTATTAACTATTCGCCCACTATCCTCCGGCGACAACTTATCAAGAAAGACATCTTGTACATCAATGACAACAAGCACTGAATCATCCGCGTCCAGCAGCGAGTAAGCATTAGACTTGTCGGTCGATTTCATTCGTCAAGTCGGTAAACTGCTTTATGGCAATGGCGACACTTATATAATGTCAAAGTGGCGCTGTTACCGCATGGGTACTAACTATTATTCTTCTTATAAGTCTTGATGGATTTTTTCAAATCACGGTACTCGCCACAGGTAAACGTGCAAATATCATCCAGTATCGTAAGTTGTTGCTCGGCTTTTTCAAGTTGGTTGGTTTGCAGATATAACTCGCCCAGATATTCATGCGCGCCTTTATGTTTCGGGTCAACGGTCAGGGCTTGTTGATAATAGTTCAACGCCTTGTCGTAGTTTTCCAGTTTCCGATAGCTGTATCCTAATAGATTTAATACGTCCGCATCCCCGGATTCCTCATTATTTAATTGATTGAGTTCTTCAATAGCAGCCTTGTAATCCTGTCTCTTGATTAATTTTTTTACATCACTCAATTTTGACGACGAGCCACCACCGGCATCAGCGTTTGCGATAATCGTCCCTGCGCACAAAAATATTACCAGCACTAAAACAAAAATCCGATTAACTGAATTTATTCTAAAACTCATTGTGCTTTCTCCTTGTTAATTTCCTTCATACTTGCTGTTGCAGGCAAGCCGACAACCATTGGTTCCGATTATTCGCGAAATAGTTCAAACACAGAGCAATTTTTTCAATAGTATTGATGCAGGCATGTTTTCAATCTCTTAAAAAAGCCATAAAACCATCATATATCTGCCTGGCCGAACGGTTGAATGCACTCATGTTTTTCTCGACATCAGATTCAAACCCGGGCAAGGCATCAGCGCCCAGGGACTTATTTAAAGCGTCGGCATACTCGGGTATTTTCCCCCAGTTTGCCACCGTGTCCGTCTCGACTTCGACATGAAACTGAATACCGTAGGCGTGATCGCCCCAACGTTGTGCCTGCACCGCGCATAAAGGCGAATCTGCTAACACTGTTGTCCCCGGAGCGGGTTCCAACACTCCCGCACTGTGCCATTGCAAGGCCTGGATAGAGCTATCCATTTGCCCAAACAATAAATCGTTTTTTCCGGCATCGGTCCTGTTAACCGGCATCACGCCAATTTCCGGTGTTTCGGCTGGCCCGACATTGCCACCCAATGCGTCGGCCAACAACTGATGTCCGAGACATACGCCGAGATAAGGCATGTTCAAATCCTGCACCGCGTGACGGATAGCAACCTTTTCTTCAATCAACCAGGGATACGCGTCTTCCTGCCAGACGTCCATCGGCCCGCCCATCACCCACAACGCATCGTAATTTTCCAATGCAGGAATTTTCTCGCCCGCATCAAGTTCTACCGCATCCCATTCGATATTATCCTGCGCGAGAAATTCACGAAATATTCCCGGATGCTCCACCGCGATGTGTTGGAATACCAGTATTTTTGCTTTGTCAGCCTTCATTGCGATTGATTCGTGTCATTATTCACCGCAAGTATACGCTTTGTTCACATCGCACATGATTAATTACTAGCATATCCATCACCCGAATAGTCTGTCTCGTTTTATGACAAAACCAATCATTTTACTGTTCAGACAAGACCTGCGCCTGCAAGACCATGTGGCGCTATGTGCTGCCGTTCGTGCACGACAACCCGTTGTTCCCTGCTACATACTGGACGATGTAACAGCCGGTCAATGGATTACCGGCGGCGCAAGTCGATGGTGGTTACATCACAGTCTTGATGCGTTATCGGAGTCGATACAAAAACGTGGCGGCAATCTGATTCTAAGGCAAGGCGAAACAGTAAATGAAATCACCCGTTTGGCAAACGAAGTCGGTGCATCTGCGGTATTCTGGTCGCGTGGTTACGAGCCGTTTCAAGTCCTGCTGGAGAAAAGGCTTCATGACACACTGAGTACCAACGGTGTCGAAGCAAAACGATTCGGTGGAACATTGTTGTTTGAACCGGACGAAATCAGGAATCAATCCGGTGAACCATTCAAGGTGTTTACACCTTTTTGGAAAACCTGTTTGCGACACACTCAACCCAGACCCGTTAAAGACACGCCGCAGGAAATATCGTTTTATACAAAAGAAATCACATCTGATAACCTCGTTGATTGGAATCTATTACCAACGAAACCTAACTGGGCAAAACAATTCAGCGATTATTGGACACCCGGCGAACACGGCGCGCGGCAACAACTGAATCAATTTCTTGACGACTGTGTTAACGATTACAAAAATCAGCGGGATTTTCCCGATCGCTGGGGCACATCACGTTTGTCACCACACCTGCATTTCGGCGAACTCAGCCCGCATCAAATATGGCACGCGGGCCAACGATTATCGGTACAAGAACCCAGGTTGAGTGCAGGCATCGAAGCATACTTGCGCCAAATCGTGTGGCGTGAGTTTTCCAGTCATTTGCTTTTTCATTGGCCGGCGTTTCCGGAGCAGCCTTTTCGCGAACAGTTTAAAAATTTTCATTGGCACGACGACGAAACGGCGCTACGCGCATGGAGAAAAGGCATGACGGGTTATCCCATCGTCGATGCCGGAATGCGTGAATTGTGGCAAACCGGCTGGATGCACAATCGCGTACGTATGATTGCAGCGTCTTTCCTGGTAAAACATTTACTCATTCCGTGGCAACAGGGCGAAGCCTGGTTTTGGGATACACTGGTCGACGCTGATCTGGCAAATAATTCCGCAGGTTGGCAATGGGTAGCCGGTTGTGGCGCAGATGCAGCACCCTACTTTCGTATTTTTAACCCGACCTTGCAGGGTACAAAGTTCGATGCGAGCGGCAACTACGTACGACGATGGGTGCCGGAACTAACCAGGTTACCCGACAAATTCATCCACGAGCCGTGGAAAGCACCAGAATCAATTTTGCACGACGCTAAAATAAGTATTGGTGAAACCTATCCCAAACCCATTGTCGATCATCAATACGCACGTCAACGCGCACTCGATGCGTTCCAACAGTTAAAATCCGAATTTAACTGAAAACCAGTTCAATTGATCGAACTCACCGCCAGCCAAAGAACACAGGTGCTTGACGCAACAAACAGCCGCGTCGAGCAAGCATCGTCGATGTTTAGGTATAAGTTCAAACCGATTCCGGTAACATTCGATATCAAAGGTCGCTCCGCCGGCATGTATTCTGTGCGCCAGGAAAAACGCCGCATTCGTTATAACCCATTTATTTTCGCGAAGTACTTTGACGAAAGTCTGCGCACCACGGTTCCACACGAAGTTGCACACTATATCGCGGACATGTTATACGGATTCGGCAATATTAAACCCCACGGTCCGCAATGGCGTGACATTATGCTCGCCTTTGGCGTACAACCCCGGGTCACAAATAGTTTTGATTTATCGGACATGCCGATCCGCCGACAGCGTCGGTTTCCCTATCGTTGCGCATGTACTTCTCATTTATTAACGACCGTACGGCACAATCGTTTGCAGCGCGGCATCGCAGCGTATTTTTGTCGAACGTGCGGAACGCGGATGGAATACGACACGAGCAACACGGCATAAAAAGTAAGTTAGCACGCCATGTCCTCTGTGCCGTTTTGGCAAACCAAGTCGCTTGATGAAATGAGCGAAGACGAGTGGGAATCGCTGTGCGATGGTTGTGGACGCTGCTGTCTGGTCAAACTCGAAGATATTGACACAGGGAATTTGCATTACACCAGTGTTTCCTGCCGTTTACTGGACACGAAAACCTGTCAATGCTCCGATTACCGGCATCGCATACTCAAAGTACCCGATTGTCTTGAATTGAAGTTAATCGATCCCGAAGCTTACACAAGCCTGCCGGACACCTGCGCATACCGCGTGCTTTACGAGGGCAAAGAATTAGCATGGTGGCATCCTCTGGTGTCCGGCGACAAAAATACCGTTCACCAAGCGGGTATCTCGGTAATGGGCAAGACGATTTGCGAGAGCCATGTTCACCCTGATGAGCTTGAAGATCATGTCGTCGATCTTGCCTGCCTTTAAACTCGACAACGCAGGATAAGGCGACTTTCGCTAAGGCATTTGAATTTTCCCGCTGGGCCTGCCCAATCCCGCTGCTGCGCCTGCTTCCGGAACGACAATGGATGAGGCGGCCTCGCGCTGCATTTCCTTCATCTCCTGCAGGGTCTGCGCAACCGCAACCTTGGCCGCTTCCGGAAATTTCGCGACAGCCTCATCGAGCGAACCGGCATCGATCTCGAATCCAATCGGTATTGCGCCCATCGGCGTTCCCAACTGCGCCTGACCGACATAAGTGACGCTGCGCGACGCGTCGTCAGCACCGTCGGCGGTAATCGGTATCAATCGCCGAATGGTTCCGGCGCGCCGGTCTGTAATGGTCTCCTCACGGTACAAGTCCGCGGAGTCCATGCTGATGTCCAAGCCTTGAATACTGGGGTCCATAGTTCAGTTCTCTTTCAATTCAATTTAATCAATGGACAACAGATTACCAGATGTGAGGCCGTCACGTCAGATACGGTGATTTTGACAATGCACGTGTTAACTCGCGTAAAATTCTGCTGAGTCGACAGACAATTTCCGTTACAATCGCGCGCCTCCTTCCCTAGCTTCACCATAAATGCTTAAAAATCTCCGCAATATCGCGATTATCGCGCATGTCGACCATGGCAAAACCACCCTGGTCGACAAGCTGTTACAGCAATCCGGCACGCTGGATACGCGTGGTGGTGCGGTCGAACGCATCATGGATTCCAATGACCTGGAAAAAGAGCGCGGGATAACGATTCTGGCGAAGAATACGGCGATTCGCTGGCAGGATTATCGCATCAATATTGTCGATACACCGGGGCACGCGGACTTCGGCGGTGAAGTGGAACGTGTTTTATCCATGGTGGATGCGGTTCTTTTGCTGGTCGACGCGGTCGAAGGCCCGATGCCACAGACGCGTTTTGTTACCCAAAAGGCTTTCATGCACAGGCTGAAACCCATTGTTGTTGTGAATAAAATCGATCGCGACGGTGCCGATCCGCATCGCGTGGTTAATGACACATTCGATTTGTTCGATCGTTTGGGCGCAACGGATGAACAACTGGATTTTCCCGTCGTATACACATCCGCTATTCAGGGAACCGCAACTCGTGATTTAAACCAGGCCGGCGAAGACCTCACACCCCTTTTCGAAACCATCATCGAGCACACGCCTTATCCCGACGTCGATTCCAATGGTGCTTTTCAAATGCAAATTTCATCGCTGGATTATTCATCTTACGTCGGTACGATTGGCATTGGCCGCATCAAACGCGGAAGAATCAATTCAAACTCACCGGTGCGTCTTGTTGATCATCAAGGCAAGGAACGTTCCGGTCGTGTTTTGCAAATCTTTGGATTTATGGGACTCGAACGCGTCGAAGTACCTAACGCGGAAGCGGGCGACATTGTTGCCATTACCGGCATCGACAAACTCGGTATATCCGACACCGTTTGTGATCCGGATGCGGTAGAAGCTTTACCCAGCCTGAGCGTGGATGAACCCACTATCAGCATGACTTTCCAGGTTAACAACTCACCGTTTGCCGGCAAGGATGGTAAATATCTTACGTCGCGTCAGTTGTCTGATCGTTTGTTTCGCGAAACCATACATAATGTTGCCTTGCGTGTGGAAGAAACCCCCGACCCGGAAAAATTTATTGTGTCCGGCCGTGGCGAATTGCATTTATCTATTCTGCTCGAAACCATGCGCCGCGAAGGTTATGAATTGGCGGTGTCGCGCCCGGAGGTGATTTACCACGAAGTCAACGGTCAACGCGAAGAGCCATATGAACAACTCACCGTCGATGTTGAAGAAACCCATCAGGGCGCGGTCATGGAAGCCCTGGGCAAGCGACGTGGCGACTTAAAGGATATGTTGCCGGACGGCAAAGGACGTGTGCGTCTGGATTACATTATCCCATCGCGCGGATTGATCGGCTTTCAATCCGAGTTTCTGACTTTAACTTCAGGTAGCGGACTGCTTTATCACGTGTTCGATCATTACGGCCCAGCCTACCGTGGAGAAATCGCCGGGCGGCGCAATGGCGTATTAGTCTCGATGGCAAGCGGCAAAGCATTGGCCTATGCATTGTTTAATCTGCAGGAACGCGGACGTTTGTTTATCAACCCTGGCGATGAGGTGTACGAGGGACTAGTTGTCGGTTTGCATAGCCGCGACAATGATCTCACCGTGAATCCGATGAAAGCCAAACAATTGACCAACATCCGTGCCGCCGGCAAAGACGACAACGTACTGTTAGCGGCACCGATGCGTATTACGCTGGAACTGGGGCTGGAATTCATCGAGGACGATGAGTTACTGGAAATATCGCCTAACCACATTCGCATACGTAAACAGTTTCTTAAAGAACACGAACGCAAACGCGCGTCGCGATTGGCGAGTTAGGTGTGAGTTGTCAGCTTTCGGCATTCGGCATTCAGTCAACTACTAGATCGATCAGAACGGATAACTATTGCAGGAACGACCCCCTGCCTTCGCAGGAGCAAGTTTAGTCGCGAACAACTGCGAAAGTCACACTAAGTCCACTCGGCCGCCGCAAAGTTCAAAAGAACTGATCCAAGTCAATAATTGTTTATGTTGGATCATCCACAATACGCCTGCGAAAACCCGGGGATATGTAATGTTCGAATTTAAGCAAAACAGCAAAAAGACACGACAGTGGCGTACAAGATATTTAATCTTGTGTTTCGCCGTATTAGGCTTGGTTAATATTTCATTTGCTCAAGAAGATGCGGGATTCACCCGCGGTTTCGAACTTTACAGTAATCACTGTGTCGCTTGTCATGAAAGCGTCGTACACGTTCGCGAACAACGTAAAGTCGACTCACTGGATACTATGAAGGCTTATATATTGCACTGGACAGAGTATCAAAACCTGAGCTGGACTGACGAAGAAATCGCGGATGTGCAAACCTTCCTTAATAAGCGTTATTATAAGTTTTAAGCCGCTGGTTTTTAGTTGTCAGTACACTTGGTGGTCAGCTATAAGCTATTTGTCCGACGTAGGGGCGGCTTTATTCGCGAACAGGAGTAAGCCGGATGAAGCCCAACGGAATTTGGGAACAAAAATCCATTCTTTCGGCGGAACACGTTCCGCCCTATCGATACTGAATCATGGATTGCATTCAGCGCATACCTATTAGAATCTTCTTCTTACTTTCGTCGTCGCTTGCTGGTGCGCTTTTTCGTGGTTTTTGGTGTCAGCGTAAACCAGTCTTCTTTAGTGATTTCGTGAAAGTGATCCGCCTCCTCCACCAACAAGCCGGATGTCGTCGCAGGGATCGCGGCGATTTCAACACGCACACCTTCTGATTTTAAATGCCTGACCAACTCCACGTAGTCGGAATCGCCGGATAAGATAATAATCGTATCCACCTTGCTCGCGAGTTGCGTCGCCTTAATGGTCAGCGGAATGTCCGCACTTTTATGACAGGGTCGCACGGAACCATGATATTTCTCATGCAAACGTTCTTTTAACTTGGACGAAATTTGCTTTCCCTCGCGAAAATACACCAAACGGTTCAAACCACGGTTATCCAGCAGGCGTGGAATCAAGGTATCGAAATTCAGCATGGTGCCGGTATCTTCCGTTTCCGAATGTATGCTGCGTTCGATGTTATTGCCGTCAATCAGTACAGCGACTGATTGATTTATAGTGACATTGTCTGCCGGTTCCTGGGTCATAAGTTGTTCTTTAATAGCGGATTGAAGTCATTATCCGCCATTCCTGGAAGCTTGTATGCAAATTCTAAACATTATTTACTCCACAGTTTCCACCAGGACAGGCTCACGATCACGTGGCGTAACCAGTGCCAGGCCGAACAATATCAGCGCTAACGCTAACCACACCCAGATCGAGTGCTTCTCGTCGAACATGACAATACCCCAGAATACGCCTGAAAGCGTTACAACGTATCCGGTTTGCGTCGCAAACACAGAACCGGCTATTTGTATGACATATATAAAAGTCGCATAAGCAAGGCTACTGACAACTGCCATGGCTGCCACTGACCATTCCACATTACCCCAGGGCCAGTTCAACGGGACGAACGCATCCGACAGCATCACAACGGGAAAAGTCAGTATTGCGGCGGCAAGCAACATACCTGCAAGTAACGCTATGGCATCCGCACTTTTAGGTACGAACATGTCAACAAAAATGCTTTCGAATGCATAGAAAAATGATGACATGAGCACCACCAGAATCCATACCACCATTGACCGTTCAGGCAAACTGGTTTCCGGTGCGACCAGAACAACTATCGCGAGCATGCCGGTGCCGATTCCGAGCATGCGTTTCGCAGAGTAAACATCAATCCCCACTAACATGGAACCCGCATAAGTGAGGAACGGCACCGTCGCGACGGTAATTGCCAGCACACCGGCGGGGACATGCGGCGCGGCACAAAAAAACAACACACCCGGTATTGCCGTGCCCAACAACCCGAGCAATACGTAAAACTTAAAATACTGCGCACTAAGCACCGGCCAAACACCTCTCATCGCACAAATTATGAGCAACACCAGCGCACCACCCGCACCCTGCCAAAAAGTCAAACCCAGGGGATGCGCACCGGACGTTGTCGCTATGCGCGCCAGCGAAAAGGTAGTCCCCCAAACAAACCCGGAGAACAGTACCAAGAGATACGGCCATATACGGGTGCTAGACATGTTATATCGTTAATTTTTGCAATATCTCAAAAGACGAATTTGTATGAGAGAAAAAATGTGGTTCGAACGACTTTTGATATATCATTATTCCATCAAATCACCAAAACATTTCTAACAATAGAGCGTTGTTTGAAGAATGGAATCCGCCGTGTGGCCTGATCGAAGCCTGCTTGATCTATTGAACATTGAACTGCCAATCGTTCAGGCGCCGATGGCGGGTTGCAATGGCGCTGAACTTGCCGTGGCAGTATCAAAAGCCGGTGGCCTGGGTTCGCTGCCTTGTGCAATGCTATCCGTCGAGGAGATTAAATCGGAAATCGAGCATATTCGTTCGGCCACAACCAAGCCATTTAATGTCAATTTCTTTTGTCACAAAGAAATGCAAATTGACTCCGGCAGTATACAACGTTGGCGAAACTGCCTTGCACCTTACTATCGGGAACTCGATTTAGAATTCCCGCCTGAATATGACAAACCATCACGTCTGCCATTTGATGAAGCAACTTGTGATTTAATGGAAGAACTCAAACCGCCGGTTATCAGTTTTCATTTTGGTTTGCCATCTGAGGCGTTACTCCAACGCGTCAAAAACATCGGTTGCATAGTGATGAGTTCTGCGACGACCGTCGCTGAAGCCGTGTGGCTGGCAGACAAAGGTGTCAATGTCGTTATCGCACAGGGATTGGAAGCAGGCGGCCATCGCGGCATGTTCTTGTCCGGGGACTTATCGTCGCAAGTCGGCACAATGTCGCTAGTACCCCAGATCGCTAACGCCGTCGAAGTACCTGTCATCGCGTCGGGTGGTATAGGTGACGGTCGAGGCATCGCTGCGGCCTTCGCACTTGGCGCTGCTGGCGTTCAACCGGGTACGGCGTACTTGTTGTGCCCTGAAGCCAAGACCAACGCACTGCACCGCGAGGCGCTGACAAGCGCGCGTAACCAAGAAACTGCTCTGACCAATCTTTTTTCCGGCCGACCCGCGCGCGGTATCGTAAACAGGCTAATGCGAGAACAAGGTCCCATTAGCACCGCTGCACCGCCTTTTCCATTTGCGTCCATCGATTTGACCCCGCTTCGTACCAGGGCGGAGGCAGATTCACAAAATGACTTTACGCAACTGTGGGCCGGACAGTCGACATCGATGATACGTGAGTTGCCGGCGGCACAATTAACAAAGGAACTTGCGGATGAGGCGCTTCAAATTTTATGAATGAGTCATCAAGATTGTGCGCTACGATGGTCCCTAATAAACAAGACTGGCAAACGAAATAATTGATTCGATCAATTCAAGCATCAACAGAATAACGACAAAATACCACTGGTGAACCAGGCTCAGGCGTTTCTCAAAATTCTGCTGGACAGTTTTCGCGACTTGTTGCCAATCATTGTTGTAATTGGCTTCTTTCAGCTCGCCGTTTTACAACAGCCCATCCCGAATATTGGTGAACTTCTTATTGGCACTTTGTTTGTGGTCATTGGCCTTACCCTGTTCGTGCAGGGGTTGGAATTGGGCCTGTTTCCCATCGGTGAAGCCATGGCGTATGCCTTCTCTCAAAAAGGCAGCGTGCCCTGGCTACTGCTGTTCGCATTTTCTTTAGGTTTTGGTACAACAATTGCAGAACCGGCCTTGATCGCGGTGGCAAACGAGGCCGCCAATGTCGCAGCAACAGGAAAAATCATTGAAGCAACGCCTGATTCCCAGGCCAGTTACGCGTTTGGTTTGCGTCTCACCGTGGCGTTGTCTGTCGGGTTCGCGATTGTCATCGGTGTGCTGCGCATTGTTCGCGGCTGGCCCATTCAATACCTCATCATCGGCGGCTATATCGGTGTGATCATTATGACCTTGTTCGCGCCAAAGGAAATTATCGGTATTGCCTACGACTCAGGTGGCGTGACTACATCAACCATCACGGTGCCCTTGGTCACGGCGTTAGGCGTTGGACTTGCTTCCAGTATCAAAGGACGCAATCCCATGACCGATGGTTTTGGCTTGATCGCCTTTGCATCACTCACGCCCATGATCTTTGTCATGGCCTATGGCATGCTGGTGTGAACACATGATTGTCGAATTGTTTCAAACGTTTCTCTCGACGATCAAAGACGTATTGCCCATCGCGGTTATCATTGTTGGCTTTCAATTATTCGTACTACGTCGCTCGATTCCGAATCTCGGACGATTGTTACTGGGATTTGCCTACGTTTTACTGGGTCTGTCGTTCTTTTTAAAAGGGTTGGAGATGGCATTGTTTCCGCTTGGCAAACTCATGGCCCAACAACTCACGGATCCTGAATTCATCAGTGGAATCACCGGTACTTTCTCAAATGTTGCTCCACTCAATTGGTGGCAATACAAATGGGTTTATGTTTTTGCCTTTACGATTGGTTTTGCCACTACGGTTGCCGAACCGGCATTACTGGCAGTGGCGATAAAAGCAAATAGCGTTTCCGGTGGCGCCATCGGTATCTGGGGATTGCGTATCGCGGTCGCTCTCGGTGTCGCCATCGGCATCGCTCTCGGTGCTTATCGCATCATCACCGGTACACCGTTGTACTGGTACATCATCGCTGGTTACATTGTCGTCGTAATACAAACCGTTTTCGCACCTAAAGTCATTATTGCCCTAGCCTACGATTCGGGTGGTGTTACCACGTCCACCGTAACCGTACCCCTGGTTGCAGCCTTAGGTCTAGGCCTGGCCAGCACCGTGCCGGGACGTAACCCGGTTATCGATGGTTTTGGTCTCATCGCCTTTGCCAGTCTGTTTCCTATTATTACCGTGATGGCCTATGCACAACTTTCTGAGTGGTGGGCCAAAAGACGTAACTAATCTACTGTGGAGAATTGATATGCATTTCAAACTCATTTGCGCATTCGTCCAGGACGATAAAACCGATAAAGTAATGAGCGCCGCGCGTGACAAGGGTGCGACGGGCGCGACCGTTATCACTCGTGCACGTGGTGAAGGCCTGGAAACAACCAAAACCTTTTTGGGACTGAGCCTCGAGGCCACGCGTGATGTTATTTTATTCTTAGTCGAAGAACACCTGTGTCGTGAAATTCTTGAATTCGTTGCCGAGGTTGGCGAATTTGATTCCAAAGCCGGCGCTGGTATCGCATTTCAAGTAGATGTGGAGGACGCCGTTGGTATCGCACATCAGGTAGAAAAACTTCAACATGTCGTGGAGGAAGAACTATGAAACACGAAAATATTGTACGCGTAAAAAACGTGATGCGAGAAGAATTCGATATGGTTGACGGTATCGCCACTGTGGCGCAGGCGCTTAAAGACGCAAAGCATATCGATACCGAATGCATGATAGTCAACCGGCGTCATGAAAATGACGAATACGGAATTTTGTTGCTGGCGGACATCGCAAAGAAGGTATTAGCCGCTGACAAAGCCGCTGACCGGGTCAACGTTTATGAGGTCATGAGCAAACCGGTCATTTCCGTCGACCCTTACATGGATATTCGTTACTGCGCACGGTTATTTGAAAATTTCGGTTTGACCCGCGCGCCGGTCATTAAAGATAACGAAGTGATCGGAATCGTCAGTTACAAAGATATTGTATTGCACGGACTGGTGGATCGACTTTGATACTATAGCGGGCTATTCAAGCAACAAATCGAGACAAAATAATGACCAGTCTTCCCACAACAGGGGCTTTGCGGTAGTGGACAAGCGAAAAGCATGACCGGCCAGAAATAATCGTGTGTTGGATTTTTTTGCGTGGCTGTTTCCGTAACGGCGCGCAAGCTCCAATGCCAGCCAGGAATCCTTGTTCACGCGTAAAACAGCGCGAATGTCTCCGCGATTGAAAGTTAAATCGGCTTCGTCATCCAGAATTTTTCCGTTAATAAAACCGCTGAGTTGCGCATCGCTGACACGCAGGTAGCAGCGAACAAAATCGCCACCACAACCAAAAGGTGGCGCATCTTCCGTCGCTGAAAACTCATGCTGACACTCGTCACCAGAGAATAGAGCACACAGCTTCATGTCACGAAAAGGCGCGCAAACATTGTGTGCAACTAACGATTGAACTTCCATTCACAGGAGTCCACGACAGGTGATTTCTACACCTGTTAATCTCAAATTGATTTTTTTCAAACCCAACACCCCGCGACTAAAATTGCGCCTATCCACAGCAAGCTCGCTGGGATGCAACGCTTCAATATTCCAAACACAGACAGAGCTATCAGTCATCCCGTCTGATAACTGACAAGCGTTTTCCGTCCCGGCTCTATAGTCCGAAGACGAATTTATCTTTTATATCTTGAGAGCGACACCACCCAAGAAGGCATGAGGATACTCAGAAAGCACTTCTTGCGCAATCTGAAACATAAATCGGGGGGAACAAAAATCAGCAAAATCCTACGGCGGAGTGTATCAATTTATTTACATATAGTAGTGTTAAATATCGTTAACGATATTTAAGATCGGTGTAATGCAACGACCTAGGTAATGACGGCACCGCCAGCTGTTTACGTGTCGTTAAGACAAATCAATCGCATATTTCTTAAGGTCTTCGAGATCGACGATTTCCAATGCTGCTTGATGGGTTCCGAGCAGGACGACAGCAGGCGCTGCGTCGGCCTCCAGCGCTTCCTGCCAGCGGGCTGCGCACAGGCACCAGCGATCACCCGGCTTAAGTCCCTGGAACCCGAATTCGGGCACGGGTGTTGATAAGTCGTTACCGCGCGACTTACTAAACTCGAGAAACTCTTTAGTCACCTGCACGCAAACAGTATGCGAACCGAGGTCTTCCGGCCCACTGTCGCAACAGCCGTTGCGGGTAAACCCGGTGAGCGGTGAGTTGGAACACAATTCCAATTCCTCGCCAAATACGTTTTTACTCTCGAACATGGTCACTGTTAATCCATCAATGAATTTTTCTAAGAATTGATGAATAATAGATCATTTACTCGATACGCCAAAAGGAAATATTTCATGGACACAAAAACATTGTTAGATCAACTACTACATTCCGCGAAAGACCTCGCGAGCAAAGGCCAGAATATGGCGGAAGACAAACTGGGTGTGCCAGAACAAGGCCCGGATCGCGATACCATGCTTAAAGGTATGGGCAAGGGCGCGATGGCCGCCGGCGCGCTCGCCTTGTTACTCGGCACAGGTGCCGGGCGGCGACTCACCGGCACAGCCTTAAAGCTGGGCAGTCTGGCAGCGATCGGTACCGTCGGTTACAAGGCATTTCAACGCTGGCAGGAAAATCAAAACCAGACTCCTGTAACCAACGAATCCATCAACAAATTACCGGAACCCCAGGCCCAGGATCGTAGTCTGGTTTTATTAAAAGCCATGATTGCGGCGGCTAACGCCGACGGTCATATCGACTATCGCGAGCGTGAAAGCATTGACAGTCAAATCAGCAAACTGGGTTTGGATAGCGATGCGTCCAGTTTGCTACGCGGCGAAATAAACAATCCAGCGAACGCCAGCACCATTGCCGCGCTGGCGAGTTCGACCGAAAGCGCAGCGGAAATCTATCTGGCGTCGCGTTTGGTCATCGACATACAAAATGAACAAGAACGGACTTATCTTGACGAACTCTCCGATGCGCTTAATCTTCCTTCGGATTTAGTTGCAGAGCTGGAAGCTGAAATCAAATCATAGCGGCAAGGCACATAACAACTCGTTGCAAACTCTTATTCTCTATTCACGACAAGGATGTCATTTGTGCGAAGACATGATCGAACAACTCGAGGAACTGAAAACGGAGTTAGGTTTTTCGCTGGACGTACGCGATATTGATACCGATAATAAGTGGCTTGAACGTTTCAACGAACTGGTGCCGGTTTTGATGCGGGGAGATACGGAAATATGTCGATACTTCTTAGACAAGGTCGCATTGGAAAGTGCTCTAATTTGACGTTTTTCCTTGGTTAGTTAGAAATGCGTCCCGATACCGTTGTCGTTACCAACCTGAATTTAAATCGGACTCAGGACTGCGATGCACTTATCATCGAGCAAGACACTTTCATGTTGCTACAAACTGATCCTGTACTGGAAGAACCCCAATCGAGCAGTCGAACACTCGCGCACGAAATAGAAAAACAAGAACCGCTGACTCCAGGCGTTGTTTTAACAACTGGGAAAAAACCGATTCAACTAACAGCTATAGTCTACGATATCGATCACGATCCGTTATGCAAAGAAGAATGGATTGAAACGGCTTTGACTAACGTTTTTACGGAAATCAAAAAAAGAAATTTGCGATCGCTTTGTATGCCCATGTTGGGAATTAAACATGGAAACATCTTTCCTCACCGGTTTTTAGAAATTCTTCAAAGTGTCCGAAGCACAACTTCAAATACCGGATTGAAACGAATCACGATTTTTGCAACCGACGAAACCCAACGCGCCGCTTGCAATGAATACAATCTTGAATTAACACCGACGACACCCGAGACACATTAGCCTGCCTCCGCCGCGGCCAACGACTATCCGTCTGCACCGGATCACCTGAAACCCAAAGGCCCTTCGGAGTTATCAATAGTATCATTATTTGATACTTTCAGTTGTCTGTTTCTAAACTTACTACAGTATTGTTTCATTTTTCAATACGATTTGGCAATGTGCCATCACGTTATTCCGAAACAAGAAATAGATTCAATGAAAAACTTCATCAAACAAAATCTCGCCTTGGTAACGGGTGTCGCATTGCCGGTTCTTATCGTGGGGTTCTTTCTCCTGGCGTCGACACTACCGCGATTCTTTGTCACTGCTCCCATGTATGATTTTCTGTTTACCGATCAAAAGTATGACTATGACGAAAAAGACGATCTGGAGATACGCTTCACCATAAAGGATGGACGACTTCATGCAGCCGTGAAGGAAGACAAAAACGCCTGGCACGACAGACTCTACCGTTACGAACACAAATCAAAATCGATCAGGGAAATCGAAGTCGTGATTCGTGACGATATGAGCGACGGCGACAACATCATGATTCCGGAAACAACGCGATTAAAAATGAGTTCAAACAAAGCGTCTCCTGATGGGTATGAATTTTCTGTCGACCGACGATACGGTGGCGGCCTCATTGGCGAACTATTTTATAGCCCTCGCAGGAATAGCATTATCTTAAGCAAGAACGGAAGACGTGTTCTGATTCCGACGCCAAACAACGCTTACTTGAATAATGCGAAGTTTCTCTGCTGGATTATTGAACAGGGGAATGGCAATAGACAATAAAACTCAAGCGTTAAATACCATCTCTGAACTGGTTTCAGACAACGCGCTCACTGCTGACGATTTGCAGTCTATCGTTGCGCATATCGATAAAAACAGCCATCAAGGAAATCGATCCAATTTGATGCGCGTGCTGGCTTATCTTGGCGGAACGTTCCTGTTCGCCGGGATTGGCCTGTTCATCTCAATGAATTGGGATGAAATGAACAGCGCGGCACGAATCGTGATTACACTGGGGTCCGGCATCGCCACGTTTATCATGGCGATTGCGGCACACCGCGATGCGCGCCTGCAGAAAGCGACCATTCCCTTGTTCCTGTTGAGCGCTTTCCTGCAAGGGTCAGGGATTCTCGTGGCCTTCCATGAATTCAATCTGTACGACAACTGGCGAAATGTTATTCTCGTTATGTCGGCTACATTATCTGTGCAATATTTGTTGTGTTTTCTAAAGTTTCGCACATCGACACTGGTATTTCTGACATTACTTTTTGTTGTGTTCTTTACCAGCACTGCCCTCGATTTACTCCATACGGATGAAGAATTGATCGCTCTTATTATTGGCTCTTTGATCATTCTGGTATGTATGGGGATTGGTAAAACGTCTCACCAAGTCATAACGCCGATTTGGTATCTGATCGGATCTGTTACTTTTCTATGTGGAGCATTTGAATTGCTGGAAAATACCGCCATCGAACTCGCATACCTGGGACTCACAACCGGTATGGTTTACCTGAGTACCGTCGTTCGTAGCCGCATGTTGTTATTTAGCGGAACCGTTGCGACACTAAGTTATATCGGTTACTTCACCAGCCAACATTTTGTCAGTTCTTTCGGTTGGCCGCTCGCTTTGATCGCATTCGGACTGATTCTGATCGGTTTGAGTGCATTCGCTCTGCGAATTAACAAGCATTATATAGCCGACTCAGTAAGATGATTTCACATCAGACCGCTCGAATAATACTTAAATTGGTGCGATGATATATTGACGTGAAAATACATAAATGGATAAACCATGTCCGATATCATCAAGGTTGATTCCCATGTCCATATCTATCGAAACGAGGAAGAAGGATTACGGGAAAAGAATGGCTACGAAGTTTGGGAGTACGGCAAAAAACCGGTAGTGCATTTCAGTGACTGCGTGGGTACGGCACAGGAGGTGGTCGATGCGATGCAAGCTACGGGAATTTCGAAGGCGGTTGCGGTCAATCTTTTTTCGGCGAATGTTACCCGCGAGTCGGCGATTGCGGAATTACCCGAAAACCTTAGCGAACAAGCTAGAAGCAAAGCGATCCGGCAAGTCGACGCGAATGTTGTCGATCAGCTCAAAGAATTTAATCGCTGGGGTTGCAACATTGCGCGTGAATTTCCACAAATAGCAGTGTTTATCGCGGTCGACGTCAATGCCATGTCAAGCCAGGAGAATGCGGATCATGTGCATGACATGGTGGAAAATTATGGTGCAAGCGGAGTCAAACTGCACGGCGCTTTCCAGCAATTCAACATGTCGGATAAAAGACTATGGCCAGCTTATTCCGTCTGTCAGGAATTAGGTATTCCCATCATCGGCCATTCCGGCCCCGATAAAAATGGTGATGGCATGGCGGAACCCCGTGCGTTTGCCGAGATGTTAAAAGCATTTCCCGATCTCACAGTGGTGCTGGCACACATGGGTGGCGCGAGTTGGCAACAAGCACAGGAAATCGCCGACACTTACCCCAATGCGTTTTTCGATTGCTGTGAAATCATCGAATGGACGGACAGTGAAAACGGCCCCACGGAAAAGCAATTATCACAGTTGATTAAAAGCATCGGCCCACAACGTATTATGATGGGTTCGGACTTTCCCTGGTACGACCTCGATCACACCGTCGAACGCGTCATGGAACTCCCATTGTTATCAGATGAAGAAAAACAAGGCATCCTCGGCTCGAATGCGATAAATATTCTGCAACTATAAAGGAATGTTCCTTCCCCCTGTGGGGAAAGGTTAGGATGGGGCAAAGATGTTAGGTGCAATGTGTTGCACCCTACCAGATAAACACCTTACTCGGGTCCATCTGGTTCAGCATAATGTTCAATACCTAAAACTATTCGCGAGCAAGCTCGCTCCTACAGGAAGTTTACGAAAATCGCTGTTATCAAGATGAGAGGTAAAATTTCAATTCCGAATCCTACAGCGGCTACCCACACGCTTTCCTTACTCAGATCATCTTTAAAGCTTTTCGGAAAACATAATTGGATAAAGTGCCACCCAATGTGTTTCGAGAGTTCAAAAAGGCCCGCAATTAGTGCATCCATAATCTATTTCTATTTGGTGAACAGAATCGAACTGATCAACAAGTAACGTGTTAGCGCAACAATGAATCATGGAAAGACTTGATGGGTTACGACTGATACGTAACCCATCAAATTGAAAAACTAACTCCCCAAAACGTCCACAATAGAATCGTGCACGATTTCGACTATTTGGTCGAGTTGTGCGTCGGTGGTAACAATAGGCGGTGCGAGACAGTAGATGTCATCTTTCATGCGACTGAATAAGCCACGTTCGACGGATGTGCCGTGCACGCGAGCACCGACTTTTTCGGCCGGATCGAAATCTTGTTTGGTCGCCTTGTCTTTTACGATCTCGACCGCGCACATTAAGCCTTTACCGCGTACATCGCCGACATGGGGATGATCGCTGAGTGATTGTTTCAAATTATTTAAGAATCTTTCGCCTTTGCTGGCTGCTTGTCCTACAAAGTCTTCTTTCTCGACAATGTCCAGCATGGCTAATGCAACCGCGCAACCGACCGGGTGCGAACTATAGGTATACGCGTGCATCCACATCTGGCCGCTGTCGTGCATGGTTTGTGCAATTTCATCGCTCACACCGATGCCGCCCAGTGGAAAGTATCCTGACGTTATGGCTTTTGCATATTGAATCATGTCCGGTTGAATACCCCAATGTTCAAGACCAAACATGCTTCCAGTACGTCCGAAACCGGTGATGACCTCATCAGCCACTAACAGCACTTCGTACTTGTCGCATATCTCGCGAATACGCGGAAAGTAGTCGTCTTGTGGCACGATAACACCACCGGCGCCCTGCACCGGTTCAGCGATAAACATGGCTACAGTATCGGCACCTTCTTCCAGAATCTTTTTCTCCAACTCATTCGCGGCGGCGATACCCTGACTCTCGCCTTCGGGAGCTTCGTAACGATAAGGATAAGGCGAAGGAATATGCGCAAAACCCGGCATACGCGGCTCGAACATCGGCCAGTATTTTTGCATACCGGTCGCGCTCATGGCCGCCATAGTGACGCCGTGATAACCCCATTGTCGTGAAATGATTTTCACTTTGTCGGGTTTGCCTTTTAACTTCCAGTAGTAACGCGCCATTTTGATGTTACTGTCAGTCGACTCACCACCACCTGAGGTAAAAAAGAAATGATTAATTTGCGGGTAACATATGTCGGACAGTCGTTCGCTTAACTCAATGGCTTTCGGATTCGTGCTGCCGGCGTAACCGGACGCATAGCCCAATGTCTTCATTTGCTCGGCGGCGGCATCGGAAAGTTCCGTACGGCCATTACCCGCCGTGTTGTTCCATAAACCGGCAAGGCCGTCCAGATATTCTTTGCCATCGGCATCAATCAAGATCGCGCCTTTACCACCGACCCAGACTTTACCGCCAGCGTGGACAGCATCGCTGTGTAACGGATGAATTAAATGTTTCGCGTCGCGTTCGATCATCTCGGCGTTCATGTTTTCTGCCAAAGGCGCGTTTGCTGCCATGGATGTTCTCCTGATTTTTTGAAATGAAGGTTATGAAATAGTTATGGTTCGAATTCTACCCGATACCCGGGTGGCTCTCGATACTTCTTTTTGGCTATGCGTCTAGCAAATCCACCAGATTGCTCAATGTTGTCCCACAGTCCTGTTCTATTTTAAGACTAATGTCCTCGTCCGCCCGTGTACGCCCGATATTTACTGCGGCAACCGGTTTATTTTGTTCCATGGCCCAGCGGCAAAAGCGATAACCGGAATACACCATCAAGGACGAACCGACGACTAACATAGCCGATGCTTGATGTAGAGCGGAACGAGCATGTTCAACACGATGTTTGGGCACGGACTCACCAAAGAACACGACATTCGGTTTCAGTATCCCCGCGCAACGCGGGCACGGTGGAACATGAAAGTTTTCAAGAGCAGTGTCTTCAAGTTGAACATCACCGTCTGGCAAAGTGACTCCGGAATTCGCTAACGGTGTCGGATTATTCTTTTCCAGCTCAAGTTGCAATTCCGCGCGTGGCAGTTCAAATCCGCAGTCGAGACAAACAGTGTGTTTTAAATTCCCGTGCAAGTCGATGACTCTTTCACTACCCGCGCGTTGATGCAGACCGTCAACATTTTGTGTAACCAGTTGTTCGACATACCCAGCCCGTTCCAAACGCGCAAGCGCGTTGTGCGTGGCGTTAGGCCGTGCAGTCTGAACGTGTGGCCAGCCAACCATACTGCGCGACCAGTAGCGGCGGCGTGATGACTCTTTCTTGACAAAATCCTGATACTGTACCGGTTGCGAATGTTTCCATTCGCCCTGCGCGTCGCGATAATCGGGGATACCGGATCGGGTACTGCAGCCTGCCCCGGTCAACACAAACAACGTGCGATGGCGCTCAACAAAGTCCGCCAACGCCGTAACACCATCGTTTAAATCCGTATCTGGCAAATCAGTCTGATCTGGAATCGCAGCCATCACATGATGGTATGATGCGCGCCTCATTTTTCCAAGCTTTTAAACACGCTCTAACCCTTTATCGTTCCATGACCGATCCGATAATTGAAATAAAAGACGCCACCGTTTACCGCGGCGACACCCGGGTGTTCGAAAATTTTTCTCTGGAAGTGCCACGTGGTGAAAACACCGCGATTATCGGCCCCAACGGTGCGGGTAAAACAACATTCATGAAGCTTATTACGCGGGATATTTATCCGGTGTATTCCGATTCTTCTTATGTTCGCGTGTATGGGCGTGACCGCTGGAATGTATGGGAATTGCGCTCCCTGCTTGGTGTCATTTCCAATGATTTGCAAATAAATTATTCTGGCAATGCGCACGGATTGAACGTCGTGTTATCGGGTTACTACTCCAGCATCGACACCTGGGGTTACCAGGAATTCGCCGCGCAGCAAATCGAGCAGGCCCGTGTCATTATGGATGACCTTACAATCTCAGCACTAAGCGAAAAACCCTACGAAGCCATGTCCACCGGGCAACAACGGCGCTTCTTATTGGCGCGCGCTCTGGTTAACGACCCCGATGCTCTGATCCTGGATGAACCCACCAGCGGTCTCGACCTACCCATGACATTTCATTATCTCGATATCGTGCGTAATCTAATGCAAAAAGGTAAAACGATTGTTTTGGTGACACATCATCTGCATGAGATACCACCGGAAATCAAACGCGTGGTTTTACTAAAAGACGGCACGGTGGTGGCGGACGGGGCGAAAGAATCACTACTCACCGATTATATGCTAAGTGATCTGTTTGAAACGCCGATTCATCTGGTCGAAGCAAACGGTTACTACCAGGCCATGCCCGCAAACTGATCTCGAGGCTAATACGATTCGATTGTTAGAAAATTATTAGAATTCCATGATAAGCACGTAATACCTGCGTGCCAGGCTTACGCTTCCTTTACACAACCAAAGTGAGAGTGAGCATGAAAACAATCCTGGCAACAACAATTACCCTGCTGGCGTTCGCCAGTGCTATACCAAGTTACGCAACCAACACCGTTACTGTCGAGATAACTAACATTACTCACGGCAGCTATTTTACGCCACTGCTTGTGGTTGCACATCGTCGCAATATTGATTTGTTTGAAGTCGGTGAAGCCGCATCCGAAGCCCTGGAAAAGATGGCGGAAGCCGGTGACATTGCCGACTTACAGGGAATCGCAACGGGACTTGGCGCTTCCGTAGACATCGCCAATGACACGCCATTGGGTCCCGGACAAACAGCAACGGCGGAAGTCAGCATTGCTGGTGGAAATCGTCGTATATCCGTGGTCGCCATGGTCTTGCCGACAAATGATGCTTTTGTCGGACTCGATTCCGTATCCATTCCGCGGCGCCACGGCCAGCACGTACGATTTGCCAGAGCTTACGATGCAGGAACTGAAGTCAATGATGAGCTACTGGTCCCTGGAGCACCTGGCGCGACAGGACCCGGCATTCCCGGCGACCCCACTGGCGCGGCAGGTGGTGGAGGAACCGGTGCAACTTCCGTTGAGTTAAACACTTATGTTCATGTGCACCCGGGTGTCGTAGGCGATAGTGACCCTACTGGCGGTATTAGTGATCTCGACTCAGCCGTCCATAACTGGCAGAACCCGGTCGCACGAATTGTGATCAGTCGATAGTTTTACGAATCGCACGGTGGGTTTTTCATCCTCCGTTGCATGGAAGCGGCGCGATGCGCCGCTTTTTTGCATTATTCAACCGTGAGTATTTATTGATGGACAATATACAAACCGCTTATAGTGCTACTGAAACAGAGATCGGTAATCCTATGTCCAAGCCCTCACCACAATCGTCCCCGCGTTATCGTGCGCTTATTGTTGAGGATAATCCTGATATCGGGCGTTTGGTTCGTATGCATTTGCGCGACATCAATATCCAATCCGATGTGGTGTACCAGTGGCGAGGCTGGATTAGATTCGTTCCGCAAGTCTGAATATGACCTGGTCATTATTGACATCATGCTACCCGGCATCGATGGCCTGGAAGTGTGCCGCGAAATTCGAAAATCATCGCACTATGTTCCGATTCTCATGTTGACTGCCAAGTCATCTGAAATAGACCGCGTACTCGGGCTGGAAATTGGCGCAGACGATTACCTCACCAAGCCTTTTAGCATCGCTGAATTGGTTGCCAGAGCAAAAGCATTGCTCCGCCGCGCCGCTGCTCTGGGAACGAAGACCGAAGAAGAAGACCCCATGCTAAACATTGGCGGATTATCGATCGATATGGTCCGGCGTAAAGTGGTTGTGGATGAACGGGATGTCGAACTCACCGCGAAAGAATTTGATTTGCTGGTTCATTTCGCAAACCACCCCGGGCGCGTGTACACGCGTTCGCAATTATTAAGCGACGTGTGGGGTTACGGTCACGACGGTTACCAGCACACGGTGAATTCGCATATCAATCGCTTACGTGGAAAAATCGAAAGCGATCCGGCAAACCCAAATTACATTTTAACCGTGTGGGGTGTAGGTTATAAATTTGCCGAACCACCGGCGACTTGATTTCGCGTTGCACGTGTAATCGCTATGTTTCGATCACTGTACGCCAAACTGGCCCTGGCACTGATAATCGTGCTGGTTGCCGTCGGATTGATTTATGCGACAGTCAGTTTCTACACAATGCGAAGGCATCTCGATCAGGTCAGCCAGACTTTTAATCGCAACCTGGCACAAACGCTGGTCGCTGATCATAACCTCGTGCGCAAAGGTCGGATCGACCAAACAGCACTCAAAGACGTTTTCATGTACTACATGGAAATCAATCCCAGTATTGAGGTTTATTTGCTCGATGCACAAGGAAAAATTCTGTCGTATTCCGCCGAGCCGGGGCAAGTCGTTCGTAACAATGTATCTCTCGAACCCATAGAAATGTTTTTTGCAACCGATCAGACCTATCCTGTTGTGGGCGATGATCCACGCAATCTCGACCGTGAAAAAACCTTCTCCGTAGCCGCCATACCTTCGCGTGAGGATGTACAAGCCTATCTTTATGTCGTGTTACGTGGTGAGGCTATAGATAGCGTGGAAAAAGCGCTCGCGGAAAGCTATTTCGTCCGCCTTTCCACTTATGCCGTGGCGATCAGTCTTGCTTTTGGTTTAATTGCCGGCCTATTTATATTTTGGTTTATGACACGACGGGTACGAAATCTGGCGGACGCTATGAATCGGTTTCATGATAGTGACTTCACTCGTGAAGCGCCGAGCGGACTGACGCTACGCAAGCAAGATGACGAACTTGATCGCCTGCAACATACTTTCGCATTAATGTCGCGGCGTATTGTCGAGCAATTTAAAAAACTTAAAAACATCGACAAGGAACGCCGTGAAATGGTGACGAATATTTCCCATGATTTACGTACACCGCTGGCGTCGATGAACGGCTATCTGGAAACACTGAAAATGAAAGCCGAATCCTTACCGGAAAAAGAGCGCGAGGAATATCTCGACATCGCTTTGCGCTACGGGCAACAACTTGCAAGCCTGGTAGACGAGTTGTTTGAACTTGGCAAACTGGATGCCGTGCAAGTGGAACCTGACCTGGAACCGTTGTCGATTCGCGACCTTGTGCAGGACGTAATGCAAAAATTTCAATTAGGCACGGATGAGAAAAATATTTCGCTGAATGCAGATATTCCAATAAACGTGTCGCTAGTGAAAGCCGACATAGGACTCATAGAGCGTGTCCTGGACAATATCGTTGCAAACGCAATCGAACACACGCCGAGCGGAGGATCAATTTTCATCAAGGTGTGCGAGAAAGACAATAAAGTCATGATCTCGATTCGCGACCAGGGCGATGGTATTTCGGAAGAAGAACTACCGCATGTGTTTGATCGATTTTATCGCGGCACCAACGCTAGTGATGGCGCTACTCATGCTGGTCTCGGTCTTGCGATCGCAAAACGAATTCTCGATCTACACGATTCCAGCATCATCGCCAAAAGCAACCTGGGTCAGGGAACCGAATTCGAATTCGATTTGCCTGTCGCCGCTTAGGCCAGTGCCCGGTCGACTGCGGCTTCCGCGTGTATCGCGGTAGTATCGAAAAGTAAAACATCTGTATGCCATTGTTGCACCAACATGGTGATCTCAGTGCAGCCCGCAACAACGCATTCAGCGCCACGCTGCTGAAGTCGCTGGATCACTCTTAGATATTCCTCGCGCGAGGAATCCTTGACGACACCAAGACACAATTCATTATAGATCACATCATGAATAAGCTTTCGATCTTTTTCTCCAGGTATGACCACCTCAAGCCCGTGCATATCGCTTAGTCGTCCCTTGTAAAAATCCTGTTCCATGGTAAAAGCCGTTCCCAATAGACCTACGGTGTTAATTCCTTGTTCCTTGACCTTCAATGCTGTGGCATCGGCTAAATGAAGAATTGGAATTGTAATTGTCTGCTCTATCGCATCCGCGACTTTATGCATGGTATTTGTACAAATGAGAAGGAAATCGGCGCCTGCGGATTGAACCTGTTTCGCTGCGTGCGCCAAGTACTCACCCGCCCTCGGCCAGTTGCCATCATGCTGTAAACGCTCAATTTCCTGAAAATCTACACTCACTATCGCAATGCGAGCGGAGTGCAGACCACCCAAGCGTTTTTTCACACCTTCATTTATCCAACGATAATAAAGCTCAGTGCTTTCCCAACTCATTCCACCGAGCAAGCCAATCGTTTTCATTTTTATTGATATCAGCTCAAGTTGTCGGTGATCTGTTGAGCTAGAACTTCAATTTTCTCCATATCACCTGGAACCAACTCCCAGTTAAGCGTCGCACCGTCATCCGTTTGACGGGGCAACACGTGCATATGGAAATGCAACACCGATTGCTTGGCTGCCTCGCCATTACATTGCAGTAAGTTCATGTCCGGTGGATTCAACGTCTTTTGTACGGCTCGTGCCACTTTTCGCGCTGTTATCGATGTTTGCGATAACGCAGATTCGGAAACTTCGATCAGATTATCAGCGTGTTCCTTCGGTATGACCAACACATGTCCGTCGTGCACCGGGTTGATGTCCATAAAGGCCAAGGTGTTGTCATCCTCAAAAACTTTGAAACTGGGAATGTCACCGGCAATAATTTTACAAAAAATACAATCCTTACTCATGCGATGAAATGATCGACTTAGTGGGTGAACAGTAATGCAATCGACGCGACAGTCAGAATAGCCATCGTCATGTTGAATATTCGATACGCTCGATCCGATTTAAGCAAACGTCCAATCAGGGTGCCGAATGCAGACCAGGTTGTCACCGCAGCCACTGTAACACAAACAAATACCAGCACAACCGCTAACGCGGAAGCGACATAGTGTTCTCCACTCAGCGTGAACGCAGCCAAAGCGGAAATGGACATCATCCAGGCCTTTGGATTGATAAACTGAAAACCGGATGCCTGCAGAAAAGTAAATGGTTGTGCAGTGCCTTCGCCATTCTCACTGCGGTGAGATGTAGCAATCCGCCATGCAAAATAAAATAAATAGGCCGATCCACAAACCTTTAACGCCGTTTGCAATGCCGGATAAGTCGTAAACAACGCACCCAATCCGAACGCGACGGACAAAAGCAACAGGGTAAAACCGCCAGTGATGCCAAGCATGTGCGGGATGGTTCGTTTAAAACCGAAGTTAGCACCGGAAGCGGTCAGCATAATATTATTTGGCCCCGGCGTGAACGCTGCCGCCAGGCCAAAAAACAGCAGAGATAAAAACAGAGAAGAAGAAATCACAAAATGGGGAAGCGTATTAGATGGAAATTTGTCCCTTCGCATAAAGCTGCGCGTGACCCGCTATCTTAACGCGCTCACCTTGCAGCTCACAAACCAGGTCACCGCCCCTGGCTGACAATTGTTTGGCCGTCATCCTGGTTTTGTCCAGTTGCGCCGACCAATACGGTGTCAATGCACAATGAGCAGAACCGGTCACGGGGTCTTCCGCGATACCTTTCGCGGGTGCGAAAAAACGCGACACGAAATCAACCGAATCCCCGGGCGCTGAAACTATTAGACCACGGGCCGGCAGATCCTTAATTAATTCACAGTCAGGTTTGATATTAGCGACTTGGGATTCGTTTTCAAGAATCGCTAACAAGTCATCTCCACCGAAATAAATCTTGACGGGGTTGCGCCCAATGGCTTTAGCGATGCTATCAATGCCATCAGCAGGCTTGACCCTCCATACCGGAAAATCAAGAGCCAGCAGATCATCGTTTCGTGAAACCGATAACGGTCCGCTTTTAGATTCAAATCGCAACACGTCACCTTGGTACTGTAATTCGTTGAAAAGAACGTAGGCCGATGCCAGCGTAGCATGACCGCAGAGATTTGCTTCACAAGCGGGTGTAAACCAGCGTATGTGATAGCCGTCACCCTGTGCTACAAAGAACGCGGTTTCTGAAAGATTATTCTGCGCCGCGATAGACTGCATCGTATTTTCTGACAACCACTCACCCAGCGGGCACACTGCCGCAGGATTTCCGGCGAACGGTTTGTTTGTAAAAGCATTAACCACATACAGGGGTAAAGTCATTCCTGGTCTCTCCGGTTATATTAGGACTCAAGGCTGCCAAAATGGTTTTCGTGACTCTATTTCGGCTTCGACCCGGGTCACGCCGATATCTTTTAACATGTCATCGTCCAGTTGCGCGAGATGCCGGCGCCCGCGCACACGCCTATCCCACAACTTTACGGTTCGCTTCCAGGATTGAATATCCAGTTCGGGAAAAAGAATCAATCGCAGCAGTTGCAGTGTCATATTCGCGCTCCATGTTCAAATTGTGATTTACGAAACCGATCTTAAGCAATATACTGACTACATAACAGTTACAAATATACTAAACATCGACCATAACAGTTTGGATATCGGTTATTTCCATAACAGTTCTTCCAACAATCAGGGAATACAGTTTCTGTCATGTCTGAAATTCGATTAAACACGTCTGAATTTTTATACGATAAAGTCGCTCGCGTTATCCAGGAAGGCATTGAAGACGGAGCATTAGAATCAGGCGATCGTGTTCCATCGCTGCGCGCCATGAGCCGCAAACTGGGCGTCAGTATTGCAACGGTGAACCAGGCCTACGTAAAGCTGGAAGACAATGGCGTTATTGAATCACGACCGCAATCGGGTTTTTATGTGCGGCGCCAGCAACGCGTGGTCATTGAAACCCCAAACAAGAAAAGTCCCTCAACACGACCAAAGAAAGTCGATATTCAAAGCACGGCGGATACCTGTCTAAGCGCATTTAAAAGGAAAGATATCGTTCCGCTGGGAATTGCAAACACGGCTACCGAATTGCTCCCCGTCAATACACTGGCAAAAACAGCGCGCCGGGTCATTAGCGAACAAGCCGGTAATAGTCTTGAGTACAACCACACACCGGGCGATGATAGCTTGCGCAAACAGATCGCGTTTCGTGGCATGGATAGCGGTACCATGTTGGGTGCCGATTCTGTCCTGACCACAACCGGCGCCGTGGAAGCGCTAACGCTTAGTCTGAGTGCGATCACCAGGCCGGGTGATGTTATTGCCGTCGAATCACCCACCTACTTTGTGTTGTTCCAGATTATTCAACAACTGGGATTGCTGGCGGTGGAAATTGATACCAATCCAGCGGATGGAATTGAACTGAATGCGTTAGCCAACGCGCTCAAGAAAAGAAAGATAGCGGCGTTATTCCTGATTCCCAACTTTAACAATCCGCTAGGCTCCTTGATGCCGGACGATAAAAAGAAAGAACTGGTCAAACTCCTGGCCCGCACCAGCATACCACTCATCGAAGACGACATTTACGGCGAGTTGTATTTTACCGATAAGCGCCCAATCAATTGTCTTGCCTACGACAAAAAAGGCCTGGTGGTAACCTGCTCGTCGTTTTCCAAAACCCTCGCGCCCGGATACCGCACGGGCTGGATCATGGGACAGGGCCAATTGATGGAAAAAATCACAACATACAAACGGCTCACCGCATTGTCCACCAATGCACTCACCGAGCGCATCATCGCCGAGTATTTACACACCGGTCACTTTGACCGTCATTTAAATAAATTGCGCCGCGAGAACAAACGTAATGTGGATCGTTATCGCAATGCTATCGGGCGTTATTTCCCAAACGATACGCGGGTGACCATGCCCCAGGGTGGTTTTGTCTTGTGGGTTCAGATGCCACGTGGTGTTGATGCGAACGATGTATTTCAACATGCGTTGAAGGCGAACATCGCGGTAACTCCCGGCGAGTTGTTTTCCGCCACGGGAAAATATAAAAACTACATGCGTATATCCGCAGGCTATCCCTGGACGGAGAAAATTGATTCGGCTATCAAGACTTTAGGAGCAATTGTGAATCGTCTGTGCTGAACCATCGTTTGGGAAACTCTGGTTTATGATTTTTGCTTTTTCACCCCTTGAACCCTATACATTTCATCCATTGTGCGCTGCTCGTGTCATAAAGAATCAAGGATGAACATATTTAGCCGCGCGCATGTTCCACCAGCTCGTTTAAATTACCAGCGGCCAGTAATTCCAGTTGTTGCGCACGATAACGCGCCAGGCGCACACGCGCCCAAGGCCAGTAAAAACCCAGTGTGATACCAATCAATGCGGCATTACTGAGCAAAATCAGGAATAATGTTTTTGTCGCATAAGTGCTGCGAAAACGATGTTGCTCAAGACGCGTGTTGCGCCATAAGTGGTTAAACAGTTCCGCATACACGAAGGCGTAAACAAACGACCCCACGACAAACACGATGATCGCCATAGTAGAGATAACTCCCCATCGCACCGTTGAATCTGCACCGCCACCTGTGTTCTGACTGACATCGGTGTAAGCATTGACAATAAAGCGAGCGCCACCAAACCACACTACGATAAGCGCCCCGGCAAGAATTAAACCCGCAATGGCATAGATCTCAACTAATTTTTTTGTATCCGGCGTGGTAGAAAACGCCGTCAAACCGAACCTGCTGCTGTTGATGCCGTATAGCTTTCTTCGCATCGCGGCAAACGGATAGGCCAAACCCAATGTCAGCACGCTCAGTAGCGGCCAACCCAGATACACTTCATAAGCACCGGGCAGGTTACCCTTAAAGTCAAAACGTACATTGCGATACGTCGTTTGGCGAGCATGAAATGTTCGCCATTCCCGTATGAGAAAGGGCAACGCCAGAATAAACGCGACGATAAAAAACGGTTCGGTTTGCGGCCGGATACTGGCGATCAATAAGTACAAGGCAAAAATTACAACGCCAATCAATCGCCGTTTCAATAACTCGACCGGTCTGGCGATGTAGTCAAATGCATTACCCGCCACAAACGTGTGGTTATAGAAGTAACGTTTGCGACTGACATAAGCCCAGGGCGAATAAACTCCCAGGGTTATCACCGTCAATAAAACGTTGACGATCCATATTTTAAAGTAAGCAAAACCATTACCACGAAAGTCAAATGGCTTAACACCCAGCCGCGGTCGATTCACCGGTGAATCAGTCGTCACCTTTGTATGTTTGCCTTTGATTACTACTTTGTTGATTCAACGTTTTTACTGCTTTCAATTGTTTATGCAAACCCCCGCTTGTTGCCGCGCGATCATAGTGCAAACATCGTGACTAACAAAACGACATTCGATGACGGTAATACTGAGTTATGTGTTATAGTGTGTACTAATTGACAATAATACATACTGTTATGTATAATTTATTAAAATTACATATAAATAGATAAATGCCTGATAAAAAAGATAAAAAATTCCAGCGAATCAACGTATTACTGCATAGGGAGCAATACGACAAAGTAAACAAGGCCGGATTGAATATGTCCGGGCTGCTTCGCGGGCTGCTGGATGATCATTTCAGCGATGAAAAAATCGTATTTTCCGTTAGCCCGGAAGTGAAAGCGGTCTATCAAAGCGTTATCAGCAATTTTGGCGGGGAAGACAAGGAGCTTGAAAAATATTTTTTAAAGGCTCTTGACCAGTTCCTGGCCGACAGGACGCAACAAATCGAATCGTTGCGAAAATCAATTAAATCATAAACTCAAAAACAGGGGGTTTTATTATGTTGTGGATTATCTTAGGTATCTCGACCATTCTTTTGGTTATTGGGCTTTCTGTGTGGAAGTCGTATCACGATGCCGGCGTCGAACGGCGTATAACCCAGGCCGAACACGACGGTTTTGATGAAAACCAGGTTCGTCGCCTGCGTGATCGTGCGCCGTTCCCGGTGCCAAACAGCGTCCGTGCCGGATTGATTGTGCTCACGCTGGTGCTGTTCGCAGCGGGCACTTTCAACCAGATCTTTTTTTACGCCGAACCGGGTTACATTTACCACGTGCGTACCATAATCGGCACGGAAGATGTCGTGGATGATGTCGGTTACAACATGCATTTGTTTGGTCGTAAGAATGCGTGGAAAAAAGCCATGACGGTTTTGGCAGACGACACGACGGCGGATGGTGTGAACGCAGAAACGGAAACCTCAACCGCCAGTGCCAGTTTGTCGCCGCTCAACATCATGTTTCTCGATCAGGTGGATGCGGACGCCATGGCCACGGTTCGATTTCGTCTGCCAACGGACAAGGACACGTTCCTGCGCATGGCCCATGAGTACCGTACTCCGGAAAATCTGCTACGTGTTGCGTTGATTCCGTCGTTCCAGGAGACCCTGCAAGCGACGGCTTCGTTAATGTCTGCGGAGGATTATTACTCCGGTGGCCGTACCGAATTCATCAACGAGTTCGAGAATCAAATGCAGCATGGCATTTACTCGGTGCAACGCAAAGAGATTCGCAAAGACGCGACAAAATTGCAAACCTCCGAGGCCGATGCGTCATCGCCGCTGAATCAGGATCAGTTCGGCGACCAGACACAAACGGTTTTCATCGTTGAGAAACGCACCGATCCGAAAACCGGTTTACCCTTGCGTAAAGATCAAAAGTTCACACTGTACGGCATCACCGTACATGAAGCACGGGTAACGGACATGAAGCCGAACCAAAAGTTCGTGCAACGCATGGAACAGAAGCAGGAAGCTTCCGCCAAACGCGCCATTGCACGCGAGCAAAAGATTCAGGAAGAACAACAACGGCTGCTGGCCATTACACGAGGTGACCGTGAGGTCGCGGAACGTCAAGCCGAGATGAAGGTGCAACAGATTGAGGTCACGACCCAGGCCGAGACCAAGAAGAAAGGAAGCGCTTGATCGAAGCCGACCGGCAACGGCAACAGGCACGCATTCAGCAGGAAACGTCCGAGATTTTGCTAGCCAAAGCCAAAGATCGACGCTGAAGCGGTGCGGGTAGCCGCGGAGGCGGAAGCCTACAAAAAGGAGAAAATCCTGCAGGCGGATAACGCGCTGGCGCAAAAGCTCGACGCGGAGATCGATATCCAGCGCATTTGGGCGGATGCTTTCTCCAAACGAGCCGTACCGCAATACGTGTTTGGTGGTAACAGTGGTACAAGTGCCACGCCGACGGGTTCGGACATGGAGGTACGCAACTTCATGCAACTCATGACCCTGGACGCGGCCAAGCGTCTCAACTACGACCGCGGTTTAGATAATGCACCGCTGACAACGGCGCGGCAAACAACCGCGAATCAGTAAGCTAAAACTGTGGCTCAAGGCCCCTGCAAAACAGGGGCCTTTTCTTTTATAGTAGGATGAACTCGTGAGCCTAAAATCCAAGCATTTGCAGCGAGCAAACCAGTAACAGAACCAGCTCTAAAACCACCTTTTAGCGCTTTGCGGCGTTCAGTTGAGTCCTATCATAGGCATGTATCATTTCTCCCCGCGTTTGCACCGAGGGTGTACATGCAAT
>CBDCFT010000064.1:0-51321 GCA_965216365.1 Arenicellales bacterium | reverse complement strand
AGCCGGTGTTTACATCAGTTCGTCGCTGACAGGCGACACCCTGAGCTTTTGCAGACTGATATTTGCCGATAGCATGGAATTCGTAATTTATGTACACTTTGTAACTTGTCATAATAATCAACAAGTTCGGAGGTGACATAATGAATGTTGCCAGTCCGTTACTCAGCTAGTTAACCATAGTATCGTTGTGAGAGGGAAGAAATGATAAGAACTATTGCAGTAGCAGCCATTGCATTGACTTCGGTGAGCTATTCCTTGGCCGCCCAATCCCAAGAGATCAAACAGGGTGAAACCGTGCTCTCACGTGAGAGACCTGAGCTGGATCCATTAGGCGTGCGTACTGGCGGTTTTCTGTTTTATCCGTCCGTAACTGCAGGATTCGATTTTGACGACAATATTTTCGCGACCGAAGACGACGAAGAAAGCGACGATATTTTTACCGTGCGTCCAGAAGGGATTTTTGAATCGCAATGGGGGCTACACGAACTGAAATTTAAAGCGAATGCTGATTTTGGTCGATATTCTGACAATGGCGATGAAGACTACGAAGATTATTTGATAGAAACAAAAGGGCGTTATGACCTGGCTCGTGGGAACAGTGTGTCAGGGAGCCTTAAGTTTAATGGCGAACATGAAGACCGCTCCTCGCCGGAAGATCTTAGAGGCGAGAAGCCTACTGAGTTTTCAATTAATGCACTATCAGGTGCATATCGCCACACATTCAACCGATTGTCTTTTAGTGTAGGCGGCTTGTTGCAGCAATTTGACTATAAAGACATATCTACTCCGATAGGGGACATTAACAACGATGATAGAGATCGCGACCAGAACACCGCAACCCTTGAGGTAAAATACGACTGGAAACCCGGGTATGACTTGTTGTTTCGCCACGCACAAAATTCCCGATCATATGACGATAAATTTGATGATAATGGTCTGGAGCGTAGTTCTTCGGGATACAAAACTGTTGTCGGGGCAGAGTTTGATTTTACCGGTGTAACCTTCGGTGAAATCGCAATCGGAAATCAATCTCAAGACTATGACGATGATCGGCTTCCAACTATCGATGGATTCGTCATCGATGCTGGTTTAACCTGGAATCCGTCGGGTCTGACTACAGTTCAGGCTACAGTTGCGCGAGATATCAGGGAGTCGATAATTCCTCCAGCATCCGGATATTTACAGACCGTTTACGGTTTACAACTCGATCATGAGTTGTATCGAAATATCCTTTTGCACGCAAAACTATCATCGGAAGATAACAATTATGAGGGAATCGAACGCAAAGAAGATGTGTTTGACGGTGGTTTGGGTGTGACCTATATGGCACATCGTAACTACTATTTCTTCCTTGGCTATGACTATACGAAACGAGACAGCAATGAAGTCGATTCTGATCGAGAATTTCGCAGGCAGATATTGAGCCTTAAGGTTAAAGGCCAGTTATAGGGTGTTGGAGCGTTTGTGTTAGTGCTTAGTTAGTTTAGTTGATTAAAATAGTTGGATATGTAGTGTGATGAATAAATATGGGGTGATTAAAACCATGCGAATCGTTTTTTGGGGTATGGTATTTCTGTTTTTGACGCCGACAATGGGCTACTCTCAAAGCAATAGTCAATATCGACTCGGACCAGGTGACCAAGTTCGAATTACGGTGTTTAATCATCCCGATTTATCCGGTGAGTTTGAGGTCGATGGTAGTGGTCGGCTGTCACTACCTTTAATCCAATACGTCGATGCAAATGGACTCGCAGCGACTGAGCTAGAAGCAGCGATTCGGGCAAAATTATCCCCAAATTACTTAAAAGATCCAAAAATCAGTGTTGAAATACTGAGCAAGCGACCATTCTACATTTTAGGAGAAGTAAAATCGCCGGGTAGTTATCCCTATGTAGATGGGCTAACGGTGCTTACTGCTATCGCGATTGCCGGCGGGTATACATACCGGGCGCACAAGCGCAAGGTAAAAATAGTACGCGCCAAGGATTCATCAGGTAGTGAGATACCCACCACTGAGCTGACGCCGATTTATCCGGGAGACGTTATAAAGGTTCCTGAGCGACGATTTTAAAGTTTAAGGCAGAAGCAATTCGACTCCAAATAGAATTTGACTCTACAAGGGTCAACGGGTCATCCAGCCAAAACAATTAGTCACACGGTACAAGATTAACTAGTAACTTATGACTCAACTCGATATTTCCAATCTGCCGAACGACAGAAGGATGGAGATTGCCCAGCCTGCGGGCAGACAAATCGATTTTCAAGATTTGGTCGCCACGATTTGGCGGCGTAAATTATGGATTGTCCTGGCTGTATTCATCTCCGTCGTAATCGCGTTCCTAGTGGTACTGCGCGTCACGCCACTTTACAGTGCAGAAGCGTTAGTTATGTTGGAGGATCGTGAGTCTAACATCGTTAATGTCGAAGAGGTTATCGCCAAACTCCCCGTCGATACGGCGGCAGTCGAAAGTGAGATTGAAGTGCTGTCGTCGCGAGATCTGGTAAGTCAATTGGTTACCCAATTGAATCTGGAGCAGGATCCTGAATTCAATAGTGACCTCCGCCCCCCAGATAGACTGGATGTTTTTAAATCGAGAATAGAAGCCCTACTTGGCTTATCGTCTGATGATGAAAATGAGGGTGTAGTTGAAGAAATCGGGGTTGATCAAGACGTCGCTAAATCTGTTGCGAAACGATTTGATATCGGTCAGAAAAAGCGATCGCGTGTTATCGGGGTTGAGTTTTTATCGGAGGACCCCGTTAAAGCCGCTTTGATCGCGAATACATTCAGTGAACTCTACATTTATCAACAACGCAGTTCCAAACTGGATGCAACTCGTGCCGCAACAAGCATGTTAAACGAACGCATTGCGCAGCTACGCGATAGAGTCGCTGAATCTGAACAAGCAGTCGAGCAATTTCGCGCAGAGTCTGGGTTACTAGGGGCCAAAGGCGAAACGCTTATTGCTCAACAAGTTGCCGAGATCAACAATCAGTTGGTCGCGGCTAGATCAATCGCCGCAGATGCCACGGTACGTGTTGAGCGTATGCAAGCGGAGCGCCAAACATCAGCGGGTGCGGAATCGATCAGTGAAGTAATGGAATCCGCTCTTATTCGTGGCCTTAAAGAGCAGGAAGCGCAACTCAGACGCAGGCGAGCAGAGTTATCGGCAGAATATGGCTCACGTCATCCATTAATGATAAATATTAATACTGAAATCGCCAACCTTAGAGATTCTATCAACACCGCTGTCGTAAGTATTATTCAGCGTATTGAGAACGAGGCGACCACTGCGCAAGCTCGTGTCGAGGCGCTTGAACAACGACTGGCAGAAACTAAGGAACGCACAGTCGAAGCGAATTCCGCCGAAGTGCACTTGCGCGCGTTGGAACGGGAAGCGGAGGCCAATCGAGCGCTACTTAATACATTTCTTGCACGTGTAAAAGAAACCAGTTATCAGGAAGACATTGATATTCAACAAGCTGATGCTCGCATCGTTTCGAGAGCTACCGCAGCAAAAGACCCTTCGTCGCCTAACAAAAAGATTGTTCTCTTACTGGCTGTACTCGCATCCGGTTTTATTTCTGTGTTAATTATCCTTATTCTGGAACAATTAGACACCCGGATTTACAGCGGTGAACAAGCGGAACAATTGTTGGGGATATCCACTTACGGCATGGTGCCAATGCTAAATGCACCATTGCGCTCAAGCAAACACAGCTCAAAACGAGTCATCAACAATATTATTGAACAACCTCTGTCTCACCTGGCGGATTCTGTGCGTAGCACAGCATCGAGCATATTACTGTCTGATGGCGAAAATTCCCGCAAGACAGTCTTGATCACATCAGCGCTACCCCAAGAAGGTAAAAGTACGATGGCGGCGGCATTGGGTTGTACGTTGGCAAGGATGGGGCGTAAAGTAATCGTAGTGGATACAGATATGAGATTGCCCAGCATCCACGATATTTTTGAGGTAGACCGAACTCCGGGGTTGGGTGAGTTGCTTATGAAACAAGTTCCACTCATAGACGTTATTGGTAAAGATCCGGCGTCAGGTATTGACTATATTTGCGCCGGTAAATTGAGTCTTAATCGGCCGGACATACTGTCAACTATCGATAGCACCTTGAAAAAGCTGGCAAATGTTTATGACGTTGTGTTGTTGGATTCGGCTCCTATTATGGCTGTGTCGGATGCGAAATTTTTGTCTGCAAAAACCGACATGACGATTATGGTGATACGTTGGGCCAAAACTCCACTAACCGTTGTAAAATCCGCCCTTAAGCAGATTAATAAATCCGGCGGTCGTGTGGCCGGTATCGCTTTGTCCATGGTAAATTTTCGAAAACTGGCTAAATATCGATATGGCGACAGTTACACCGGTCAGGCCAAACAGTATTACGCCAGCATCAAGCAAACCAGTCGCGCCGCTTAGATTTGGTAATAAGAGTTTTATGAGTCTGTTTTGTTCATATAAGTGTATGCCAACTAAGCTTTCTAGATTTTTTTGTAAGAAATCTACTACATTTTAGTCCACTCTTTCCTGTCGCTTTTTCCTAACACAGCAAGTCAACATCTGCTTAGAATAAATTTACGCCTCTCTTTGTAGTTTCCGAGGAGGGTTGTTGCGTAAGGTATTAGACAAGCCTTCGCATAGGAATAGGCGATATTTCATTCTCGCGCTCATTGATCTCAAGTCTCTAATAATTTTCGTTGGGTTGCCAAATCTACGTGGCATGGTATTTGCTTTTGGTTTCCAATGAAAGTGATACAGGAGTATGCGAGTCATCCTGACTGCCACATTTAGTGAATTGAGCAGTTCGATCGTACGCAAAGTTCACTAAAATTTAGCAAACTTAAGCAAAGAAAGACAATTGAGGCTCGACGGTGTCGGTTCTACAGGACAACTATCGACACATTTTTTCGGTGCATTTGCATGGCGGTGGGACGCCTCTATCTACAAACAACCTACTTTCTCGGTCAACCAAGGAGTTAATAAGTTGATGGCCCTTATGCAACGAATTTCCCGTATCAAGTATTTCCTTCTCTCCTTTTTTATTGCAGCTAGAAATCGATACACTTGCCCCCATCGGGGTTTAGTGTTGACGGTGTTTCTTCTGTGCGTCCCTGTGCCATCGTATGCGGATTTGACACGGGACAAAATAGGTATCTTCCCTGGTTACGCAAATGCAACAGGTGTACAAGCATTTCATAATTTCGAGAACTGGCTGGGTTATAACTTGTCATTCGTCACGATGAATATCGATAATTCAAACTGGTCGGATTTTGAAGCATCGTCGTGGGGGTTATTCACCAATACTACGGCATGGCGTAATGTGCCATATGCGAGACCGTGTATCACCGTGCCATTGAATGTGGGTAGTAGCAATGCCCGGACGGCGACAGGTGTGAGTCAAATTAGGAACGGTCTAATAAAAGTTGCGAGAGGCGATTTCGACGCGCATTATCGAAAAATCGCTAGAGATATGATTAATGCTGGGTTTGCCAACGCTATTATCCGATTGGGTCATGAGGGTGATTTTCTTGGGTATCCTTACTCTTTTCGAGGTGGCAATCAGGCGCATTACATTTCTGCTTTTCGTCACGTACACAATGTACTCCTTAGCGTTTCCGGGGCACAGTTTTTATTTGACTATACTAACAATGGCGGGTTTTTGAACTACGGAGCCTTAGGTTACCCGGGAGACGCCTATGTCGATATCATCGGATTGGATTTTTATGACAAAGCGCCTTGGCCAAACATACAAGCAAAGTTACAAGCTCATCTAGATTTTGCTATTAGTCATGGTAAACCGGTCAGTTACCCCGAGTTTGGCCTTGATCACCCAGCCGGTTGCGCAAATAGTAATCCGGATTTTTGTGGTAAGGGTGATCACCCGGCGTTTATCCAAAATGTTTTTGATTGGCTGGACAACCTCCCAAACTCAGGCCCAGGCTCGTTGGTTTATGCGAACTATTTTAATGGAAGTTCAACCGCCAATACCCATAATCTGAACCGCTATCCCAATTCCAAAAGTAAATTTAAACAGTTGTTTGGAAATTTACCTGTATCAGGTTCTTCGGTATCCTCAGGTGGGAATAACCCAAAATTGAATCTCAAGGTCGATACGGTTAATGTCGATAGCCAATGGCGAACCATAAATTTTGCAAGTCCGTTCGTGAATACACCGGTAGTTGTGGTGAGAGGGATTAGCAGGAATGGCAATGAGGCGGTTATTTTACGACTAAGAAATGTCACCAAATCCAGTTTCGATGTTCGGCTTCAGGAGTGGGACGAAAAATTCGGTTCCGATGGTGGTGAGCATGCGTTTGAGAAAGTTGGGTATATCGCGATGGAGCCAGGAACTTATACGTTAAACGGCGGCGCCCAAATACAAGCAGGAACCAAACAGTTAACTATAAATGAAGGACAGAAATGGATGAGTTACAACAATGGATTGGTATTTAACAACCACCCAGTGTTATTTAGCTCAGTAACTGGGTTTTCTTCTACCCAGTCGCCAATATCTACTGGACATGATAGTGTTAGCAGGGGAGGTTTTTATCTCAAGTTGCTTGTATCGGAAAGAGATAGAAATAGAGCAAACTACGCCGGTAATCGATTGGAGAACGTCTCCTACATAGCATGGACGCCTTCTTCGGGAGATCTCGGTGGTCGGAAGTACCTTGTGTCTAAGCGTGCTAATATAAATCATCAGCCCCAGAAAATAGGATTCGGTAATCGATTCACCAAAACCCCTCATTTTATTGGCAATGTACTGACGTCGGTTGGTGCCGACCCAGCAAATCTGCGATGGACTGATCGAAAAGTCGATTCGATTCGTGTTCAAGTGCATGAAGAGCAGACTTTCGATGCTGAGATTGGACATGGAGACGAAGCCATAGGGTTTATCGCGATTGGTAAATGATAAAATGAACAACTCTCAATTAGGAGTACTAGACTAGGCGTCAGTTTTAGGCATCAATACTCAAAATGCATTCGAGTGTACTCTCTACTTTTGCACCGCATTTTACGATTTGAGCGTCTGTACTACAGATGTTCCGACGTATTTGACGGTTATGTGTCTCACAAATTAAACCTTTAATGTCTTAGGCTCTACGCCAGATAAGATATGTTAAGCTTTTGTTCAGCGTGGGTAAACCAACTTTAAAAATTCGAGCACGAAAAAGTAACTCAACAATGGTAGCCAAGCGATAAAATGTAAAACATTGTGACTGCAAAGTACTAGCAGCCACAGTATTTTGATATTGTAGCGATCACGAAATCGACAAGTTAGAAGACAATTATGTCTCGGGGGTGTCGGTTTTCCAAATGACTTAGTAGACGATAAGTTTGTCGGGCATGTGTATGGTGTTTGACAATTGGGGAGCGTCAATAACTTTCACTTTTTGATTGACTTTCGGAGTTTGAAATTGATGACCCTAACTCAAAGTATTTCTCTTCATATTCCTCGCTCGCTCGTCGCGTTTACAAATCAATGCCGTCGCGCTTATTGTTGTATAATATTGACAGCGTTCCTCCTATCTTTGTCGACAACATCTTTTGCGGGTTTAACGCAAGAAAAGATTGGCATATTTCCTAGTTATGCGAATGCAGAGGGTGTACAAGCATTCAAAGATTTCGAAAACTGGCTTGGGAATCAACTGTCATTTGTGACTATGAACATAAACAGGGTGAGCTGGTCGGATTTCGAATCCTCTTCGCGCGGAATATTCACCAATCCAACAGCATGGCGTAACGTGCCATATGCTCGACCCTGTATTACAGTGCCACTAAACGTGGGTAGCGTTGATGCGCGAACGGATCAAGGTATTTCTCAGATTAGTGAAGACTTAACTAAAGTTGCAAACGGTGATTTTGATGCACATTACCGCAAAATCGCGGCGGATATAGTTGAAGCCGGATTTGCAAACGCTATCATTCGATTAGGTCACGAAGGTGATTTTCTTGGCTATTCACACTCTTTTAGAGGCGGCAATTATGCGGAGTATATCGCGGCCTTTCAGCATATCCATGACGTACTGCTTAGTGTTCCAGGCGCGCAATTCTTATTCGACTATACTAGTAATGGTGGGTTCCTAAAATATGGTGCTTTAGGGTATCCAGGAGATGCCTATGTTGACATTCTAGGATTAGATTTTTATGACAAAGCACCTTGGCCAAACATCGAAGCAAAACTCCAAGCTCATCTGGATTTTGCCATTAGTCGTGGTAAACCGGTTAGTTATCCTGAGTTTGGACTCGATGATCCATCGGGTTGCACGCAAACTAACCCGAACTTTTGCGCCAAAGGGGATAACCCTGAGTTCATCGAAAACGTTTTTAACTGGTTAGATAACTTGCCCAGTTCAGGTCCGGGTTCATTAGTTTATGCGAACTATTTCAACGGAAGCTCAACGGCTAATACACACAACCTAGATCGCTATCCCAGTTCCAAAGCTAAGTTTAAACAGTTGTTTGGTAATTTACCCGTTGCAGGAAGCTCTACATCGTCAGGCGATAACACATCAACGGTTAACATCCAGTTTGATACCATTAACATTAACCACCAATGGCAATCCATAAATTTCACAAACCCGTTTACGAATGCACCGATAGTTGTGGTGAGAGGAGTTAGCAAAACAGGTGGTGAAGCGGTTATTTCGCGCATTAGGAATGTGACTACGTCCGGCTTCGAGGTTCGGCTTCAGGAATGGGATGAAGAGTATGATTCTGATAGTGGCGCGCATACATTTGAGAAAGTTGGGTATATTGCGGTGGAACCGGGAAATCATACATTGAACAGCGGCGCTCAAATACAAGCAGGAACCAAACAACTAACTATAGCTGAAGGACAGAAGTGGATGAGCTATGAAAACGGGATTGTATTTAATAATAATCCCGTACTATTTAGTTCCATAGTTGGATACTCTGCTAGTCAGCCGCCAATATCCGTCGGGCAAGGAAGTAGTAGTATTTATGGGTTTTTTCTAAGATTATTTGTATCAGAAAAAGATGGTGATAGCGCAAATTATACTGGAGATCGAATTGAAGATATTTCTTACATAGCGTGGACTCCTTCTTCGGGAGACCTTGATGGTTGGAAGTATCTAGTATCTAAACGCCCTAACCAAAATCATCAACTTCAGAAGATCGGATTTGGTAATCGGTTCACCAATACACCTCATTTCATAGGTAACATCCTTACGTCATTTAGTGTGGATCCGGCAAATGTACGCTGGATTGATAGAGGAGCTAATTCAATTCGAGTGCAAGTGCATGAGGAAAAAACGTTTGATGCGGAAATTGAGCATGACGACGAGGTAATAGGATTCATCGCAATTGGTAAGTGATAAAATTACTTGACGACTCAAGAAGCAAAATTCAAATTTCAGCGCTTCTTCTAAATGATTAACTGAGTTGGTTAAGACGGCCTAGTTGAAAAAGGCCATCTGAATCAATACAGATCAATGCATGTTCGAATGGCTTTGTAGTAAGTATCGTAGCAGGGTCATACGTCATTGAGTTGCGACACGCTAAAAATTTTGTTTTGTCCTTAGCAATACATATCTGTATCGTTTCTGGGTCTGTCTGTAAAACATCCGAATCAACGAATCCATATTCAACTATCATGAGTTAAAGAGTGCCGCGGTGTGTTCATCTACTACGGGTTTAACCTATAAATACGTTGTCCGACAGCATTTCAAGCGATGCAACGATTAGCACCCATGTGGTATCCTATCTACATAGGTGTGTGATACAGATATTGTCCTAATTCTTAGATTGCGATAGGAACCCTTGGTCGTTTTAACGACTACAGCTCGATTAGAGGGGTAAATTAAGTCGATTGAACATTGTATGCATCAAAATGTTCAAAAATCACTATCGCCCGATACCCAATCTATGAAGTATGTATGCGCCAGTTTTCAATATACATATATAGTTTAGTTAAGTCCCTCGGGAACGATTTCGAAATACAGGAAGTTTAAATAACAACTGGACCATTCACCCAATAACTGCCCGACTAATTTTTTCTTCTTAATCAACGATCCGAACAATGACGCTCGCCAATTTATCGAGAAAAATTGACCTCGGCGTCCGACATTATACGAGACGTTTGTTACAAACACCGACTACTTATGTGCACGATCCGGCTGCCGATAAGCCACATGTTTTCCTGTTTTCCACTCGTCGAGGGGGTAGTACCCTGGTTCGAAATATGATCTATTCGCAGCCGGGGTTTAATTATATTGATCAACCGCTTGATCTCTCCGAGCGCCAATTTAACCCGTATCGAAACGAACTCCCAAACCCTCCAGGTAGCCAGTTCATTTCCATTTCTGAAGAGCAGAACACGCTTTTATTTAAGTACTTTCAGAATTTTACTTACCGGAAAGTATGTTCTTAGATCGCAGTGGAATTATTTTGATAGTCAATTTAAATGGAAGTGGGATCGCTATGTTGTCAAGATTCTGAATGCAAAACCTCTGATTGGGTGGTTTGCGAAGCGATTTAACGCAGAAATTCTCTATTCGCTACGTCATCCAATACCGACGGTGCTATCAATCATGAGTAGGGGATGGCAACCGATGACGCAATCGTATATGACGGATGAGTATTTTGCCGAAGCGAATCTGTCATTCGATACTTATAGCAAGAGCCAGGATATATTAAGCAAAGGATCCTTGTTGGAAAAACATATTCTTCAATGGTGTCTGGAAAATCATATACCGTTACAATGGTTGAAATCGAAAAGTTTATGCGCCGTTTCATATGAAGAAATTGTGAAAAATCCTGATGCGGCGTCGCGTTATCTTTGCGATCGTCTAAATCTATCAAACCCGCAAAAAATGATTGAGGCTGCTCTAATCCCCTCACGCAGTCCTAATAGCACAAGAAAGAATTTTAAGAACAAAGACACAACTGTGATTCTAAACACGTGGCGCAAAATTATTAACGGTTCTGATCAGTTAGACTGTTCGCGCATTTTTGATCTTTATGAAATTGAGGTTTATAACGCTTACGATTCGATGCCTATGCGAGTCTTCTCTTAGCTCAATTTTCGCCTCGCTAATTCTTCGAAATGTAACTAATTAAATGCTTTCTACAACTGTTGGCGTTCGACGCATAGACGGAAACTCTATCCCTTTATCAGCGAAGGTGTTTGTGGTTTCATGTGTTATGGCTCTGACGGTGTTCCAACGCGTCGCTTTCACGCCGTTTAAAATTCCCATGCTTACAATAGTTCTTTTCGCAGGGATGTCGTTATTGATTTATGACCGACGAGTCAAGATCGATGTTACTAAATGCGTACTATATTTTATATGTATGACCGCGCTTATACTGAGCACGCTCCTCGGTAGACTTTTAGGTAAAGAAAGCAACGCCAGCGATCTAATATCCTTGTTCTGGCTTATTATTATTTATTTTCCGTTTGTGCTGGCCTGGAACGGAGATCCAACCAAAGTATTTGGTTTTTTCGTCAGTACATTCTTAGGCGTAATGTCCATTCTCGCAGTGGTTGGTATTTTGCAATACACGTTCCAGTTTGTCGGTATTGATCTAGCGAATTTGACTTGGTCTTTTTTCCCAGAATCGTTTTTGTTGCCAGGATTCAATTATGATATTCCCATTCGGTGGGGTCACTATCTTCAGAAAGCGAACGGTGTGTTTTTCCTCGAGCCATCGTTTTTTTGTAAAGCGATGGGGACCGCAGTATTGATAGAGCTACTATTTAGAGGTAGCGTACTACGTTTGATGCTTTATCATATTGCACTTGTGCTCAGCTTCTCTGGAACTGGGTTTATTTTGCTAGCGGCTGGCTACCTTTTTTTGATTGGTAGATTGAATGCTCGAACTATTGTATTTTTGTCTGGTGTTCTTGTCACTGCGATTCTGTTTGCGACTATAACGGGATACTCTGATATCTTTATTGAGAGAATTGGTGAATTCGGTAGTACGCAATCTAGTGCCCACTATCGCTTTATCGCACCATTTAAAGGGATTGTCGAACTTGAGTTGTATAACAATCTTATTTCAAGTTATGGGCCTGGTTCCGGAGATGAAGCGGCAGAGCGATATTACAGTCATTTGGGTTATTATCTGAAATTTTTGTATGAATACGGATTGATACCAGCCATATTGTTTACATTCTTCATAATTGTTTGTGCCACGCGGTATGGTGCTCCCGCTTCAGTAGTTTTCGCTTTACTTGTTTCATATTTTTTTTTAGGTGGTGGTCTACTGGAACCGGTGTCTATTACGTATTTAGTTTTGTTCACTTCTTTCTTTCATTTTAATTTAAAAACTCCACCCAATCAAAGTGTCTGATGACTGCTGCGCCAACTTTTTTTATTTTAGGTGCGCCCAAATGCGGAACGACATCGTTATATCACAATTTAAATCAACATCCGGATATATGTATGTCGAATCCAAAAGAACCTCGATATATAGAGCTTCAACCTGATGGAGTTTACGAAAACAAGTACAAAAAAGCGTTTAAGCATTGGAAGGGAGAACAACACCGCGGAGATGCAAGCCCTACGTATTTGTTTGTCCCGTATGTGGCGGATCGACTTTACAAATACTATCCAAACGCATTACTAGTCGCTATCTTGCGTGACCCGGTTGAGAGAGCTCATTCTGATTGGTGGATGCATTATTCTCGAGGCGTTGAAAAAAGATCATTTTCGGAAGCTATTCAAGAAAATCTAAATCTAATCGATCGAGGCGATAGATTTAGTGGAGAAGAAGGCGAAAAGCATTGGAAAGAATGCGTGCAAACAATGAGATACAAAAAACGTATTCGAGAACCTTTCTATGTTGATATCGGTTTTTATGGTGCACAAATTAGTCGATACATAAAATTATTCTCAAAAGATCGGTTATTCGTGCTTACTTTAACAGAGTTATCAAATCATCCGAATAATGCATTGACTAGCATTTATGAATTTCTCGGTGTGTCATCATATACTGTCAAGCCATCTTCTGATATCCGAAATATAGCAATGGGTCCGATGCCAAATTTTATGCTTAAACTGATTCGTGTTACCCAGTCAAGTGGTTTGGTTCGATTGGTACCCAGTTCCGTTAGTAGGATTGTCCGAAAACTATTTCAATCCCAGAGCAACTTTCCACGAGTTGATCAAGAAACCATAAAACTACTCCGCGAATACTATCGAAACGACACTTTGTTGCTGAAGAAAAAAACAGGTCGAAGTTTTTCTGAATGGACTACCAGTTAGGTGGTTATGAAATACTATTGTAGGCGCACCTATTATCTCCGTATTATTTCACCTGTATGATAATTAGCCATAAGAATCGATTTTTATTTATTGAGGTCCCTCGAACAGGCTCGACTGCCATCAGTAAAGAATTATGTGAGTTGTATGGTGGGGAATCTATTCTACGTAAACATGCGCAGTATAACGAATTTTTACGAATCGCTAACGACGAAGAAAAAAAATATTTTGTATTCCAGGGCAATAGAAATCCGTTAGACGACGTTGTTAGTAGTTATTTTAAGTTAAAAAATAATCATGATGGAAACTTTACCAATCCCCGGTTATTTCGAAGCAATGGTGGTTGGATAGACAAAAATCATCTTAAAAGGTTTGCTTTCGTCCAGAAAAATAATGCGGATTTTCCGACATACTTTAGAAAGTACTACAAAGCACAGTATCTGAAATTGCGGGTTCCGTACTTCTCAACATATGATTGGCCTGGGCGTCAAATTTCGTATATCGTTCGATTTGAGAGATTGAACGAGGATTTTGAATCCGTCGTTAGAGCGTTCGGCTTACAACCGAAAAGGCCGCTGCCGATCGAAAATAAAACACAGCATCGAGGCAATGATTGTTATCAGTATTATCCTCGAGATCTTTACACTCGTGTAGTTAGTATCTTTGGACCGTACATGAAGAAATGGGACTACGAAGTCCCAGAATCATGGGGGCAAATTTCTATTCCGATCATCAGCCAATTGAAGTTTCGTTTGGTCGAAAAACTAGGTGCGATATGTTTTCGAATGGGCGTCGTTCCACGGCGAAAAATGGTTATGTATAGATAAATCGTACTTCTATGTTTGTGCTAGGTTAAAGTTGAACCAATTATCCCAAATACTCTTTTGTTACCGAAATCTGTATGATTCTCTGCTGTTTATGCGGATTACAGTTCTATGTGTCATTGCATGTTTAACTTCTGGTGCGTCGGCAACAGAACTAAAGGATAAAGTTGGCGTATTTGCAGGCTTTGCTAAACCTGCCGGCGTTCAACGATTTTTGGAATTTGAACAATGGTTAGGTCGAGAGCTCAAGTTTGTTTGCTTGAATATCGGAAGAAAGTCGGTCAAAGATATGACAGGATCTGCTTGGGGTCAGTTCGAACGAAAACACGCTATTCAGACATTAAGCAGGCGTGTCCAACCGACTATCACCATACCCCTTAACATCGGAAACGCAGACGCTGAAACGCCTGAAGGGATAGAGCAGATCAAGTTCGGCCTTACGGCTGTTGCTAACGGCCTATACGATAAAGCGTATGCTAAAGTGGCCAAACGATTAGTAACTGCTGGATTTGAATCCGCAATTTTGCGTTTGGGTCATGAACCCGATCACAAGCTTTATCCGCACTCTGTCGTCGGTGGAAACCATGAGCAGTATAAAGCTGCGTTTAGACACGTCCATGATATCTTTGAAAGACAAGCTGGCGCCGAATTCTTGTTCGACTACAATCTTAACGCACATATTACTAAACATGCGGAATTAGCTTATCCTGGAGATGAATATGTCGATATTGTCGGTCTTGATTTTTATGACAAAGCGCCGTGGGCTACTATCTTGAAACGACTGGAATTCCATCGGGGTTTCGCGATTGAAAAAGGTAAACTGCTAAGTTTTCCCGAATTCGGCTTAGCTTTGGAGTCAAGTGGCGGTAATGGTGATAACCCGGTATTTCTGCAAAATGTTTACGATTGGATTACAAGCCTTCCAGAAAATGGACCTGGGTCGTTGGTTTACGTAAATTACTTTAACAATCCTAAACGATTCAACCTTGATAATTTCCCACAGTCGAAAAAGTTGTTCAAAGAGTTGTTTGGTGAAAAGGATATGTAAAACTGGTCACCCAATGCGTATACATTAGACGTGAATAATAAGTCAATGTTGTCGCTCATCACCGTTTATTTCGTTGAGAATTTGGTAACAATTCGCATACAAGAGTAAAGACCTTGCGAGTAAGCGTGGGCACCATAAGCCACATTAAAGAGCAATACAAGATAACCCCGGCGGTTGCAGTTGAGAGAATACGAAGACCGGGCGGCCACTCCAACCAGAACACACTGTTAATATAGTTAAATGTAATCGCCATTAAAATTATGGCAACCAGCGGTTTAACCACAGCGCCTACTAACGCTGTAGTTCGTAGCCCTATCAGTTTCTTACCTGCATATAAAAAAATCGGAAGTGTTAGGATGTTTCGCAATATAACCGCGATTCCAGTCGCGATAGCGCCATATCCTTCGAATAAGATTAGACAGCCTGAGCCAACCACAAATTCCGCCGCATACTTGACCGCACGCCATTTCGGTCGCCCAATCGCGACTAAGGATGTATTAATTACATTGCTACAGATTCGAATTATTGTCGCGATTGCCAATAATTGAATCAACGGTATTGCTGATTGCCACTGGTCGCCAAATAGAGAAGAGACTACATCATCCGCTACGATTGCTAGACCTCCAAACACAGGAATAGCAAGAATCGCGATTAGTTCGGTGGCTTTATAAATTGTTTTACGCAATGTTTCGCGCGCGTCTTGCTGACGCGCGAATATCGACATGGTGATTTGATGGGTCGCCATTCCGACAAGTCGGCCTAGTGTTTCTGAAATTCGTGACGCCAGATCGAACAACCCAAGCACAGCGGGACCGAATATATACCCAATCAAAAGTGGGAAAATGCGTTCGCTACCTAACTTGATGGCTTCACCAGCCAGATAAACAACAGTGAAAGGGCTGAGTTGACGAAGACTGACAATTGAAAACGATAAACTAGGTCGCCAACGCATTATCCACCACAAAACAACGGTGATCGCAGCGAAACTGCCAACTTGTTGTCCGATCAAGCTCCACGCCCCCAAATTTCCATATGCCATCGCTATGGCAAGGACTAAACCAAAAAAACGCCCGATTATATTTCCGATAGTAAGTTGACGAAAATTCATATGACGTCGTAATAGAGCAATGATGATCCCGTTTACAGCACCGAGAATGAGCATTGATGAAGACCAACGAATTAGTACAGATAATTCTGTACGCTCAAATATCCCTGCAATCCAGTCGCTGCAAAGAAAACACATCAATACCAAAAATATCGACACACAAATCGCCGTCCAGAAAGCTGTGTCTATATCCTGACTTGTTAAATTCCTGCGCTGCACGAGCGTTTCCATGAACAGATATTCACAAAAGAGGTTTAACGTGCGAACCACCATAAGTGCGAGCGCTGCGATACCAAACTCTTCGGGGCTGAGGAGTCGTGCTAGGATAACTAAGCCGATAAAGGAGATTAAAGCTTGCCCAAATCCTCCTGTCAGTGCCCAGGACGCATGACGTGCTACGGATTTTCCTTCATTCATCTATTCGGTCAGTATTATTGTCCTCGCCAAGAGATTATTTGTGACTTTATATAGTACATTCTTCTATTGTGCACGATCTTGAGTTGTGGACGTCGATAAGGACAGTTTGATAAAAATCTTTGTGCAAGTTTTACTTCGTTATAGATTTTTAGAGGTTACGAATATAAGACATAATATTTCGCGTATATATACGAGTAAAATAACTCGACTAATATGTCAACGCTTGCGGTTTTCACATACATTGTGAAGAGTATTTAAGCTAGTAATCTAGGTGTATTCTAGTTCTAGTATTTTCTTCGATGAAATTCACGTTTTTTAGTTAGCATTAGGATTATATTGTAAAACTTTGTGACGCAGTGGTTTCGTTTGTTACTGTAATTATTGGGATATGTGCTAGAGTAATGGATGAGAAATCGATAGGCTATAAAGACTGTTTGGTTGCGGAGGTGTCGGTTCTCAAATTATCGTCAATGGGTTGCTAAGAAACCACATTGCGATAACAAAAAGTATTCGAAATCCAAACTCAGACAAGTGTAGGGCATCGTGACTGCTTCGATACAAAGAGCTTTTTATCATGTACATCTTTACTGCACGACCATTGGAAGCTCTTGTAGTCGTAGCAATCGGTATTTGGCAGTATTCGTATTTCTATTATGTATGCCCATACAATCGTTTGCGGCACTAACTCAAGACAAAATTGGTGTCTTCCCCGGTTACGCAAACGCAACGGGCGTACAAGCCTTTCATGACTTCGAGAACTGGCTGGGTTATAACCAGTCATTCGTCACGATGAATATTGATAATTCAAACTGGTCGAATTTTGAAGCATCATCGTGGGGGATATTCACTAACACTACGGCATGGCGTAATGTGCCTTACGCGAGACCTTGTATCACGGTACCGCTAAACGTAGGCGGTGCTAACGCTGGATCTACGGCGGGTATTAATCAAATCCAGAATGAACTGATGGCGGTCGCAAATGGCGATTTCGATGCGCATTACCGCAAAATTGCCAGGGACATGATTAATGCTGGTTTTGCCAATGCCATTATCCGATTAGGCCATGAGGGCGATTTCATTGGCTATCCACACTCATTTCAAGGTGGTAATCATGCCGAGTACATCGCTGCCTTTCGCCATGTGCATAATGTGCTGCTCAGCGTATCTGGTGCCGACTTTCTGTTTGACTACAACAGCAATGGCCGATTTCTGGATTACGGGGCTTTGGGTTATCCTGGGGATGCTTATGTCGACATCATTGGCCTGGATTTTTATGACAAAGCGCCGTGGCATCACCAAGAAACGAAGTTACAGGCCCACCTTGATTTTGCGATAAGTCATGGAAAGCCAGTCAGCTACCCCGAATTTGGACTCGCCGATCCTGCGGGTTGTCAGCAGAGTAATCCGGACTTTTGTGGCCAAGGCGATAATCCGACCTTTATTCAAAATGTGTATGACTGGTTAGATAGCTTACCCGATTCAGGCCCGGGCTCGTTGGTTTACGCGAATTATTTCAACGGCAATTCAACCGCCAACACACATAACCTGGATCGCTATCCTAACTCTAAAGCTAAGTTTAAACAGCTTTTTGGCGCACTTCAGCCTGGTCAAGGTTCTGGGGGGCCGACAATCTCTCCTACCTCCCCCAATGTACAGCTTTTCCTGCCAGCAATATTAAATTTGCTACTAGAATAATTTCGCTTTCGCCGGGGGAGTAATTGCGGAATCGGTTATCCGTGAGCGATGATCATGAAAATAGTTCACGAATTTCATGTAAGTTCTACGCTAGTATGCGTTCTTACCCACAAACCCCTTGAATATAGTCAAAAACACTATTTTTATATCTAACCAGAAAGACCAATTACGAATGTATTCGAGGTCGTGATCAATCCGTCGTTGCATTTTCTCTGGTTTATCCGTTTGTCCGCGCCAGCCGTTTACTTGCGCTAAACCCGTAATGCCAGGTTTCACTTTGTGACGCAGCATGTAGCCTTGTATTTGTTCTTTGTAGGCTTCATTCAAAGCAACCGGGTGGGGGCGAGGTCCAACTATAGTCATTCGACCCTGTAACACATTAATAAACTGAGGCAATTCATCTAAAGATGTACGACGTAGAAAAGCGCCAAATGGAGTCAGGCGGTCGTCATCTTTGGTCGCCTGCCTGGCGGCATCGTCACCATCCTCGGTTACAGTCATGGTTCGAAATTTCCACACTTCGATTTCTTCCCCATCCAAGCCGTAGCGCCGTTGTTTAAACAGAACAGGACCAGGGGATGTGAGTTTTACACCCAGACCAATCAGCATCATAGGAAACGTAATAATCAGCAAGATAATCGTCGCCAGAACTACATCCTCTATCCGTTTTACAACTTCATTAGGTCCGTAGAAGGGGCTTTCCTGAATGCTTAGAATCGGAATTGATTCGATACTCTCCCACCTGGAGCCAATCAAGCTGGATACAAACAATCCCGGTGCAAAATAAACTGATGCGGTCGTATTTCCGAGCTGAGAAACTAGCGATTTGATTTTCTCCTCCTGAGTCATAGGCAGTGCTATATACACTCGGTCGATTCTTCCGGTTTTTGCCGTTGCTACTAAATCCTCAAGACTTCCCTTTACTGGCACATAGTATTCATCAGTTTCGAGAGTGGTTGAACCCCCATCGATTAAGTAACTATCATCATATAATCCGATCAGTTTCAATCCAAGCCATCGAGATCTGCTAATCGTATTGGCGAGCGTTGCTGCGTGCTCATTCGCACCGGCTATGGCAAAAGTTCTTATGTTACGACCGTTTTTCCGCAGTTGTCGCAGGTAATAGCGCACGGATAGGCGAAGAGAAATCAGTACAATAGGAACGGATATAAACCACGTTAGCAGTACGCGGCGGGAATATATTGAGGACGTTTTGGAAGCATAAGCCAGCAGTAACTCGCAGAAAACCACCGCTATCCATACAAACAAAATAGTTCTTAGTTCATCCGACAAAGGTGATACACGCCACGAGCGATAAACAACAAATGCCTCCGAGAAGAACGTGTAGAAAACCACTGCTGCAACCGCGAAAAGCGAAAGCTCGTGGCGCCAAGGCATATCGTATAACGCAGCGATTACCCATAATCCGCCACCGACGATTAAAGATTCTACCAGACGGACCAGCAGAAACAGCGAGCTGTAGTCCGAATAATGAGATCGTTTGATGTATTCAACCAACTAGCGTTTCCCTTTTGTTGTTTGCCATCAGTTTCCCTTTGACAACAACCCCAAACCACTATTTTGTAAAAACGCCGCTTATAAGTCAAACGTGTAACACTTTTGTATCAATCGTCGCACATCGGCGACAATTAAGTTTAATATTTACTCAATGCTCTGTTGGTTTACCGGTTCATTGAATTTGAAAACCAAAAAAAGCCCTTCCGAAAATATTTTTTCGAAACCCACTTCTAAAATTAAAGTGGTTCAGTGTTCAGCATTGGTTCAGGTTAGGTAATGTTTTTCGTCCCCCAGCATATATCTACAGAGCTACAAGACAACAGCTACGGGCGGCAAACTCAAATCCGATATTTTTGTAGTATTCTTAAAAATCTGCCTCCAATACTGTCTATATCAAAAGCTTCAACGGCGTAGGCTCTTGCATTGCATCCGTAGTTCTCACGTATTTTCTGGTTATTTTTTAGCTGCTTCGCCGCAGCAACAAATGAGTCAATATCGCCGGGGGTGACAACATATCCTGCCTGGTGAGATGAGACAATTTGCGCCGCCAGATTTTCGTTAGGTACTGCGAGCAGCAACGGTTTTCCTGCGCACAGGTAAGTCAACACTTTCGAAGGGACCGAATACACACCCGCATTTGCTTCCAACAGGGCGATCAAGACATCGGCAGTGCCAAGAACTTCGGACATATGACTAAAGGGTTGAAAATTCATCAATATCAAATTATCCAACCCGAGTTGGTTCTTCTGTTCCTTTAGCCGTTGCGCACCGAGACCCTCAGAAACAACCACAACCTTGGTCTTCGGTTCTTGCTTGTAATGTTGAGCCAGTCGTACCAAAGCGTCAGGGTTATGCTTTTTTCCCAAAGTCCCGGAGTATAAAAAGACAAAATCGTCATTTAGTTTCTTCGCTTTCGACCAGGGATTTATCTTGCTTGTCTGCGAGATTTCGTCGAGCGGCGCCCAGTTCGGGATAACCGTAACCCGTTCCAGTGGTACTCCCCAGGTTTCGAACAGAAGGTTGAAATCTTCGGTTATCGACACAATTTCCTCGCTTTCCCTGAGCAGCTTCTTTTCCCAATGAATATATAATTTACTTATCGGGCGGCCGATTAACGGGAGTTTTTCACCTAGTATTTTCTTCATTGCGACACCGTAGATGTCTTGCACCCAGAATACTTTCGGGATGATCAGATCCTTGCAAGTCTTCCACAAAACTTTTTGTGTATCTATTGGTGTATTGCTCGAGATAAGAACGTCAGGTTTAAACTCTTTCACAGTATGAGAAAGAGTATGGCCGTACTCAATTTCCTGTAAACGCCGCTTTACAAAAGAATACTTCTGAAATGGTTTTTTATGTTTTATCCCAATGACATCAAAAGTCCCAGGATCATCGCTTTGTCGAATCAACGAACCTTTTGGAGTTTGAAAGGTACTACTATAAATATGCAGTACATGATGGCCCTGGCTAGCCAGCCACCGACTGAGCTGGACCTGAAAAGGGTGCCCAGAATGGTCGTGTACAATTAATCTCACGGCAGATAGGTGTCTATAGCAAGTATTAAACTTTGAATTTACCTGGTAACGGGTAAATTAGATTGGATATAACGTATTAGTCAATTCGTTTTGTTTACTTCCGTATACAAGACGTAACAGGGCATGCACAATAGCGCTCTATTATGAATAACTATTTAACTTCCCTTCCATTTACTGATCTCCCTTTTATGAGATGTGGCAACAAATCGACTGCGTTAAAACCGTTAGGGCAATATACAAATGGCTATCCCTAGCGTCAGCGGTATGCGTTTTTTATAAGTTACTGTCCGCTTTTATCTAGCGCATCGTGGGGATTATTTTTAGCCTTTAGTACACGCTGCAACTCTGGAGTTGCTCGAATGACTGACCAAGCCAAAATAAGCCAATATTGAAAGCTAAAAAGCATTTGTGGATTTTGCATCCCGGTCATGAAAACCGCGCTCAGAAACAAGAAAAGTACGATACCGATCACGTGTGCAGGATACGTTCCAATGTTACCCTCATGTCGATAGATCAGATAGTTAATCCAACGTTTCAAGGCGTGAGATGCGAGGTAAATACTTCCAACCAGGTTAGTTGGCATTAGCAGAACGAAGCCAAACGTTTTTGATATTTGCAATACAAAATACAAAAACTTTCTGTTGCTGACGGAAATACGCGTGTTATATACCCAGAACAACAGTCGTACACTAATCAAGAATGTCATCCAGATACAAAACAGGCGAAACCACCCAATGGCGAATGAAGTTTCAGTGGCATTTATTTCAGAGTAGTGCCATTGAAAACAAAACGCGCCAACGAAAGACAACACTAGCGCCCAGACCCATGCATCCGGAACCATACGATACTGCCGGAACTCCTCTGTGCTTGTTAACAAACGTGGATTCGTCTCCGTCCCCTTGCTGCCAAAGTCATTTTCATAGTAACCCAGCTCATAAATACAATAAAATGCGAGGAACATCGCCAGCATTCCGGCGCAACTATACAGCGTAGGTTGGGATACTATTGTGATAGCAAGCAGCACAACCGGCAGATCTGACAATACAATTTGTCCGAGAACATGACCATCGCCAAATTTGGCATATTTGGTATAGCGTAAAGGAATATATCCCAAGTTAACTCCAACCCCAGATTTAGTATGCGATATCTAGTTATCCATGCCGTATGAGGTCAAGGTATGTGAACAAACTCAAATTTAGCGCGACGGTGGATTAATTCTCTAAAAATCGCATAATTGAATATGGCGATACCATACATCTCAAACCCCTCTTCAAACACTCTACGAATTTTATAAATTAGATCGTCAGCTTCGGCTATTCCAGTGTAACGCATAATCGCACCAACGAACTCGAGGCCTAAACTACCCAATAGAAATATCGCACCCGATATAACAAACAGCACCGCGGTGCGTTTGTGAATCATTCTTAAGAATGGAATAAACACCAAGAAAAAAATGAACGCGATAATAGATCCGTAAAGTACCCACGCATGAGTAGCGAGTACAGGGGCAACACTTGACGCAAACCCCTGGAAACGCTCGAGCCGCTCATGTAACTCAGCACTCTCATCTAATGAAAGAACAAAAAAACTAACAGCCAACAACAACCAGTAGGTTTTGTGACGAAAATTTTGTCGCACGGAATCTCGATAGACAAGAAACAAGAGCATCGCAGAGAAAAACAAATTCACGGTTGAAAACCACGAAGGCAGACTTCCTTCTTCACCTACATCAAAAAGATCCAAAGTTCTTATTTGAGAATCTGATCCTGCGAAAGCCGGGATGAGATAGTTCAACAAACCTATAAGAACAACAACAGTCACAAACCCGAACTGAAACTGTGCAAAGCTTCGAATAGAAAGTTTCACATCATTGTTCACGGATTTAATTTACGACTTAATCCAGCGAACAGTTTTGCAACTTTTAAAACGAAACAACGGAAGGGAATTGATTTGCAACACCAAACGAACTTTACCTAGTACTTGAGTTTTTATCGTGACTACACTATTTTATAACACCAACCCAATTTTTTCGCTATTGATTTCAATCGATAGTAAATGCGTCGTTTAATTGCGACGGTTAAACAAGCATAATATGGAGATATAAGACAAGTGAAAAGTGCATTAGTATGTGGTGCTGGGGGATTTATCGGACATCATCTGGTTAACCGGTTAAAAGATGAAGGTTACTGGGTACGTGGCGTCGATTTGAAATTTCCGCGATTTGCCGAAACCGTTGCGGATGATTTTCTTATTGCGGATTTACGGGATCGTCAATCGTGCAAGGGAATTGTTGATCGCCGGTTTGATGAGGTCTACCAACTTGCGGCTGACATGGGTGGTGCCGGCTTTGTATTCACTGGTGAACACGATGCCGACATTATGCATAACTCCGCTATGATCAATTTGAATATGTTGGAAGCGTGCTATCAAAGAAATGTGCAGCGGATATACTACTCGTCGTCGGCATGTATGTATCCGGAATACAATCAACTCGATCCTGACAATCCCAATTGCGTGGAGGACAGCGCTTACCCGGCTGCGCCGGATAGTGAATATGGCTGGGAAAAACTATTCAGTGAACGACTCTACCTCGCGTTTGGTCGCAATCATGGCATGCAAGTTCGCGTCGGACGTTATCACAATATCTTTGGTCCACTAGGTTCCTGGAATGACGGTCGTGAAAAATCGCCAGCCGCAATTTGTAGAAAAGTAGCCGAAGCGCCTGATGGTGGTGAGATCGAAATCTGGGGTACGGGAAAGCAGACACGATCATTTTTATTCATTGACGATTGTTTAGAGGCCACGATAAAATTAACGCGATCCGATTGGACCGGCCCGGTGAATATCGGTTCGGAAGAAATGGTATCCATCGATCAATTGGCATATATGGTAATGGAGATTGCCGGAAAGAAACTGAACCTCAACCACGTTTCCGGCCCTATTGGCGTAAATGGCCGCACATCGGACAACACGTTAATCGAAGCCAAGCTCGGATGGCAACCAAGTTATACCTTGATGCAAGGACTGAGCAAAACTTATGCGTGGATCAATGAACAGGTTAGGAACTTGGAAAAAGCACCCGAAACGACAGAATTGGAACAAACGTCGTTTGAAGCGAAATCCGTTAGCGTCGCTTAGTCTTGCTTAGTACCATGTGGCGAACGAGGAAGAAACAGGTTAGGTCACTTGGCTCAATAGTAATATTCCACTGTGAGCGTAAACACCCAGAAGTTTCCAGTTGGGTGAGAACAGTCTTCTTCTATGTCTAAAAGAATTACTAATACCCGCCTATAGGCTTTTAACACAACTGAGATAAATATCTCAGTTGTGTTTGCCCTGATTAAAACTCGTCAGCGCTGACCGAGCAATCAACCGCTAGCGACTGACAACCACGCCTGGGTCACCAAGATGATTCCAGCCTAAAATAACGTCGAGCTGATTGGGATTGCCCTGTGCATACTTTTGCTTGGCCAACAAAATGGCTTCGCCCATCGTCGTTCCGGGTTTCACTAACTCTTCGAAAACCAAATCTGCGAGATCGGCTTCTGCTGCAGCCTGGGTAAGCGTGCTGGCACCAAGCACACCCGCCATTCCGCGATCTCCGTTGAGCATGAACTGCAAGCCCAAAATTTCCTCTTCGGGTGATACATAGTACGTATTCCAGCAACCCCATTGGGTAATAACACTTGGCAGGTTGAAATTGGTCAATGCCGCTATGTCATCACCATCGAACAATCCTTCGAATGTCCAGTTACCCAAATCGGAATGACCGAAGAAACTGGTTAAAGCAACACCGTTATTAACCGCACTTACTATTCTACTACGTGCACCCGACACACCATGATCATCGATATAGGCCCGCGTCACATTCCAACCGCTAAAATGCCGGTTAATCATGCGATTACTATCTGCCTTGAACGAATATTGATTGGCGGTATCAAACTGGTCTGCTGCAAATATTCCCGCTCGTGGATAACGCGCCTGATCATAACTCAGCGTTTGATCCACCATAGTCGTCAGCTCGCCAGCGGTTCTCACCGGCATACGGCCAATAGCGACATCAGGAACGTTGTCGTCGTCGACATCTGCAAATTTCGCATCGACTGGAGCAAAGCGAACAATATTGTCAGTTTGCATATACGGCGAAGGAATAAAACTAATTGCACCCAGACCCAAATTATCAAAATAGTCGTAACTGTCGCCGCCGACCAGCAAAACGTGAGATGTCCCCATGTTTTGATTAGCGTAGGTGATGTAGTCACTGATAGCACTTGGATCAACAATATGGTTACTGAATTGCGCATAAACGTCTTCAAGGTTTACGATCTTAACGGAATAGCCCTGCGCCGAACGTGCGTTCGCGAGACGAGTCAAGTCAGACGTGATGAAGTTAGGATGCGAGATAATCAAGTAATCAAATTGACCACTGGTAATGTCGACGGGGCTATCTAGTGCGTCAATTGTTGGAGTGACTAGAGCACTAACAACTCCGAGATAGTATGTCGAGGGACCAGCCGGATCGACGACACCGCCAAAGCGTGCTTTGGCGGTTTGACCAGTAAGTGGTTTGAATGCCTTTCCAACGCGTTCTAATTTTCCGCTTGGCGACTTACGATAAATCGACATTGCGTTGTCGGGTAGCCGTGTCACCTCAAACAACTCACTGTTACCCTTAAATACAATGTTTCCGCCGGGTGCGACTAACTTCCGCGGATAGGTCAGTCCATAGTAATCAACAGCAACCATGTCAGCAAAAGTGCCTGTATCCCCAGGCAGTTTCAATGTAATCGTGTTCGTTCCATTGCTTATCAAACCGGCTGCCAAAGGCGCATCAATTGACAACGGTGCGATTCCATCAAACTGATTGTCTGAGACTTCAACTCCGTTTACTTCCACAACCAAATGATGATCCGGATTTTGAGGAAATTCAGTCCAGCCCCAAACTCCAACCGACACAGTCGCCGCCCCTGCGGATGCGTCATAGTTATTAACATGTACTGGGAAGTTTTTACTGGCAGATTGCGAACCCAATGCGACCAAACGCTGATCGTACCAGGGATCATCACTGGCAGATGAAACGGCATATTCATTATCCTGTTCGATGCGAATCGTTTCCAGATAGGTTGTAACAGGTACGCCGGCTGGCACTGGGTTTTTGTTTGTAGGGATTTTCGGAATATTCTTGTTATCGACCCGTAGCGTATAAACATTAGTTTTGGAGTAGATGCTTTCGTACTCCTCACCGACAAACTCAATGTAACTTCCGGGACCAAAGAACAGTGGACCACCGACACGGATTGGTACTTCACTGCCTTGATTTGACATTGCTATGCGATACTTTTTGATGCCCGCCAAATCAACACCTTCAGCCAGTAGTTGCGCATGCGTTACTCTATAAATTGCAGTGTTATCTATGCTCAGATTTGCCACGTCCATCGCATGCGCACTACCCACTAAGGAGGTCAATACAGCTGCCAATCCTCGCTGCCACCATGTCATGGAAGATTCGCGTCGTGATTTGTCAACCTCTTCGAATTCACGACGTGAAGCGTAATTATCATCACTTTCTTGCGCAGCATTCGAAAGGTTTCGCTTTTGTTTCATAATCTGGCGCATGTTTTGCTCCTCCCGATCCAATTTTTGATCCAGTTTTTGTTGACGCTTCTGCATCTTGCGCGCCTTTTGCCTGGCTTTGCTGATGGCATCATCAGCCCGGATTACATCCCAGTCAGTTCGCCTGCGTTCGAGGCGCTGAGTCCCATAGTGGCGGCCCAGCATAAACGGGCCATGCACATCCCGCTCTCCGCGAATATCGACATCGACGATGGCAAAAACCGAACCTTGTATTTCCTGAGCGGTAAACTCGTAGCTTTGCGGTGTTACTGAATCAACGACCTTGGACAATATCAATTCGCCATTCACCTTTCTCCAACCCTTTCCAACGGAACGGTAGTAGAGGTCGAAGCCAAGGTTTCCAGTCTCCGTCGCGGTCGACCATTCGAATGTGACATCGCCCGGATTGACTCCGGCTACAGTCTTAAACGAACGCAAGGTGACGGGGTTTGTGACGACCTGGGCATAACCAAAGTCATTGCCCACGCTCGACTCGCCGGGTCCTAAGGTAACGGGCGACGGCACCAGCGTATCGCGGTTCAAAGTAGGCGGTAAGGTACTTGGATCAACTTCAACCACGTAGTCACCAGGCGGTAAGCCCACAAACTCGTAGAACCCGTTGGCGTCTGTTACCGTCGTCGCGATGACATTGCCCATGTCATCGAGCAGGTTGACCGTTACGCCCGGTAAACGGGGATCGGTCGCAGCGCCATCGTCAACACCGTCAAAGTCGGTGTCTTCGAACAATGTTCCGCTGATGCTACCGGCATTTGGATCCACATAGCCGAAATCCATGGTGAGATCGAACGCGGGATCACCGTTAACCAGAAAATCACCGACCGACGCCGTGCCTTCACCATTATTGTCTCCTTCCGGATCGCTGGTTTGCGTGAACCCGGTTAATACACCATTGGTATCAGTCACACGGACGATATAGTCTTCGCCCGCTGCAACACCATCGGCATTTTCGAATAGATATTTACCTTCCGCGTCAGTGGTTTTCGTAGCGATAACGGCATCGTCAGCAGTACCCAGAATACCATCCGGCCCCGCACCGATAAGATCGAGAGTGACTCCGGCAATACCCGGTTCTCCCGGATCCTGAGTGCCATTGCTGTTGGCATCGCTATACACTGTGTCGCCGACAACGCCAAGTTGTGAGTACCCGAAATTGACGCCGCTTACGTCAGCACCGGCAACAGTAACATCCAGCATTCCAAAACCCGCCGGCGTCGTGGTGCCGCCGAGTCCGTCGAGCACATCACTGGTATCGGTAATCTCAATGGTGTAATCACCGTTGGGAACACCACTAAACGTGAAGTCTCCATTTGCATCGGTCACGGTGGTGGCAATAACGTTGCCCATATCATCCAACAAACTCACCGTGACCCCCGCGAACGGAGCATCGGTCGCATCTTGTGTGCCGTCGTAGTCTTCATCGAAGTAAACCCGGTCACTGATGGTAAACAAGTTAGGATTGTCATAACCAAAGTCAGCGTCTAATACCGGAACACCGGCGTTCACCGGGAATTGGCCCCAGGTTTCCGCGCCAGGGCTTTGTGAGCCGGAAGTCACCGCATAGCCGTCCAGCGGCCCACCCGCCACAAAATTGCTGGCGGCCACCACCACTTCGTAAGTATCGGCTGGTAACCCGTCGAACAGATAACTCCCATCCGGCGCCGTGGTTGTTGTGTCGATAACATTTCCCGCATCGTCGCGTAGTTCCACTACGACACCGCCGATTCCAATTTCACCTGGATCCTGTACACCGTCGTTATTGGCATCCGCCCAGATAAAATCGCCCACCGCAGTTGCGGCCTGATAACCAAAATCGATGTCGGGGTTGTCCTCTCCCGGCCCCAATGTCACCGGGATACTTGGACCACCCGTCGTGGGTACTAAGTTGGCCCCGCCATTAGGCAAGGTCGATTCATCTACAACAACGATATAATCATTCGGCGGCAAATCATCGAATAAATACTTGCCGTTAGCATCGGTTACGGTTGTTGTAACCGGATCGGGATTGCCATCGCCATCCAAGTCATCTGGATTACCGTCACCATCGTTATCGACAAACAGTTGCACAGTGACATTGCCAAATCCGGATTCGCCCGCATCGGCAACACCATCACCATCGGTATCGAACCAAATGGTATCGCCGATTGAACCGACCGGTGCTGCGGGGCAAATTTGCGTTTCCCAATCACCCAGGCCCGCAAACGCCGGGGTTGATCCTGAACTAAGATCAAATACCAGCGTTCCAACACCCGTGTTTTTATCTACCTCGATAAACTCTTCGGAATCCCCTGTTATCGCGAACAAAGTCCCCCCGGCACTAAAAGCCATACCCTCAACATCATCAAAACCGGTTTGATTCGGCAAGAGCGTAACGACGCCGTTAGTTTTGTCGACTATCACCACCGAGTCTGTATCAGCGGGTTCACCAGAACCAGTGCTACTAAGTCCATACATTATTCCGGTATTCGGATCGATTGTAATTCCATCAACATCCTGACCATCTCCAAGCCCACTCTGTAATCCGGAAAACACAACACAACTTATACCTGGTCCGAATGCGTCATGCACAGCCGCACCCGTAGCCGGGTCAATCTGCACTAGTAAATCATTGTCAGCGTCATCCGGATATCTGAAACTGGCATACAATACACCGGTAATCGGGTCAAAAGTCATGCCGTCAATATCTTCGACAGGCTGACTTACACTGTTCTGGTCGGTACAACTGCCGTGACTACCGATAAATGTAAACGCCCCTGTTGAAAGATCGATGACACCTAGTCCACCACTCGCACTACCGATGGTAAACGGCCCGTCCCCTGCTTCGACCGAGCCATACAAATTGTTGGTACCAGGCCGCAAGGCTGAGCCTTCGACAGTTTCGGCCGGGGCAAGACTACCGATAACCTCAGCATTGGTTCCGTCTTGATTGAACTTGACCAGAGTATCACCTCCATCCGCTATCGCATAACAGAAGTCTGTTTGAGCGTAAGTTTCGACAGAATACGCAGAACCAAAAAAAACAAGCAAAGCAATAATAACTGCTGTGCTTTTAGAACGAGTTTGGCAGGGGGGCATACCGTTTCTCCTTCGGTGAAATTAATAAAGTTTGCGACCACAAATGTTCTTCTTTGTTTGTCGCAAGTATTTCCAAATATTGAGTTATTTCATTGAATTTATGTACTAATATTTAGGCTGATTAATTAGAGTGATTACAAAACCACGCTCTCATTCGCGCGGGATTAGCTAGGATTTGAACATCGCATTCGCGAAAAAGTGGAGAATCGTCGCCGCTGATGAATTCGCAACGAAATAGCCAGGCTACGAATGTAGCTACCATCTTTCTTTGCTTGGCCTTTCTTTACTCGGCGAATATCACTTCTGCCGAATATAATCCATAATGCCACTCACATCCTCCTAGAATGATTTTTAGATATCCCTTGAATTGAATAATATAGTATGTCGTAATATCCAGCATAGTCAAGTTAAGCTATGCGAGATAGCTTAACTCTCATAACATTTTAGCAATCAATTTGTTCGACTAAGGTTCAAGGGAGAGTAAGGTATGGTTGAGAAGGGCAGGAATAAAACTAACGAAAAAGAAAAAATCAATATTGGGAAACGCAGGCGAATACTTAAAGCGTTAGCCACGGGAACGGGTGCGGTTGCGACAGTAAAGCTGGCACCGGAAAAGTGGACAAAACCGGTTGTCGACTCTGTTCTACTCCCTGCCCACGCCCAGACAACGGTAGTACCCACTACAGCAGCACCTACCACGGCAGCACCGACGACAACCGCAGCGCCACTTACTTACGCGATAAACTGTGCGTCCAGTAACGACGGACTAACATGCCAGATAGGCGGCAACGGTGAGTTGATCGTTGAACTGAATGGCAATATAACGGGTACTGGCCCCGACCTAACCGGTGCTGTTCTTAATGTAGACTTTACCGCGATCGTTAACCCCCAAATCGGCAGTGGCGGCACTGAAACCGTAAGCGATCAGATGGTGGTGGATTCAAGTGGAGCATTCTCCGGTTCATTCGCAATAACGCCTACTCTGGGCGCGACGTTCATTCCGCCGGTTAATATCGATATCACCTTCGATGATCCTGCGACTTTTGGCAGCGATACGTGCACTCTTACCTGGACGTGCACGTGATGAATCTCCGGCATGTTGTCCCGAACGCTTCTAACCGGTAAAGCCTTTTTAAAGAAGCAAGTTCATAAATAGAAGCAGAGCATTCGAACTTAACTGAAGCTGCGATTTAAGGCGTGTCGCACCGACCCCGCAACAGTCCCGTGCAGACGTTTAGATCTAAAGAGTGGAACTCGTCGCTTTTTCAATCCCTCCTTTTATCTAACTTATCCTCACAGGATACAGTCAGGCGTTTACGACTCATGCCTGGGTATCGGATCAAGATCTGGTTCAACGAATTTTTCTCTCGCCTGAACCGAGAAGAGCAACTCTGCGGAGTAATGTGTCATCATAATCCTGGAATTAAGCATTATAGGATATTGATCGATAAACGAATCACTGGAGTCGGAGACCGTCACTTTTTGCATAAAATGATGCACGGCCAATATCCATGCCCTGGTAATTGTTTCATGATATTTGTTCGAATCTACATTGTTATGTTCTAAGTAGTTTTTTAAAGATTCACGCATTCGCTTGCAGGCGGTATCACTACCATGCTTGGTCAGGTAGATATAAGCCAATTTCAAATGCTCGCGATGTTTGAATTTCTCGGGTGGATATTCACATGATTCAAACTGGGCGCAAAATATTTCGTCTTCAACGGACACTTTGTTCATAACATTTTCTTCTCCAACGTCAGGGTACCGTACCCTGTATCGGCGACCAGCAAGACACGCCGCGGTTTTGATCCATTTGTAAGGCAACTGCTAGAAAGCATTTCTATATTCACTCTCGCCAATGCCGTGGGTCATTAAGCGCGTCAGCACACATCACTTGCCCACTAACATGTCCCATTACGCCAGACTGGAGTTCCTGAACCATCCATGCAGCGGAGTTTTCAGGCGGGATTGGATACGGCGCGTCGAATCCTTTCGTCCTGGCAACGCAGAACCCGTGCTTCGGGTAATAGCCGGGATGACCGAGCACAAACACCAATTCAACACCGGTTGCCTTCAATTGTTTCAGCCCCTGTTTGATAAGTTGACGTCCAATGCCCCGATTTTGATACTTTGGATGCACGGATAAAGGAGCGAGGATAGATGCGCAAACACGCTGTTGCGAGTGTTTAATGCGTACCTTTGTAAACAGAATATGTCCAACAATTTTATCGTCGGTTACTGCAACAAGAGATAACAATGGTTGCGCGCTCGGATCTTCTAATAAATCGGTAACCAGGTTTGCAATTTCTTGCCCTTCTACTTCGCCAAATGCGGCAATAACAATTTCCGTAATTGTTTGTCTGTCTGAGTCGAGTGCCTTTCGTACGTCCATAGTTATAAAGTGTCACCTTTGTTTGCAAAAAACAAATTGAAAACGATAAACCATCAGCTCTGTGTCGAATTTATTCGGATATTGTAAGACATGGCGACAAACCATAGCCAAACGATCATACACAAATCAGTCGGCGTTGAGTTAGTCGGTTTTCTCTGGTGCACTCCTGATTCATGTTACGACAGTATCAATATCGAGAGCGTGTTGTGCTAACCAGATACGAATTCCCAGAAGCGATTTCAATGAACAAGCAACGCACCACCCCGTATATAATTTGTACTGCGAAACGAGACCTCTAAAACAAGGCAATTAACTGTGGCTAAATGGACACGAGTACTTATTGTGTGGTTCGGTATTGTCCTGGCGATGCCGAGCACAATGGCGCAGCCCCTGCCTTCTTTCAATATTGACGAAAACTCAATATCCGTCTCCGGCGTCTCCTCCGGCGGTTATTTAGCACAACAGTTTCACGTCGCGTATTCGCAAAGCGTGATGGGCGCGGGGATTATCGCGGCGGGTCCCTACCGGTGTGCCGGCACGGGTTATCCGTTGAATCTGTGGCGTGTGTTTAATCACTGTATGGATGCGGAGGATCTCGTACCCTTTCTCGGCCCGCCGGATACGCAGGACAGTATCAAGGCGACACGGGAACAAGCCGGCCAAGGCCACATCGATGATCCGGACAATCTGCAAAACGATAGAGTGTATTTGTTCTCAGGCACTCGCGATAAGACCGTGCCACCGGCCGTGATGAATGCGCTCAATAACTACTATGATGAATTCGTTGCCGCCGGGAATATTGTTTATGTCAATGACATCGCGGCAGGTCACGGCATGATCACGGATGACGCGGGCAATGCACAGTGCGACACCACCAAACCACCCTTTGTTAACGATTGCGACTACGACACCGCCGGTGCGTTGTTAACACATATTTATGGGGATGAGTTGGTATCGCCTGGTGAGTGGGACAATAATACGTTGTTGGCCTTTGACCAAAAGGAGTTCAGCGATGATCTCCAATCGGCCAGTCTTAACAGTACAGGTTATGTCTATGTACCCGAGTCTTGTCGTGCGAATGAGCGTTGTCGCTTACACGTGGCCTTGCATGGATGCAGGCAGCATGTGGCAGCGATTGGTGACACCTTTTATACGCAAGCGGGCTACAACGAGTGGGCGGCGACTAACAACATCATTGTGCTGTACCCGCAGGCCGCACCCCGGGGTAACGCCTTTTTCCCCTGGCCTAATCCCCGCGGCTGCTGGGACTGGTGGGGATACACGGGTTCTGATTTTTATAATAAGAGTAGCGTACAACTATCCGCGATCAAGGCTATGATCGACCGGCTCGTAGGACGCTAAACGGCATTTCTCCTTTTCGAGATGCACCGTTGTGGCCTATGGTAATCGATTTCGCACGTGGTTTGGCACTGTAAACCCGGGTCAATATTATTTGAATGCAAAATCAGGATCGAGGTCCTGCATGCTAACCCTCACGGTGTCGCTGCCTGTTTTTCCTCCTTGACCTCATCCGCCGCGAAGGTTTCCTCCATGTTATCCCGGGCTGTTTGCGCTATGGATATCAGCGCCTTTTCATCGTGTCGAACATCGACTTGTTGGTGCAAAGTCTCCAAGTCGAACTCCCTGAATTTCTGACCAAGGTGTTCCGCTTCTTGCTTGCTGATTCCAAGTGCTACCAGTGTTTCCTTAGCCAGTTCCAGCGCGGAATAAAATGTTTCCCGCGCGAATCCATCGACTTCGTTGTCAACCAAATGCATCGCGTGACCACGATCAAACGCCCGCGCGAATATTTTAAGCCTGGGAAATTCTTTTCGAATCAGTTCAAATGCCTGGTTAACGGTTTCCGGGTCGTCCATTGCAAGCACGATCAATTTAGCCTGGCCGGCACCGGCGGAGTGCAATACATCCAGCCGCAAGGCGTCGCCGTAGTAAGATTTGTAACCAAAACGGCGAATTCGCTCCAGTTGGTCAGGGTTATGATCAATCAAGGTCGGTTTGATTTTGTTAGCCATCAACAAGCGCCCAATCACCTGACCGAACCGGCCGAAACCAACGATGATGACCGGGTTTTCATTATCATCGATTTCATCCATGGCCAGGTCATCGATGAGAAGGAAGCGGGGTTCAATCAGCTTTTCATTAATGATCATGAGTAGCGGTGTGATCGCCATCGAGAGTGCGACCACCAATACCAGTTCACTGGCGATATGCGGCTCGATTGCACCAGCGGCTACAGCAAATCCAAACAGTACAAAGCCGAACTCGCCGCCCTGTGACAACAGGAAGGAAAAAAGCCCGTGCTGACTGGCGGGCAGATTGATATACCTCGCAACCCCATACAGAACAGACGCTTTGAGTGCCACCAGTGCGATCGTCAGGGCAACGATTCGCAATGGGTTTTCAAAAAGCAAACCGAAATCCACCGACATGCCGACGGAAATAAAAAACAGCCCCAGCAACAAACCCTTGAACGGCTCAATATCCGATTGCAGGGCGTGGCGGTACTCGGAGTCCGCCAATAGAACACCGGCTAAGAATGCGCCAAGAGCCATGGAGACACCAATCATGTCCATAATGACCGCGATGCCACAGACCAGCAACAATGACAGCGCCGTGAACACTTCACGCAGATGGATAGAGGCAACAAAGCCGAAAATATGACGCAGGAAAAAGTGACCGACGATAAATATCGCCGCGATCACCCCAACAATCATCAGTGCCGACAGGTTATCCCCGCCGCTTTCACTGTTGATAACTTCAAATCCGAGCAACGGAATCAACGCAATGATGGGGATGACCGCAATATCCTGAAACAGTAACACGGAAAATCCGGTTTTACCGGCGGGTGTGGTCAACAGGTGTTTTTCCGTCATCGTTTGTAACGCAATCGCCGTGGACGATAATGCTAAACCGAGTCCTGCAACCACGGCTGTTTGCCAGCGTAAACCGAGTAGCAGACCGAACAGGAAAATCAGCCCGGCAGTGATCAGCACTTGTGTACCGCCAGCGCCCAGAATGGGCCGGCGCAGCGTCCACAGTTTTCGCGGCTCCAGTTCAAGGCCGATTAAAAACAGTAACAGCACGACACCGATTTCAGAGAAGTGCAGAATATCCTCGACATTTTTAATGAGACCCAGCCCCCAGGGACCAATACAAACACCGGCAACCAGGTAGCCGAGCACAGACCCGAGACCCAGTCGGGCAAACAGCGGCACTGCAATCACGGTGGCAGATAGAAACACCACCAGATTAAGCATGAATCCATGACTGTCCATTTAAGTTTTTACTGACGCTTTACGATTTGATAGAAGATTTGTGGAAATATACGACATTTGGCAAATCGTGCGAGTTCATCGAACTCTACAACAACCAAGGTGCACCCTGGAATGATTTTTGAGGTCACAAATTGTGACCTCAAAATTCGGTGTTATTTGTAGACTCATCACACCTGCCTGCGATAGTGTGTCTTTACTCATGTCCGAGATCCAATTCGAGTACGCATTTTTGTCTATGGCTAAAAAGAAAACAAAAAGAAAATCGCTAATCCCCAGCGAACGAATTGCAAAGTCTATCGTCTTGCTGCGCAACCAGAAAGTAATACTGGATTCCGACTTGGCGGAATTATATGGCGTAGAAACCAAGGTGTTGGTTCAGGCAGTAAAACGTAACGCTAACCGATTTCCTGAAGATTTTATGCTTCAACTGACAAAAGATGAGTTTGATTTACTGAAGTCACGGATTGTGACCACAAACCCTGGGCGTGGTGGCCGGCGAACTGCACCATACGCTTTCACCGAGCAAGGTGTTGCCATGTTGTCCAGCGTACTACGCAGCGATCGCGCTGTCAGTGTCAATATTGAAATCATGCGAGCCTTTGTACGTTTGCGCCAGATGTTATCGACCCATAGCAATTTCGAACGAAAACTCCATACGCTAGAGAAGAAGTACGATGCTCAATTCAAAGTCGTTTTTGAAGCCATTCGAGAACTCATGATTCCGCCAGAACCCAAGAAAAAACGCTCCATTGGTTTTGCCCCATGGAAAGAGGAATAGCAGACTGTCGAAAAAACGACCGCCAACACATCCAGGCGAAAGGCTCTAATAAAGAGTCTCTAGAGTCTATGAAAATAACGTAACAAGCGCGTATAAAACACCTGGGGAGGATTATGCCAGGTCTCATGTAAGGCTTGATGAAATCGTCAATAGATGCCGCAGTGCTTTAGCGCTGATTTGAAGAAGTTCAGATTATTCGAGTTCTCTCTCGTATATCTGTAAGTCGGATTCCGAAAAGCAACAAAACAACACTTCTATAACACCTGTTGAAGCGTTCTGATTGGTAGCACGTACCGTTTCCACCGCCACCTTTGCAGCTAATTGAACCGGATAGCCGTATATTCCTGTACTGATGCCGGGAAAGGCGATTGTCTCAACGCCGTAGTCCTCAGCAAGCTGCAACGAACGGCTGTAACAAGAAGCCAGTTTTTCGGATTCACCGCAGGTTCCACCACGCCAAACCGGTCCAACTGTATGAATGATATAACGGGCTGACAAATCATGTCCCTTTGTCAATTTAGCATCTCCTATTTTACATCCACCCAGCAACCTGCATTCATCAAGTAATCCAGGGCCTGCTGCACGATGTATCGCGCCATCTACACCACCACCGCCCAGTAATGACGAGTTAGCAGCGTTTACGATTGCATCCACGGAAAGCGTGGTGATATCGGCATGCACAGCCCGAAGCACTTGCGGCATTTTTATAGACCTTTTGCGTAGATTCGCATTAGCCGGTTTATAGCACGATTCACGATTGTAAAAAGAAGCCTGGCTGAGACCGGCGTGATCTTCAGTGATGGAATTGAACAGGATTACGTGGAATTTAATTCCGGCTCGATTGCTACTATTTCTGTTGCAGACCGAAAAGCAACTTTGTATGTACGTTAAAATCGAACATGATTAAATTATGGTGCGGCGTGCGGGGATCGAACCTGCGACCGCCTCTGATTAAGAGTTGAGTATTGATCCGCTAACTTATTGTTTTGTATGTTAATCCGACGAATGCGCCCGCTGCAGGTTGCGCCCCCTTGCAGGACTTTACGGGACAGCAGTGACAACATGTAATGGTAGTTCTTGCCAATCGCTTGAGCGACATAATGCGGGCAATGCAGGCGTTTGCTTTTCACCGACTGGACCAACGCCTGGCGTCTTTGTTGCTAAGTCATTACGAAAATACGAATGAGCAAAACCCGGTGGTCACTATCGCCCATCAACAGATTGCATTAGAACTGGGATCCGTACGCGAAGTTATCAGCCGCACACTCAGTGAATTTGAAAATGACGGTATTGTCGCACTCGGTCGAGGCAAAATCACTCTACTGGACCACGACCGATTACGTAGTATTTCGGTCGATAAACTCAACTAAGAAAATGCACTTATAGAAACCTTATTCACCTTGAACAGGCGGTGGTTTTTTGAGTTGATGTTTGAACTCAACACAGGGATCCTCCCTCTCAAGCGCAGGCGTAAACCAAAAGTATTCATGCACATTAGCGAAAACAACATCCTGCACAGTTTCGGTTTGAAAGTAATCCACCATGGGTTTCAACACATCCTGCACCGGCTTGAAGGCAATGTTCACTTGATGCACCGACGGCATTAAAGCCGCAACCCGATCATAAATACCCATGTTGTACTTGGTATGCCCGGCGCCGACAATCATGACGATGGGTCTATCGGTCGTGGAAGCCAGCATGTCGGTAATTGCTGTTGCCATGGAATCATTGCGCGCCAACCAGGTTTCATACAAGTTGTCGAGTAACACCGGATCACTCCAACCACAATGACTCTCTACAAATCCTTCTTGCATAAGTGTGCGGTATGCATCGTTATGGAAGCCAGTATCAACAATCAATCTTTGCTCGACCGGCGACAATTCGGATATTCCCATCCGCGTAATACTACGCCGGATCCCTGCGGGCAAATCCGTTCCGAACACCGCGAGGCTGTTTTGTTTAGCGTAGTCGATAATAGGGAAATAGAACTGCCATTCGTCATCACGTTGTTTTCCCCATCCCAAACGATTGCGTAATTGTCGCTCGTCCTTGGCGGATGATTTATCTGAGTTGTTCCCATGGGCCACAGACTTCGTAAAAGACATCAAATCGCCGGTTTGACCGCTATTAAAAAACTCGAATCCAATGGCCGGTTGAATACCCGCCGCCACCAAGCGTTGCAGGATCTCTAGTTGGAGTTCGTGATGCCAGGAATTGTCATGAATCTCTCCCAAATACACGACATCAGCCGACGCAATTAGCGCATGGATGTCGGTTTCACTGATTTCGGTTCGATCAGCAACACGCACAATTTTGTCAATCAACGTATGCGTAGGTGATGGCGTCGCAACACATCCGGAGATCATCAACGCGAATATACTGCTGACAAAACATCCACCGTTTTTTCCCAATATGGAAGTCAAACTTAACATATCAATTATAAATAGAGAGATCGATTATTAAGTCTGTATAAACCAACCAAAACCAGGTGTCCAGCAAATCGACCTATAATCAAATCAATTGAACAAGGCATTGTGGGTGATAGATTTCTCGGATGTACACCTTCCTTGTTAGAAAACAGGAATTGACGAAAATTAGAAGACCGCTGCAAACACAATAGAAAATCAACTTTGTTGATTATCCTACCCCAAAATATCTGATTCCGTTATCGCACTGGCTAGCAGGGGATTATTTGACAATAAACACGCTGTCGCCGGCGCACAACTTGACCACCGTTTATACGAAGCACCGTGATCTGACGTCCGTTCTGAGAAAGTTTTTGAAAACGCACTTTGCCCTCCATCAACAATAAATCACTTTCTAATCGACGTCCTTCACTGACAAGACATAGACTACGCTGCACCAGGCAAAGTGATTATTGCCATAGTTCCTGTACCTAACATACTGTTTAACTCCAACTTGCCACCAAACTGCTCGATACTACGTTTGGCCAGGGTTAAGCCTAGACCCAGTCCACCCGGTTTATAGCTGACTAAAGGAGAAAGTACTTTCTCAATATCTTGGTCTGATATCCCAACTCCAGTATCAGATAACTCCACAGTTACCATACCATTCGAAGTGCTGGAAGAAATCTTCAACAATCCACCATTTGGCATAGCCTCTATGGAATTAGCGAACAAGCTGTTAAATACCTGTCTAAGCAAATGGGGTTCAGCAATAACTTCGCAATCGTCTTGATCGCCATCAATCTTTAACTCAATTCGATTTTGTTTTAACTGACTGGAATAGTGTTGCGCTGTTTCAAGCAGTATCTCGGGAATGGATACATTGAATTTTGTGTCAGCGGATCCCTGGGAAAACGTCAGCAACTCCCTTATCCAGGAGTCAAACTGATCAGTTTCCTTAATAATATCTTGCAGTGACTCGCGTACTTGCGGTGTGACCGCATCAAGCGAAAGCTCGGCGGAACTTCGGATACTTGCGATCGGGTTTCGAATACTGTGGGCAACAGAGGCTGCCAGACTGCCGATAGTTGCTAAACGATCCGACTCGATCAGCGCCTTATGTTGATTATTAATAATAGAACTGCCCCGTTTTACAATCCAAAAGAGTGTCCCATAGAGCAACGACCCGCCAATCAACGAGATTAAAATCACCAAACGCCGGCCATCTGCCAGCGCCATAAACAAAGCCGTGGGTGATTTATACAATTCCACCACACCTATTACGCGAGTTTTGGATTTATTCCAGATGGGAATATAGCTTTCGATGAAGTCCTCGCTCTCTGGCGGCATAAACACTCTTTCACTTTTCGTATCGTCGTCACCATCAGCGTGGTCACCGAGTGTTTCAAGTTGAAAAACAAGCTCGCCCAATAGTGCACGTTTAAGTTCCGGGTTATCTTTGAATCGTCTGCCAATAAGCTCCGGATCACTGGACCACATGATAGATTCGTCAGCGCCGTAAATAGTCGCTCTAAGCACGTCGGGTATACGTGACACGTGCTCGAAGAACTCACGAGTCTGTGCTTTGTCCGCAAGATAGTTTATTTGCGATACGCTTTGAATGAATTCCATACTCACCACGGCATCACGCTCAGTCAAGTGTGCCGCTACGTAGCGGTAAAGCAAGTAAGCAGAGGCAGCGCTGATTATTGTGATGGAGACAAAACTTAAAACAGCGAACCACTTCAGAAGTCCAAAGGTTTCACTGGAAATTTCTTTTGTGGTCATGAGCTTGCAAATTTGTGTTTGTTTGACCGGTTGCAGAATATTCGTCCAGCAACCGGTCAAACTCTGTCACAAATAAACAACTAGTGTTACTAAATGACTAGTCGTCGTCATCGTCATCATCGTCGTCATCGGAACCTGAACTGCCCGAAGAGCCGCTTGATCCAGAAGAACCTCCGCCTCCGCTGCCGGACGAACCACTGCTACCTGATGAGCCACTCGAACCCGAAGAACCAGCGCTCCCCGACGAACCACTTGAACCGGAAGAACCAGAAGTTCCGGACGACCCTGAGGTTCCTGAGGAACCAGATGTTCCGGACGTACCAGATGTAGTACTGGCACCAGAGGTACCCGACGTACTACTGCCACCCGAAGTTCCGGACGAGCCTGCAGCCCCGGTTGCACCTGCCACACCTAAACCGGAACTTCCGCCGGTACCTGAGGAAGAACCCCCACCGCCGCAGCCTACCAATGTACCAATACCCAGAATGCCTAAGAACCCGAGCAACTTTCTTCTGTTTATCGTTTCATTTTTCATCACATTACCTCTTTAGTAGTGAATGTTTGAATTCAGTCCAAAAATCTCCAGCTTTCAAGGAACTCTGCATTGTTATGAACAGAAGCCGATTTTCAGATGGAAGTACTATAAATGGAACTTTATTCCATTTCAAGATATAATTACCCAATATTTGAAAAGTTCAGCAATATCGTCGCGAGTTAAAATAGCAAGACATATGGGTAAACAAGGGGCTAATGAAGAAGACGAGCATTTAATACGGGCTTTAACACGCTTGCTACGTCCGCTTGTCCGATATTTAGTATCGAGAGGATTTACCTATGTTCGACTTATCCAAATTATTCGACCGCTTTATGTAAACCTTGTGGAACAGGAATATGGCAAGGACCGAAAACCGCTTAGTGATAGTCGAATCAGTGTGCTTACAGGTCTGGCCAGAAGATATGTGAAAGAACTAAGGCAACAGCCACTGCCGAGTGACCCTGCCACATTGAAAGCCTCCCCTAATACAAAGCTGATAGCCGAATGGATAACGAATCCACGCTTCCTCGATAAACGGGGTGCTCCACGCAAACTTGATCGCATCAGTGAGGGGAACGACCCGGCTGATTTCGAAGAACTCGCCAACATTGCAAGCAGTGATGTACGACCACGTACCTTACTTGATGACCTTATCGACAAAGGTATGGTTGAAGTCACGGCAAGCGGAAAACTGGAACTACTGTCAAATGCGTATAAACCCGATAAACATATTAATGAACTCATTGATTACTTTGGACAACATATCCATGACCACCTGGCAGCGGCGACCAACAATCTCCAGACCAACAAGGCGCCGTTTTTTGAGAGAAGTGCATTTCAAGAAGGATTAACCTCAGAATCGATCGAGACCTTGAAGAAATTCACAGATGACAGCGCCATGGAAATGCTTAAGTCAGTCTATGCAAAAGCCGCGGCGCTTGCGGACGCAGATCAAGACCGTCAGGACAATACCTATCGATTCAGGCTGGGTGCTTATTGCTATTCAGAGGATGAAGGTGACAACGACGATCAGGATGCAAACCAAGATCGTCCAAAAAATATTAAAAAGAAAGGCTAATGTCGTTACTCGATTTCTTCAAACCAACACCCGAAATTCGAATTGATTTTAACGACGGTCCATGTGTTGAAATCGTGGAGAACGCTGACCTGCATCGAGTGGTTATGCTGGATGACAATACCATCGTTCACGAAGCACAGATTCAAGGGAATCAATGGACGCGAGCACATAGAAAGTATTATGCCAACTGGAAGCTACAGGTATTTAGAAATAACGCAAAGAAAGTTTTCGAACATCGGTTCGATTTAAAAAACAAAACCATTCGAATAAATATCGATTCAAAAAGCCTGGGTGATACCTTAGCGTGGATACCGCAAATTCAACGATTCGCAGAACAACACCCTAATAGCCGGATATATGTTTCCCAGTTTTGGAAAAGCCTCTTTGATGAGCCTGCGTACCCAAAGTTGAACTTCATTGACCCGAACAGCACAGTAGAAAACTGCTATGCGACATACAATATTGGATATTATTTTACTAATACGCCATGGCATCACCCCAGTGATCCCCGAACATTACCCTTGGGCCAGGTTGCAGCGGACATTCTAGGCATCCCTTTTTTCGAGGACCGCCCCGTTCTCACGCCGGTTAAGAACGCTTCCGACGATGTTCAGCGACCCTATGTATGCATTGGCACCGCTTCGACAGCACAATGCAAGTTTTGGCTTTACCCGCAAGGGTGGCAGATCATTGTTGACTATCTCAAACAAAACGGTTTAGAAACAATGGTTATTCAGAAAGAAGACACCACTCTCGACCGAATAATTGATCGGACAGGGGATCGACCTATCACTGAACGAATCGAACAGCTATCGAACTGCGAGTTCTTTATCGGGTTAGGGTCAGGATTGTCGTGGTTAGCCTGGGCCGTTGGAAAACCCGTCGTACTCATTGCAGGGTTTAGTGAGCCGTATACAGAATTCACACAGAACTGCGAAAGAGTTTTCAATTCCGACGCGTGTAAAGGCTGTTGGAATGATACGCAATATAGTTTTGATCGCGGTGACTGGAATTGGTGTCCTCGTCACAAAGGAACTAACAGAGAATTCGAATGCAACAAATCAATCACCCCAGAAATGGTCATTCGCGGAATTAACGGTGTGATGACACGTAATAACAGTGCAAACTATAACAGTGCAAATTGAATACCCCAAATCTCTGGACTAGGAAATCAGAGACAAGCAAATCAGCGTAGAGCGCTTTTTTCTGTAACCAATAAATGGCCTAATCGTTGTCGTCATCATCATCTCCGCTGGAACCCGACGAACCGGACGACCCGCCACTGCCGGACGAACCTGAAGAGCCGCTTGACCCGGACGATCCTCCAGATCCAGATGTACCCGATGTACCACCAGTACCGGATGTACCACCCGATCCGGACGACCCGCCACTGCCGGACGAACCCGAAGAGCCGCTTGACCCGGACGATCCACCGCTGCCTGATGAACCTGAAGACCCGCTGCTACCCGACGAACCACTGGGAGCGGGTGTCTCTATCACATCATCTGCCGTTGCGACTGTGCCGTTTATTCTTACATTTTTAAGTACGACTGAACCACCGCTAGGTGCGTTTACGCGGATTGAAGACTTTACACCACTCGTATTAAAAACCACGTTCAATGGACCGGACGGAGCGTCGGGTAAATTGAAAGCACCGGCGGCGTTTGTTGTCGTACTTTTACCTCCAGCAGAAACGGCTATTCCACTGACACTGCCTGTTACATTATTAGACAGCACATTACCACGGAGCTTGGTTATTCCCGTTCCGGCAATTCCGCCGGATGAAGTACTACCACCTCCACAACCCGTTAACCACCATGGAAGCCCACCGGTCAGTAAACTGAGTTTTACGTAGTAGCCGCTTGCCTTTATTCATCAATAGTTATTCTGTTTAACAATTTTGGATATGAAATTTCGCGCACTCGCCTTACAAGGAACGGATTAACTTGTTCTCTCGTGCTCAAATGAGCAATAAAACGAATCGAGCAATATAGTTAGCTAATTTTCTTAAATATACACTCAATTAGCAAAGAAAAATTTTTGAGAATCAAACCGTCTTCGCAATTGGGTCAAATGACGCAAATTGTGGGCTAAATTCCCCCGACTTCGTGAACTAAGATTAGATTGAGAATAAATTTTCTACTTCTAATCTCAAAGTCAATAATAATCTCGCTATCGACTTATGAACCAAATTACTGATGGTAAAGGTGTCTTGTTCCTAGTCCTGACTTCTGGACAAACCGACAAAATAAACTGCGACTTTTGAAACGCTATACGAGATCGAGAGTAAATTCGACTTCGTTCAAGAGTTTTGCTAGCAGATGTACATCAACGCAAAATGATTACAAAATTTGTAGTTTTGAACATGATTTGAAGGCACAAACTGTAAATCCACGATTGCTGCGGTTCAAAACTCACCGCACCCTATGCGGATTAACTTCGTTGATCCTGATCCTAATCACGCCATCGCTTGACGCTTTTCATTCATGCGATTGTTGGCGTCTTCTGCAAAACCTCGCCCCGCCTCCGCGTAAAGGTTGAATGACACGCAACCGAGTTCCTGGAGTTCGCGGGCCTGGTCCGGAAACCTCGAAATGACGGCGATATCTCCTTTAAACCCATTCTCCCGGGCGAGATTTACAACGTACAAATTCTCCCGATGGTTGGTCAGGCAAATGAATATTCGTTCGCATTGATTAAGCTTGGTATGTAGCCAAAATGCCTGGTCGGTTGCGTCGCCGTGCACGCAACGATATCCATCGTCTGCCAATTGTCTGGCTTTAGTTTCACTTTCCTCGACTCCGACAATTTTTTTCCGGATGTAACTCTTCCAGATATTGATAGGCGCCGAGACCGACACGGCCCATACCCATGACAGCAATGGAAACATCGCCAAGGTCGGGAAATTGTTCTACCGGGAGTTTTTCGGTGCGTTCGTGATTCACCGCCCAACTAAACCTATGCGCGTATAAAGAGTGAATCCGGGTGTTAATAGGTGTGGAGATAAAAAACGAAAGTGCCATTGCCACCGCAATAGTGGTCAGCCATTCGTTCGACAGTACGCCGGCCTCTAGGGCGATAGCGGCAACGATCAAACCAAATTCGCTGTAATTGAACAGGGAGAATCCCGACAAAAACGCAGTTCGCGCACGTAGTTTGAATACCATAAACAATACGACATATATGACCGGTCGCAATAGGAGCAGGACGCAAAGCAAAACGGCCATCAACCACATCTGTGCGGAAGGAAAGCCGTAGAATCCTATCATCAGGAAGAATCCGATCAGAAACAGATCCTTGAGCTGCACCAACGCCTTGTAAAGTTCATCGGATTTAGCGGTATTGCCCATCAGCACGCCAAAGACCAGGGCACCAAGACCGCCTTTGAGGCCAACCAATTCAAACAACTCGTAAGCCCCCAATGCGGCGCCAATGCCAAACAGAAGCAATAGTTCACCATGACCGACACGCTTAAGCACGGAGAGCAGAAAAGGTCGAGCCAGCGGTAGCAGGAGCAGGACGAGGCTATAGATACTTGGGATTTTTCCGGAGGTGAACACAAGATAAACAACTGCGATCAGGTCTTGAACAATCAAAATACCGATGGCGATAGTGGCGTGCAACGATGTGCTTTCGCCGCGTGTGTCGAAAATCTTGACCGCAAAGACGGTACTGGAGAAAGAAAGTGCAAACGCCAATGTCCACGCCACTTTGCTGTCTTGAAACCCCAGCGACGGAATCCAAGCCACCAGCAACATGATGGCTGGCGCAAACAGCAATATTGAAATAACCATCTGAATTCCCGCCACACCCCAAACCTGCGGGGCGGCGAGCTTCTTCAGGTCGAGCTTTAAACCGATGGTAAATAAGAGCAACGTGATTCCAAGGTCAGCAAATGGTTGAATATCTTCGGCACTGGAAATGCCCAAAGAATGAGCGACAAACCCGGTAATTAAGTAGCCAAGCAGTGGAGGAAACCCGAGATACCGGAACAATAGACCCGAAAGGAAGGCGAGCAATAGCAGCAGTGCGTACATGATTTTAATGCGCTTATTTTTTGTCTAGTTTAGTGCAATAGTCGAGCGACTGACACTCTTCGAGTGGCAACAAGTGTCAATCAGTGTTGAAAAGTTACCACTATCAGCATCGAAAAAATGAACAACTTTTATTTTCCAAAACTACTCCATTAACAATATAAATCAGATGGTTACAATTGAATTTATTTTTGTGATCCGTTCAATTTCAAACGCTGATTTAACAAAATACCATTCAGATTTGCTCGCTATTCAAAAGACATCACCGCACACTACTCAGCGCCGGAACTGGAAGAGCTTATCGAAGCTGCCAATCGTGTTTGGCGGGGAAAGTCCGGCAAAACTCCGACACTGGTGTTGTTAAGGCAAAAAGTGGCTAGCCAATAAAGTTACTAACTTTATGATTGATATGGCTTTTAGTGGTGGGGCGTGCAGGGATCGAACCTGCGACCACCTGATTAAAAGTCAGATGCTCTACCGACTGAGCTAACGCCCCTATATTCTCACCAATATCCGTTCACTAACCTGGTAGAGACCACCTACAAAAATCAAGACGCTCTACTGACTGATCTAATGCCCTAAGTTTGAGAAACTTGGCGGGGCCGCGGATTATCGCGGCCTACCTGGTCGCTGTCAAATTTAGCGGCTTTTCGTGCAGCGATTCTCGCCTTCACCACTCAGGAAATCACTGAAAAGCCCAATTCACTAATTGCGATAAGCACGGTGCTAAGGATGATAACCAGGGTAGTATGACGGGCGACGGCATCGACGTGGGGTTTGCGCGCCATGCCTAATGTACAAATCATGAGTCCTGACACGACTCCATAGAGAACTGTTTTATATTGAACATTGGCGAATGTCATCATATCCGGTGTCACCAGCAGCATGCGCGCAGCTCCGGAAATGTCGTAGAGATATTCTGCGGTGACGAAGCTGCCAATCCACATCCCGACACCAAATACAAACACGGTCAATATATAGCTCACTACCAGTGACAAGAATATCGGACTACTCAGATACAGGTTGGGGTTAACGCCAAGCGAACCCAGGGCTTGTAATTGTTTACCGAAACTCAACGCGCCTAACCAGGAAGTCATGATGCTGCCTGAGCGGGCGATGAACAGTATGCCGCCAATGGCAGGTGCGAAATAGGCGATGTACATGCCGTTTAATTGTTGTAAAACAAAATCGGGTTTGATGACCAGCGCAAGGAGACCGCTGATTGCTTGTTCGGTGACGTTCTTTATAACTACTATTGTTGTCGCGCCTAACATCGCACCCACGAGAAAATAAAAAACGATGCCGGTTACGAAGGCCGATAAAATGGCGCGGCCTGCGATGCGTGCATAGTGCAGCCATGACGGATTCCACTTAAAAACGCTGGCGATGGTCGCGACTGCGCCTTTTAGCAATTCCGGCACTATGGATGCTTCGATATGAGTCGAATGCGAGCGACCTGCTGATTCATCGCCGGACTGACTTTCATACAGCCGTTCGATTTGTTCGCGGCGTGTACTTTCGTTCGATACATTCTGCGACGAATCAGACCAATCAAAAACCAAATTCAACAAACCGTCGTTTAAAAAATACACTTTATCCGCCACCAAACTTGTCAACAACGAATCATGTGTTGCTACGATAATTGTTTTGCCATCTTTTTCGTTTAACTGCCTCAGCGCTAACGCTAAATCCCGCCGATTGGCCGGATCGAGACCCGCGTCCGGTTCGTCAAAACATAAAACATCGGGATTTCTGACCAAAGCGCGTGCTATAGCTACGCGGCGTTTCTCACCGCCGCTTAGTGTATGCACACGCCGTTGGGCGAAGTCACCTGGAAGGTTGAGTTGCGCAAGATAACTCAATAAATCTTCATCACTGTGGCCGAGCTTTTCGTAGACACTGACTAAACGCAGATTATCAAGTACGTTTAGATGGTCTAATAACGCACCGTCTTGCAACACCAACGCAGCACGTTCGTTGTCAAACCTAACCTGACCTGAGTACGAGCGCTCCTGGTTTGCGAGCAGTAGTTCCAGTAATGTCGTTTTCCCTGACCCACTGACACCGACAATAGCCACCGATTCGCCGGGTACAACTATTAAGTTCAAACCGCGAAATAGAGCATGCTCGGCGGGGGAGTAAGTCAGGTTACGCACGCAAACCGCGGCGCGAACTGTTGAATTCTGCGTCACGATCCAGGTTTTAAAAACAGATGCGCCATCAACAAACGGCGAAGCACAAGAAAGATAAACGAGTTAGTTTCCCTGGTTCGTCATGAGTTGTAATCGAGTACGCGCGGCGGGTGCGACATAATGCTCAGGGTACTTTTCAATCAGCTCGGTGAGTGTCGTGCGCGCTTCGGGATATGCGCGCGTTTCGTATTGGATATAACCCTTTTTCAGTATCGCCTCCGGCACTCGTTCACTCTCCGGGTAACGCTCAACTAAAGTCTCAAAATTCACCAACGCGGATTGATAGTCACGCGTGACGTAAAGCGCTTCGCCAATCCAGTAATAGCCATCATCTGCTTGATCGCTATCGGGAAAGCGATAAATTAAATCTTCAAAGGCTTCGATCGCATCTGCATACTGGCGTTGTTTTAAAAATTCAAAACCTTGTTGATAGGCCTCGTCAGCCGATGAGGCTTGAGTCGTGGCGACGGTTGCCGCAGGTTCCGTCGTTGGAACATCCTCTTCATTTGTATCACCCGGCTCCAAATCAACTACGGGAATATCGCCCTGTGCAGATTCAGCCGGCGTATCCACAGCCGGGGACTGAGTGCTGACAGACGATTGTTGTGGTTGCAGTGCGATATTCTCAGTCGCGGTCAGACGCCGGTCGATATCGGTATACAAATCATTCTGTTGGCGGCGCAGATTTTCCAACTCAAATTGCTGAATCTCAACCAGGTTGCGCAATTCCTGCAGTTCCGCCTCCAGTTGATCAATTTGACCCAGGGCCTTGACCACTTCGCGGTTAACCTGTGGCTCCGCTGCAGGCGGTGGTTGTGGTGGCGTCACTGAGCAGGCGACGAGCAATGCCGCCGGCACAAAAGCAATAACTTTGGAAAATGGAAAAGGCATAAACGATTAACTTAAAGGTTTTGGCTGATCAGACAACGCCGATCAGCCAAAACGATTCCGCCTTTAATTCAGTTACCGTAAATGATTTCAACACGCCGGTTCAATGACCAGGAACTTTCGTCCGCACCCAACGCGACCGGTCGTTCTTCGCCATAGGAAATGGATTGGATATTACTACTGCTGACGCCCATGCCTTGCATAACCTGCATGACGGATTGTGCGCGGCTTTCACCCAGGGCCAGGTTATACTCGCGTGTTCCGCGCTCGTCGGCGTGTCCTTCCAGCACGACGTTTGTACCCGGGTTACTCGCCAGCCATTGCGCATGCGCCTCGGCAATGATCTGCCCTTCGGTATCCAAAATCGGGCTGTCATATTCAAAATAGACAACACGTTTGTTCAACGGGTCATTTGGATCATCGGGATTTCCCGGGCCAAACTGCGCACCTTCGATACCGTCGCTACCAACTCCCCCGGTACCGTCACCGCCATCGCCAGTGCCGCCCTCTGCGACTGGAATGTTCTCCACAACCTTTTTCTTTCCACAAGCTGCCAGGTTGAAAGCCAGCATGACAATAACGATTAAAGCTAGGGACTTGCGCATATATAATCTCCTCACAGTTTACGGTTGAATGGTGACCAAGCCGGCTCGCGCACAGCGCCTTCTTGGAACTTAAGAATTTGACTGGCGCGCCCGTCGGATGATACCGCAGCTAACACGCCACGTCCTCCCGACTGTGTGCCATAAATAATCATTGCGCCATTGGGCGCGAAGCTGGGCGATTCGTCCAAACGCGTATCGCTTAACACCTTAGTTAAATTATTTCTTAAATCCAGTAACCCGACCTGATATCCACGACCCCGTTCGGTAATCATGACGATCTGGTTACCGTCGGGTGAATATGATGCACGCGCGTTATATTTGCCATCGAACGTGACACGTGACACCCCGCCACCGCTGGAACTCATACGATAAATCTGTGGCTTACCCGAGCGGCCAGAAGTGAACACGATGGATTGACCGTCCGGCGACCACGCCGGTTCGGTGTCGATAGCACCATGTTTTGTTAAACGGCGCAGGTTTCCGCCACTGGTGTCCGCGACATAGATTTCAGGATTGCCATCTTTGGATAATGTCATGGCAATACGACTGCCATCCGGCGACCATGCCGGCGCACCGTTGATGCCGGGATAGTCCGCAATTTTTACGCGACGGCCGTCCGCTACATTCTGCACGAAAATTTTTCGGCTTTCTGCCCTCAAAAGATACATACGCCAGACGCGAACCATCGGGCGACCAGGCAGGCGACAAAATGGGTTGCGACGAGGTCAACGCGGTGGACGGTCCGTAACCATCCGAGTCCGCTACCTGTAATAAGTAAGTCCCGCCACCACTGGCGGTTTTTTGCACGGTGACATAGGCAATGCGGGTATCGAACGCACCGTCTGTGCCGGTGAGCTGCTTGTAAATAATATCGGCAATTTGGTGAGCGACTTTACGCAACTTGCCACTATCGACGCGGTAACGCCAACCGGTCATTTGCTTACCTAAGATAGCATCGACCAACTCAAATTGAACATCGTATTGACCACTACCGGCGGCACTCACTTTACCAACTACAACGGCGTCTACTTTGAGTAACCGCCAGTCCTTGAAGCGAACCTCGTTGAATGTTGTCGGTTGGCCTAAGAAATCTTCCCGCGGTAGGGGTTCAAATCGGCCACTGCGTGCTAAATCTGCTTCGATTATGTCACTGACAATATGTGGAGGGTTTCCAGCAGTGCTGGATTCAAATGGAACCACGGCGATAGGCAATGCGCCTTCAACACCCTCAGTAAT
>CBDCFT010000063.1:0-14030 GCA_965216365.1 Arenicellales bacterium | reverse complement strand
CAGGTCAGTTTTCAACAGGATTTGCAAGACGATCAGGTCAGTATCGACGGCAAGCAAAATCACCATCAAGCCGAGCGGGTCAAAAACTGCTTGAATGTTTTACGCCGCAAAGCAGGGGTGAACTACGGTGCCTTGGTAAAAAGCGAAAACAATTTTCCCACCGGTGCCGGTCTGGCCTCTTCCGCATCAGGATTCGCAGCACTCGTGACCGCGGCATCTGAAGCACTGGCACTCGGCTTGAGCGACGGCGAAATATCCGACATTGCCCGGCGCGCGTCCGGTTCGGCGGCACGTTCGATATTCGGTGGCTTTGTCGAAATGCCTTGTGCACCGGGCGATGCGATAGCGAAACCGCTGCTTGCTGCCAGGGAATGGCCGTTCACAGTATTGATCGCCGTCACATCGACAGCGGTAAAACACACGGGTTCGACGGCAGGTATGCAACTTACCGCGCGTACATCCGATTATTACCGCGCCTGGATTGAAACCGCTCACGACGATTTTGTCGCCGCACGCAAAGCGGTGTTGGCACGCGACTTCGATGCGCTGGCGCAGATTAGCGAACACAGTTGCCTGAAAATGCACGGCGTCATGATGTCTGCCCAGCCCGGATTGATTTATTGGAACGGCGGCACCATTGAAGGTATAAACCGGATACGGGAATTACGCCAAAATGGCATTCCTGTATTCTTCACTATTGATGCCGGCCCACAGTTAAAGGCGATTTGTATGCCGCAGTATGAACAACAAGTGCATGACGCACTGGCCGATACACCCGGTGTGTTAAAGGTGTTGACCAGCACTCTGGGCGATGGCGCCAGAATATTGACCGGCAAAGAACAGGAAACCAGACATTGATTGTCACCGCATCAGCACCGGGAAAATTAGTCTTGCTCGGCGAATATGCCGTGCTGGAAGGCGCGCCAGCCATGGTGTTAGCGGTCAACCGCCGGGCCGAGGTCACGCTGTCGTCAAAACACGCTGACACCGGCCTGTGTGCAATCGACGCACCGGGAATTATCAAACACACCGCAGACTTTAAGTTACAACAAGACGGCACCCTGGAATGGCGCGGCGTCGGCAGCCAGGTGATCAACCGGCTACGGCCGGTGGCACATTTGTTGCGCGCCCTGGTGTCCCAGGGGTTTTTAACCGCATCGCAACTTCCGGGATTCAGTGCAACATTACTCACATTAAATTTTTTCTACCGCGGTCAATCCGGCCGATCGGACAAACTCGGTCTCGGTTCTAGCGCGGCCTTGACCGTGGCTCTAGCCTTTGCATTGGCCGAGTACGCCGGTTTCCCGTTGGACAAATTCGCTCGGGAAAAATGGCTGGGTTTGCTGATGCGTGCGCACCGCGCCATGCAAGGCGGGCAAGGCAGTGGGCTGGATGTCGCCGCCAGCATGTGGGGTGGCGTAATTCGTTATTCGCTGCGCAGCGGCACACCTGACGTACAGCAAATTGCCCTGCCTGACGATATTTCGTTGTTGTTTATCTGGACCGGCAAGGGCGCAGCCACCAATGACTTTCTAAAAGCCTTTCAAAATTGGCGTGACAACAAGGTTACCGAATCCGCCGCCATGCTGCGCGATCTGGGAGATGTATCCGCCGCCGGTTTAAACGCCGCCAAAGAAAACGACTTCAAGTTATTGTTAGAGACAGTCGCTGCCTATGGCGCGGCTTTGCGCGGTCTGGGCAAAGCCAGTGGTGTCGACATTTATTCGGCGGAACACGAACGCATTAACACAATCGCGCAAGACACCGGCGCGATATACAAACCCTGTGGTGCAGGTGGCGGCGATCTGGGTGTGGCCCTGAGCAACGACCCGGACATTCTCAGCGCGTTACAATCCAAAGTCGAACAGGCGGGATTCAAAACCGTCGGCCTGCAAATCGACCCGCTGGGCGCCCGCATTGACACCCGCAGCCAATAATTAAACCGACTGGAAAATGAGCACACCCACTTCCCGTATCCCCCCGCTTTTATCGCATGTCTGTGCAGGAGCGTGTTCGCGCCGCACATGAACAGGGCTTTTTGTCACGCGAGGATTATTCATCACTGGCTAGTGGACGACACACGTTAAATATCGATCGCGCCGATAAGATGATCGAAAACGTCATCGGCGTGATGGGCTTACCGGTGGGTCTGGGTCTGAACTTTATGATCAACGGTGACGAATACGTCGTGCCGCTGGTCGTAGAGGAGCCTTCCATTGTTGCCGCGCTGAGTTCCGCCGCGAAAACCGTGCGTCTTGCCGGCGGCTTCACGGCCAACAGCACCGAGCCTATTCTGATCGGACAGGTGCAGGTGATTGGGGCGCGCGATCTTGAACAAGCACGACAAACCCTGCTCGAGCGAAAACAGGACATCCTGAATCAGGCGAACAGCCTGCATCCCAACATGGTGGCGCGCGGCGGTGGCGCAACCGATGTCGAAGTACATATCCACGACTCCCAACAAGGCGGCATGCTGATTCTGCATTTGCTGGTCGATACCTGCGATGCAATGGGCGCCAACCTGGTCAACACCATGTGTGAGGGTGTCGCGTCGCTGGTGGAAAGCATTACCGAAGGCAAGGTGTTCTTGCGCATTCTTTCTAACCTGTCCGACCGCGCACTGGTATTCGCGCAAATGCGCGTGCCGACCGAGTTTCTAGCGGTCAATGATTACAGCGGCGAAGAAGTGCGCGACGGCATTATTCTGGCCGGCGAATTCGCCGCCATCGATCCCTACCGCGCGGCCACACATAACAAAGGTGTCATGAACGGTGTCGATGCGGTCGCCATTGCGACCGGCAATGACTGGCGCGCTATCGAAGCCGCCGCCCATGCTTATGCCTCACGCGACGGGGTTTACACGTCACTTACAAAATGGTCGAAAGGCGATAACGGCGAGTTAGTCGGCGAGATTGAAATCCCGATGAAGGTCGGTACCGTCGGCGGGCCGTTGCAATCCAACCCGACAGTCGCATTGAATCATCGAATATTGGGCGCAAAATCCGCGCGCAACCTGGCCGAGGTCATGGGCGTGGTCGGGCTGGCACAAAACTTTGCTGCCTTACGTGCACTGGTCACCGAAGGCATACAAAAGGGACACATGACATTGCACGCCCGCAGTGTCGCGACGGCGGCAAGTGCACCGGTAGAAATTTTCGATATCGTCGTCGAACGGCTGATCAAAAGCGGTGACATAAAAATCTGGAAAGCAAAAGAAATTGTCAACGAACTGACAAGTTCCGATAAAAACAGTAAACGCAGCAAAAAGAGTTCGGCTTTAGTGGCCGGGCACGGCAAAGTCATCGTACTGGGCGAACACGCGGCAGTGTATGGCCGTCACGCGCTGGCCGCGCCGATTCCATTGGCTGTGCAAGCCCAGGTTGAGGACAGCGAACACGGCATTGAACTCATTATTCCACGTTGGCAGGTCGAACAGACCGTGCTGGCTGATTCCGAACACCCCCTGTCATTCGAACAACCGTTGGCCGATCTGTTAAACAAGTATGATTTATCTGATCGCTCGTTTCGCATCATGGTTTTCCCGGGGGTGCCACGCGCTATGGGCCTCGGCGGCTCTGCAGCCGTAGCGGTTGCCATCATTCGTGCAATCGACGAGCATTTCAAACTCGACTTGTCTGACGAAGACGTCAACGCACTTGCGTTCGAATGCGAGAAAGTTGCTCATGGCACGCCTTCCGGTGTAGATAATACGCTCGCCACCTACGGCAAGTTATTGTTATACCGTGCCGGTGATCCGCCATTGATGCAAACACTCGAAGCAAAACAACCTGCGCATTTGGTAGTGGGTATTACCGGCGTCGAAAGCCTGACTGCAAAAACCGTAGCCGATGTGCGCGCGATGTGGACACGCAACAAGACCTTGTACGAAGGCATTTTCGATCAGATCGATAGTCTCGCCCAGCAAGGCGTCGATGCGCTCAAAACGCACGACCTCGCTCTACTGGGCGATTTGATGAATGTTAACCAAGGTCTACTCAATTCGCTGCAGGTTTCCAGTCCGGAACTGGAAGAATTAATTCAACTAACCCGGCGTCACGGCGCCCTGGGTGCGAAGCTGACCGGCGGCGGTGGCGGTGGATCCATGATTGCCTTGTGCGAAGATGCGCAACACGCAAATCGAATTGGCGAAGCCATTCGTGATGCCGGATTACAAGCAAAGGAGATACAAATTGGCTAACGCTTCAAGCGCGCTGCAAACAGATGCGATCGTTTCGTCTGATTCCGATCAGCTAATACTGGTCAATCACCTTGACGAGGAAATCGGACACCTCAGCAAAGGCGAAACCCATGATGGCGCCGGCCTGTTACACCGCGCGTTTTCTCTGTTCGTGTTTAACGACGATGGCGATTTACTGTTACAACAACGTGCCGGTGATAAGCGTTTGTGGCCGATGTACTGGGCGAACAGTTGTTGCAGTCATCCACGTCACGGTGAAACCATGGACGAAGCGGTGCATCGCCGGCTGCATGAGGAACTCGGCATAACCAGCAAGTTGCAATACATGTATAAGTTTGTTTATCACGCAAACTTTGGCGATGCGGGGTCGGAATACGAATATTGCTGGGTGTACATCGGCAAGACGTCGGACGAAGTCCGGGCAAACACGACTGAATTAGCAGATTGGCGTTATATCAAACCCGAGCAACTTGACCACGATTTGTTGCATGACTCCAGTCAATACACTCCCTGGCTGAAAAGCGAATGGGCGCGATTGCGTAGTGAGTTTAACGAACAAATGAGCGCCCTTTAAATCACCGAGGATTGCGTATAGCAAGCATTCATGTCGATTCCGCTGATACAAAAATACAAAGTCGCCAGGTATTTGTTGGGTAAAAAGTTTGCTGGCGAACAACGTTATCCGCTGGTGTTAATGCTCGAACCCTTGTTTCAATGCAATCTCGCCTGCGCCGGTTGCGGCAAAATCGACTACCCGAAACCCATATTAAAAAAACGACTGAGCGTGGAAGACGCGTTAAATGCAGTAGATGAATGCGGTGCGCCGGTTGTGTCGATTCCCGGTGGAGAGCCTTTAGTACATAAGGATTTACCAAAAATTGTAGCAGGCATTGTCGAGCGCAAGAAGTTTGTCTACCTGTGCACCAACGCCATTTTACTGACAAAGAAACTTGATGAGTACACCCCATCGCCGTATCTTACATTTTCAATTCACCTGGACGGCAACCGCCAACGGCATGATGAGTCTGTTTGTCAGGAAGGGGTTTTTGACAAAGCGGTCGATGCCATCAAAGTGGCTCGCCGACGTGGTTTTCGAGTGAATCTGAATTGCACGTTATTTAATGGAGAGCAACCCGAAGAAGTTTCCGATTTTTTCGACTTCGCCATGTCCTTAGGTGTCGAAGGCATTACCGTGTCACCGGGCTATAGTTACCAACATGCGCCGCAACAAGATGTGTTCTTACCGCGCTCGGAGAGCAAGCAATTGTTCCGTGATATTTTTAAAATTGGCAAACAACGTGGCAGTAAATGGCGCTTTAATCAATCGAGCATGTTTCTTGATTTTCTCGCCGGCAATCAAAGTTATCAGTGTACTCCCTGGGCGAATCCAACATACAATATTTTTGGCTGGCAAAAACCGTGTTACCTGTTGGTCGATGACGGTTATGCAAAAACATTTAGATCGCTTATGGAAGAGACCGAATGGGAAAACTATGGCACAGGGCGCAACCCGAAATGCGATAACTGCATGGCCCATTGCGGTTATGAAGGCACGGCGGTCGCAGACACCATCGCCCATCCGTTGCGCGCTTTAGGTGTTTTTCTGCGCGGCCCCAAAACCGATGGTGTAATGGCGCCCGAATTGCCCGTGGTTTACGAAAGAGCGGGAGACGCTCAAATTCATTAGCACGATCTTCGTGTAAAGAAAGTTCGAGTCGTGTTTTTAGTTTTCGCCGCAGTGGGCGTGCTACTTTGGTTACTGATATTAATTCTTCCATGGCAAGCCTGGCGTACCCGTGAATCGTTAGACGCTCCGGTCGAGTTTTCACTAAAAACGGATTTAAGCGATATCACCGTACTCGTTCCGGCGCGCAACGAAGAAAAATATATCTCGCGCACACTCAGCGCAGTCATGGATCAGGGCATCAATCAAAAAGTTATTGTCATTGACGACGAATCCGCGGACGATACCGCCGCGATTGTCAATGAACATCCTGCATTGCGCAATGTGAATCTGATAACCGGAAAACCTGCGCCAGATGGATGGAATGGTAAACTGTGGAGCCTGCAGCAAGGACTTGAACAAGTCGACACCCCGCTGGTCTTGCTACTCGACGCTGACATCGAACTGGGCCTCGGTTTTTTACCGGTATTGCGTGATCATATGAAAACAAAAAGCGCGGACATGGTGTCAGTCATGGCGAGCTTGCGCATGTTGCGATTCTGGGAAGGATTGTTAATGCCTGCGTTCGTGTTCTTTTTCAAATTATTATACCCATTCAAATTATCCAACTCAGAATCCCGTCGAGTCGCTGCAGCGGCTGGCGGATGCGTCCTCATAAGAACGGATGTGTTACGCCAAATTGGTGGTTTTGAAAACATTCGCGATGAACTCATTGATGATTGCGCGCTGGCAAAGATTGTTAAAAATGCAGGCTTTCGCACCTGGACTGGCCTCACTCATTCGGCGCAAAGTGTTCGACAATACAACACACTTTCCAGCATCTGGAACATGGTCGCACGCACCGCGTTTACCCAACTGCGTTATTCATTATTCTGGTTATTGTTTTGCACAACGCTCTTATTGATTGGATTTATCGTTCCGGTATGCGCAACATTCAGCGATCATGATTTAACACAGACGCTTGGCATTACGGCGTGGGTATTGATGATAGTGTGCTACATACCGACACTGGTTTACTACGGCTTGGCGCCCATCATGTCAGTTCTTCTCCCTGTAGTGGGTCTCATGTTTCTCGCCATGACCTGGACATCCGCGATTCGCCACTGGACGGGTATTGGTGCAAACTGGAAAGGACGAAACTACGTTCGACGATGAGGCGGCGACTAAGAAATGAATTACCGGTTTAAATTCGCTCAGCGTCTAGCCCTGACTATTGTTGCCGCGTGCCTGGGTCTAGACGCTTTCGCGCAAGAGGCAAAAGACACCGTCAGTCATTTACAGGATTCGTTAATCGCATTGATGAAAAATGGCGATCTTGATTACCAACAACGTTTTGAGCAAATTGCGCCTATCGTGGATGCGACGCTGGACATTACGACAATCGGCCGGTTGGCTCTGGGAAGGCACTGGCAGGAATTTGACGACGCGCAAAAAGCGCAATTCCTGGAAAAATTTCGTGAACTCAGTATTTCAACCTATGCCAATCGCTTCTCCTCATACCACAATGAACGATTCGAAATCATTGAACAAGAACCACCGAGGCGTGGCCGCGTGGTAGTAACAAGCGAATTGCGCTTGCAAAACAAATCATCTATCGGATTCGAATACCATTTGAGCGACGCGAAAAACGGTTGGCGTATTATCAATATTGTTGTGGACGGTGTCAGCGATCTTGCCTTGAAGCGCGGCGAATACAATGCCTTGTTAAACGATGGAAACTTTACGGATTTGCTGACGGAACTGGAGCGGCAGATTAAAGATCATTCCGGATAATAAAAACATGAATCGACACCACACGTGTTGCGCTATCTTACTGCTTTGTCTTCTTACAACGGGTTGTATTGGCCGCACACATTTCCACTACCAACCCGGCAACAATCCCGTTATTGAAACATCGACGCCCTCTTCCAGTCTATTCGAATATACACAACAACCCGTCCCGTTCGAAAATCGAATCCTGTATGAAGAGGAAAGCAAAAATTATGTGCTACGCCATATACGTATACCTTCAATCGGCAATAATGCGCAACCGGATAATTTAATCAGCGCTCGTTATTATCAAAGCAAACAACCCGGTGTTAAAGGATTGATTATAGTCCTGCCGATTTGGGGAAGTTCAATCTACCCACCGAAGAAAATCACAAACTCGACTCTCAAAAAAAGCAAGGGACGGCTGAACGTGTTATGGGTGGAAGGACCACAGCAATTATTTGACTGGGAAGAATTAAAACAATCCACTAATGAAGATGCATTCGCTGCGGCAGTCAACAATACCACCGATCGTCTGCAAACAAATGTTATCGATATTCGTCGTCTTATCGATTGGAGCGAAGCACAGCCGGAAATTGACCCACAACGCATTGGTCTGGTGGGTTTCAGCATCAGCGCGATTGCCACAGGACTGGTGTTGTCCCACGACCGACGGGTTGACGCTTCGGTGCTTGTAATGGGTGCTGCGCAACCGGGCAAAATGATTGCACGTTGTTATGGAAGGTTAGCGGACGTGCGGGAAGTCATTACCGAACGCTTCAACTGGACGGTCGATAAATACCAAAAATTTGTCGAAGGAATTTACCACGACCTGGATCCGGCCATCTATATTAGTAAAGCGAACCCCGAAAACGTTCTTATTATTGACGCGCGTAACGACGCCTGCATGCCGGAAAGTGCACGCGATGCGCTGTGGAATGCTTTGGGACAACCCGAACGAATAACGATTAACTACGGGCACAAGACATCGTTCTTAGCCATGACACCTGTGGGATTTAACTTTCTAAGTGGAGCTATTGTGAAATTTTTACGTCGACATCTTGATACCGGCACACAATAGAGAAACCCTGCTCAGACGCCAAACTCTTCCAGGATCGTTTGCGTCGCTTGTGTTGATCGATCACATTGCGCTGCGCTACGGGACATTTTCATTCGTTTGAAATATCCTGGTTTACGATCATCCCGGTAACTGGTAGCAAGTTTATTGAGATGACGGCAACTTTTAAGCATGTTCGATTCGGCCTGGGTCAAGCGGGAATATAATGCTGCGTCGGATTGTTCTATTTCTGGTAACAAATAAATAAGATCATTGGTCACACGATTGTGTCGTCGAAAAACCTGTTCAACGTAAAGCCGGAATTGCCCACTCGCGGTAAATAAACGGCGGCCATCGGCGGTACTGGTAGTAATACATCCGGATGACACAATGCAAAAAGCTGCCACACTTAAAAGCATGACAAATCTGCCAAAATTTTTCATAAACAAAGCTTAGCACACGCTTTTGTTCGGTCTGTCCTCAAATAAGAAAGCATGGCTTCAATCGCTTCTATTGCTTGCCGGCCTGAGTCTAGTCACTTTCCTGGTTGTGCGTTCGGACGCAAGTGACCTGACCAAAAGTCTGCGATCGGTAAGCTGGTTTGTTCTGCCTGTCACCTTGTTCCATCTCATCCCTTTGTATCTTCACACAATAGGGTGGTGGCAATTACTAAAGAACAACGTCCGTCCCCACTCGCTGCGTCTTTTTGTCATGCGTTGGATAACCGAATCGGTAAACAATCTATTACCGGTCGCGCAAATCGGAGGAGAAGTTGTGCGGGCGCGTTTACTCACGAAATACGGGGTTGACGGAGCGACTGCAAGCAGTACGGTGTTAGCGGATTTCTCGGTTGGATTATTTGCCCAGGCCTTGTTTACGTTGACCGGCGTCTTGTTCTTATTCTATGCCGTTGGTTCAAGTGATTTTGTTACACAGGTAGCAACGGGTGTTTTATTGTTGTTAGTGTTATTGATTGGTTTCGTTTATTTTCAGTCCCGCGGTTTATCCAAAATCACTTCATACGTGGTTGCACGTTCAGCAAACCACGATCACTGGCAAGCACTCGTTAAAAACTCCGAACAGTTTGCGACGAAAATCAAACGAATCTATTCGCAACGTAAAAACGTATTGTTTTCTTTTTGTTGGCGGCTGTCAGCGTGGTTTGCAGGGACAGGTGAGACGTTTTTAATATTGTATGCACTTGAAATTTCAGTACCGCTTTCCCATCTGGTCATACTGGAAAGTTTCGCGTTCGCCGCGCGCAGTTTAGGCTTCCTGGTTCCCGGTGCCGTCGGCGTTACCGAAGGCGCACTGGTTTTAGTTGGTACCTTATTAGGACTGACGCCTGCGCAAGCACTGACGCTTGCATTAGCGAAACGCGCACGTGAATTGTTATTAGGTGTACCAGGATTAGTTGTTTGGTTCACCCAGGAGTCTCGTTCAAGCAAGCAAACGGGTTAAATCGTGAAACATGCTTAAACAGGAGTTTTCCCGTTACTTTACAACGGCTTACAAACCTGCTATATTACAAACAAAGCAAGTCAACGAAGCAATTATTAACGTGAAGAGCCACGCTACTTCGCCATCTTTAGGGGTGTTTCGATCTTGCGCGATCTAACAAGTTAATCACCGATCGCATTCTGCACCGAATACTTTTGTTGTTTGTGGTACTTCCATTTTATTGGAAGCGCCCCCATTACTATTAGTTAAACCATAAATACGAGGACGATGCTGGAACTCATTACTGCTAAAGAATCATTTCCTTTTAGTGTGGCTATTGCTGTCATGTTTGGTATCGCCCTGCTCGAAGGAATTACAACGGTGCTGGGAACAGGCGTATCGGGTTTCGTGGATTCATTGTTGCCGGATTTTGACTTCGATGCAGATGTGGATGTTGACGGCGACTTCGATGTAGACGGTCATGGGACACCGACGTCAGCGTTATCAAAAGCGTTGAGTTGGTTGCACGTTGGCGAAGTGCCGGTACTGATGCTGATACTCATCATGCTAACGGCTTACGGTTTGATCGGTTGGGGAATTCAATACGCTGTTAATGGTGCAACGGGTTCGTTTGTACCGGCATCCGTTGCGTCAATACCCGCTTTGTTATTGTCTTTTCCGGTAGTACGTTTTTTTGGTGGATTGTTAGCCAGGTATATGCCCAAAGATGAGACCGATGCCGTATCCGAAAAAAGTTTTATCGGCCTCGATGCAACGATTACGCTCGGTACTGCCCGGCATAAAAACGCCGCCCAGGCAAAACTACGCGACGTGCACGGTACGTGGCATTACGTCATGGTGGAACCGGATAATAGCGGGGAAGAATTTTTACAAGGTGACAATGTCGTACTGCGTCGACTGGATGGGGCGACATACTACGCAGAGAAGAGTCAGTAGAGGAATGCTCTTGAATCGAACACATCTTAAGCATTAAGGAGTAGAGATATGGCTGATCTAATAGGTATTGCAATTGTTGCCGGCATCTGCCTGGTTCTATTATTTGTATTGTTGGTGATTCTGTCACGTTTGTACCGGCGCGCATCGAAAGAGATTTCCTTTGTGCGCACCGGTTTTGGTGGACAAAAAGTCATCATGAATGGTGGAGCGTTGGTACTGCCGGTGTTTCACGACATTATTCCGGTCAACATGAATACCTTGCGTCTGGAAGTGCGTCGCGCGAACGAGCAGGCGCTGATCACACGCGATCGCATGCGTGTCGATGTGACGGCGGAGTTCTATGTGCGGGTTAAACCGACTGAAGATTCCATTGCCAATGCCGCACAGACACTGGGAATGAAAACCATGGAACCGACTGAGTTAAAAGACCTGGTAGAAGGTAAGTTTGTTGATGCTTTGCGCGCCGTGGCTGCCGAAATGGCCATGGAAGAGTTACACGAGCAACGCGTGGACTTCGTACAAAAAGTACAGCAAGTGGTGTCCGAAGACCTGCTCAAAAACGGACTGGAACTGGAAGCCGTGTCGTTGACGGGACTGGATCAGACCGGGAAGGAGTTCTTTAACCCGGATAACGCTTTCGACGCGGAAGGTTTGACCAAGCTCACGGAAGAGATCGAAGAGCGCCGCAAGAAACGCAACGATATCGAACAGGATACCGAAGTCGCTGTGCGTAACAAGAATCTTGAAGCGGAAAGGATGAAGCTTGAGATTCAACGTGATACGGAATACGCGCAACTTGAACAACAACGGGAAATTGAAATCCGCCGCGCCGCCCAGACAGCGGAGATTGCACGCGAACAGGCGGAAAAAAACCGCGATGCAGAGCAAGCGGATATCCTGGCCAAACGTGATGTGGAAACGTCGCGTATTACTTCTGACCGGGCGATCGAGGAAGAACGCATCGAGAAAGAGCGCTTGGTGCAGGAACGTGAGGTGTTAAAAGCGAAGGCAATTGAACTCGCAGAACAGGATCGTGCGATTGTGATTGCGCAAAAATCAAAAGAGCAATCGGAAGCGCAGGCTGAAGCAGATCGCGCACGCTCGGTGGCGGTTAAAGAGGAAGAAGCCGTGGTCACCGTGCGTGAGACCGAGAAAGCAGAGCGTTTGAAGGCCGTGGAACTGGTGCAAGCCCGTCAAACCGCGGAGCGCAATGCGATCTCGATTACCGTCGCGGCGGATGCGGAAAAACGCGCTGCCGAAGACAAAGCGGAATCGGTACGCACGATTGCTAACGCCGATGCAGAGAAACTGCGCGTCGAAGCACAAGGTGAAGCAGATGCGGAAAAGTTACGCGCCGACGCTGCTGCCGCCCGTTACGACGTGGACGCAGCCGGTAAACGTGCGCTTAACGAAGCCAGTAACATTCTGTCCAACGAACAAATTGCGATGCAAATTCGTATGGCGTTAATCAAGTACCTGCCGATGATCATCAAGGAAAGCGTCAAGCCGATGGAGCAAATCGACGGCATCAAGATTTTCCAGGTCGATGGCTTGAATGGCAACGGCCATGCCGCAAATGGTGAAGCGACATCGAACAGTAATGGCAACCTTGCGGACCAGGTAGTCAACAGCGCATTGCGCTACCGTAGCCAGGCACCGTTAGTTGACTCGTTGCTGGCTGACCTCGGTTTAAATGCTGGTGATTTAAATGGATTGACCAGTGCGCTAAAGAAAGATGCTGCCGAAGGTTCTGAAACAAAAACTGTAGCAACAGACAGCACTACTTCTGAGTAACTGTTCAGCGAATACCCTCTCTCGGAATGGGAGAGGGTATTTTTTTGTCTGCTAGTAGCTAGTTGTTAGTTCGTCGCACTCCACGCCACGGGAAATGACGCGTGATGCATTAAGTCGCCGGGGTTGAGTTCAACTTCCGGGAATGGCGGTGACGTATCCCAGGGACGCTTGGCAAAAACCGCGTCATCGCCCATCCAGCGCGTCGAGAAACCACGCCGGCGTGTCTTGATCGCTTCCGTTCCCGGCGCGCCGTGTAATGTCAGCATGTGAAATACGATGCAATCACCGGGCGCTAAATCCCAGGACAACACTTCGTACTGATCGCGTGTCGTGTCGATGTCGGGAATCTGCTCGTATCGATCCTGCACATCGGCATAATTTTCATGACTGACAAACAAACGCGGCAAAAACTCTTTCCCCCAGCGGTGGGAACCTGCAACAAACTCGGGACACGCCTCTCTCGGCACAGGGTCAAGCGGCAACCAGATGCTGCATACTTGTGAACCCTCCAGTCCGTAGTAAGGCAAGTCATGATGCCACGGCGTCTTTTCCTTGGTGCCCGGTTCTTTCACCAAAACATGTTCATGATAAATTCGACTCTCATTGGAACGCATCAACTGCCCGGCGATGGAAGCGGCGGGTGAGTTTAAAACGAATTCGCGGTATTCATCGATACGCGACCAGTTGCAATAGTCATCATAAAAGTCTCCCGGCGCACCATCCGGTGTATACTTTGTTGCCCAGGGGCCTGGGTCGGCAAAATTTTTCTCAACACCAATGGCAAGATGGTCTAACCATTTCTGCTCGAACAGGCCACTGAGTTTGACCGCGCCATCGCGTTCGAACTGCGTGACTTTGGATTCGGGTATAGGCGTCAGGTTCATGCGGCCTGCTCCCGGCCCGTGCGCCCCCAAAACAACTTTCTAACTTCGTCACTATTCATCGATCCCGGTTTAACATCATAAGTCAGCACCGGAACCAGACGATGACACGCTCCTTCAACAGTGGTCACACGATGCAAGGTATTGCGGCCGGCGAATATGGACAATGTGCCGGGAGTAAACGGTAATTCTAAAACCCCCGGATGCTGACCGTCTAGAATCTGACCTACCTCTTCGTAGTTGTCATTGTCCGCCGAACGAATGTTAGGT
>CBDCFT010000062.1:0-58476 GCA_965216365.1 Arenicellales bacterium | reverse complement strand
ATCTCCTGACCATGTACCCGCAGATTGCGTTCACGTTGATCGCGAAATATCTGCAAACGCCCAGAAACAAATTCCTTCCATCGGTCTGTCATGTCGGTCACTTGCACGTCACCAAAACCCGCGCTTCTCCAATTGCTCGGCGTACTCCTCGGCGGTAGGGACGTAAGTGCAATATACCTTCTCAGCGAGATCCTTCTTTTCCTGTTCGGTAAATTCCGCTCGTTTGGAAAAATCCTCTATAAACAATTTACCGCCTGAGCGTGTGGCAGACATGCAGCGATTAAATAGTTTTTCACGCTCTGGGATATGCAAGAACACCAACAAGCTGACAATCGCATCGTATTGATTATTCGGCAGGGCATCCGCAAGAAAATCACCCTGCAAATGATTGATCTTGTCTCCCAGTTGGCAACGCTGGGTTAATGATTGTGCCACGTCATTTAGGTCGCCTTGCAGTTCCATTGCCGTGACATTGCAACCAGCGTTAGCCGCGAGATAACGTGCCGGGCCACCAATCCCGGAACCAATCTCGAGGACATGACTTTTCGAATCGAGTCCAAGCGATTGAATTGCTTCGTCTACCGCGTCAGTTCCTTCGTAATGATATTGATCGAACGGTGTCAGTTGTTCTGCGGCGATAGCATCCTCGTTATTCAAACCCATCTCGTGCAATTCATTAAATACACGTTCTACCTGATGGTAGAGCTTCATCGATTTAATATTGTTGTTGTTCATCGATTCTTATCTGTGTTTAGAGTGTTTGCGGCGACATCAAAATATTCCGGTTAAAAGCATCCGTTTAACGACAGTGAACGTGGATATTTACATGGACGGGCATTTTTATACCCGAAGGTTTGACAGGGTCTCGTATTTTTAACAAGTACCGATTGATAATGCTTCGCGGTAACATGTTAGTAATAAGGTAGTGGTTGCGCGGTCAGAATATGCGCCTTACTTTTAAAAAATATGAGTTTCTACTTCTTGCAGTATTTTCTTTGATATAAATGATAACTTGCTGAATATTATAAATAAAATACGGTTGTTAAATCTTATAATTGCTTAATAGCAAACTCGCCCCTGCAATCGGATGTTGGTGCTTACAAAGACAAATAGATCAGGTGGCCGACAGCTATAAACGGTATTGTTCCACATGCCGGTAATGACAAACTTCTATTAACCAAAATTTCCGTGGATTCGCTATGCCTCAAATAACTCTGGAATACACCAGCAACATTACGCAAGCGATCGACTTTAACCAGTTATTTTCCGAATTACATCGGATTCTTTCGGATATCGGCGGCGTTCGTATCGAAAACTGTAAGAGTAGGGCGGTTCGTCGTGATAACTACTTGGTTGGCGATGGTGCCATCAGCGGTGCGTTCGTTCATGTCGAACTCTCGCTTGTCAAAGGTCGCTCGGCTGAATGGATTGACAGAATTGGAAGTCTGACTCTGGAAAAACTGGAGGCGGCGTACGACGATTCTAAGAATTCTCTCGATTTGCAAATTACTCTTCATTTTTCGGATCTTGACCGTGAGCGGTATTTCAAATACCCCTCAGGAACCCTGACGCCATCCGAACAGATGAAATAACGGTGCCTATGGTTATAAAGAAAGTTTTTCTATTGACCAGCTCCGGACGTGTTCTTTTTTTCAGCCTTATTTTGTAGTGCTTCGCTAGGGTTGCTTGTAAAACCATTAAATATGCAAGTCATGTTTGTTCAGAAATTTATACACTTCGGCTGCGCACGCTTGTGGAGATTCAAGTTGCAACATGTGTCCTGTATCGGGCACGCTTGTATATTCATAGCCCATCTCCTCGTGCAACGCTTTGTTAGCCAAGGCAGTGGGTGGTACGCCTCGCATTTTCGGATCGGCACCAACAAGTATTACCGGTCCTGCAAATACATTGGCGTGAGGCCAGAGATTCAGTGTCAATGCGGCAGCGTAGATTGACGCTTCTAATTCCGGATGACAGATCAATTCGTACACTTCGGAATTTTTTTTCAGGACAGATCGTGCCATGAGTTCGTGAGTACCTTCCAGCCACCGTGAGGATGCTCGACTTTCGATGTAGTCAGACGTTAATTCATGGGGGTTGTTGAAAATGTATTTCCGCTTGTTCGCCCATGCTTCCAGTTTTGTTTCAAATTTCTCAATGGCAGGATAAAGCGAATGGTTGGGTGGGGGAACATTCGGTGGGTCGAACAGCATCAAACCATCCCAGATCCAATTCATTTCGACTGCATGCTTCATTGCAGAACGCGCCGACATGGAATGAAACACACCGACACTGGGTTTCGATCCTAGTGTTTCGGTTACTTGGTGAAAAATCCTACCGATGTCCTCGGCAAATTGCGCATAGTGATGATTTTCCGCTCTGGTACTTTGTCCGTGATTACGGAAATCGAACAGGATCAATTCAAAATCCTTTTCCAGGTGTCGCCAAAACGGATAGTATCCGTCAACTGCGAATCCGTTGCCGTGACTGATAAATAACCGCAGGCCGTCACGGTTCCCGTGTTGACGGCATACGAGTTTAGCGCCGTCATCGGCGTAAACGTTTATCACTTTGTGTGGTTCAGGGATATGAAACACCACAATAATTTATTACCGCTTAAGTTTTAGAGTAAGATTGCGAACTCATTTTAAACTTCCACTTTATATCAGATGCCTTTCTATGCGATAGACGGAATCAGACCGGTCGTGCATCCGGACGCGTATGTTCATCCCAGCGCGATTCTGATCGGCGATGTCATTGTCGGGGCGGGTTGTTATATCGGGCCGGCGGCATCGCTGCGTGGTGATTTCGGCCGTATTGTTCTTGCAGAAGATTGTAATGTGCAAGACACCTGTGTCATGCACGGTTTTCCGGATACCGATACCATTATAGAAGCTGAAGGACATATCGGTCACGGTGCGGTACTGCATGGTTGCATTGTTAAGGCGAATGCCTTGGTCGGTATGAATGCCGTGGTTATGGATGGCGCCGTTATCGGTGAATCCGCATTCGTTGCAGCGATGGCGTTTGTAAAAGCGGGTTTTGATGTTCCGGCGCGGCACTTGGTTGGTGGGATTCCAGCGAAAGTTATGCGCGAGTTATCTGATGATGAAATAAAATGGAAAGAGGCCGGAACGGAAGATTATAAAAATCTAGCCATACGTAGCGTCGAATCCATGATAGAAACCACGCCATTGTCCCAAATAGAAAAAGATCGTAAGCGTATACCGGTCAGTGCAGCAGCAGTGCCGTTATATAAACTAAAATAACTCCAACGATTGATTTCCATATGTCTGTCAGCATACCCATAAACTTTCACTTCGAAACACTGCAATCGAGTTACGAAGAAGAAGTGTTGGTCACCCAGGCTGTTATCGCGGGTTGGACCGGGCGGGACGCTGCCGCTATGGAAAAACATATCGCCGAGCTGGAGGAATTGGGTGTTCAACGACCGCCGGCGACACCGATGTTTTATCGCAATGCAGCAGCACGTTTAACGACTGCAGATGCGATAGAGGTGCTCGGTGGTGATTCGAGCGGTGAGGTTGAGTTCGTCTTGGTGCAACATAAAGACGTGCTGTGGGTGGGTACGGGTTCAGACCATACCGACCGAAAACTCGAGACTTACAACGTGTCATTTTCCAAGCAGGCTTGCGACAAACCGATGGCGCCCGTACTTTGGGCATACGAAGACCTGAAAGACCATTGGGATGAACTAACGCTGTCATCGTATATCGACGATGCAGACTCAAGAGTTTTGTACCAGCAGGGCAACGTGTCTTCGATGTTGGCGCCGGAAGTTTTGGTTGAGAAATTTACAAACGGCGGAACCCTGCCGCACGGCATGATCATGTTTTGCGGCACCATGCCTGCACAGGGTGGCGTGCGACCTTCTTCAAGGTTCGAATTCGAATTAGAAGATCCCATACTGGGACGAAAGATCAGTCATGCTTACAACATCACAACTTTACCTGTTCAATAACACCTGTTCCGTAATAGTAGGGCCTTGAGACTTAACGATGTTTGACTATGAAAACAAATACTCCCGTCTGAAATTTGACACGCCTGCGCAACGAGTGCTGCGTGTGACGCTGGAGAACGAAGGAAAGTTGAATGCAACGGATACCAAAATGCACGCCGAACTGGGCGAGGTGTGGTTGGATATCGACAAAGATCAGGACGTGTCCGCAGTTATTTTAACCGGTGCAGGCAAGGCATTTTCTGCAGGTGGCGATTTCGACATGATCGATGAAATGATGACAGATCACGATGCACGTCTGCGCGTGTGGCGTGAAGCAAGAGACGTTGTTTACAACGTGATCAATTGTTCACGGCCGGTTGTTGCGGCGATGCGCGGACCGGCGGTGGGTGCGGGATTGGCTGCCGCGATGGTGGCGGACATTACTATTGCCAGCAAAACCGCGCGCATTATCGATGGTCATACGCGTTTAGGCGTCGCGGCCGGTGATCATTCAGCTATCGTCTGGCCCTTACTCGTCGGTATGGCAAAAGCAAAATACTACCTGTTGACTTGCGATGCATTGTCGGGCGAGGAAGCCGAACGCATTGGCCTGGTGTCGTTGTGTACCGAAGACGACGAGTTGGAATCTAAATCGATTGAAGTGGCAACAAAACTGGCTAACGGGCCGCCAACAGCAATACGTCATACGAAAATGGCGTTGAACAACTGGCTGAAAATGGCCGGCCCGGCCTTCGATGCTTCAATGGCGTTGGAATGGATGGCCTGGGATGGTCCGGAAGTTAAAGAAGGATTGGCTAGTTTAAAAGAAAAACGCGATCCACAGTTTCCAAAAACATCGCCTGTTTAGGTTGCGTAGTAATGGTGTGAAATCCATCACTAAATCCGGCTGTACGACGGCAATTGCTACCCTACATTGTTAATGTGCACTGCTCGAACTGCGAACGTCTCAAATTGCCCTGAAGCTGCCATTCACACCAATTTGTCAATGGATCTGGCAGAAAATACGTAGCAGTAATGACTTAAGAGACATATTATCGGACACTCAATAATCCATCGGCTCTGCTGCAAATTTGTCAGGCAACAGCGCCTATATGGCATTGCAGGCAAACCAACTAACGCTAAAAGCCATTATCTTTAACGGCATTGATAGTTAAATCGAAAGATTTTATCAACCGTCCGTTAGGTGGCAAATTTGTTTGACATACCTGATCAATAGGTGTGATGTCTTTCTTAATTTGCAATGAAGTCAATGATTGCAGGGATTGTGTAACATATCCCTGAAGTAAGTTCTTCCTGTTGTGAACTACTGCAGTCGTATTTCTTATCAGCCTGTTTAAAACCCTTCTGCAGGCGATGGGGCCATATCACTTGTCTTGTATTCAGCAATCGCATGTGTGCAGTTCTAAGTCCGGCGTATCGCACTGCACCTTCGATGACCGAGCGAGAAATCTTGCTCTACGGCCCTGAATTCGATTTACAACGTTGGCTATACAAGTTCACGCACCATCTTTACTGGCTAGTGCATTAAGACTTATCGTAAATGAGTTTCTGGAGAGTTTGTTTTTACACAATAGTCTGATCATTGTGAACCTGACAATCCGTATTGGCTTTCGTCGATGATCCTAACAGCAACAGAAACTCATTGTGAATAACACGTTGAGCAGCGCTTCACCGTCAGATGATTGCTTTGTGAAATGTTCTGGGGTCAACGAATCTGCATCGGCAAAGAGCCTTCCAGTCAAGGTCTCAGATACGTAATACGATATTCCCAATAGCCGATACTATCAACGATCATCGAAACACCGTCAGTTGTCATGAACATGCAGATCAGGCTAAAGCGGAAACACTCCGTCCTCGTGTATCACTATTCGCCATAATGGCGACGTCTTCCAAAACTACGTCTGAAGCCGCTTCGGTGCTGGCAGAAATGACGCATTTACATCGAGGATCTACCTCAGGAGGAGCCTTTGACGTTGTTCTTGAGTTCGCCCCCCTCTGCTCCCCCTTCGGCCTCAGTTCCCAAGTATACCAGCCTTAATCTTCGCGACATGGATTTTCTGCTTCGCCGTAGCCAGCCATTGTTGTAGAAACAGTTCGCTTCGTACGAGCCTGCGTTCAATATCGCCCATGTACATCTGACTTATTGGCACAGTGAACGCAAGGCGAACGTGAGGATTTAACCAATGTTTTCTTAAAGCCGATTTACCGTCTTAGAACTCCCAGTCAGCATAACGGATCGTGTGCATCTCTTGACAAGTTGGCCGTACATCGTCCGCGCTTCCACGTTCTACATAATTCAACGGAAGGTCTCGGTCTACCCGAACACTTGATCAACCGAACATACTTGCCGATCAAAGCCTATTTCCTCTAATGGTTGTACCACCTGCTTCGTAGGATACTCGTCATTGATCCGACATTGTGTTGTACTAATCGCCCCAATCTGGAAGTTCGCGCTCCCACAAAAGACGCTGATGTACCATTTCGTCCTCCGTATATCGTGGCAGGCGATGCCGGTTGTTAGGACGACATTATGCCGCACAATTTTCATAGTCGAACACCCGCCTCGATATGGCCAAGTCACTCTCGTCACGCTTTTATTTAACGGTTCAGCAACTCACGTGACCTGCGCATCCTTGCCGTCAAATGGATGTACCGACTGGCGCTCCCAGTTTGTATCTAGCTAGGAACGGCAAATTTACGAGGTTTTGCACCGTGCCGCTTTCGGATGGACTCTGTTCTAACGTTGTAGAGAACGACCCATCGCGTCAGCGGCGGTAAGGAAGCGCGCCGAGCGAAACGACTCGTCGGCTGGGAACTTGATGCGGCCGAGTTTCTCGAGTTCTTCAAGGGTGCGAATGAACATACGAAACCTATCTTAGATAGTACTCACTATCGATGTAAATCCGAATCTAGTCACCATTTGCGCTGTGATCAATAGCCAATAGCGTCGTACAAAAGCCCTATAAAAACGTGATCAGTACAATTTAGCGATGGATTTGACAAATCGTACTGTTAAAGTATGAAAATCTAACCTGGGTCTTATGAATTTTAGCGCTCAGGTCTGACCTTAGCGTGTAGGGAAGGGTTGACTGTTATTGCCCAAAGCGAACATAACGATTGGCAAGAACGGCAGCTAAGCCGCACGGCAGTTTAGGCTTCCGAATGCGCTTTAGCACGCACCTCAATGCCATAGTTATGTTTCATTCGATATTCAGTTCGACGATTCAAAGGCGCCTCTTAATGCGCCTGGGCGTTGGAGTATCGTGTTGCGCCGTATGATCATCTACTATTGATCAGATGATCTTCACGCATCAGTAGTCTGGATTTGCGATCCATGGTTCATAGACGAGTTGGACACTTGGCCGTTGCACGACTTTGTCGGCAATGCGTTTGACGTTGGGAAATTCGTCAATTGCCGGATGACCTCGAGCAGGTCGCAACCAAGTGGTTAGCATGAAAAGGTAAATATCGGCGGCGCCGAACTGGTCGCCAAGCACCCATTCGTTTTCACCAATCTGATCGTCGATGACTTTCCAGGTTTCCAAGAGCCGCCGGTTGCCACGCCGTTGCGCGCTCGGCTCGTCGGCGGGGGTGTCGGCGAAGCGATCCGGGTAGTAGTTGAGTTGAAACGCGTTCTGGACGGAGTTGGAGAAATAAACCAGCGTCTGCAGGTAAAGCGCTCGCGCCGGATCATCAATGGCAGGCGCCAAATTTGCTTCCGGATGCCGGTCGCACAGGAACACGGTGATTGCGGCGCACTCATACATGCTTCCGTCGTTCCAAATGAGAACCGGCACCCAGCCGTTGGGGTTGATGGTCAGTTGCTCAGGCGGGCGGGGCTTGTCCATATCAACCGTCGTTTGTATCAGTTCGTAAGGCGCGCCAATCTCCTCTAACATCACCCGGGTGCCCATGGATGCGCTCTTCAGTGCGTAGAAAAGTTTGTACATTTTTTATTTATTGTTCTTTTATATTTTTTTGATCAAGTCCGGTTTTCCGTATGAGTAAAGTAGGAGGTGCCGCTTTACTTATTCGCGGATAACATATCCCAAATAAATATTTTGAGGTTCGCATGGATTCCAACTTAATCAAAGTAATGGATTTCCAGTAACAAACACCCGTTAAGTGACTTAAACGGACCGTGGTTAGTGCCGGGTGGGCGGCAGGCGTAGGTGTTGGGTTCAAATGGCTCACCGCCGTCACCGTTTTCGTCGTTACCGACGATTAAGTCACCGGATAGCAGATAAACCTCTTCCCAATATTCATGCACGAAGGGGGAGGTGGTGTAGATTCCGGGTTTGAAGCGTAACAGGCGGGTTCTGTTGCCGTGTTTGTTCTCTTCATCCAATTGGCCAGCGAGAATTTTCTGTTCAATACCTTGTGGGTAACCCGGTGGCACTTCCCAGCCTTCGTCCAGATTCAACGCGTGAAATTCTTTATGTTCTTTGTCGACAGCCATAGGATTTTATTTATCTTATTGATAGGTTTTCTTCATGTATTTTACCGAGTCTATGACCATTGTTTTTAATATATCCATGTCAACGTCGTCCAGTTTCTTGATATACAAGCAGGATTTGCTGGTCTTATGTTTTCCCAGTTTTTCCAATTGTGATTCAAACATTGAAAATCCCGGCATGATATAGATAGTCAGGTTTTGTTTTCGCGGCGAAAATCCGGTCAGCATCCAGTCGCCTTCCCGCCCACTTTCGTATTTATAGTGATAGCTGCCGTAGCCCACGATGCTGCTGCCCCACATTACCGGTTTCTCACCAGCCCATTCCCGCATGAGTTTTAACAGTGCACGGCAATCCTTGCGTTTTTGTTCGTCCTCGATTGCATCAATAAATGCCTTGACGCTTCGTTTTTCCGGTTTGGTTTTTAACTCAGCCATTACGCCGGTTCACGCAACTTAAATCGTTGGATTTTTCCGGTCGCTGTTTTCGGTAGTTCCTCGACGTACTCAATCCAGCGTGGATACTTCCACGGCGATAATTGCGATTTAACATGTTCTTTTAAATCATCGAACGATACGGTGTCCGCAGCTGTGTCAGGAGTAAGGATAACAAACGCTTTAGGTTTTAATAAACCATTTCCTTCGTCCTGGGGTACGACGGCCGCTTCGAGAACGTTGGGATGAGTGATGAGCGCGGATTCGACTTCAAAAGGCGACACCCAATTACCGCTGACTTTAAACATGTCATCGGAGCGGCCACAGTAATGATAGTAACCTTCGTCATCGATGAAATACTTGTCGCCGGTTTTTGTCCAGGGGCCGAGAAATGTCGACGCCGTCTTGCCCCGCTGGTTCCAATAGCCTTCACAGGCGCTTGGACCATCGATTAGCAGTTCGCCGATGTCGCCTGGCTTAACATCGTTGCCGTTCTCATCCACCACGCGCGGTGTGTAACCCTCCATCGGCTTGCCCGCGGTACCGTAGCGAACGTCATCCGGCCGGTTGCTGAGAAAAATATGCAGCATTTCGGTCGAACCCACACCATCGATGATGGGCGCGTTAAATCGGGCCTGCCATTGTTCGCCGATCTCTTTGGGTAAAGCTTCGCCAGCGGACACGCCTAAACGTAGATTCGTCGACCCCGGGTGATCTGTGAGTTCAGGACTGCCCAGTATCGCGGCGTACAGTGTAGGCACGCCGTAAAAAATGGTCGGCGAATGTGTTTTTAAAATGTCCATTACTGCATCTGGTGTGGGTCGTTCATCGTGCAGCACGGTGGTAGCCCCAACCGATAAGGGAAATGTCATTGCGTTACCCAGTCCATAAGCAAAGAACAACTTGGCCGCGGAAAAAACCACATCGTCCTCGCGAATTCCAAGAACATTTCTGCCATACAACTCGGCGCAGGCGGGTAAATTCCGATGTAAATGCTTGACGCCTTTCGGATTGCCGGTGGAGCCGGATGAATAAAGCCAGAATGCAATATCATCTGAAGACGTATCTGCGGCAGTCGCTTCGCTCGATGCTCCAGCCAAAATATCGTTGAGCGCTGTATGGTTTTTGTTGTCACCACCGCAGACGACAATGTGTTTCAACGTGCTGGATTTATCCAGAAATTCCTGCACTTTGTCCAGCAATGGCGCACTGATGAACAAAGCCTGTGCACGGCAATCGCCCAGTATCATCTGATATTGTTGTGGCGTGAGTAAGGTGTTGATTGCGATGGGTACGACACCCGCTTTTATAGCGCCCCAGAAAACCGTAGGAAAATCGATGGTGTCCAGTTGCAACAAAGCCAGACGTGATTCGGGTTCCAGGCCAAGCGTACGAATGGCATTTGCAGCCCGGTTGACGCGCGCGAGCAGTTCTTTATAGGTGTATTGACCGGCCGAATCTATATAGGCGATTTTCGCGCTACGGCCCTCTGCGATATGCCGGTCAACGAATTCTGTAGCGGCGTTATATCTCCATGGCGGTTGTTCGGTCCAGTGTGCTGAACTCATTTTTCCTCCTCAACACGATTTGTATTTAATGCGCCAGGCGAACGTATTCGAAATCGCCGGGTTTGTTATTTATCCCTGCTTTGGGCGCAGCGATCCAACTGGAAAATTTCCCCGGTTCTTGTTGGGCTTTCATTAACGACGCCAAAAACTCCATATCATCGGCCGAAGGCAGCCATTGATATTGATGTTTCTTCCACTCTTTCTCGTCGATGACATCGCCGTGCGGTGTTGCATGAATATCGGCAAACAAACCGACCCGGCGATTAAACGCGCGGTGGGGGAGGCTGAATTCGAATTCGATTCCATGGGTCTGAATAATTTTATTCCAGCGTCTTATGCCGCTTTCACACTCACGAAAATAGTCGTCGCACAGTCTTGAATTCAGGCTAAGTAGCGCAGGGTGATCAACCATTTCAAATTCATTGTCGACTCGTTGCATAACAGGATATACATCGTTCGACAATGTATGATCGTCATCGATTTTATGCTCGGCAAACCGTCCTTTCAGGCTGGCGCTGTAACTGCTCGCGGCGTTTGTCGACAATTCCGAACCAAACAAATCGATGGTAACGGACAGATGAAAATTCAGTTTTCGTTGTACAGCAGGCAAGTCGATGACGCCGAGTTCGCGAATTTTCTCGACATCAAATGGATCTTCAATACCGGCTTTGTTCATGGCTTGCACGGTCTGTTTTACGATCCGGCGAATACCGGTTTCCCCGACAAACATGTGATGGGCTTCCTCGGTCAGCATAAAACGGCAGGTGCGCGCTAACGGATCGAATCCCGATTGCGCCAACGATTCCAGTTGCATCTTGCCTACGCGGTCGGTAAAAAACGTAAACATGAAAAATGACAGCCAGTCCGGTGTGCTTTCGTTGAACGCGCCCAGGATTCGGGGTTTATCCTGATCACCGGCGCGACGGCGTAGTAATTCTTCCGCTTCCTCGCGGCCGTCGCGACCAAAATATTTCTGCAGCAAATAAATCATCGCCCATAAGTGCCTGCCTTCTTCGACATTCACTTGAAACAGGTTGCGCATGTCATATAACGATGGTGCGGTCTTTCCCAGTAACCGCTGTTGTTCTACCGACGCGGGTTCAGTATCGCCTTGTATGACGATCAAGCGCCGGAGTTGCGCGCGGTGTTCGCCGGGCACTTCATTCCAGACGGGTTCGTCCTTGTGATCCCCGAATCCTATTTTTTTATTTTCTTCTTCAGGCGTTAGCAGAATTCCCCAACGGTATTCCGGCATCTTAACAAAGCCAAACTTTGCCCAACCTTGCGTGTCGACGTTAATCGCCGTGCGTAAATACACCTCTGCATCCTGAAATCCGTCTGGCCCCATTTGCTTCCACCAGTCGATATAACCGGGATGCCATTTTTCGAGCGCTTTGCGCAAGCGCGCGTCGTCAGCGAGTCCGACGTTGTTGGGAATGAGTTGGTTGTAATCGACTTCTAATTGCATTTTGTTAAATTCTTTGTTGATTGAATTGTGGCCGTGTTCCGGTGCCGTAAAGACTTAACGCGCCTTTTTCGCCAACCGCGTTGGGTCGTTGAAATATCCAGTTTTGCCATGCGCTCAGGCGGCCAAATATTTTGGTTTCCATTGTTTCCGGGCCGGCAAAGCGCAAATTGGCTTCCATGCCGGTTAACGAGTCCGCTGAAAAACTACTGCGTTCTTCCAGTGCAATGCGAATCTCGTCATCCCAATCAATATCATCATAAATATCGGTAACCAATCCTGCGCCCAGAGCGGCTTGGGCGTCAAGGGATTTTCCGATCAATGATTGTGCCTGACCCAACAGTTCGGGTTCGCCCAGAAAGCGAGTGGCGAGGCGAGTCAGTCCGTTGCTCATTGGTAGTAAATCAAAATTAAAATCACTCAAGGTAACGGATACCGGTTTATCATCGGAATCAAACATATATGTGCGATCAGCGGCGAATAATATTTCCGTGAGGAAGCCGGCAAAACAGCTTTTAGTGTCCACCAGGGCGTAGATAGTGCGTGCAGAAATCTCCAGCCGTTTCAAGGTGCGTTTCCAATACAGGATAATTTCTCGCACCAGCCAGTCATTTTTGTTGACTTGTAATAGTTGATCGAAAGCAAGCACTTTTTCGGGTTTACCTGTGGACTCGATGACAAATAAACCCATTTCAGGTTCATTGAAACGCAAATGCAATAGTAGGTCGTCCAACTCGCGCGCAAGTTGCAAAGGCCAGAAATTGCAACCCAGCGTGTGAATGGATTGCACGTCAACGGGGGCGTCACCGGTCGGGCCTTTTATCGATATTTGCGCGCGCTGGCCGGGGCGATTGAGTTTTGCCGAAACGTATTCATAGTCAACGACATCGTTGTTGATCGTTCTTTTCAGCGCTGCCAGTGAAATGCCTTGCGCGGAAACGGGTCGATCGGATTTTTTTGCGAACTCGGTCGCGCGTTTGCTGACGACTTCGTCAAAGCGGCTCTTGGGGACAATCTCATCGATCAGATTCCAGTCCATAGCTTTTTGACCTTTAATACCTTCCTCCGTGGTGCAGAAAACGTCGGCGCGGTCGCGACGCACTTTTCGTTTATCGACCAGACGCGTTAGTCCGCCCGTTCCCGGCAGCACACCCAGCAGCGGAACTTCGGGTAGGGAAACGGCGGAGTTGCTATCGTCGATTAACATAATGTGATCCGTAGTCAACGCGAGTTCGTAACCGCCGCCTGCGGTCACGCCGTTCAATGCAGCGATGTAATGTTGCCCTGAGTTTGTGCAAGCATCTTCAATGGCAAAACGGGTTTCGTTGGTAAACTTGCAAAAGTTGACTTTGTGATGATGGGATGCGAGACCCAGCATGCGAATGTTGGCACCGGCACAAAAAATATTATCTTTGCCGGATGTGATGACAACGGCTTTAACCTCGGGGTGTTCGAACCGTAATCGTTGAGTCGCATCGTAGAGTTCAATATCAACACCCAGGTCATAAGAATTGAGTTTTAACTCGTAACCCGGCAACAAACCGCCGCTTTCGTCAATGTCCAACACAAGATAAGCAACTTCACCGTCAACTCGAAGTTGCCAGTGTTTGTATTGGGCCGTTTCAGTCCTAAAATCGATTTCAGAATTTCCTGAGGTTATTAATTCGGCAGAATTTGCATGCATGTTGTCATTATATTACGAAAACCTTTGTTGGTCTGCCGGCGCGAAATAATCCGGGTTGAAATTAGTAAATTCGGTGTCCTCGTCGTAGTGGGAGAATCGAGGCCGCGCGCTGATTAAGTCTATTGTCAACGAATAAATTTATCTTGTTTTGGCTATTGACTCTGGACCTACTCTAGACTTTAAAGTACATGCCTGTCGGTGTATGCTGAAAATGCTAGAATTTTGTGCTGGTACGCTTGAACTATCCCGTACAGTTAAAGTCATAGATCAATAACGAATTCATCGACGGGAATACCGATAACAAATAGATATATTTAACCGAACGACTGATAACAAAAGGAATGCGAAAATTCATCCGGCATAAAACAGCCAGGTTATGCTGCTATCTTTTGGTATTCAGCATATCGTTGTCGCCAGTTGCAAACGCATCGATGATGTCACGCATGGCTAACATGAAGACTGTTCATTACGATTCTGGTATGGACAACTCTATGGACAATGCCATTCATAATCGCATGCACAAATCGTGTGATCAACATCCGGGATCGAAGCATATGACCCAAGAGAGTAGTCATGAGCAAGACTTGGATACCCATAGCTACAATTGTCAGATGTCCGAAGCTTGCGCCCTTCATTGTTCCGGTGTAATCGATCCGCTTCCGCCGTTGCTAAACAGTTTGTTCGATTTAGATAAATCAATTGATTGGCGCACTCCAGAAGTTCAGATTCCCATCTTCTTGCCCTCTTTTACCCTCGATAGACCTCCGCGTTCGTAGTCTCTGAAACCTTCGGGTCTTGCGATAAGCTTCACTAGATCTGAAGCCACTCTTTCGACGAAACAGGTCGCCGCGTATTCGGCGTGCCGAAACTTCGTCACTCGCAGTTACGAACAAATTTAGAGAGGTTAAACCATTGAACTCAAATCATAGTCGGCTCACGGACTATCCGCTTTATGTCCTCGTGATCTTGTTAGGATTAACAAGGACAAGTTTTGCGCAGCAAGCAGCAGTGCTTGATCATGAGCAACACCCACAATCGTCACCGGAGTATGAGTCGGTGTTCCCGGACAATATGGTTCCATTGAATGCCGAATTGTCCTGGACGGAGCGCTTCAACGGCGATGAAACATTCAATTCACAGCAAACATTGGCTGGGAGTTCCTCAATGCATTCGATGCCGTCGATGATGTCTTCAGACCAATCGTCTAATGCGATGAACATGGATTCTGAATTCATGAGCGGGATGAAAATGGACGGTCAAGGCGTAGTCAAGTCTGTTCGTACCGAGCAAGGTAAAGTCAAAATTGAACATGGTCCGATCGACAAATACGAAATGCCAAGCATGACCATGGTGTTCAAGGTCGAAGACCTATCGATGCTGGAAGGGATTGAACCAGGAACCGAAGTCGGTTTTGATGTCGACAATTCTTCCGGCGGGTTTGTGATCACTCATCTCATGCCGAAGATGGCCATGATGTCCGATCAGATGGAGAAAGAAGATGCGGACATGTCAGACATGAAAATGGATGCACGTGGCGTGATCAAAGCCGTTCGTGCAGAACAGGGTAAGGTCAAAATCGAACATGGCCCGATTGACAAATATGGCATGCCGGCGATGACTATGATGTTTAAGGTCGAGAATCCAGAATTACTCGGTACATTGGAACCGGGAGCACAGATCGACTTCAATGTCGACAATTCATCGGGCGGTTTCGTCATCACTGACATTGCGCCCGCGAGCGAATAGGAACCGCCGTGATGACTATTCCGAATACGTCTCGACTCCCGGTAAGCGGGTTTTTACTATTGTTTATTGCAGGGTGTACTACGGTTCCCAAAGACGGCGGACTATCCAAAGTCGAACAACTGTATACGGCTCAGACTAAATCTGAATTGAAGTTTCCGACACGGGGCATTGAGATATCTTTAACTCCGGATGAAGTCAATGACATTCTTTCTGAACCGCTCGCTTTCCCGGACGCAGAACGTCTCTCATTAGAAGTCAATCCATTGATAAAGGCAAAACTTGGGAACGTAGGTATCGCTGAAGCGGACTATGCCCAGGCTGGCCGCCTGGAAAACCCAGGCTTTTCATTTGCGCGGTTCTCGGGTGAAGAATACGAGTCAACCATAATATTCGATATCGGCGGTTTGGTATTAATGCCGCTGAAACGGCAGTTAGAAGCGCGTCGCTTGGAGATGGCCCGATACAACGCTGCGGCGTCAGTGCTCGAACATATTGCAACGACCAGGCGAGCGTGGATCAACGCCATAGCGGAAAAACAACAAACGGCGATTGCAGTTCGTGTTCTGGAGTCGGTAGAAACGAGCAATATCATGCTGCGGCAAATGGCGGCGCTCGGTCATAGCAGTGTGTTGGAAGCGGCGCAATCGGAAATATCGCTCAGCGAGTTTCGTGCCGCGTTAGGAAAACAACGTATGGCGGAAAGCATGGCGCGTGAGGCATTGATTCGGCAACTAGGTTTATGGGGAGAGCAGGCTAGGGCGCTAAAACTGCCAGATTTTTTCCCAAAGTTGCCGGAACAATTAGTGAAGATTGAATCCGTTGAGCGTGAAGCTATTGAGCATCGTTTGGATGTACAAATGGCAAAGTTCAATGTCGAAGGCATGGCCAAAAACTTAAAACTCACAAAGCGAAATCCGTTTTTGTCCACCATTGAGTTGGGACCTTCCTACGAAAAAGCGGAAGGCGAAAGGGAACTCGGATACGAATTGGAGTGGCGTATTCCACTGTTCGATGCTGGTGGCGTACAAAATAAGAAGGCAAAATTTATTTTCGAACAAGCTCAGGCCCAGGCTCAAGCGACTGCCATTGCGGCCACATCCAATGCACGCGAGGCGTTGGCCGCCTATCGCAGCAGTTGGGAGATCGCCACGCACTATCGTGATCAAGTGCTTCCGTTGCGTGAGCGCGTGAGTAAAGAGAATTTGCTGATGTATAACGGTATGTTAATCAGCGTATTCGATTTGCTTGACGATGTACGCTCCGCGGCGAGCATCGAGTCAAGTTATGTCAACGCGGTGAGAGATTTTTGGTTAGCCGAAACTAATTTGCAACAGGCAATGATAGGAACAGGTTCGGCCCCGATGAACTTTGAAGGTGCCGGGACGATGCCCGCAGCCGAAGCTGAGGAGGGACATTAAGATGAACAAATACGATGAGAGTAAACAGATGACTGATAGACGGCAATTTTTACGTGGTGCCGGAGCAATGGCTTTGGGAGCGGGTCTCGTTTCCAAGGCAGCATTGGCGGCGCTGCCTGAATCACCCAGTTCCAACTCGGCGGTAATGCAGCCACCTGAAGAACCCAAGTCGGGGAGTTGGTATAACCCGGTGGTAACGTTGAATAGCTGGTCTTTGCCTTGGCGCATGAATAATGGCTGGAAGGAGTTTCACCTGACTGCTGAAGCGGTGGAGCGTGAATTGGCGCCGGGTATGACTGCACGGCTGTGGGGTTACAATGGCCAATCACCGGGTCCGACTATCGAGTGTGTTGAAGGCGACAAGATACGCATCTTTGTTACTAACCGTTTGCCGGAGCACACGACGATTCATTGGCACGGGATATTTTTGCCAGCGGGCATGGATGGTGTAGGCGGCCTCAACCAACCGCAAATCCCTCCCGGAAAAACCTATGTCTACGAGTTTCAGTTAAAGCAATCAGGCACGTTTATGTATCACCCGCATGCGGATGAAATGGTGCAGATGGCCATGGGTATGATGGGTTCGTTGATCGTACATCCAAAGAATTCCAACGAGCATAAAGTGGATAGGGATTTTTGCTTTCTTATGAGTGCTTACGATATCGAACCCGGTACCATGACGGCGAAGATAAATACCATGCTCGATTTCAATTTATGGACATGGAACAGCCGCGTCTTTCCCGGAATCGATCATCTGGTTTGCCGGGAAGGCGACCGCGTGCGTGTGCGTATGGGTAATCTAACCATGACCAATCATCCTATCCACATTCACGGTCTGAAATTTGAGGTGGCGTGTACCGATGGTGGTTGGGTCAGGCCTGAAGCCCGTTGGCCTGAAGTCACGGTGGATATCGCCATCGGTCAAATGCGTGCGGTCGAATTTATCGCTGATGCACCGGGCGATTGGGCCATGCATTGCCACAAGTCCCACCACACCATGAATCCGATGGGGCACGATGTACCCAACATGATTGGTGTCGATCAACGCCCCGTTCAGAAAAGCCTCAGTAAATTGTTGCCGGGCTATATGGTGATGGGCGAACGCGGTATGGCCGAGATGGGCGAAATGGTCATGCCGTTGCCGAGTAATACCTTACCGATGATGACCGGTGAAGGACAGTTCGGTCCCATTGAAATGGGCGGTATGTTTACCGTTTTGAAAATACGCGCCGACCAGAAACCCGGAGATTACTCAGACCCTGGTTGGTATGCCTATCCTGAAGGCACTGTAGCTTATGACGCCGATGTTGTTTGATTTTGCTATCAACCCAACCCCTTAAGCAAAAATGGAGATTTTTACTATGAAACAAATCGTACAAACGCTTTGTACATTCGCATTTGCCAGTGCGTTTGCCATTTCAACCAATCTACACGCACATTCAGAAAGTCATGAAAAGGAGGTGCCAGACCATGATCCCGTGAAGAATGAATTTGGAATGTTCGATCCGGAAATGACTCCTACAAAATTTATCGAAGTGATTATGAGCGACTCGATGCAATTTACACCTGATGTAATACATGTCAAACAAGGTGATGTCGTCAAATTGACACATATTAATACAGGCAAATTGATCCATGAGTTTGTACTCGGAACCCCGGAATCTCTCGATGAGCATGCGGAAATGATGAAAAAATTTCCCGGTATGGAACACGAAGAACCCTACATGATTCACGTTGATCCCGGAGAAATCGGGGTGCTTACGTGGAAGTTTTCGGAGACCGGGGAGTTTTCCTTTGGTTGTTTGATACCCGGTCATTATGATGCAGGCATGAAAGGCAAGGTAATTGTTGAATCGTAATGTAGCAACCACCGATGTACACGGATTTCTATCTGTGCAGGAATTGTATTCCACTTTGACCGCATCTTGATCATGGTTTTAACGAGTTGGCAATTAGGTCCTCCTCGAGGTTGTTTGTTAGACAATGAATGGTGCCAACAATGAGTATTAAGTCTTGGCATGTCTTGACAGACGATTTAGCGGCTCGATTGATCGATCACGATCACATTTGGGTGCATCTCGCTTTTCATATCGTCCTTGTCGTAATGCCCGCCCTCCTCACGGTTATGTTGGTATGGGTGATTTACCGGTTTGTCCGTTATCGCCTTAACGCGTCAACCCAAAAAGAATCAGATACAAACACCCTCAGGAGAAGAACCGCTTTTTACCAAATTCCAAACCATATCATCACATTCATTACACGTTATTCGCTTAAGCATCAATTACTCCTGGGGTTCGTCGCTTTACTGACAATTCCCATAACTTATGCGAGCTTAGAAGTACCCAAACGAATAATCAATAATATCACAGGGACCGATGCCCTCTCAGAAGGTGGGTCAACATCGTTTGCCGCTCAGGTGGACCTATTATTGTTTTTGTGCGGTATTTATCTATTCATTTTGATTTTGAATGGCGCACTGAAATACTTTCTTAACTATTACAAGGGAAGCATTTCAGAGTATTTGATTCGATGCCTAAGGGTATTTATATTTCAAAATAGAAAAGAGTTAGAACAACGTGATGCAAACGCCGATCTGGTACCGGTCATTATTCAAGAAGTGGAGCCGGTCTGTGGATTTTCCGGTGACTCGTTGACCGTACCCTTACTACAAGGCGGCACTGCCTTAACGATTTTGGTGTTTATGATGATGCAGAACGTTGCCCTGGGGGCAGCCGCATTGACCCTGATGCCTATACAGTTGTTGATCATACCAAGGTTTCAAAAAAGAATTAATCAACTCGTGCAGCAACGCGTTCGCCTAATACGGGAATTATCTCGAAACATCAATTTGTCAGAGAACGATAATAGTTCTAGGGCAGTCGCTCAAACAGATAATATCTTTGTAAAAGTTCAGGAAATACGACTCGGCATTTTTAAAGTCAAATTCATGTCGAAGTCAGTGAACAATTTCATTATGAATCTCACACCGTTCTTTTTTTATGTCATAGGGGGTTATTTGGTGATTGAAGGAGATCTGTCCATCGGAGCGCTAGTGGCATCACTGGCTTCGTACAAAGAACTGTCATCGTCAATTCGCGAACTGTTTCGGTATTACCAATCTTTGCAAGACGCAAGAGTGCGTTACTCGGAGATTTACTCTTTTGTTCATCAAACCTAGAGAATATGACTTTCTCGTTAGATTTCAAAATTAAAATGTTTTTTTGGTAGCGAATATCAACACTTGATTTCGCCAACTTTATTTTGGTCTTTAATCCACCCATTACTTTAACTCAAACGGAGATATTTCATGAACAAAGTCAAACCAGTCCTTTTAGCGACTTCCATTGCGGGCGCGTTAGCATTATCAACGAGTGTTCTGTATGCGCATTCGGAAAATGATGGTGGCATGGCGATGCATTTCGATCCGGTGGAAACCGAGTTTGGCGCTTATGAACCGGATATGCACGCTACGAAAACGGTCGAAATCGAGATGAGCGATTCGATGCGTTTTACGCCCGATACAATTCGCGTCAAAGTCGGTGATGTGGTAAAGATGATACACACAAACACCGGACAGATGATGCACGAACTGGTGCTTGGCACCAAATCATCGTTAGATGAACACGCCGAGATGATGAAAAAATTTCCCGGTATGGAACACGAAGAACCGTATATGTCTCATGTCAAACCGGGTGACACAGGTGAAATCCTATGGAAGTTTACCGCAGCAGGAGAATATTCTTTTGGTTGTCTGATTCCGGGTCATTACGACGCCGGCATGAAGGGCAAGATTATTGTGGAGTCTTAAGCACATGCTAGCCGGGGCGAGATCAAGTAACTCGTCCCGGTATTCTTGCTGCTTAGCTCTCCCGTGCTAAGCTTCTCCGGTGTATCGTTCCTCTTCAGCGTAGTAATCATCAAATCCGACAATTTGTCTCAACTCAGAAAAATCAAACAAGGCGTCGTCAGGATGTTGGCCGTTTTTCATCGTGGTTAATGCTTGTCGCATCGCTTTCATCGCCGCGCTCATCAGAGTTAGGGGATAGGCTGCGATTTTGAAGCCGATTTGTTCCAGTTTAGCGGGTGGTAATAATGGCGTCGTGCCGCCTTCAACCATGTTGGCCATTTTTGGACCGGTAATTTGTCCGCATACGGTTTGCATTTCGGATTCGTTTACGGGTGCCTCAATAAACAAAATATCCGCGCCAAGTTCTTGAAACATTTGCGCGCGTTCGATGGCTTCGTCGAGTCCGAGCGGGGCGCGTGCATCGGTGCGAGCGAGAATCAAAATATCCTCGCCCTCGTTGCGAGCATCGACTGCCGCGCGAATGCGTAAGTACGCTTCATCGCGTTCAACGACTTGTTTGCCTCTGGTATGACCACAGCGTTTCGGTGCTACCTGATCTTCAATCATGACCGCGGCAAAGCCTGCACAGGCGAATCCTTGCACCGTACGTTTTACGTTTAAGGCGTTGCCGTAGCCGGTGTCGCCGTCACCGATGACGGGGATGGAAACGGCATTGCAGATGTTACGACCCTGATCGATGACTTCGCCGTAGGACATGAGTCCAAGGTCCGGCATACCAATGCGTGATGCGGAAACCGCAAACCCGCTCATGAATGTCAGTGGAAAATCCGCTTGTTCGATCATTTTCGCGGACAAAGCATCGAAACAACAAGGCATGACGAGTAAACCCGGTTGATTGAGCAGTTGACGCAGTGAATCTGCAGATGTCGTCATTGTTTTACCGCTATAGTTTGAATGGAATGTACAAAACCAAATCGGGTACAACGTAACACACAAAGACGGTAAGCAGCATTAACGTCAAAAACGGCCAGACACCGTGCGCCACTTCGCCCATACGTGCATTGCCGACGGATTGAATGACATAAAGATTCAGTCCGACAGGTGGTGTTATCAAGGCGCATTCGATCATGATAACAAAGAATACGCCGAACCAGATGGGGTCGATGCCAAGGGGCGCCAGTGACGGCGCGAGTACCGGTACCATGATGAGTAACATGGATAACGCTTCCAGGAATAAACCCATGATGACGAGCATGATGCACACTGCGAGCACGAACAACCACGCCTCGTTAAAGTTAGCGGCGATAAAAACGGAAATATCTTGTGGAATACGGTAAAGCGTGATGGCCTTGCCAAACACTTTTGCTCCGGCCACGATTAACAATATGGTAACCGTTGTGACCATCGATTCGACTACCGCTTTTTTCAACGATTCCCAGGTCAGTGTGCGTAGAATCAGACCGGTAATAATCAATGCGGCAATAAAGCCGACCGCGGCAGCTTCGGTGGGTGTGAAAATACCGAAATAGATACCCGTGATGACAATACCTGCCAGAACCAGCGAGGGCAGGGCGCGCAATCCGGTGCGAAAGCGTTTCTGCCAACTGGCTTTTTCCACATCGCGTGCAGCACCGGTAAAATACGCGTAGGCAATCGAAAACCCGATGAATAACAATATCAATAAAAACCCCGGGCCGACGCCAGCCAGAAACAATGCAATAACGGATTCCTCAGTGATGAATCCGTAAACAATCATGGGTATGGATGGCGGAATCAGAATTCCCAGTGTCCCGCCCGCGGCGAGCAAACCTAGCACCATGTGACGGGGATAACCTCTGTTAATCATTTCCGGGATGGCAACGGTGCCGATGGTTGCGGCCGTGGCAACGGAACTGCCCGAAATGGCCGCGAAAATGCCACAGGAAATGATGGTAGCGACCGCCAAGCCGCCCGGCCAGTGCCCCACCCATGCCTGCACGGCAGAGAACAGATCGCGGCCGACGCCGCCACGTAGCAGTACATTCGACATCAACAAGAAGAGGGGAACGGCGAGCAGCACAAAATTATCGATTGTGCTGAGCAAACCCTGCGGCGCCATGAGCGGCGAGAAACCGCCGGCCAGCAATAGCGCGAGTCCTAACCCCGCGAGCGTGAATGCCACCGGCACACCGGCAAGTAACAGCGCAAACAGCGCGACGAGTATGAGAATCGTTGTCACGGGGTTTGATTGTTGCCACGCATGACGCGCCACAATTCAACCAGGGACTGTAACAAAAGCAGGGTAAAGCCTGCGGGAATGACCAGTTCGGTCCACCAGTTTGGAATATTCAACATTGTGCCGGTGGAACGTCCGCGCTCGAACGAATCCCAGGCGATGTCCCAGCCATACCAGACAACAATGGCGCACAATACGGAAATGAAAATTAACGACACGGCTTCGAATACTTTCTGTGTTCCAAGTCCGAATCTCGCGATGACTATTTCGATGCGTATGTGTTGCCGATTTTTGAGCGCATAAGCCATGGCTAGAAAAGTGCCCCAGATCAGGAGCAGTTGCGAGATTTCTGCTGCCCAGATGGTGGGGGCGTTAAAGAAGTAACGCGCTAACACTTCGTAGCCGATCATTAACCCGGTTAAAAAATATAACCAAGCCGCACAATATCCGAGCGTCGTGCTGATACTGTCGATGATTTTCATGCGAGTCGCTAGAAACAGCACGGCCCGGATGTACCGGGCCGTATGTTTAAAAAATGTCCGAGAGAAAAATTAAAGCGATTGCGCGGCTTGCAATAACTTTTCCCCCAACTCGCCGGCATTGGTCTTGTAGTTGTCTATGACTGGTTGCGCGCCCGATTTCCAGGCATCGATTTCTTCTGCGGTCGGTTCATAAATTGTCATGCCCTTTTCTTTTGCGGCCGCATAAGCATCGGCCTCAATCTGCGTTACTGCATCACGCACGGACGCGTCCGCTTTTTCCGCGGCGGCGGTTATTACGTCTTTATGACTATCCGGTAAACCCTGCCAGAATTCTTCGTTAACCAAAACGACGAATTCAATATCCGCGTGATTGGTTACCGTGATAGTGTCCATCACTTCCCATAATGATCGACTTTTTACGCCGGACACACCGGTCATGCCGACATCGACGGTACCGCGTTGATAAGCGAGGTATTGTTCAGAGCCGGATATGAGCGTCGGCGCACCACCCACAGTTTCGATAAATTCGCCCAGGGTTTTTCCGAATACGCGTACTTTTTTATCCTTTATGTCCGCCGGCGTCTTAACCGGTCCGCCCTTCGACAACATGATGGCGCCTCCATAAGCCTGCCACCACAGCACGCGAGACCCTGTTCCCATGATCGCTTCGTCAATGGGGTCGCGAATGGGACTCCCTTTCGCGGTGGCTTTGCGCACCAGTTCTTCACTGTTTAACAGGAACGGCATGTAAAAAATATCGACGGCTGGAATATCGCCGACGAAGCGGGTTAATGATGCGACACCCATTTCAATAGCCCCGGAACCGACGGCTTGCGGCACTTCCTTGTCTTTATACAATTGCGCGGAATCGTATATCTGCACCTCGATTTCGCCGTTGGAATTCTTTTCTACTTCTTCTTTGAACAGCACCAGGTTTTGGCCCAAGTGACTTTTTAACGGTAATTGCAGGGAGATGCGTAAAGTCGTGTCTGCCGCATGTGCTGAAAAATTGAACAGGCAGGTTAATGACGCGACAAGAACTGAAAAGGCAACGCGTTTCATCGGGTAGTCCTCATGTATGATGGTTGTATAGAAAAAAGTATTCTTTTATGTCACGAGTGGATTCTAATACATACTCGCGCTAATCAAAAACGGATTGAGTTTTAGAGCTTTTGCGGAACATGTCGAGGTCAAAAAGCACCGGCTTTTTGCCATACCTGTTGTTACTGGTGCCGCCCCTGATGTGGGGTGGTAACTTCGTCGTCGGTCGCTATATTCACGATTCTATTCCGCCGGCAACAATGAACTTCTGGCGCTGGTTGTTGGCGCTTGTCATTCTGTTGTTGTGGTCGGGAAAAGAGTTTTGGCGGCGGCGCGAACTCATTCGAAAACACTGGCGGTTTCTTTTTATGCTCGGTCTGTCTGGTATAACGCTGTTTCATACCTTTGTTTATGCCTCATTGCACCATACGACCGCGGTAAACAGTACACTTATTTTTACCCTGACACCGGTGACTATCATTGTACTGTCCTGGCTGATATTTCGCGATACCATAACCAGACAACAGGTTTTAGGTATCGTCATTTCTCTCATCGGTGCGGCAGCCATTGTGTTAAAAGGCGATTGGCGTTTTTTGCTCGACATCAGTTTTAATCGCGGTGATTTGTTGATGTTATGTGCAATGCCGAACTGGGCGTTTTATTCCGTTATTCTTAAGCGGCGTCCCGCGGAGCTTGACGCGAATCTGTTATTGGTCAGTACGATATTAATTGGATTGCTCCTGCAGATACCCTTGTTCTTATGGGAGCTGGCGCAGGGACATGTCATGGAGTTAAACACCGCAAGTATTTTATCCATTGCTTACGTGTGTATCGGCCCGTCGATCATTGCGTATTTTTGCTGGAATCGTGGCGTTGCGGAAGTCGGTGCGAACCAGGCCGGTGTGTTTTTGCATCTGGTACCGGTATTCGGCGCAATATTTGCTATCGTATTTTTAAACGAGCAAATGTATGGCTATCATTTTATCGGCGTCGCACTCATAGCATGCGGAATTTATTTGTCCACTTACGCGGGTAAACCACGATTATTATCTCAATCTGCTGACTGAGATGAATTTGAATGCTGACTTTACCCGGCGCGCCCTGGTTAAATCACACGATCTACCGTGGGTGGACTCTCCACTACCGGGCGTGCAGCGGCGCATGTTGGATCGCATCGGCGACGAAGTCGCGCGCGCAACCAGTATCGTTCGTTATGCCCCCGGAAGTTATTTTTCTCCGCATACGCACGACGGTGGTGAGGAATTTTTGGTGTTGGAGGGTGTGTTTTCCGATGAACACGGTGACTACGGGTCAGGCACTTATGTCCGCAACCCGGTCGGTTCCAGCCACAAGCCGTATAGCGCGAACGGTTGTACAATCTTCGTTAAGCTATGGCAATTGCAAAAGGACGATCAGGAATTCGTTCGATTAGACACAAACGCGATGGCCTGGCAAGGCAGTGTGTCAGGCGACTACGAAATCAAGCCGCTTGCCCAACGATCTTACGAGAATGTCAGCCTGATTCGCTTGAGTTCAGACACAGTTATCGAAAACTTTGGTCACGAACACGGCTCGGAGCTGTTAGTGTTTGACGGAGAATTGTCCGACGATGATATTGATATGCCAGCAGGATCCTGGTTACGGAATCCGCCGGGCTGTTTTCACCGATTGAGTTGTAAACAAGATGCCGTTGCATATCTGAAAACCGGGCATTTATCCGCAGCACATTTTGTCACTATCCGATAAGGTGTAAAAAACTTGGACTTGATCTTACAAAAATTACAGACTTTAGTTTGGAAGTCGTCGGGCAGCGAGCGGCCGTAGTTTGCCCATTGCAGCCAATCGAATATAATTTGTAGTCGACAGTGATCTACGCATAACAGACATTCGTACCTAGCAACCAACGCAAGTTTCTCATGGCTTAACGCCCATCGCCAACTGTAACTCCAAGCTGTAGGGTGACTCTGAACTAACTCTCCTTTAGATCCTGTTTACTGACGTGGTGTACAATTTCATTGAAACGCATCTTCAATCCGTGTCGATTTAACGCATCTCGGATGATCGGTTCCAGTTCTTCTCGATATTCTGTCTTTTGAGAATGCGCATAGACAGTCTGGATGTCCTTTGGCTGGTTCTTCAAGAACTCTTTGAATCGTGGTTTAACATATCCAGGCAGATTAAGGTATTCAACCTTAATATCCGTAGTGCCTGCGGATCTAATATTTGCAAATAGTTGATCAATTAAATCAAGGCGAAGGAACATGTGCGGTAAGAATGGGCCGACAAAAACATAAGTCTTGATCCCAGCTTCATTGAGGCGCCTCAAAGTTTTCAACCGCGCATTTGTCAATGGCGCAGCTGCGTCTAACTGGCGGCTGAGAGAATCATCAGTCGTTGTAATACTTAACCCCACCTCTGCATTTTTGATCGTTTTCAATATCTCCACATCATCCATCACCATCGGGGATTTGGTCAGGATACTGACCCGACCCTGATACTCATGTTGGGCAAAGGTCTTGAGAATTCCGCGAGTCAGACGATATTTTTTCTCTACTCCTTGATAGGGATCGGTCACTGTGCTGATGGCAATACGCGGATGCGGATCTTTCTTTAATAAACGGTGGATTTCCTTGTCGAATAGCTCTATCGCATTGGTCTTGACGTAAACGTAATTTCCCCAATTAGCGTTACTTTCTCCGACAAAACGCCCCATAAAACTAGCGAAACAATACGCACAAGCAAACTGGCATCCGGTATAAGGATTAATGACAAAATCCGCGCTGGGAACTTTTGTTGCACCAATTATAGATTTTGCCTGGATTTCATGAATAGTGAATGACATGCTATTTGGCTGCTATGACTCTATATTTAGGTTACTTTTCTACCAAATGTAGGTTTTCAATAATTCCACCATCAAATCGAGTAAATTGATCTTCTGTACCAAACCGAAAGATGCCCGATGAATACATTACATTATTAGTAAAATTAAAAATTAGAGTCGTATAGTCCGGGTGTGATGCTTCCAGCCAACTGACAATGTATAGCCTTTCCCCAATCTTTCGGGAATTATAGGGTAAGTCCTTATTGCCATTACCTTTTCGGGGTCCCACAATCCATTCGTATTTAAGCATGCCATCATAAAGTTCGATATGTATACCGCCCCCATTTTGATAGTAATAATTCATTGATGTGCCATCTAAAAGATGTTCTGCCTGCTTTGCTTCTGCCTCTTTTTTTACTTCTTCTAACGAATTAGAAGAATCAGTCTCTTGCGCTAACAAGTTACTTGTAATAATCAGTGATAATAAAAAGGTTGTAATTAGATTCTTCATATTTAAGTCCTAATAGGGCCATTTTTTCATCGTAAAAAACTGCGTGCTTGTAATAAGCCTTACAACCACGAACGCTTATATCCGGTTATGGTTAAGTTAAATCAAATAACCAACTTAAAACTTTCCGCTGTTATTCCAGGTTTCTTCTGGACCGATTTTCTCTTGCACATCCCAGTGTTCAACGATCTTGCCGTCTTTCAATCTGAAGATATCAAAGAAAGCCCAGTCTTCTCCGCTGACTTGGGTATGGCTGTAGGCCACTACAAAATTGCCCTGGCCAATAATGTGATGTACCTTGACGTATCTTGCATCCCTTTCAGCTGCGGTTTGAAAGTGCTTATGAACCCCCTCTAGACCATCTCCCACTGTAGGATTGTGTTGGTCATATTGGTCACTAGAAATATAGTCTGTCACCTTGTCAAATTGGCCGCCTAACAGTACGTCATTGAAAAATGACTGTACAATCGACTTGTTTTCATCGGTCTTATCCAAATCCTCGACCTCGGTTGGACCGTCAACCATCGTTCGACCTGATAGTGTTTCTTCTTCATACGGTGCAATCACGTCCCAGTGTTCAATCATTCGATCTTGCTCATCGGTATCAAATAAATCAGCCGTGACCCATTTTGCCTCACCGTTATTAAGACTTTGATAGACATGAACAAAAACATATCGGCCATCTTCAATCGCTCGAACGACCTGAATATCCCGCACAGGGTTGCGCTTAAGAAACGGCCCGAAGAATTCCATGAACCCTTCTTTGCCATCGCCAACGCCAGTGGAGTGCTGGGTGTAGCGATCGCCTGTGTATTTATCAAGTGCCTCTCGCATCTTTCCATCGCGAATACCTTCTAAGTAAAGGCCTTTTGCATTAGCAATTTTTCTACTATCAGTCATGATTAATTCTCATTCATCAATTAATAATTGAATTTAGTTTTCCTTGATTCAATTATTGTGCACTATAATCATTATAACAACAGGGTATTTATCATAATATATATGAATAAAATCGATTATTTATCTTTAGATGGAAACAGCTTATTAGCTTTTATCATGGTGCTGGAGGAGATGTCTGTCACCAGAGCCGCTGACCGATTAGGCGTCACACAATCAGCCGTCAGCCATACACTGGATAAACTTCGCCTCGCGCTGGGAGACCCACTATTTGTTCGTTCTGGAAGAGGCATTGCGGCCACTGAAAAGGCTCTTGAATTGTACAAACCTACACAAGCAGCACTCGATAGCCTTAAAGGGCTTACAGATCACCGGTACTTTGATCCGACTATGGCAGAGATGGAATTTAAAGTAGCGGCTAACGATTTTACCCGCTCCTTTATTTTTCCTACGTTAACTAAAAGTATCTATGAGCAAGGCATTAATGCTCGATTCTCATTTTTGCCAGCCCGCATACCTGATTTGTCGATGTTACGCCGTGGTCTTTGCGACTTATTACTTACTCCCTATCCACCCGATGGAGCAGATATCTTTCAAGTGCGTCTTTTTTCTGACGATCTAAAGTGTTTTTTTGATAGGACAAAACGTAAGGCACCAACAACTAAGAATGAAATTCTTGTTGATAATCATTTGGACGTGATTTTCGAAGATCAGACGTCGGTAATGCGCACGGTGTTTTCGGGCTTGGAATTAACCCAGATACCCAAACCGAAGATTTCTGTTCCAAATTTCGATGCAGTATCAGAATTTATTTTGGGTACAGATTTGATCACGATACAGTTAGGACGAATGGCACAAGCAAATCTTATAGGCCTGGATTGCTGTGACTTACCCTTTAAAACGAAAAAACAACACATATACCTTGCTTGGCATCGCCGACATAAGAATGATCCGGCTCATGTTTGGCTAAGAAAACTTATCAAAAAGCATGTTAAGTAATACCAGAGATGGAATTTTCTCCCCAATTACTTTTTATGTCTAAAAGACTAACAAACCAGACTCAATAGATAGATCTCATGGATATTTATTTTGGACTGCAAAAACTTTCTTGACATATAGCAATCTATCCATATGAGTAATTAACGACCGCTTTGGAGAAATAATACTCAAATCATTTTATTTTCTTGATTGTCTGCTTCGTGTATACAAGGGACATTGTCAGAATTGATTGAAACCTCACATCTTGCTTTGTCCTATCAAGTCTAAGTTCTTACACGTAACGCGAAAACCCGACACAAGCAATACATTTTCTATGGTGCAGGCGCTTCGTTTTTCCAACCTGCGTTGAAATGAATTATTTTATGTAGGGCGGAAAACTCGCGTAACGACATTATCCACATTGCAGATTTAATCGAAGGTTAAACAGAAATCCACTTTCCCGATTCATTGGATTTGTAGATCGCTTCGACAATCTTCAAATTATTGAGATAACTGTCCACAGAGTTACTGATTGGGCCTCCGGAAACGACATGATTAACAACGTGCTTCTGTAATTGATACACGCAGTCGCCGCCAAATCCATTGTTGTTCCAATCGTACAGCAGTTCCTGTTCGTTGTTTTGGCCGTGATTCCGGGTGAATATCTGGCCGTCACCGTTCAAACGAAGCGAAGCGCGACTGCCATCGATAAACATTTCACCCATAGTGAGCCGTCTGTTTTGCGCTGTGTGATCGGATAGTCTGTTGCCATCGAATAAGGCGCGTTGTTGTTTGTCGTAGTCGAAGATGAAATAACCGGCATCTTCGCCGGCAATGGCGGGATTCAGTTTTTGTAAATCCGCCCACACCCTGGTGGGTTCGCCTGACAGGTAGCGAAAAACGTCCACAAAATGTATAGCGGTCTCGCGTATCAGGAATTGCGGCATTGTTTGAAAATACGGTTGCCGGTCAAGATAGGCATCGGGTCCCTGGCCGTCGCCAGGACGTAATTTAAAATGGATCCGATAAATCTCGCCAAGCGTTCCGTCATCCACTAGCGTCTTTATTTGTTCGTACCAGGGTTGAAATCGAAAGTTTTCGTGAATGACCAGCAACGCATCACTGGCATTGACGGCCTTGGTTACAGTTTCTGCTTCAGACAAGCACCTGGTGAAGGGTTTTTGACAAATCAAATTTTTTACACCTAATCCGAGTGCCAGTTTTATCGCCGGCAGATGTTGCTCCGGCGGCAAAACGATATCGAGGATGTCGGGTGATCGTTCGTGCAACATGTCTTCAAGATTGCTGTACAACGCATCAACCGAAAATTGTTTTGAATATGCCTTCGCTTTTTCTAAATCCTTGTCGCAAATGGCTACTAACTGGACCGGTAAACGCTTCCATGCTTCATAATGGAATTGACCGAAATAACCACAGCCGACTCCGGCGACTTTTAGCAGCCCGGTCATCGAATGGCTGTGTTGATCGCGTTAATAATTTCCGCGGTACCCGCGGATCCGCCCATTTCACAGGGAATCAGTTTGCCGTCGCTGTAGGCGTTGTCGACTGCTTGACGCAATGCCTTTGCGACGTCAAGACAGGGCTGGTCATCATGTTTTTCATACAGCCATTCCATCATCATGGCGGCGGATAAAATCATGGCCGTAGGGTTGGCTTTGCCGGTTCCGACGATGTCCGGCGCGGTGCCGTGGCAGGGTTGGAACACCGCGTGTTGATCGCCGATGTCGGCGGAGGGTGCCATGCCCATGCCGCCCATTAGTCCTGCGCCAAGATCGGACAAAATATCGCCGAACATGTTTTCGGTGACTAACACATCGAAGTTCCACGGTTGTTTGACCATGTTGAGTGCGGTCGCGTCGACATAGGTACAATCCGCTGGTATATCAGGATAGTGAGCGGCACACTGGTTGAATATTTTTCGGAAGAATGCCATGGAGTTAAACACATTGGCTTTATCCACACAGGTGAGGTGTCCCGCGTAACCTTGAGCCTTTCGTCGTTGTGCGAGATCGAATGCGAAATTAAATAATTTTTCGGATACCCTGCGCGTGATGACCATGGTATCGCGTGCTTCACGGTCTTCGATTTGTTCGCCCTTGCCATGCGACGCAAACAATCCTTCCGTGGATTCCCGGATAAGCACGAAATCTATCGGTTTATTGTCCGGATTGCGTAACGGTAAGGGCAGTTTGGGCAGGCACCTCACCGGCCTGACGCCGGCATACAATTCCAGTTCGAACCGCAGATCGAGTTGCGGCGCGATCTCCGTACCGTCCGGGTAACGTATGTCCGGCAGACCCATTGCGCCGAGCAATATCGCATCGGCGTTCCTGGCTGCGTTTAAAGTGGCGGCGGGCAGCGCGGCGTTGGTTTGCCGATAACATTCGGCCCCGGCGGGTAGCTTCGCAAAGTCCAGTGCCAAACCATTGTTTTTTGAAACGAGGTAGTTCAGCAAGTCGATGCAGACCGACATGATTTCGGTGCCAATGCCATCGCCAGGCAAAACTGCTATTTGGTAATTGCTCATTAAAATAGTTAAATGTCACCAAAGTCACGGTGGTAAGTCGGAGACGGGAGAATAAAAAGTCGCTATTCATCACCGAGCAGGCGACGTGATGAGCCGTTTTATGAAATCTCCAACTGGTCCCGGGCTGAATAAATGCCACGCTGGAGTAGTATTTCTGGAATCCGGTCAATTGACAAGTTCTTGGTCATTCGGTCGATCAATCGTCAGTAGACACAATTAAATGCTGGTAACATTGACCCCGACATACGGCTGGGCTATCGTTGCGCGCTTTGGCGCGGGCTGCTTCCCATAACGAGTCCATGCTGGAGTAGAATAAAGTTGTCGAAAGATTAAATAGATTGTTAGTCCTCATCAAAGTTGGTGTATAAGTTATAAATTACGAGGAAAAACAACGAAAACAGGTAATGGCCAGTAACGACCAGTTAGATACTTTTCCTAAATTATTACGGCAAAATGCCACGCGCTTGCCCGATCATGCGGCCATGCGTGAAAAGGAATACGGCATCTGGCAAAGCTGGTCATGGCGGGATTATCACGAGCAGGTTACGGCATTCGCCAACGGCCTGGCGGCGCGCGGATTCAAGCGCGGCGATAAAGTCATGCTGGTCGGTCAGAATCGTCCGCGTTTGTATTGGGCGATGTCAGCAACACAAAGCCTGGGCGGCATTCCAATCCCGACTTACGCCGATTCGGTGGCCGATGAAATGCGCTATGTTGTCGAACATGCCGAAGCGCGCATCGTGGTCGCGGAAGATCAGGAGCAGGTGGATAAAATGCTTGAAGTGCGTGAGCACTATTCCGGGATAGATCTGATCATCTACGATGATACCCGTGGTTTGCGCGACTACGATCCCGAACTGGTCGTCAGTTTTGAAAAAATTCAGGATGAAGGACGTACGTTCGCTGCAAAAAATCCCGATTATCTGCAGCGGGAAATTGATAAAGGCGGCGGGTCGGACACCGCAGTTATATTGTATACATCGGGGACGACGGGTAATCCAAAAGGCGTTGTGTTAACGCACACAAATCTGATTTCCAACGCGCGGGCCTGTGCCAAATTTGAAGGATTGAATGAAAACGATTCCGTGCTGGCGTATTTGCCCATGGCTTGGGTTGTCGACTATTTCATCTCTTATGCCCAGGCGCTTGTGTGTGGGTATTGCGTGTGTTGCCCGGAAAGCCCCGATACCTTAGTGCAAGATAAAATCGAAATCGGCCCGACCTATCACTTTACTTCGCCACGCGTTTTGGAAAGTCAGCGTACCGATATCCTGATTCGCATGGAAGATGCCAGCACCATCAAGCGTAAAATGTTTTCGTTTTTTCTTGGTGTGGCGGAACGAGTGGGAATCGATATTGCCGAAGGGCGCGGCAGTTTCATTCAAAGATCGAATGTTGTTTCGGATCGGCAAGGTTTTGGTTTATGAGCCGTTAAAAAACGTTCTAGGATATTCACGAACACGATTGACTTATACCGCCGGTGAAGCCATAGGCCCGGATATGTTTAATTTTTTTCGCGCTATCGGTATTCATTTGAAGCAGGTCTACGGACAAACAGAGGCCAGTCCGTTTGTTACCTTGCAACCAAACGACCAGGTGCGACCGGATACTGTCGGTGTGCCGATAACCGATGTTGAAGTGAAATTATCGGAGCAGGGCGAAGTGTTGTATCGCGGACCGGGTGTATTTCAGGAATATTTTAAAAATCCTGAAGCGACATCTTCGACAAAGACTGACGAAGGTTGGGTGCATACGGGTGACACTGGATTTTTTGACAACGAAGGTCATCTAAAAATTATTGATCGCACAAAAGATGTCGGGAAATTAAACGACGGTTCGATGTTCGCACCTAAATATGTCGAAAACAAACTCAAATTTTTCTCGCAGATTTTAGAAGCCGTGACTTTTGGTCATGACAAGGATTACGTTACCGCGTTCATTAATATTGATCACGGTGCGGTCGGTGACTGGGCGGAGCGTCGCGGATTGACGTACGCCAGTTATCAGGAATTGGCCGCGCATCCTGAAGTCTACAAAATGATCGAGAATTGTATTGCCCAGGTTAACCGGGATTTGTCTGATGACGAACTGCTCGCCTCATCCCAGATTCGACGTTTCCTGATATTGCACAAGGAACTTGACCCGGATGATGGCGAGATAACGCGCACACGTAAAGTTCGACGCAGCACTATTTCTGAGCGCTACGGTGTGTTGATCGATGCGCTGTACGAAGGCAAACCTTCTTGTCATATTGATACGGAAGTGACATTTGAAGATGGCCGCAAGGGGACGATAAGTGCCGATCTCGAAATTCGCGAGTGTGAAACTTTCATGCCCATGGCCAAAGCGAGTTGACCAACTAGTTAAACAATGAACGCTAACGGACAAAGTGGCGATGTGTTGCTTGAGGTCAAAAACATTTCCTTGTCTTTTGGCGGCGTGAACGCGTTGACGGATATCAGTTTTGACATTCTGCAGGGCGAGATTCGCGCGATTATCGGGCCGAATGGCGCGGGTAAAAGCTCCATGCTCAATGTCATTAACGGGTTTTATCATCCGCAGCAGGGCGAGGTGTGGATGAACGGTGTCAAGCGCAAGCAATTAAAGCCGCATCAAATCGCGAAGCAGGGTATCGCACGCACTTTTCAAAACATCGCCTTGTTTAAAGGTATGTCTACGCTGGACAATCTCATGACTGGACGTGTTACCTTAATGCACTCCAATATGCTGTGGCAGGCCTTGTGGAAAGGCCCGGCGGAGAGAGAAGAAATACAACATCGCGAACGGGTTGAGCATATTATTGACTTCCTTGAGATTCAATCTATCCGCAAAACACCGGTTGGACGTTTGCCCTATGGTTTACAGAAACGGGTTGAACTTGGCCGCGCATTGGCGATGGAGCCAAAATTATTGTTGCTGGATGAACCTATGGCGGGAATGAATATCGAAGAAAAAGAAGATATGTGCCGGTTCGTGATTGATGTAAATGAAGAGTTTGGCACGACGATGGCGTTGATCGAACACGACATGGGCGTGGTGATGGATATCTCTGACCGGGTCGTGGTGTTGGACTATGGTCGTAAACTCGCGGACGGTAAACCGGATGACGTGCGTTCCGACCAGGATGTTATCGACGCTTACCTGGGTGTGCCACACTGACAAATAAATTTAGAGAAGAAGATATTGAGTCCTGACTTTTTAAACACAGTCGAAGTCATACTGAACGGTCTGATGACCGGCGTCATGTATTCGCTGGTGGCTTTGGGTTTTGTGCTTATTTTTAAGGCGTCGGGGATTTTTAACTACGCCCAGGGCGTGATGGCCTTGTTCGCTGCGTTGACTCTGGTTGGATTTCAAACCGGCCAGGTGCCGTTCGCTCATTTGATCAATGCGATATTCGGTACCGATATTCACAATTGGTCAGGGGGAATGCCGGATGTGCTGGCAATTATTTTTACCGTCATTGTGATGATTATCTTTGCCATTCTGGTCGAACGTTTCGTATTGCGTCATCTGGTCAATCAGGCGCCGATTATCCTGTTCATGGCGACTATTGGACTCGCTTATTTTATGGAAGGCTTTGGTGATTTGATGTGGGGTGCCGACATCAAGCGTCTTGACATCGGAATTCCATCCGGTGGTTCGCTGTGGTGGGAAGATATTACCCGCACCTGGGTGCCGGCGGACAGCAATTATTACGGCATGTATATCGATGTGCTGGATGTCTGGGCAGCGGTCGTGGCGATCATTCTTGTTATTACGCTGACTTTGTTTTCTCAATATACCAAAACCGGTCGTGCTTTACGCGCCGTAGCGGATGATCATCAGGCGGCGCTTACTGTAGGTATTTCGCTCAGGGCTATCTGGGTGGTGGTTTGGGCTATCGCCGGTTTTGTCGCATTAGTCGCGGGCATCATGTGGGGCGCAAAATCCGGTGTGCAGTTTTCACTTTCGTTAATTGCCCTCAAAGCATTACCGGTATTGATTTTGGGTGGATTTACCTCGATTCCGGGAGCCATCATCGGCGGTTTAATTATCGGCGTCGGCGAAAAGCTATTTGAATTTTCAATCGGTCCGATGATCGGCGGTGCGACCGAAAACTGGTTTGCGTATGTGCTTGCGCTGGTCTTTTTGATGTTCCGGCCGCAAGGGTTGTTCGGCGAAAAAATTATCGAACGGGTTTGACTTATGTTTTATCGAGAAGCGGGCGAGTTTAAAACTTCATACATTGCCGATCAGCAATCCTTTCCGATCAAGTTCGATCGTTTGGCTTTTTGGGTATTCACTGTTTTTGTATTTTTAGTCGTGCCGTTTTTTATAAACGACTACTGGGAAAAATCGGTGTTAATTCCGTTTCTGGTATATTCTATGGCGGCTCTGGGTCTCAACATTCTTACCGGCTATTGTGGGCAGGTCAGTCTTGGCACGGGTGGATTTATGGCTGTAGGCGCTTATGCCTGCTACAAGCTAATGACCGCCTTCCCGGAATTGAATCTGATGATCGTAATGATTCTATCAGGAGGTGTAACTGCCCTGGTGGGGATTGTTTTTGGCCTTCCCAGTTTGCGCATAAAGGGTTTTTACCTCGCAGTGGCGACTTTAGCGTCACAATTTTTTCTGGTGTGGTTGTTTAACAAAGTGCCCTGGTTTTATAACTACTCCGCATCCGGTCAAATCAGCGCGCCGGAACGCACCATGTTCGGTGTTGCTATAACCGGCGCAAATGCACCGCCGTGGGCAACTTATTTATTCTGTCTGGTGCTGGTTTATATCTTTGCGCTGATTGCGCGAAATCTGACCCGTGGCAGAATTGGGCGATCTTGGATGGCGATACGCGACATGGATATCGCCGCGGAGATCATCGGTGTGCCACCACTCAAAGCAAAACTTTCGGCTTTTGCCATCAGTTCGTTTTATATCGGTATTGCAGGTGCGTTGTTTTTCGCCGTCTATCTCGGTGCTGCCGAACCGACCGAGGCGTTTGGTATCAATAAGTCTTTCCTGGTGTTATTTATGATTATCATCGGCGGTTTAGGATCAATTTTTGGCTCGTTCGCGGGTGCGGCATTTTTAACCTTGATGCCGGTGTTACTTAAAAATATTATGATTGGCGGCCTTGGCTGGGCCACCGACTTGGCTGTGCACATTGAATTTATCATCGTGGGTGGCCTGATCGTTTTTTTCTTGATCGTAGAACCGCACGGGCTGGCCCAGTTGTGGCGCATTACGAAAGAGAAATTAAGACTTTGGCCGTTTCCGCATTAACGCATGTTGGTGTGTCAGGGCTAAGGGCTAAATGTGCTTCGTTTAAAGTGAGGCTGTTGTTAACTGTTAGGAGGAAATGATGAACGTTAAAAATTCAATCTCTGTTGTACTGGCCGCGGCGTTGACTCTGGGTATGGGAACGGCATCTGCCGAACTCGTATTTCCGTCGTTAAGCTACCGAACTGGCCCCTATGCGCCAAACGGCATTCCATTCGCCGATGGCTATGCCGACTATTTCACTTTGCTCAACGAACGCGACGGCGGAATTGGCGGCGAGATGGTTAAAGTGGTCGAGTGCGAAACCGCTTACAATACGGAAAAAGGTGTTGAGTGTTACGAATCTCTCAAAGATCAAAACCCGCTCGTGTTTCAACCGCTATCGACCGGTATTACCTATCAATTGATTCCGAAAGCGACCGCTGACGACATCCCGGTGCACTCTATGGGTTATGGCCGTACGTCCGCCGCCAACGGGAAAATATTCAGCCACATTTTTAATTATCCCGGTACGTATTGGGACGCGGCCTCGATTATTGTCAAACATATGCTCGATCAGGAAGGTGGTGATCTAAACGGTAAAACGATTGCACTGGTTTATCACAACTCCGCTTACGGCAAAGAGCCTATCCGCACGCTGGAAGAGCTGGCCAAGAAACACGGTTACAAACTGACGCTGTTGCCAGTTGACCACCCGGGTCAGGAACAAAAGTCCCAATGGTTGCAGATTCGCCGCGAACGTCCTGACTATGTCACGATGTGGGGTTGGGGTGTGATGAATCAGGTTGCCATCCAGGAAGCGGCCAACATTCGTTATCCGATGGATCATTTCATCGGTGTATGGTGGTCGGCCTCGGAAAATGACGTATTGCCTGCGGGTGATGGCGCCAATGGTTACAAGGCCATCGCGTTTCATGGCGTAGGCGATGATTTTCCGATTTACGATGACTTAAAGAAACATGTTGTCGATACCGGTAAAGCGGCGGGCGATGGATCTAATTTAGGCACGGTGTTATACAACCGAGGTATGTATGCGGCCATGTTGGCTGCCGAGGCTGCAGCTACCGCACAAGAGATTCACGGCACCAGCAGTATTACCTCCACACAGATGCGTGACGGTATGGAAGCGCTCAAAATTGACGAAGCGCGCATGGCGGAAATTGGCTTGCCGAATTTCGGGCCTGAAATCAGTGTAACCTGCGAAAATCACGGCGGACCGGGCCTGGGTGCTATCCAGCAATGGGATGCATCATCTAAAACCTGGTCACTGATCACCGACTTTGTCGGTGCGGACAGAGAAGTGGTCGATGCGTTGATCGTGGAAGATTCCGAAGCTTTCGCGAAAGAGAACAACATTACCGCGAAAGACTGCGGTTAAATGCGAGGTAAACGGGAATGGATAGTGAATAACGTTGCGCCATTCCCGTTTTCCATTTACATCGAATTCCCGTATGAGTTCCACCAACGACATCGTTCTGCGCGTCAACAATATTGAGGTTATTTACGACCACGTTATTCTGGTGCTGAAGGGTGTTTCACTGGAAGTACCGAAAGGCGGTATCGTGGCATTGCTGGGTGCGAATGGCGCAGGCAAGACCACAACAATTAAATCGATTTCCAATATTCTGGGAACCGAGCGTGGCGAGGTCACTAAAGGCTCCATCGAGTTGGCGGGAGAACGGGTAGACAAATTATCGCCCTCCGATCTGGTCAAAAAAGGTGTCGTTCAAGTCATGGAAGGCCGGCACTGTTTTGAGCATTTGACCGTTGAGGATAATCTGTTAACGGGGGCATACACGCGAACCGATGGTCGCGGTGCGATTCAGCAGGATTTAGACATGGTTTACAACTACTTCCCACGCATCAAGGAACGCCGCAGCGGGCAGGCCGGTTACGTTTCCGGTGGCGAACAGCAAATGGTGGCGGTTGGCCGAGCGTTGATGGCACGACCATCAGTTATTCTTTTAGACGAACCGTCCATGGGTCTGGCGCCACAACTAGTGGAAGAAATCTTCGAGATAGTCAAACAACTGAACGAGAAAGAAGGCGTTACTTTTCTACTTGCCGAGCAAAATACCAATATCGCTTTGCGCTATTCACAATACGGTTATATCCTGGAAAACGGGCGCGTGGTGATGGATGGTGATGCTGCCACGCTGCGCGACAATGAGGACGTGAAAGAATTTTATCTGGGCGTCAGTGGTGAGAATCGCAAAAGTTTTCGCGATGTAAAACACTACCGGCGGCGTAAACGCTGGTTGGCTTAAGAGCATTGTAAGTCCTCACGCAATGTGAGGCTGATGAAAAGTGTTATTTTGTTTCTTGAATTTTTCCAGACTTATTGATGTAAACATGGTAGATATAAAAGCAACGTGAACGATTATTACGACGATCTGGAAACCCGTGCTAGCGAAGAGCGCGAGCAATCATTGTTCGAACGTTTGCCGGCACAACTTGAAAATGCAAAACAAAAGAGTTCGGCTTTCGCACGTTCCCTGGCCGATGTTGATGCCAGTGCCGTCAGTGATCGCAAGGCACTTGCAGAATTGCCGGTGTTGCGTAAGTCTGAACTGATTGATTTGCAGCGCAAAACTCCGCCATTTGGTGCTTTGAACACTACACCGTTGCGTCAATTGGGGCGGGTGTTTGGATCGCCCGGTCCGATCTATGAACCGGAAGGCAAGCGCAATGACTACTGGCGCATGGCGCGGGCATTGTACGCAGCGGGATTTCGTAAAGGCGATCTAGTGCACAACAGTTTTGCTTATCATTTTACGCCGGGTGGTTGGATGCTCGATTCAGGTGCGCGAGCGTTGGGTTGCCCGGTGTTTCCGGCGGGCGTCGGTCAAACGGAACAACAAGTAGAGGCGATAAATGATCTGAAGTCACAGGCTTATACCGGTACGCCTTCATTTTTAAAAATTCTATTGGAAAAGGGTAAAGAGCTGGGCCAGGACATATCGAGCCTGACCAAAGCACTGGTTTCCGGCGAACCCTTGCCGCCGTCATTGCGCGAAGAGATCAAGCAACTAGGCGTGCAGGTGTTACAGTGCTATGCAACCGCCGACCTGGGTTTGATTGCTTACGAGTCCGAAGCCATCGAAGGAATGATTGTCGACGAAGAAATTATTCTGGAAATAGTCAGACCGGGCACAGGTGATCCCGTCGAACAAGATGAGGTAGGCGAGGTTGTTATCACGACGTTCAATTCCGATTATCCGTTGATTCGATTTGGAACCGGCGATATGTCCGCGGTATTGGCGGGCGTAAGTCCTTGCGGGCGAACCAATACCCGAATCAAGGGCTGGATGGGCAGAGCCGATCAAACCACGAAAGTAAAAGGTATGTTCGTACATCCGGGTCAGGTGGCCGGTGTCATCGCGCGTCACCCGCAAGTCAAGAAAGCACGTTTGGTTGTTGACCGGGAAGATGTCAACGACGTGATAACGCTGCAATGCGAATGTGCTGATGGTGACGATAATTTAAAATCCGGCATTGTCGAAAGCATTCGCGAGATTTGCAAGTTACGCGGACAGGTTGCTTTCGTTGAGGTCGGCTCGTTGCCGAATGACGGTAAAGTCATCGACGACATTCGGGTATACCAGTAGCGGCAAATGAGCGGAGACTTGTCCCCACCGGATATGCAGCCGTCGTTGCGTACCATGGCGATGCCGGCAAATTCAAATGCCAATGGCGATATATTCGGCGGCTGGTTGATGTCGCAAATGGATATCGCGGGTGGTACTTATGCTTATTACATAGCGCAAGGACGTGTCGCGACAGTCGCGGTGAATGCCATGGCGTTTCATCTGCCGGTGTATGTCGGCGATGAAATCAGTTGTTATTGCACCACGGATCGTATTGGCAATACATCCATCGCGGTCAAAATCGATACCTGGGTGCGGCGACGCAGTAACGGCGCCAGTGAAAAAGTCACGGAAGGCTTGTTTACTTTTGTTTCCATCGACGAAAACGGCCAACCACGACCGGTGAATCATAAGTAAATGAATACAGTAACGAGTCATGATCCCAATCAACTGGCGGCCCTGCTCTCGTCGCGTAAGTTACCGCCGGTGCATCAATGGAATCCTGAGTTTTGCGGCGACATGGACATGCGTATCGCGCGTGACGGTACCTGGTTTTACATGGGTTCGCCAATCGGAAGAAAAAAGCTGGTGGAATTGTTTTCTACGGTCTTACGACGGGACGATGACAATGAATTTTATCTGGTCACGCCGGTTGAGAAGTTGCGAATTAAGGTTGATGATGCCCCTTTTGTCGCGGTAGAAGTGGATTGTGTTAATCCGGGGGAGCATCAGGAGTTATTGTTTCGTACCAATGTCGGTGACGTTATCAAGGCCGACAGCGAACACCCCGTTCGGGTTATGACCGATCCCGAAACCCAGGAGCCGTCGCCATATGTGCTTATTCGCGATCGATTGGAAGCATTGATTGCCAGGCCGGTGTTTTACGAATTAGTAGAACGTTCGCAGGAACGAACATGTGATGGCATCACCGAACTGGGTATTTACAGTTGCGGAGAGTTTTTCTCGCTCGGACAGTTGTAGCGTGCTCAATTCGTTGGCAAATTGAGAGATAGTCGAAAATAGTCAAGCAAAAGAAATTTTATCATTGTGTCCGACATAACCACACTGCGTCGAATTCTACGAGATAACAAAATCATTGCCATAGTGGGTCTGTCGGCCAAATGGCATCGTCCCAGTTATTTTGCGGCGAAGTATTTGCAGGAGCATGGTTATCGTATCATTCCGGTAAACCCGAATTATGACGAAATTCTTGGCGAGAAATGCTATGCCACGCTGGAAGACATTCCGGAACCGGTCGATGTGGTTGATGTTTTTCAACGTTCGGATAAGGTTATGCCCTATGCGGAATCCGCTATTGCGATAGGAGCCAAAGTGTTGTGGCTGCAACTCGGTGTAACCAACGAAGAGGCCGAGGAGAAAGCTAAACAAGCCGGTCTGGATGTTGTTGTAGACAGATGCATGAAAATCGAACATGCGCGTTTGTTTGGGTGTCTCAATTTTGTCGGCGTTAACACCAAAGTCATTTCCGCCAAACGAGCACAATGGATGCCATACTGAAAATGGCGAGACTGCCACTTGCTCCTGCAGTGCCAGCACTTCCGCCATCCTTGGCGGTCGCCACTCGCTCCTACACAACCGACCGCTGAAAGCTGACAGCCGATAGCTAAAGGAAAAATGCCTGACCACGAATACGACATAGAGACCTTATGCCTGCACGCCGGGCAGTTACCTGATCCGGCAACGGGTTCGCGCACGGTGCCGATTTATCAAACGGCAGCATATGTATTCGATAACGCGGATCACGCTGCCAGCTTGTTTAATCTGCAGACTTTCGGCAATGTTTATACGCGCTTGATGAATCCCACCAGTGCGGTGTTCGAAGAACGCATGGCAGCGCTGGAAGGAGGACGGGCTGCAGTCGCCGTGTCCTCCGGGATGGCAGCGCAAATGGTAGCAATATTAAGCATTCTTGAAGCTGGCGATGAAATTGTTTCCGCCAGCACTTTATATGGCGGAACGCATACCCAGTTTGGTGTGAATTTTCGTAAGCTTGGGATAATAACGCATTTCGTCGATCCGGACGATCCGGAGAATTTTCGCAAGGCGATAACACCAAACACCAAACTCGTTTACGCCGAAACCATAGGCAATCCCAGCAGTAATGTCATCGACATCGAAGCCATTGCTGAAATTGCCCATGAAGCGGACGTGCCGTTGATGATCGACAATACGTTTGCCAGTCCGTTTCTTTGTCGACCATTCGAATGGGGCGCCGACATTGTCGTGCATTCGGCGACCAAGTTTATCGGCGGTCATGGCACGTCGCTCGGCGGTGTAGTTGTCGAGTCCGGCAAGTTTCCCTGGGATAATGGCAGGTTTCCCACCATGACTGAACCTTCAGAGGGTTATCATGGCGTTCGATTTTATGAAACCTTCGGCGATTTCGGTTACACCATGAAAGCACGTTGTGAAATTTTACGCACCATGGGGCCGGCGTTAAGTCCGTTTAATTCATTTTTGTTTTTGCAAGGCCTCGAAACATTACACGTTCGCATGGAACGACACTGTGAGAACGGACTGGCAGTTGCAAATTTTTTGCAGAATCATCCGCAGGTGTCATGGGTCAAGTTTCCGGGACTGCCTGACAGCCCGTATCATGCGCTGGCGCAAAAATACATGCCCAAAGGTGCCGGATCGATTCTTACCTTTGGCATCAAGGGCGGTAGCGAAGCCGGTGTAAAATTTATTGAAGGCGTCGAGTTTTTAAGCCACCTGGCCAATGTTGGTGATGCGAAAACCCTGGTTATTCACCCGGCGTCAACCACTCATCGTCAGCTAGCGGATGAAGATCAAATCTCGGCCGGTGTGATGCCGGACATGATTCGAATATCCGTTGGTTTGGAAAGCATCGACGACATATTGTGGGACCTGGATCAAGCTCTAAATAAATCGAAGTTACAATGATCTATAAGAGTTAATTTACTTAATATCTGAAGTCATTATCCATGTCTTGTTGCCATTATTACGAGCTAACCGAAGGTAATGAATCAATATTTACCGTCGATGTGGCTGCCATAAAATACGGTCCCGGCGCGATACACGAGGTGGGCCAGGATGCACTTCAGTGCGGGTTAAAAAGGGTCGCACTGTTTACTGACAAGCAAGTTGCTGTGCTCCCATTTTTTAACGATGCAAAGAAATCATTACAAAAAGCGGGCGTCGATTTAGTTATTTACGACGAAGTTAAAGTCGAACCGACAGATAAATCTTTTATCGACGCTGCAAAAGCGATGGCCAAAGAAAATGTCGATGGATTCATTTCTATCGGAGGTGGATCGGTAATTGATACCTGCAAGGCAGCCAATCTTTACGCAACGTATCCAGACGAATTTCTTGCTTATGTCAATGCACCAATAGGCGAGGGTAAAGCCGTGCCCGGTGCTTTAAAGCCGCACATTGCATGCCCGACGACTTGTGGAACCGGCAGCGAGTGTACTGGAATCGCGGTGTTCGATTTGCTGGAAAAAGAAGTTAAAACCGGCATTGCGTCCCGTGCGTTGCGTCCAACCCGTGCGGTCATCGATCCTGAAGTAACACACTCGTTGCCCAACAATGTCGTTGCCGCGAGTGGTTTTGATGTTTTAAGTCATGCTTTGGAATCTTATACCGCGCGCCCCTACACCGAACGGGCGCAGCTCGCTGATTCTTCTCTGCGCCCCATGAGTCAGGGTGCGAACCCTTATAGTGACATGGGTTGCCGTCAAGCGTTGTGGTTGACCGGCCAGCATCTGGTGCGTGCGGTGCAAGACGCCGATGATATTGAAGCACGACATAACATGATGTTTGCCGCGACATTGGCCGGTATTGCGTTTGGAAATTCCGGTGTGCACGTTCCGCACGGCATGGCTTATTCGGTCGCGGGTTTGATCAAGGACTACCGGCCAGAGGGCTATCCAACCCATGAACCCCTGTGTCCGCATGGTATTTCAGTAGTAGTTAATGCGCCGGCGGCTTTTCGTTTTACGGCACAAGCGAGTCCCGACCGGCATCTTGAAGGCGCAAAGCTGTTGGGGGCGGATACCGGCGATGCGGTGTTGGACGATGCAGGAGAAGTATTGGCATTGCGTTTGTCACAGATGATGCAGGCGACCAAAATTCCGAATGGCATTGGCGGTGTTGGTTACACACAATCCGATGTAGTGGCGCTAAGCGACGGCGCGATTGCACAACAACGATTGTTGCAAAATTCTCCGCGCGAGGTCGGCAGAGAAGATCTCGAAAACATTTACTCGGCCGCGTTAGATTATTGGTAGTGTCTGACTATCGACTGCTCGACGCGACGCTGACTGATTTCGATCAAGTTCATCGTCAGTTTAAATGGAATATTCCGGCGAAATTCAATATCGCTCGTGCAGTGTGCGACAAACACACGGATCGATCTGATCAGGTAGCACTGTTCTACGAAAACGAACAAGGCGACGAGAGAAAGTTTACTTTCGGTCAGCTAACAAATTTATCGAATCAATTTGCCAATGCACTTGCGGCAAATGGAGTAGGGCGAGGAGATCGTGTTGCGATTATCCTGCCACAACGCCCGGAGACCGCTATCGCACATCTTGCGGCGTACAAGCTCGGTGCAGTCGCACTGCCGTTGTCAGTTTTGTTTGGCCCCGATGCATTGCAATACCGTTTGCAGGATAGTGGCAGCAAGGTCGTTGTTGCCGACGCCACACGACATGAAATCTTGCAGGGTTTGCGTGACGAGTTACCCGAACTTGAAACCATTATCGATTGTGATACAACGCATATATCCGGGTTTTGGGGGCTTATCAACAATGCAAGCAATAAGTTTAAGGCTGTTGAGACGGATGCAGACGATGCTGCATTATTGATTTACACCTCCGGCACGACGGGACCACCCAAAGGCGCTGTTGTAGCGCATCGTTGTCTATTGGGTAATTTACCCGGCTTCGAGTTGTCGCATAATTTCTTTCCACATGAAAATGATTTGTTCTGGACGCCGGCGGACTGGGCTTGGACCGGTGGTTTGATCGATGCCTTGTTGCCATCATGGTATTACGGCGTTCCTGTGCTGGGTTATGAAGGCGGCAAGTTCGACCCGGAAAATGCATGTCAGTTGATGGAAAAATACAAAGTGCGCAATGCGTTTGTTCCCCCCACCGCGCTAAAAATGATTCGGCAAGTGGGAGATATTCGCGGCAAATACGATGTCAATATGCGCAGCATCATGTCTGCCGGTGAAATGGTCGGTGCGGAGTTATACGAGTGGGGCAAGCAAGCACTTAACGTTGAAATCAACGAGATGTGGGCACAAACGGAATTTAATTATATTGTCGGTAATTGCGCTGCGATCATGCCGGTGCAACCGGGTTCCATGGGCAAACCCTATGCCGGGCATCGCGTGGCACCGGTCGACGATGAAGGAAACGAATTACCTGTCGGTGAAACCGGTGAACTGGCCGCACATAGAGATGACCCTGTCATGTTTCTCGGCTACTGGAATCGCGAGCAGGCCACTAAGGACAAATTTATCGGCGAATGGTGGGGAACCGGTGATGTCGGTTACCGTGATCAAGACGGTCATTTATGGTTTGTCGGACGCAAAGACGATGTGATTTCCAGTGCAGGTTACCGCATTGGCCCGGGTGAAATTGAGGATTGTCTGCTAAAACACCCTGCCGTTGCACAGGCTGCTGTCATCGGCAAACCAGACGAGTTGCGTGGCGAAGCAATTAAGGCCTTTATCGTTTTAGCGCAAGGTCATCAAGCCAATGACGCATTGGTAGATGATATTCGATCCTCCGTAAAACATCGTCTGGCGGCCTATGAATATCCCCGTGAAATCGAATTTATCGACGAGTTACCATTGACCACGACGGGCAAAATTCGCCGACTGGAGTTACGCCAACGCGAACTTCAGAATGCTAAGGGTTAAAATCTTAACCCGGTTGTTGCACCATGCGCCCCATAGGTCGTCCACCGAGCAGATGCATGTGTAAATGAAAGACCTCCTGGTGACCGTGTTTGCCGCAGTTAATAATGAGACGGTAGCCATCATTGGCGATGGATTCCTGTTCGGCCACGTGTTTGGCGACGATAAGCATGTGACCCAGAGTTGCTTCATCATCTTCAGTCACGTCGTTGACCGTGGGGATAACCTTATTCGGTACGATAAGCACGTGGGTCGGTGCCTGCGCGCTGATGTCACGAAAGGCCGTCACGCGATCGTCCTGAAAAACAATATCGCTGGGAATTTCTTTTCTTATGATTTTGCTGAAAATAGTTTCTTCTGCCATACACACTCCTGCAATTTCGATTTAAATGAGATAAAAATCAGCATAGCATTATAAGATAGTAGATAATCCACAACTAACAAGATTTAAAATCCACCTAAAATTTTTCAGGAGATGACATGAGTTCATTCAAGGCATTTCGTATTCATGACGACGACGGCACTATTCGCGCGGAATTCGAACAAATGGAGGTCGACGATCTGACCGAAGGCGAAGTTATTATTCGAGTCAGTTATTCCGACGTTAACTATAAAGATGCGTTGGCAGCGACCGGTAAGGGAAAAATTCTGCGTAAACCGCCGCTAAATGGCGGTATTGATCTCGCAGGTACAGTTGATTCATCGAGTGACAACCGATTTAAGGAAGGCGACAGAGTATTGGTGTGTGGATGCGGATTGTCTGAAGTCCACGACGGCGGTTACGCGGAATTCGCGCGCATTCCTGCCGATTGTGTGGTCAAGATTCCTGATGGCATCAGCGAACGAGAAGCCATGGCAGTTGGTACGGCCGGGTTCACTGCGGCACTAGCGGTGATGCGTATGGAGCAAAATGGGCAGTCGCCAGAGCATGGCCCTATTGTGGTTACCGGCGCGACCGGTGGTGTCGGTAGTATCGCTATCGACATGTTGGCCGGCAGAGGGTATTCAATTACCGCCTTCACCGGTAAAAAGGATCAACACGATTATTTACGTTCTCTAGGCGTGACCGATTTTATCGACCGTAACGAGATTGAAATGGGCACACGGCCGTTGGAAAAAGCGCAATGGGGCGGTGCGGTGGACAACGTCGGTGGGGATACATTGGGCTGGTTGACACGTACGGTTAAACCCTGGGGCAATATCGCGTCCATTGGTCTGGCAGGTGGGTTCAAACTGGAAACGACTGTCATGCCTTTTATTCTACGTGGCGTATCCTTGCTGGGTATTAACTCCATCGAAATGCCCAGTTCTATGCGTGACGAAGCCTGGCAACGCTTAGCCTCGGATTTAAAGCCAAAGCATCTCGACAAGATTGTTACCAACGAAGTCCGTTTCGACAATTTGCCGTCGGTGTTTGATGATTACATCAGCGCGAGTGTGACCGGGCGTACCATTGTAAAAATCGCCTGAGTAATATCATAAATGGCGCGCCCGTTCCCGGACGATCCAGAGACCAGGGATAAGTATTGTTATTTTCATATCATAAGCACGCGTTGGATGGATAACGATGTTTATGGTCATGTAAACAATGTCGTCTATTATTCTTATGTCGATACCGTCGCTAATCGATATTTAATCGAACAGGGCGTACTGGATATCGAACATGGAAGCGTAATAGGTGTTGCGGTGGAGTCCATGTGCCAGTTTCGTAGCGCATTGGCGTTTCCCGATAAGATCGAAGGCGGATTACGCACGACTCGGATTGGTAATTCCAGCGTACGTTATGAGATCGGTTTGTTTAAAGAAGGCGAAAACGAGGCTTCGGCGGTGGCTTATTTTGTGCATGTGTTCGTGGACCGGGAGTCACGCAAACCCGTTCCGATTCCCAACGAGTTGCGCGCAGCGTTAGAAGCGATTTATGCAGATTAGAGAGATTCTCTATTGTTAACAAATGTGTCTAAAACATCTGACACGTCTGTTTCTGCAATATATTTCCGCTGTTACACTTTTTATTCTTTCATTTTTCATTAGAGGAGAAAACTAATGGACATATTGCAACAAGCGGCAGAAATGTTTAAAGAAAAGGCTGCGGGTAGTGAAGGTATTGACGTCGGCAACATCAGCTCCGCGCTCGGTGGTTTACTGTCTAATGCCGAAGGCAAGCTGGACTTACAAAACATCATTTCAAAAATGAACGGGGAGGGACTTACGTCCATGGTCAGTTCTTGGTTGGGCGATGGCGACAACGAAGGCATCTCCGCTGATCAAGTAAAAAATATTTTTGGTGGTGAAAAGATTTCAGAGTTCGCCTCAAAACTCGGTCTTGATGACAACGCTGCGGCCGAGGGGTTGTCCAATGCCGTTCCGCAAATAATGGACAAAGTCAGTAGTGGCGGTTCGCTGCTCGACTCAATTGGCGATCTGGCCGACTTGGGTAACCTAGATGAACTTGCCGATAAAGCCGGTGGTTTGCTCGGTGGCGTTAAAAAAATGTTCGGCCAATAATTCATATCTACTTTAAGTTTTAACACAACGCCTCTTACGGTTTTCGTAAGAGGCGTTTTTGATGGTGAAATACACATCATGGTTCATAATCAAGGACGATGAAAAACGTCTTCTAGTTGAAAACCTTTCGGATCGATTGGGGTAACTAGCGTTTTACTACAGTGACGCTCCGGAAATTCCTTCTAATATATTGAAGGTGCGTGATGGGTTAGCAATAATCTCAGCACCTTATGTGTATGACGAGTTTGAACAGTTTTGGTATTACGGAAATTGGAATCTGATTGCGCCTGCTCAAATTGACTACGCACCGTTGAATACATTCAAATTGCCGGATGTTCAAATAGAACGGATCATGCGTAGTCTTGGTTTATCTTTGATTATCGATTCATTTCACGACAATATCGAGTGGAAAGTGAATCAATTAACGGAATGAGTGAGGTCTCGTTTATCGCGTTTCATATAAAATGGTAGGGTGCAACTTGTTGCACTGTTCTGCGCTATTCATTTATCGCGGCGGGGCGCAGCTCCCACAAGCACAAATAAACATAGCGGGTATTTGCTACTTCGCGTTCCTGCCGACGGTGTGACGTGCACCCATACGTGTAATGTTTTCTCTAGTATGACCGTTGAATTTCAGCTGTTAGAATTCCTGTATGAGGCGTGCCCTAGCGGCGAAAGACATTGTCGCGCACTGTGCTATTCACTTATCGCGGCGGGGGCATCGCTCCCACAAAAATAGCCAAATGTATCCGGTGATTTGAACTCAAGGTAAATCAGTTGTGAAATGAGCACTACGCGTTCGTTATATCCTTCTACCCGTTTCGTTACCAAATACTGTAAATTAAGGAATTAACAGCTAATTACACAAACCGAATCAGGTTACGTGCGTATGACTGGTACCACCGATTCTGGAAGGAGGTAATTTAAAATGACAAATCTAACGAACGCAGAGTCCAAAGCGAAAGGAATACGTTTTTTACTCAATGATGAACCGATGTCTGTACAGGGCACCGATCCGACAAAATCGGTACTGAGTTATCTGCGTTACGATTTGGGACTAGTTGGGAGCAAGGAGGGTTGCGCTGAAGGTGACTGCGGTGCATGTACCGTTGTGCTCGGTGAACTTTTGGATGGGGCCGTGCAAATGCGCGCTGTTAATGCGTGCATACAATTTGTGCCGACATTGGACGGCAAAGCTCTATACACCGTTGAATATCTGCGTCAAGCAAACGGTAGTCTGCATCCTGTGCAACAGGCAATGGTGGATAGTCACGGGTCACAATGTGGGTTTTGTACACCCGGTTTTGTTATGTCGCTGTGGAATGTATACATCGACCACCTCGAAAGCGATTCCGTCGCTACCGATCTGCAACTGCGTACCGCGCTCAGCGGAAACCTGTGCCGGTGTACCGGTTATCGACCCATACTCGAAGCCGGTAAGAAAATGTTTGATTTGCCGAACGTTGAATTTGAGCGCAAGTACGTCATGGATCAATTGACGGCGATACAACGTGACGAGCCATTTGAATATCAATTTGAGGAAACGGTTTTTCATGCGCCGAGGACGCTCGAACAGTTTATCGAATTGCGTGTTGAAAAACCTGAAGCCACAATTCTGGCAGGCTGCACGGATATTGGTTTATGGGTGAACAAACAGTTTCGTGACCTGGGGGATATCATCTACGTCGGGAACGTCGTAGAATTAAAACAGATTCAAAAAGACCAGGACGCGATTCATATTGGCGCAGGCGTTTCGTTGACCGACGCATACGCTGCCATCTCAGGTGAATACCCTCAGATAATTGAGCAATGGAAGCGATTCGCTTCCGTGCCAATCCGAAACGCGGGAACGCTTGGCGGGAATGTCGCGAACGGGTCGCCAATCGGCGATTCAATGCCCTGGTTAGTCGTTCTTGGCGCGCAAGTAGTACTCACCGGCAAAAACAAACGGCGAAAAATTCCGCTTGAAGAGCTGTATCTGGATTACATGATGAAAGCCATGGATGATGATGAAGTTGTCGAAGCCATCGAAGTGCCCCTGCAAAAACAGAATCAGCACTTTAGAACATACAAACTGTCCAAACGCTACGACTCGGATATTTCGGCTGTTTGCGCTGCTTTTGCGATTACATTGAATGGCGGCAAGGTGACCGATGCGCGCATCGCGTTTGGCGGAATGGCGGCAACGCCAAAACGCTCAACCAACACTGAAGCCGCCATGGCCGGCCAAATTTGGAACGAGCAAACGGTGCAAAAAGCTATCAGCATGCTTGCACAAGATTATTCGCCGTTATCCGATATGCGGGCCTCGTCAGACAACAGACTGCAAAGCGCTGAGAACCTTTTATACCGTTTTTTTCTTGAGACCCGGCCCGATAATCCGCTTGCAGATGAACAAGTAAGTGTATTTGCCGCGGCATAGGAGAGGATTATGAATCTACAAATGAAATCATTCGAATTAATTAAGAATTCTTCTTTAAACGATAACGCTATCCCGCACGAGTCGGCGCATTTGCATGTGTCGGGTGAGGCAGTGTATGTGGATGACATCCGTGAGTTGGCCGGTACGTTGCATTGCGCTCTCGGACTCAGTGAAAAAGCACACGCCAAAATTGAATCCATTGATTTGAGCGCCGTAAAATCCATGCCCGGCGTGGTTGCTGTTTTTACCGCACAGGATATCCCGGGTGTAAACGATTGCGGCCCCATTCTGCACGATGATCCCATACTGGCGGACGGTCTGGTTCAGTATATTGGGCAACCCGTATTCGCCGTCGTTGCGGAATCTTACGACCAAGCGCGCCGTGCAGCGGTAAAAGCACGCATTGACTACGCCGAGTTGTCGCCTGTGTTGACGCCTAAACAGGCAAGACAACTCGAAAGCTATGTCATCCCGCCCATGGAATGCGTGCAAGGCGATGCGGACGCAAAATTGGAGCAGGCGCCAAATAGAATAACGGGCGAATTCAATGTTGGTGGCCAGGAGCAGTTCTACCTGGAAGGGCAGATCTCTTATGCCATACCCAAAGAAGACGATTGCATTTATCTGTATTGTTCCACCCAGCACCCATCCGAGATGCAGCATGTTGTTGCCCATGCGCTTAACCTTGACTCTAATCAGGTAACGGTGGAAATACGGCGAATGGGTGGCGGCTTTGGCGGCAAGGAATCGCAGTCGGCCTTGTTTGCCTGTGTTGCCTCGGTGTGTGCAAAGAAACTGAACCGGCCCGTGAAAATCAGACTGGACAGGGATGATGATTTTATGGCGACCGGAAAACGGCATTGCTTTTACTACGAGTACGATATCGGTTACGACAATGACGGGCGTATCCTGGCCGCGAAAATTGAAATGGTATCGAGAGCGGGTTTTTCCACTGATTTGTCGCCGCCGGTTGCCGCGCGGGCGGTTTGTCATTTCGACAATGCGTATTACTTAAGCGATGCTTTTATCAGGGCGTGTTGTGGTAAAACCAACACGCAATCAAACACCGCTTTTCGCGGTTTTGGCGGCCCCCAGGGCGCCATCGCCATCGAATACATTATCGACAATATTGCCAGGAACTTGGGCAAAGATGCGTTGAATATCCGCAAGCTGAATTTTTACGGTAAAACCGATCGTAATGTAACGCCTTATGATCAGGTTGTTGAAGACAACGTAATCCATGAGTTGGTCGCCGAACTCGAACAATCCAGCGAATATGCGCAACGACGCGAAGCGACCAGAGCATTTAATCAATCCAGCCCGGTTTTAAAAAAAGGCATCGCCCTGACGCCGGTCAAGTTTGGCATATCGTTTAATGTAAAACACTACAACCAAGCAGGCGCCCTGGTGCATGTGTATCTCGATGGGACCATCCTGGTGAATCATGGCGGAACTGAAATGGGGCAAGGACTCAATACCAAAGTGGCTCAAGTAGTTGCTGACGAGTTGGGCGTCGGTATTGAATCGGTGCGCGCAACGGCTGCGCAGACGGATAAAGTCGCCAATACTTCGGCCACTGCTGCCTCAACGGGAACGGATTTGAATGGTAAGGCGGCAGAAGATGCCGCCCGGCAGATCAAAAACAGAATTGCTGAATTTCTCGCGCGGGAATATGACACCTTAGCCGAAGAAATAACATTTTCAAAAAACAACGTTCAAGTGGGCAAAGAGATTCTCTCATTTAAAGACGCTGTCACAAAGTCTTATCAAGCCCGGGTGCAACTCTGGTCGGACGGGTTTTACGCAACACCCAAGATTCACTGGGACAAGGATAAAATGAAAGGTCGCCCCTTCTTTTACTTCGCCTATGGCGCCGCCGTGTCGGAAGTGATCGTCGATACTCTGACGGGCGAGTGGAAATTGTTGCGTGGCGATTTGTTGCATGATGTGGGCAACTCGATTAACCCGGCAGTTGATATAGGACAGATTGAGGGTGCGTACGTTCAAGGCATGGGCTGGTTGACCACGGAAGAACTATTTTGGGATGACAACGGCAAACTGATGACCCATGCGCCTTCGACATACAAGATACCGGCCGTTAATGATTGTCCTCCCGATCTACGTGTGAATTTGTTCGACAACGTAAACCGGGAAGAGACTATTTTGCGTTCGAAAGCCGTCGGTGAACCACCGCTGCTGTTGCCTTTTTCGGTGTTTTTTGCGATTCGCGATGCGATAGCGAGTGTTGCGGATTACAAGGTCAATCCACCGCTGGATGCGCCGGCTACCCATGAAAGAATATTGAACTCGATTACGGCGCTGAAACAGATTAACAACGATTAACCTATCCAGGCGAAATTGTGGGCATCGCCGATTCGAATCGCAGTAACGCAGTCACCGCGTATCGCGCATCAATTTTTCATGTGTTACGTGACCCGGGCATGGAGAACGATGCAACCGCAACCGAGTATTTTGAAGATGGTCTGTTAGTCATCGAGAACGGCCACGTCGCAACAGTTGGCCCGGCTGAAGTGTTGTTGGCTCGATTGCCAACCGATATCAATACGGTTGACTATACCGGCAAGCTAATTATCCCCGGGTTTATCGATGTCCATACACACTATCCGCAAGTCGATGTGATTGCTGCGTATGGGGAGCAATTGTTGGAATGGTTGAATAAGTATACGTTTCCAACAGAGATTAAGTTCACTGATAATGCTTATGCTCAGGACGTAGCCGGTTTTTTTCTTGATGAGCTTTTGCGTAACGGAACGACCACGGCTTTAATCATGGCAACAACCCATCAAAGTTCGGTGGATGTCATCTTTGAAGCATCCCGGCAACGCAATATGCGTATGCTTGCAGGGAAAGTGTTAATGGATAGACATGCCCCGGATGCGCTTTTGGATACGCCTGAAACCGGATATCAACACAGCAAAGATTTAATTGAACAATGGCACGAGCAGGATCGTTTGCTCTATGCAATAACCCCACGGTTCGCGCCGACCTCCAGCAATGCGCAGCTTGAGCAGGTGGGACAATTAGCCGGCGAGTATCCCGGTGTTTATGTACACACGCATGTAGCGGAAAACAAGGAGGAAATCGCATGGGTGGCGGAGCTTTTTCCCTGGAGCAAGAGCTATCTGGATGTTTACGATCACTATGGTTTGTTACGTGATCGTTCTATTTTTGCCCATTGTATTCATCTCAATGACGACGATCATAAACGCATGGCCGAATCCGGCGCGGCAGTTGCATTTTGTCCGACCTCGAATACATTTCTCGGCAGTGGACTATTTAACCTGGAACATGCACGCGTGGAGAACATACGCGTTGGACTGGCAACCGATGTGGGTGGGGGAACCAGTTTCAATATGCTGCAGACCTTAAGCGACGCTTATAAGGTACAGCAACTGGCCGGTACACGGCTTTCACCTTATCGCGGATTTTATCTGGCGACTTTAGGCAGCGCCGAAGCGCTTTACCTTGAAGACATGCTGGGCAACTTCATGCCCGGTAAAGAAGCTGACTTTATTGTGCTGGATTATGCGGCGACACCGTTGATTCAACGCCGTTTACAGACAGCGACCACCATTGATGAAAAACTATTTGCATTGATGATGCTGGGCGATGACCGTGCAATTCGCGCTACTTATATCATGGGTGAGTGCGCGCACAGCCGGGATTAGTGTGTAAATTCTTGTCTTGGTTTTGCAATTCCAATTCTTAGGTTCGATAAAAACTTGCAATTCGATTTAGCGACTGACGACTTGTTGCTCTAAGCAGTCGCATCAAGATTTTCAATAAGCTTCTGAAATCGGCCAGGAGTAGATCTTCATGGGCGCTTGATCTTCAGAAAAACAACTGCGAACCGTTCATTTGCTCACATAACGCGAATTTAGTAGTTACATACACGAGCGCCTCACGATTGACGCATATATATATATCGTATATTCTGGATATATGGATATAAATACCGCCATTAAGGGATTTAGCGCGTTGGCTCATGAAACACGTCTGGAATCGTTCAGGCTGCTGGTTCGAAGCGGAGCGGCGGGCATGGCGGCAGGCGATATCGCGAAAGCTATGGACGTACCGCAAAATACTTTGTCATCGCATCTGGCGATAATGGTCAACGCCGGAATTCTGGAATCAAGACGGAAAGGTCGTTCCGTTATTTACCGAATAGACTTAAAAGGCACGCAAGCACTGCTCACTTTTCTTCTGAAGGATTGCTGCCAAGGCAATCCCCATGCTTGTATTTCACTTTTGGAGGCCGTGTTGCCTGGATACCGAAAACCGGGCAACGGCGAATCCGCAAGGACAAAAATTGATGACGGATCAGCAGTGTAAAAATGTACTTTTTTTGTGCACGGGCAATTCTGCTCGCAGTATCCTGAGCGAGGCGATTCTCAATCGTTTGGGTGGAGATGAATTTCGAGCTTTTAGCGCGGGCAGCCAGCCAGCAGGAAAGGTCAATCCGTACGCGATCAGACTACTTGAACATCTAGGATATGACATTGAGGGTCTGCGCTCAAAATCGTGGGATGAATTCGCGGCGCCGGTAGCTCCGGTGATAGATTATGTCATTACAGTTTGTAGCAACGCGGCGGGCGAAATCTGTCCGCTGTGGCATGGCAATCCAGTTAAGGAACATTGGGACATTGATGATCCCGCTGCCGTTGAAGGTACGGACTCTAAAAAACGCGATGCCTTCACCCAAACCTATCGTACATTGGAGGGGAAAATAAAATCATTTCTCAACAAATTACCTGGAGATTCAGAGTGAGCGAAGATTCGGAAAGAATAAAGAGAATAACTTCCGGTGAGGAATTTTCTCGCGTCAGCGACAAGGGGATAAGCTTTTTCGAACGCTATCTGACAGTATGGGTAGCGCTTTGCATTGTTGCCGGAATTGCGCTTGGAAAAATCGCTCCCAATTTCGCCCGTACACTCGATGGTATGGCCATTTACGTAAACGATGCGCCGGTAGTCTCCATCCCCATCGCCCTGTGTCTTTTCTTCATGATGTATCCCATCATGGTGAAGATCGATTTTCATGAAGTCGTCAAGGCAGGAAAAGCGGTGCGTCCGGTCGCGTTGACGTTATTCATCAACTGGGCCGTAAAACCGTTCACGATGTACGCCATCGCGAGCTTCTTCCTGGGGACTCTTTTCGTTGGCTTTATAGGTACGGATGCAGTCGATCTGGTCAAGATACCACTGGGCGAGGATCTTTCAGTTGGAGATGCCTATGGGGCAGGAAGAGTGGTTCTCGTCGATGGGTTGAAGATGTTGGAAGTGCCGTTGTGGCGAAGTTACTTGGCGGGTTGCATCCTTTTGGGAATCGCGCCATGTACGGCGATGGTACTTGTTTGGGGTTATCTATCCAAAGGGAACGATGGGCATACTCTGGTGATGGTGGCGATCAACTCTCTGACAATGTTGCTTCTGTTCGGGATTCTGGGCGGTTTCCTTTTGGGCGTCGGGCAATTGCCAGTTCCCTGGGAAGCGCTACTACTTTCAATCAGCATCTATGTGGCACTCCCGCTGGCGGCTGGCTACACATCCCGAAAATGGATCATCGCGACAAAGGGAGAAAAATGGTTCAAGGAAGCGTTTCTTCATACTTTAACGCCCGTAACGATCACCGCACTATTGATTACGCTGGTACTCCTGTTCTCACTCAAAGGTGAGACTATCGTCCAGAATCCTCTTACCATCCTCTGGATCGCCATTCCTTTGTTCGTCCAGACCATTCTGGTATTTGCTTTGGGATACGTACTATCCAAGATGTTTCGTTTGACTTATCAAAACGCCGCGCCCACTGCCATGATCGGAGCGTCGAACCATTTTGAAGTTGCTATTGCGACAGCAGCAATGTTGTATGGTTTGTCGTCCGGCGCCGCCCTCGCTACAGTTGTCGGCGTATTGATAGAAGTACCATTAATGCTTATGTTGGTAAAGTTCTGCCTGAGAACACAGAATTGGTTTCGGGAAAAAGATATTTCTCTTCAGAAAAGTGGTGTCCCGTAACCTTATCCGCTTCTCTGTATTCGACGAAAGATCAGTACGGGTTGCGTACGGCCTTTACGAAATATTCACTGAATGCCCGGTTTGAGTATGAAATCATTCATTGTCGGACTTAGTACGAACTGAATTGCTAAGACAACCCTGGCATGTTCAGATTTTGATAATTACTGCTGGGGAAACTCTGACCAACTCAGAGTTTCCCGGACTTTTCATAACTCTGTTTCGTCATCAATAACCAACGATTCAACCGTACCCACCTTTGGATAGATAAACATAAATGACGCCATGATGAGATAACCAATGGTGATCGAGGTCAATTGAGGCATGTGCAGGGAATGGGAGTGAAGAACGCCCACGCTGGTTAAAATCGCGGCAACCAATAGAAAATATCCTGCATTAGTAAACTTGCGATCGATGATCAGTGCTGCAAATGCGCCCCAGATCATGCCGGTAATGATTGAACCTCCAGCCAGTGCGTCGTGCCCGATCACATGAGCACCTTGTTGACTCATAGCGCTGACAAACTCAGGATCGGTCAGGCCTTCGGGTAATTTTTCTGCCCCGAAGTCGCCCAGTGCATTTTTCATCGAACCCCATTTCACCATCAATAGTTCGGATACGTGGGGAATCATGGCCAGACCGATAGCCAGGCCATGGCGGGACGGGCAGGCTTTAGCGCTTTCGGAGATCAGCGAGATTGCAAT
>CBDCFT010000061.1:0-67963 GCA_965216365.1 Arenicellales bacterium | reverse complement strand
TGCAAGGCAGTAGCGCTGAAGTGAAAGGTCGGCCGGCGAGACTGGACTATTGTTTTATCAGCACGCGACTGCGCAATTCTATCAAGTCAGTCCATATCGACAGTGCTGCCCAAGGTTCGGATCATCAACCAGTTTGGGTTGAATTGGATATTTGAACGTACGACCTGCTTTACCTGTAACCGCTTTTTGTCTCGACAGAATGCAAAGCATTGAATAGACGAGAGCAGCCTATGGCCGCGAATTGTTGTGACTGGATTCTTCACTTGTTACGTTCGTTCGATGACTAGCTTTTCCCTTATGGTCATATAGAAGATGTGTGTGTTGAGATCAGTTAAGTTGGAGTGAAGAGAAGCCAGTGCAGGGATGCACGTACTTGGTGGAACTGAAGATGGAATCCAGGAAAACAGCGTCGTGCAGGGGACAAATACACTTGTGGGAGCGGCGCCCTCGCCGCGAGGCAAGCCTCCCATATACCGCTTGAATGACTCGGATGACTATAGCGAATGCTCATGTCGTAGACTGAAACTCCTCAACTTGAATATTTCGACCCCATCCGGTCCAGGCCGCAACGTTCTCATGGATATACAGCAGACAGGGCACGAGGATTAAAACCAACAAGGTAGCGAAGGCCAGACCGAACGCGATGGAAGTCGCCATGGGTATCAGGAACTGTGCCTGTAACGATGTTTCGAATAACAGCGGTGTTAAACCGGCTATCGTCGTCAGCGAGGTCAACAAGACCGCGCGCAGGCGTTGGCAAGCGGCTTCGATAACGGCTTGTTTAACCGCCATGCCTTTTTGCCGTAAGGATTTATAGAACACGACCAGGATGATTGAGTCGTTTACCACGATTCCGGCGAGGCCAAAAAACCCGAATAGAGAAAGTATGGTCAGGTTTAAACCCATGAGCGCGTGTCCCCATACCGCACCGACCAGACCAAACGGGATTATTGCCATCACCACCAACGGCCAGCCATAAGAACCAAACACCCAGGCCAGAACCAGATAAATCATTATCAACGCCACCAGCGCGCCATTGCGCATATCGGTCAGTGTTTCCTGCTGATCGGCCTGACGGCCTTCGAAGGAAAAATTGACGCCGTGTTTTGATGACAGTTCGGGCAAGGTCGCTGCATTCAGGTTTTCAACAATAACATTTGAGTTCGCTACGGCAGGGTCAACGTCGCCGGTAACGGTGACGGCGAGCTTCCCGTCTGCGTGACGAATCGAATCGAAGCCGCGTTGATGTGTGATGTCCACGACATTGGAAATCGGCACGGTATCGCCATTGGGCAACGCAATGTCCAGGTCTTCAAAACGTCCCAGACTGTTGCGCTCGAAGTCGGGAAGTAAAACCCGTACTTCGACATCGTCATCACCGTCCGGAATGGTTTGCACCAGATAACCGTCGTAAGCCGCGCGCAGTTGTTGTCCGATCTGATCGACGGTTAAACCAACAGACTCTCCCGTCGGTGTCAGACTCAATACCAACTGTTGCCGGCCGAACGGCATATTATCTTCCAGGCCGGAAACCCCTTCGACAGCGCTGACGATTTGTTTCAGTTCCAGCGCAGCCGCTTTAACCGCATCGATATTGGAACCGGTAATGCGTATATCGATGTCCTGTCCGGGTGGCCCGGCGCGGCGTTCACTGACGGACAGGTTTTCGATACCCGGTTCCTGACGCAGTTTTTTGCGCCATGCCTGAATAAAATCCCGGTTACGCACGTCGCGATCATCCGGTTCGGTCAGTTCGACTAGCACCGAACCGAATTGATCGCCACGGCGTGTACCGCTTTGGTCGTCGGTTTCGGATACGCCATGCCGCGAAACCACGGCGGCTAAAACCTCCACACCAAAATCCTGTTCGGTCTCCCACACCGCCTGTTCCATGTGTGTGAGATAGTCTTTTACATCGCCAGCCGGTGTTCCGGCGACAAAATCGATATTGGCAAAAATAGTTTTGCCTTCCGCCGAAGGGAAAAAGGTAAACATCATGCGCCCACCCATGAACATGCCCGCGGTAACCATGACACTGGCTAGGCTGATCGCGATGCAGGTCCAGCGATAATCAATGGCTTTGGTGACGACGGGACGAAAAATCTTGTCGCGAAACCAGTTAAAACCATTATCCAGTTTCTTGCGTAGGCCTTTGGGCCGGTAGTGGCCGACCTTGGCCAGGGAATGACGCAGGTGACCGGGCAGGACCAAAAACGATTCGATCAAAGACGCGATGATGACGCAAATGATCACGGTTGGAATTTCACGCAATATGCGGCCGATAATGCCGCTGATGATAAGCAGCGGCATGAACGCGGCGATGGTGGTCAGTGATGAAGACATGACCGGTGCAAGCATCCGTCGCGCACCGCCTTCCGCCGCCTGTAACGGGCCTTCCCCCATCTGATAATGCGCCATGGCGTCTTCGCCAACTACGATGGCGTCGTCGACGATAATACCTAATGCCATGATTAACGCGAACAGGCTGATCATGTTGATGGAGCCGCCAATGGCAAACAAGATGCCGAGTGTTGCCATGAATGAAATCGGAATACCGACCGCGACCCACCACGCGACACGCGCGTTTAAAAACCAAAACAGAATCAACACAACCAACAATAAACCCGTGCCACCGTTTTTTAACAACAAACCGATACGTTGTTTAATCAGTTCCCATTGTTGATCGTAAACCACGAGATCGATTCCCGGCGGCAAACCTGCTTCAGTGGCGCCTTGCCACTCATCCAGTATGCGTGCCGAATCCAGGCTGTCGCCGCTTTCGGAGCGAAATAAGCGCAACTCCACCGCTGGTTTGCCACGATAGCCGACGGTTACTTGCCCGTTGCGTGCGCGTTGCTCCACAACAGCTATATCGTCCAGTGTTACCCGTTGACCGGATTCGTCTACCACCACGGGCACGTCGAGAAATGACAATTCGTCACGGCGTTGGTCGGTAAAACGCAATTGCCGCGCGGCGTCGCTGCGGCCAATCACACCCACCGGCAGGTCACGCGAGAAAGACGCTACCCGGCGTCCGATTTCGTCCAATGATAATCCTAGCTCACGCATGCGTGCGCTGGGAACCTGGATGGCAATTTCTTCCTCGGGCAAACCGGTAATATTGACCTTGGCAATGCCGCGATCCAGCAGTTCACGCTCAAAACGATGCGCCAGTGTGCGCAATTCGCGCAGGTTGGAACCGGTGACCAGTAAGCGCGCGATGGGTTCATAGTTGAGTATGCGTGTGACTTCCGGCGTTTCGGCACTCGAAGGTAAATTGCTTACCTGATCGATGCGTTGTTTCACATCGTCGACCGCTTCAGTGATGTCGGTGTCTTCATCGAATTCGATCGCGATACTGGCGACGCCTTCCGCCGAAGAGGATGTGAGTTCCTTAACGCCATCGAGATCACGTAATTCCTGTTCAATTGGCGTCGTGATAAGACGTTCGACATCCTCTGCGCTGGCACCGGTCCACACCACGCTTATGGTGGCAAAGTCGATGTCGAAGTTGGGAAAAAACTGGGTGTTGAGTTTGCTGACACTCCAGATGCCGAACAGCAGCATCATGGCCATTAGCAAATTGGCTGCTACCGGATGACTGCTAAAAATACCGATCAGATCTGTTTTATGCCGAAAAGCCATTGGCGATAAGACTAATTCTTTTCTGCCAGCGCGGCGCTGCCGTTGCGCACTTTCAAACCTTCAACCGCATTCGGTAGCTGGGATGTGACAATCTCATCGCCGTCCTGGAGTGCATCGCTTTGCACCAGCACGATTGGCATACCATCAGCGTTTGTGGACTCGCCCACGCGTTTTACGGTTATGCCGTGCAGTCGTTCATCCATGACTTTGTACACACGATCATTGCCGTACATCGCTTCAAACGGCAGCGCGACGGCGTTTTCTACAGCAGGCAGGGTGACGGAGGCGCTGACAGTGCGGCCAAGCTCGGCGTCAACGGCGCTGTTCTCAATGCGAAAAAAAGCATCGACACCGCCACGCCCTTGATCGATACGACTCGCTAACCGGTCGAGCGAAATGGGGATGGCTTCACCGTCTAGTGCAATCGTTCCCGCTACCGTGGAATCATTTTGTAACGCACGTCGTAACGCGGGCAGATACCGGTTGGGCAACTGCGCGCGTACCTCCACTTGTTCACGCTCAAACAATTCGACAAGAACATCACCGCTGCGCACCCGGTCACCGGGTGACACATTCACCGCGGCGATGCGAGCGGCAAACGGCGCGGTGAATGCGGTGCGTTTCAGGTCGCGTTGAGCCATGTCCAGCGCCGACTGTGCACGTGCCAACTTGGCTTCGTATTGCGCGAGACGCGCGCTGTGATCGTTTATCGCGAGTTTGCGCGTTGTGACCGCCAACGATTGCTGGCGCAGTTGTTTTAAGGCTGCATCGACACCGGCTTCGCTGCCAACCTGGGTTTTCGCCAGACGTTGTGCGCGTTCCACTTCACGATTGGCAAGATTCAACAGTGCCTGTTCATGTTTTAATGACTCCTTATCCGACTGATAACGCCGATTCTCGCTTTCGATTTGCGAGCGCGCTTCGGCGACGTCCGCCTGACGCTGGGCCACACTTAAGTTCGCATCGCTGTCATCCAGTTGTACCAGCAGTTTACCGGCGGCAACAGTTTGCCCCTCCAAGACATTAACGCTGATGACATCGGCATTTAACGCTGCGGATAAACGCACCTCGCGCGGAGATTCGATGCGGCCAAAAAGATTTAACACGGGTTGTCGGGTTGCGCGTGTGACGGTTTGCGTGGTGACAACCCATTCCTGCTCCGCTACCTCAACTTTGCGTGGCTCGGGCTTTGTGCTTTTTAAATACATAAAACCGCCGGTGCCAATAAGCAAAATAAGAATCGGCAGGAGTATTTTCATCGCACCGCTGAAAAATTTTTGTGCGCCGGTTAACTCACGGGTAATTGCCGCAGTTTGTGTTTGCGTGTGGGTTACATCATTCATAACATTGCAGCACGGCTAATTCATCGCCTTCTTTTATGGTCTGGTACTTGGACCAGAACGACTCATCAATTTTACGCAACGATTCCGGCGTGGAATCCTTTCGGTAACGACTCAAATGTCCTGGCCCCCCGTTGTATGCGGCATAAGTTGCGCGTACGAGATTTTCCGGATTACCGGTAGTTTCGTGCTCGCCGCGCCGAATCGCGTACTTGACCAGATAATGGCGCAGAATTTCGCTGCCAGCGGCGGCATTGTAGGCTATGTTTTTTTCCAGCGCCTTGGCTTCATAAAAACCACGCCACACCTGCGGCATGATTTGCATCATGCCTACCGCACCGGCGGACGATTTCACCGGCACGATTTCGCCGTTATTCTTTTGAAACTGGCGCCAGCAGGTCTCCTGCCACGCAGTGGCCAGCACCATGGGGCGATAAAACTGGTGGTATTGCGCTTCCAGCGGTTTCTCCTTTAGCGTTTCGCTGACCGTGTCGTGCAACAGATTGCGCACCAGGCCGAGATACAGTTTTAAATCCTGTCGCTCTGGCACCCAGTCATTAAGTTTGGCCATCAACAGGCTGGAGGTGTCGGGCAAAGCCCAGGCGGACTGAATAAACCAGCCACCACTCGACTTGCTGGCCGGTGGCGCGGGTATTTCCAACGGCGTACCGAAATCGAATGCTTCACGCATGTCAGGATCGACCGCATCGTCGTAGTGCAACGGATCTTCACTGGTGTCAGGTGCCATCAAACGCGCCATACGGCGCAAACCATCTGTTGAAATCTCCCAACCGGTGGTCGGGCCGAGTTCATCAATGGCCTGCAAGGCGTCGGCAGCGGCGATGAAACTCAAAAAACGCAACGCGGATTGTCCCTGATTTTCACTGTTGGCGTCGCTGCTCATGCGTTGCAATACCGGTGACAGGCGTTGCCAGCTTTTAACGAATAATTTTCGTACCGGATCGTCGTTGCGATCAATTTCTTCACTCAATGCGCTGATCAGATCATGCCGTGCTTCAATTAGGACATCGAGGAGTTCACCACGTCGTTCGTCGTTGGCACTGGAGATGGCTGCATGTTTAATAACAAAGGTGATGAACGCATCCCATTGTTGCCAGGCCTTGTCGAATTCGACTAACTCCGCTGCACTGAGTTTGGGTTCGATCTCGCTTGTGTTGGATTCGACTTCGGCGAATAGGTTGTCCGGCAGCGACAGAGTCAATGTGGACGTGAGACCGGCCGCGCTGGTTTTGAGGTCACCCATGACAACGGACTCCGTCAGTGTGCGTAATGTCAGTGCGTCTTCCTGCGGCATGAATGACGCCAATATACCGCCTAGTTCACCCAACGCAGGTTGCAAATCAATGTTAATAGCTTCAAGTTGCGGATGGACGTACTTTTTTGACCAATTCCAGATCACATCACTACGTAATCCCTCGCGCTTATCTTCGTCGTATACATTGGAATCAGTGACCTCGAAAAGTATGCGCAAACGATCATCGGCTAAAAGCGGTTGCTTAAAGATTTCGACAAAACCATTCCAGTCCAGGGCCAGAATACAGTTTTGCCCCACCGGTGTGCCAACACGCCCGATACCGCTGCTGAGCAAGCGTATCTGTCCCGGTCGGGTTTCAACCTGTGGGTCGGACAACACCAGGTAGTTACAGCCGGAACCATCGTCCCATACCTTGGCCGTAACGTTTTCACCGGTATACATGGCCGCGCTGATGGTTTGTTGCAGGAAATGGCTATCGACGGTCAGTGGCACGTCAACCGTCTTGGCAAACGCCGTGGATACGGCACTCAGCGCCATCAACAGCGGTAACAGCAAAATTCGGCAAAATCGTGGAAACATTGGCAGTTGGCAGGAGACTAAGACGTTAATTTTACTTTATTTCGTATGAACACGGTGTGAAAGCACGGTATGCCCGGCCCGGTAAGATAATGAGAACAGTAATGGGGTCTGGCGCGATGTTAATAAACCTGTAATTATCTGACCGTCAAAACCCATTAAAATTTGGTGTTAACGCAAATCAAACAGGGAGATTTTTAAGGTGTCACTCACGCCAGCGCAACCACTGCCCGGTCTGGACATTCGCGCTATCGAAGGTTTTCAAACCATTCGCACCCACGTCAATCGTCAGATTATCGGGCAGGGGGAAATGGTTGACCGGTTGTTGATCGCGTTGCTGGCCGACGGCCATCTACTGGTTGAAGGTGCGCCCGGTCTGGCTAAAACAAAAGCGGTAAAAGAAATCGCACGTTGCGTGGAAGGTGATTTTCACCGCGTGCAGTTCACGCCGGATTTGTTGCCTGCCGATTTGACCGGTACGGAAGTGTACCGGCCCGAAGACGGATCCTTCGTGTTTCAGCCAGGCCCGTTGTTTCACAATATTATCCTGGCTGACGAGGTGAATCGTGCACCGGCCAAGGTGCAGTCGGCACTGCTTGAGGCGATGGGCGAGCGGCAAATTACCGTTGGTAAAACGACTTACAATCTGCCCAGGTTGTTTATGGTGATGGCGACGCAAAATCCTATCGAGCAGGAAGGCACTTATCCGTTACCCGAAGCACAGTTGGATCGATTTTTAATGCACATTAGAGTGGAATATCCCGCGGCGAACAGCGAGCGGGAAATTCTGCAACTGGTACGCGAGGAGACGTTAAAGCAAATCGACAACGTGCCGGATGCCATAGAGCCGCTGATTTCCCAGGAACTGGTGTTCAGCGCACGTGAGCAATTACTGCGCTTACACATGGCCGCGCCGCTGGAAGAATATCTGGTGCAGTTAGTGCTGGCCACACGTCGGCCGGAAACCTATGAAGCCGATTTCAAACGCTGGGTCAATTTTGGCGCCAGCCCGCGTGCCACCATCGCCTTGGATCGTTGCGCCCGAGCTCATGCATGGCTAAACCGGCGCGACTATGTTTCACCCGACGATATTCAGGCAGTTGCGCACGATGTGTTGCGCCATCGTGTTTTGATGTCGTTCGAGGCCGAGGCCGAGGGTATCGACGCCGATCAGTTCATCAGCGAATTGATAAAACGGGTTGCAGTTCCATAAAATTATTCGAGTAACATTGTGGCGTTACATCGTCTGACCGGTGTCGATTTTTCAATAGACGATTTAATCGGTCTGCGTTTTCTTTCTCGGCGCATCGATCTCGGCGGCAAATCGATTACCCGCTCCAGTAACGCCGGTGGCTATTATTCGCGTTTTCGCGGCCGTGGCATGGATTTCGATGAAACCCGGCGTTATTCGGCCGGTGACGATATTCGCACCATGGACTGGCGTGTTACCGCGCGCACCGGGCAACCGCATACCAAGATGTTTCGTGAGGAACGCGAACGCCCGGTGCTGGTGGTGGTGGACTTTAATCCTAGCATGTACTTCGGCAGTCGCGTCGCTTTCAAATCCGTCGTCGCCGCCGAGTGCGCCGCGCTAATTTGCTGGTCGGCGATCGCCAATGCCGATCGTGTCGGCGCGCTGGTGTACAGCGCGCGCTCCCATCGCGAAGCGCGTCCCGCCAGCGGCAAGCGCGGTGTGTTACACGTATTAAAAACATTAGTCGATGAACATAAGGCGGGGAATGCAGCTAATGGCGATGCGGTGGCGTTGTCGCAGTCATTGTTAAACCTGCGTCATGTTGTGCGGCCGGGGAGTCTGATTTTTATTTTCAGCGATTTTTATCATCTGGGCGAGGATGCCGAACAACATCTTTCACGTTTGCGCCAGCACAATGACATTGTCATGTGTTCGATCGTCGACCCGCTCGAAGCGCAGCCGCCGCCACCCGGACGCTATGCGGTGACCAATGGTATTCAACGAATGATGCTGGATACGGCGAGCAAGATAGTGCGGCAGAATTACATTGCGGATTTTCAACGACGCCGCAACGATCTGCAACAGTTAGCGCGCGGTCGCAACATTCCGTTAATAACCATTGCGACGGATGTCGACCCGGTCAGCAGTCTGCGCGGTGGTTTATTCAACGAAAGCCAAGCCGTTCAAACTGAAAAAACAACGTCATCTAAACTGGGCGGTACTGACGTATGATACCGGACGACCCGCTAGCCGATCTGCGCGATATTCAACTACCCGCCGACCCATCCTGGTGGCCACCTGCGATCGGCTGGTGGCTGGTCGCTGGATTACTCGCGCTGTTTATCGTGGCGGCAATCTGGCTGATTCGTCGTCATCGCGTAAAAACGGCGCCACGCCGTCATGCTTTGTCGCTGCTGGAGAAAATTGAGGCTATCGCCGTGGACAAGGATCACGTCCAGCCCTGCGTGCAGGAATTGTCGCGTCTGATGCGCCGCATTGTGTTGCAACGCTACCCACGGGTCCAGGCTGCGGGTCTGACCGGCGACGACTGGCTGCAGTTTTTGGACCATACGGGTACGACCAATCAGTTCACTCACGGTGCCGGGCGTGCACTGGCGCAAGGTCCTTATGCACTCAACAGCGATGCCGACATTTCGAAACTGGCGCCGTTGATTGCGCAATGGATTAAAAAGAATCTTTAAACAACTATGTTTAAGCTGGCGTGGATTTGGGTTTTGTTAGTCTTGCCGTTACCGCTTTTGGTTACATGGCTGATACCGCGGGTAAAAGAAGCACCGGTCAGCGCGCTGCGTGTGCCGTTTTATGCGTCGCTCACGACTGCCGAGTCCGGCCAATCCACCAGACTCATCGACTGGATTAGAGTGCTGGCCATACTGACCTGGTTGCTGCTGGTGTTAGCCGCGAGCCGTCCTCAGTGGGTGGGCGAGCCGATTTCGATTCCGGTTACCGGACGCGATTTGCTACTGGCGGTGGACATTTCCGAAAGCATGCGTTTTCAGGATATGGAGCTGGGAGGCGAATTGGTTAGTCGTATCGGTGTTGTGAAACACGTAGCAGGCGATTTTATCCGCCGGCGCGAAGGTGATCGTATCGGTCTGGTGTTGTTTGGCACGCGCGCCTATTTACAAACGCCACTGACATTCGACCGTGATACGGTGAGTACATTGTTGAATGAAGCGGAATTGGGAATCGCCGGAAAACGTACCGCCATCGGCGATGCGATCGGCCTGGCGGTAAAACGGTTGCGGGAAACCGAAAATTCCGAACGTGTCGTGGTGTTGCTGACCGACGGTGCCAACACGACCGGTGAGATTGAACCCTTGCGTGCCGCCGATCTTGCCGCGCGTGCGGGACTGACGATTTACACCATCGGTGTCGGCGCCGAACAACTGACGGTAACGGATTTTTTCGGTTCACGGCGCATTAACCCGTCATCGGATCTGGACGAAGAAACTTTACAGTCCATCGCAGATAAAACCGGTGGACGGTATTTTCGCGCGCGCGATACCGAATCGTTGGAGGAAATTTATAAAATCCTCGATACACTGGAACCGGTTGCATCGGATGACAAGACTCTGCGTCCGGTTAGCGAGTTATTTACCTGGCCGCTGGCGCTTGCGTTATTACTGACCGGCATGATTGTTTTGCTTGGGTATAAACAACCGGTTTTAAATCAAACGGTGGCTAACGCATGAACTTTGCCGACTTTCATTTCATTCGGCCGTTTTGGTTATTTGCCTTGCCGTTAGGTATGTTGCTTACATGGTGGTTGTGGCGACGCTCTGTCGCGTCAGACAACTGGCTGGCTATTTGCGATCAACAGTTGTTGCAACACTTGCTGGTCACCTTTGGCGGCGCGCACAGTCGGTTTCCTTATATCCTGCTCGCACTGGCCTGGGTGATTGCAATTGTCGCGCTAGCCGGACCCAGTTGGCAGCGGCAAATGCAGCCCGTGTTCAGCAATATGCAGGGCAGAGTGATTGTGCTCGATGTTTCGCGTTCCATGGACGCGGTCGATCTGAAACCGTCGCGTCTTGCGCTGGCGCGATTCAAAGCCGCAGACATTTTGCGTCAACCGTTTGATGGTCAGACTGCTTTGGTGGTTTTCGCCGGCGACGCATTCACCGTATCGCCGCTGACCGATGACGCAGACACGTTATTAAATATGTTACCTGCTTTGGATACGAACGTAGTGCCTGTTCAGGGCAGCCGCACGGATTTAGGCTTGCAAATGGGTGGCGCGCTACTGCAGCAAACGGGCGTAAAACACGGCGAGTTGATATTGATAACCGACGGTGTTACCACGCAGGCTAAAACTAAAGCTGCTGAGTTACTTGTGCAAGGTTACCGCGTCAACGTCATGGCGGTCGGTACACAAACCGGTGGGCCGATCAGTCTACCTGACGGTGGATTCTTAAAAGACCAGGCCGGTAACATCGTTTTGCCTGGTGTCGAATACGGTGAGTTGCAACAAGTTGCGCAAGCGGGGGGCGGTGTTTACGTTGAGTTGCAAGCGGACGATAGCGATATCAAAACCCTGCTTGCTGAAAACCCAACCGGTACTTTCGAATTAGAGGTTAAAAAAACCGAACTGTGGAGCGAACTGTGGCTGGATCAGGGTCCGTGGCTGGTGTTGTTGCTGTTGCCGCTTGCCGCACTGGCGTTTCGCCGGGGCTGGTTATTGGTTTTACCCTTAACGCTGGTGTTTGTGATTTCACCCAAACCAGCATATGCCATTTCCTGGGACGAACTCTGGTTACGACCCGATCAGCGGGCCGCACGAGCATTCGCGCAAGACGATATGGAGAAGGTCGCCGCCATTGAACAAGAGCCGCAATGGCAGGGCAGTGCACAATACCGTTCAAATAACTTTGGCGGTGCGGAACAAGCGTTTTCTAAAATTGAATCTGCGGGTGGCCATTACAATCGGGGTAATGCCCTGGCAAAACAGAATAAGTTACAAGAGTCGATACAGGCTTATGAAACCGCACTAAAACTTGATCCGGCCCTGCAGGATGCGCAACACAATCTCGATGTTGTTAAACGCGCATTGGAAAATCAGCAGCAACAGGAGCAACAAAATCAATCACCGGATGATTCAGAATCCGGACGAACGGATGAAAAATCATCCGAGTCTGAGGAGTCGCAGGAATCTGAATCCGAACAGCAGTTGTCGTCCGAGTCGCAGTCTCAACCGTCATCTTCTGCGCAACGACAGGTCAAACAACGTGATGACGAAAAGAGTGAAGCGCAATCTTCGCCGGAAGATGAGCAACAACAGGTTGGCGAGCAGAAAGACAAGCAGCAGCAACAAAAAGATCGGCCCGCCCGGGACGATGAAGAGCAAACTGAACAACAACTGGCGCAACTGGAAGCAGAGAATGAGTCCGATACGGAGAGTGACCAGGCCTTGGAACAATGGTTGCGCCGCATACCCGATGATCCCGGTGGCTTATTAAGACGAAAATTCAGGTATCAGTATCAGCACCGGGAAAAGACAGAAAGCGCTGTACAACAACCATGGTAGGTTTAATCGTAAAAGTTGCCATCTTTTTGACAGGCGTTGTGTTGTATTCAACCTCAGCGCTTGCGCAATCGGCTAATGCCTATCTGGAACGCAACCCCGTTCACGCGGATGAGACGGTGCGTTTGGTGTTGGAAGTCGATGCGGATGTGAATGAGGAGATCGACCTTAATGCGCTAAAAGATGATTTCGTTATTCATGGCACCAGTACCAGCAAGAACGTCAATATCATTAACGGCGAGAAAACAACGCGCACGCGCTGGTGGGTGGAACTGCAACCCACGGTCGAGGGCATATTTACCATTCCTGCCATCGCATTGGGACCGGCCAGCACCCAACCGCTGCAACTCAAAGTATTAGCCGCGGAAGCACGACCTGCCGGTGCGCCGCGCGATGTTGCGCTGGAAGTGATAATCGAGCCGCAAGAGGCATATGTTCAGGCGCAGCTTACTTACACTATGCGTCTGGAACTCGCGGTGAATGTTACCAACGGTCGGTTGAGTGAACCGGAAATAGAAAACGCCGTCGTGCAACGTTTGGGCGAGGATGCGAGTTACGAAGTTAATCGCAACGGTCGTCGCATTCGTGTGATAGAACGGCAATTTTCCATCTTTCCCCAGGAAAGTGGAGAGTTAGTGATTCCGGCTATGCAGTTTGCCGGACGTGCGTCGGATAATTCATCAAACAGTCTTTTGCTGGATGACTTTTTTGGCGGTAGCCGGGTGGTGCGCGCGCAATCAAAAGAAGTACGCGTTAATGTCAAACCGAAACCGGCTGGTTTTAGCGGTCAGGTATGGTTGCCGGCGCGTGATGTTAGCATCACGCAATCGTGGACAAACGAGCCACCACAATTTCGAGTTGGTGAACCCATCACCCGCACCCTGCGAATCCAGGCACTGGGCTTAAGTGGTGAACAATTGCCACAAATCCCGCAACAAACCATCGATGGCATGCGGGCTTATCCCGATCAGTCCGAGACCAACACCGGACGCGACGGCAGCCAGGTGGTCGGTGTGCGCGAAGAGCGGGTCGCGCTGGTGCCGAATCGCAGCGGGCAACTGACCTTACCCGAAGTGCGCATCCCCTGGTGGGATGTGGATGCCGATGTTGAGCAGGTCGCGGTTATCCCGGCACAGACTATTGAAGTGCTAGCGGCGCAAACCGCAACGCCACAAACTACCCAACCCAGTGTGGCAGACATCGTTTCGGCGCCGGAGCCTACAACCCCTGTCGCATCGACACAAACTGTTTCATCACCGGGCTGGTGGCCGCTGGTCAGCGCCATGTTTGCATTGTTGTGGCTGGCGACTTTGGTTTATCTATGGCGAATCAAACAACCACAAGCCGTGCATAAGAAACCGGAGGAAGTTCCGGCGGCGTTACGCACCGCACGTAACGCGATAAAAACCGCCTGTTTTTCCAACGATGCGCAAGCCGCAAAAAACGCGTTGTTGAATTGGGCTACATTGCGTTGGTCGCAGCAAAAGGTGATTGGATTAAGCGGCATCGCGACACGTCTTGACCATGAGCCACTCACCCATGAACTTGAAACTCTGGATAGTGTTTTATACTCGCCCGATCACAGCGAGTGGTCAGGCGAATCATTGTGGCAGGAGTTTTTAAATGCCGAGAAAAAACCGCCCGTAACCGAAACTACGAACAATCTACTGCCACCGCTTTATCCTGAAACCGCATGATTAAACTTTTCACATTGCTGGGTTCGATTAACGCCGCATTAGCGGTGATGCTGGGTGCGTTTGGAGCACATGGTTTGAAAGACAAATTGACCGAATCCATGATGGGTGTTTTTCAAACCGGTGTGCAGTACCATTTTTATCATGCCCTCGGTTTGTTTGCGGTGGCATTTGTCGCGTCGCAGTATCCTGAATCCACTATTGTTAAATGGTCAGGTTGGACGATGTTCGCCGGTATCGTTTTGTTTTCCGGGAGCCTGTACGTGTTAAGTCTTAGCGGAATTCGTTGGCTGGGTGCGATTACGCCGTTAGGGGGATTAGCATTTATTGTCGCATGGTGTTTGTTGGCCGTTGCGGTTGTAAAGAGTTAAGAATTGTAGATACCATGTTTCGAATTGGAGTCAAGTGTTGTAGAGAGGGTTATAGGGAGTTTGATGTTTAATGACACCAAAGGCGATGTGTAGCAGCTTACGCATGACAGCGACAATAGCCTGTTTGGGTCGTTTACCGTGATCGAGTAAACGTTGATAGAAAGCACGCAGAGCGGGATCATGACGTGCAGCACACAGAGCGGGCATATACAGGCGGGTTCTTAAATACGGATTACCACGCCCGGACAAATGCCCTGGGGTATTGAGCGAGGTGGCGGATTGGCGATGATAAGGCGTTAAGCCGACAAAGGCGGCGAGTTCACGCGCATGAGCGAATCGATGCGAGTGCAACAAAACCAACAACCATTGACTCGTACGCCGCGCGATGCCTTTGATCGAACAGAGCAACTCATCATCGTGTTGCAAAATGGGATCGGCGTCGATGAGTAAATCGATCATGGACTGGATAGCCAATTGTTCGCGCTCAATGGTGATCAACTAACGACGGATCGAATCACGTAATGGCGTGCTATTAGGCAGAAAATTGCATTTTTCCAGACGATTACACTCGCGTCGATGATCTATTGCGAGTTGACGCAAACGGCTCAACAAGGCGCTTAACCGTTGTATCACAGGGCGTTGGGGGCGATACCAGTGCGGTTTGTGTAAGTGTGCCCCATAGCGTTGTAACGAGCGTGCATCCAGGCAATCGTTTTTGTGCAATTGATTCTGGCAACGGGCATAGTGGGCCGCCCCACCGGGGTTGAGTACCAGCACGCGAAACCCCGCATGATGCAGATGCGCTGCCAGAGGACGGTGATACACCCCGCTCGCCTCCATCACCAGCGCGATGTGCTCGCGCTGGACCCATAGCGTCTATCGAGCCACCGGCTCAATGCGTTATAACCCTTGGTCGTATTCATAAAACGCACGGGGCGCTGACAGCGACCCGTATCGGGACAACCAGACACAATATCCAGTGTCGCTTTGGATACATCACATCCGACAAAATGCAGCATCATCAATCCGCCTGTGCTCAGTGAGTCATTATCAACGGAAATGCCACCACAACGATTTACCTTGTCGATGCAGTCTCACCTTGACCGGGGGCTTCGATACCATACAATCTGATGAGCGGGTGGCGAGGCAACGTGCCGGCTGATCTACCAATACAGGTTCATCGACCTTCGGAGCGAGTCAGTCTCTGCCCGCTGCCCGTCTTCTCTGATAGCTAGTCAGATCCAACTGCCAACAGACAAGGAGCCAGCTTGTACGCGAATAGTATGCCTCACCTGGGCTACCTACCTGTTTCGGAATCGTCTGCTTTGCCCAGCAACTTACGCACGGCAGCCAGCTGAATGCATATTGCTAATATCTCCGTCGACAACTTTATCTCTTCACGACGCGGAAAAGTTGGCGCGATACGGATATTGCAATCTCGCGGATCTTTGCCGTAAGGAAACGGCGCACCGGCATTTGTCAGGCTAACGCCAATCTCTCCGGCCAGTTGAATAACCTGTTGAGCGCAGCCATCCCACACATCCAGACTGATGAAATAACCGCCATTGGGCTTTGTCCAGGTGGCAATTTTTTTGTCATCCAGCTCTTCGTGTAGCACTTCGTCGACGATGTCGAACTTTGGCTTGATCAGTTCCGCATGTTGACGCATGTGAGCACGCAGGCCTCCGATATCTCCGAAAAATCGGGCATGTCGCAGTTGATTCAATTTATCCGGACCAATGGATTGAACGGCGAGATGGTTCAACGCGTCGTCAATATTGGCGGGACTCGCAGCAATAGCTGCGACACCGGAACCGGCCAGGGTCATTTTTGAAGTCGATGCAAACATCAACACACGATCTTCGTTACCGGCATCGGCGCAGACGGCATACATATTCGCCAACTCATCCGGCTTATCGCTGAAATAATGTTCGGCATAAGCGTTGTCCCACATGATGCGAAAGTCCGGCGCCGCGGTTTGCGTGCCCGCCAAAGCGTGCACGACTTCGTCACTGTAAGTAACACCGGTCGGATTACTGTACTTGGGCACGCACCAAATACCTTTGACGGAAGCGTCTTCAGCCACCGCAGCAGTCACTTGCTCCATGTCCGGCCCGGTATCCGTCATATCTATGCTTATCAATTCGAAACCCAGGTGCTCGGTAATAGCAAAATGCCGGTCATAGCCCGGGCTGGGACACAGAAACTTCAGCTGGCCTTGATGTACCCATGGCCCTTCGCCACCGGGTACGCCAAACAAACAGGCTCGCACCAAAGCATCGTGCATCATGGTAAGGCTGGAATTTCCACCAACCACGACTTGATCCGGCGTTACTTCCAGCAAGTCGGCAAACAGCTTTTTCATTTTAGGAATGCCGGTTAAACCACCGTAGTTACGGCAATCCGTACCGTCATCCGCGGTGTAGTCGGTAACACCCGGGTATTCCAGAATGGCGTTGGATAAATTCAACTGGCGCAACGACGGTTTGCCCCGGGTCATGTCCAGTGCCAGTTCCTGTTTGCGAAATTCTTCGTAGCGCGCAAGCAATTCCTGCTCCAGCGCCTGGAGCTGTGATTCGCCTAGCGTTTTCAATTCAGACATGTCGGTTTTTCTGATTTTCAAATTATTCGGTAAACTGTGCATATATTGTATGTTTAGTGTTCAAGCGCGCAAAGGAGTTTTTCATTGTATTTTTGTGCGGCTTGATAAATTTGATAGTTCACCTACATCGAAAAAAATCAATTTATGACACAACCTAAAATCCTCACGTTTGCCGGCAGCACACGCACTGAATCGTTTAATAAGAAACTGATTCGCGCGGCGTCCGATATGGCACGCAACGCGGATGCTGAGGTCACTCAAATCGATTTGCGCGACTATCCCATGCCGCTGTATGACGGCGACCTGGAAAGCGAGAACGGTTTGCCGGAAAATGCCAGGCGACTAAAGCAGTTGATGTGCGAACATCATGGCTTCCTGATTGCGGCGCCCGAATACAACAGCTCCATCACCGGCGTATTAAAAAATGCGATCGATTGGACATCACGGCCCGAACCGAACGAAACGCCGTTGATTGCGTATAGCGGAAAGGTCGCTGCATTGCTGGCCGCATCACCGGGCGCCTTAGGCGGTCTGCGCACCCTGGTGACGGTACGCATGATCCTGGGCAATCTCAACATGATTGTCATACCAGAGCAAAAAGCCGTACCGCAAGCACATCAGGCTTTCGATGAAGACGGTGGTTTGAAAGACGATGCGACACGGGCGGCGGTGGATTCGGTTGTGCGTCATTTGGTGGAAGTAACCGAGCGACTAAACAGCTAGAAAATACGATGAGTTAATGAAACGGATTTTGATTCAATCTAATACCGACGCTTTGTGGCAACTAACTACGCTGCTACTTCAACGTAGGACGACGTGCTGGGCGGTTTCGGTACTTCATACCCCTCTTCAATCAACCCTTGCACATGAAAATCTATCGCTTCACGCATGTTTCTCTCGGTGTTTTCACGAGTATCGCCTGTGGACACACAGCCTGGGAGATCGGGGGAATAGGCTGAGTATCCCGATGCCGTTTGTTCGATAACAATTAAATATTTCATTTCTTTAATCCCGCTTGTTTCATAACACTATTGGCCGTACCAGGAGCCAAATCATCACTCATTTTCCCGAGAATTGTTACCAATCCCGGTTTTGTCTTGTGTTTGTATTGGTGATGACTGCCTCGAGTACGGACGAGTTGCCAGTCATCGGCCTCGATCACCTGGATTGCTTCTCTCACTTTCACGCCATAGTATTCTAACGCATGACGGCATATGAACTAAGAAAAGAACGGCTGGTCGCTGAAATCGCCGCCGCACCTGCCGGCGCCGTTCGTCTGGGCAAACAGACTTCCAATTTGTTCCGTGACCGCCAACGAACCAGCGCCCGCACACTGAATGTCCATGACTTCAACAATGTATTAGAAGTCAACCCTGAGCAGGCCTGGGTCGACGTGGAAGGCATGACCACTTACGAAGACTTTGTCGATGGCACTTTACCGCACGGCGTCATGCCTGCCGTGGTACCGCAATTAAAGACCATTACCATTGGCGGCGCGATTTCGGGCATCGGTATTGAATCGTCCTCATTCAAATACGGCCTGCCCCATGAAACCGTATTGGAAATGGACATATTGCTCGGGCACGGCGAGGTCGTGACCTGCGCGCCGGATAACGAACACAAGGATTTATTCTTTGGTTTCCCCAACTCCTACGGCACGCTGGGTTACATATTGAAACTGAAAGCGTTGACGGTCGAGGTGAAGCCTTATGTCGAAATTGAACACGCCCGATGCAATAACGCAGAGGAATTTTTTAAAACAGTAGCTCAATCCTGTCGCAGCAACGTGGACTTCGTCGACGGCAGTGTATTTACCGAACATGAAATGTACGTCACCACGGGCCGCTTTGTGGATGATGCACCCTATGCCAGTGACTACACTTATCTCGATATCTACTACCAATCCATTCGTAAAAAAGAAAAAGATTATCTGACCGCTCATGACTACATCTGGCGCTGGGATACGGACTGGTTCTGGTGTTCGAAAAACCTGTATGTACAAAACCCATTCATGCGCCGTTTGCTTGGCAGGAAACGTTTGAACTCACGCAACTACACTAAAGTAATGCGTTGGAACGCACGCTGGGGTGTTACACGACGGTTAAATCGACTGGTAGGCAACCGTCCGGAATCCGTGATCCAGGATGTTGACATACCCATCGAAAACGCTGCAGAATTTCTGGCCTTTTTTCAACGTGAAATCGGTATAAAGCCCATTTGGATTTGCCCTATCGGGGGCTATGACAAGTCCGCGGCATACGACCTGTACCCCATGAACACGGACAAGCTATATATCAATTTCGGGTTCTGGGATGTAGTGCGTAACCGGCAGAAACATCCGGCTGGTTATTACAATCGATTGATCGAGAAAAAGGTCGCCGAACTCGGCGGCATTAAATCTTTGTACTCGGATTGCTATTTTTCCGAACAGGAATTCTGGTCAATCTACAATCGCGAACGTTACGAAGATTTAAAAGCACGCTACGACCCGCAAGCGCGTCTTAAAAATTTATACCAAAAGGTGGTGCTCAAGCAGTAAACTTGCATCAATGGCGATGCCGTTATTGTGTGTCACCGGACGCAAACGGTAACAACCCGAGTACCACTCGCGAAGAACTCCAAACTGTTCATGACAACTGCGCTGTCCATTAAAGGACTGAAAAAAACCTATGCAAACGGCTTAACCGCCTTACACGGTATCGATCTTGAAGTTGCACAGGGTGACTTTTTCGCTTTGCTCGGTCCGAACGGTGCAGGTAAGTCGACCGCCATAGGCATCATTTGTTCGCTGGTCAACAAAAGCGCGGGCAACGTGGAAATTTTTGCAGTCGATATCGACAATGATTTCCCGAAAGCCAAATCGTTTCTTGGCGTCGTACCTCAGGAAGTCAATTTCAACATGTTCGAAACGCCGTTACAGATCGTCGTAAACCAGGCGGGTTACTACGGAATCGAACGGCGTCTGGCCCATGAACGCGCAGAGCAATACTTGAAGCAACTCGGCCTGTGGGACAAACGCGATGGCCAGGCGCGCATGTTGTCCGGTGGTATGAAACGGCGTTTGATGATTGCACGTGCATTGATTCACCGGCCAAAGTTATTGATTTTGGACGAACCCACGGCCGGTGTGGATATTGAAATTCGCCGTTCCATGTGGGAATTTTTGAAGAAAATAAACGCCGAAGGCACGACAATTATTTTAACTACGCATTATCTTGAGGAAGCGGAACACCTGTGCCGCAATATCGCCATCATCGATCATGGCCGTCTGGTCGAAAACACCAGCATGAAGGCCTTACTTAAACAACTAACTGTGGAAACTTTCGTCCTGGATATAAACAAACCGCTCGATCAACTACCCGAACACAACGGTTTCAGTATGCGTCTGGTAGATGAGTCGACGATAGAAGTTGATGTTGCCAAGGAAGCCGGCATCAACCCGGTGTTTGCTGAGCTGTCGCGTCATGGCATTGAGGTGTCGAGCATGCGTAATAAAACCAATCGTCTGGAACAATTATTTATCGGCCTGGTCGACAGTAGCCGCGCGCAACCTGAGCAATGAGTTTCGCCCAAATCTTTATCGCGTTCTCGACTATCGTGATCAAGGAGATCACGCGTTTCACTCGAATCTGGCAACAAACGATCTTGCCGCCGGTTATCACAACGTCATTATACTTTGTCATTTTCGGTAACCTGATCGGACCGCGTATCGGCGAAATGGAAGGGTTTCGCTACATGGATTTCATCGTGCCCGGTTTGATATTGATGTCCGTGATCACCAACTCTTATGCGAATACAGTGTCCTCTTTTTTCAGCGCTAAGTTTCACCACTCGATTGAGGAGATATTAGTCTCGCCGACACCAAACTATATTATTCTGATCGGTTACGTGGTCGGCGGGATGTCACGCGGCATTGCCGTTGGTATCGTCGTGACCATTGTGTCGTTGATATTCAGTGATTTGCATATTCATAATATCTGGATTTTGTCCAGTACCGTTATACTGACTTCAATCTTGTTTTCCCTGGGTGGATTTATCAACGGCGTGTTCGCAAAAAGCTTCGACGATGTGTCCATCGTACCGACTTTTGTTTTAACGCCGCTGACCTACCTTGGTGGTATTTTTTATTCCATTAATTTGTTACCCCAGTTGTGGCAAAACCTGTCACTGGCAAATCCCATCCTGTACATGATTAACGCTTTTCGTTTTGGTTTCCTGGGTATTTCGGATATCAATCTTTGGGTATCCTATGCCATCGTTTGCCTGTTTATTGTTGCGCTGTTTTCATTTAATTTACATTTACTCAATCGCGGTTACGGTATTCGCAGCTAGACCGAAGTGTTAGCACAACTCACAACCGACCAGATCGCTGTTTTCAGTATTCTACTGATCACATTGGTGTTGTTCGGTTGGGGCAAACTGCGTCATGACATGGTGGCAATGATCGCATTGCTGGCGGTGGTCGCCTTTGGATTAGTACCAGGGCACGATGCGTTTGCCGGGTTTGGTCACCCAGCTGTCGTAACGGTTGCTGCAGTTCTGGTGATTAGTCATGCACTAAAAAACTCCGGCGTAGTGGATTTAATCGCACGCCGATTGTTACCCTTTACCGGCAATGCATTTATTCATCTGGTTGCATTAACCGGCGTCGTAACCGTGATGTCGGCATTCATGAACAACGTTGGCGCCTTGGCCTTGATGTTGCCGGTCGCTTTGGCTACCGCCAGCGAACACAAACGCTCTCCCGCCATGCTGCTCATGCCGTTGGCATTCGGCAGCATACTCGGTGGTATGACCACCATGATCGGCACGCCGCCTAACATTATTATCGCGGCATATCAGGCCGAACGCACCGGCACCGGTTTTGGCATGTTCCAGTTTTCGCCGGTCGGTGTTCCGGTCGCAGTGCTCGGTGTTTTGTTTGTCGCCATTATCGGCTGGCGTCTCATTCCCAAAGCGCGTTTGTCGCAAAATCCGCCACAACAATTATTCCAGGTCGAAGAGTATTTAACCGAAGTAAAAGTGCCGCAGGGCAGTCCATTAATCGGTCAGTCGCTGGCATTCGTTGAACCGTTACATGCGGGAGATATCGACGTCATGGGTCTTGCACGCGGCAACGGCCTGGCGCAACCGGTGTCGGCGTACCACATCATCGAACAAGATGATGTTTACTTGTTACGCTCCGATCCCGGTGGTTTGAAACCCGTAATCGACGAATTAGGCCTGGAACTGGTCACGACGGAAGATAAAAGTTTTCAGAAACTCGCATCGGCTGATCTTGCATTGGCTGAAGGCGTGGTGACGCCAGGTTCGCCATTGGAAGGACGCACGGTTGCTTTTCTTCGCCGGCACACCAACCGCACCGTGTCGTTAGTCGCACTGGCGCGTCAGGGTGAGACCGTACGTCGACGGCTACGACGACAACTGTTTCGCGCCGGTGATATTTTATTGCTTGAAGGTCCTACCGAATCCATGATCGAAACCATGAGTGATTTCGGTTTGTTGCCACTGGCGCAACGTGATCTCGCCATCAGCCGTGAACGCAGGGTCGGGCTTGCGGTAGGCATTTTCGGCATTGCTATTGCGCTCGGTGTGTTTGGCGTGTTGCCATTAACCGTGACCTTCGTCATGGCTATCGTCGCGTACATCCTGTTTGGCATTTTGCCGGTACGCAATCTTTACCGCGAAATAGACTGGCCGGTGATTGTTTTGCTGGGCGCCATGATTCCGGTAGGCCGAGCGTTAGAAACCACCGGCGCGACAGATTTAATTGCAAACAGCATTATCGGACTCACATCCGGATTGCCCATCGTATTGATACTGACTTTGGTATTGGTCGTCACCATGTTCCTGTCCGACATCATTAACAATGCTGCAACCGCACTGGTCATGGCGCCAATCTCTTTGGGCATTGCCGAACAACTGGGCGTGAACCCCGAGGCTTTTTTAATGTCCGTAGCCGTGGGTGCGTCATGCGCGTTTCTCACACCGATAGGTCATCAATCCAATACTCTAGTGATGGGGCCTGGTGGTTACCACTTTTCAGACTATTGGCGTATGGGCTTGCCGCTGGAAATTTTGATTGTCGCGGTCGCTGTTCCATTACTATTAGTATTCTGGCCGCTATAACTTTTGATAATTTTTGGATTTAGCAAACCTGATGCAAACCTCTACTGAAACCAAAGGTAACTCAGACAGTCTTATCCTTTATCATCGTGATATGTGCATGTTTTGCTGGCGCGTACAACACGCCATTAAGAAACTGCGTATCGAAGTGGAATCTCGAAATATCTGGCAAGATGTTCAATACGAAAAAGAATTAATAGAAGCTCGTGGTCAGGGCACGGTTCCGGTGTTACGCATTATTGATGAAGAAGGAAACTCGACATGGTTACCGGAATCGAGCGATATTATTAACTACTTAAATAAGAATTATGCTACGTAATATTGTTGTTGCCGCTGTCCTTGTTGCAGTTTCCACGATAGCTCTAGCGGATTTACAAAAACCAAATCTTGAGCAAGCGAAAGAACTAATGGCACAGGGTGTACCTGTTATTGACGTGCGTACAGCGCCCGAATGGAAAGAAACAGGCGTTATCGAAGGCTCCCATTTGCTTACATTTTTTGATGAAAACGGGCGTTATGATGTGAATACCTGGATGGCGCGCTTAAAAGAAATTGCCGCACCGGATCAACCCGTAATGCTAATTTGCCGCACCGGCGCCCGCTCTGAAGTGATATCCCAGGCTTTGTTTAACCAACTCGGTTACAACCAGGTATTCGACATAACCGACGGCATTGAAGGCTGGCTAAAACAGGGAAATCCAACCTCCCCCTACGAGTAGTCTTCATCTAATCAGTATCTATATCTCTATTCATGCGGGGGGATTTCGAACCTGCGCATGTGTTACGGAACCATATGAAAGCCAAAGCCGCAGCGCTGATGTTTGCAAGACTGGCAGCGACAAATATTCCATGAACATCCAGCCAGTAACTGCCGATTACCGCTAAAGGTAAATACAAGCCCACCATTCGGGCAACTGAAATAACAACAGCGGGTAAGGGGCGACCTAAACCGTTAAATGCAGCATTAATAATCATAACAATACCCTGCGCGCCAAAACTGATGGGTACTATCCAAAGAAACGCGACGCCGACGGCAATCACTTGTTCGTCGTCACTGAACTGTCGCATGAGAAAACGTGCGCCCAATGCCAATACCAACGCTATCAACAAGCCAAACCACAAACAGAATTTAATAGTTAGCCGGTAAGCCTCAACAATACGTTCAGGTTTACCGGCGCCAAGATTTTGACCCATGAACGGACCGATGGTCGCGGACATGGCAAAGAAAACTACTAGGGTGACTTGTTCGATGCGGGTGGCTGCGCCAAAACCTGCCACCGCTTCAGCGCCATGACGCGCAATCATCGCAGTGATCACGCCGATTGCGAGAGGAATAATCATGTTGGTACCCGCGGCCGGTAAACCGACATGCAAAACTTGTTTCCACGAATCAATAATTCGCGGCAAAGTGGGCCACTCATAAGTCAACATGCGTTTTTGATAGTGCAATGCCCAAAACCCAACAACGAATGTCATGGCCCGCGCGACGACCGACGCGATTGCCGCGCCCTGAATTTCGAGTCGCGGAAAGCCAAACCAGCCAAATATCAGTAATGGGTCGAGGATAAGATTAATAATGGCAGAGGCGACCATGATGCGGCCTTGAAGTTTACTATCTCCGGTTGCGCGCACGGCACCAAGACCCACCATAGGCACAAGAAAAACAACAAATCCGCCATACCAAACGACCATGTAATCGCTAATAAGCGGCAAAACCTCATCGTCAGCACCAAGCAACCGAAATAACGGATCAATGGTTAACAAACCAATAACAGTAAAGATGAGCGAGAGCAACAAACTCAGTAATGCGGCGTCCGTCGTCAGTTGTTGCACTAGCTTTTTATCCCCGGCACCAATAACCCGGGACAACACCGATGCAGTACCCGCCATCAAACCGATCCCGAGGCTAATCAACACCATAATCACCGGGAACGTAAAACTCATCGCCGCTAGGTGCGTCTCGCCGAGTTGTGCCACAAACCAGGTGTCAGCGACATTGAACATCATCATCGCCAGTATCCCCCAGATCATGGGAACCGTGAGCGCAACGAGATGTGCTCGTACCGGTCCATGCGTCATCTTGGCGAGGTTTGTCGTGGCGTCAGTCATTGTTTATACGGTTTCAAATTACCAGACCAATTTATCGCGTATTTTGTCTTTAACGAATGCAGACTAGCCCCTATAATCCACCACGCAGGAATCTGTGTAGTTTTCGAGAGATCCTCTAGGCCAACTCTGGCTACAAATTCACTATTTGATTGAATGAACCAACGAATTTAACTTAGTTAATGAATCGACTGATGGAAAATAGAAACACAACAACCCAAGGCATGCAAATCTAATGGGCGCATTTAAACAAGCTCACGGTGGTGCGCTTAAAAACCTGTACCTGGGCGCCGCGGATGCGGAACAGGAAAAACAAAACGCACGCGATTATCCATCCTGGGATTTAAGCGATCGGCAGTTGTGTGATATTGAATTACTGCTCAATGGCGCATTCTCGCCACTTGAAGGCTTCATTGGTCAAGTCAATTACGATTCTGTACTCAAAGACATGCGCCTGGCCAACGGTATTCTTTGGCCCATACCGATCAACCTGGATGTGAGCGAAACCTTCGCCAATTCAGTACAAGCCGGGAACCGCATTGCGTTGCGCGATACAGAGGGCGTGTTGATAGCCGTCATGGACGTTGAAGAAAAGTGGCAGCCGGATAAACAACATGAAGCGCAAGCGGTTTATGGTACGACGGACTCCGATCACCCTGGCGTGGATTACCTGCTGAATCATACCGGGCCGGCGTATCTTGCGGGAAAATTGCACGGTGTTGAACCACCGCACCATTATGATTTTCGACATTTGCGTTATTCGCCACAAGAGTTGCGCGACCACTTCGAGAAACTCGGCTGGCGCCGGGTAGTGGCATTTCAAACACGCAATCCCATGCATCGGGCGCATCAGGAATTGACTGTACGCGCAGTGCGTGAATGCGAAGCGAACTTGCTCATTCATCCTGTGGTCGGTCCCAGTATCACCGGCGACATCGACCGTTTCGCCCGTGTTCGTTGTTACGAGCGCCTGTTACGCGAATATCCCGAACAAACCACCGCCTTGAGCTTGTTGCCGCTGGCCATGCGCATGGCCGGCCCACGTGAAGCACTGTGGCATGCCATCATTCGCAAAAATTACGGTTGTACCCACTTTATCGTCGGCCATGATCACGCCGGGCCGGGAAAAGACGGTAACGGAAAATCATTTTACCCACCCTACGCGGCACAGGAATTACTCGAACAACATCAGGAAGAACTCGACATAACGCCGGTTCCGTTCAAACATATGGTGTACGTGGTTAACCGGGCGCAATATTTACCCGAGGACGAAGTAAAGGAAAACGAACGCACGCTCGAGATCTCCAGCGCGGAATTTCGCCGCCGTTTGCGCGAAGGGTTAAAAATTGACGACTGGTTTTCCTACCCTGCCGTGGTCGAAGAACTGCGCAAAACTATTCCACCCCGTCATCAACAAGGCTTTACTATTTTTTTTACCGGTCTATCGGGCGCGGGAAAATCCACCATCGCCAATGCTCTGATGGTTAAATTGATGGAACAAGGTCGACGGCGAGTGACATTGCTTGACGGTGATATCGTCAGAAAAAATCTTTCCAGTGAATTGGGCTTTTCGCATGAACACCGTGACCTGAATATTCAACGCATTGGCTACGTGGCCAGTGAAATTACGAAAAACGGTGGCATTGCCATTTGTGCTCCGATCGCGCCGTATAAATCCACCCGGCGAAAGGTTCGTTCAATGATTGAAGCTGTCGGTGGTTTTATCGAGGTATACGTGTCAACGTCGTTGGAAGAGTGTGAGGCGCGTGATCGCAAGGGGCTTTATGCGCGTGCACGTGCCGGCATCATCCCTGAGTTCACCGGCATCAGTGATCCCTATGAAGTTCCCGAACGAGCGGAAATGGAAATTGACACCAAGAACCTGACACCGGATTTAGCCGCGCATCGCATTATTATTAAATTGGAAAGCCTGGGATTCTTGAAGTAAAGATCGTTCACTCAATTTATTTCTTGCGCAAAATAACCAGATCCTGCCGGCATCCGACCAAACCTGGATGAATGTCGAGCACGTCGAAATAACGACTCCAAACCGAGTGAACATAGTTTTCTGAAATAAACGTGCTGCGATAGTACTCCACATCATTGGTACTGCCATCAATCGCGTCGCTGCGACCGTGATCGGTGTAACCCGCAATCTCGTCATTGGCAAGTTCGTCGATGTCAGTTGTAAATAAGCGAGCACGTAACGTTTGTCCACCGATACTGACCGCGACTATGCTATTGTTCGCAACAACACGCTCAAGCTCTTGCAACCAGAACAAGTGATCGGGTTCGCGCAAGTGCGTAAATACCGAAATACCGAAGATAAATTCAAAGTGGTTGTTAGGAAAAGGCAATTTCTCCAACGGCTCGATATGGCGAAAATTGCCAAACGGCAGATTCTCTTGCGCCCATTGAATGCCGACCTCATCAATATCAACACCGCACCAATCCGTTGACTTCGCATCCTCGGCAAAATGACGCGACACGCGTCCGCAACCACAACCCCAGTCAAGCACGCGATCAAGTTGCGCAACGGTTTTGTCTAAATAATGGTGAACAACGTCACGCAACATTAATGACGCCGTGCAACCCGAAAGGCGAAACGTAAATGGATTAGGATTGCCTGACACGCGTTTGAACGTTTCACCTTCAGGCATGGGCAGGCGATCTTCGACATTGGCAAAACGGCAACGGTTTATTGGCCGGGTGGATGATGTTTGATACTCAATTAGGACGACTTCATCGTCCGGCCAAGAGGCTTCCGTCGTGGTTTCAAAAAATGCAAAATGTTCCTCGCCTTTCATACTGAAGTGGGCAAATACCGGTCCAAGGTGCGCTTCCCATCCAGGTTGCGATGTTGTTAGTGTCGTTTGTGCAACTACACCGTTTAAACGAAACTGATCGGCGCGCGGTTGGTTATCAGGATCATATACCCAACCTTTGGCAAATGCCTTACCGTTGTCCCTGCCCATCAAAAACATGCTCATAATCGGCTCATGCACCACATTGGTGAATATGCCGGCAAAGGCTTTTTCCTGTGCATTACGAAAATCGACGATAACCTGTCTAACTTCTCCATTCATCATGTTTTTGATGCCGGCGGTGCGTACACCGTTGTGCAGATGGGTCGGCCACGACCAGGTATTATTGTCGCCTATGGTGACGAACTCGCCAGACAATGTAATCTGAAAATTACTAGGCTTCGTTGTTTTAGCTGAAGACCCACCGCTTCCACTAAAACTTAGCTGCTTTAACCAACAATTCGTGGAATCGGACGATAGTATTTCCGAATGCATTATCGTAGGGCCGATTGAGATATTTCGACCAATGTGCAATTGTGCACGACCAGGGTCCCGCTTTATGGTCACGCCAACACGTGACAAAATTCCCTTAGCCATGCTTTTAATTGCGCGACCGGTCACTTCGCGAGGTGGCGAGTTTGGTGATACTGCATACCACCAAGTTACTCATAAACTAGTCGTTAGGCAAATACCGAAGATATTATTCGCCTGAGTAGAACTGTAACTGTCACGAACTCGGACAATAAGATGCACCCATGATCGGCCCCGGCGTGTCGTAACTCAAAGACTGCACCAACACCGCGCAACCCTCTCCTTCGGCGAGGTTTATGTCCGCTTGAATAGTTGTCGCAGTACCCTTCCAGTCGCCGACCGGTTGCATGCGTTTTACGATGTGATGGTTATCCAGTGTTTTGCCCGCGTTTTCGCCGCGCGGTATGTCAGTGGTTTTCTCCCGATCAAAAGTCACTAACCAGACCTGGGCCGAGTCCGATGCGTCTCCATCAAGCACGATGGACACACCAGTACCGGTTGATTCGACGTCGATGTTCAGAGATGAGTTGTTTTTCTTCGACAGCGCTTTTTTAATACTCTTACGATCCGAACCGACAGCGGTGAAACGACCGTCGACCACCATCTGCGGCGTGTAGACACCACGCCGGCCTTTCAAATTTGCCGCGTGATAACCACGTTGGCGTTGAGTATATTCCGGACTCGAAAATGGGTCTTTCCAACTGCCATCCGAACCCCACACCAGTGTGTCCCAATAATCAACGTGAAATTCCAAGGCAATCACATCGTCTCGATCACTGATCAAATCCGCCAAATGCTCATCGGCGGCAGGACAGGAATAACAACCGTGGGATGTAAACAGCTCGACCACGGAAACCGGTTCATCTGCCGATGTAGTGAGCGATAAATTCGATATGAAGATAAAACAAAGTATTCGCCGCCAAACCGGGAAGTAACGATTCTTCATTTTCAATGCCTGTGTCTGATTGATTACGACTGTTTTCCCTTGAATCGCTATCCCTGTCAACCGCAAGACCTACGGTGTTAAACAATTGTGAATCTCAACGAGCGAGTGACTTGCCTTTTAGCAAGCCGCGGGGTAGATTGCGCCAGTAACAGCAAGGCTTTGAAAGGGACCAATAGCCGGATACCTCCGGGAGCAGCGATCGGGAGACAGTGCAAGCCCCGACCCGGACCCCGGTGAAAATCACCCTGGAGCCGCTGACCGAACAGCAGATGTTGCGGCATATCGAGCCGATGTCATGCTCAGTAGACTCAGACGACTAGCCCTCGACACCGGGCTTGAGTGACGGCAGTCACTTGTTAAGACCATTGCCCGCAAGGGCAAAGGTGAAACCGGGTGGTACCGCGACTTAAATACCCATCGCCCCGGGCATTGCAGTAATGCAGGCCCGGGGCGATTTTATTTTGGAGAACAAAGAAATGCCATTCAAAGAAGTATCCAGCCGCTACAACGGGCCAAAACTCGAGCAAGAGGTGCTTGAGTTTTGGCGTGAGAATAAATCTTTCGAGAAAAGTCTGGAGCAATCCGAGGGACGGCCTCTGTTTACCTTTAACGAAGGCCCGCCTACTGCCAACGGCAAACCCGGTATTCACCACGTACTGGCTCGCACTTTTAAAGACGTCTATCCGCGCTACAAAACCATGCGTGGTTTTCATTGTCCACGTAAAGCGGGTTGGGATACACACGGATTGCCCGTCGAACACGAAATAGAAAAAGAACTCGGTATCTTCGATAAAAAAGAAATCGAAGCCAAAGTCGGCATTGCCGAGTTCACGAAACGCTGTCGCGAATCAGTTATGCGTTATATCGGTGACTGGGAAAAAATGACTGAACGCATGGGTTTTTGGGTAAACATGGATGAAGCCTATTACACCTTAAATAACGACTACATCGAATCGGTCTGGAATCTGTTAAAAGTTATTTGGGATAAGAATCTTATATATCAAGGTTATAAAGTCGTACCTTACGATCCGCGTATTGGCGCAACCCTGTCGTCGCATGAAGTCGCACAAGGCTACAAAGAGATCACCGATCCGTCTGTCTATGTGCGCTTTCGATTGTGCGATGAAGAAAACACATCGTTTTTAGTCTGGACGACAACACCGTGGACATTACCGTCGAATCTACTTGCCGCGGTGGGTGAGAATATCGACTATGTCTATGTCGAATGCGCAGATGAAACTTTAATTGTTGCCGAAGCACGACGCGAAGCCATTTTTGGTAAACAAGAGCATCGCGTCGTTCGCACGGTCAAAGGAAGTAACCTGCTCGGCACACGTTACCAGCGATTGTTTGACTACTTGCCAGTTGAAAACGACGACAATGCTTTTCAAGTCGTCAGTGCTGAATTCGTCACGACTGAAGATGGTACAGGTATCGTGCATATCGCACCTGCCTATGGCGTCGACGATTTAAACCTCGGACAACAATACGGTTTGCCGGTCGTGCACGGCGTGGGACTCGACGGGTATTTTCTATCGGAGGTTGAGCCGGTCGCAGGTAAATTTTTTAAAGAAGCTGACCCGACACTGATCGCCTTGCTTGAAGAACGCGAATTATTATTCCGCAAGGAAGATTATTTGCACAACTACCCGCACGGCTGGCGTACCGGTGATCCGCTCATCTACTACGCAAAGAATGCGTGGTACATCCGCACCACCCAGGTAGCGGAGCGCATGGTCGAGTTGAACAAGACCATTTACTGGGTGCCGGAAACCATTCGCGACGGTCGCTTCGGCAACTGGCTGGAAAACAATATTGATTGGGCATTATCCCGCGAACGCTTCTGGGGCACGCCACTACCGGTGTGGACAGACGGCGAAGGTGATTTTATGTGTATCGGTTCACTGGAAGAGCTGGAAGCATTAGCCGGACGGGAGCTACGCGAGGTCGATTTGCACCGGCCTGCCATCGACGATGTGACCTTCACCAAAGATGGAAAAGAATACCGGCGTGTGCCGGAAGTTATCGATTGCTGGTTCGATTCCGGCGCCATGTCTTACGCGCAATGGCATTACCCATTTGAAAACGCCGAGACTTTTGAAAAGCATTTTCCGGCTGATTATATCTGCGAGGCTATCGACCAGACCCGTGGTTGGTTTTATACCTTACACGCCATCGCAACTTTGGTATCCGACTCTGTGGCCTACCGAAATTGCGTTTGTCTGTCGCATATTGTCGATAAAGACGGCAAAAAAATGTCCAAGTCCGTCGGCAACATCGTTAATCCTTACGATGTATTCGACACCATCGGTGCCGACGCTTTGCGTTGGTATTTTCTCGCGCGGCTCGCACCCGAAGTGCAAAAACGTATTTCAGTCGACATCATTGCCGAAGTCGCCAGTTCATTCGTCAATACGTTCTGGAATACCTACGGGTTTTTCATCATGTATGCGCGACTGGATGACGTTGATTTAACTCAGGATGTGCCGTTCGAAAAACGACCAGAAATTGATCGTTGGGTGTTGGCGTTGTTGGACAAAACCGTCAACGACACGACACGAGCGATGGACAAGTTCGATGCTAAAACTGCCGGAGAAGCAATCGAGTCTTTCGTTGATCAGCTTAGTAACTGGTACATCCGACGAAACCGGCGCCGTTTCTGGAAGGCGGAATCCGGTGACGATAAACAGTCAGCATATTTAACGCTGCACGAATGCCTTGACGTGATTCACCGTTTGATGGCGCCGTTCATGCCTTTTCTAAGTGAAGCCGTGCATCAGAATTTGGTACGCACACGCGACGATAAAACAACTCAGAGCGTGCATATAACCCGTTGGCCGCAAAGCAATGCCGCGTATTCGAACGACGCTTTGCTATTTGAAGTCGATGTGGTGCAACGTATTGTCGGACTCGGCCGTTCCGCACGTGAGGCAAGCAAGGTGCGCGTACGACAACCGCTGGCAAAATTGCTAGTGCGCGCACCGGACGAAAAAGCGATAGACGCTATCAAAACTCACGAACAACAAATTCTGGAAGAACTGAACGTCAAGGAAATCGAATTTATTGCGCGTGACGCGGAATTGGTAACGTATCGTCTCAAACCCAATTTACCACGCATCGGCAAACGCTATGGAAAGCTGATTCCAGCCATCAAACAAGCGCTTAACGAGGCCGACGGCAGCGCCATTGCCAGTGCATGTGCGAACAACGAGTCTTTTAACGTAAACGTAGGCGAACAAGCAATCGAGTTTGAACCGGATGACGTATTGATCGAAACCGACTCCGCCGAAGGTTATGCCTGTGCCGAAGAGAATGGTTTTCTCGCAGCTTTGGATACTTCACTTAACGAAGAGTTAGTGCTCGAAGGCGTAGCTCGGGAATTGGTTCGAACGGTGCAGGATGCGCGCAAACAAGCGGGTTTGATCGTATCAGACCGTATAAAACTACAAATTACGGGTAGTCCGATGGTTGAAAAGGCAATCGTTGCGCACAAAGAATTCATCATGTCCGAAACGCTGGCTACGGAATGGGTCGATGGTGAATTTCCGGACGCGCAATTCACTATTGATCGTAAAATGGATGACGAACACTGGGTAATAAAGTTCGCAAAGGCCGTCGGTTAAAGTCACCATGAAACATCAATATGGATGAGTAGCCGGAATCTTGCAGGAAAGGGCGTGGTGGAACTTGACAGCATTCCGGCATCGACTCAATTACTTCGCGCCTGCACTTGTCTCGAACTGGACCAGCAGCGAATTGATCAAATAAAACAACTCGTTGCAAGTCCGAATGTTTGGAAAGGCTTAGCCCAACGTTCTGAACAACATGGCATGGCGCCGCTGCTGTATCGACATCTTAAACAGCTGAATGTTGCAATTCCGGATAGCACGGCACTGCAGCTTAAGTCATTAGTTCTGCGTCACCAACAGGCGACTAAAGTACGAACCCATGCGCTGACTGAAATCTTGCAAGCCTTTGAATCGCAGGGAATTTCAACCATTGTTTTAAAAGGTGCGGCACTGGCCTACACGGTTTATCCCGCACCTGAATTGCGTCCCATGTCGGATATCGACATCCTGGTGGATAAAGAAAAATGTAACGACGCGCAACGGGTACTGACATCACTCGGTTACAGCGGCGCCGATTTGATTCGTCCCGGCGCGAAATTCGACCATCATCATATGGCCATCGCCAAAAAGATAATTGACGGTCTCACAATCAGCGTCGAAGTCCATCGAGATGCGATTGCTCCTGATGCCCGTGCCTCTATCTCAATGAAAAATCTGGTGAGTGAAGTTGAAAACTACTCGGTCGACGAAGTATCTGCACAACATCTCGGCCACGCGGATATGCTGCAACATCTGTGCCGCCATCTGGCGGAACCGATGATGGAAACAAAGCTTATTTCCATCGTAGACGTTTATGCTTACTGTGCGTATTTTGACGAGGATATCGATTGGCTTTTGCTTAAACAAAACCATCCGATTGTCGAAAATACTATTCGCTGTTTACACTACGTTTCCTCGATGCCGATGATATTACAACGTAGAATATCGCCGCCTACAGTGCCTGCCCCACCGGGTGTGGGTCGGGGTATTCCTACACTGTCCAGTGTGCCGTGGTCAATCCGCGACTTTCGGCGCAGTTTAAAATATCTAACAAACATCGTTTGGCCACCGGCCTGGTGGTGGCACTTGTACTACGCCGTACCACCGGAGCAGAACGCCTCCGGACCGATCCGGTGTATACGGCATTGGACGCGTATTGGATTTTGGATGATTCAACGCATACGTTCTACGATACGGTATGCTTTTTATCGCGTTCGCAACCAAGCTCCTGTCGATAACTAGCTATACTCTTTATTCGATACGTGTTCACCGTATTGTGTGGTGTCCGCAACAACATTCGAAACGCAGCAAACGATTTAGCAGTTCGGTGGCAGGTCGTCACTAATATCTGAACTAAGCTTTCTTAACGATCGTTTCAACAAAGATCACGAAGAATCTTGGCCACCAATTCCTTTTGTGAATGAATTCCAGTCTTGTTAAAAACCGATTTCAGTTGATTTCTAGCTGTGTGCGTACTGACGCGCCACTGAGCGGCATAGCTATTGATCGTACCTCCATTTACGAGGTGGAAAACAAGCCGTGATTCGGCGGGTGAAATACTCAAGTGATATCTAATCGCAACAAGATCAAATTTTTTGGTTACCCGTTCTTCCCGCAATAGAATAAGAATTCGAGCATCAGACGAAAACACTAAATATTCGTCAAAAGAATCAATAAACGGTGTTACTTCTAGTCTGACCATGGCTCCGTTCTTTGCCAAACCCATACTGCCGGACAATCCGACCATTGCATTTTGTAGTAACCGTGTCAGTGTTTTGTCGTTTTCATTGTTACAGCGGATTCCATCGTCTTGTACACCAAGACATTTTGTTTGGTTTACAATATTGCGGAACACGTCATTTATATAGATGGGAATGTATTCACTATTCAATACCGCAAGACCTATGCTTGCGCTCTTTAGAACTAAGCTAGAAATGGCGTTATCGAGCTGAAGCTTACGTACCGTGTCGTGCAGGTTAAGACTGTCTTTGATTTTAACCGCGATTTCCCTGAACAACGCAATTTGCCAATCCTGATAAGACCCGGCCTTGTGCTCTCTCATAGCAACAAATGTTCGCCTATGGCCATGATTCCCACGCATAGCGTAAACCAGTTGCGAATCAATTCTGTTCGGTCTTAGGTAATCATTGTGGACACAACAATGTTTGAGTTCGTCAAAAGTCGTTAAATCTTGGCCGGTAAGAAAATTGGTATGTTTAGCACGCAACAGCCGTTGTATTTGGATATCGCTATGCTGATACGTGTCCACATATTGTTGATGAACGTTATCCTCGATACACCCGCCAATAACGGATTGGAATTGTTCCGAACCGGGCGGCGCGGTGTAGATAGCGACTTCAGCGACACCGATGAGAGTGGCTATTTGCTTGAGTAAATCGGGTAGATCGGCGGTCGTCAAGTCGCGATAAATTCTCTCGACAATCTCGGCCGATACGTCTCCCCCCTCTGGTCGTTCTACCATATCGCTCGTTCCCCGCAGTACTGCACTTGAATTATAGCCCAAATGGGTCATGCGCCGGTCGATTATATTGGTTTAACTGATGCCCCATGACAACTGTCGTGAGGGATTGCCTGATGGTTCAGAGGCCGCTGAGCAGGGGCCGGCTGATTTGTTGCGTCCGTTTTAGACAAAATATGCGGTTACCAATTCGGGCATGAAAATATACGACACTTTACGGGGAGGCGGGAAATGCAAGAAAACAAACAGCGAATTCTGACGACACGACGTAGGGCGTTGTTGGGCTTGGCGGGGGGAGTGGTCGGTGCAAGTCAGTTACCGACCACATGGACCAAACCGGTGGTGGATAGTGTGATTCTACCGGCGCATGCGCAAACCACCGTGGTGCCTACCACACCCGCGCCAACTACGACATTGCCAATCATCAATTTCAGAGGTCAGTTCTCCGTTGACGTAAACTTTGTTGGCATCGACCAACCGCAAGAAGGTTTGCACGCCACTATCTTGGATACGGTGATTCCAAAAGCGCATGCCGGATTTCGTATCTCACCGGCCGACATGTGTATTGAAGTCAATGGCACCAGTTTCACCGCAACACTGTTAGTGAACAATGATATTTTGTTCACAGGTAGTGGTACGGTCGGTGGTGGTCCGGTCACCATGACCGATGTGGATGGGTGTACTTCTGTGCCAACAGAGCTGTCAGTCAATAGCGCATCATCAGGTGGTGCCGACTACACGCTATCCGGTTTTTACAGCACGAGTGGTATGCTGCCGACAGGTAGCGGTTGCCCAACCGATCCCTTTGTTGGCTGCGAATAGATATTGTAACGGTTCGCAATGCCAGGGCTTGAATAGTCAGGGACGGGGAATCACCCGTGCCATGAGCGGGGGAAATCCGTGATAAAATCAGCTACTATGTCATCAGGGTTTGATCGAAACCGCACTGAAGAGAAGGGGAAATCTTATGAAACAAGACTTTGATACATCAAAACTGCCGGAGCACCCAACAGCACGACGCAAAGTGTTAAAGAAACTCTTAGTCGGTGGCGGCGCTGCTGTCGCGGCCAGCCAAACACTACCGACCAAGTGGACCAAGCCGGTAGTGGACAGTGTGATATTACCGGCGCATGCACAAACTACCGTAGTGCCGACGACGCCTGCGCCAACGACGACTGTGTTTATGCAAAATTTTAGAGGCCCTGTTTCAGCCGCGTTTACGGCGATTGATCCTAATCAAACACAAGAGGGTTTGTTCGCCGTATTGGATACGATTATTCCACAAGCACATGCAGGAACTGTTACGGCAACTGGAGATATGTGTATCGAAGTCAATGGCACTAACTTCACGGCTAGCTTGTTAATCGAGACCGTCTTTTACACGGGGAGTGGCACAGTGGGTGGTGGCGCTATTACATTAACTGACGTGAATGATTGTCTTACCAGTTTTTCTTCAGTGTCAATTGCTGTTGATAGTGCATCCGCCAGCGGCGCTGACTACACCTTATCTGGGCGTTTTACTAGTACTGGAATACTACCATTGGGAAATGGATGCCCAAGTGACCCCGGGACATGTCCTGCTTTATAACGCATTCATTGGAAATTCAACATACGGTTCATGTCATGACAATGTACGAGCTGCTCGCAATGCCAAGGCCTGAATAGTCAGGGACGGGGAATCGCCCGCGCCATGAACGTGGGAAATCAGTAATAAAATAAGCTACTATGTCATCAGGGTTTGATCGAAACCGCACTGAAGAGAAGGGGAAATCTTATGAAACAAGCGTTTGATTCATCACAACCATCGGAGCAACCAACAGCACGGCGCAAAGCGTTAAAGAAACTCTTAGTCGGTAGCGGTGCTGCTGTCGCGGCCAGCCAAACACTACCGGCCAAATGGACCAAGCCGGTGGTCGATAGTGTAATACTACCGGCGCATGCGCAAACCACTGTGGTGCCTACCACTCCCGCACCAACAACGACGTTGCCCATCATCAATTTCAGAGGGCAGTTCTCCGTCACCATAACTCCGATTAATAGTATCGATCAACCGCAAGAAGGTTTATACGCCGCCATCCTGAATACGGTCATCCCAAATGCGCATGCCGGTGGATTGCCGCAAGATTCTGCGGATATGTGTATTGAGGTAAACGGCACGAACTTCACGGCAACGTTGGCAGTATTGAACAATGGTTCGTTCCTTACTGCAAGTGGCGTTGTGGGTGGTGGCGCCGTGGACATGGTCGACGTCAATAACTGTATTATTGGCATGGAATCCATCGCCGTTAATAGCGTTTCAGCGAGTAGCGCGGATTTCACGTTGTCCGGGACTTACGCTAGTTCTGGAACACTATCGGTAGGGAGCGGGTGCCCAAGTGAGCCACTTTGCTCCCTCTAATCCGTTGGTTTGGGATTCAACATACAGTTCATGTCACGACAACATACGAACTATTCGTAACGCCAACGCTTGAATAGTCAGGGACGGAGAATCACCCGCTCCCTGACTGGGTAAGACGCTGGCATCGGTAATGTACAGATTATTGACGCCAAACACTTTTCCGAACTCATCTGTTACCGCTTTTTCCGGATCATGGCCCATACGGCAGGTACCGGCGACATGAGTGGAAGACGGCGAATCGTAGCTCGAATGCAAACGCACCTTGTTTGAGAAACCACAAGCATCTGCCAAGATATCGATTCTATTTATCATTTCGCGTAGTGTTTCGCGATCATCGGATGGGTAGTCGCTAAATACAGTTATCAACGGCACGCCGTCGGCGTCTTTCTTGTCACCCAGCTTTAATCGATTATCGTAGTGGGGCATGTGTTCCGCGATGCCGAACAGTTGGACATTGCGGCCAAAGATGTCACGCACCTTTCGTTTATGGTCTAAACCCAATCCCTGGACACTATTAGCGTAAGACACAGGCCCATGGGGGCCTGCCGATGTGCCGGATACACCCAATACATACCCCGAACGTACATGGGAATCTTTTGGTGGACGGTTGAAGTCCCAGATTCGTGCGTCGATGGGTGGGCCTTTGTATGTATGCACCGGTTGTTCGACGAATATTTCCATACTGGCTATGATGGTTTCCATAAGATAACGACCCACCTGATCGTGCGCATTACCAATACCATGTGGATGGGAGCTCGATGCACTGGCCAACAATAAACGAGGTGTTTCAATCGCACCCAAGGCTAGGAAGTACTTATGTGCACTAGTGCGTTGACGTTTTTTATTGTGTACCAGCACAACACCGGTCACATCCCCTTTCTTATTCGTCTCCAGTTGCACCGCTCGCGCTTCGGGTAACACAGTTAGGTTTCCGGTTTTTTCGCCACGCACGATGGCGGTTTGATCGACACTGGATTTGGCACCGAAAATACAACCTTGAACACAACCACCGGAATGTTGACACGGCATACGGTTGTCGATCGAGCGGCTGGGCAAGGCGAGCGTATTAGGTAGTAACGACCAACCTAATTTTCTTGTGCCAAGTTCGACGAGCTGGCTTTTGGTGGATAACGAGTGGGCAGGTGTTGGAAATGTTCCACGTTTATTCTTAAATGGATTACCCGGATTTCCGGCGACGCCCAGGATTTTTTCCGCCTGGTCGTAGTACGACTCCAATTCGCTATAGCTTAGTGGCCAGTCTTCACCCCAACCAAATAGGGTTTTCGGCCTGAAAGCGTGGCTTGGGAAGCGGTGTGCTTCCCCTTGATAATGCAAAGTGGATCCACCCACCCCGATAGAACGTAAGTATTGAAGCTGCCCGCGTCGTACGGGTGAGCGTGGTGCCGCAGACCCGATGGTTCGGGAACAAATATCGCGATCGGTTTTGGCAATCTCCGGTGTGGTGACAGGTTGAAACGCTTCCACAACACTGGACAACGGATGTAAGCGCGATTCCCAATCCGGATAGTTCATGGGATAGTCGGTTTTATAATCGAAACGTTTGCCGCGCTCGATTAACAACACTTTCGCACCGCGTTCGGCCAGGGCCATCGCCGTAAATCCACCGCCCGCACCCGCACCGATGACGATGGCGTCGTAATCAGGTTGCGGCATTCGCTTTAGCTTAGTTGATCTAAGGGTTTTGCATAGTCTGGGTAACCACCATGACTGGGTGGATGGTAATCCAGCATGGCAAATCCGGATTCGGACGTATAAAACAGTTGCAGTACACGTGCACGTAGGTAACTTAATTCTGCACGTTGGTCAGGAACCTGTGTTTTATCATTCAATAGTCTATCTAGTAGACGGGTACGATTAGACAACTCGAGATCGACAAAAACCTGTTTGAATTGACTACGCGACAATTTATCAATATCAATTAGTAAATCGTGTACACGTTTCAAATGAATGGAGTTTGCCGAAATTTCACTCAATAATTTTTCATCGATTCCCTCGTCGACGGCACCCGGATAGTCATCCCGAGGCACGCAGGTATCGACGAGTATTCGGAATTGATCCTGAACTAAGCTGGGGGAATCCGCAATCGCAGGGCCTGATCGGAGTAGGGCATTACCCAAGATTGGAATGGCACTGAGCATTCCGATGAGCTGGGTAATGAAAAGACGCCTCTTACTCATATCGATCCAATGTTTGATGGTGACACTGTTTTTTCCCTCAAGGTCACCTGGATATCGGCCAAGATATTATCCGTCACCCGTTTGCCTAGATGACTGCGAAAATGTTCGATCATTGGCGCTGTATCCATTCTCAATTCGTTAAATCCCACCCAATAATTGTGTATGCGATCTTCCCATTTAAGCCGGTAGGGAACACCATTAGGGCGTTCGAAACGATGTAACCAACGTAGAAAAGGTAAGCAAAGGGTTCGACGTCCTGCTTGACGAAACTTTTCGTGAATATATCCCTCTTCACCACCAAATCCACGAAAGTGTTTGTTGAATCCTAACCACGCCTGTCTTCGACAACCAAACAAACCCAATCCTTGCATGGGAATTTCAAAGGGTGGGTTGTCTTTGTCTCGTCCGCGTTCGTCGTATGCCCAGATGCCGTACATGCCCGCGCGCCACTGCGGCTCGAAATGCGTCATCACCGTAGACTGGTCGTCATACAACATGGGGCCTTGCAGTAAATCCATGCATTTTAGGTGTTGATCCAAATAGTCAATGAATTGGCGGATGGCGTTGGGCTCCAGCAACACATGGGAGTCCATGCACAAAACATAATCGGCATTGGCGTGTTGGAAAACCAAATCCCTGATCGCGGTGCCCTGAACATTCGCATTGGGTACATAGCGGTAACCCTTTATTGAACTGTCGAGCTTCTTCAATGCCGGACTGCAAGCCCCTGTCGGATTATTATCGATTACCAAAATTTCGGTGTCTTGGGTTATTTCGGGATGAAACATACGAATGGCTTGAACCGAAAAGTAAACACCATCGTAATCGTCGTACGTAGCCATGCCTAGACATAGTTTTTTCTTGGAACCGGATTTCGTTGGCTCCGGTATGGAGTGGGTAACTTTTTCAGTCGTCTCTTTTTTCGAGTGAATGTCTATGACACCATGGGTTTGCATCGAACGGAATAATTCCACCAAATGCGTGGCATCGGCGGATCGTTCCATGACAAGTTCTACCAATAAATCAAGTCTATTCTCGAGTTGGGTGTAATCGCTATAGACTAATCGGAAGGCGGGTGTAGATCGCGCGATGTTAGTGATTTCGTGAAACCCATGGTGTTCTAAATTACGCGCATTGGCATGTACACCCATGAGCGCCATACTCGCTTGTGCGGATTTAAGAGGTTCCAAGCTGAAGTCATGGTCAGTTGCATACTCCGGAAATAACAACAAACACACATCTGGAACCGCGCTTTTCCAATTTGCATTTAAGCTACGGTGCGGCACTATCTTGATACGGCCATCCGTTTCTGATTGATCATCGATATCCCTGCCGTTTGACAACGTATCCAAGGCCGAGATAGAACCCGGCTTAAAATGAATTGGACGTGTAAAAGAATGAAACCTCGACTGCCCTGTTGGAAAACAAATCGCTTCGTCTGTTAGATATGTATAGCCGTTTTTTACAAACCATGCACATAGAGTCGATTTTCCAGCACCGCTTTTGCCTGGCATCAAGATACCCATGTTATCTTTGTGCACGGCCGCGGCATGAATTATGTGACCCGTGCTACATTTATTGATCAATGTAAAAAGAACTTCGGATACGACTTGGAGCGCCAATTCACAACGAGAATTCACACGGGTACTATGGCCATCACTCCAACGCAGTTCACAGTGTTTCCATGACGGGTCCGCCACGATTCGAAAGGTTTCTACCTGAGTAACTGCAGAAGCTGCAGGGAGGTCTACGAACAGAAATTCAAGAAGATCGGCGACGGAATTATCTTCGTATTGAATGGCGGCCGACTGACCCCCGAACTCAACGTACCACGTCTTCATTTTTAACTTTTAGCCGAGGGATAAAACGCCATTGTCAGAAAGATTTTTAATTGTCTGCATTACATCGTTTTCAATGCTTTCAACGGATTCGGGATACGCTTCGGCTAGAGTAGCCACAATATCTTGAATTGTTCGTTTTCCATTGCACAGGTTCCAGATGAGCGTCGCCGAGTCGTTCATGTGTAAGGTTCTCGTCGTCGCCGGGTGATACAACAAGAGTTCGCCATCGAATTCCTCCAGACGGTAGTCGCCGGCAATCACGGGAATGTCGCTTTTATTCATTGGTTAATATGTGTGTTTAACAAATCTATGGTAGCGTCGCTATAGTAGAGCCTAATACGCCGGCACGACAACTTGGTATGGAAATATGGTTTTTCACGAACATAAATGTATCTACTTTCATATTGGAAAGACAGCCGGTGTTTCGGTGGAGCGCTGGTTACGGGATGAAAAACGCGACCATAGAGTGGCCGATCACGATTCCTTATTTGGCTGGGACCCTGAAGAGGGTATCTATTTACAACACTCTACACCAAAAGTCATTCAACGTAAATTGGGTAGTGCTATATTTGATAGTTACTACAAGTTTACCGTCGTGCGAAATCCTTTTTCGCGTCTAGTTTCAGTTTATTACTACTTATATGATCATCACGTGCAGCGGTTTGGAAATTTTAGAAATTTCGTCCTGTCGCTACCCGAACTAGCTACCGCCGCCGCCCACCACAAAGGATCGCATTACCTACCACAAGTGTGCTACACCCAACTCGATGGAGTTAATATCTGCGATTATGTGGCCCACTTCGAACGGCTTCCATATGCAATTCAACCTGTTGCATCGGTATTACACATAAGCCGTCACTTCCCCCAATTCAATACTTACCGGCATCCCGTGAGGGATGACCGTGAGATAGCGGAGTACTACGATGAAGCGACAACTGAAATCGTACGCCAGCTTTTCGAAGCGGATTTCGATTGTTACGGATACTCGGAGAATCCCGAAAATCAACTACCTGTTCGTAGAACCGTATGTTGTGACAATAATCAGTAGTTTTACAGATAAAACTCATGCTATGAATGCTTACTTTTCACAAACGCTGACATTTTTTTATTGCTATCATGAACGATAAATGCGCAACGCCGAAGATGACTTCCCGTTTAACGTTATCATTACACTGTATAGCTTTGCTAGTAATCTTATCCCTATAATTGGGCACTTGGTAAACGATAATCGTTGATTGACAACAAAAATGACCACACATTCATCGAAGGAAGATAAGAACCGTCGACGAGTACTGAAATCAATAACTATAGGCAGTGGTACGATTATTGGACTGAGCGCCACTCCTAAACGGTGGATGAAACCAGTTATCAGCTCTATCGTGCTGCCGGCTCATGCGCAAACAACAACCGTCCCCGTTACGACCCCTGAGCCCACACAACCACCACCAACGACTGCTACTCCTGTTATCTACACGCTAAATTGCGATTTTAAAAGTGACGTGCTTGACTTAGGCCCAGTAGTCAATGGTGAACAGACTTTTATATTGAATATTACCAGCAGTGCCAGTGCGACGGCTTCCGACGGGTCTGCTATAAATACTTCCCTTGATTGGGCAATCACGTATCCGGGGAATTTCACGTTAACTACGGGTATGACCAATATGGTGAATGGGTCCGCGTCAATCGCCTATTCCCTGACGTTTAACTCGTTCGCTGAATTGCTCGCCTTTCCTGTCGATTTAAGTGGTTCTGACGCTACCGTCACGTATCGGTTCTCTGATCCAAGTATTTTTGGAGATAGTGTTGGGGCATGCGCTCCGTTCGATTGACGGCTTGCAGATCATTGCGTCAAATAACGCCAACGAATAGTGCAAATTACACGTTCGAAGCACACACCGATGCTATATTTGGCAACTACCACCCTCTGCCACAAAAAACAGATCACGAAAAACCTGACCATTGATATCAATCACCAATTCACAACAACGTCCACCATGCACACCCGGATACGGTCGCGTCACGGATAACCCACCATTCGCATCGAGCGTGAAACTTCCATAGGCGCCTACGTTGGATCCATTGCAAATCCATTGTCCGTTGACCGATGCAAATGGCTCGCAACCGGAAATATTTAAATCGACTGTACACGCTGCCTGAATGTTGGGCGACGTCGGGCATACACCAATTGATGCGGCCGGTATGGTCGAGACAGTGCACTGATTCGGTGCCGGTGTCGTCGGTAGTGGGGTCGTTGGATTAGTTGGATTAGTTGGATTAGTCGGGTTAGTTGGATCAACGGGTCCCGTGGTTTGTGCATGTGCCGGTAGAACCACCACGTCAATGATCGGCTTTACCCATGTTGCCGGGACTGCAGTGGCACCCAGTGTACCGTACGAAGCCAGTTTAAGTAATTTTCTGCGTGCATTACTCGATTTTTTTTGTTTTCTCACCCTTTGTGTCTCCCCTAAGTTGATAATCAAAAGATCAACGCAATAGCGTTACAGTACAGTGTGCCATCGACTGGTGCTCGATAGCAATCACGAATTCACACAATCGGGCTTAGACGATGAACATAGTCCAAGCAGTGTAACGTGGACGTCTACGGTTTGCGTTGATATGCGTTGCCGGTGAGCAAATCGCTCCACTATCCCAACAATAGCGTAATGGTTGTTCACCACCACCCTCTGTTTTTGAATACTCGTACGGGAATTGACGAGCCGTATTTTTACATCAATGGCCTCATCGACCGCCGCCACCGCGTGGCAACGTGTTTTTGATCATGGCATGCCCTGAAAGCATGTCCGAGGTTCAGTGACCTCGAGATGGATAAAAACCCCCACCTGTCCCTAGATGGGGGTTTTCAATATCTCCTTGTAAAACTCGAGTTTAGAAACTCCCCATAGTCCTAAACTACTGTTCCCTTAACAACGCCCCTATCGTTGCTCTTGCCAAAATATTGTTTTAATTTAATAAGATACGAGGGGAAAAACTGTGAACTGCATCACACAATAGTTGTGCGATAGTTCACAAGAAGTGTCACCATGGGTGAATTTAGGGAAGTGAACCGCACGTTAAAACACGGTGGCAAATCTGTTATACAAACTTCGTACTTAGTGGTTTTGGCGATTTGTGCGTTGCATCGTCTCATTACTGAATGCTTTGAGTCGCTTCGCATTTTCTTAGTTGGCGGCAGGAGCAAGTATTAAAATGCTGTCTTATCATTGAAAACTTTAACTCAAATAATCCTTGTAAGTTGTCATCGCCACCTTCAACTTGGTGCGTCGTAGACCAAAACGTCATTTTCAACACCAATTATTTGGATCCCTCGGATACATGCTCCCCTGTCTTAGGACCCTGGCTGCAAAAAAAGGTGGGAACCGTGCATCCGCTGCCCGATCCCCACCCGTTTGCGGTCCAGTCCTTTGGAACCAGTTCCCTTACACCGTAATTAGCTGCTAATTCCGTGTAAAGTTACTTAGGCTAGGACTTTTTTGCCTTTCCTTTGCCCAACTTCTTACTCTTTGATTTACCCGGTTTTTCCGGTTTGTCTCCATCGGGATTATTTGGTTTGCCGGGGTTGCCGCCAGTAGACACCTGGGTTTCACCCACTAGTACGATGGAACCAAAGGAATCACCCGTATTCAAAGGTTGCGAACATGAGGTGTGAAACTGTACCGTTTGCAGCAAGCTGCCACCTTGCACGTCATACACCAAGAAACGCATGCGTGGCGGAATCAGCCGTTTTGTTCCCGAAACTTGAAACGTGTCATTTAATCCAACTTGTCCGGAAAACAATACAACGCCTTTGTGATCGAAGGCTTCAATAAACACCGGGTCCATTGACATCGGATCACCTTCTACAATTAGCTCACTGGTGAGTTGCGAATTAGTGTCATCTTCAGCACCTGAGCCGTCGTAACGAAACACAAGTCCGGCGGGTTTTCCGTCGTCACAAGTGTTGACAACAATGTCTCGTTCGTTCTTCACCACACAAGAGATGTAGTCACTGTCGGATACGACGAAAGTTTCCAGTGGGATGGTGGCGAATGTTGAATCCACGTGACCACCGTCGCTTTCGAATGTCCGTTTCGAACATTGTGCATCCACAAAGGAAAAGCCTTGTAAATCTTCGTCCCAGGTAAAGGCAACATCGCTGTCCGCTACCCAATGAAAAGTGATTTCACCATTTTCATCGGTCTGGCCGGATTGTTCGGCGGCCGTGTTGCCCGCGTTCGGTGTAATCCATTCAACTGGGGTACCGTTACTGGTTTGGACAGTACTCGAGAAGGTCCAACCACTTTCAACGGAATAAACGCTTTCACCAATATCTTTGGCCAACTTCTGAAAAGTAACGGACGGTGCACAAAGCGATACAACGATCTGCCGAAGAATGGCCGATAACGAAGACGCAAAATCCGAAACAACCATAACATCCGTCGTAGCTAGGTCAAAATTCGCTAAATCCGTAACCAGGTCCGGTCCCGATACTTGCATCAACCGACCTTGTTGTACGGCGCCGGAAAGTCCCGGACCCACACCTATCATCAAGATGTGCGTACCGTTTTGTTTAATAGCGTTTGCTACCGGTGTGGCCTGATTCGCCGATACCGCATTGTTATTCCCTGTGTCATAACCAACACCGCCTATTGCCGTGTTGTCTGGATCCACCAACCAGAATGTTGGATCACCATCAGTTACAAAAACCAGTAATGGTGTGGATTGGTTACTAGCTGTTGTACGAAATGCGTCTTCCCAGTTTGTACCACGTTCCATGTTGGTATAAACCGAGGGATCGTATCCCGTGTCTGGATTACCCGAAGTCGCATCAATGTAATCGTAAAAAGATTGCATGGAACTGTCCGTGACTTCAGTTAACGGAAGTACCGTTCTTGCACGCGTATTAAATTCGACAATAGACACGCTGGAACCGGTGCCACTCAACGCTCCAACGAAAGACTTCGAGGCTTGCCTAACGGCATTGATCGCGTTTTGGTCCTGAATAGAACCTGATTCATCGAGAACAAGGGCAATATCCAATCCACAAGATTGAACTAAATCAGGATTTGCGACTTCTTGCGCTTGGATCGTCCCCCCAAACATCAAAAACGTAAGGAAAAGAGAAGAAAATAACCCCCTTCCAACTCTAGAATTACATGTACACATATGTACCCCCACAAATGCGAAAATAGATTTGTCGTTCTGACAAATCAAAACCAGTTACGCGCAACGTGAAGGCTAAACTTTTAGAGTTACCCCAATGCCAATTCAGTTCCGCGTGTCATACGGAAGTGAATCAGTTCCGTTGCGCAGCTCTACTACGCAACTTACCCCGTGTTTCCGAAATCAAATAGTGTTGACCGACCCCCAAAGTAAGGCAACAGCTAATTAGACCCCCCAAAAGCGCAATGACCCATACAGACCAAAGCACTCTATGTAAGTCGCCCCCTCCAAAAGAGGGCACGATTAGTTATACCGGAATTAACAGTGTATTACAATCCGGCATAATGAGCTGGATTGTAAACAATTGTAAATTGGACCCGTCGAGCAGGGTTCTTCGGGAGCACGAGCAGATACCAATCTTGCTCCCGTAGGGGAGAGTTCAATGAGTATTTGGTTTAATTGTAATCCCCGTTTACCGAACCATTACCAAGATTCATCGGCTCGTTATTATGCTTCACCACGTGCCGGATAGCGGTTGAGAATAATAAACTGAACTGCATCGAGGGTTTCCGAAAACTGTGGTCTTGCAAATGGCATGCTCTGAACCATACAGGAGTATAAGATTTGATCGGGTCGGATAATAAAAATTCCCGGCTCAATAAAAAGATTAGGTTCTTCAATTCCTTTTGAACTTTTACCAATTCCCTGAGACACGTATAGCCCCCAGTCTCTAGCCGTTTCTATACTCAAGCCATAGCCTATCGTCAATTCGTCGAGACCAAGCTCCTTTTTAATACCTCTAGCCCGTGCTTCACCGTCACTACTGACAGCGATGATTTCAACACCGAGTTCCCGAAATACACGAACACGGCTTTCTATGTCAGGTAAATAGCTAGCGCATATCGGGCAATGCAGTCCTCTATAAAAGACAACAATCGTAAAATGCTCAGGTGTCTGCTCTGATAGATTCCAAACGGATCCATCTAAAGTTTTCACCTTTAGTTCGGGCACAGCGTTGCCTGGGGTGAGTTGGGCCATATTTATCTCTAAGGTTTGAATTCCCCGCCTTCTTGGGACAGAGTAACACCCCCATTATATAGTAAACCTATCATCGGTGGGGATAGTCTATTTACCTTCCTCTTACTATCACCTCGTCGATTGTGTCCATTAGTTGTGCCGACGACACAGGTTTCGCCGGTACAATGTTACTGTCAGTAGTTACAACCCGTGAATCTTCTTTACCGTCTTTCATTGCAATCGCGGTCAGGAAAATGACCGGAATCGATTCCGTACTTTCATCTTCTTTTAGTCTCGACTACTTCATCGCCGTCCATATCAGGCATCATAAAATCCAAAATAATCGCATCCGGTTTGACTTCCTTTGCCATGCTCACGGTACGTGAACTGAAAGATTCGGTGCATACATCGTATTTGCCCGTCTCTTCCAATCATTTTTTTATCATCCAGCAAAATCCTTCTTCGTCATCCACAATTAATACTTTCGTCTTTGTCATCAGAGTTTCTTTCGTTTAGTCGTCAATACCTAGTGCAATCAATACCTCAGTGCCCCCCTCAGGAGGACTAACAATTTCCATTTTGCCCTCATGCAGTTCCACAATATTTCTGACAATGGACAAACCCAAGCCGGTCCCACCGATGCGTCTGTTCGTGGTAACAAACGGCTCGAAGACATTCGAATGCATATTGTTTGGAATACCGGGGCCGGAATCTTTAAAAATAATAAGCACCACTTTTTCGCCAGGTGGGTAAAACGATTCCGAACCGGGAAACTGCTTTCTAATTCGATGGTTTTCATCGGGCACTTCAACCCGCACGGTAATGACGAGTTTGCCGCCTTCCGCCATAGCCTCACATGCATTCGTGATGATGTTGACGAATACTTGCTCCATTTTTTCTCTATCAATGAGAATCTTAGGAACATCATTACCGCAATTAGTCTCAAGGATCACCTCGTTAGCTTCGATTAGATAATTGACCTGATTTACTGCAATGTCGATCAGCTTCTGTATGTCACTAGGCTCTCGTCCAATTTCTGTTGCATTCGATAAGTCCAATACATTCGACACAATAGAACTGGCACGAGATACGGCATTACGAATCTCCCTAATCACGCCTGCATCGATTGGATCGCCCCTGTTCAGTCTCTCTTCCAGATAGTCGGCGCCCATTAATATAATAGCAAGTGGGTTTTTGATTTCGTGAGTAATGCCCGCCGCTAATCTAGCCACACTGGTCAATCGTTCCATTTGCTGGACACGTTTCAAATTTTGATAAGCACGCACCGCAGACGTTAATATGCTGATTAACCGTGTTCTTGTTAATTCTTCCTTTGTACGGTAATCATTAATATCGTATTCCTGCAGGACTTTAAGTTCGGGTGCGTACCCCGGTTGACCGGTCCGCAGAATTATTCTTACGTTGTTAAGCCCCAACTCTTCACGTATAACACTCACCAGTTCCAAACCAGCACTCTCATTTTCCATGACAACGTCGAGCAATATGACGGCTATATCTGGTGTAGAACTCAGTAGCTTTCTCGCTTCTTTTTTTGAATATGCCCCGATAATCTCAACCGGCGAACCCAGGATTTTCACCTTCCGTAACGCAAACTGTGTGGACAAATGCACTTCTTCTTCATCGTCAACCACTAACAGTTTCCAAGCATGTTCTTCATGGCTTAGGGAAGGTGAATCTGGCGTATCGATAATTTGAATAGAATCTGTTGTAACCATAGTATTATTTGCTCGCTTGTTTTTTCATGGGTGCACTTTGAGGCAGGACAATGGTAAATACAGTACCTTTCCCCATTTCACTATCCGCGGTAATGCTTCCACCTAACACCCCATTCACAATGCTGTGGGCGATATTGAGTCCCAGGCCGCTCCCACCTGACCCCATTTTGGTCGTGAAAAACGGATCGAATATTTTTTTTAGATAATCCTCAGGGATTCCTTTACCATTGTCGGATATTCTGAAAACTGCATAGTCGCACTCCATGTTGGCTTCTATACGTATTAATCCGGACTGGTCCTCTTGTTCGAAGGCATGTGTAACCGCATTGAGTACTAAATTTGAAACCACTTGACCATAGTCACCAGGATAACTATCAAGCTCTATAGATTCAGGAATATCGATTTCACAGCGAATTTTTGTCTTGCTGATAGTCGGACTCAGCGTCATTAACACCTCTTCAGTTAACTCTTTACAATTAAATTGACGACGTATTGAACTCGTTTGGTCAACGGCAATACGCTTAAAACTAGCCACCATACGGGCGGCCTGAAATAAATTACGTGAAAGCAAATTGGATGCAGTATTGACATCGTTAACGTAATCTTCCAGCGTGTTACGCCTCACAGCATCGGTTTTTAATTCATCTTTAAATTCCTTGGTTTTGTCTTCTAACGTGGTGGCCACAGTGATGCTATTACCTAAAGGTGTATTAATCTCATGTGCAACCCCCGCAACTAAGGATCCAAGAGAAGCGAGTTTTTCCGATTGAACAAGTTGTGAATTCGTTTTCTCTAGGGTAGACAGTGTTTCACTAAGCTGTGCGTTTGTCTTAACTAGTTCGCTGGTTCTTGTTTCCACTATTTCTTCCAGTTTGTCCTTATGCAGTTTTAGTTCTGCTTGACTAGAACGCCGAGTATCCGTTTCAACAACCGTACCAGCCAGCGTGGTCATGACATTCATAAAGTTTTGCTCATCGAACCCCCATTCGTTGTTGTCGCCTTTCTTTATTGCAATGATAAAACCGGTAAGTCGATCCTCAGCGTGAATACTCACGAGCAACGCATTTCCATTTGCAACTCCAAATAATACCGGCATTATCGTGCGGGCACAGCTCGCAACGTCAAGGATTATCGTTTTTTCCTTCTCAAGTTGCTCGATTAACTTATTGCTCATTGATTGATCAACGGCTGGCGGATTTCCGACATTTAAACTAGATGCTTGACACTTAAGGCACCCACTGTCTTTTTCACGAAACCAAATTGAACAAAGTGTCAAATCCAAAGCCTCTAATACTGCCGAGATTATCGACTGAAATGACTTGTCCGGTGACGTATGGAATATATGGTGATGAGTTATTAACGAATAGTAAGCAGAATTAAATTTTCGGTTTTGGAATTCCCTTTGTTGCAGAGCCCGTTCCGCTTTGAGTTTGTCTGTGATGTCCTTAATCACCGAGATACTGCCTTGGTAAGAACCATCTATATTGTAAATACCTGTCGTGGAGACATCACCATATTTTGTTTGGCCGTCTTTGGTAGTGTATTTCCACTCGAAGTTCGCGCCGTGAAGTTCGCCAGATATGATTTTATTCATCAGTGTTTTGTACCGGTCAACATCCCTGGGTGTGCCGATCTCTCGAATATGCGTAGCCAAGATCTTATCCTTGCTATAACCTGTAATACGGCGGCACGCTTCATTTGCATCTGTGATATAGCCATCCGCGCCAAGCGTGCAAATGAACAAGTCGCTTGTTTCAAACAAGGTTCTGTAATTGGTCTCCAATTTGGATAGCTCCTGCGTCACCTGGTTACGTCGGCGGTATTCGAGAAGAGACAGTGAAAACAAGGCTGATCCCACCACTATGGTTCCAAGAAACGAAATGAGTGAAACTTGACTTTGTTGCCTGATTTGTTGACCAACCGCATTGCTGGCATGTTGGCTGAATCGAGAGACGGCTAAATACAGTTGCCTGCTTTGTGTATCAAGAACGCTTACTAACTGATGCAGTAGTTCATATTCGTTGAGCGACAAAGCGCTAGAATCAACGAACTTTTCGATTTCTTGCAATTGTTCGTTAATCGACGCAATCTGAGACGTAATATCGTTCCCCGTGCTGACAAACCCGTATATCTCCCCAGCGGACAACGTCAAAATGCGGGAGTGTATAAGACCGAATCGAAACGATAAGCTATCTTGCTCTGCTGGGTGACCATGTTCAATATCGTGTTTGATGATTCCCACTTCAGAGAGCAGTTTCGCTGTCTCCCCGACTAACGCTCCGGCATGCCAGGAAGCATCTAAGGGTATCTCGGCGCTGGCCGATATGCTCATGCTCCGAACTGCGATTAGCCCCGAAACGCTGGCGACGACCAGTACTATCAATAGAACCCAGAGTCCAAGTAGAGTAAGGCGCATTTAACGTGTTTATTCAACGATAATTGAATGTAAGTGCCAAATGGATCGTTCACGCAGTGTACTTTTATCCAACTCTGATTTATCGACCCAAGGATAAATGACCCACAACGGCCCCCGATTGCGTAAGCTCAAATACTCTCCGTCCGCTTTAAGGGCAATAAGTACATTACAATCTTTTGCATCGCCAACAGGAATAGTAACGCTATAGTCATTTAAAGCAGCGGCGTGTAGCTGCTCACCACGCGACGCCACAACGTCCAAAAGATCGCTTAGTAAGACCCCTTCAAAATTAATTTCACCGTCTGTCCACGGAGTTGTGGTACGCAAATTGCGCATTCCGATATTTTCCAACTGTGTACGATCAAACAATGCGGACTGACCGTTGGTGGTATGACCAATGTTTCCACTCACCATCAGAACAAGTCTATCTTGCGGTGGCGGTAGTTCTTCTGCCTTCAATGGAAAAACAAATATACAACACAGCACGTACAATCCTAGTCGACAGTCGGGTGCTCGGCCCCTAAACAGCTTTCTGATTCCTAACATCATGTAGTCTCCACAAAATTTACTAGCGTCCTGTTTGCAACTAGACAGACACAAGGACGACAAATATTTATTCACAACCACTAACGCCTAAACGTGGTTGGACTCTTAAACGTGTCGAACTTGGTTTCTACAACGGCAAGTTAAGCCGTTTCCATCATGACACCCCCATGTCTGATCTTTTACACACAAAAACTCAACAACTTACTGTTCTTAAAATCTTATTTTTAACCACAACGCAGTCAGAACTACAGTTGAAACATCACACAAATATCGCTGTGTTCGCGTATCGTACCCTTAAGAAATTGTAGACACCGTATACAAAAGTGTTAACACAGTGAAACATGTGAACACTTTAAAATACAAAAAAAATTATATATGCTGCAGAAATACAAACATAACAACATTATTGCATTTTGTGTCTGCGTAATTGCAGCGATGAACTGGGACCATATTCAAACACTGTATATTCTTTTTCGCCTAGGCACTCTAGCCCAAGCCGCTAGAGAATTGTCCATTGATCCAACCACTGTATCCCGACGCCTGACTTCCCTCGAAAAAGAACTTGGCGCCCGTCTCTTTACGAGAGAAGAGGGACGTTACATCCCAACTGATATTGGCCACAGTCTGTATGAAAAAGCTAAGGCTATGGCTGAGCTAGCGCAGTCACTCGACCATCTATCCAATGTACATGACGATCAAATATCAGGAAACGTACGAATTACTGCTGTGGAATCATTGGTCATGGATTGCTTGGTACCAAAACTACCACCACTGCGAGAGCGTTTCCCTAACCTAAATATTCAGTTTGTTAGCACTGACCTGAATTTAAGTTTGAACAAAAGAGAAACCGACATTGCCATCCGTTTTGCTAAACCCAATTTGTTAAACATTGTTACCAAAAAACTAGCCGACACTGGATTTTCAGTGTACGTCGCGAGTCATCTAGACAATGATTGGACTCAGTTCAGTAACAAAAAAACGGATTGGGTTACCTACGAGGATGAATATGCGAAGTTGCCAGAAGCACAATGGATGCAGAAAAAAATGCAGAAGAAGGAACCAGCACTTAAATCAAACGACGCGGGTGTATTGAAAATGGCAATCAAAGTCGGACTGGGAGTCGGCGCATTACCGTGTTATCGTGGTGATCCCGATCCTTCCCTTATCCGTATTAGTGGCCCTACACCCATCGTCAATCGTGAGGCGTGGTTGCTAGCACCTGCAAATTATCATTCCAATCCCGCAATCCGAACCATTGTTGGATGGGTTCAAGAATTGTTTGAACAAGAGCAGTCATTGCTTAGAGGTATTATCACCTAATGATTTACAACATCGATTTGTTAGTATTTTAGTATCAAGGCTTTTGTTCTCGAATTCGGGAAATCTGTTCCTGTTTTCGAAAAAATAGATTTTCTAGCCAGTCGACACAGCTACGAATCAGTCTAGTGGTTGATATCTCTTTGTGAACCATTAACCAAGCCTCACGCGTAACAACGGGTTTACTTCCCGTCATACGAATGAGGGATCGATCAGAATCCCCTCGATAACAAGGTAATATCCCGATACCTACACCACGTCGAATGGAATCGTAAAGGACCGACGCATTAGACGACATAATTTTTGTGGAGTTTTTTACCGTTTGCATACTGGGAGATCCAACGCATTTCGGGTAAGTGACTATACTCATCACTGTAAGCGAGAAAGCAATCCTGTTGATTTTGGAGCTGCTTGTTCATTTTGATATGCCGCTTTGAGCCATACAAAGCAAAACCTATGCGAGTTAAGCGCTTGCTCACAATGTGTTGTTGTTTCTTTGGTTTTGCGATCCGAATCGCAATGTCGGTATTTTTTCTGCTAAAACTAACGTTTTCTTCACAATCGAAAAGTTCTAAATGGATTTTCGGGTAATTCTTGTACAGCGAGGCCAGTTCCGGCACGAGGCAATCCACAATAAGCGATTCAATCGATGTAATACGGACGGTGTCTGACAGATTAGAGTTTTTCTCCCCGGTCGTCGACCCTGCCTTTTCCCACTGCGTGTATTCGTCAGCTGGCGGTCTTCGCCTGCCATTCGACTAATACGGTTCAAGACATCGGTGCTTGCCCGCGTCGGTACCAACTGGCCCTTTTCTTTTCTTATTACCTTTATATTTAGCGAGCCTTCTAAAGCTGCTATACGGCGCGAAACGGTGGTTAGATCAATTCCCAATTCTTTCGCCGCGGATGTCAACGATCCGCGTTCTGACAGAATATGAAACGTGTGTAAGTGGTCCCAGTTCATTACAGCGTTTTTGCAGGAACATCCTGCATGAGTGAATGTTGTAGCCTGAACTCTTGCAGCCTTATACTGCTGCACACTGTAGGACAACGACCCCAATTGTCCTCAGTGAGAATACCCAATTTTGAGATTGGGTGGAAGTTAGTGTCAACAACAGACGGTGCGTCAGGATCCAATCATATCCCCCCTTCCCTGGCGTACCGTCTTTTCCGCGGGCGATTGTCGCATTATATTATTCAATCACGATACGTGATTGCAACTTCACGCGCGTGAGCACCACCTCACAATTTCAATTTTCTGAACAGCGTAAATAATAATTTTACAATTGTTAACATTACCATTGTAGCCTGTATAAACACTTGTGCGGTGGACATTACCACTGCGTGATTTTACAACGGAAAATTCTTGCAATGACCGCGCTTGGCTATCTCCTGTCATCTTGTTTCTTTATCTGAGTGCTTCAATGGTCAATAAATACTTTATATTCACCCATACCATTTAACTTATTGGATTAAAGTCTTAGCACGGATTATGTTGAAACGAATTCCAATCCGGGAATGGAATCTCTTGTACTAATATTCGCTCTAAATGTATGACACAATTTTGCTTTTGGAGGATAATTGTTCTTACTGTGATGACATTTACATTTGATTGGCATTGTGTGACACTCGCGCCAAATATTTGAACAGCGGGAGACTATGACATGGTGAAAAAAGAGAACTATTCAAATAAATCCAGCCAGCGGCGAAAAACGCTAAAAACCATTTTGCTAACTGGTGGGGCAACTGTTGCAGTTACCAAGGCATTACCCCACAAGTGGACTAAGCCTATCGTGGATAGCGTTGTACTTCCAGCGCATGCACAAACAACTACAGTTGTAACGACCACCTCGGCACCAGCAACTACGGCCGCACCCACTACGACCGCTGCCCCCACGACAACACCCGCGCCAACAACTACCGGAGGCGTTATTAACTAGGTTTTGGTCACTGGGATCAAACGGATACTAATACAAGATTATTCTTTTGATCGTTAGAGGTCTCGGAATACGAGACCTTTAACTTAATCCTATAGATTTGCCTCGTACATTTTCGACCCGATCAAAGTTATTCGAGGATGTGCGCACAGTTCCGTCCCATGGCAATCAACCAACTGTAAATTTTATCACTCAGTTCGTGTGAACTAGCGCACATCTAAGACCTAGCCGGTTATATAGAATCAACCATGCAATACTTTTGCAAGGCTATCAGGCACGTATCGAACCATGTCAAAGAATTCTATGAATCAAACCAATAGAAGGAGCGGAAAAGTGAAAAAAATATTTGTTGCTGGGCTCATTCTATTCTGCACCAACCTGGCCACTGCCTTCGATTTAAACAACATCTCCATCGGTGGTGCCGTAGATGCGTTTAAGGCAGTCACTCTGAGTAATGAGGATGCCAGGGCACTGAGCCTTAGGGCGATTAAACAATACGATAGTCAAAACAAAGTAGCACCGGCGGACAATAAATACGCAAAACGGTTAGCAAGTCTCACCAACAAACACATGGGCGAAGATGATCTGGATCTTAACTTCAAAGTGTATCTGGTTGATGAAATTAATGCGTTTGCGACTGCCGATGGCAGCATTCGATTCTTCTCCGGTCTTATGGATAAGATGAACGATGAAGAATTGTTGTTTGTCATAGGCCATGAGATTGGTCACGTCAAACTGGAACACAGCAAAAAGAAAATGAAAGCTGCTTATGCGACCAGCGCCGCGCGCAAAAGCGTCGCCGCCGCCGGTGGCGACTTAGGCTCTATCGCCGCATCTGAACTCGGTGGCATCGCTGAATCCATGGTCAATGCCAGTTATTCGCGTAAAGAAGAATCCGCCTCCGATGGCTACGGTGTCGAATTCATGAAAAAACACGGTTACGATCCGGCGAATGCGGTGTCTGCCTTGAAAAAGCTGGCGGAACTCGGCGACTCCAGCAGTTTGCTGGCATCACACCCCGCACCCACCAAGCGGGCAAAAGCTATTTCGAAAAAATATAAGCTTTGATATTTCTAGACGTCGGTTAACCAACCATGCGTATCGTCCGACTCGCCACTTTGGAGTCTGGTGAGCACCTGTCGTAGCTTTTCGGTGTTGGCACCAATACCACCGTCACCCACTTTGTACTCGCGATCCTTATAAATCAAGGTACCGATGCCTGCTAACACGGCGGCCGTACCGGACAGCGCTGCCTCACCGGTTTTTACCCAATCGAGCATTTCATCGACTTTGAAATTCCGCTCACTGACTTTGTACCCCAGTTCGGGCGCAATGGTTAACGCCGAGTCGCGCGTTACACCATGAAGAAACGAGCTGTCCAGTTGCTTGGTCAGAATTTCGTTGTCATTCAATAATAAAAAATTCGCCGCACCGGTTTCCTGTACATCGCCGCCCGGGCAGAACAACACCTGGTCGGCACTGTATTCGTTTTTCGCCTGGGTAATGCGCCGTAACGCCGCCGCATAGTTGCCACCGGTTTTGGCCATGCCGAAATCGGGCGTCGAGCGCATGGCCTGGTCTTCCACCAGGATGCGTAAAGGCCGCTGCCCGCCTTGAAAATAATCACCGACCGGTGAGAGTAAGATAAATAATGTTGCTTCCGTCGTTGCCGTCGCAGCGGCTCCGATATTCACCTGAGTGCCAATCAATGTCGGGCGAATGTACAAAGCACCCGGATAAGCCGGAATTTTACTGCGGCTGGCACGCACGCCTTCGAGAATCATATCGCGCAACATCGCGTCATCCGGTTCAGGTAATTGCAGCAAACGTGCACTTTGCCGCATGCGCGCAACGTGGGAATCCAGTCGAAAGATATGCACGCCACCGTCATCGCGCCGGTAGGCTTTTAAACCCTCAAAACAGGTACTGGCATAGTGAAAAACATGCGCTCCCGGATGCAACGAAAACGGCGCGGTTTTCTCTAATGAATATGTGCCCCAGCCGTTTTCACCGAACTGATTTACCACCATCTTTTCCGCGAACACCGTGCCAAAGGGTGCCGGTTGCAAAATTTCTGCTGCATGTGTTGCCATATCTTTCGTCTCTTTTTTGAAGTTTAACTCGCTACCGGAGATTGCGCCGGGCGGGTCAAGGATAACAAAACCCGGAACGGAATAAGCATGGTCAATGCCATCGCCAGTTTGATCAGATAATCACCCGCTGCCAGCGTCACCCACGGCACGCCGGTACCAACGAAGGCGATGCTGAAAAATAAAATCGTGTCCACAGCCGACGCAATGGACGACGATACCAGCGGCGCACGCCACCAAACGCCTTTGCGCAAGCGGTCAAACATTTGCACGTCCAATAACTGAGCAATCAGAAATGCGCTTCCTGAAGCGACCGCGATACGCCATCCGGCAAAATAAACCGAAAATAAAACAGCCAAAGCAAACCCCACGTAGACAACTGTGCGTGCCGGCTCCACGCCGAGTTTTCGATTGGTTAAATCCGTCACCAGAAATGCAAATGGATAAGTGAAGGCCGCCCAGGTGAGCCAGTCGTTGATGGCGTAAGACACCAGAACGTTGGACACCGTGACGACGAGGGCCATGGCGACGATGCCGACAATTAATCCTCTACTAATGCCTTGCATAAGTTGCAGTCGTTCTCGTTAATTCAAAAGTTTATTCAATTCGTATATTTATCGCGGCGAGGCACCGCCCACATGACAACATCTGCAATCATTGTGCCGACATTGGTCCGGCCACCAAAGCCGGGTCCAGACGCTTTTCGAACAGGTTAATACGCCAATCGAGATGCGGGCCGGTGCTGCGGCCACTGGAACCCACCTCGGCGATTTTCTGTCCCTGCCGCACACGCTCACCCTGTTTAACAGCGGTACGCTTTAAATGCAGAAAGGCCGATGATAACCCATGACCGTGGTCAATAATCAGGGTCGCGCCGGAATAATACATATCGGGATGGGCCAGGGTAACCAATCCATCCGCGGGGGCGGTGACCGGTGAACCGGCCGGTGCGGCGATATCAATGCCAAAATGTGGCCGTTTGGGTTCGCCGTTGAGCACACGCTGGCTGCCGTACACGCCGCTGATTCGACCAATCAACGGCCATTTGAATCCGGTTAAAAAGTCCGTGCGCGCATCATTATGCTCGCGTGCTTGCTTGACCAGGGCGACTTCCCGGGCTATCCGATCCAATACTTCTTCTGGCGGCGTCACTTTCTTAGGAGCAAGTCCGTCGATTCGCTCAATTTTGTATTGTCGTGTCGCTACTGCAAGCGATAGTTTTTTCTCAGTGTCATCGGGAAATCGAACCTGCAAAACCGAATCCGCCGCTGCGTCACGATGAAAGCCGATTAAAAACACACCGGCCGGGGATACTCTTACCAGCTCACCATCATGCAATACGGTCGCGCCGGGCGTTGTCAGACCACGTATCAACGCACCTTGCTTTATTTCACCACTGAGTTCAACAGTGTTGGCTAAAACCGACGTCGTTGACATCAAGCTTGAGACCAACGCCAGCAGCATGGTAGTTTTTAAATTCATAATATGCTGAACCGTATCACTGAAAAATCTATTCTAAATTGCAATCTATTGTTAATTGTGAAAATTTGTGACGAAGTTCATAATTTGTTAAGCAAACTTGTGAAAAAATGATATAAGACTTCAAATACAAGACGCAAAGATATGGATACCAAACTTTTTCAAATTATGACCACACAGGGACGAAAAGTCGTCGGTCTCAGCTATGGGCAGTTATCAATGCTCAACACCGGACCGGCCGCCCAGGCGGGTGCGGATACCCTGCAGGAGAAACTTCAAGATATCAACGGTCTGCCTGTTCAGGAATTTGACCTGGTCAAAGATGACACGGGGCAGATTCAAGTGAAGGCACGCGACGAGTTTTATCTCCAGGCACGGGAAATCGAAGATATCCAACCCCTACTTGGCCACTTTGCATTTGCATAGCTGGAGTTCGCTCAGCCCGGCGCCGAAAGGCGCCTCCCTCAAAAACCTCCATTACCGGCGCTACGAATCATAAGGCCGCTGTTTAACAACCCGGCGTTCATTCTCCATTCAGAGGTTCTGAATAGCATTTAATACCTTCTGAGCCATTGAACGCCGCATCAGTATTAAGCTTATAATCGGCTGATGCATATCACCATCCGGCAACTCAAAATTTTCGATGCAGTCGCACGCAATCTGAGTTTTACCCGCGCCGCCGATGAACTTCACCTCACGCAACCCGCTGTTTCCATGCAGATCAAACAATTGGAGGCGGCCGTGGGCATTCCCCTGTTCGATATTCTTGGCAAAAAAGTCCATGTTACGGAAGCGGGTGAGGTATTGCTTAAGCATGCACAAAAAATCATGGCGCAGTTGTCCGCGACAGAAAAAGAAATCGACACCTTGCGCGGCATTAATGGTGGCCGACTGAAAGTCGCCATCGCATCGACGGTGAATTATTTTGCGGCAAAATTATTATCGCAATTCTGCCAGGATCATCCCAACATCAGCGTTAGTCTGGATGTAGTCAACCGCGAAGTGCTATTGCAACGGCTGGAAGATAACGAACCCGATATCGTGCTCATGGGCCGTCCACCCGCCGATCTCGACGTCGCCGCCGAAGCGTTCATGGAAAACCCGCTCATCGTAATCGCCGCACCACATCATCCGCTGGCCGGTGAAAAAGGCATCCCACTGCATGCGTTGGACAATGAAATAGTCATTATGCGCGAACCCGGCTCCGGTACACGCATCGCCATTGAACGCTTTTTTGCCGACAACGCGATCCAGCCTTCCAGCAGTATTGAAATGACCAGTAACGAGGCCATAAAACAAAGTGTCGAAGCCGGACTCGGTCTGGCCATTGTTTCAGCGCACACCGTTGAGCTCGAGTTGTCCGTCGGCAAAATTGTTCAACTCGATGTAGAGTCGTTTCCTATTCTGCGCCACTGGTATATCGCACACCGGCGCGGGCGCCAACTCTCCGCCACCGCGCAGGCGTTTAAGGAGTTCGTGCTGGCCGAGGGTGAGCGCGTACAAACCGAGCGCGAGGTTTTAAGTGCCTAGAGGGAACTAGCGCGGCTCTGGTGTAATCAAACACCGTCATGTGTAACCAACGCGCATGGCGACTTTTACTTTCTGTAGTGCTTTTAATTCTGGGTGGACGGACATTCGCGTCAGAACCGCTAATCGTTCTATCCCAGCCCGGTCCCTGGCCCGCGGTGTCGAAACTCGTCGCCTATGACGGGCGGGTTTGGTTTGTTAACAGCGTTAAATTCAAGAATCATAACTCCGCCGATCTGTACAGCTATGATCCCGACAGCGGTGCAACCCGGTACGAAAAACATTTATTCAGTCAGGACGTGGGTGATCCAGTCGTACATGACGACTTATTGTACTGGCCATACGAAGATTCGCGTTTTTCAACCGGCGGAGCAGAATATTCCGTTACCGATGGTCGCGATTGGGCAAAAAATATTTTTGCCAAGACCCAGGCTTTTCATACGCACGCGATGATCCGATTAAACGGTGAGTTATTTGCTGCAACATCGGCCTGGCGTGCCGGCTTGCAACGCTCGACAGATAGCGGACTGAGCTGGGAGATTATTTACGATCATGACACAGCGCAGGGAGAAGTCTCGCGCATTACCAGTCTGGTTGCATTTAAAAATAGCCTTTATGCCGGATTAACCAGCCGGCGTCAGACCGGCGCAAAATTGTTATTTTGGAAGAATGAATCGGCGCAGGTCGTATCCACATGGCCTGACGGCAGCGCAACGACGCAACTTGCTGTTTTTAATGAATGGTTGTACGCCGTAAACGCGAACAAGGGTAAACACGCAGTATGGCGAACTAACGGTGATGCAACCGAAAAAGTCGACGCGCTCGATGGAACAAATGTTAGAGCGTTTGCAGCAAGTGAACATATGTTTTGGGCTATCACGGCCGGAAAGGAATCAGGCAAGTTATTGAATAGTCATGATGGAACGAACTGGAAGATCGTGCAGGTCTTCGATAATGCGCAACCGGTTGATGTTCTTGTTGTTGGTGAGCGTGTTTATGTCGGTACGATCGGTCCCGACGATCATGGTGCTTTATGGGGACCCGAGGGATTTTTTGGTTTGCCAAAATTGGCTAACAAACCTTCTCTTCCCGTGCAAAAATCCGATTCGGTAAACATTTCAAACTTGTCGGCTGCCTTAGAAGAGACACTACAAACGCCAGACGACAATTTTTATGACTATCGAAATCGAATAGACCAGCTGTTAACACCGCTTGCATTAAGCCGGCAGATTCAAGCGGGCGATGCCTTGTCAAAATCCCTGGTGGCTGAATTCCCACAACTCTTGCTGGAGACATTTGCTCATCGGGTTAATGTGCAAAACGTCAATCGTTGGTATTTATTGTGGGCCATGAGTTTAAACGGCCATGGGAAAATACCAGTTGAATGGCTCGCCGAGAAATGGACACGGGAAACCAATCACGCAGACAAGTATTTCGAACCCTTGCTAGCCACTATCACGACAGCTGGTGACATCAGGCAAAACGACAGTAAAACGATTGCAACGTTGCTTGAGCGTCTTGGTAATGACCAAGACCCGCTATGGTTGAAGGGTGATATTGTTGGTGCGCTAACCGATTTAACCGGTAATCGTTTTGGTTATGATGTCGATGCCTGGAAAGAGTGGTGGCATAAACATGACGATGAAATGATCTCGATTCCAGCCGGTACGTTCAGCATGGGTTCGAATGATGGTGAATCTGCCGAACGACCTGTACGCAAAGTCAGTGTTTCAGGCTTTTCAGTAGATCGATATGAAGTGACCAACAAGGAATTTTCCTACTTTGTTACGACAACCGGCCACATAACCGACGCGGAAAAATCGAGGAAAGCCTGGCATTGGAATGGCAAGTGGCGCCGGGTTGAGCATGCGAACTGGCAACACCCGCACGGTCCTGACTCATCCATTCATGGTTTAGACACGCATCCTGTTGTACAGGTCAGTTGGAATGACGCCAAAGCGTACTGCGAATGGCGTGGCAAACGCCTGCCGACAGAAGCCGAATGGGAATACGCAGCGCGTGGCAACGATAATCGTGTTTATGCCTGGGGAAAAGAGATACCGGATTCGGCACGCGCTTCTTACGGCAGCAATGTATGTTGTGCGGCTGATGATCACGACAGCTTCTTATACACGGCACCTGTTGGCAGTTTTAAACGAGGTGATTCGCCATTTGGGGTCAGCGACATGACGGGCAATGTATGGGAGTGGGTCGAGGACGGTTTTGATCCGGAGTATTACTCACGGTCTCCCGAACAAGACCCGGTTAATCGCTCGGCAACGGTAGAAAAAGTCATTCGTGGTGGCGGTTGGGGCAACAACCCGGAAGGATTGCGTGCGACCCTGCGCCATGCGAATCCACCACACTTTGCGCTATCCATGGTTGGGTTTCGCTGTGCGCAGTGACATTGTCGCATAGGACAAAGCTCGTGGTAATTCCATTCGGCGGAACATGTTTCGCCCTACCGGTTGTCAACTGGTTGCGTCTTGTTGTGAAACGTAGCATCAGGGTCACAAATCAAAAAAATCAAGTGAGCCAGAACACGTCGTCCTGACTCACTTGATTTAACTACAATTTATTTACGATCAACCTGAGCAAAATGTTCTTCGGATTGCACAGTTGGTTGTACGTCGATTATCGTAGCGGTTCGATCCTCCGGCCGAACTTTGCCATCGGTTCCTGCGGTGATACCGCCAAACACTGCCAACAGTATCAGGCCGACACCAACACTGAAAAAGCCCTTTTGCTTAGTATGCGATTGCGTCCTTTTCATAATGTTCTCCCCGTGTATGTGCACTTGTACAGACGAATAGTAATGTCGGAAATAGTTAAGCGAACACCATCGAATTCGTTTGATCACGCTTTGCATGATCATTGATACTCACGCCGGCATTCGTTGGATACCATTTCCTGCTTGCACTGACCTCGTCCCTGTACATGCCGTTACAAGGATGATTCAGACCTGGCACAAGATACGGGTCCTCACAATGGCGTGTGTCGCGCTGTAATTTATGTCGTTGCATTTCCCGTACCTCTCGATTAGTGAGGCTTCATGGTACGGGGAAACGATTTTTGAAGCTGTGAACTAACTCACAATGTTTACGAGTAAAAAGCTGTATTTTTTCCGAAATCTACCAGCCGGTGAAAATATCCAGCCCACGTTTTTTGATTTGCCCACCGATTATGGCGCGTTGGATCTCGGAAGTTCCCTCCCAAATCCGATCGACCCGAATATCGCGATACAAACGCTCAACCGGATTATCCCGCATATAGCCTCGACCACCCAGAATTTGTACCGCTTTATCGATAACACGCCCAGCCATTTCCGAACAATGCAATTTAGCGGCGCTGGCGCGGGCATGCACGAGTTTTCGTTCCATGCCATCGTCAACTTCTGCAGCGATACGATAAAGGAGTGATTTCGCCGCCATAATCTCGGTTGCCATGTCCGCGAGCATAAATTCGATGGATTGAAACTCCCGTATCGGATGACCAAACTGCACACGTTGACCGGCGTATTCATTCGCAATTTCTGCTGCGCGGGTCGCCGCACCGATACAATGGGCCGCTATTTGCAGACGAGTCTCGACAAACCAGTCTTTGGTGAGTTCAAAACCTTGACCAATTTCACCCAAAATACTCGACGGTTCGACGATCACGTTCTCGAAAGCCACCTCCGCATGATCGAATGTATAAGTGTGCATAAAATTCGGCGAACGAATATGACGAACACCCGGCTTATCGTGATCGACTAAAAACAGCGTCGGCTTGTCCGCGTCGCCATCGATATGGGCATGCAGAATAATAAAATCGCTAGCGTTAAACGATGTCACAAACCACTTCTCACCGTTGATAACGTATTTGCCATTCTCCAGCACTGCACTGGTTTGCACGCGGCGCGGATCAGAACCGGCTTCCGGTTCCGTGATCGCATAACAACCACGCCGTTCGCCACGGCAGCAGGGCTTCAGGTAGTCCTCAATCTGATTGGCCGTACCCTGTTTCAAACATATCGCCGGTTGCCACACCGCTGTCCACAACCCGTTGGTTGCACGACCAAGCTGTTCATTCACTAGCGTTTGTTCGAATATCGAAAAGCCTTGACCGTCATGTTCTTTTGCATGATTGATTGCCGCCAGCCCCCAATCGATGACTTGCTTGCGTAATGCGGGACGCGATGCGGTGGGTAAACCATTATTTTCTTCAACCTCCAGTTCGCGTGGCAACAAAATCTGGTCACAAAACGCCCGCGCTTTTTTCTGCAAGTCTTTTTCGGGTTGAGAAAGTTTTAAATCCATAGTTTCAGTTTAGTGATTCTCGTTATTCTTACCGACAACCAGCGCGTCCACGGCAAAACAACCTTCCGGCATCACTATAACCGGGTTGATATCGATTTCAGCTAGACAGTCTCTCAGCTCATGCGTCATAGCGGACAACATAACTATGGTATTTACCAAGGCGCGTCTGTCCAATGGCGCGTCACCACGCACACCATTCAGCAGGTGTGACATTTTAAGTTTATCCAACATGCGATTAACGGTGTGAATACCGCAGGGCGCGAGCGCGAATGCACGATCATCCAGTAATTCAATCAATATACCGCCTGCACTCACCACGGCCACCGGCCCAAACTGTGCATCGTTTACGACACCGAGTCCGATTTCAACGCCTCCGCTCAACATCGGCATTAGCATGACATCGCTGCCAAAACACTTATTCAACTCAGCATAAGCGTTGATGAGTTCCCGCTCATTTTGAATATTGAGTTTTACGCCACCGACATCGGTTTTATGTCCAATACCCGTTACAGCGGTTTTCATAACTATGGGGAAACCGGTTTCTTTTACCGCGCTAACCGCAGCATTACTGTCAGACACGACACGATGTGCAACGACAGAAATGCCGTAATCCATTAACAAGGCCAATGATTGCTGCTCGTCGAGTTGTGTGTTCTCACTGAGTTTTTTGCGCCACTTGCTGGAATCAAATTCAGATTGACCCGAAACCGGCGATTCGTCAGGCCGCTGCAAAAAATCGCGATGCATCATCAACGCTTTAACCGCAGTCAATGCCTCGTGCGTTCCGTCGATAACGGGAATGCCATGTTTTGTTAAAGGTAATGAGATTTCATTGTCTAAAAGATTTGAATAGTTGGTTGCAATGAAAACGGGTTTATCCGTTTTTTCGTGCGCTGCCCGCGCGACCGCGACCATGTTTTCATGATGCCAGTGCCTATCACGCAAATCAGAAACGACAAGACCGACCGCGGCATCTTCGTCTTGCATCAAAGCGTTTAAACAATTTTCAAATATAGTCAATGCATTGCGACCTGTTCCCCAGGCATCCAGAGGATTGACCGGTTCCAGACCCGGGTCGAGGTTTTTACGCAATGTATTGCGTGTCGCATCGCTGATGCCAGCAATCGGCACATCGATATCGGCTGCGCAATCCAGCAGCATTTCGCATTCGCCACCGGAATCGTGGATAGATACCAGGCCTCCAGCGGCCGCGCGCCGGGGCTGCGAGAACGCCAGCAACACAGCCGCCATTTCATCGAGATTACTGACTCGAATGACGCCGTACTTATCAAACAACGCGTTGTATGCCGAGTCCCGCCCCGCGACGGCACCGGTGTGGGTTAATGCCATCGCTACGCTCGCGTCGGTACGTCCGGTTTTTATAATAACCACGGGTATGTGTTTTTGTGCGGCGGTTTGCAACGCATTTTGAAACCCGGCCGGGTCACGCACAGATTCCAGGAACATGCCAATGACCCGCGTCGATGATTGCGCCAATGCCCAGTCCATATAATCGACACAAGTGGTTACCATCTCGTTGCCGCTGGACACGCAAAGATTGAACTTGAGACGCGGGTCGTTATACGTCAGTGCACCGAACACCGAACCCGACTGTGCGATCCAGGCTATGTGGCCGGGTTGCATGCGATGTTGCGCTGTCGGGAAAGCGGCGATCTGCAAACGAGCGACCGGATTGGCGAAACCCATGCCGTTACCACCGCACAACGGAATGTTCGCCTCGTGCGCTAATGTTGTTAAACGTTGTTTTAGATCAGGCGTGGAATCATTTTCCAGATAGCAACTGGCGAAAATGGTCACCGCACGCGCGCCATGCTCAATAGCCTGTTGTAATGACGCTTCTAACCGTTGGTTGGAAACAGCGAGTACGACATGCTCTACGGTTTCGGGTAGCTCATCCAGGCTCGCATAACATTGCAATCCTTCGATCTGTTCGTATTTTGGATTAACCGGATACAATGCACCCTGAAATCCTTCAAATACTGGGCCACGTATCATGTCATTGCCGGATGATTTCGGACGCAGCGACGCACCGACAAATGCAATGGATTCAGGCGCGAGTAACGGATCGAGCTTATGCGTTGTGCTCATAAAAATACTACTGCGCTAGGGGATAACAATGCCTAAATCAGATTACGCGGTTGCAATACCGAGCCGTCAACGAAACGTGTCATGGAAAACTCACTGATATCCATTGACGCTTGACCATTTGTGGCCAGCTCCGATGCCAGGCGCCCGACTATCGGCCCCAAACCGAAACCGTGACCGCTCATCCCGGCAGCAAAAACCAAACCACTGGTTTTTAATGCCGGCGCGATGACTGGAATCATGTCCGGCGTGAAATCGATATAACCCGCCCAAG